>NZ_JMLE01000021.1 GCF_000685965.1 Arthrobacter sp. UNC362MFTsu5.1 | reverse complement strand
TGGATGGACCGAAGCCGACGGATCACGGACCTACCGGCCATTGGCACCCATCAACCGCGACGCGATGGCCGCCTTCCTCTACCGGGCAGCCGGCTAGGCAAAGAAGCTTCCGTCCCGCCTGTTCCGCTGAGTGAATGGGCGGGACGGAACCTGGACGAGTCCTCATTCGGTCGTCCGCTCCGAATCCTGACCTCGCACGTGCCAGGGTCAGATCACGTTGTCTCGTCGCTCCGGCCTAAGCTATACGCACCAGAAACCTACCTTTTGCTGCTTACACGAAAGCGGCGGCCGGCCTGAACGAGCCCAGTGCTCGAAGGGCCCTGGGCACCTCCTTGTGTGGTAGACGCGGCCTGCTGGGCCCTTCTGGGGTCGCGACTTCCGACCTCAAATGCCTTTGCCTCGGCGGGGTTAGCTGGAAACCCCGCGCGTCGTCAAATTCACCGACTCTCCCCCGGTCCGCGACGAAATCCAGCATCGCCTGCGCAATGAAGGATCTCAGGCCGTGAACCGGTTCGTGGACCGAAGGCTGCTCTTTGAATGCGCGGTGACGCACTATGCGACGCTCAACGCCACGGCTGAGCAGCTGGACGAGCTCGACCGGCTGATGCATGAGATGGCCGAATCCTCCGACTGGTCCGATTACCACCAGGCCGACGAACAGTTCCGCCACTTGGTGGGCACTGCGTCAGGACTGGGCACCGCCGTCGATGCGTACCACGACACGCTGGCAGAGCTCTACGAGCACTTCATCCCCAACCCGATCGAAATGCTACACAAGTCGAACTGCCACCACGTGACACTGGTGGCGGCCCTACGCACTGGCGACGGCAACGAAGCCGTGGACATTGCCCGCAAGCACGTGGACGTCCTGCACCTGACGATGTTTATGGGGCTCGCCAAAGGCGGAGCCAAAGCCCGCACATCTGACGGATAGCGCCCAGTGGTCGCCGCCGACCTCCTCTAAAAGATAGTAAACGCGAATCTCACCCCAGGGCTTGGCTAGCGGGGTTCACAAAGCATCAATTGAAAATCAAGATTCACGCAGTTTTGTCCTAGAAACCGAAATGCCGATGTTTTCTCGGATCTAATTGAGTGACTTTGAAGCTATTGGGGGGAAGCGAAGATGCTTGTATTTGTCGGCTTTTGCGGTGTACCGCCTCTGTGCCGCGCTCCATTTCCTCCATGTGCGTCCATCACTGCACCCACCCCGCACGCATCGCATCGCACGCGGGTCAGGTGTCCTATGAAAGGACTCTCATGAGCCAGCAACCCTACACCGCCCCCTATCCGCCGAACTACGGCTATGGTCAGCTGCCTGCCAGCAATAAGTCGTTCCTGACGACCTGGCTGCTGTCGCTGCTCCTTGGCGTCTTCGGCGTTGATCGCTTCTACCTTGGCAAAGTGGGAACCGGCATTCTGAAGCTGGTCACCTTTGGCGGCTTGGGGATCTGGGCCCTCGTTGACCTCATCCTGATTCTTGCTAACAAAATGAGGGACAAGCAGGGTCTTCAGCTGGAGGGCTATGACAGGCACAGGAAGATCGCGTTGATCGTCACCGGCGTTGTCATTCTCCTGAGCATCGTCGTCAACTCCGCCCGCGCAGGCTCTGCCCCTTCGGCTGAGCCCGCTGCTTCGACTCCCAAGGTCGCCGCTGCGGCTCAGACCGCATCTGCCACACCGACGCCCACTAAAGATCCCGCCGTAGTTGCTGCTGAAGCTGAAGCCTCTGCCAAAGCCAAAGCTGATGCTGATGCGGCTGCCAAGGCAAAAGCGGAAGCTGACGCAGCTGCTAAGGCTGAGGCCGATGCGGCAGCCAAGGCAAAAGCCGAGGCCGATGCGGCTGTCAAAGCCAAGGCTGACGCTGATGCCGCAGCAGCTAAGGCAGCTGCAGAGGCTGAAGCTGCAGCCAAAAGGGGAACTATCAGTCAGCAGAATGCTCTGCGGGCCGCTGGTGATTACCTCGACTTCAGTGCTTTCTCGCGTCCTGGTCTGATCCATCAGCTTGAATACGAGAAATATTCGACTGAGGATGCGACATGGGCAGTGGACCGAATTACTGTCGACTGGAACGCGCAGGCGGCCAAATCCGCCAAGAGCTACCTGGACTTCAGCTCCTTCTCGCACAGTGGGTTGGTCGAGCAACTGCTCTACGAGGGCTTCACCCCAGAACAGGCCGAGTACGGAGTGAGCACCACTGGGCTATAGCGGTCCGGTCCGGTTCTAGCGGTCAAGGCGTCAACATAAATGGCCCCGTGACCGGAAGAACATAAACGACCGAAATACCGCCGTCATTCTAGGGCAACTCCCCCGGACGCGGTCCAGAGGATCAATCCGACTCGCGAGTTCCATCTCAGACAGTAATTCATCGTCTGGTCAGGGCGTGGCACGAAGTATTGCAGGCGTGCCCGAATTCGAAAACCCTGCACGAAGGCAATCAATTTACCTGCATTTGTTTTAGAGGGGAATTAGTTTTGAAACTCACCACAACTTTGGCCAGTGGCGTGCTCCTGTGCATGACCCTTTCGAGCTGCGCAGGCTCACCGCAGGCAGCTCCCATCGTCACGCAGACTGTCACTCAGACGGCCACGGCAACCGTCACTGCCATGGCAACTGTGACGGCGACCGTAACAGCTGAACCTGTTGCTCCTGCAGCTGTGGCGGCCCCAGCGCCAGCTCCTGTTGCACGAGCGACTGTCGTAATCCCCGCCAACACTGCCGGCATGAACGCAGAGGCACTTGACGATGAGCTGACCGCCTTGGGCTTCAAAAAAATCGTCTACAACTCAGACACCGGCAAGACAGTGCTACTCCTCAGCAACTGGACAGTTACTGGAATCGACAACGCCGGATCGGAACAAGCCGTCGAGAAGGCAGTGGTCGTTCACGTAACCAAGTAGTTTCTACGTTGCGAAGGGCCCGCCCGGCGAAAGCCGGGCGCGCCCTTCCTACGCAGTCAACCCGCGAAGTGGTTCAAAGCAGGTGATTCAGTCGATGAGAACCGGTTGCTTGGCACTATCCGCAGATTCCACAACCGGCGCAACCTTCCGGTTCCGGTGGTTCAACCAGTTCGCCACCGCCAGCAGCGCCACGAGTGCGAAAGTGCTCAGAAGCTGGGGACGGGAATCCTCGCCGATGAAGCCCACTGTGAAGATCGCCGCAAGGATGACCAGACCAAACACCGTCAGCCACGGGAAGCCCGGCATCCGCAGGGGAAGTTCCGTCCCGTCGCGGTCGGCGCGGAGGCGCAGCGCGAGCTGGGCCAGGAGCGCGGACGTCCACACCAGCAGGCAGGTCGAGCCCACAATGTTAAGCAGGACGGGGAGGACCATCTCGGGAAAAGCCAGTTCCAGCACCACCGTGACAACGCCGAACGCGACGCTGGCCAGAACTGCCACAACCGGAACCCGGGCCTTGGACACCGAGGCAAGCAGGCGCGGAGCCTCACCCCGCTCCGCGAGGGAATACGCCATCCGGGAAGCACCGTAGAGGTTGGCATTGAGGGCGGAGAGCAGTGCGGCAACGGCTACGAGCGTGATGGCGGTGGCCGCGCCGGGCATGCCGGCGGCATCCAGCACCGCGGCGAACGGGCTCTTCAGCCCCGCCGAACCGACGGGAACAACAGCCGCGATGACGAAGATGGCGCCGATGTAGAACACCAGGATGCGCCACAGCACAGTCCGGACTGCCTTCTTCACGCTGCGGGCAGGCTCGGCGGTCTCAGCTGCCGCCACGGAGACGATCTCGGTGCCGCCGAACGCGAATGCCACCACGAAGAGTGCCGTGGCAATCCCGGCGAAGCCGCTAGGTGCGAAGCCGGCACCGGTGAAGTTGGACAGGCCCGGCGACTGGACGCCCGGCAGCCAGCCGAAGAGCAGGGCAGCGCCCACAGCCAGAAACGCCACGATGGCCGCCACCTTGAGCAGCGCGAACCAGAACTCGAACTCGCCGAAGTTCTTCACGCTGGTGAGGTTCACGGCGGTGAGCACCACGATGAACACGAAGGCCATCAGCCATACCGGGAGCGCGGGGAAAATGGTGGCCAGCAGGCCGGCCGCACCGAGCGCTTCCGCTGCGATGACCACCACGAGCTGCAGCCACCAGAGCCAGCCCACGGTGGCACCGGCCACCGGCCCGTAGGCCTTGGCGGTGTAGACGGAGAAGGCGCCGCTGTCCGGGTTGGCGGCGGCCATCTCGCCGAGGGCCCACATCACCAGGATGATGAGCGTGCCGGCCACGAGGTAGGAGATCAGCACGGCCGGGCCGGCAGCCTGGATGCCGGCGCCTGAGCCGATGAACAGGCCGGCACCGATGGCGCTTCCCAGGCCCATCATAGTGAGCTGGCGGGGTTTAAGTGCCGCGCCGAGGGCGCGGGCAGACGTCTTTGTCTGTTGTTCCATGGGAATTCCTCTGGTTGTAGGCGGAACGGGTTGGTAAAAGGTCAGTCGATTGTCGAGGCTGCGTGCGCTTCCAAAAGCCGGAGCACGCGATCATTGGAGGCTGGATCGGCAACGGTGATCCGCACGCCGTCGCCCTGGTACGCCCGGACCATGACGCCCGCGGCGTCAAACGCGTCCACCAGCCTCGCCCGGAGGCTCTCGTCCGCGCGGATCCACAGGAAATTGCCCTGGCTCGGCTGCAGTTTCCAGCCCTGGGCTTCCAGCTGCCCGGCCATCCGGGCGCGCTCCTCCCTGACGGCGGCCACCCGCGCTTCCATCTCCTCCCCCGCGTCCAGCGAAGCGACGGCCGCCTTCTGGGCCAGCGCGCTCACCGAGAAGGGAAGGGCGGTCCGACGCAGTCCCTCGGCGATGGCCGGCGCCGCCACGGCGTAGCCCACGCGCAGGCCGGCGAGGCCGTACGCCTTCGAGAATGTGCGCAGGATGCAGACGTTCGGGAACCGGCCGTAGAGCGCCAGGGAATCGGGGCCGCTGCCCGCTTCGGCGTATTCCACGTAGGCCTCGTCGATCACCACGAGGATGTCCGAGCGGACGGATTGCAGGAAGGCCTCGATGCGTCCATGGCTGATCGGCACGCCGGTGGGGTTGTTGGGGGTGCAGAGCAGGATCACCTTGGTGCGGTCAGTGACGGCCGCGGCCATGGCAGCGAGGTCGTGCCCCTCTGCGTCGTCCAGCGGGATGCGGACCGGCCGGGCGCCTGCCAGCTCAACCAGGATGGGGTAGGCCTCAAAGGAGCGCCACGCGAAGATCACTTCATCCCCGGCGTCGCACAGGCCGGTGATGATCTGCTGGAGGACGCCCACGCTGCCCGGCCCCACCGCCACCTCTCCGGCCGTGACACCGAGGTGGCGGGCAAGCCGTTCACGGAGTTCGACGGCGGCACTGTCCGGGTAGCGGTTCATGGTACCGGCCGCTGCGGCCACCGCGGCGGCGGCAGCGGGCAGCGGCTCGTAGTGGCTTTCGTTGCTGGCGAGAGCTGCAATGTCCACGCCGGCGCTGCGCCGGCCCGGGACGTACGGCGGAAGTCCGGCCACAGCGCCGCGAAGGGCGGGAAGCGCGGTGTCCGGTGCGGTCAGGATCTGATCACGGGTCATGAGGACTGATCATGATTGTGACCCGCCCCACAATGCAAGATACCCTCAAGCCATTGGGACTTCTGCTCAACTTCTAGTAACTGTGGTGAAAATATGACCATCCCGAACCCCCGCACCCTGGATTCCTTGGACGGCAGGATCATCCTGGCCCTCGACAAGGATCCAGAAGCCAGCGCCCTGGCACTCTCGCGGACGCTCGGCGTCGCCCGGAACACGGTCCACGCCCGGCTGGCACGGCTCGAGCGCAGCGGCGCCCTCCGCTCCTTCAGCCGGAGGCTGGACCCCGCCGCACTCGGCTATGACCTCATGGCTTTCCTCTCGCTGTCCATCAGCCAGACCCGGACAGGCGCAGTGGAAGACGGGCTCGCCGCGATCCCGGAGGTCATCGAGGTGCACGCCACCACCGGGGACGCGGACCTCATGGCCAAGGTGGTGGCACGCAGTACCGCCGACCTCTACCGCATCACCAACGAGATCCTGGAGATCGAGGGGATCCAGCGGACCAGCACGGCGATTTCCGTCCTGGAACTCATGCCGCCCCGCTACGACGGCCTCCTGAGCCGGCTCTCGGAGCAGGAATCCCGCCCCTCCCACTAAGCACGGGTGACGCACACCACAAGTGGGCAAATTTTCACTCATCCCTGCATCTGCCTGCCAAATATCCCAATCAGATTCCGCTCTCTTGCCTATCTGTGAACCAGCCCACAAGATTCCTGCATGACTACTCTCACTGTCTCCGGCCGCGTGGCGCAGGTTCTCAGCAGCTATGTCAGCGACGTCTTCGGCGTCATGGGCAACGGAAACGTCTACTTCCTGGACGCCGCGGAAAAGCTGGGCCTCCGCTTCTCCGCCGTCCGCCATGAAGGCGCCGCCATCGCCGCGGCCGACGCCTACTACCGGACGTCAGGACGCCTCGCCGCGGGCACCACCACTTACGGCCCCGGCTACACCAATGCACTCACCGCCCTCGCCGAGTCGGTCCAGGCGCAGATCCCGGTCGTGCTGGTCACCGGGGACGCGCCGAGCAGCGGCGCCCGGCCCCAGGACGTGGACCAGTCAGCCATCGCCACAGCACTCGGCGCGGCCACCTTCACCGTCACCCGCGACGCCGCGGGCTCCATCACCCAGCAGGCGGTGGAGTACGCACTCACCAAGCGCACCGCCGTCGTGATTGCCATTCCCTATGACCTCGCGGCTCTCGAGGCTGGGGACGAAGAGCTTCCGGCGCCGCTGGCACCGGCGGTGATTGACGACGTCGACGGCGGCCTTGGGCAGGTAGCCCGGCTGCTCGCCGGGGCGAAGCGGCCGCTGATCCTCGGCGGCCGCGGTGCGCACCTCGCCGGCGCCGGCCCGGAGCTCCGGGAACTCGCCGACCGCCTCGGCGCACTGACCGCCGGAACCGCCCTGGCGCTCAACCTCCTCAAAGGCGAGGGGTACTTGGGCGTCGCCGGCGGTTTCGGCACCGACACCGCTGCCGGGCTCATGGGTGAGGCCGATGTGGTCCTGGTGGCCGGGGCAAGCCTGAGCCCCTTCACCATGCGGTTCGGGCACCTGCTCGGCCCGGACAGCACCGTCATCCAGATCGATGCCGCCCTGCAGCCGACACACCCCCGGGTGGACACGTTCGTCAGCGCAGACGTGAAGTCTGCCGCGGGAACCATTCTGGGAATGCTGGATGGCACGGCCTCGCGTAACGCCGGCCAGGCAGAAGCCTGGCGGGCGGAAGCCCGCAAACGCCTGGCCGAAGGACCGGCCCACCACGCAGGCACCACCGAAACCGTGGACGGCCGGCTGGACCCGCGCGCCCTGGCCACGGCGCTGGATGCGGTGCTGCCGGAGCGCCGCACCGTGGTCCAGGACGGCGGGCACTTCCTCGGCTGGGCCCCTATGTACTGGAACATCCCGCGGCCGCAGGACCTGGTCATGGTGGGCACGGCCTTCCAGACCATCGGGCTGGGCCTTGCCAGCGCCGTCGGGGCAGCCCGCGCGGTGGAGGACGGCCGCACCCTGGTGCTGGCCTCCGGCGACGGC
The DNA here is from genome assembly GCF_000685965.1 of Arthrobacter sp. UNC362MFTsu5.1. GTDB lineage: Bacteria > Actinomycetota > Actinomycetes > Actinomycetales > Micrococcaceae > Arthrobacter. Next base: position 80,027 of record NZ_JMLE01000021.1, on the reverse strand, counting down.
GGTTTCCTGATGGGCCTGTCCGACCTCGAATCGCTGGTCGGGGCGGCCAGCAGCGCCGTCATCGTGATCTACAACGATGCCGCCTACGGAGCGGAAATCCACCAGTACGGCTCCCAGGGCCTGACTGAAAAGCCGATGCTGATCCCCGAGGTGGACTTCAGCGGCGTCGCCCGTGCTTTGGGGGCTGAGTCGGCGATCATCCGCTCCCTGGCGGACCTTTCCGCGCTTCAGGATTGGATCGACTCCGGCGCCAAGGGAACTTTCGTGGCCGACTGTCGCATCACGTCGAGCGTCCGGGCGCCGTGGATGAGCGAATGGATGCAGGCCAAGCAGGAGGTGAAGTCGGCGGTGGCGGGCTAGCGGGGAAGAATCCGCTACAGCGACTCGACCTCGCCGCCGTCGAACGCAAAAATAGGGGAAGCCCCACCAGCAATGCTGAAGGGGCTTCGACTGTTTTGATTCCGTTATGACGAACATCATCTCCCGAACTTTCGGGAATTCCGGCGCTTCCTGCCTCGTCATCGGCAGACCACGTGGATCAGATCCACAGTGAGTTCCAAGATTCCCTGTTGTTCGTTCCCGTCCTTCTTTCGAAGAACGTATTAACAGTGTTACGCCTAGTTTTCCGGCGGCGCAAGAGCCAATCTTCCCGGGGATTCCGGCGTTCCTAACGGTGCCCGCCGGCCATCCCGGAGCAGCAAGCTCCAGGAGATTCACGCTTTGCGGTGAACCACCAGGACAGGACACTGAGCGTGAGTGACAACTTGAGTGGAGACCGAGCCCAGGTGCAAACCCGGAAATCCCCCGTGACCCCGGGATCCGACGACAATAAGATCCGCGTCCTTGGCAGCGTCCAGAATTGCCGAAGCAGGTGATGGCGTGTCCACTAGTTCTCCAGCCGCGGCCACGCCTCCGTCTGCGGCGGTCTTCAATGCCTCACCCTGGCGTGCCCGGGCGACTTGCTCCGGGGACTCTTCGGCCGCAATCTCACCTGCCGCCGTTTCAAGGACAGCGGGATACCAGGCCATCGGGGGCTTATTCCAGGCTGTGACCAGGCGGAGCTGGCCATTGCGCTGCCGGGCCTCATCCATGGCCCAGTCCAGTGCAGCCCGGGAATATTCGGAACCGTCAACACCGACAACAATCAAGAATGAACCGGTACTGGTCATCTCCCTTTCCTTTCACTGCCTCGCCGAACCGTGCCGCGCCCTACCCTGCGAGCGTGCGGGGTTCGGTTCCAGCTGTCGTGGTTCCATCGGACGCTCATACCGGCGTCGGGGGTAGAGTCCAAGGTCCCCGGCGTCGCGGGCCGAGCGACCACGGCTCAGCGTCTCGGATGTATCTCCCGCCGGCGCCATAGGAAACCCACAGGTCCGCCGCCTAACATGGCCCACATGAAAGCTGCCCGGGACGCCCGCTCTGCCGCCGTCGTCATCAACGCCGGATCACGCCGAGGGGCTGCACACGAGCTTGCCGTGGACATGATGCGCAAGGCAGGCGTGCCGATCTCCGCCGTGCACCAGATCCAATCCGGGGGCGAGCTGGCCGGGACGCTTGACCGGGTGCTTGCGGACGGACACGACCTGGTGGTTGTCGGTGGCGGCGACGGGACCGTGTCCTGCGCCGCCGGCCGGGTTGCCGGCACCAGCGTTGCGCTCGGCGTTCTTCCGCTGGGCACCGCCAACGACTTCGCCGGCACCCTGGAGATACCGAACAACCTTGCCGAGGCGTGCGCCACCGTGGCCGAAGGGAAGGTGGTGGATATTGACCTCGGCCGGGCCAACGGTGAGGCGTTCCTCAACGTCGCGTCCGTGGGCCTGTCGGTGGCTGTGACCGAGGCACTGAGCCCCCGCCTGAAGCGGTACATCGGACCATTGGCATACAGCATCGCGACGCTGCGGGCCTATGCCCGGCACAGGCCGTTCCGGGCCCGCCTCGAGTTCCCCGAGGGCGACCACGAGCCGATGGAACTGGATAACCTGCTCCAGGTGGCCGTCGGCAACGGCCGGCACTACGGCGGCGGCAACACGGTCTCCCCCACCGCAGGGATCGATGACCACCTCCTGGACATCTACGCCATCCTTGCCGGCCCCCTCCGGGAGCACGTGAGCATCGCACGGCTGCTCAAGGACGGCAGCTTCATCGAACACGACCGGGTGCACCACCTGACCAGCAGGCATGTCCGGCTGGTCACCGAACCCCCGCTGCCGGTGAACCTCGACGGCGAGATCGCGACCACCACGCCGGCCGACTTCACCGTCCAGCGCAACGCCGTCCATGTGGTGGTGCCCCAGAGCAGCACCAGCGCGAGGTTCGACGGACCGGGCCCAGCGGGCGGGCCGCCGTCGTGATTCCCGACGGCGGAAGGTTCTGACTATCGGGGAGCAAGCCGCCACAGGGACGTGACCTCGGCCGAGCGCGCCTCGAACAGGGGATCGTCACGGTCCGATGCCTTCGGATGCGTTGGCTTGGTGTCGAGCCGTTCCATCACCTTCAGGCCGGCCGCCTCGATGGCGGCCAGCAGATCCTCACGCGACCGCAGGCCAAGGTGCTCGGCCAGGTCGGAGAGGACAAGCCAGCCCTCCCCGCCCGGCTCAAGATGGTCGGAGAGCTCGTTCAGGAAGCGGAACAGCATCCGGCTCCCGGGGTCGTAGACTGCGCTGTCCAGGCTGGAATGCGGAGTGGCCGGAATCCAGGGCGGGTTGCACACGATCAGCGGCGCCCGTCCGGGCGGGAACATGTCGGTCAGGACGGCTTCAGCTCGGTCCTGGACACCGAGGTTCCGGAAATTCTCAGCGGCGCAGGCGATTGCGCGCGGCTCATTGTCAGTCGCCACCACGCGGCGGACGCCACGGCGCGCGAGGACGGCAGCGAGCACCCCGGTGCCGGTTCCGACGTCGAACGCCAGCGTGTCAGAAGGCAGCGCAGCGGCGGCGACGAGATCCACGTACTCGCTCCGGGTGGGAAAGAACGTGCCATAGTGCGGGTGGATGCGGCCCTGCAGGGCATCGACGTGGACGCCATTACGCCGCCACTCGTGGGCGCCAATGGCCCCGACTAGCTCGTGTAGGGACACAACGGAGGGTTCGCCGATGTCACCGTACGCTTCGGCGGCTGCCTCGCGGATGTCCGGTGCGCGGCGCAGCGGCACCACCGGGCCCGGATCGAGCGGAATCAGCAGCAGGCCGAGAACGCGTGCACGGTGCGAGCGGGACTGGCGGTGCCGATAGAACTGATCGGCCGGAGTGCCTGCGATCCTCTTTCCGGCGCCGATCCGGCGGTCCAAGGCATTGAGGATCTGCCGTGCGTTGTGGAAGTCACCATGCCAGAGCATCGCGATCCCCTGTGATGCCATCCGGTTCGCCTGATCGGCCGTGAGGGAGTCGGAGACCACTTCGACGCGCGTCGGCGCCGGCCTGCCGTTCGCCGAACGCCATCGCGCGGTCATGCTCTCACCGGCCTCAACCCAGGTCACGACGGCGGGATCATCCACCGCGGCAGTGCGCGCGGGCTTGAGGGCCGACGTCGGGATTCCTGCGGGAGCTGGCGTCTCGGTAGTGATAAGGATCCATTCCAAGCGTCAGAGGAGCCGATCGGCGACTGACGATTGCGGCGGTGATTCCACGACATGGATTGGCTACGGCCCAGGATTCCGGACCGTCATCCGGCCGCGAACCGAGCTTGGTTGATGGCCGCTGTGGCCATTCAACCTGTCTTGTCAGGATACAGGTGTGCCGTGGGTGCTACCCGACGACAAACTACCCCATTCGTCAACCTCTCAGTGGCCGCGGTTGCTCAAGAACGGAAGCTTCATCGAACACGACAAGCTGTACTAACTGACCAGCCGGAGCGTCCGGCTGGTCACTGAGCCGCCGCTGCCGGTGAACCTCGACGGCGAAATCGCGACCACCACGCCCACCGACTTCACCGTCCAGCTCAACGCCGTCCACGTGGTGGTGCCCCAGAGCAACACCAGCGCGATGTTCGACGGACCGGGCTCCGCGGACTTGCCGTCCACGTGAAGGCTTATTGGTCGAGCTCCCCTCTCAATTGAGGCACCAAGCACACAATCTGCGCTCCCTGTCGTGGAAGTAGCACCGACCACCACCCGGCGCTCGTCACCCCAGGACGAACCACCCATGCGCTCCGTCCTGACTGCAGCCCCAGCCGCGCCCGGATCTCCGCCCTGGCGAGCCCCGCCGGCGCCGCCCCTTGGGAACGAAGCCGGCACGCCGTCGTCGAACGCTTTAGGAACCGCCACCTCGACGAGCCGTTCCGACAGCTCTTCCCGCCGGTCAGTGACCTCGGGCTTGCCCCCGGCTGCAGGCAAGGGAGGCCTGGAAACCCGAAGGTAGACGAGTCAAACGATCGATTACTTGACTGAGGCTATCTTCTCGACTCTGAATGCTGGAACCGTAGTTCGACCGCCGATTTGAGTGTCGTAGCTGATCGAGCCCAGTGACGTTGCAGTTATTTGGACCTCGTCGTCGGTGACGAAGCCGCTCAACGCCTGGCAGCCTATGCCACCGTCGCCGGCCCGGAAAACGGCATTCGCATCGTATTCGTAGGATTTATCCATCTTCATGTAGGAGATATTGGCGCGAAACGTGCATTCTCCGGTTGCCGCGTCGAACTGTGTGATGTGGGCATAGAGAATGATTGTCTGCCCTTCATGGCTGTCTGGGCTCTTGACGAGGAGCGCCAGGTCGCGCTCAGTAAGTTCAGGGGCGGCATCGACCTGCTCCTGCGAGACTCTGGAGCCACTCTTGGAATTCAGCTGGGATCCTGCGGAGGAGGACCCAGAGCTGGACGCAATCACGGCACATCCAGCAAAAAGAGCGACAATGACGGCCAGAACCACGAGCCAAACGACTCGGCGTCGCTTCTTAGGTGGTTGGCGTATGTCCCCCGGCAACGGAATACCGTGAATCTCAGGGAGGTGACCTGTGCCATTGGCATGCGTCGGCTCGTCAACCCAGAGCTGCCACCCCGCCGGCAGCGGGCCCCAGGCAGGATCAGGTTGCCAGCCGGGAGGCGGTGTCCATCCCGGTGGCGGCGCTGGCCAGTTTGGTGGCGCATTGAATCGTTTGTTCATTATTACGACGTCCCCCTAATCCGTGCGAGTGCCCTGAATTTACCCTTCAAACTGCGGAGCAAGCGCAGGACCAGCGCAGGAAAGCCTCAATTTTGACTGCCCACAAGTCCGTTTCCAACGATGTCCGAAATAATCTTGCACCCGCATTGCTATTTAGCTGCAAAGCGGTAATATCCGAACATGCGGGAATCTTGACCCGCCGTTTCTTGGGGGGAACTTTGGGGGCATTTTCTTGGCTCATCTGCCGACAGCGCGGTTCGGCCTGCTCTTATTGAACTCACAACCAACACTTCATTCGCATCAACCCAACAACGCTCATTTGTCATGCCTCAACGACATTGACGTCGAAAGGAATCTTCGTGAGTCAGCAATACCCGGTCGATTACGCGGCCGCCTTTCCCACCGGTTACAACCCGGCACCTGTAAGCAACAAGTCATTTCTAGCCACTTGGCTTCTTTCCCTGTTACTAGGCGTATTCGGCATTGATCGTTTTTACCTTGGAAAGATCGGCACGGGCATCGCTAAGCTCCTGACCCTGGGGGGATTGGGCATCTGGGCACTCGTCGACCTCATTCTCGTGCTGACCAACAAGATGCGCGACAAGCAGGGCCTTCCTCTGGAGGGTTACGACAGGCACAAGAAGGTCGCCTTGATCGTCACAGGAGTGGTCATCCTTCTGAGCATTGTCGTAAACTCCGCCCGCGCCGGATCAGCTCCCACGTCCGCCTCGTCCGTTTCCACAGTGAAAGATCCCGTTGTGGTTTCTACCGCAGCGCCAACAGAGGATCCTGCCATCGCCAAAGCTAAGGCAGACGCGGAGGCTGAGGCCGCGGCAAAGGACAAGGCTGATGCTGATGCTGCTGCCAAATCCAAAGCGGAGGCAGACGCTGCTGCAAAGGCAAAAGCTGACGCGGACGCCGCCGCGAAGGCCGCAGCCGATGCCGCCGCCAAGGCCAAGGCTGAGGCCGAGGCCGCGGCCAAGGCCGGGACGGTCAGTCAGCGGAATGCCTTGCGGAAAGCTGAGAGCTACCTCGATTTCAGCGCTTTCTCGCGTACCGGCCTGATCGGGCAACTGGAGTTCGAGAAGTATTCGACGGAGGATTCGACCTGGGCTGCGGACCGCGTAACTGTCGACTGGAACGAGCAGGCGGCCAAGAAAGCCAAGAGCTACTTGGAATTCAGTTCCTTCTCGCGTTCCGGGCTGGTCGACCAGCTGCTCTTCGAGGGCTTCACCCCAGAGCAGGCAGAGTATGGAGCAAGTACAACTGGTCTCTAGTGGTCTGGCTCAGTTCCCCGGATGATTTTTGGGTTCCAATGGGACCTTGGAACTGAGCCACCGACATACACACCGGACCGCGGTCGAAGACCCCTGGATGCTGTCCAGGGGTCTTCCCTTGAAGATCCGATTGGGCCCGCAACGGCTTCGAGCTTCCCTCGGCCGCTGCCGATGATGCCCAGTGCCGCCAGAACGCATCCGGGTCGCCTTCCAAACCTGTTGCCTTCAAACTGGATCAGGCACAATGAGAGTCCGTCGTCACGCCAGGTGCCGGCGGATTGCCTCCGCAAAGTCGCTGATGGCTACTAAATAAGCCATCAATGGGCAAAAATTCGCGCAGAACACACAGTGGAGTCCGGCCTACTTTTCTCCGGGATGCTGCTTCTTAGGCCCGGAGCAACCGTTTGATCAAGAATCGCTCAAGACCTACACAAACTTCACCCAGCAATCATAGATTGCACTTGTAGACACTCGCCGCTAGTGAACAATGGGATAATCCAGAAAATAGAATCTTGACTGCAGATGAGTTTAATACCTTTGCCATTCATATTCGTGAATAGTCAAATGGACCTGAGCGTCAAATGCAACACAAGCCATCCGCTTTTGGTAAAAAATGGTGACATGGATGCACGGATTTTGCAGAAAAATAACTAGGGGGAATTGGTTTGAAACTCATCTCAACTTTGGCCAGCGGCGCGCTCCTATGCTTGGCCCTATCAAGCTGCGCTGCTGGGTCGCCCCAAGCTGTTCCGACCGTCACGCACACCGTCACTCAGACGGCAACGGTGACAGCGACCGCCACAATAACAGCTGAACCTGTTGCGCCTGCCGTCGTGGCGGCTCCCGCGCCTGCGCCGGCTCCCGCGGCCCCGGCGACTGCGGCAATTCCGGTCAACGCTGCGGGGATGAATGCAGAGGCACTCGATGACGAACTCTCGGCCCTGGGTTTCAAGAAGATCGTTTACAACTCTGACACTGGCAAGACCGTGTTATTGCTCAGCAACTGGACAGTGACAGGTATCGATAACGCCGGCGTGGAACAAGCCGTCGATAAGGCCGTGGTCGTTCACGTAACGAAGTAGCTCTATCCCCGTCCCTGCCCCCGTTCCGCGCACAGGGTTGCGGGGGCGAGGCGGGTGTTCGCTGGCGTCTGCTTGAATGCGGTGGCCCGGTGGGCCCGTTCGATTTGGAGCGGCTGCCGAATCTGGGGGCCGCAACGCTCGCAACTCACCCCGCCATGTCTACCCGAACCCCAAGCCCACGCTCAACCGCGGCGTCGTACAGCAGCCGCCCGATTGCCACATCCTGCATGCCGATCCCCACGGAGTTGAACAGGGTGATGTCGCCCTCATCCCGGCGGCCGGGGACCTGACCCGCCACTACCTGCCCCAGCTCGCCGCGGATGTCACCCACGGAAACGGCGCCTTCCGAAACTGCCATCAGCAAGTCGCCGGATTTCTCGGTGACGGTCGCGACACTGTCCACGAACAGGCTGGACCGGGCCATGCCCTCGGAGTCGATCTCCCGGTGCGTCGGACGGGGCCGGGCGCCGACCGCGTTAACGTGCAGCCCGGGCAGGAACCACTCGCCCCGCACCAGCGGCTCCACCGACGGCGTTAGCGTGCACAGCACATCAGCTGCCTCCACCACGTCCCGGATCCCGCCGGCGGCCACCACCTTCACCGGAAGATGATCGATCTTCGCCCGGAAAGCGTCCACCGTGGCGGCGCTGCGGGACCACACCACCACCGTGTCGATCGGCAGCACCGTGAGCATTGCCTCCACATGCGCCACCGCGAGCGCCCCGGCACCGATCAGCCCCAGCGTGGAACTGTTCGGCCGGGCAAGATGCTTGCTGGCCACAGCACTGGCGGCGGCGGTGCGCACGCGGGTGGGCACCCGGCCGTCCAGCAGGGCAAGGCACTCTCCCGTCCGCTGGTCCGACAGCACAATACTGGATCGCTGGGTGGGCAGCCCGGCGTCGCGGTTGGCCGGAATGTCGGCCAGCAGTTTCACGCCGGCCAGCCCCTGGGCATCGCCCAGGCCGGACAACAGGATGAAGCGCCCGTCGGAGGACGGCAGGTGCAGGGACGTCGGGGGCGGCTGGCAGGCGTCACCTTCGGCGATCGCGGCAAAGGCCTGCTCGACGGCGGTGATGGTGGCCGGCATGTCGGCCAGGGTTTCAAGAACGGAAGCTGTGAGCACGAGCGTCATGGGTACCTCGAAAGTGGTAGGCAAAGGAGAAAACAGGAAACAGCTAGGCAGGGCTGCGGGTCTTGCGCCCGCGCCGCGGCACGGGCTCGCTGGGCAGGCGTTCGCTCAGGTGCGGCAGGGAGGCATGCCGCCCCCGCTCCACATGCGCACTCGCCAGGGCCTCGGCCAGCGCGGGCCGTCCCTCCGCGATGGCATGCACCAGTTCGGCGTGTTCTTCCCACATCCCGGGAGTATCCCGTTCCGGAGTGAGGCGGAACAGCCAGCGGACCCGGCCGTTGAGCAGGCTGGACAGCCGGCGCAGGAGGTCGTGGTCCGCCAGTCGCACGATCTCCTCATGCAGGTCCGAGTTGCGTCCGGACGCCTGCTCCCCCGGAACGCCGGTGCGGGCGAACTCCAGCGACGCCAGCAGGTCCTCGGGGCTGGCACCGCCGGCCACCCGGAGCGCCGCGCACTGGGCCGCGAACGGCTCCAGCCGCAGGCGAAGGTCAAAAACCTCCACGGCATCCCGCAGCGTGAAGGTGTGCACAAAACTGCCCCGCCGAGCTTCGGAGTGGATGAACCCCTCAGCCTCAAGCAGCGGCAGCGCTTCCCTCAAGGGGATGCGGGAAACTTGCAGCTCGGCGGACAGCTCACGTTCATTAAGCTTGCTGCCGCCGGGAAGCTGGCCTGAAATGATGCGTTCCCGCAGCGCCTCAGCCACTTGCTCCGACAGGCCTGGTCCCAGCTCTGAAGGCTCCGGGTTTGCCATAGCTTCTCCTCATTTTTCAGGGCAAGAAATGCAGTTTGGTATTCCAAGCATGCACTTACGAGCTTATCAAGGCCAATATTGCGCTATTTGGTATTCAAAAGTTTCCGGCATGTTTAACCTCGATGACGATCCGGTCAACTGGGCCGAAAGCCCAAAAACCGCCCTTACGCTGTGATCGGAACCCCTGCTCGAGGGGAATGCAACAACAACTTTCTGAGAGGGGGCACAGTGCCCCAGTACCTGATCAAACGCATCGGCCAGGCGGTCTTCACCCTCTTCTGCGTGCTGACCTTCGCCTTCGTCCTGGGCCGGGCCACGGGCAAACCCGCCGGCCTGCTCCTGCCGGACAGCGCCACCCCCGCAGAAGTGGACGCCCTCAACGGCGCCCTCGGCTTCAACGAACCCCTGCACGTCCAGTACCTGACCTTCCTGGCCAATGTACTCCGCGGCGACTTCGGCACCTCCTACCGGCAGCGCGAATCCGCCCTGGCGCTGATCGCCGAACGGCTCCCCGCCACCTTCGAACTGGCCTTTTGGTCCTTCCTGCTGGGCCTTCTCCTGGCCGTCCTGGCCGCCACCGCCATCCAGCTGACCGGCAGCCGGACCCTCCGCTCGCTCTTCATCTGGGGCGGATCGCTCCGCCACTCCGTCCCGGACTTCTTCTTCGCCCTGCTCGCCGGGCTGCTCTTCTCCGTGGCGCTGGGCATGCTGCCCTCCCTCGGCAGGACCAGCCCCGCAAGCCTGGTACTTCCCGTCCTCACCATCGCCACGGGGCAGTTCGTCCTCTACGTCCGGCTCATCGACTCCGCCCTCAGTGACCAGGCCGGCCAGGACTATGTCCGCACCGCCTTCTCCAAAGGCCAGAGCCGGGCCCGTGTGCTGTTCTCCCACATGCTCCCCAACTCCGTACTGCCGGTGCTCACCATGGCGGGCCTGAACCTGGGATCCCTCCTCGGCGGGACCGTCGTCGTCGAGGCAGTCTTTGCCTGGCCCGGCCTGGGCCAGGTGCTCACCGAGGCCGTCAGCCAGCGCGACTTCCCCATCGTCCAGGCCGGACTGCTGGTAGTGGCCCTGATCTTCGTCACCGTGAACCTGGCCGTGGACCTCATCGCCGCCAAGATCGATCCGAGAGTGAGCCTGGCATGACCCAGCAGCTCCTGCCCACCGACCCCACCCTAGTTCCCCCCGCCACACGCTCAGGCGACAGTCGCCAAGGGGACCAACATGGCAAAGTACGACGGCGCCCTGCCGCCGCACGCGGCAAGCGCGGCGCTGCTGCTTCCCCCGCCTTCGTGGCCGGCTGCGTGATGCTGGGCCTGGTACTCCTGCTTGCCGCCGGCGGCGCCCTGCTCCCCGGCTACGACCCCTTCGGCCAGGACCTCTCCGCGGCCATGCGCAAGCCCTTAACCGATCCGGACCACCTGCTGGGAACGGACTCCCTGGGCCGGGACATGCTCAGCCGCCTGTCCCTGGCCAGCTTCGTCACCCTGGGCATCGCCCTCGCCGTCGTCATCCTGAACGCCGTGATCGGCACCGGGCTGGGCATGGCGGCCGGCTACTTCGGCGGCCGGCTCGACTCCGCCGTCACCACCCTGGCCGACGTCAACCTGGCCATGCCCGTGGTGCTGCTCCTGATCGCCGTCGCCGCCGTCACCGGCCCCAGCGCCACGTTGACCATCGCCACCCTTGGCTTGACCTACTGGGTGGGCTACGCCAGGGTCAGCCGGAACCTGGCCCGGTCCCTGCGGAACCGCGACTTCGTCCTGGCACCGCTCACCCAGGGCGGCGGACACGGCTGGGTGATCCGCAAGCACATCCTGCCCAACGTCTTCTCCCAGACCCTGATTATCGCCGCCACGGACATTGCCACCATCATCCTCATCGAATCCTCCCTCGAGTACCTGGGCCTGGGCGTCCAGCCGCCCGTTCCCAGCTGGGGATCCATGATCTTCGAGGGCCAGAAATACCTGGGCACCAACCCTTGGCTGGCCGTCCTGCCGGGCATCGTGATGTTCCTGACCGTGGCCGGCGCCCAGTTTGTCAGCCAGCGCTTCACCGCCGAAGGAACCACCGGCGCACTCCTGCGGAAAGGACGCACAGCATGAGCACCACCTACACCGGCCCGCTGCTGTCAGTGCAGGACCTCACCATCGAAGTAAGGGGCGACGACGGCCCGGTACGGCTGGTGGACGGCGTCACCTTCGACGTCCACCAGGACGAGGTGTTCGCCCTGGTGGGCGAGTCCGGCTCCGGCAAGAGCCTGACGGTCCTGGCCATCATGGACCTGCTGCCGCCGGGCGTGCGGATCGCCTCCGGACGGATCCTGTTCCGCGGCCGCGACCTGGCACAACTGCCCGAGGCCGAGATGCGCCGCCTCCGCGGCAAGGACCTGGCCATGGTGTTCCAGGACCCCATGTCCGCCCTGAACCCGCTGCAGCGCGTAGGGCGCCAACTCGCCGAAGCCGTGAAACTGCACGCCTCCGGACTGAACCGAAAGCAAACCGCGGACAAAGTGCACAGCCTGCTGGCCGCCGTCGGCGTTCCCGATCCCCAAGGCCGAGCCGCTTCCTATCCGCACCAGTGGTCCGGCGGCATGCGGCAGCGGGCCATGATCGCCATGGCCATGGCGCACGATCCCGGCCTGCTGATCGCCGATGAACCCACCACAGCACTGGACGTCACGGTCCAGGCCCAGGTGATGGACGTCCTGGCTGAGGCCCGGCGCCGGGCGGGCTCGGCCATGATCCTCATTACTCACGACCTTGGACTGGTGGCCGAGGCCGCGGACCGGGTGGCCGTCATGTACAGCGGCCGGGTGGTGGAAACCGCTGGCGTGCACCAGCTGTTCAGCTCCCCTGCCCACCCGTACACCGCCGGCCTGCTGGCCAGCGTCCTGGGTGAAGGGACCGCCGGCGAACGCGCCTTCGCGATTCCGGGTTCGCCCCCGGCCGCCGCCGAACGGCCCGCCGGCTGCGCCTTCCAGCCGCGCTGCCACCTCGGCAGCGGCCGGGACAAATGCACCGCTGCCCGGCCGCTGCTCACGCTGCTCCCTACTCCCCCGTCCAGCGCCGAAGGCGCCGCACAGCCCCAGGGAATGGCGCACCCCGACGGCGCCGCACACCCCGGCGGGCGTGCCGCGGCCTGTCACTTCGCCGGCGAAAGCACCCTGCAACTGCTGAAAGGACAACCGGTATGAGAACCGACACCCCGGCCCCGCCCTTCCTGGACGTCCTGACCATCCAAGACCTCATGGTCGAATTCCCGGCCCGCGGCCCGCTGTTTTCCCGCCGCACCCTCAAGGCCGTCAACGGCGTCTCCCTCCACGTGGCACCCGGCGAAACCCTGGGCCTGGTGGGTGAATCCGGCTGCGGCAAATCCACCCTGGTCCGCACCATCCTGGGCATGAACAAACCCACAGCCGGCACCGTGGCGGTGGGCGGCCGCAACCTCGCCGGACTGCTGAACGGCCGCCGCCGGCAGGAACGGGCCCGGATGCAGATGGTGTTCCAGGACCCGTACTCCTCGCTGGACCCGCGGATGACCGTGCACGAGATCATCGCCGAGCCGCTGCGGATCAACGGCCAGTACACCGCCGCCGCAGTGAACCGCTTGCTCGAACAGGTGGGTCTCACCGAGGCCATGGGCGGCCGCCGGCCCTCCGAGTTCTCCGGCGGCCAGCGCCAGCGGGTGGGCATCGCCCGGGCCCTGGCCCTGAAGCCGGAGCTGCTCATCCTAGACGAACCGGTGTCCGCCCTGGACGTGTCCGTACAGGCACAGGTGATCAACCTGCTCCAGGACCTCCAGGCCGAGCTGGGCCTCTCCTATCTGTTCATCGCCCACGACCTCTCGGTGGTGCGGCAGATCAGCCACCGCGTGGCAGTGATGTACATGGGCAGGATTGTGGAAACAGGGCCAGTGGCGGACGTCTTCAACAACCCGCAGCACCCCTACACCCGGGCGCTGCTGTCCGCGGCCCCCGTGGCCGATCCGGCAGCTGCCGCATCCCGGCAGCGGATCGTGCTCCGCGGCGACCTGCCGGACGCCGCCAACCTGCCGTCCGGCTGCTCGTTCCGCACCCGCTGTCCGATGGCCACGGAAGCCTGCGCCGCCGTCGTACCCCAGCTCCTTCCCCCGGTGCCCACCCAGGCGGACTTTCCCGTCCGCCCGGCGCACCAGTCCGCCTGCCTGCTGGTCCATTCCTAGGCACCCGCAGCCTCGCACGTCCCTCCCAACCCCGGCCGCACCGGCCAACCACACCTTCCAGGAGAACCCATGCCGATGTCCCATGCCCGCTCCCCGTTCCGCCGCGCCCTGCCCGTCCTCTCCGTGGGCCTCGCCTCCGCGCTAATGCTCACCGGCTGCGCCGGCGGCTTCGAATCCACCTCCGGCTCCTCAGCCGAGGCCGGAACCGGAACCGGAGGCAAGATTGTGGCGGCCCTGCCCACCGACCCCACCTCCATGAACCCGGTGAAGACCGGCAGCCTGGTGGTCCTCTCCGTCTTCTTCAACACCTTCGACCAGCTCACCAAGATCACCGCGGACGGATCGCTGGAGCCCAAACTCGCCACCAAATGGACACCCAACGCAGACCTGACCACGTGGGACTTCACCATCCGGGAAGGAGTCACTTTCACCAACGGCGAGCCGCTGACGGCCGATGACGTGGTGTTCTCCTTTACCCGCATCCTTGAGGACCCCACCTCGGAAAACTTCGGCTACCTCAGCTCGCTGGCATCGGTGGAAAAGGTGGACGAGGTCACTGTGCGGTTCAACATGAAGGCGCCTTTCTCAGCCTTCCCCCGCAACACCTCACTGATCTCCATCGTCCCGGACCAGGCGTACGCCGCCATGGGTCCGGAGGCCTTCGCAGCGGCTCCGGTGGGCTCCGGCCCTTTCAAGTTCGAGAAGATCCAGCGCGGTGTTGCCTATGACCTGGTCCGCAACGATTCCTACTGGGGCGAGCCCGCCAAGCTGGACGCCGTCAGCCTGGTGCCGGTCGCCTCGGACGAGTCCCGCGTCAACGGCGTCCTCTCAGGCTCCCTGGATGTGGCCCAGATCAGCCCTGCCCAGGTGGAACCGGTCAAGGGGTCCGGCGCGGCGAACGTGCAGTCGGAGCTGTCCAACGGTGTGGTGTTCCTCGGGGTCAACTCCAAAACCGGCATCCTGGCCGATGCGAAGATCCGCCGGGCGATCGGAATGGCCATCGACAAGAAGGCCATCGTGGGCACCGTACTGTCCGGCCTCGGCGAACCGGCCACCCAGATGCTCGCCCCGGCTGTTGAGGGCTTCGTCGCCGGGCTGTCCGACGGCGGCTACAACCCGGACGAGGCCAAGAAACTGCTGGCAGAAGCCGGGTACAACGGCGAAAGCATCGACTTCGAGTACGCCCTCGACGGCCGGATCCCGCTGAGCGGCGAGGTGGCCCAGGCCATCCAGGGCTACCTCACCACCGCAGGAATCAAGGTCAACCTGGTGGGCGCTGACCAAGCCACCCACACACTGAAGGTCCGCAACCGGCAGATGAAGGGCATCTACTTGAACACCTGGGCACCGTCCACCGTGGACGGCGATCTGCCGCTGACCGACTTCTACGAGAAGGCCGGCAACAACAACTACGCCCAAGACCCCAGGACCGCCGAGCTGGCCGTCAAGCAGCGCGGTGTTGAGGGCAAGGACCGGCTGTCCGTCTTTGACGAGCTCCTGGGCCTCAGCAACGAGCAGGGCTACTACATCCCGCTCTACGTTCCCGCCAACAACTTCGCCGTGGACACTAAGCTGGACTGGACCCAGCGGGCCGACGGCCTCTACGACTTCTCCACGACGGGACTGAAGAAATGACCCTGGTCCTCCGCAACGTCCGCCCCTGGGGCGGGGACGCCACTGACGTGACGCTCGACGGCGGGGTCATCACCGCCGTCGGGCCCGCCGCCTCGGAGGGGGCTGCTCCTGCCGGTTCAGCGTCGGAGGGTGCCACCGTCGTGGAGGGGCGCGGCCGCATCCTGCTGCCGTCCTTCTCCGACGTCCACGTCCACCTCGACTCCACCCGGCTGGGGCTGCCGTTCCGCCCGCACACCGGCGGGCCGGGCGTGTGGAACATGATGCTTAACGACCGGCACAACTGGCGCGGCGCGGAGGCTTCTGTTGCAGAGCGGGCCACCCTGACGCTCGGGGCCATGATCGAGCGCGGCACCACCCGGGTGCGCAGCTACGCCCAGGTGGATGTCGACGCCGGGCTGGAGCGTTTGGAGGGCGTGCTGGCTGCCCGTGAGGCACACCGGGACCGGGCCGACGTCGCTGTGATCGCGTTTCCGCAGGCCGGGCTGCTGCGGGAGCCGGGCAGCGCTGAGGTGCTGGAGGAGGCGCTCCGGCTGGGCGCCGACGTGGTGGGCGGGATTGATCCCTGTGCTCTGGACCGCGATCCGGCCCGCCACCTGGACATCGTGTTTGGCCTCGCCGAGAAGTACAGCGTGCCGGTGGACATCCACCTGCACGAACCCGGCCAGCTGGGACTGTTCAGCGCCCAGCTCATCCTGGAACGCACCAAGGCGCTGGGCATGCAGGGCCTGGTGACCATCTCGCACGGCTACGGCCTCGCAGATCTGCCGGCCGGCCAGCTCCACGAACTCATCGAGGAGATGGGGGCGCTGGATGTGTCGATGGCCACCATCGCCCCCGCCGGCGCCCCGCTTCCCCTGCAGCAGCTCGCTGCCGCCGGTGTCCGGGTTGGACTGGGCCAGGACGGGCAGCGCGACTACTGGTCGCCGTACGGGAACGCGGACATGCTGGACCGCGCCTGGCAGCTGGCGTTCACCAGCAAGTTCCGGGCAGACGAGCTTATAGAGCACTGTGTTGCCGTAGCCACCATCGGCGGGTCCAGCGTGATCGATCCCCGGACGCGGCGGCTGGCTTCAGTGGCGGACCGGCCCGGGCTGGCGGTGGGCGACCCAGCAGAGTTGGTGCTGGTGGAGGGTGACACCGTGACGGCGGCGGTGATGGACAGGCTGCCCGGCCGCACTGTTATTCACCGTGGCCGCGTGGTGGCTGACCGGCTTCAGCTGGTCTGACCGCAGGGAATCGGCCGCCAAGCTGGCTGCGCCTTAGGCCGTCAGCCGCTCAGTTGCGTACCTGTTCAGGGGCACTCTCTGCAGGGAATTCCGTTTCGACGGAATTCCCTGCAGAGATCTGCCGCTTGACCTGCTCAAGCTCATCTTCGAGCAGGTCAACTTTGGTACGGTATTTTTCGAAGTCCGCCGATCGGCGCCTGGCCATGGCAAAACTGATGACTGCGGCGAGAACGGCAAGCGGGAACGAGAGCAGCAAGGCCCAGCCGGACAAGGCAAGGAAGTCCATGGCTATGGGAAGTGCCTGCTTGAATGCCAGGAAGTCGTTCACCCCACCGACCACGCCCTGCAGAGCGGAGTCCAGGGGGCCAAAGTACTCCCCCACGATCGGCGTCTCGGAAAACGACGGAGCGCTCAAGGGCGGTTCTCCCCCTGCTGACCAGCGCGAGTCACGGAAAGTGTTCAGGACGTAGATCCCTGCACCCGCGTTGAGTGCCGCGAAGAGCAGGACGGCTCCCAGCGCAGTCCAGTGGAGCCTGCGCCAACGCCAGAGGCCGGCCACAATCGCGAAAACGGCGGCGGCAATCCAACAAAAGTTGCGGAGTTCGTCGCGGCTCAGGCCGCCCAGCAGATCCAACGTATTCCCCACCCTTTGCAGTTGATGCTTGTTCCGGTCCCAAGCAATGCCTGTTCAGGTCCCAAGGGAGCCTATCCCAGTCCCCCGGACATGCCGCGGTTGATACGGGTGCGGGGCAAGGCCGTTCGGCCCTATCAACCGGCGGCAACCGGGCCAAAGCTTAAGACAGATAGGCGCTGGGGCAATCGCCCGCGGGCCCCTGCACCTCTGCCGGACCGCGGACTCTGAGGACATCCGGACATGTCAATCGACAAGCGCCAGCCCCCGCTGCGCAGGCGGGCCGCGACGCAGGAAAGTCAGCCCCATGAGGTGACCCGCAAAGTCCTCCTCGCCGCAGGAGCGCTGTCATCGCTGCTGTACGTGGTTGCCACAGACGTGGTGGCGGCGTCCAGATGGGACGGGTACCGGCGCACCGAGCAGATGGTCAGCGAACTCTTCGCCGTCGGCTCCCCCGGCCGGGACGTTCTGCTCCCCTTCACTTGGCTCTACACGGTGCTGTTCACCGCGTTCGGGGTGGGCGTCTGGATCTCCGTGCGCGGCAACCGCGCCCTGCGCATCGCCGGCGGCCTGCTCATCGGGTACGGGCTGTGGAACATCATGGGCGCCCTCTACCCGCTGACGCTGGGGGACGATACTTCCATTCCCATGCATATCCTCGCCACCAACGTCCAGCTCGCCCTCATGGTCGCGGCAATGTGTTTCGTGGCTGTGGGCTTCCACGGCGGGATGCGCGCGTATTCGATCGCTTCGCTCGCGGCTTCCGCGGCGATGGGTATGGTGGCGTTCATGGCTGCGCCGGGACCGAACCTCGTGCTGGGCATCAGCGAACGGATCAGCATCGGGGCATTCCTGCTCTGGGTCGCGGTCCTGGCGGTCGCGCTGTGGAAGCAGCCTGCGGCTGACAGAACATCACGGGTTTAGGCGCCATCCCCTCACCGAACACCTCCGTGGAAGTGGCCAACGATGCTCGAAACTGCACGCAACACCAGGACCGACGGACGCCGCGACCTGGTCACCGAACTCCTGGGCCTGTGGCTGGTGCTGGCCGTCTTCCTGGACGGCTGGGCGCACCTGAACCTTCCCAGCCTGGAGACGTTCTTCACCCCGTGGCACGCCGCCCTCTACTCCGGCATGCTGGCGACGGCGGCGTGGACCGCCGTCGTAATCTTCCGGAACCGGGCACCGGGGCAGCCGCTAGTTCAGTCCATCCCTGCCGGCTACCGGGGCACCGTGGTGGGGCTCATCCTCTTTGCCACCGCCGGCGGCCTGGACCTGCTGTGGCACGAGCTCCTGGGTATCGAGGTCTCGCTGGATGCCTTGGTCAGCCCCACCCACCTGCTGCTCGGATTCAGTCTCTTCCTCATCCTCGGTACCGCGGTCCGGAGCGCCCGGGCCAGTCATTCAGCCAGCCCCGGCGATCACCCGGCCCTGCCCCCGGCGACGCTGTTCGCCGTCGTACTGATGACCGGGCTGGGGGCGTTCTTCCTCATCTACGTCTCCGCCTTCGTCCGGCCGGGGCCAACGGCCCTCTTTGTTCCGACGCCGGTCGGCAGCCCCGGGCGCGTCCAGGCGGAGCTGCCGGTAGTCGTCACCCTGGCCAGCTACCTGCTGACCACCTTGCTGATCATCGCGCCCTTCCTCTTCACGCTCTCCGCGGCGAAGCGTCCGGTCCGCGGGGTTGTCACCCTGCTGGTGGCCGCGGCGGCGTGGCTGCCCGTCGCGATGCTGGGATTCCGCACGTATTCCATTGCGGGAGCCGCGGGCGCCACCATTGCCGCCGTCGCGGCTGACCTGATGCTGGCCCGGCTTCCGGCAACCTGGCTGCGCAGGCGGCTGCCGGCGGTCACGGGAGGAATCGCGGCGGTCCTGTGGACGGGACAGCTCCTGGCGTTCGCGGTGACGGACGCGATCCGCTGGCCCGTCTCGCTCTGGCTGGGCGCAGTAGTGCTTAGCGCCGCGGTGGCCGCGGGGCTCGCCCTCCTCAGTTCCTGGGCTCCGGCGGGTTCGGCGGGTTCGGGGGCTCGGGGCCGGACCTCGCCGCGCGGTAGCCGCCTCTCACCTCCAGAGGCGGACGCCGTTCATAATGACCAAGTGATCACGCTCGTCAAAGTCCTCCACACCATCCTCTTCACTGCCGGCTACCTGGCCATCGCCGTGGTTGCCTCAGTGATCAGCTACTACGGCAGGCCGGAGCTAGGGCTCGGCATCATCCTGACCGCAACCGCCATGTTGGTGACCCTGCTCATCGCTTCCGCCGTGGTCAATCGCCGACAGAAGCGGGCGGTGGAGTCCGCCAAGGATGCGGAGGCCGCTGCCGCGGCCGGACACACCAGGACCTACAGCGCGAACGTCTCTGAATCCTACGAACATGATGCCCTCACTGTTTGGTCGCTGATCCGGCCGGCCGAGAGCGCCGTGTTGCTCTCGAACGCACAGCGGGCTTTCACCGTGCCGGGGACACCTGCTGGCGTCGGGGAACAGCAGTGCTTCATCGGCCGCGACGGTTCAGTTTCCGTCATCGAGGTCATCGGTGAAGAGGGCCCTTGGTGGGCAACAACCAGGCCCATCTCGCCGGGCGAGATGAACAGCCGCTCGACCTATCGCCTTGAGCCGACCTCCACCGGATGCACTCTCACTCTTGGGACCGTCATTGAACTCCCTGCAAACGAAGTGCTTGCAGAGGACCCCGACCAATGGTGGGAAACCCAAATGAGGCCCTACCTGACCCGGATCAAGGAAGTCCTGGCCGCCCGGCAAACGTAGCGCGCCCGGACCGAGGCGACGCCGGCACCCAACCGCGTGCCGCCGTCGTGCTTTCCCCACGAGCCCCGCAACCCAAGCAACCTACGCCGGCGAGTGCACCGCCACGGATGCCCGTTCAACGGCGGGGCACATGATCTTCACCGCGGCGTCGCTGGAGGCCTCGTCCAGGCCCAGCAGCATGCGCACTCCTGCCGCCCCGAGTTCGTAGTGGGGCAGGGACACTGTGGACAGCGGAGGCCGAAGGTGGGCCGCGATAACTTCCTGGTTGTCGAAACCCACCACGGCCATGTCATCCGGAATGGAGAGCCCGTTTTCCCGCAGGCCGTCGTATAGTCCCATGGCCATCCGGTCGTTGTAGCAGTACACAGCGGCGACGTTGCGCTTGAGCAACTCTTCGGTGGCGCCGTAGCCGCCTTCCTGGTCCGGATAGGCTTCCAGCACCAGGTCCGGGTCGAACGGAATTCCGGCAGCCTCCAGCGCATCCTTGTAGCCCTGGAGCCGTCCGTCCCTGGCGGGCGCGGGGGTGGTGGCGTTGATAAAGGCGATGCGCCGGTGGCCGCCGCGGAGCAGGATTTCCGTCGCGGACTTCCCGCCTTGCTCTTCGTCGGGCACCACGGCACGGGCAGCGCCGGGCTCCGGCGAGAAGCAGTTGACCAGGACGAAGTCCGCCTCGCGAAGCGTCTCCGGCACCACAGTGGGACGGTGGAACCATGTGGAGTACAGGATGCCGCGCACCTTGTATTCCAGCATCATGGCGATCGCATCCGTTTCCAGGTCGCGGTTCCCCTCGGTGTTGGCGATCAGCAGCGCGTAGCCGTGCTTCCAGGCTTCGTCCTGCGCCCCGTGGATGATCTGACCCGCGAACGGGGTGGTAGCCACACCGTCTGCGACGAGGCCGATGAACCGTGAGGTGCCGCTGACCAGCGTCTTCGCCATCGCGTTTGGGCGGTACCCGAGCTGCCGGATCGCGTCCTTGACGCGCTGACGCGTCTGCTCGGCAATGCGGGCGTTCTTCTTCTTGTTGATCACCAGCGACACCGTGGCAGTGGACACACCGGCTGCTTCAGCTACTTCGCGGAGGGTGACCGGCTGGGCACGGCTTTTCCTCACAGGAACGTCGGGGGTGGCCGCGTTGCCTGAGTCTTTCTCCTGCGAAATCATCTGTCCTCCATCAGGAGTATATCCATCTGCCATGGCCGTCATCCCTTCGTCGCCCCGCTTTCCAAGCCCTGGATCATGGCTTTGTTCAGGACGAGGAAGACCAGGAGCAGGGGCGTGATGGTGACGCACACGGCAGCGAAGGTGGCTGTCCAGTCCACCTTGCCCATGGCGCCGATGTAGTTCTGCAGGCCCAGGGGGATTGTTTTCAGGTCCTCGGAGAGAACGAACGTGTTGGCGAAGATGAAGTCGTTCCAGATGAAGATGCTGTTGACCAGCACCACCGTGACCACTGTGTTCAGCGACAGCGGCAGCGTAATCAGTCCGAAGATCCGGTACGGCCCGGCGCCGTCAAGGGAGGCGGCCTCGTAGGTTTCGCGGGGGATGTATTCGAAGAACGATGAGAACAGGTAGATGGACATGGGCAGCGCGAAGCCGGCCAGGGGGATGATCATCGACTGGTAGGTGTCCAGCAGGTTCACTGTTGAGTAGTCGATGAACAGCGGGACCAGGGCGATCTGGACGGGAACGATGATTCCGATCAGGAACAGCCCGCGGACAAACTTGCTCAGCCGGAAACCCAGGACCTGGATGGCGTAGGCGGCCATCATGCCGAACAGGACGATCAGGACGTTGGCGCCCATGGTGACGATGAAGCTGTTCAGGATGTTCCTGCCGAGATCGCCGGTTTCGAACGCCCGTGCGTAGTTCTCCCATGTCAGCGAGCTGGGCAGGGCGAACGGGTCGCCGGTGGCGAAGTCATGCTCGGTGCGCAGGCTGGTCAGGAACAGCCAGGCGAGCGGATAGACCTGGACGATCACGATCAGCATGATCAGCACCCGCGACAGGGTCCGGTACAGGCTGGGCTTCCGGCGTCGCCTTGGGATGGCGGGTGTGGGGGGCACGACGGCGGCGGGTGGAGTAGCCGGGGCTGTTTGGGTGATCAAGAGTCTGCCTTCCGCTTGAGCATGAACAGGATGAGGCCGACGGCGACCAGGCACTCGATAACGATGAACACGGAGATGGTGCTGGCGTACCCGAAGTCGGTGCTGGTGAACGCTGTTTTGTACATGTACGTGGTGAGCAGTTCCGAGGACTGGCCGGGGCCGCCGTTGGTCATGAGGTAGGGGATGTCGAAGCCGCGCAGGCCGTAGGTGGTGGCCATGATGGTGGTGGTGATCCACACCGGCCTGATGTACGGGAAGCGGATCTTCGTGAAGAGCGTCCACTTTGAGGCACCGTCCAGAACGGCAGCTTCTTCCAGCTCCTTGGGCACGGCGATCAGCGCGGCGTAGATGATGAGCATGTACAGCCCGGTGAACCGCCAGCCCTCGGGAGCGGAGACCGCGGCAAGCACCGTGTTGACGTCGGACAGCCAGGCGCGCTCGAAGGTGCCGAGCCCGATCCAGTGCAGCAGCTGGTTGAGCAGTCCCACCGGGTCGATGGAGTAGATGCGCACGAAGAGGAACGCGATGGCCACCGTGGAGATCACGGCCGGCAGCAGGTAGAGGGTCTTGATGAGCTCCCGCCCCCGGCGCAGGGACGTGAGCAGGCTGGCTACAACCAGGGCGCCGCCGAGCTGCAGGACCAAGCAGATGGCCAGGTAGAGGAGCGCGTTGAAGAATGAGCGCCAGAAGATGTCATCGGCGGTGAGCATCCGGACGTAGTTGTCCAGCCCGATGAACTCCATGTCGCTGATGCCGTTCCACGAAAAGAAGCTGAGGAACAACGATTGGAGAATCGGGAAGAGCACGGCTGCGCAGTAGAGCAGCAAGGGTGGAAGCAGGAAGACCAGGACTGAGGTCCTTGACCGGTTGGGAAGCATGGCTGGGCCTTTCGGGCGGGGGACCTTCCGGTCCCCCGCCGCTGCGGTTTACTTGAAGAACTTGGGGGCGTTCTGCTTGATGGTGCTGTCCATGGTGCTGGTGAACTGCTCCGGCGTGATGTTGCCCTGAACCAGGAGCACGAGTTCCTGCTGGAGCCTGCCGTTGGTGGTGGGGTCCAGCTGGGTGTCCCACGGCATGGCCTGCTTTGCCCCGAGGGTGTCCGCCGTATCCAGCGCCTTCTTGTACAGCGGGGTGGCGTTGGCCGGGACCGTGGTCTGCACATTGGTGGTGGGCGAGAGGGCACCCGTGGCCGCGTACTCGGCGGGGTACTTGGCCAGGGCAAACTTCAGGAAGTCACTCACCAGCGGATCGTAGGTCTTGGCGTTGACCGCCATTCCGATGCCGGACGGGGAGACGAACTCGTTGGCCGCCGTCGCCGAACCGGCTGTGGTGGGCAGGGTGAAGAAGTCGACGTCGTCCCGGACTGCGGAGTTCAGCTTGTCGGTGGCCAGGCTTGGCAGCTCCCACGTGCCGATGTTGTACATGGCCGCCTGGCCGGACGTGAACTGGTTCTGCGCGTCCGAGTAGCCCTGGGCGGAGAAGCCGTCCTGGAAGCACTTGGCCTTGCCCAGCGCGGCCATCCACTCAACGGTCTTCTGCCCGGCAGGATCGGTGAACGCCGCCTCGCCCTTCTTCAGCTTCTGGACGAACTCCGGGCCGGCTGCCCGGAACGGCTGATAGGCCACGTAGCGTTCCAGCGGCCACTGGTCCTGGCCGTCAATGGCGATCGGCGTGATCCCCGCACTGCGCAGCGCCGTGCACATTGCAGGGATGTCGTCGAGGGACTTCGGTACCGTGACGCCGGCCTTTTGCAGCAGCGCCTTGTTGTACCAGAAGTACTCCAGCTCGAACTGGAACGGGATCATGTACAGGGAGCCGTCGTCAAAGCGCTGGTAGTCCAGTGCCCCGGGCCGGTAGTCATCGTAGATGTCCAGCGTTTTCAGGAGCTTCTCGGCGTCGACCATTTTGCCCTGCTTTGCCAGATGCTGGGCGAAGGGCGTGGCGTCCGTATCGAAGAGCTCCGGCAGCTTGTTGGCTGCTGCCAGGGTCTCCAGCTTCTGGATGTAGGAGGGCCGGTCCGGGGTGGTGATGAGGTTCAGTGCGAAGCCCGGGTGGTCCTTGGCATAGTCGTCAGCGAGCTTCTTCATGATGTTGATGACTGCCCCGTCGGCCGGACGTGACAGCAGCCACGAAATTTCACGGGGTTTGATCTCCCCGGTGGGGCTGACGTTGGCCGGGTCGCTGGAGGCTCCGACGCCGCCGCAGGCTGACAACGCCAGGGCTGCGGCGGCTGCGACGGCGGCAGCACGGATTAGTTTCTTCATTGCGGCAATCTCCCTTGATTGGGTCAGTAATTGGGGTGCGGATGTTCAGTTGTCGGTGCGTTTACGTATCTCAAGGTCCGTGACGGTGACGGATCCTTCGCCGGCGAAAAGGCCGATCCGTCCCGCGGGCAGGTCGTAGATCCGGGTGCTGAGCGCAACCTGCCGGTCGACGACGGCGACGCACAGGTCGCCGTCGACGATCACCTCCAGGGTGTGGGGGCCGGGGGCGAGATCGCAGGGGCGCTCCAGTTCGACGTCGAACGGGACGTCCCCGGACACGTGCCATTGGGCGCCTCCGGTGATGGCCCGCGGCCAGCGGTCGAAGACGAGCCGGCCGCGTTTCGGTTCCAGTCGCAGAACGTACGAGTGGTCCCCGTCCTGGCTGGAGCGCAGCAGCAGCCCGCATTCTGTGGTGCCGGGGGCGATGTCCAGCACAGCCTTGGCATAGAACTGGCCGGGCAGTACCTCGTCGGATACGACGGCGGTGTACCCGTCCGGCGCGTCCAGCCGTGCAGGCAGCCCGCCCGTCAATGAAACGGGGACATCGTCCCAGAAGCTGTCCACGAGTTCGTCGGCGAAGCCGAACGCGAGCGTCCCGTCCGGGTTCTGGCGGGCTTCCAGCACGGACATGGTGCCCGCCCACTGCCAGGCGCCGTCGTCGGAATTTCCTTCCTTGCTGGCGATCCAGCCGAAGAAGAAGCGGCGGCCGTCCCGTTCGGCGCTCTTTGAGGCGTAGAACGCCCGGCCGTCGATGCTGTCCCGGTCCGGGACGGTCCACGGCCCGTCGGGGCTCTTGGCCATGCGGTACCGGGTGGTAAACGATTCGGAAAACTCGGAGTAGACCATGTACCACCAGCCGCCCCATGAGAAGACGTCCGGGCATTCATGCGTGATGTAGCGGCGCGGATCCCAGAACGGTTCCGCGTACTCCCAGGTCATCAGGTCGGTGGAGACGCATTGGGCGATGACGCCGCGGCGCCGTTCCGGTCCGGCGGAGTGCCGGGCCGCCAGCAGCATCCGCCACCGGCCTGCGCTCTCATCCCGGAACACGAACGGATCCCGCCAGTCCCCGGACTCGAAGCCGTCCGGGGCGCCGAAAGTGAGTTCGGGATGCTTGGTCCAGGACTGCATTCCGTCGGTGCTTGTGGCGTGCATGACCAGCTGGAGAGGCGCCCCGTCCGCTCCCAGGTTGCGCGGGTTCTGCCCGGTGTAGAACAGGTGGTGGATGCCGGTTTCGTCAACCACGATGCTGCCCGTGTAGGCGTTGAAGTCGAGGTCGTCCTCGGTGCCGTGCGGCAGGGCGACGCCGTGGTCCTCGAACTGCGTGAGGTCCTTGGTGGTGACGAGGTTCCATGACGTGCCGGGTTTCGGGTCCGAGCGTACTTCGTGGAGGTAGAAGAGCCAGAACTCCCCGTCCTTCTCGAAGGGGATAAGGTCACCAACCCATCCATCGGTGGGCTGGAAGAAGACTGAGCGTTTCATCTGCGCTGATGTCCATTCTGCTAAAGCGTTTGATCACCATGAACCTAGCGCCAACCATGGTTGGTGATCAAGCGTTTTAGCAAACTTTCTTTTTTGTGTAGCCGCCAAGCCGTGCCGCGCCGGGGCAGCGGCGGATCCATTTTGATTAAACGCTTGACCACCATCGGCGATTCGCACTATCGTCTGCGTAGCCGGCAAGAGTCTGCGCCCCTCAACGTTGAGAGGAACCACCTGATGACGCACGACATCTCACGACGCACTGCCCTGCAAGGCGCAGGCATCGGAGCCCTTACGCTTTTCGCCAACAGCGCCGTCCCCGCTGCAGCGCATGCCCGGTCATCCCTGCGGGCCGTCTTTCATATGACTCCCCCGTCGGGCTGGCTGTGCGACCCGCAGCGCCCCGTCTATACCAACGGCGCCCACCAGCTCTACTACCTGCACTCCGGGCAGAACAACGGCCAAGGCGGCTGGGACCACGCGACCACCAGCGATGGCGTGTCGTTCACCCACCACGGCACGGTGATGCCCCTGCAACCCGATTTCCCGGTGTGGTCCGGATCCGCCGTCGTCGACACCGCCAACACCGCCGGCTTCGGCGCGGGGGCGGTGATCGCGCTCGCAACACAGCCCACCGGCGGGATCCGCAAGTACCAGGAGCAGTACCTCTACTGGTCCACCGACGGCGGCTACACCTTCACGGCGCTCCCCGACCCGGTGATCGTCAACACGGACGGCCGCACGGCCACCACACCCGCAGAGATCGACAACGCAGAGTGGTTCCGCGACCCCAAGATCCACTGGGACGCGGTTCGCAGCGAATGGGTGTGCGTGATCGGGCGGGCGCGCTACGCGGCCTTTTACACCTCGCCGAACCTGCGGGACTGGCAGTGGAAATCCAACTTCGACTACCCGAACCACGCCCTCGGCGGGATCGAGTGCCCGGACCTGTTCGAGATGACCGCCGGCGACGGCACACGGCATTGGGTGCTCGGCGCTAGCATGGATGCCTACACCGTGGGCCTGCCGATGACCTTCGCGTATTGGACGGGCACCTGGAACGGCACGGCGTTCATCACCGGCAACCTCACACCGCAGTGGCTCGACTGGGGCTGGGACTGGTACGCCGCCGTGTCGTGGCCGTCGGTCGAGGCGCCGGAGACAAAGCGCCTCGCCGTCGCCTGGATGAACAACTGGAAGTACGCGGCCCGCGACGTGCCCACCGATGCGTCCGACGGGTACAACGGGCAGAACTCGATCGTGCGGGAACTGCGGCTGGAGCAGCAATCCGGCGGCTGGTACAGCTTGCTCAGTACGCCGGTCGAAGCGTTGTCGGGCTACGTGACCGCCACCACCACGCTGCCCGACCGCACGGTCAACGGCAGCTCCGTGCTGCCGTGGAACGGGCGCGCCTACGAGCTGGAGCTCGACATCTCCTGGGACGCGGCTGCTAACGTCGGAGTCTCGGTGGGCCGCTCCCCGGACGGCCTGCGCCACACGAACGTTGGCAAGTATGGCGGCGAGCTGTACGTGGACCGCGCGCCCTCGGACCAGAGCGGCTTCGCGCTCGCGCCCTACTCGCGTGCTGCCGCGCCCATCGACGCCAACGCGCGGTCGGTGCACCTGCGCATCTTCGTTGACACGCAGAGCGTCGAAGTGTTCGTGAACGCCGGGCACACGGTGATTTCGCAGCAAGTGCACTTCGCCGACGGCGACACCGGCATCTCGTTCTACACCGACGGCGGCCCGGCCAACTTCACCGGAATTACGCTCCGCGAGTTCGGCAACCCCATCTAGCTGCTGAGGCGCTACCCGTGGGTGACTGCAGCGCCCAGCAGGCCAAACAGCGTCCCTGCCACCAAGGCAATGAGGGCACGTTTGCCGGTGGGATACAGCCAGCGCACCGCGAACACGGCTACAGCCATGATCACGCCGTTGACTGCGCTCAGGATCACCGCGATCCACTCGGACCCGGTGGCCACCCCGAAGCCTCCGCCGCTGCAACCGCTGATCCCGCACCAGGCAAAACCCGCCACCATCCACTGCGGAAGACTTAGCAGCACCGCCACCGGCACGGCCCACCAGAGCTTCCCGACGTCCGGGGTTATCCCGCGCAATTTCTCCCTCGGATACCGGGGCGTGGCGGCGGGCATGGTGTGGGCCGTGCCGGCGGCCGGAACCAGTTTGCGCTTCCGGGCGCTCAGGACAATCCATCGGAAGAGGCCCGCGTTGACGATCGCAAGGACGAGGTATCCGAAATAGTAGAGAACCGTGGTCAGGCCCAATAGGGCGCTGGCGTCAAAGGTGCCGATGACGAAATATGCGAATGACACGGGCAGCGTCAGCACCACCATGGCGAGCAGCAGGCCCTCCTTGAACCCGGTGTCCAGGTCCAGTAACAAGCCGCTGCCAAGCAGCACAGCTGCCACTACGGCAAACGTCACCGACAAATAGACGACGACGGCGGTGCTGGCCCAGCGCGGCAGGGCCCTATCCTTCGAACGAACTACTCCACCCACAACGCTCCCCTTGACGTCGTTCCGGCCCCTCCTCGAGGGAACCTTGGCCGTCGACGCGCCCACGGGCTGCCGGCACTTTTGATGGTCGCACGCTTGCTGCTCCTCAGGAAGCATGCGCCCCTAAGATGAGGCCATGGACTTCGAGGACACGCTCTGGACGGTTTTGGGGTTCGGCCTGGTTCTGCTGATGATCGTCGACGTCTTCCGCACGCTGCTTTATCCGCACGGTTCCGGGCCCCTGGGCCGGACGATCATCCGCGGATTCTGGCTGGTCTCGAGAAAACTACGGGGCCGGGGCTCCTTCATCGCAGCCCCCTTGGCGATGGCCGCTGTCATCGGCGCCTGGGCAAGCCTGGCCGCCATCGGCTGGGCCCTGCTCTACCTGCCCCATCTGACGGAGGGTTTTGTCTACGGCGCCGGCGTTCCCCTGCGGGCCGACTTCGCCGAAGCCCTCTACATCTCCCTGGTCACCCTCTCCACCGTGGGGTTCGGCGACATTGTGGCGGTGCATCCGCTACTCAGGCTGGTTGTGGCCCTCCAGGCCGTCACCGGTTTCGGCTTGCTGACAGCAACGGTCACCTGGATCCTGCAGACCTACCCGGCCCTGAACCGCCGTCGTGCCCTCGCCCACGAACTGAACCTGTTCAGGGAAGCTGCAGGCCCGGCGGGCGTATCGTCACTGGACCCCAAGCACGCCGCCGGGCTGCTGGAGTCGATGGCCGGAAATGTGGCGTCGGTGAGCATAGACCTGCTGGCGTTCCACGAAACCTATTACTTCCGCGAAGTGGAGCTGCGCGGTTCCCTTCCGGCCACAGTTGCCTACGCCCAGGAACTGGCATTCGACGCCCAGCGCAGCGAGAGCCCTGAACTGCAGTTCGCCGGACGGATGCTCCACGCGGCCCTTGACGGTCTCGCGGAAGTCCTGCGCGGCAAATTCGGCCATTCCGGAACCACATCCGCCGATGTGTTCGACAGCTACGAGCTGCACCACCGACACGTCCGGCGTGGGAAGACGAACACGGACTAACGCCGGGACATGCACGGTCACTGGGGTCCCCGGCACCTGGACGGACGGTGCTGGACATAGCCGACCAGGCGGGCATCCGGCTGCTGAACCGTGACCGCATGCGGCACGACACCGAGGGCATCCAGAACTGGAACCCCGTCCGCAGGACCGTGGGGCGTTCTTGGCGCGGATGCTTTAGCTTGAAGTCGCACCAGCCCCGTCTGACTTAGGACCGCGCCACATCAATCCAGTAGCGCCTAAATGGCCGCCCGTTCCCGCCCATCCTCACGTCCTCGAGCAGGCCTCCACAGCGCTCGATAGTCCTGACTGACGCTGCATTTGCATCATCGCAGGTCAGAAGAACGCGATCATGCTCTTCCTGCGCAGCCAAACGGGCACACACTTCGTGCAAAGCCCACGATGCCGCCCCCCGCCCTCGATCGGACGGCCGGACCCCGTATCCGATATGCCCGCCCGAGTTCAGGAGGGCCGGGGTGAGGTAGTGGCGGAAGGCAATCGCCCCCACGTACCGCGAGCCCTCCGTGATCCACCGGTAGGTGCAAGGAACAATGCCGCCCGCCTCGGCAGCCCGTTCAGCACGCGAGAGTCTTTGGACCCACTCGGCGAACCCCTCCGGGCTGGTGACGTCGTCGTCTGGGAACAGGCCGGCACCGTCCTGGTGAGCGCCGCCCCACTCACGGTGAGACTCGGCAAACGACGGGTAGAAGGATGTTTCCGGGACAACAAGTTCAAACATGCACACGACTCTATACGCGTTGCAACCTACGTTTGTAACACGATTCGGCATACAAAGAATTTCCAGTCAACAGGCTTGTCAAATCTGTGACAGATGTCGTAGATTCAATCCGTCCAACAAATTGATAAACCTAGAGGAGTGATCCCGTGCTGAAGCTCAAGCGACTGACCAAGCGCCGTTCCAAGCTGAACTTCGTGTTCAACTGAACCAAGAAGAATTAGTGGGGACCACGCATTGCGTGGTCCCCACTCCTAATTGGAGGCAAGAATTGGCAGCCACGACCTACTCCCTCAAGCAGTCGCTTCCCGTCGTCACAACTGACACCTCCGTGCACATCGGATTGGCACCACCCAATGCAATCGAAATTGAAGACGCACCAGACGGGCTGGCGGAATTGCTTGGATTTGCATCACAACCGCGCACACTCGATGAACTGGGCAACGAGGCCCAACTACTGCTTGGCGAAAGCTCCGGGCAAGTCATCGAGGAACTCATCGACGCCGAAATTTTGGTGCCCTACAGGATCGACCTTTCAGGGCAATACAGCCGCCATGATCTGTACTTCGCGCTGGCTCACGGCACAGGCCCGGGAGCCAGTGACTTGCTCCGCACCCGAACGGTAGCGCTCATCGGCGTCGGCGGCATCGGAACCAACGTGGCCATGCAGCTCGCAACGGCCGGGGTCGGTTCCATCGTGCTGGTGGACGGAGATTCCGTCGAGAAAAGCAACCTCACCCGGCAGTATCTCTTCACCGCCCAGGACGTCGGCAAATCGAAGATCGAAGCGGCTGCAAAGAATCTTGCGCTTCGAGCGCCCGAAGTCAACACCATCGAAGTCACGTCAATGATCTCAGGCGTCGAGGACCTCCTGCCGATCTTTCACGATTCAGACTTCGTAGTTGTATCCGCCGATACTCCCCAGGAAGTGCTCGAGTGGTCCAACGAAGCGTCCATTATTTCCGGAACTTTACCTGTGCCGGTTACCAGGACACACGTGGAGTGGTGGGGCCGGTCGTCAGGCCGGGCGAAACTCCATGTCTGCTGTGCGCGGCAACGGATAACGACGGACGGACGAACTCCACGGCGTCCCTCACTACGACAAATTTCAACTCGGCCTACCAGGCGCCCAGCTTCGGCCCGCTCAATTCCATCGTGGCGTCGATTGCCGCCATGGAAGTGTTCCGCTATCTGCTTACCGGCTCGACGCAGCTGGATGGTCGGAGACTGGTCTTTGACTCACTGGAACTGTCGTCGGAATTTGAAGACTTCGCCAGGAATATCCACTGTGCTGCGTGCACCTGACGTCAACAGCAGCAAGGCACTGGTCGCACTGGCCGGGGCGTTTACGGTCGCTTCACTGGTGTCGACCGTTGCCAACAGGAACTTCTGGCCCATTGCATCCAACAACATGTTCAATGCGAAGTTCGGCGACCGCCTCTCCCGTTTCGCCGTCGAGTTCCACCTTTCAGACGGAACGGTAGTAGCCTGCGGGCCCGCAAACTGCATTCCGACCCAGTTCTTCCGGGCCGGGGCAGTGTTTGCAGACGTTTTCATGGGCGACGAGGACCATCCGAAACAAGTCCTGTGCCAAAGGATTCTCCGCAGACTGCGCAGGGATCGGTGGAGGTCATTTGACGAGGTTAGAGCGCCCGCAAATCTACCCAACGTCCCCCTATCCAGGATGGAAATCTGGGTAGAGACCACCGTGCGGGGAATGCCCCAGGAAAGGGAAGTCGTGTATACCTATGTTCCATCAGATGCGCAGTAAGCCAGCAAGTTTGCGGCAGGCACGCACTGCCGCATTGTGGATCGTCGCCGCAGTGGCAGTCACGTTACGACCAGGCCCAGCTGCCATGCGCGACTACAAGGCTGCCCTCGATCCTCCGGCCGCGACTTCGGGTCGCGATTCCACTTTCCCCAACATCCCGGGGGCTCAAGGCATTGCAGCCGGCTTGCTACTGGCAGCAGCGGCGAGCGAGGTGTTCACGAGTTCCGATTCAAGGCACCCTTCCTGGCTCCGGCGGGCGGCCCTGGGGGTCTTTCTTGGAACTCGTGCCGCAGATGCCCGGTCCCTTCCGGGCCGATGGCCCTATGACACGTTTATCGAGGCGGTCCTTGCCGTAAGCCAGTGGCCCCACTCCGCGAAGACCGACCCGCGGCTCGCAAATTTGCCGCTCTCAGTGTCACGTGTAGCTCTGTATCTGCCCTACACCCAAGCTGGCCTGTCCAAACTGATCCACGGCTTCGACGCCTGGGTCCGACGCGGGGATGCCAATCACATCTACCACTCGCATTTAGGGGCATCTGGCAGCCATCCCTTTGCCCAGGCGAGATTTGCCCGGCCCGTTCGAATCATTACCCGGGCAATTCCCTTCCTCGAATTACTCGCCCTGCCTCTCGCGCTCGTTCTTCCCGGAAGATGGCGGATCCTGGTCCCATGCTGCACCACCCTCTTCCACGTGATGGTTGCCCGTACCTGGAACATCAGCTTTTGGCAGGCTCCCGCCATGCAATGGCTACTGACCTCAGTAGAAAAGCAGTCCGATCTTGCCACCATCCTCCACGCGTACCAAGGAAAGTAAATTGTCTCCAGCAAAGCCATGGCAGCGGCGTCTGCACCTGACGGGAATGTGGGTTAATTCGCTTGGCGGCGGCGCGTACAACATCGCCCTGCCGCTCATCGTGCTTCAAACGAGCGGCAGCCTTGCCCAGATGTCCATCGTTGCCGTCGCATCCCAGCTGCCAAAGGCCTTTCCCGGAGTGCTCATCGGAGGACTGGCCGACCGTATGTCGCCGCGCACCATGACCCACATTGGATATTGGGGTCAGGCGCTGGTGGTTGCAGCTATGGCACTCCTTATCGGGCCGTGGCACACGCCATTCTGGGTTCTTGTACTCGGCGCCTTCCTGCGCGGCAGCCTCGACATGTTCGCCAGAACCGCAACCTTCGTTGCCATCCCGAAAATGTATGGCGACGGCACAGCAAAGTTCAATGCATCAGTCTCGACGGCATGGACATCGGCTTCCATCGTGGGGCCGGCCATCGGCGGAGCTTTGAGTGCTGTCTGGGGTCCCTGGTGGTTGCTGGCCGTGGACGCTGTCTCTTTCACCGTCATCGCGTTGATCATGAACTTCCTGCCGTGGCCGGACCGTCCAGGCAGCGCGCCCGATCGGCCAGGCTTTATTCAAGAGCTTTCCGCGGGGTACAGGAGACTCTCTCAATTGCACGGCTGGTGGCGTTTCGCCGGGACAGTCATCCTGATCGGGTTTCTGTCCGCGCCTCTCTCAACCCTGGCTATCTTCCAAACCTCCGCTGGCCTGGGCGGCTCAACTACCGAAGTGGGGATTGTGGGTGCAGCCGCGGCCGCCGGCCTGTTTTGCGGATCAATCCTGTCCGGGCTGTTTTCAAGCTGGCGTCCAAACATTCTCATGCAGCGTTCCTCGTGGCTCATGGCTGGGGGCTCGTTGCTCTTCTTCGTCCCTTCGTGGATCGCTGTGGCCAGTGCTCTCTTTATCGTCTGCACCGGAGGGATTGCCTGGACTGTGGGGCGCACGTCCCTTATCCACCAACAGATTGCTTCCACTGATCTCGGTAAGACCATGACGGCCGTCCAGTTTCTTGAAACGGTTTCCAGCCCCCTCAGCCTCACGGCTGCCACGTACCTCATGGGTGTTTCGTCGTCCTTGGCGTTTGCGTCAATCTTGGTCGCGGCACTGCTTTCAGGGCTGCTTGCGCTCAAATCCGACTCGATACTAAGTCCTCAGGAGCGCGAACCAGAGCCACGGCAGAGGGAGACAGTGCACTAGTTCACCTGTCCGAAAAAGAGTCTTTGTCCTTAAAGCCGGCTGCCGTGGTTACCTTTCAGAGAAGGAAGTAACCACGGCAGAACAGCTGCTCCGGAAAGCGCCGATTATTTATCGCAGGCCGTGCCGTCGTTATCGCGGTCAAGACCGGCACGGTAGCCGGGCTGACCGGCGTAGATCGGCGCGGCGCCTGCTGCCTTCGCATCGGCGCAGCTGGCGTAGTAGGCGGTGCCCGGCACCGGGGCGACCGGCGCAGGTGCGGGCGCAGCGGGAGCAAC
The DNA here is from genome assembly GCF_000685965.1 of Arthrobacter sp. UNC362MFTsu5.1. GTDB lineage: Bacteria > Actinomycetota > Actinomycetes > Actinomycetales > Micrococcaceae > Arthrobacter. The sequence continues at coordinate 46,020 of NZ_JMLE01000021.1, read as the reverse complement.
CGGCGCAGGTGCCGGTGCCTGCGGGACGGCCTGCCGCGCCGCCGCTTGTTCGGCCGCCAACTTCGCGGCCGCCGCAGCGGCCGCGGCCGCATCTGCAGCCGCCTTGTCCGCCGCAGCCTTGTCAGCCGCAACCTTGTCCGCTGCAGCTTTTTCCGCCGCAGCCTTCTCAGCAGCCGCCTTGTCCGCGGCAGCCTTTTCCGCCGCCTCCTTTTCGAGGTTCTTGACGCCGAGGTGCACGGTGGAGTCCTTCGCCACCTTCGTGCCCTCCGTTGGGTCCTGGGACGTCACCTGCCAGTTCTTCTCCGAGATGATCATTTTGCCGTCGACGGTGTCCTCCGCCTTGACCTTGAGCCCGAGGTCTTCCAGTTGATCCGTGGCTTTATCCAGGGTCAAGCCCATCACGCTTGGAACCGTGACAGCGTCTGAGACTTCTGCAACCGCGGTTGCGGACGATGCCGCCTGCTTGCCACCGCATCCGGTTAGCATGAGCCCGGTCAGCACAACAAGTACCAGTGTCTTCTTCATTTTTCCCCCTTGGAATGTTTGAAACTGTGAAGTGATGTGGATGGTCTAGCTTTCGCAGGCGATGCCGTCGCGGTCGCGGTCCAGCGCAGGGCGGTAGCCCGCTGAGCCGGCGTACAGCGGCGCGGCACCTGCGGCTTTCGCCGCCGCGCAGTTGGCGTAGTACGCGGCAGCCGGGGCCGGTGCGACAGGAACCGGGACCGGAACAACAGGAGCGGGAGCAACAGGAGCCGGCACAGCAGCGGCCGGCGCGGGCGCCACCGGGGCAGGCACCGCCACAAACGGGGCGGGCGCATCGGCGGCCGGAGCAGGTGCCGGAGCTGCAGCCACCGGCGCCTTCTCGTTGGTCGGCGCGAGCTGGCCCGAGCAGTCGGCCAGGATCCTGGCCATCGCATCGTGCTCCGCCTGCGTGACCCACAGGCTGTAGGTGGCCTTCACCGAAATCTGCCGGGCGACGTACTCGCAGCGGAAGGCCTTGTTCGGCGGCAGCCAGGTGGCGGCGTCGCCGTCGCCCTTTTTGATGTTCGTGGGGCCGTCCGTCGCCTGGAGGTTCAGCGGATCGTTGGCGAAGGCTGTCCGCTGTTCGGTGGTCAGCTGCTGAGCGCCCTTCTGCCAGGCGTCGCTCAGGGCCACAACATGGTCGATCTGGACGGCACTGCTGGTGGCACTCCCCCGCAGGAACTTAATGCTCGTGCCGGTGTACGGGTCCGCCAGCGTCCCGGACTGCACCTTGCAGGGCACGCTGTTGGTGTACGTGATGCCCGTCAGGTCGCGCTTGAGGATGTCATTGCGGGTGTCGCAGCCGTTGCGGTCAACGTCCGCCCAGGCCTGCCCGAACAGGGCGCGGTCATAGCCCGTCTTCGGCGCCCTGCCCTTGATCGGCAGGGTGGCCAGCAGGTCGATCGCCTTGGTGGCAAACGCAGGCTGCGTCTTTGGCGCCGCCACGCTGGCGCCCTGCGCCAACAGGTACGGGCTTTCGGGATCCAGCGGGGCGCCCGTCTCCTGGACGGTGGGAGCGGACGACGGCGTCACCGTGGCTTTCGCCGTCGGGCTCGCCGCCGCTGTGGCTGACGACGCCGTGCTCTCCGACGATGCGGCCTGGACGTTCCCGTAATCCGTCCGCGGCACCACTGAGCCACCCGCGATGAGGAGGGCAAAGGAAACGGCAAGCGCAACGGCGCCCGCCTTCCGCTTGGCCGGCAGCCACGCCCAGGAACGGCGGCCGGTCGCCAGGACGTAGAGGCCGGTAAGGCCGGCAGAGATGGCCAGGAAGATCAGCGCGCCGCCAAGCCCGCTGCTGAACCACCCGATGAGCATAAACAGGGCCGTGAAGCCGCCCACCATGAAAGTTGAAACCCGCGGCTTGCGCGGCGGCCTCGGGCCGGGGCCCGTGCTGGTAGGTGACGGACCGAAAAGGGTCTGGTAATTCGACAATGTTGCCCCCATAAACAAAGGCCCGGCGATGGCCGGGCCTTTTTTCTAAAGCCGAAATGTTGCTAATCAGAAGCGTATTTCCCCGCGGTCCGGCACTCCGGGAAACTGCGGAGATCTTCGCCCAACCTTGATGGAGCCTTGAGCTAATCCCCAGGATGTTTGTAACATTCTGGTTTGCGGTGGCCGCGGTGTAGTTGCGGCAGCCCGCAGCACGGTTTCGGCAGCCCCACGAGGTGGGCCCTCGCCACGTTATGCTGGCACCCTCGGCTGAAGACGCCCGGCCGCCGGATCGCACCCCACGGAGCTGCCGTCATGGCCAAGGCCCCCGCCCCCGCAGTCCCCACCGGGACTGTCCCGGGCACCGAAACAGTTTGCAGCACTGGCACCACCCCGGATCCCGACGCCGGCCTCCGCCGGCTCGCGGCAGACACCTTCGGACTCCCGCGCCTCCGCGCCGGCCAGCTGGCCGGAATGCGCGCCCTCGTCGCCGGCGGGGACGTCCTCGCCGTGATGCCCACCGGCTACGGCAAGTCGGCCATCTACCAGGTGGCCGCGCTCCAACTGCACCGGAACAGCCCAAGGCGGGGTCCCGCCGTCGTGGTTTCCCCGCTGATCGCCCTGCAGGAGGACCAGCTGGACGGGCTCGTCGAGACCCTCGGCGGGCAGGCCGCCGTCGCCATCAACTCCGGCCACAGCGATGCCGAAAACAACGCCGCATGGGAAGCCGCCGAAAACGGCGACGCCGTCTTCGTCTTCCTCGCCCCCGAACAGCTCGCCAAGACCGAAACAGTCAAACGGCTCGCGGCCCTGGACATCCCGCTGCTCGTGGTGGACGAAGCTCACTGCGTCTCCTCCTGGGGCCACGACTTCCGCCCCGACTACCTGCGCCTCGGCGAGGTCCGCGAGCACCTGGGCAACCCGCCCGTCGTCGGCCTCACCGCCACCGCCTCTCCACCGGTGCGCGACGAAATCCAGCAGCGCCTGCGGATGAAGGACCCGGTGGTCCTGGTGCACGGCTTCGACCGGCCCAACATCCGGCTGGAGGTGGTCCGCCACCACAAGGACAAGGACAAGCGCCGCGCCGTAACCCGGCAGGTGGCGGAGCTCAAGGGTCCCGGGCTGCTGTATGCCGCCACCCGGAAGGACACCGAGGCCTACGCCGCCGAGCTCACGGCCCTGGGCCTGCGCGCCGAGGCGTACCACGCCGGCCGGAAACAGGGCGAGCGGGACCGCGTCCACCAGCAGTTCCTCGACGACGAGCTCGACGTGGTTGTGGCCACCACGGCCTTCGGCATGGGCATCGACAAACCCAACGTCCGCTTCGTCATCCACGCGGACATCCCCGACTCGCTGGACAGCTACTACCAGGAGATCGGCCGCTCCGGGCGGGACGGGCAACCCGCCGCCGCCGTCCTCCACTACCGCTCCGAGGACCTGGGACTGCGCAAGTTCTTCGGCACCCATGCCCCGGACGAGGAATCGCTCCTTGCCGTCCTCCAGGCACTGCGCGCCGCCGGCGGGCCGGTGAAGCAGAAGGCCCTGGCCGAGCAGACCGGCTTCTCCCCGCGCAGGCTCACCGGACTGCTGAACCAGCTGCAGGAAACCCGCGCCGTCCGCACCGGCAAGCGCGGCGTCCGGCTGGACGCGGGAGCCAAGCTGCCCGCGGTGGTGGGACGCGCCGTCGAACATGCCGAAGCACGCCAGCGGGTGGACCGCTCCCGCATTGAAATGATGCGCGGCTACGCAGAGACCCGCGCCTGCCGGCGCCAGTTCCTGCTGGGCTACTTCGGCGAGGACCTCCCCGAACCCTGCGGCAACTGCGATACCTGCACCGACGGCTCCGCCTACGCGGAGGATTACGACGACGCCGCAGCGGCCGCCGCGGGCGGTGACCCTTTTCCGCTCCAGGCCTCAGTTGTACATAAGGAATGGGGGCCGGGCCTGGTGATGCGGCACGAGGAGGACACCATCACGGTGCTGTTCGAGCGGGAAGGCTACAAAACACTGTCCCGGAAGGCCCTGGCAGACGGGAAGATCCTAACGCTGGCAAGCTGACGGGGTTGGTCCGCTGCCCTTCCGTCAGCGTCCGCCGGGTGCCAGAGTTGAGCAATGACCGAGGAAACCGGGAACGCGGAAACCGGCGCGCTGGTCCTGAACCTGGAGACCACGTTTGCTGCTCCTCCGGAAGGGATCTTCAGGATGCTGACGGAGCCGGCCGAACTGGCGCAGTGGTGGGGTCCGCACGGCTTCACCATTCCCGCCGTCGAGCTCAACCTCACGGAGGGCGGCCGCTACCGCTTCCGGATGGCACCGCCGGACGGCGAACCGTTCCACCTGTCGGGCGAGTTCCTCGAAGTCGATCCGCCCTGGCGCCTTGTGTACACCTTCGAATGGGAGGAACCCACGCCGGACGACCGGAAGACCGTCGTCGACCTCTCCCTCCATTCTGCCGGCAGCGGCACGCGGCTGGCGCTCTCGCAGGGGCCGTTCCTGTCGGAGGAGCGGCTGGCCCTGCACCGCGGCGGCTGGACAGAGTCGTTCGAGAAACTGCAGGCAGTGCTGGAAAGCCGCGGCTGACTCAGCCAGGCCCGCTCACTCAACCACCCGTCGTCGTGCCCGGCTTACCGGAGTGCGACGCCCGCGCAGCTTCGTAGCTGCTGTCGAACGGCAGGCTGTCCATGTCCAGCAGCGGGTTCTCATCCTGGGTGGCCACCAGTTCGCGGGCTGCCTCGTCCGAGTCCACGCTGGGCATCGACCCGGGCAGGTGCCGGCGGGCGGATTCCGGCAGGAAGTAGATGGCGACCGCCGCGACGGCCGACGTCGCCATCAGGTAGAACGCCGGCATCAGGTCATTGCCTGTCGCCTGGATGAGCGCCGCGATAATGAACGGGGCGGTGCCGCCGAAGATCGCCACCGCGAAGTTGTAGGCGATGCCCATGGCAGAGTATCGGTGCGCTGTGGGGAACAATGCCGGCAGCGCCGACGCGAGAATGGCAACAAAGAACGCCACCGGAAATGCGACCATGGCCAGGCCGGCGAGCGTGGCGGGAACGGTTCCCACCGAGATCAGCAGGAACGCGGGAAGCGCCAGGACCACCGTGCTGACGGCCCCGATCCACAGCACCGGGCGGCGGCCGATCCTGTCCGAGAGGCGGCCCGTCAGCGGAATGCAGAGCGACATGGCCACCAACACCGGAACGGTCAGCAGCGTGCCATGGATCTCGTCGTAGCCCTTGTTGGTGGTGAGGTACGTGGGCATGTAGGACGTGAGCGCATAGCCCACGGTGTTGCCGGCGGCCACGAGGATCATGGCCAGCACGATGCGGCGCCAGTGGTCCTTGAAGATCCCCACCGGGCCGACGGGGCGCAGGTCGTCGCCTGTCTCGTGGTGGCTGGCGGCCACGGCTTCCGCCTCCTGCGTGGCTTTGAAGGCGGGCGACTCCTCGATCTTCATGCGGAAGTAGATGGCCACGATGCCCAGCGGACCCGCGATCAGGAACGGGATGCGCCACCCCCAGGCTTCCATCTGCGGCTGCCCAAGGATCAGCTGGAGCCCGGATACCAGTGCGGCGCCCAGCGCGAAGCCGAGGTAGCTGCCCATGTCCAGGAAGCTGACGAAGAAGCCGCGGCGGTTGTCCGGGGAATGTTCACAAACGAACGTGGTGGCTCCCGAATACTCGCCGCCGGTGGAGAACCCCTGCACCAGTTTGGTGACCACCAGAAGGACGGCGGCCCAGATGCCCAGGACCGCGTAACCCGGCAGAAGCCCGACGACGAAGGTGGCCGCCGCCATCATCATCAGGGTCATGGCCAGAACCTTCTGCCGGCCGATCTTGTCGCCCAGCCAGCCGAAGAAAATACCGCCTAGGGGCCGGGCGATGAACGTTGCGCCGAAGGTCCCGAGCAGGAACAGGTTCTGCACCGCCTTGTCCGCTTCGGGCAGGAACACCGGGCCCATGGTGGTGATCAGATAACCGAACACACCGACGTCGTACCATTCCATGGTGTTGCCGACGATGGTCCCGCCCAATGCCTTCTTCAGCGTCGGGTGGTCCACAACATTGATGTCCGCGATGCGCAGGCGGCGTATCTTTTGGGGCTGCATCTTCAATCCTCCAAGGGAGGTCATGCGTCATCCCCCGTGGCGCCATCATTGGCTTGGTAGTGCTTCACCCATCTTCGCACCGAGGCCCGGGCACATCAATGAACCTCAGTGCTTCAAGCCTTTGGCGTACGCGGCCTGCCCGACGTGCTGGAGGCAGTCGGCAATCGTGCTGACCAGCCGCACCCCGAGGGTGACGGGCGGGTCCCAGCGGGTGTCGACGATGCGGTCAAGGTCCTCATCGCCGAGGGTCTGCAGGAAGTCCGCGGTCTGCCGGTGGACCGCGTCGTAGTATTCCAGCAGCAGTTCCGGCGTGGCCCTCACCGAATCAACCTGCACGCTCGAATGGCCGTACCCCGTGTCGCGCTCGCGGAGCGGCAGGTTGAAGCGGTCCACGAAACCCTGCGAAATCCACACCTGTTCCAGGCCCGCCGCCGCGGCGACCTGCGCATCCTCCACCCGGCCAAGGTGCCAGATCAGCCACACAATCGGGTTTCCGGTGCCCGAGGGCCGGCGGACCAGAACGTCCTCGTCCACCCATTCAAGCGTGTCCGCCACAACCTCCCGGATCCGGCCGAAAGCGTCCAGCAGCAGTTCGTAGGATTTCATTTTTGACCCTTCAAGGAGTGTCGGTGAGGCCCATGCTCGCACGGAAGCTGCGGTGCAGGATAGGGCCGGGCTGCGGACCGGATGCCCGGACAGGATGCGCGGGATAATGGAGTTATGACGGACCAGGATCAGGCACGGGACCCGTGGGAAGAGTTCGACAGGCTCCCACCCGCCGGCCCCGACCGCGTCGAGGGATTACCAGGAGGCCAGCCGCTGGGCTTTGGCTTCCGCACGGGCGTGCGCAGCGCCAAGGTGGCCATCGGCTTCGCCGTGTACGCGCTGATCCTCGGAACAGTGCTGGTCCTCACCGGCGCCATCTTTTTCATCAGCGAGGGGCAGTGGCTGCTGCTCGCACTGATGGTGCTGATCGAGGCGGTCTTCGTGATCGCGTTCAGCCAACTGGTACGCCAGGCCCGCAACCGCCGTTCGGCGCAGTAGCTTGACCCAGTAACCCCGCCCCGTAGTAGCGCCCTTTCCATAGCCGTTGCCCCGGCACCTGCGGCCTTGCAATACTTCACCCATGCCTCCCCTCCCCGCCACGTTCGCAGAAGACGTCCTCCATGAACCCGTCCGTGTCCAGTTCGAGGCCTTCCTCAATGAGCACCGCAGCATGCTCAACTCCTGTCTGGACGGACTGACCGAGGAACAGGCGCGCCGCTCCCTGGTGCCGTCGCGGACCACCCTGCTGGGCCTGGTGAAGCATGCCACGTTCGTGGAAAAGGTCTGGTTCGACGAAGCCATCACTTGCCGGTCCCGTGCCGAAATCGGCATCCCGGCCACCCCGGATGAGTCGTTCATCCTCGACGACCAGGACACCATCGCATCCGTGCGGCAGGCCCACCTCGACGCCTGCGAGGCCTCCCGCCTCGCCACGTCAGCAATAGAGCTCGACGACGTGCTCCGCGGCAACCGCCGCGGCCCGCTGCCGCTGCGCTGGGTGTACCTGCACATGCTGCGGGAGCTCGCCCAGCACTGCGGGCACGCCGACATCCTGCGCGAACAGATACTGCAGGATCAGGTCACCCGCGAGCAGGTCACGGGCGAACAGGTCACGGGCGGCTGAGGCCACGAACTCGGCGATGGAGTACACCAAAGACCCGCGCGTGGACCACTACATCGACGCGCTCCCGGGTTGGCAGCAAGCCATCTGCCGGCAGGTCCGCGACCTGGTCCACGCTGCAGATCCCGACGTTGAGGAAACCATCAAGCGGACGGTCCAGCCCTACTTCGTCCTGGACGGCAACATCTGCGCCCTCCTTGCGGCGAAGGACCATGTCAACGTCTTTATGTACGACGGCGGCATCGTCCCCGATCCGCACGGCATCATCACCGCCGGGCACACCAACAAGACGGCCCGCACCGTTGCCTTCCACGAAGGCGAGTCCGTGAACGAGGAAGCACTCGGCGAGATGTTCCGGGCCATCATCGCCAACAACCGGGCCGGTGGCTGGCGGAAGCTCAAAGGCGCCGAGTAGCCGGCGCCGTCGCGGTTTCGACAGGCTCAACCACCGCTTCACAGTGTCCTTTATCGCACCTGCTTGCCGCGTCCGACGCACCGGAGCATAATGGTTAGCAGAGCTAATTAGCAGTGCTAAGTAAATTCGGGAGGCGCACCACACAGTGATGACAACGAACACGGAGCCCACGGGCAGCGAGGCAACGGACAGCATCAAGCCCGATATTCTGGCCATCGACCTACGGACGGCGGTGATGCGCACTTCCCGCAGGCTCCGCGTCGAGGCAACCGGCGACGTCATCACGCCGGGTCAGTACACGGTCCTGGCCCAACTGAACGGCGGCGGCCCGCAGACCCTCCGCGAACTGGCGGAACGCGAGCACGTACAGGCGCCGTCCATGACCCGGATCGTCAACGGCCTCACTGAGCAAGGATTCGTCACCCGGAATGCGCATCCGCTGGACGGCCGCCAGGTCCAGGTGGGAATCACCCCGGCCGGCGCGGCCATCCTGGCCGAGGCGCGTGAGCAGCGGACCGCCTGGCTGGCCCAGCGTGTGGCCGGCCTGAGCGACGAGGACCGCCGTATCCTGAGCCGCGCAGCCCACCTCATGCAGCAGCTGAGCGCCAAATGAGCGCCATGTTCCAGGCCCTAGAGAACCCCAACTACCGGCTGTGGGCGGGAGGGGCACTTGTCTCCAACATCGGGACCTGGATGCAGCGAATCGCGCAGGACTGGCTGGTACTGACCGTCCTCACCAACCATTCCGGCACCGCCGTCGGCATCACCACCGGCCTGCAGTTCCTGCCCATGCTGCTCCTTGGCCCCTACGGCGGCGTCCTCGCAGACCGGCACCGCAAACGCCTGATCCTGCTGTGGACCCAGCTGGCGATGGGTCTCTGCGGGCTGGCCATCGGACTCCTGGTGGTCACCGGCACCGCCCAGTTGTGGCACGCCTACCTGGCGGCACTGTGCCTGGGACTGGCCAGCGCCATTGACGCACCCGCCCGCCAGTCGTTCGTCTCGGAACTGGTGGGTCGGGACAAGGTGGCCAACGCGGTCGCGTTGAACTCCGCATCCTTCAACACGGCACGCCTCACCGGTCCCGCCATCGCCGGCGTCCTCATTGCCTGGGTGGGAACAGGCCCGGTGTTCCTCATCAACGCGGCCAGCTTCGCCGCCGTCATCATCTCGCTGTTCCGGATCCGCACCTCGGAGCTTGCCCCGACCACGCTGGCAGTCCGCGGCAAGCACCAGGTTGTCGAGGGCCTGCGCTACGTTCGGAGCCGGCCGGACCTGGTGCTCATCCTTGTCATGGTGGGGGTCCTTGGTGCCTTCGGCATGAATTTCCCCATCACCAACGCCCTGATGTCCACCGCGGTGTTCGGGGCGGGACCGGGGGAATTCGGGCTGCTGGGTTCCATCATGGCCGTCGGAACCCTGGCCGGAGCCCTGCTCGCCGCCCGCCGGTCCGGCCCCCGGCTGCGCTTCATGCTCGGCGGCGCCCTGGGACTCGGGTTTTTCACCCTGATCGGCAGTGTGTCGCCGTCGTTCTGGCTCTACGCCGCAGTGCTGATACCGGTGGGACTGGCCTCCATCACGTTCCTGAACAGCTGCAACACCAGCATCCAGCTCTCCGTGGAACCGCAGTTCCGTGGACGCGTGCTGGCCCTCTACCTGGCCGTCCTGCAGGGCGGCACCGCCGTCGGTGCGCCGCTCATGGGGTGGATCGGCACCGAGTTCGGCGCCCGATGGTCAGTGGCGGCCGGCGGTGCGGTGGTGCTGATGACAGGCCTGCTCTCCGTCATCGCGGTCAGCCGGCGAAGTGAGCTGACGTTCCGGGCACAGCTTCGGACCGCGTTTCCCGGACGGCAGGCCAAGGCGTAAGGCTCCGCGACGCCCAGCCCGAGTTTCGACAGGCCCAACCACCGGGCCTGGTCACCCCGTTTACGAAACGTACAGCAATCCCGTTCCCCTCCGTTTAGTGTTGGTGCAGCAGATCACGAAACCGATTACGTAAACCGTTTGCGTAACAGCGGTTTCGATCGGCATTTCGAAGCCCGTAACACCCGCGAGGAGAAACAACAGTGGTAACCATCAGGGACGTCGCCAAGCACGCCGGCGTATCTCCCGCCACCGTCTCGCGGGTGGTCAACGGACTCGTGGGCTACTCCGCCGAAACCCGCGAGCGCGTGGAGGACGCGGTGCGGAGCCTCAGCTACGAAACGGACTACCTGGCCCGCGGCCTGAAGACCCGGCAGACCTCCGTGATCGGCCTGCTGGCACCCATGGTCTCGGACGCCCTCGCCTCGCAGGTGATGCTGGGCGTGGAACAGGAAGCCCAGGAGCGCGGCTACGCCGTAATGCTGGGCCGCACCGGGGCCAAGTCGGCCTACATCGCCGGCTACCTCCGGACCCTCCGCACCTACCGGGCGGCCGGCGTCATCCTCATCTCCGCCGTCATCACCCCCGAAACGCGGCAGCTGCTGGGGCCGAACATCCCGATCATCTCCGTGGCCATCAGCGACAAGTCCGGCTCCCCCAGCGTGGCGATCGACGACGAACAGGCAGCCTACGACGCAACCCGTCACCTGCTGAAGCTCGGCCACCGCCGCATCGGCCTGCTGACCGGCGACCCCGCCTCCATCTACGTGGCACAACCCCGGAAGCGCGGCTACCTCCGCGCCATGGCCGAAGCCAAATGCACCCCCGTCACGGCCACCGGCAGCTTCTTCTACGAAAGCGGCGCCCCCGGCCTGGACGACCTCCTCCGCCAGGAGCCGGACCTCACCGCCATCTTCGCCATGAGCGACGAGATGGGCGCAGCCGTGGTGAACGATCTCCAGAAGCGCGGCCGCAGAGTGCCGGAAGACGTCTCCGTCCTCGGCTTCGACAACACCTCCACTGCCCTGCACGTCCACCCGCCCCTGAGCACCGTGGCCCAGCCGCTGGAGGACATGGGCCGGATGGCCGTCAAGAAACTGCTTCGTTCCCGCGACCTGGGGCCGAAGATCATGCCGCACCAGCTGATCGAACGCGGCTCCACGGCGCCTCTAAACCACTAACCAGACCCAACCCCCACCCACCGGCGACAGCCGGCACACCACCGTGCCGCCGTCGTCGTACTCCCCCATGCCTAAAACCCCGTGCCCTGAAACAGGGCCCCAACCACGTAACCCCAAACCAAAAACCAGAAGGAGCAACACATGAGGCAGCGCAGCCGGAACTGGCAGACTCTTCTCACCACCACCGCACTCGTGACGGCCGCCGCCGTCTCGCTCACGGCCTGCGGCGGATCCGCGTCGGAACCCAAAGCCACCGCCAACGCCGCCGCGGCGTTCGAGGGCAAGGGCCCCATCAACTACGTCTCCAACCGCGACGCCTCGGGCGCGGCGAACAAGAGCATCGAGGAATGGAACGCAGCCCACCCGGAGGAAAAGGTCACGTTCATCGAACTGCCGGACTCCGCGGACCAGCAGCGCCAGCAGCTCATCCAGAACGCCCAGATCAAGTCGGACACGTTCAGCGTGCTCAACCTGGACGTGGTGTGGACCTCCGAGTTCGCCGCCAACAAATGGATCATGCCGCTGCCCGAGGACGCCGTCCCCGCGGACCAGATGATCCCCGCCACCGTCAACGCCGCCACCTACCGGGACACGCTCTTCGGCGCCCCGTACTACACCGACGGCGCCCTGTTCTACTTCCGCTCCGACCTGCTCAAGGCCGCCGGCATCGCCGCCCCGCCCAAGACCTGGGACGAGATGAAGGCCGCCTGCGTCAAGATCCTGGCCCTTCCCGAAGCCGCCGGCATGTCCTGCTACACCGGCCAGTTCGACAAGAACGAGGCCCTCACGGTCAACTTCTCCGAGGCCGTCGCCTCCGCCGGCGGGTCCGTCGTTGACGCCGAGGGCAAGCCCACGGTGAACACCGCCGAAGCCAAGAAAGGCCTGAACCTGCTGGTGGACGGCTTCAAGGACGGCATGTTCCCGTCCGACGCCATCACCTACCTCGAAGAACAGGGACGCCGCGCATTCCAGGACGGCAAAGTGGTGTTCCTGCGCAACTGGCCGTTCCTCTACGCCTCCCTGAGCGCGACCGACGGCTCCAGCAAGGTGGCCGGCAAGTTCGACATCACCTCCATCCCGGGCACCGACGGCCCCGGCGTCTCCACCCTGGGCGGCCGCAACCTGGCCGTCTCCCCGTTCACCGCGAACAAGGGCACGGCGCTGGAGTTCATCAAGTTCTTCACCAGCGAGGAGCAGGCCCAGAAGCGCCTGGCCCTCAGCTCCCGCGCCCCGGCCTACGCCTCCCTTTATGAGGACCCCGCCGTCGTGGCCAAGCGCCCGTTCTTCCCCACCCTGCTGGAATCCCTGAACAACGCCAAGCCCCGCCCGAAGGTAGTGCAGTACGGCGCCACCACCAAGGCGATCCAGGAAGAGGCCTACGCCGCCATCACCGGCGAAAAAGACACGGACACCGCGCTGACCGACATGCAGGCCAAGCTCGAAGAGATCTCCGCGAAATGACAGTCACCACCGCCACCGCTCCGGCACCCCGTCCGGCACAGGAGCTGAAGCCACGCGGCGCCGGCACGCCCCGCACCCCCGGGGAGGGCCGCATGGCCGCCATGCTGCTCTCCCCCACCCTCCTGGTGCTGGCCCTGGTGATCGTCTACCCGCTCATCTCGGCCATCCACCAGTCCCTCTTCCGCGCCGAGTCCGGCCTGGACGCGGACGGGTTCGTCACCGAGGGCGAGGCCTTCGTGGGCCTGGCCAACTACGCGGACCTGTTCGTGGGCGAATCCGGCCGGCGCTTCCTCAACGCCTTCGGCAACACCACGTTCTTCACCGTCACCACGGTGCTGCTGGAAACCGTCCTGGGCCTGTGCCTGGCGCTGGCCATGAACCGGGCGTTCAAAGGCCGGTCCTTACTCCGCGCCAGCATCCTCGTTCCCTGGGCCGTGCCCACCGCCGTCTCCGGCCTGCTGTGGCGCTGGATCTTCCAGTCGGACGGCATCGCCAACACCCTGCTGGGCAGCGAAATCCTCTGGACCGCCGAAGGCACCGCCTCCAAGCTGGCCGTGATCATCGCCGAAGTGTGGAAGACAGCACCCTTCATCGGACTGCTTGTCCTGGCCGGCATGCAGATCATCCCCGAGGAAGTGTACGAGGCCGCGAAGATCGACGGCGCCGGCTGGTGGCGCCAGCTCGGCTCCATCACGCTCCCCCTGGTGAAGCCCACGCTCCTGGTGGCGGTCCTCTTCCGCATGCTCGACGCGCTGCGGATGTTCGATCTCCCGTTCGTCCTCATCGGCCCCGGGAAGGAATCCGTGGAAACCCTTTCCATGCTCGCCTGGGACGAATCCAACCAGCTCCGCTACGGCTCCGCCTCCGCGTTTGCCGTGGTGCTCTTCCTGTACGTCGCCGTCGTCGCGATCGTTTTCGTAAAGGTCCTGGGCACGGACGTCACCGGCGCCAAGCAGCTGGGCCTGAAGAAGCACCGCTCCAAGGCGAACAAGGCAACCCGTTCACAGAAGGCCGAGGCCACCCGATGACCATCTCCGAACTCCGCAGCCTCGCCTCCGAATCCGGCTCACGCGGCGCGCGCACCGGCGCCGGCCGCCCGCCGTCGAACGCTCTGCTCCCCACCAAGAAGAAGCGCACCTGGCGCTCCTACTCCGTGTACGCCGGGCTGGTGCTGATTTTCGCCTACTGCCTGGCGCCGTTCTACTGGATGATCGTCTCCAGCCTCCGCCGCACCGCGGACATCTTCGACAACACCCTCCTGCCCGCACCGTTCTCGCTCGAGAACTACGTCAAGGTGTTCGACGGCTCCACCATGTTCGGCCAGGCACTGCTCAACAGCCTGATCGTGGCCGGCACCACCACGGTGTTCGCCCTGGTGCTGGGCGTGTTCGCCGCCTACGCCATCTCCCGGCTGAATTTCCGGTTCAAGTCGGTGATCCTCGGCGTTATTATTGCGACGTCGATGTTCCCCGGCATCTCGGTGGTGGTCCCGATGCTGAGGTTCTTCACGGACCTCGGCTGGATCAACACCTACCAGGCCATGATCATCCCGAACCTGTCCTTCGCCATCCCGCTCGCCGTCTGGAACCTGACCACGTTCATGAAGCAGCTGCCGTTCGACCTCGAGGAAGCGGCCATGATCGACGGCTGCACCAAGTGGCAGGCGTTCCGGAAGGTGCTGCTCCCGCTGGCCGCGCCGGGCGTGTTCACCACCGCGATCCTGACGTTCATCCACAGCTGGAACGAGTTCATCATCGCCCTCTCGATGATCAACGACCCCAAAATCCAGACCGCCACCGTGGCCATCTCCAAGTTCACCGGCGCCACCGAATTCCAGGCACCGTTCGGCGAGCAGATGGCCGCCGGCGTGATCGTCACCGTTCCGCTGGTGATCATGGTGCTGATTTTCCAGCGCCGGATCGTGGAAGGCCTCACGGCCGGGGCCGGCAAATGACGCACGACGGCGGCAGCCCCTCCGCCGGCTCAGTCACCGGCGACTGGTGGGACTCAGCCGTGATTTACCAGGTGTATCCGCGTTCCTTCGCGGACGGGAACGGCGACGGCGTGGGCGACCTCGCCGGCCTCATCGCCCGCCTGCCGTACATCGCCTCCCTGGGCGTGGACGGCATCTGGATGACCCCGTTCCAGCCCTCCCCGCAGGTGGACCAGGGCTACGACGTCAGCGACTACTGCGGCGTCGACCCGCTGTTCGGCACCATGGACGAGTTCGATACTCTGCTGGAGCTCGCCCACTCGCTGGGCCTGCGGGTACTGCTCGACGTCGTCCCCAACCACTGCTCCTCGGCCCACCCGCTCTTCCAGCAGGCCCTCGCGGCCCGGCCGGGCTCGCCGGAGCGGGACATGTTCCACTTCGTTGAAGGGCGCAGTTCCGCGCCGGGCTCCGCCAGCGACCTGCCGCCAAACAACTGGCAGAGCGTATTCGGCGGGCGGGCCTGGAGCCGGGCTGTTCCCGGGTCTGCGACGGACACCCAGTGGTACCTGCACCTCTTTTCCCCCGGCCAGCCCGACTGGAACTGGCGGAACCCCGCCGTGGGCGACTACTTCGAAAGCGTGCTCCGCTTCTGGTTCGACAAGGGCGTGGACGGCCTCCGGATCGACGTCGCCCATGGCCTCTTCAAAGCCGACGGCCTGCCGGACGCGCCGTCCGCCACCGCGGTGGTGGACGGTCTGCGGGCCAACCCGCTGGTCTCGGACCAGGAGGACGTCCACGAGGTGTACCGCCGCTGGCGCACCCTTGCCGAGAAGTACCAGCCGCACCGGCTGCTGGTAGGCGAGGTCAACCTGGAACCGGCCCGCGCCGCCCGCTACACCCGCGCCGACGAGATGCACCAGGCCTTCGCGTTCGCGTTCGTGAAGCTCGGCTGGGATCCCGCAGCGTGGGCATCCGTGGGGGCTGAACTCGAAGCCGCGCGCCAGCTGCACGGAGCCGCACCGAGCTGGGCGCTGGAGAACCACGACATTGTCCGCTCCGTGACGCGGTTCGGCGGCGGGACAAAGGACGGCCGCGAACTTGGCCTCCGGCGCTCCCGGGCAGCCCTGCTGGCACTGCTGGGACTGCCCGGCGCGGCCTATATCTACCAGGGCCAGGAGCTCGGACTGCCCGAGGTGGACGTCCCGGTGGAAGCCCGGGTGGACCCGATGTGGACCCGCGGCGGCATCACCCGCGACGGCGCCCGCGTGCCGCTACCGTGGACCGCGCCTCCGGAGGCGAACCACGGCTTCTCGCCGGCGACCGGTCAGCCCGGTAACCCGTGGCTGCCGCAGCCCGAGGGCTGGGGCCGGTACGCGGTTGAAACCCAGCAGCAGAACCCGGGTTCCACGCTCGCCCTGGTGACTGCCGCCGTCGGACTCCGCCGTCAGCTGTGGGACCAGGGTGTGTTCACCGCGGACGACGGCGGCACCTGGCGTGTGGAGGACGGGAACCTGCTGATCTGCGAGCGCAACGCGAAGTTCCTGGTGGCCGTGGCGATGGGAACCGAGGCGGTGCGGCTGCCGGCCGGGACCGTGTTGGCCAGCGCCGCACCGCTGGAAACGGACGGCTGGCTGCAGCCGGACAACGCCGCGTGGGTGCTGCTGGACTGAGGTACTGGGGCGCTGCTGGAACCCTAGACATGTGACCATTTAGTCACCTATTCTGGAGGTGTGGACGCCGTATTCAAGGCCTTGGCCGACGCCACCCGTCGCGATCTCCTGGACGAGCTCTTCAGGAACGACGGGCAGACCCTTCACGCCCTCGAGGCACACTTCGACATGACGCGCTACGGAGTCATGAAGCACCTCAGGATCCTGGAGGAAGCCGGCCTGGTGGTGACCCGCCGTCGGGGTCGCGAGAAACTACATTTCCTGAATCCGGTGCCCATCCGGCTGGTCCACGACCGCTGGGTGAGCAAGTACGCCGAACCATGGGCCGCTGGCCTCAGCGACCTCAAAACCAGATTGGAAAGTCCCATGGAAAAGATCTTCGAAATCTATATCAAGACCACCCCGGAACGGCTCTGGGAGGCCATCACGGACGGCGAGATCCGCAGCAAGTACCAGTTCGGGTCGGTCATCACCTCGGACTGGACTCCCGGCGGCCGGTTCGAGATGGGCAATCCCAAAGCCGGGGAGCTCCTGGGCGAGGGTGAGAACCTGGAGGTGGACCCGCCGCGCCGGCTCGTCCAGAGCATGCGGGCGCTCTGGGGCGAGGACGTTAAAGCCGAAGGCACCTCCCGGATCACCTGGGAGATCGAGCCGGTGGGCGATTCCTGCCGCTTGACCGTCACGCACGACCAGCTCCGCGAAGATGCCAATGACCAGCTCTACGGCGGCTGGCCGATGATCCTCTCCGGCCTGAAGACCTGGCTGGAAACCGGCGAGCTCCTCACCACACCCGGCTCGCTGATGTACACCTAAGGTCGCTGATGCGGACCTGGGGTGACCGGCTTCAGGTGAACGGCTCCAAGTGAACGGCTTCAAGTGAACGGCGGCACCCAACCGGGTGCCGCCGTCGTGCTTCCTGCGAACGCGCTACTGCCCCGGCGCCCGGTAGGAGGGTGTCTTCTTGGTCGCCTCGTCGATGTCTTCCGGCGTCATGAGCGGCTTCAGCCGGACGTTCACGTTGCCGGTGGCATTGATCATCAGCGAAAGGGCTGCGGCCCCGGCCTGGTCCGGGACTTCAAAAACACCGAGGACGTCAGTGTCCCCGAAGGCGTAGTAAAAACTCTCCAGCGATCCACCCACGGAATTGAGGGCCTCCACCAGTGCGTCACGCCGCTTGGTGCCGCCTTCGCGCATGAGCCCCTTGATTCCCTCGCCCACGTAATTCGCTTCAAACAAATACTTGGTCATGGTCTCGTTCCTGTCTGGCAACGGTCCCCGGAGTGGGGCCGTGCGCACAGCGTAGGCTCACTTCCCGGCACTGACAACGGGTTCCGGAAAGTCCGCGGAGGTCAGCCTTGCTTCGCTGCCCAGTCGGCGACGCGCTGCGCGCTTTCCTCTTCGGAGAGGTCCTCAACGCGGGTCATGATGGACCAGCGCACGCCGTACGGGTCCCGGATGCTGGCGAACCGGCCTCCTGACACGAAGGTGGACAGCGGCTCCCGGATCGTGGCCCCCGACCGCTCGGCGCGCGCCACCAGGGCGTCCGCGTCGGCGCAGTAGAAGCCGACGGAATAGCAGTCATCGTCGCCGTCCGGCGCGGGGACAAGGTGATAGTCGGGGTTGGGCTCACCGATTTGGAGCCGTCCCTGGCCGAAGTCGAGTTCGGCGTGGACCACAACGCCGCCCATCTCGGTGACATTGACGGGGCGGGCGCCGAAAACGTCCCGGTAGAACGTGATGGCCTCCTTGGCCGAGGTAACCGCAAGGAACGGCGTGAGGCTCGTGAAGCCGTGCGGGATGCCGGATGTGGTGTGCTTGCCGTCGGCGGCCACGGTCAGTTCGGGGCTTGTAGTATCAGTCATACCTCTGACGGTACGCACGGGTCCGCCCCGGCGGCTTGGAGAAATGCGACAGCCCGGATAGGAGTGCCCTCCGATGGTGGACTCGTTCAAGGGCATCCTCTACCCGGCCCGGCTTCCCACCTTTCACCGGGTGCCAGCGCCCGAGTCCGTCACGAACCTGGTGCAGTGGTTCTGGATCCCCGAATGGGACATTGCACCGGGGCACACCTCACGCCAGCACGTGATCGCGTTCCCCGCGTCCAACCTCGTGGTTCAGAAGGATCTCGTGGAGTTCGCCGGCCCCACCACCCGCCGGTCACACCGCGACCTCACGGGCCGGGGCTGGGCGGTGGGGGCCCTTCTGCGTCCCGCGTTCGTGCCGCGTTTTACGGATGATCCGGGAAGCCTGCGGGACGCCCAGCTGCCGCTTCCGCTCGCGGACCTGCATGCCTCAGTGTCGGCGGCGATGAGCCAAACCGATCCGGCGGAACGCCGGCAACGCGCGGTGGAGGCGTTCACCGGCTGGCTGGTGGCGCAGGGTCCGGAGGTCTCCGAGGAGGGCCTGCTGGCCAACGCGATGATGGACCTGATCGGGACCTCTACCGAGGTGACCCGTCTTGAGGACGCTGCGGCGCGGCTGTTTGTGTCGCCGCGAACCCTGCAACGGGTGGCGAAGAAGTACATCGGCCTGAGCCCGTCCGCGCTCATCCGAAGGCGCCGCCTGCAGGAGGCCGCCGACCGGTCCCGGACCGACCCGGCTGTAGACCTCGCGGCGATCGCTGCCGAACTCGGCTACACCGATCATGCCCACCTGACGAATGACTTCCAAAGGACCCTGGGTTTCACGCCAAGCACGTACCGCCGTCGCGCTAGCATTGGTCCCACCACGTCTGATCACGCCTGACCAGGAGGGCGCATGCCGCACATCGTCGACTTCAAGAACGTTTCTACTGCCGGTCTGGAATCATCCCCGGTGGCCGACGCCGCCGCGGGTCTGCGCGCCAATGAGGCCCGCTACTTCAGCACCAAGTACAACCACGTCTTCACGGTGAGCCCTGCCAGCGAGGTTCCGGAGGTGGTGGACCGGGTGAGCCGGATCCTCCGGGAAGAGCGCAACATCGTCATCGGATCGCGCCCGCTGGAAGCAACCGACTTCGAAGTCGACGGCTTGCGGATGTCCTACGTGTTCTACGAGTCGGGGCTGTCCATCAACGTTATGTACAGCATCGAGGACGGCGGGAAGCGAGCCGTGGGGTTCAAACTTGCCGACGGTATGGACGTGCCGGAGGAACTGGCGGAGCGCTTCAAGTTCGCCCGCCAGAAATCGAAGCTGGCAGGCACTATCCGTGGCTCCTACTTCGTGATCAAGGGCGAGTACTGACCGAAGGATCCCAAGTGGCACACATACAACGGTTCGACCATATCGGCATCACAGTCGCCGACCTCGACGCGGTGACGGCGTTCTTCGTGAAGCTGGGTCTCGAAGTGGAGGGCCGGACGTTCGTGGAGGGCGAGTTCCTGGATACCGTCTGCGGCATCCCGGACTCCCGCACCGAGATAGTTATGCTGCGGCCGCCGGACGGAGGAAGCCGGATCGAGCTCGCGAGCTTCGTCCGGCCCGACCACAAGCCGGGATCGCCCGATGCGATGGCCAACGAGCTGGGGCTGCGCAACGTGTCCTTCGAGGTGGACGACCTCCAGTCAGCCGTGGACGGGCTGGCCGCGGACGGCTACGGGCTGGTCGGCGGCATCGGCCAGTACGAGAACAGCTGGCGGATGGCGTACGTACGGGGGCCGGAGGGGATTATCGTGTCCCTGGCCGAGCGGATCGGCTGAACGGAAAGGGTCCGCGCATTCCCGCGAAGGTGGTTCTGACAGACCCTGCCTCGCAATAAATAAATCAGGTAATTTGAGTGGAGGACACCGGCAACCGGCGCCGTGTTCCTTCCCCACTCCCTGAAAAGGACTCTTCACCCGTGCCTCCCGCGACCTCCGTTCCTGCACGCGACCGCATGCCCTTCGGCGCGCTGCTGGTGCTGTCGATGATCGGCTTCACCGCCATCACCACCGAACTGCTGCCTTCCGGCCTGCTCCCCCAGATCAGCGCCGGCCTCAACGTGTCCGAACCCGTGGCCGGCTACCTCACCGCCGGCTACGCCGCCATCATCGTGGCCACGGTGATCCCCGCCGCGATGCTGCTCGCCCGCATCCCCCGGCACATCCTCCTGGTGGCGCTGGTCCTGACCTTTGCGATCAGCAACGCCCTCGTTGGCCTGGTGTCCGACTTCGGCGCCGCCCTGGCCGCCCGGCTGGTGGGCGGCATTGCCCACGGCCTGCTCTGGACCGCGATGGCCCCGTTCGTGGCGCGCATCGTTCCGGCCCACAAGGTGGGCAAGGCGATGGCCATCGTCTTCAGCGGCAACAGCCTGGGCCTGGCCATCGGTGCCCCGCTGGGCACCGCCCTGGGCGCAGTGGTCGGCTGGCGGGCGTCCTTCCTCCTGCTGGCGGGCGCCGGTGTGGTCCTCGCAGGCCTGGCCCTGTGGCTGCTGCCCGCCGTCCGCCGGATCCCGGACGCCCCGCGGCCGTCCCTGCGCAAGGCGATCGGCCAGCCCGGAGTGAAATCGGTGGCCATCGCCTGGCCGCTGATGCTCATGGCCCACTTCGCCCTGTTCACCTTCATCGCGCCGTTCCTCCGCGAAGCCGGCCTGCCCGACTACAGCATCACCCTTTCCCTCACCGTCCTGGGATTCTCCGGGCTGGTGGGCATCTGGATCGCCGGCATCACCGTGGACATGCGGCCGCGCCGTGCGCTGCTGATTACGACGGCGATCATCGCCGCCGCGTACCTCCTCCTTCCACTGGGTGGCAGGACCGTCCCCGGCGCCCTGGTGCTCATGGCGGTGTGGGGTGCGGCCTTCGGCGCGATCGGCATCTACAACCAGTCGGCCATCCTTCGTGCCGGCAGGGAGTACCGGGAGGCTGCCAACGGCCTCACCGTGCTGACCATCCAGCTGGGCATCACCATCGGCGCGCTGTACGGCGCTGCCGCCCTCACCATGGCGGGCCCGCTGATGGTGCCGGTCGCTGCTGCGGTGCCGGTCGTCGTCGCGCTGGTGATTGTGGTGACCGGGCGCAACCACGCCTACCCGCCCGGGCCGAAGGAAGCGGGGTTCGTTGCAGCTGAAGAGTCGACGGCGGGAGCACCGGTCCCGGATGCGGCAGGCGCGGGCGTCGCGGACGCGCCGGCGGAGGCTCCTGCCGATGCGGGCGTGGCTGCGCGCCACTAGCCTCGCGGGCAAAGGGGTGCGGCACCGTCACGGGACGGTGCCGCACGTGGTGCTTCCCGCCGTCGGCTAGGAGCGGCGGCGGGAAACTCTGTTGGCCGGAACCTTTATCAGCCGGCGCTCGCGTCCGTTGTCTGTGACGGGACGGCGCCGATCTGCTGCATGAGGCTCAGCGTGTCGGAGGAACCCCAGTGCTCGGCCACCTTCCCGTCCTGGATGCGGATGATGTCCGCGCTGCTGAATTGCACGCTCTTGCCGCTTGCCGGAACACCCAGGAACTCCCCCGTGTGCGTGCCGGACAGCACCACGTGGGCAGCCTCAAGGTCGCCGTCGGCCAACGCCGGATCGAGTTGGACGGTGAGGTCAGGGAACGCCGCACGGATGGCGTTGGTGTAGAACTTCACGCCGTCCTTTCCCGGCGGCTGCCCGGGCATCGGGTCCTCGTGGTCCTGGATGTCGTCCAGCACAAATTCATCGATCAGGGCGAGATTTCCGCCCGCCAACACTTCTTCGTAAAACCGCCTGAGGAGTCCAGTTCCTTCAGACATTGTCGGCTCCTTTGTTCGGTGAGACCTTTGGATAATTCCCCCGGTCAATGGCCGCCCGCACTCAGCGGCGGCGGCACGTTACATCCCCATCCCCGCCGTCGCCGCGGGGGTGAGGGCAATGCCGAGCGCAATCACGGCGAGCGCCACGGCAACGGAGCGGTTGGCCAGCCGTTTCCAGGGCAGCATCTTCTCCGCGGCGATGAAGGCACCGATCAGCGCCATCCAGCCGACGCTCATCACCCCGAGGGCGAACAGGGCAACCATCAGCGCCCAGCAGCAGGCGACGCACCATGCCCCGTGCTCCACACCCATCACCAGTGCGCCCCGGTAGCCGGGCCGCATGCGGTGCAGGATGAAATCCATGGGCGTCCGGCATTTCATCAGGCTGACGTTCTTGGCGGGGGTCAGCTGATAGACCGCCGCGACCAGGATCACGCCGGCTGCCAGGTAACGTCCGCCCTGGTCCGAGCCGAAGAGCCCGGGCGCGAGCGAGGCGACCGACATGTACAGCGAGTAGGCCACCAGCCCGAAGGCTGTCCAGGCCAGCAGGTATCCGGCCACGAACACAGTTGTTGCCCCGGCAGGCGCGTACCGTCCTGTGACCCTGCGGTGCCGCTGGATCCGGTCATACGCCACCACCATGGGCGCCACGGACGGAAACATCATGGCCGACAGCATCACCACCCAGGTGGCCACGAAGAACCCCAGCGGCCCCGGGTCCGTCCAGCGGCCCATGTCCATTCCGCTCAGCTGGGTTGAAGTAAAGATCCAGCTCGCCGCTGCGAGCACCAGGAGGATGGCGACGAGCCCGGCTTCCCGCGGGTCGATCCGGGAGGCCGGCCTGGCATATACCTGAGGGTGGGCGTGCGCCACCGGCTGCACACCCACCCTCCTGAACAGCTTGCGGTGGTACATCACGCGGGGCCTAGCCGCGGCCCTTGGGGGCGCCCTCGGCCATTTCGCTGGCGAAGGTGAAGTCGGACGTCTCGCCGTATACGCCGTCGAACTCCATCCCGAAGCGGTCCGGGTGCCCCGGTCCCTTGCCGATCCGGAACTCCGGGGCGAAACCGAACATCGCGTTCTTCACGGTGGTCACGCCGCCGTCGGGCCCGGGCAACGGCTCGAAGGTGACAACCACGCGGCCCGCCACCGAGCCGGACGGAGTATCCCCGTCGGAGAACGAGACACTTGCGCGTTCCAGTCCCAGCCATTCGCCGTACAGCGCAGCCAAATCCCCGAACGGGCCGCCGGCCCGGCCACGGAGGATGCTCTCGAGTGCGTCCACCTGGGCATCGGATGCGCCCTCGTCGACGACGGCCCCCACCTTCCAGCCGCCTGCGGTCAGGTGGGTGGGGAACCAGTTGAAGAACGCGAAGTCGACGCCGGACAGGTCCGTTTCCTCCATCGCGCCGGTCGCAATATGGAACACGTTGAAGCCGCGGCACTCGCCGTCCGGGCCGGTGGGCACGCCGTCCACGGGGCAGGGGCAGATCAGGGAGCAGGTGCAGTTGCCGACGTATGTTCCGGACATTTCCCAAGACATGGGACCCTCCTCGCTGGCGCCGTCGCCAAGCAGAAGCGGCCCAGGGTCAGCGCCGAAAATATTGGAAAACGGGGCGGAAGGACCCCGTTAAGGCAGACAGTATTCCCGCACCATCTGGGTGTCAATATGGCGTGAAAACAAGGAAATCGGGGCGCGGATGGGCGCTTCGGAGGGCGCGGGCGGGGGTCCTTACGGCGTGGTTTTGGCGCTCATTTTGGGCCGCACCCCACAGCTCATTTCCGTTCCCGCCACAGCAGCGTCACGCCGAAGGCGACCGCCCCCAGCACCAGCATGGTGAGAACCATCAGGCCCCAGTTGGCCTGGTTCACGCCGCTGCCGTAGAAGATGCCGATCATCACCGTGGCCGTAATGGCGCCCAGGTACCGGCAGGTCTGGAAGATCCCGGCGGCCACGCCGCGCTCGTGCGGCTGGGTGGAGACGTACATTCCCTGGCTGGAGGCGATGCTGACCACGCTCCACGGAATGCCCATCAGGGCCGTCAGCAGCAGCACCAGCGGGATGGCGAAGGAGGCGGTCAGCAGCCACATGGCTCCGGCGGCGGCCACCAGGAACAGGACGCCGGCGATCAGCACCCGCCGCACACGGAAGCGATCGATCGCGCGGACCGCGAACGGCGTCGCGATCACGGACATTGCTGCCAGCGGGAGCATGAGGAGACCCACGACGCCGGGATCGTAGCCGGCCGCTTCCTGCAGCAGCTGCGGCAGGCCGAAGAACGCAAAGTAGTAGATGCCGTTGAACACGGCGAAGCCCAGGTAGACCAGCAGCAGCGGCCGGTTTCTGCCGAGCAGCCGCAGGTCCAGGAAGGGCGGGCTGAACTTCAGTTCGCGCCAGACGAAGAGCCCGGCCAGCACGGTACCGCCGGCCAGCAGCCACCAGCGCGCGTCCGGCAGCACGTTCAGCAGGGCCATCATGACCAGCGTCAGGGAGCCGACGAAGCCCAGGATGCCGGGAATGTCCGAGTCCCTGAGGAGTTCGGCGGCGCTGCCGCGTTCCCGGTCCTCGTCCACCGGGGCGTACTTCCGGACAATGAGGAGCGCCGCCAGCGACAACGGCACGTTGATCAGGAACAGGGCCTGCCAGCCGACCAGGCTCACCAGCAGCCCGCCCACCACCGGACCCACCGCCGCCGCGGAGGTGTTGGCCATCTGGATACGGCCGAGCGGCCTGGTGGACTTGACGTTGGCGGCCCGGGCCAGGGCACCGACAATGATGACGGCGCTCGGGTACGCCGTCGCCGTCCCCAGCGCCATGACGGCCCGGGCGACGCACAGCAGCGCGAAGTTCGGGGCAAAAGGCGCCAGCGCGCAGGTCACTGCCACCAGGACCATCCCGAAATTGAACAGGCGCCGGGGCCCGAAGCGGTCCGCCATCCGGCCCATCAGCGGCTGGCCAGCCGCGGAGGTGAGGTAGAAGGCTGTAATCACCCAGGTGACCGTGGCGACGTCGAGCCCGAAGTCCGCGCGCAGCACCACCAGGGCAACGGCGATCATGGACGAGTTCAGCGGGTTCAGCGACGTGCCCAGGCTGAGGCCGGCGACGGCGAGGGCTGTCCGGGGTTTGTTGCTCACGGAAACAGTCTTGCCTACATCGGCGCGCCGGGCCGAACTTGGTTACGGCCGCGTCGTGCCCTTCGCCACGGTGAACAGGAACGTCGAGTCCTCTTCGGCTTCCAGGCTGTGCAGGCCGTCCGGGACAATCAGCAGGTCACCCGGCTTGCCGTCCCACGAGTTCTCACCGGCGCGCAGGCGGAGGCTGCCCTGGAGGACATAGACCGTGGCGTCTCCCGGGTTCTGATGCTCACTCAGCTGCGTTCCGGCTTTGAGCGCCATCACGGTCTGGCGGAGCACCTTCTCATGCCCGCCATAGACCGTGTCTGCGGCACGCCCGTTGCTCGCTGCAAGCGCGGCGGCGAGCTGCTGCCGGGCCAGGGCCTCGATCGATATCTTCTGCATGAGGCCACGGTACCCACAAGGACTGCCGGGCGGTATAGGCCGGTGGTCCCTCATCCGGCACAGCCTGGTAAGCGCGAACGGACACGTGCGGCCCCTTTCACCGGGGCCGCACGTGTCCGTTCGCCCCGTCCCACCAGTCCAGCACCCGCGCCCCGAAGAACGTCAGCCACTTGGACGGCTCCCCGGGCGCAACATCGACTTCGAACCAGACCCGCCCGGGATGGCGGCGCTCCTGCAGCCATGTACCGTCGGGACGGCGGGCGGCCCGGACCGTCTCGATGGCTTCGGCCAGCCGCGGATCGGGCGCGGCGCCGTCGTGCAGGGCCGCTGCCCGGAAGTAGTCCGTTGCGTTGAGCGCGCTATAGAACGAGCGGAACGGGTAGGCGAACCGCGTCACCCACGGGCCCACTATCTCGCCGGTGGACAGGGTGCGGAGCAGCCGGCGCTGCAGCAGGTACTCCTCACCGGCCCGGCGGGCGGCGCGCAGCCTGCTGGTTCCGCCGGTCGCGGCCTCGTAGTCCAGCAGGCCCTTCAGCGCGTTGAGGGTGGAATGGAAGGACGACCGGTTGGAGCCCTCCACCCACTCGCAGTTCCAGCCGCCGTCGGCCATGCGGTGGTCCAGGAACCATTGGGCGATTCCGGAGACGTCTGCCCCGAGCCATGCCCCGTTGGCCAGCGTGTAGGCGTTGATGCAGCAGTCCACCTCACCGCCCCAGTACGGCAGGTCGTCGTACTCCCAGCGGCTGTTCGCGGCGAGCAATTCGGCGGTGCCGGCGAGGACGGCTGCATCGAGGCCCCAGTCACGGAGGCTGTTGAGTGTCCACGTGGTTGCGGTCCACGGCTGCCCCGCGCCGTCGGCTGCCTCGGGGCCGTGGAAGTCAAAGTCTCGGGGGAAGAACGCACCGCCCGCCCACTGGCCGTCGGCATCCTGCAGGGCGAGGAGCCGTGCGGCGAAGCCCTCCGTGGCCAGACTGGACCGGGTCGCTTCCCACGTGTCACGCGGCGCGCCCGCAAGGTCGCGCTCCACCTGCCAGCGGAGCGCCGGGTCGGAGTCGAGCAGCCAGGTGAGCAGGGAAGGGTCCACGGCCATGCCCGGCAGGCTACCACGGGCGTCCGCTTGCGGGCTGGCCTTTCGAGGAGTCACGCGTCGGGTCCGCTTGTCCAAGCTATCGAATATCGATAGTATCCAACTGTTATTCGACACCCAAGGAGATCTGATGGGAAAGCTGACTGTCCTCGCATTGCGGATTGTGCTCGCGATGGGACTCGCCGGTTCGGTATTTGTGCAGGCCGTGATGGTTCCGCTGCTGGCCCGGGACCTCAACGAGGACCTGGGCCCGGACATCGCCCGCGTCAGTGTGCCGGTCCTCGTGATCGTCCTCCTGGGCATCCTCGCCGTCCAGGTCACCATGGTCTGCGTCTGGCGGCTGCTGACGATGGTGCGGCGCGGAACCGTGTTCTCGCACGCCGCCTTCCGTTACGTGGATGTGGTGACGGGAGCCATCGCCGCGGCGTCGCTGCTGACCTTCGGGCTCGGCGTCGTCCTCGCCCCGGGCGAATCCGTCGCCCCCGGCGTCGTCCTCCTGATCGGAGGCGCCGGCATGCTGATCGCCGGAGTGGCGCTCGTCGTCGTCGTACTGCGAATGCTGCTGGCACAGGCGGTGGCCCGCGATGCCGAAGCCAGGCACCTGCGGGACGAACTCGACGAGGTGATCTGATGCCGATCGTCGTCGACATCGACGTGATGCTGGCCAAGCGCAAGATGTCCGTGGGAGCACTCGCGGACCGCGTCGGGATCACGCCCGCAAACTTGGCGGTGCTCAAGAACGGCCGGGCCAAAGCGGTGCGCTTCACCACCCTCGAAGCCCTGTGCGAGGTGCTGGAGTGCCAGCCGGGCGACCTGCTGCGCTGGGAACCCGAGGAGACCGCGGCACCCGGCGGGACAGTGCCTGACGGGACGGAGCCTGGCGGAACGGAGCCTGGCGGTCAGCCGGACTAGCCTAGGGCTTGGCTGACCGGACCATTCGGATCACGGGCAGCTCCTCCCATTCTGGCGGCAGCAGTTTGCGCTCACCGTCCTCCCGAAAGCCGTATTTGAGGTAGAAGGCCAGCGCCCGGGGATTGTCCTCAAGCAACCACAGGTACGCCGGTGAATCGGCGACGGCGGCGTGCAGCAGGGCAGCCCCCAGGCCGCTGCCATACATGCGCCGGAGAATGTAGATCGCGTACAGCTCCAGCTGTTCGGGCGCGTCCGCGTCGAGTGCCGGGCCGGCATCGGCGAATCCCACCACTTCGTTGCTGTCGTCCAAGGCAATGAGACGCGGGTCAGCGGTTGCCAGGGATTTTCGACGCTGTTCGATGCGCTGGGGAATGCTGGCCCGGCGGGCGCGAAAGAACTCAGGTGACAACTGGCGTGCGTAGCACTCCTCGTGGACCAGGGTGTGCATGCGCACGAGGGCGTCGGCATCATCCGGCGTGGCCTGGCGGATCTGGAAGTCCATGGTCCAAGACTAATCAGCAGCCGGCCGCCTTACCCATCCGATCTTCTGAAGCCAGCCGGTCAGAATCGGCAGCACCACTGAGCTGTGCATCGCGCTGAGGTGATCCAGGCCGGGAAGGACTTGAACGTCCCAACCTGCAGCGATGAGGGCCGCCTGGTGTTGGGCCAGGGGTTCACCGATCCGCACCCGGACCCCGCCCCATTGGGCGCTGTAGTCAATCTGATCTTCGGCACCGGCAAAGGCGAGCCGCGGCAAGTCCGGCGGCACTTCGGCGGCAAAGTCGTCGAACCCTTGGAGCGCTTCATACAGGGTGACGAACTGCCGCGTTTGCGCCTCGGTGGTCTGGACGGAAACGTGGTCCCAGTCTCCCGGTTCGGCCTCGGCCACCGGAACAGTGGACTGGCCAGGAGACTTGGCGGACGTCGCCTGGGACATCGCATGTGCGGCGCGGGTGACCGCCAACATGCTCCGGTACGGTCCGTCCACGGGCGGAAAACCGCCCATCACCAGGGCACGGAGGCGGTCCGTGCGGAGGGCGAGTTGGAGCCCGCTCAACGCAAGCCAGGAGTATCCGTAGTAACCGAAAACGTCGGCTCCCGCGGCGTCCGCAATGGCCAGCAGATCGGCGGCGAGGTGACCGGGAGTCAGCGTGTCTGCCGCAGGATGGGCCATCCGGTGGCCTTCGTAGTCGGCCGCGATCACGCAGTTTGACCTGGAAAGCCCGTGGACCAAGGCCGGTCCCACGTCAGGATCCCCGCCCCATTTGCGCATGGTCTCGGCCTCGACGGTCCCATACGGTTCCAGCCGGACTGGCAGGAGCAGCGCAGGCCCCTCCCCCTGAGCCGTGACAGCTATTCTTGACCCGTCGTGAAGGACAGCCTCAACGGTCTCTGGCATTCCGATCCTCACCTTTCTGGGCGTCGCCCGAGGCGCTAGTCCGTGCGCTTCCTGCGGTCCTTCCTCTTGCCCAGCAGCTTACTGATCAACACGAAGACGCCGATTCCCCCGAAAAGGGCAGTCAGGAGGACGCCCATCCCCCGCAAAGATACGCCGTCGCTTTCATACCCGAGGACCGTTGCGTTGCCTGGATCTGATTCCTGGTACGCCACTGTGACTTCCTCGCCCACCACCGGGTGCTGGTCATGGTCCACGGCGGCCGAGGTGTAGTAAACGAATCCGTCGGCGGACTGGTACTCGACTCTGATGTCGCGGGCGGAGGCTTTCCTTACGTCGTCAAAATCAACAATCAACCCCACCGTCCGTTCCCCGCTCCGCGCAAGCTCGTCGTCGGCATCCACGAGGAGCGTGCCGACGACGATAAGCACCGGCCCGAGGCAGAGAACCAGAGCTGTGATGGCGAGGCTCACCCACGCCCCCGGCGACATTTTTGGTTTGCGGTTCACTGTTGCGTTCGGCGAGATCACGGTCCCATTCTGCCCGAGGACCGGTCAACCGGT
Source organism: Arthrobacter sp. UNC362MFTsu5.1 (assembly GCF_000685965.1). Classification (GTDB taxonomy): domain Bacteria; phylum Actinomycetota; class Actinomycetes; order Actinomycetales; family Micrococcaceae; genus Arthrobacter. The sequence continues at coordinate 16,620 of NZ_JMLE01000021.1, read as the reverse complement.
GACGGCAGGCATCAGCGATCCGCCGAGCCATTGTTCGACTTCGCGCTGGGACCTCAGCCTGACGACGACGACATGCGGGTATTCGGCGACGAACTGCGGCATCACCCCGGAGTACTTTCGCCGCGTCCGAATAGCCCACCGGACGATGTGGTCCCTATCTGTGAAGAAGGACAGGAGCGGCGCTTCAATGTTGCCGTTCCAGAGTTCTTCGCGGCGCCACCGACGGCGGACAGTTCGCCGGAGGACACGGGGAAGGGTCACGCGAAGGAACGGAAGGTCGAGCCAAACGAGGAGGTCCGCCTTGTCAGCCAGCAGTGGCCGCGCGGCATCGTACATCCACTCGGTGGTCCACGAATCGGTGCCCACCAGCCTGTGCACGTCGGCAATGAATTCCCCTCGGGGCGTCCAGTCCGGCCCATGGAAGAGAGCGTCAATCTCCGTGTGCTTGCCGCCCGTGATAGCCGCGATCCGCGCAGCCAAGGTGGTTTTGCCTGCGCCCGATACTCCTGCCACCAGGACCCGCCTCGGCCGGTGCGGAAGGGGCTCATCGTGGGAATGCATAGGTCGAGCGTAGCGGGCAGTGCGACTAGCCGGCAGTGTTAAATGTCGGACCCTCCCGCCAAACTGTAAATATGGAAAACAACGCAGTGGTCACGGCATTGAACGCCGTCGCGGCGTCCGTTGCCGAGCTGCATCGCGTGTGGGATGGTTCGCGGCTCGCCAGCGGGACCGGCTCGGACCATCTGCGGCAACTGGCTGACGTCTGCCTGGACGGCCTTAGCGAGGTGGCCCACATCGAGGCCCGCACCGCAGCCGTCAAGGTCAGGCTGACGGAAACCTTTGCGGAGGCGACGAAAGCCATGGCATCCCCGTCGGCGTCGCCCCAGGAGCGGTGCTCCGCGGCGATGGGTGTGGTCGCCGAGCTAGCTTGCGTCCTGACCGTCAGCGAAAGAACCGCTGAAGCTTTCCTCCAGGAGACCCGGCAGCTCACCACGGCACTTCCGCTGACTCTTTCTGCCCTTCAGGCCGGGACCATCTCCTGGCAGCACGCCCGGATCCTGGTGGACGAAACCACCGGCATCGACACGGCGGCGGCTGCCGCTCTGGAAGCGCACTTCCTGGACCCGGACGCCGTTAACGCTGCGCGGGGCTGTCCGGCTGGAGATCTGGTGCCGTCCCGCTTCCGCACCAAAGCACGAACATGGCGGGAGCGCCACCACCCCGTCAGCATCGAACGACGCCATCAGGCCAGCGTTGAGGACCGGCGGCTGGAATACACTCCGGACCGCGACGGCATGGCGTGGCTTTCCGCCTACCTGCCTGCCGACACCGCCGCTTCCATCTGGCAACGCGCCACTGCCGCAGCCAGGACCCTACAAGGGCCGGCGGAGCCGCGGAACCTTGCCCAGCTCCGGGCAGACACCGCCGCAGAATGGCTGGTCGCCGGTGTCGCTGAGGGTGTCCCGTCGCCGAAGGCGCAAGTACTGGTCACGGTGCCGGTGTTTTCCCTGCTGGGTGCCACCGAAGAACCAGCCCACCTGGATGGGTACGGACCCATCCCGCCCAGCATGGCTCGCCAATTGGTCGCAAACGGCGCCACGTCCTTCCACCGCGTGCTGACTGACCCTGGCACCGGTGCACCGCTGGAGATCGGACGCTCCAGTTACCGCATCCCGGTGGCCATGCTCCAGTGGCTCCGCCTCCGGGATGGCAAATGCCCGTTCCCTGGCTGCAACAACCAATCCCTCGACAACGAGGCGGATCACGTCACGCCCTGGCACAAGGGCGGCGTTACAGGCGTCTCCAACCTCAACCAGCCCTGCCGGAGGCATCACCGGCTCAGGCACACCACCGGCTGGAAACCTGTCGGCGCGGGCACCGACGCACCGCCGGGCTGGGTGGCACCCTCGGGTCGCCGCTACCTCAGCGAAGGGTACGACTGGGAACCGCCGTGGATGCCCGGTGCCTTCGACCCAGACGCGCCTCCGGACATTCCCTTCGATCCAGATCCACCCGCGGGCTTGCCCGTTGACCCGTTGCCGGACTGGGAGAAGTGGATCGCAGCCTAACCGGGCAGCCCGACCACGCCAGCGCGTGGCGCCACGCGAAACCCATGGCCGTCGCGCTGCCTTGGCTACGCCCGCCGCGCCTGCGACGGCCCTCGCTACGCCCGCCGCCGCCGCGCTACCCTCAAGCCCGCCGCGCTACCCTCAAGCCCGCGCGGCCAGCGCCCCGCTGAGGAAATCGAGGTGGGCCGGTGTGGTGGCGGTAGTGCTCGCGGCGTACTCGGGATGTTTGGTGAGGAACTTCTTGATGTAGGGGCACACTGGGACGATGCGCAGCCCGGCGGCCACGGTTTCATCCAGTGCCGCGGTGGCGAGCTTGCCTGCCAGCCCCTGGCCGCCGTACTCCTCGTTTATCACGGTGTGGTAGAAAATCCGCTGCGGCGAGTCGCCGGCGTCGTATTCTTTGTACGCCGCCTTGCCGATCACGGTGCCTGCGACCAGCACTTCAAAGCGCTCACGGTCCGGGTTCTGGCGGATGGTCACATCACTCATCGGGAATCTCCTTGATAGCAGCTCTCGCTACAGCCTAACCTCGAGGCATCTGCCGTTATTTCCCGACCACACATCTGACCGTACTCGTGACCTAGGAGCGACCCATGACCGCCAACGACAACGAAAACCAGATCCTGGACCAATGGAGCCACCGGCTGGCACAGGCCCTGCAGCTGTTGGACCTCGATTTTGACCGCGAACTCATCCTGGACCTGGCCGGAGAGTCGGCGCGGTCCGTCACCCACGCCGCGGCACCAATCACCGCCCTGATGGTGGGCTACGCGGCGGGACTCGCGGCCGGCACCACCGCAGGCACGGCCACCGGCAGCGCCGGTTCCAAGCAGTCGTCAGCGGCGGCGGTCGCGCAGGCCGCCGACGTCGCCTTCCGGCTTTGTCAGGACGGAGCCGACGGCGGCCCGTCCAGCAAAGGCTGGGCAGACACCGCCCAGTAGCAGGCAGCCAGTAACCCTCGCCCGGTAGGGTTGACTCAACCCCAACCGACCGGAAGGCACGCAGCATGCAGGTCCCCCTTTACGTATGGATACTGACCGTCGTCGGCATCGTGGGCCTGCTGGCCTTCGACTTCTTCTTCCACGTCCGCAAGGCGCACTCCCCCAAGCTCAGGGAGTCGGCCACGTGGTCAGCGATCTACGTGGGCATCGCCTTGGTCTTCGGCATCGGCGTCCTGATCTTCGGCGGCCCCACCATGGGCACGGAGTACTTCGCCGGTTATGTCACCGAAAAGGCCCTGTCCGTGGACAACCTTTTCGTGTTCCTGATCATCATGGCCAGCTTCAAAGTCCCCCGTGCGGACCAGCAGAAGGTGCTGCTGTTCGGCATCGTCTTCTCCCTGATCGCCCGCACCGGCTTCATTTTCCTCGGCGCCGCCCTGATCAACAGCTTCGCCTGGGTGTTCTACATCTTCGGCCTCATCCTGCTGATCACCGCCGGCAACCTGCTCAGGCCGGATTCGCACGACGACGACTCCGAGGGGTTGGTGGTCCGGCTTGCCAGGAAGTTCCTCCCCGCGTCACAGCACTACGACGGCGACAAACTCTTCACCGTGGAAAACGGCAAACGCGTCCTGACCCCCATGCTGCTGGTGATGGTGGCCATCGGCGGAACGGACATCCTGTTCGCGCTGGACTCCATCCCCGCCATCTTCGGCCTGACCCAGAACGTGTTCGTCGTATTCACGGCCACTGCATTCTCCCTGATGGGCCTGCGGCAGCTGTTCTTCCTCATCGACGAACTGCTGGACCGCCTCATCTACCTCTCCTACGGCCTGGCCGCGATCCTCGGCTTCATCGGCGTCAAGCTCATCCTCCACGCGCTGCACGAAAACAACCTGTCGTTCATCAACGGCGGCGAACACGTGACCGTCATCGAGATCAGCACCGGCCTCTCGCTGACCGTGATCATCGGCGTCCTCGTAGTCACCGTCCTTGCCTCGATCTACAGCCCCAAGGGCAAGGCCAAGAACATGGTTTCCGGCGCCAAGCGGCACGCCACCGAATACGTGGACCTGAACTACGAGACGGGCATTGCCGAGCGCGAGGAAATCTTCAACAAGATGCTCCGCGAGGAACAGGAACTCAGGAAGCTCCCGGAGAAATACAAGCGGCTCATCCGCGACGAAACGGAGTTTATGGATCTGCTCAAGCAGGCCCACGCCGAGCACGACGCCGCCCTGCAGCGGGAGAACCGCTCGTAGGAGTGGCGGCGCCTAGGAGTGACGCGCCTGGGAGTGACCTTGTCCCGGCTCAGTACACCACGTCGAAATTGCTGAACTCGCCCGTCGCGGGCGACACGGACTCCTCCACGTGGTCCACGCGCCCCGGCGCGTCGCTGGACCTCAGCCAGCGCCGGAACTCCAGGACCATCGCCTGCGGCCCTTCGACGACGACGGCGACAGTACCGTCGACGTCGTTCCGCACCGTTCCGGTCAGCGAGAGCTCCTCAGCCTTCCGCACGGTCCAGTACCGGAAGCCGACCGCCTGGACGACGCCCTCGACGCGGGCCTGCAGGCGGACGTCCGGCCCCAGGTCCTGATCTGCTGCGTGAGCCATGCTTCCAATGTAGCGTCGCGGCGGGGTGTTCCGCTCCCCACCCGGCGGGTCCGCCGGCTTCGTGTTCGCGGCATGCTTGGCCTTGCCGTGCTTGGACCGCGACCACACCAGCATGGTGCCGATGGCAGCGACGAGAACCGGGATGGTCACGCCCAGCGGCTGCGCCCAGTCCTTCACGAGTGAACTCAGCACATAGCCCAGTTCAATCTCCACCTGGATGTCCTCCCGGAACGTCTCCAGGCTCAGGTCCGGCCCGTCCTCTGCAGTGGCAAACAGCTGCAGGGTCATGGTTTTCCGCCCCGGATCCTTGGGCGTGATCCACCAGCGCCACTCCGCAACGCCCTGTTCCGGGACCAGCATCTCACCGCCCGGATTTCCGGCCCGCTCAATGGTCATGTCCGGGCCGGACAGGTCAGCGCGCATCTCTTCGCACACAATCGGCTCGCGGGTCTGCACCGGGTTGGGTCCGGGGATGTTCTTCTCATGGCCCGCGCCGGGATCGCCCAGGGTGACGTGCAGGACGAACTCCCTGGTCTCCCCCTGCCGCATCGGCGACGGCGGCCTGAAGGTCAGCTCGCCCCGGACACAGGTCTCCAGGATCTCCTTGGCCCGCCGGGCAAGTTCGAAGACAGTGGAGGTGGGACGCGACGATGCTGGCGGGCGCACTGTCGGGACCGGGCCGGCGCCGGGCTTGCTTTCGGCAGGGCCGCCGGGAGGGCCGCTCTCACCGGGGAGGGGCGGGGTTGCCGTGGGCAGCCCGGTGCTTGCCGTGGATGTTGGTTCCGTGTTCGGCACCGGCGTGCAGCCGCCCAGGCCCAGCGCAACAAAAAGCGCCGCACAGACCGCCACGCACACGGCCGCCAGGGCGGATGCCATTGCCTTCGCACCGCTCGCGAGCCGCTGCTTCCCCAGTGCGTACATCAGAATCCCGACTACTGATCGGACCGTGTCCTGATTCGAGTCTGCGCGGCCCCACGGGGCCAGTCAAGGAGCCCGCGCAGGCCGCCGGATGCTACTTCGCGGGCCGCAGCGAGGTGATCATCCGCCGGATATTCCGGTACTCCCCCGTCTCCGCGTACAGCTTCGCCTTCTCCCAGTACGGGAGCGACGGATCGCCGGGCGTGGTGTTGTTTGCCGGGTCGTAGCCGGCCCCGAACATGGCCCCGCTGGGCGGCCACCGGAACAGCAGGAAAATGGGACAGGCCAACGTCCCGATCTCCTCCGGAACCATCGTGATGCCGTAGGCCGCGAAGGTCTCGGGGGTCCGAGCGGGCGCCTGTGCGTCTCCGCGGATCTCGAACATAAAGCGGGGTGCGTTCCCGTCCGCCACGCCCTTCTCGGCCAGGGCTGTCATGGGCTCGGAATCCAGCACCGCAAACGGGTACTGCTGCACGCACTCCGATCCGGTCACGATCCTGGTCTCCAGCACAGCCATCGGCTTCCCTGCCGCGTTCAGGACGTCCACGTGTTCTCCGCCCAGCGGCGATTTTCCGGCCGGATCCTTGATGGTCCAGTCACCTGGGTGGTCGAACGTCAAGCCACCGTCCGACGTCGTGAACGTCTTCCAGCCGGACGGGGTGGGGGACGGCAACAGGCTCGGGGACGTGCTCGACGGCGCCGGTTCAGGCGGCGGGGCGCCCGCCGTCGCGCTTGGCGGCACGGCTGTCCCGCTCGCGGAACCGGTAGCGGTACCGCTTACAGTCCCGTTCGCCGTCGCGCCCGACGTTCCGCCCGCTGAAGTGGCAGGTGCCGTGGCCGTCGCGGATCCAGGGTCCGGCGGGGCGGGTGGCGGCCCGCAGGCTGCCACGAGCACTGCGAGGCAGGCGCTTGCAGCAACTGCTGCTCCCGAACGTGCTGTTCCGGGACGTGCCGGTCCGGACGATCGAAAGCCGGGCCTCATTGATCGGCGCATGCAATCCTCCTCATCCAGCTGAGGAACTCATTGTGGCCCCGCCCGCAGGCGACTCGCCCGGGGCGGGGGCAATTTGCCGCCAAAACGTTGCGCACCGCGGGTTGCCCCGCAGTGCGCAACGGCCGCTTCCTGGTTTGGCCCTGTCCGCCTAGGCGGGCCGCAGGGAAGTGATCATCTTCTTGATGTTCTTGTACTCCTGGGTACCCATGTACACCTCGGGGGTGTCCACGTGCATCTCATTGCCGGGGGTGGTGTCGAACGGATCGTAGACGCCACCGAACATCGCACCGCTGGGCGGCCAGGTGAAGAAGTGGAAGATGGGGCACGCTTCCGTTCCGGTGGGTTCGGGCGCCGTGGTGATGCCGTACGCGAACAGGGTCATGAGCTTGGGGTCCGTGGCGGTGGTGTCCGTCCTCGTCTCGAAGGTGTACCGGGGCACGCTGCCGCTCTGCTCCAGTGCCGGCAGGGGCACTGATTCATACACACCGAACGGCTGTTTGACGGTGCATTCGGAACCGGTGACCATGTTGGTCCGGAGGTCCGCCAGGTTCTTGCCGTTGGCGTTGGTGATGTTCAGAAACACCCCGCCGGGGGCCGCGTCGCCGGCCTTCTCGGTGATCTTCCAGTCTTCCGGATAATCGAAGGCCAGGCCGTCCGCGGTCGTGTAGGACTTCCACCCTGCTTCGGGTGTGGAGGAAGCCGACGGTGAGGCGGTGGCGGTGGTCGACGTGGTGGCGGTGGTCGAAGCTGTCGGGGTGGCGGTGGCTGCCGGAGACGTCGTCGACGGTGACGAGGCGGGCGGGCCGCAGGCAACCAGCAGAAAAGCGAGGCATAGGGCCCCCGAGACGGCGATGGCCGAGGGTGCTGAGCGGTGCATCTGTTCTCCTGAATCTCATGAGACCGCGAATAATTCCTCAATTCTGGACTGCGGAGGGCCTCAGCCCTAGCAATAAATCCAATCGATGTCCAAATGTTATCGCCACGCCCGAGCCCCTCCCGGATTTAGGCTCTTCCCTGAAGCTTGATAGAGCTTAACCAATGCAAGAATTCCTCACCCCGGCAATGCCCTTCCTGGCCATGACGCTCGCCGTGGCGGCTGGACTGGTCCTCTCCTGGCTGATCCGAAAGACCGTCCTCCGGCTCAACCGGCGCCGTCCGGAGTTGCAGTCCACCTCCCGGGTGGCCCGGCTCCCCCTCCGCCTGGCCCTCTGCCTGATCGGCGTCCGGATCGCCCTGGCGCTGACGACGGACGACGGCGGGTGGCGGTCCGCCGTCGACCACCTCCTCCTGATTGCCCTCATGGGCTCCCTTGCCTGGCTCGCCGTGGCCGTGCTGCTGATCGTTGAGGCCCTGGTCCTCAGCCGCTACAGCGTGGACGTGGCCGACAACCGCCGGGCACGCCGCCTGCGGACCCAGATGATCCTGGCCCGACGGATCGCCGTTGCGCTCATCGTGGTGCTGGCGGTTGGCAGCGTCATGCTGACCTTCCCCGCGATCCAGGCACTCGGCGCGGGACTGCTGGCCTCTGCCGGCGTGATCTCCATCGTGGCCGGACTCGCCGCGCAGACCTCCCTGGTGAACGTGTTCGCCGGCATGCAGCTCGCCTTCACTGACGCGATCCGGGTGGACGATGTTGTGGTGGTCCAGAAGGAGTGGGGACGGATCGAGGAGATCACCCTGACCTACGTGGTGGTCCACATCTGGGACGACCGCAGGCTCATCCTGCCCTCCACCTACTTCACCACCACACCGTTCGAGAACTGGACCCGCCGGCAGTCCGAGGTGATGGGCACCGTGGAGTTCGATCTCGACTGGCGAGCACCCATCGAGGACATGCGCGCCGAACTGCGGACCGTGCTGGACGGAACGGCACTGTGGGACGAGCGCGTGGGTATCCTGCAGATCACCGATGCCACCGGCGGCTACGTCCGGGTGCGGATCCTGGTGAGCGCCGCGGACAGCGCCGCCCTTTTCGACCTGCGCTGCCTCATCCGCGAGGCCATGGTCACCTTCCTGCAGCAAGGCCACCCGGAGTCGCTGCCGCACATGCGCTGGGAACCCGTGCAGCCTGCGCCCTCCCGGGCGATGCCCCGACAGCCCGCAGTCGAGTCCAGCGAGTCAGTCGAGTCCAGCGAGACTGTCGAGTCCGGGCGGCCGGTGCACGCGCGCCAGCAGTCGGATCCGCAGGACTCCCAGCTCTTTACCGGCTCGGTCGAAGCGATCGAGCGGTCCCGCGCGTTCACCGGCCCGGGCGAAGAGGTCTTCGAGGACCGCGACAAGACCCTCTCCGCACGGAGCTAGGGGCCCCTTTCCTGCCCGGCGGATCTGAACAATAATCAAACCGAGCCCCATCATCAGACCAGCCGCAAGCAACTGAGGAGACCAGGCCATGACCACCCACGCGGACCCCGCAACGGAACCCCCTGTCAGCGAGGCGCCGGACAACGACGACGAGGTGACCACGGATCCCGGATGGTTCCACAAAGCGGTGGTCTACCAGATCTATCCGCGCAGCTTCGCGGACTCCGACGGTGACGGCATCGGCGACCTCCCCGGCATCATCAGCAAGCTGGACTACCTGCAGAAGCTGGGGGTCGACGTCGTCTGGCTCTCCCCCATCTACACCTCACCGCAGGACGACAACGGCTACGACATCAGCAACTACCGCGACGTTGACCCCATTTTCGGCACCCTGGCTGACCTGCAGGAACTGACTGACGGGCTGCACTCGCGGGGCATGAAACTGGTGATGGACCTGGTGGTCAACCACACCTCGGACGAGCACCCGTGGTTCGTGGAATCACGTTCCGCCAAGGACAACCCCAAACGCGACTGGTACTGGTGGCGGCCGCCGCGGGAGACGTCGGAAGGCGGCGGTGGAACGGCCGGTACAGCGGGTACAGCCGCCACAGCGCCCGCAACCGGCGCGGAACCGAACAACTGGGGTTCGGCATTCTCCGGCCCGGCCTGGGAATTCGACCAGGCCACCGGCGAGTACTACCTCCACTTGTTCTCCCGGAAGCAGCCGGACCTCAACTGGGAAAACCCCGAGGTCCGCGCCGCCGTCTACGAGATGATGAACTGGTGGCTGGACCGCGGCGTGGACGGCTTCCGGATGGACGTCATCAACTTCATCTCCAAGGACACCGCGCTGCCGGACGGGCCGCGGGCGGACGGCCTGCTGTTTGGCGACGGCAGCCCGCACTTCATGTCCGGTCCGCGGATCCACGAGTTCCTGCACGAGATGCACCTGGAGGTTTTCGCCGGCCGGGACAAGCCGCTGCTGACCGTGGGCGAAATGCCCGGCGTCACTGTGGAAGATGCTGTCCTGTTCACGGACCCTGCCCGGCGCGAGGTGGACATGGTGTTCCAGTTTGAGCACGTCGCGCTGGACCAGGAGGACGGCAACAAGTGGCGGCCCAAGAAGCTGCGGCTGACGGACCTGAAAAAGTCCCTGGGCCGCTGGCAGGCAGCCCTGGCCGAGCGCGGCTGGAACAGCCTCTACTGGGGCAACCACGACCAGGCCCGCGCCGTGTCCCGCTTCGGCGACGACGGGCAGTACCGCGAGCTCTCCGCCAAGATGCTGGCCGGCATCCTGCACCTGCACCGCGGTACGCCGTACGTCTACCAGGGCGAGGAACTGGGCATGACGAACATGAGCTTCGGCGCCATCAGCGACTACCGCGACATCGAGGTGCTCAACCACCACCGCGAAGCCACCACCCATCTGGGCCACACTGACGCTGAGGTCCTCGCCGCGCTGGCACCGCTGAACCGGGACAACGCCCGCACCCCGGTGCAGTGGGACGCCACCCGGCATGGCGGGTTCACCACGGGAGCGCCATGGATAGCCGTCAACCCCAACACCAGCCACATCAACGCCGCGGAGCAGGAAGACAACCCGGACTCCGTCTTCAGCTTCTACCGCGAGGTCATCGCCCTGCGTCACGCCGAGCCCGTGGTGGCGGAGGGCGACTTCACCATGCTGCTTCCGGACGACGAGCACGTGTACGCCTTCCGGCGGACACTGCCGGGAACCGGGCCGGCTGCCGATGCCGCTGAGGATGCGGCTGCTGCCGCGGCTCCCGGCGTCCAGTTGCTGGTGCTGGGCAACTTCTCGGGTGAAGACCGGACAGTGGAGCTCGACGGCGGCGGCTGGGGCGATACCGAAGCCGGCGCGGATGAGCCCGAGCTGGGCCACTACCCGGCCGAGCTGGTCCTCGGTAACTACCCATCCGGCAGCGCCGGGAAGCACAGTGCCGGGACGCATGCTGCGATTACGCTGCGCCCCTGGGAGCTGAAGGTCTTCCGCCGGCAACACAACAACTGAATTTCACCCCCAAGGCCGTTACACCAGCGAAGCAAGGAGAGCATCATGACTATTCCACCGCTGCCGGAGCCGGATCCGTTCCCGCCGGAGCCTGGCCCCACGGGACCGCCGGATCCGGACAACCCGTTCCCGCCCAGCAGGCCGGACCCCACGGAGCCGCGCCCGCCGCATCCCGGCCCGGAACCGACACCGGCGCCCGGTCCGCTCCCCATCCCGGACCCGGGCCCCATGCCGCCGGGGCCGCCGTCGCCGAATCCCGACCCCACGCGGTTCTAGGATTTCGCTCGCCAACCGCTCATGCAGGGGGGTCTGTTCAGTCGCCCGTGTGCGTTCAGTCACCGATGCTGTGCAGGAACCGGCGGACCTCGGTGTTGAACGCCGCCGGCGTTTCAGCAGCGACCATATGCCCGACGTCGGGAATCACCGTGAGCTGTGAACCCGGGATCTGGCGGTGCATGTCGTGCGCCACTGCCAGCGGCGATCGCACGTCGTGTTCGCCGTAAAGCAGCAGTGTGGGGACGCTGATGGTGGGAAGGACGTCACGGTAGTCTGCGTGGCCGCTTGCGCTCAGCATTGCCCGCATTCCGGCGGGATGGAAGTCGGCCATGATGGCGCTGGCTTCTTCGACGACGGCGGGATCCGCCCGCGCGGTGAACAGCGTGGGCAGCCACACGGGGATGAATTGCTCGGGCGGCTGGTCCAGCTCGGCCAGGATCTGCGCGTACCTGCGCTCGACTTCCTCGGGCGGCAACGATCCGGCCCAGCCTGCGTAAGCCGACACCAGCAGCAGGGACGCTGCCATGTGGGGGTGGCCCCGGTACAGTTCCAGGGCGACCCCGGACCCCCAGGACAGCCCCAGGACGTGCGGTTTCCGCGGCGCTACCTCACGGAGGAACCCGGCGAGCACATCGCCCAGTTCCTTACCGGAGAAGTCCGCCGGAGGATCGTCGGACCGGCCGCAGCCCGGGGCATCCCAGGCAATGACAGTGAACTCGTTGGAGAGCCCCTCCAACTGTTGCCGCCAGCTGCGGCTGTCCTCGTAGGCGCCGTGAAGGAGCACCAGCGGAGGGCCTTGGCCCACGCGCTGGTAGCCGATCCGCAGTCCTGAAATGTCAACAGTGTCCACGCCGCACCGCTCCTTAGTGGAGCTGACCCTGATGGGTTGATTCTAAGCCGATCAGGGTCAGCTGCCTACTGGAGGAGGTGCAGCGGCTGGACCTTAGATCAGGCTGATGTCGCGGGTCCGGTGATCGTAGTTGAAGGTGATCCGGCCGCCGGGGTGGTGGAGTTCGTGGTTTGCACCGTCAAACGCTCCGAACGCGCCGTAGTTCTCGTCCCAGGAACGGTTGAGCGCGATCTTGAACGTGTAGTGCCCGGCGGGAAGGTCGGTGGTGAGCTTCCACAGTTGGTCCACTGAATCCAGTGTCATCTGAGATTCGTCGTACTGCGGTGCCCAGTTCGCGGGGGCGCCCAGGAGCACATTGAAGTCGCCCGCGATGGCGACTGCCTCCGGCTGGTCGATCGATTCCACACTGGGAGCCTCTGCAGGCGTTTCTACGCTGGCCTTGGCCGGCTTGGCAGCAGCCTTACGGGTGCGCACAGCCTTCTTCACCGGCTCCACGGCATCTTCAATCAGCTCGGCAGCCTTTTCAACCACCTTGGCAGCCTTGGACGGCGCCTTCTTCTTCGGGGCAGCCTTGGCGGGAGCTTTTGCGGCAGCCTTCGGAGCTGCAGCCTTGGCGGGGAGCTCCGTGGGAACCGGCACGTCAGCGGGGACCGGGGTGCCTTCGGCAAGGGCCGTGGCAAAGGTGTCCGGATCCGGGAATGCGACGGTGGCGCGGAGGCCGTCGTCGGTAATGGTCCAGCCGCTGCGTCCCTTGACGAGCCAGCCTGCCTTCACGAGCTTGCTGGTGGCGGTGGTCAGCGCCTTGTGTCCCCGGGGGATGCCTCCGCTGAGCAGCTCACTTTCCTTCTCGTTCAGCGGTACACGGACCGTGGCCTGGGCCAGGACTGCGCCCGCGCCGAGGGTCTCGCCTGACAGGACGCTTTCCGCGAGGATGTCGAGCACTGATTTGAGTCGAACAGTGGTGGTGTCTGCAATAGCCGTGGGCATATTTGTCCTTTCGAGCAGGTGATCACTCAGCATTTTGCCAGTGAACTGTAAATAGAGGCGACTATGGACGTTAACAACGTGTGTCGTGACCGACTATGACGCCGAATGCAGCACAAGTGATCCTAGAGTCTCAGCTGAGCGGCGGAAACATCAGGACTTTGGGCCTGTTGACAAAGGGCCCGGGCTCGTATTTATCAAGCCGCCACCCGGGCAAAACCTGCGTGGAGGTTGCGGATCATCACGGTGCCGCCCAGCAATTGCGTCTTCGCTTCGAGCTGTTTGACCAGCTCCTCCGTGACCGCGCCGAAGATTTCGATGGTCCGGAGCCGGACGAGGGGCGCAATCGGCGGGAACCGCGGACCGGCCACCTCCAAGTGGAATTCCAGCGACGCCAGGTCCTGGTGGACCTGGAGGACGTTCATGCGGGTGCCGTCGTCCGAAAAGTAGACGTCATAGGCAATGATCCGTGGCTCGTTGGCTTCGACAAAGCGGGCGAGGTCCTCCATGGCGACCTTGAGCTCGCCAAGTTTCCCGGGCCGCACGTCGGAGGTATCGAGGTAAACAAGGAAATCACTCATGCTGTCCTCCTTGCGGGCTGGCCCCGCTCACGCCGGACTCGGCTCCGGGCTCGGCGTCAGGCGCACGATGACGGCTTTGGAAACTGGCGTGTGGCTGCCCTCCGCCACCGTCTCCAACGGCACGAGGACGTTCGCTTCCGGGTAATAGGCCGCGGCGCATCCCCGTGCCGTGGGGTAGGACACCACCCGGAACTTCCTGATTACCCGCTCAGCGCCGTCGTCGTACACGCCGTGGATGTCCACGTATTGCCCGTCGGCCAGTCCCAGTTCGGAGATGTCTTCCGGGCTGACGAATACAACGTCCCGGCCCTTCTTTACCCCGCGGTACCGGTCATTGTGCCCGTAGATGGTGGTATTGAACTGGTCGTGGGAGCGCATGGTCTGCAGGATCAGCGTCCCGGCCGGCCGCTCCACGTACTCCAACTCGTTGACTGTCAGCATCGCCTTCCCCGTGGGGGTGTGGAATGTCCGGGAATCACGCGGCCCGTTGGGCAGCACAAATCCGCCCCAGTCCCGGATCCGCCGGTTGTAGTCCTCGCAGCCGGCCACCACATGGGAGATGTGGTCCCGGATGAGGTCGTAGTTCCGTTCGAAGCCGGCCCAGTCCGCATTGATCCGGCTGTCCACGGTGGCCCGGGCCAGCCGGGTAACGATCGCCACTTCGGACAGCAGCCCGGGGGCCACCGGCTTCACCTTTCCCTCGGAGGCGTGTACGGCGGAGACGGTGTCCTCCACGGACACGAACTGCGGCCCGGATTCCTGGAGGTCGATTTCCGTCCGCCCCAGGGTGGGCAGGATGAGTGCTTCCTCGCCCGTGACCGCGTGCGAACGGTTGAGTTTGGTAGAGATCTGCACCGTCATGTCGGTGTTCGCGACGGCGGCCTCGGCCGCGTGGGTGTCCGAGATGGCCGCCACGAAGTTTCCTCCCATGGCGACGAAAACCTTGATCCCGCCGTCGCGCATTTGGCGGATGGTTTCCACCGCGTCAGCCCCGGGTTCGCGCGGCGGTTCGAAAGTGAACTCCTTGGCGAGGGAATCCAGGAACGCGGGCGGCATCTGCTCCCAGATGCCCATGGTGCGGTCCCCCTGGACGTTGCTGTGGCCGCGGATCGGGGACGCGCCGGCACCGGGTTTGCCGATGTTTCCGCGTAGCAGCAGCAGGTTGATGATCTCCTTGATGGTGGGCACGGCCTTCTTATGCTGCGTGATGCCCATGGCCCAGGTGATGATCACCTTCCCGGCCCGCAGATACCGCTCGGCGAGTTCGTCGATTTCCATGCTGCTCAGGCCGGTGGCGCGAAGCACGGTTGATTCCTGCAGGGACCCCAGGTGCGCCTTGAGTTCGTCCAGGCCCTCGCAGTGTTCCCGGAGGAACTCGTGGTCCAGCACGTTCCCGGGACGTTTGGCCTCGGCGTCGAGCACACGCTTGGACAGGGCCTGCATCAGCGCCATGTCCCCGCCCAGACGGATCTGCAGGTACTGGTCAGCAAGTTCAGTGCCGCGTCCCACGATCCCGTTGATTTTCTGCGGGTTCTTGTAGCGCATGAGCCCGGCTTCCGGCAGCGGGTTGATGGCCACAATCTCGCAGCCGGCTTCCTTGGCGTCCTCGAGGGCGGTGAGCATGCGGGGATGGTTGCTGCCCGGGTTCTGCCCCATGATGATGATCAGGTCCGCCTTGGCGAAGTCGTCGTAGGAGACCGTGGCCTTGCCCACGCCGATGGTCTGGCCCATGGCCCAGCCGGAGGACTCATGGCACATGTTGGAGCAGTCCGGCAGGTTGTTGGTTCCGTAGGCCCGCACGAACAACTGGTACAGGAAGGCGGCCTCGTTCGAGGTCCGGCCGCTGGTGTAGAACGCGGCCTGGTCCGGGCTGTCCAGGCCCTGGAGCTTGCTGCCGATGATGGAAAAGGCCTCGTCCCAGCTGACTGGCCGGTAGTGGTCGTCCCCGGCCGGTTTGTACACAGGTTCGGTGAGCCGGCCCTGCATCCCCAGCCAGTACTCGGACCGCTCCCGCAGTTCGGTGACCGGGTTCGCGGCCCAGAACTCGGACGGCACCACCACCGGCGTCGCCTCCCACGTGACCGCCTTTGCGCCCTGCTCACAGAACTCGAAGGTCTTGCGGTGCCCGGGATCCGGCCAGGCGCAGCTCATGCAGTCGAAGCCGTCTTTCTGGTTCAGCCCCAGCAGTGTCTTACCGGCACGCCCCACGCCCATGTGTTTCAGGGCCGGCTGCATCGAATGGTAGACACCGGGAATGCCGGCTGCCCAGTCCTTGGGCTTCCCGACTTCGAGGTTGTTTTCGTCGGCTTCTTCCACGTGCGGATTCTTGCGCGGCATGCTGCGCCCTCCCTGACTCGGAACCTGCTGATCAGTGCTGCTTTGAACTGATGTCCCACGGGAGGAGCGTCCCCCACGGACAGGACCTTTCCTCAGGATTAGCAGGTATGGCAGGGCCCCGCAAGCATTCAGCCCACGCTCGCCCCGCGTCCCCCGGGGGCTGGTATCAAAATGCGGATGGGCGGAGAATGGGACCCACCCGCCCTGAGCGTCCGGAGCCCGTCATGCCGCGCTTCCGCAACTGGTTCCAGCGCCACCGGCTTCTGTTCTTCTTCGGCCTCTCCTATGCAATCTCCTGGTCCTCCTGGCCCGTGTATGCCATGGGGATGATGCCGCGGATGGAATTCCTGCCGGTCGGTCCGCTGGCTGCCGCTGTCATAGTGATCGGCCTTGCTGAGGGCCGTGCCGGTTACCGTATGTGGGGTCGGCGGCTCATCCGCTGGCGGGTGCACTGGGCCTGGTACGCCGTGGCCCTCCTGTTCCCGGCCCTGCTGGTACTGGTCATTGGCTCCCTCAATATCGTCTTCGGCGCCGCGGCACCGGGGCTGTCCCAGTTGACCTGGTCCGGGCTGCTGATGGTTTTCGGGGTGCGCCTGATCAATCCGATGGACGGGCCGCTGGGCGAAGAACCTGGATTCCGCGGCTACGCCGTCCCGCTGCTCCAGGCCGCCCGGACCCCGCTGCTGTCAGCAACGCTGCTCGGGGTGGCGGTGGCCGTCTGGC
>NZ_JMLE01000020.1 GCF_000685965.1 Arthrobacter sp. UNC362MFTsu5.1 | reverse complement strand
CGACGCTGCGGGGATGGGCTTCCGCGAAGCGGCTGACTTCGCGGCGATTGTCGAGGGTATTGCCCGGACGACGGAATACCTGCAAGTGGTTGCCGCCGGGTCCGTGGACCGGACCCGGCGGGAGGCCTCTGCTGCTGCACGGGCTGGCTCGGGGTCCGGGGTTGGTTGGACCACCGGGTGGGGTGAAGCGACCGCCGTGCACGGTCCCATCGACTGGGCCACCAGCGAAGCGGACACCAGCCCAAACGACACCAGCCAGGCTGCCAAAACGGCAGTGAGTGGCGAAGCTTCGGTCCCCGCGGAACCGGACCCTGCGGACGACGGCTGCCGGAACACCACCGAGTTCCTCCGTGCCCGGCTGCGGATCGGTGCCGGCGAAGCCCGCCGGCGGCTCGCCCTGGCCGAGGCGGTCCTGCCCCGCACCG
Source organism: Arthrobacter sp. UNC362MFTsu5.1 (assembly GCF_000685965.1). GTDB lineage: Bacteria > Actinomycetota > Actinomycetes > Actinomycetales > Micrococcaceae > Arthrobacter. The sequence continues at coordinate 92,099 of NZ_JMLE01000020.1, read as the reverse complement.
GCATCACGGGACACACCCAACCACCGGAGCGGCCCGAACTCGCCGCCGCCGTCGCAGCCGGGACCGTCGCGTCCCGCTCCGCGACCATCATCACCCTCGCCCTGGACAGGGTCGGCCACCACGCGGATGCGGAAGTTGCCGGCCGGATGGAACACGCCTTGACCCGGGCCGCGGTGGAGCACGACACCGACTTCGTCGCCCGCGTCGCCAGGCAATGGACGGAGGCGATCGACCAGGACGGGTCCGAACCCACCGACACCGAACTCCGGCAACGTCAGGGTGTGTTCATCCGCCAGCCCCGCCGGGGACTCCAGCGGATGGAAATCTTCGCCACCACCGAGCAATCCGAGCACCTGCTGACGGCGATGAACACCGCCACCAACCCCCGCACCCAACCGGGTGAGGGCAGCGCCGGCGACAACAGCACCGGCGCCTTGGATGATCTGGACCAGCGGACCCGGCCGCAGCAGCTCCTGGACGGCCTCGTCGGCGCGGTCAAAGCAGGCCTGACCACAGGCGGCCTTCCTGCCGCTGGAGGGCTCCGGCCCCAGGTCATGGTCACCATCGACTACCGCGACCTCCTGGCCCGGCTGGAGAACCTCGAACACGGCACCGGCATCCCGGGGACGGGCTTATTCACGTTCACCGGCCCCGTCACCGCCGCCACCGTCCGCAAGATCGCCTGCGACGCCGACATCATCCCCGTCCTCCTCGGCAGCCAGGGGCGCATCCTCGACATCGGCCGCACCACCCGGGTCTTCCCGCCGCACATCCGAAAAGCCCTCGCCGCCCGCGACCAAGGCTGCGCCTTCCCGGGCTGCACCATCCCCACACCCTGGTGCGAAGCCCACCACATCACCTACTGGTCACACGGCGGAACCACCAGCACAGACAACGGCACCCTGCTCTGCAGTCACCACCACCACCTGATCCACAAAGAGCAGTGGCAAATCCACGTCAAAACCGGGATCCCCTGGTTCATCCCGCCACCCCACATCGACCCACGACAAATCCCGCGAAGAAACAACTACTTCCGACTCGAGTGAGGCGGCAGCGGTTCAAACCACGCGCTGTCGAGATCCCATGACGACTGCACGGGCCCGCCGCCCGGCCGGCATCCCGGACTACCGGAAGAGGGCGAACATCCTCAGCGGTTCCGGCCTGAAATCCGAGCCTTCTGTGAATCCGAGGGCCTCGTAGAACGCGCGTTGTCCAGGTTCGTTGTCCGTGATGAGCACCGTCTGCCGGACATGCCCGTACCTGGACTGGATGGCTTCCAGCATGGCCCGGCCGGCGCCGGAACCTTGAACTGCCGGGTGGACCAGGATGTCCTGTACGTAGCAGATGGTGGCGTCGTCCGAAATTCCGCGTGCCAGGCCGACGAGCTTTCCTGCCTCATTGCGGCAGGTCACCACAAAGCCTGATCCCTGGAGCGCGCGGAGGAGTACGGCGGGTTCAGCTGTGTAGCTGGTCCAACCCACGGATTCGTACAAGGCAATGACTTCCGCGTCGCAAAGGTCGCTGCTGTCGTGAACGCTGAACTCTGGCATCGGACCAGTGTTACATGGCCGAGGTTTGCAGCAGCAGGTCGGGGCAGTCTCCGACGGCGGCAGATTCAGCCGGGTGCTATCGTGGCAAATCGCGGTGCGCCGGCGTCAACGGACGGCAGAGTGCCGAGCAAAATAGGGGGAGCAGCCCGTGAAATCCATTCCGCCAATTCCAGCCCGGGTTCTGTTCTACGGCGTTACGGGTAGCGGCAAGTCTTCGGCCGCCCACGCTTATGCCGCTGCCTCCGGGCTCCCGGAGTTTTCCGCGGACGACGACATTGGCTGGCTTCCCGGCTGGCAGCAGCGCAGCGTCGAACAGCAACGCGAGATCGCAACGGACGTGGCGGCCCGCGATTCCTGGGTCCTGGACAGCGCCTACGGCGTTTGGCGCGACATCGTGGTACCCTGGGCGGAACTAGTCGTAGCGCTGGACTATCCCCGCTGGCTGTCGCTTGCCAGGCTGACCCGCCGCTCGGTACGCCGAGTCATCACCAGGCAGCCCGTCTGCAATGGAAACGTAGAAACGCTGGCGAGGCTCTTTGCGAAAGACTCGATCTTCTACTGGCATTTCAACTCATTTGCCAGGAAAAAGCGGGTCTTCAGGGCATGGCAGGCCGATCCGGACATGCCGCCGGTGCTGGTGTTTCGCAAGCCCAGGGAACTGGACAACTGGCTGACACAGGTGGCAACAGCCACGTCAGGGCCCGTGGATGCCACCGGAGAATCCGCCCGGCCCTAAATCCGGACCAGGCACGATGATGCTCCCGCACCACGATGGTGCGGGAGCATCAGGCCGCCAGGCTATTTCTTCCCGAAGAGCCCGCCCAACAGCCCGCCGAGCCCGCCGTCGTCGTTCTTTCGCTCCTCGGCGCGCTCACCGGTCTGGTCCTGGGTGCGCTCACCGGGGAGGTCGACGTCGATCAACTCGCCCGGAACGGGCGCACCGCCCTGCTGGATCGGCTGCCCCAGCGGACCCGTCGGAGCCTGCGGGGCCGGAGCCTGCGGGGCCGAGTCGTTGACGGTCTCCGGTACTACCGCATTGCTGGACTGCTGCCCGCCTTGGGCGTCTCCGCCGAAAATGCCCCCAAGGATGTCGCCGAGTCCGCCCTGCCCCGCGGCGCCGCCCTGCGAAGCGCCGCCAAGAATGCCACCCAGAATGCCGCCGAGATCGATGCCCCCGGGTCCGCCAGTGTTGCCGGAAGAGTCGCCGCCCGCAACGCCACCCGCATTCCGTCCGCCGAGGATCTTGTTGGCGAGGTAGGACATCACGATCGGCGCGAGAATGGGCAGGAGTTTCCGGACGAGGTCTCCGCCAACGCCGCCCAGGTTGGCCGTCCCTGCGAGCTGGCTGGCCACTTGGTCCTGCTGGCCGCCGAAAACATGGCTGACAATCTTCTCGCCGTCGGACGTGTCCACCTGCGAAACGTCCACACCGCCTGCAATGAGCCCGTCCTGGTGCTGGGCCAGTGCCGACTCCAGGGAGGCCGCACCCTCCGGCGCCTGTGCGTTGCTCTGCATGCCCGCAAGGAGGGTGGGCACCGCGGCCTCCACGGCGGCCTGGGCGGACTCCCGGTCCGTGCCTAGCAATCCGGCAATCTGGTCAACAGGAATCTGTTCCAAAATCTCGCGGATGTCAGTCATAGGACTCTCCTTCAGCCCGGCGGGCAGCGCGGGCATCGTTGGCTGCGGCGCGCAGTTGCGTCGCCGGATGCTGCCCTTGCATCCTAGTCCCGGGCGGGAGGCCGGGGAAGGAAAGGACGGGGCGGCGGAAGCCGGGGCCGGCATCGGCGTCGGTTAGCACAGGCAAATGCGGGTAATCTAGGAGAGTTCCGGGCCCGGCGCGGTTTTCGGACGAGTCAATGGCAGGCAGTAAAAGGCGAGGTTGATGGTCCACATCTGGAACGATCCGTCCGAGGTCCCCGCGGACTTCGGCCCTACCGTTGTCACGTTCGGCAATTTCGACGGGGTACACCGCGGGCACCAGCAGGTACTTTCCCAGCTGATCCGCACGGCCCGCCTCAACGGCGCGCGCGCTGTCGCAGTGACATTTGACCCCCACCCGGCACAGGTGCACCGGCCCGAGTCCGCACCGGAGCTCATCATGGGCCTCGAGGACAAGCTCGTTGCCCTCGGCGAGCTGGGGTTGGATGCCGTCCTGGTCATGAAATACTCCCTGGAGCTCGCCAGCCTGACACCTGAAGAATTTGTCTCCGGGGTCCTAGTCGACAGCCTCAAGGCCAGCCATGTGGTGATCGGCCATGACGCCCGCTTTGGCCGCGGCAACTCCGGCGACCTGTCCACCATGCAGGAACTGGGGGAGAAGTTCGGCTTTACCGTGCAGGTCATCAGTGAGTTCGGCTCCGAAGGGTTCCCCATCCACGACGACGGCGGTGAGGACCGCCGTTGCTCGTCCACCTGGGTGCGTGAGGCGCTGCGGGACGGAGACGTCACCACGGCGGCTGCCGTGCTGGGCCGCCCGCACCGGATGCGCGGAGAAGTGGTCCACGGCGCCGCCCGCGGCCGTGCGCTGGGTTTCCCCACCGCCAACCTGGCCTCCGAAGCCAGCGGCTACATCCCGGCCGACGGCATCTACGCCGGCTGGCTCGTGGACCAGGCCGGCACGAGGTGGCCGGCTGCCATCTCCGTGGGTTCCAACCCCACGTTCGACGGCGTGAGCCGGCAGGTCGAGGCACACGTCATCGACCGCCCGGAAGAACCGGTTGAGAACTTCGATCTGTACGGCCAGACAGTAGTGGTGGAGTTCGCGGCACGGCTGCGGGGCATGGTGGCGTACCGTGGGCCGGAAGCGCTCGTCGAACAGATGCGCCTGGACGTCGTCCAGGCCCACGACATCCTGTTCCGGCGCTGACCCCAGTCACTGGCAAGGAAGGCACCGCTGTGTCCGTTGAGAAGAACACGAGGAAACTGGAAAAGGACATCGTCCGGGATTTCAGTTCACGGATGAGCTACGCGTCGTACTTGCAGCTTCCCACACTGCTCAGTGCGCAGCAGCCGGTCAGCGATCCGGAGCACCACGACGAACTGCTCTTCATCATCCAGCACCAGACCACCGAACTGTGGCTGAAGCTGGTCCTTCACGAGCTGCGCAGCGCCGCGGCCTGGCTCCGCAGCGACGACCTCGGCTCCGCCCTGAAGGCGATTGCGCGCGTCAAGCACATCCAGAAGACCCTGACTGAGCAATGGTCCGTGCTGGCCACGCTGACGCCCACCGAGTATTCGCAGTTCCGCGGTTTCCTGGGCAACTCCTCCGGATTCCAGTCCAGCCAGTACCGGGCGGTGGAGTTCGTCCTCGGCAACAAAAACCGCAAGATGCTTCCCGTGTTCGAATCCGATCCCGAGGCCCACGAGCAGCTGCGCCACGTCCTTGAAGCGCCCAGCATCTACGACGAATTCCTGGCGTACCTCAACCGCCAGGGCTTCGCCATTCCTGCATCCCTGCTGGAACGCGACGTCACCAAAGCCCACGAATTCTGCCCCGAACTCGTCCCCGTGTTCAAGCACATCTACGAAAACGCGGCGGACAACTGGGGCGCCTACGAGGCATGCGAGGAACTCGTGGACCTGGAAGACAACTTCCAGCTGTGGCGGTTCCGGCATTTGCGGACGGTGCAACGGACCATCGGCATGAAGTCGGGCACCGGCGGCTCCAGCGGCGCCGCGTTCCTGCAGAAGGCCCTGGAACTGACCTTCTTCCCAGAACTTTTCGCCGTCCGGACGGAGATCGGCCAATGAGCACGGTTCACGGGACCCAGGACGCCCTGCTGCAGCGCGCCGTCGAGCTTGATGCCGCGGACCCGCTGGCCGGCTACCGCGACCACTTCGTCGGAACCGACACTGACCTGTCCTACCTGGACGGAAACTCACTGGGCCGCCCGCTCAAGCGGACCGTCACGGACATCAGCGCCTTTATCCAGGAGAACTGGGGCGGCCGGCTGATCCGCGGCTGGGACGAGGAATGGCTCGCCCTGCCGGAAGCCATCGGCGACCAGCTTGGCCGGGCGGTGCTTGGCGCGGCTCCCGGGCAGACCATCATCGCCGACTCCACCACCGTTGTCCTCTACAAGCTGGTCCGCGCAGCCCTCGCCGCCGTCAAGGACCCCGCCAGGACCGAAATCGTGCTGGACACGGACAACTTTCCGACGGACCGCTACCTCCTGGAAGGCATCGCCCGCGAAGAAGGACTGACGCTGCGTTGGATCGACGCCGATCCCGCCGCCGGCGTAAGCGTAGACCAGGTGCGGGAGGCAACAGGGCCGTCCACCGCCGTCGTGGTCCTGAGCCAGATCGCCTACCGCTCCGGCTACCTCGCCGACCTGCCGGCCATCACCGCTGCAGTGCACGACGCCGGCGCGCTGGTGGTGTGGGACCTGTGCCATTCGGCGGGGTCGGTGGAGATCGAGCTCGACGCCGCCGGCGTCGACTTCGCCGCCGGCTGCACGTACAAGTACCTCAACGGCGGGCCGGGCTCCCCGGCCTTCGCGTACATTAACGCCCGCCACCTGCCCGGGTTGAGCCAGCCGATCTGGGGATGGATGGGCCGCAAGGATGCCTTCGAAATGGCCGCCGGCTATGAGCCGGCTCCGGGGATCCGCGGATTCCTCAGCGGAACGCCGGCAATTTTCGGCATGATCGCCATGCGCGGCACCCTGGACCTGATCGAAGAGGCCGGCATGTCCGCGTTGCGGGAAAAGTCCCGGAAGCTGACGGCGTATGCCCTCGAACTCCATGATGCGTGGCTGGCTCCTGCCGGCGTGCAGCTGGCCACGCCGCGGGAGGCGGAGCAGCGGGGGAGCCACATCACTGTGGACCACCCGGACTTCCGCCAAATGACAGCAGAGCTCTGGGCCCAGGACGTCATCCCGGACTTCCGCGCTCCGCAAGGCATCCGCATCGGGCTGTCGCCGCTGAGTACATCCTTCACGGAGGTCTACCGCGGCGTTGCCGCGATCCGCGATCTGCTGGCGCGCGCGTAAGGGGCCGCCGTAGGCGGCCGCGGGGCAGGTTTCGACAAGATTGCGGCCGGGCCGGTAAACTAAACGTTGGATCCGGCTGCAGTCCGTGGCGGCTGGCTCTTGTCATGTAATGGAATCCCCGAATTTGCGGGGATTTCCGCGCAGGCACACCCGGCAGTGAATTACTGATTCGGGCCTCACGGCACATCTCTAGGAGTTATTGTGGCACTTGACGCCGCTGTAAAGCAGTCCATCATCAAGGATTTCGCAACGTCCGAAGGCGACACCGGTTCACCGGAGGTCCAGGTTGCAGTCCTGACTCAGCGGATCAAGGATCTCACTGAGCACATGAAGGAGCACAAGCACGACTTCCACACCCAGCGCGGTCTGCTGGCCATGGTTGGCCGTCGCAAGCGTATGCTCACCTACCTCAAGAACACTGACATTGCACGCTACCGTGCGCTCATCGAGCGCCTCGGCCTGCGCCGCTAGTCAGCTCCAAGGGGCGGCCCATCCCACCCGGACGGGCCGCCTCCTGCAGTACAAAAACTAAACAGGAGGATCAACCGCATCACGCATTCGCGGTCCTCGGTAGTGATTCCCGGGAACGGCTTCGAAGAGTGAAGCCCGGCCCGTGGGTCTCGATCGATGACCGGGTGCAGTGCAGGCCAGTAGACAGATGCTGGACTGGGTTGATGCGGCTGGACTTCCGTTAACCAAGAAACGGAGGTGACTCTCTTGGAGGGTCCCGAAATCCAGTTCTCAGAAGCCGTCATTGACAATGGCCGCTTTGGCAAGCGTGTAATCCGCTTCGAAACCGGCCGTCTTGCCAAGCAGGCAGCCGGCGCAGCCATGGTGTACATCGACGAAGACACCGCGCTGCTGTCCGCAACCACCGCCGGCAAGCACCCGCGTGAAGGTTTCGACTTCTTCCCGCTGACCGTTGACGTCGAAGAGCGTATGTACGCCGCCGGCCGCATCCCGGGTTCGTTCTTCCGCCGCGAAGGCCGCCCGTCCACCGAAGCCATCCTGGCTTGCCGCCTCATGGACCGCCCGCTGCGTCCGGCCTTCATCAAGGGCCTGCGCAACGAGGTCCAGATCGTCGTCACCGTCCTGGCGATCAACCCGGACGAGCTCTACGACGTCGTGGCCATCAACGCCTCGTCCATGTCCACCCAGCTCTCCGGCCTGCCGTTCTCCGGCCCGATCGGCGGCGTCCGCGTTGCCCTCGTGGCTGACGAGCAGGGCTCGCAGTGGGTTGCGTTCCCGAAGCACTCGCAGCTCGAGAACTCCGTATTCAACATGGTTGTAGCCGGCCGCATTGCCGGTGACGACGTCGCCATCATGATGGTTGAAGCCGAAGCGACCGACAACTCCTGGAACCTCATCAAGGAACAGGGCGCCACCGCTCCCACCGAAGAGGTTGTTTCCGAGGGCCTCGAGGCTGCCAAGCCGTTCATCAAGGCACTCTGCGACGCCCAAGCCGACCTGGCTGCCCGCGCCGCCAAGCCGACCGTCGAATTCCCGGTCTTCCTCGACTACGAGGACGACGTCTACGCCGCTGTTGAGGCTGCCGCTGCTGAGAAGCTTGCTGCTGTCTTCCAGATCGCTGACAAGCAGGAGCGCGACACCGCTTCGGACGAGCTCAAGGACGAAGTCACCTCTTCGCTCGCCGGCCAGTTCGAGGGACGCGAGAAGGAACTGTCCGCAGCGTTCCGCTCGGTGACCAAGCAGGTTGTGCGCCAGCGCATCCTGAAGGACCAGATCCGCATCGACGGCCGCGGCCTGACGGACATCCGCCAGCTCACCGCCGAGGTCGAGGTTCTGCCCCGCGTTCACGGTTCGGCTATCTTCGAGCGCGGCGAAACCCAGATCATGGGTGTCACCACGCTGAACATGCTGAAGATGGAACAGCAGATCGACTCGCTGTCGCCGGTAACGCGCAAGCGCTACATGCACAACTACAACTTCCCGCCGTACTCCACCGGTGAGACCGGCCGCGTGGGCTCGCCCAAGCGCCGCGAAATCGGTCACGGCGCCCTGGCCGAGCGCGCGCTCGTGCCCGTGCTGCCGTCCCGCGAGGAATTCCCCTACGCCATCCGCCAGGTGTCTGAAGCCCTCAGCTCCAACGGTTCGACGTCGATGGGTTCCGTCTGCGCCTCCACGCTGTCGATGCTCAACGCCGGTGTGCCGCTGAAGGCTGCCGTTGCCGGCATCGCCATGGGCCTGGTTTCCGACCAGGTTGACGGCCAGACCCGTTACGCAGCACTCACGGACATCCTGGGCGCCGAAGATGCTTTCGGTGACATGGACTTCAAGGTTGCCGGTACCTCCGAATTCGTCACGGCCATCCAGCTGGACACGAAGCTCGACGGCATCCCGGCCTCCGTTCTGGCCGCCGCCCTGAAGCAGGCACGCGAAGCCCGCCTGCACATCCTCGAGGTCATCAACTCCGCGATCGACACCCCGGACGAGCTCTCCGAGTTCGCTCCGCGTGTCATCGCGGTCAAGATCCCCGTGGACAAGATCGGCGAGGTCATTGGGCCCAAGGGCAAGATGATCAACCAGATCCAGGAAGACACCGGCGCGGACATCTCCATCGAGGACGACGGCACCGTGTACATCGGCGCCACCAACGGCCCGTCCGCCGACGCCGCACGCTCCGCGATCAACGCCATCGCCAACCCGCAGGTTCCGGAAATCGGCGAGCGCTACCTGGGCACGGTCGTCAAGACCACCACCTTCGGTGCCTTCATTTCCCTCACCCCGGGCAAGGACGGCCTGCTGCACATCTCCGAGCTGCGCAAGATCGCCGGGGGCAAGCGCGTGGACAACGTCGAGGACGTCGTCTCCGTGGGCCAGAAGATCCAGGTCGAAATCACCAAGATCGACGACCGCGGAAAGCTGTCCCTGTCCCCGGTTATCGCCGAGGAAGAAGGCGCTGAAAGCGCTGAGACCGTCGAGGCAGCCGCAGAGTAGTCTGCAACGCACTTCGTAGTCCAAGCACGACGGCGGGGCCGGTGGATCATCCACCGGCCCCGCCGCCGTTAAGCCGCGCCGCCTCGTAAAACCGGGCCCGTCCGCACCGCGCCCCTCCATGAGGTTCCGGGCGAGTGGTCCGCTGGTACGATGGCAGGCAGATTTGGCACCGTTTTCCTGAAAGGCCTTGATGACTGTCGTACCCCTGCCGCTGGTGCAGAACCATCCCGGAGACACCCTGATCCACGGAGCCGACGGCGGGTCCGTTGTTCGCCGGTCCGTGCTCCCCGGCGGTGTGCGTGTACTGACGGAGGCAATGCCCGGCCAGCGCTCCGCGACCATCGGTTTCTGGGTGGGCGTGGGTTCGCGGGACGAAGCCCACGGCCAGCACGGTTCCACCCACTTCCTGGAGCACCTGCTGTTCAAGGGCACCCGGCGGCGCACCGCCCTGGAAATCGCCTCCGCCTTCGACGAGGTGGGCGGGGAGTCCAACGCCGCTACGGCGAAGGAAAGCACGTGCTACTTCGCCCGGGTCCTGGACACTGACCTGCCGATGGCCATCGACGTCATCGCGGACATGATCACCGGCGCTGTCCTGGATCCGCAGGAGATGGAGCAGGAGCGGGACGTCATCCTTGAGGAAATCGCAATGGACAGCGACGACCCCACGGACGTCGCCCACGAGCATTTCGTCGCGGCGGTGTTGGGAACCCACCCGCTGGGACGCCCGATTGGCGGGACCCCGGAAGCCATCCGGGCCGTTGCCCGCGATTCCGTCTGGGACCACTACCGCCGCTACTACCGTCCGGACGAGCTGGTCATCACCGCCGCCGGCGGACTGGACCACGACGTCGTCTGCGGACTTGTGGTGGAAGCGCTCCAGCAGGCGGGCTGGGCGCTGGAGCCCGGTGCCGCTCCCGTAGAAAGGCGCTCCACCGATCGGGCCGAAATTACCGGCACGGCCGGACTCCATGTGGTGAAGCGGCCCGTTGAGCAGGCGAACATCATCATGGGGTGCCCCACGATCGTTGCCACGGACGGCCGCCGCTATGTCATGAGCGTGCTCAATGCGGTGCTGGGCGGCGGCATGTCCTCCCGGCTGTTCCAGGAGGTTCGCGAGAAGCGCGGCCTGGTGTATTCCACATACTCCTTTGCATCGTCTTACGCCGATGCCGGCTACTTCGGCATGTATGCGGGGTGCACACCGTCGAAGGTCCGCCAGGTGATTGAGCTCCTGGGCGCCGAACTGGACAAGCTGGCAGAGCACGGCATTTCCGACGACGAACTCAAGAAGGCCGTGGGCCAGCTCTGCGGCGGGATCGTCCTGGCGCTCGAGGACACCGGATCGCGGATGTCCAGGCTGGGACGGGCCGAGCTCGTGTCCGGCGAATACCAGGACATCGAGGAGACGCTCCGGCAGATCAAGAGCGTCACCGTGGAACAGGTGCGCGAGCTGGCGCGGGAACTGGCTGCAGCGCCCCGGACGGTAACGGTCGTGGGTCCGTTCGAAGAAGGCGAAACCTTCGGCCTCTAGGCCGGGCCCCTGAAACTGGACAAGTCCACGCGCGGGCGTGATGATGAAGCCGGGGCCACACTGGAGGAACTATGGACCGCCTGCACCCGGGGACTGCACAGCAAGAGCTGCACGCTTTCCTCGGGCATTGGACCGGGACCACACGCATCGAGGCGACGCAACGAAGGCCTGCACGGACAGCAGCTGCTGAATTGACCTTCGCCACGGCTGCCGGCGGGTATGCGGTGCTGCAAAGCTACCGCCACACGGAAAATGACGGGATCCGTTTCGAGCGGCATGGCATGTTCACCATGGACGCCGACCACCCGGATACTGTCTGGTACCACGTGGACAGCGTGGGACTGCCGCGGGAAGCCCCGACGCGCTGCAGCCTGCACAACGGAGTACTCACCGTGGAGCGCCGCAACGGACGGGACACGTCCCGGCACACCTTCCGGGTGGACGACGGCGTGCTGACGCACACTTCCGAAGTCCGCCTTGCGGAAGCCGCGGCCTTCACTCCTTTCATGACCTCCGTCTGCCGCCGCACTTGAGGCCCCTCCGGTAGCCTCAGCCTGCTGACTCCAGGATGCGGGTTTTCGGAGCACCTTGGAGGGCAAGGGCGGCCGCGGGGGAATTCCACACCTTTTGCTGAAGGCTGGCCAGCAGGGCCTCGGCCTGCTCCCGGGTCCCCAGATCAAGCTCAACCACTACGTAGTGTGGATCGTCTACCGGCCGGCTGATCCGGTGCGCGGTCACGCCCGAAGCCGCGCGGTTTACCGGATCCCGGTCGAAAGCCGTCTTCCACAGGCCAAAATCCTTGATTCCGTGCTCTATCTGCAGGGTGTACATCACAGACTCTCCTTCCGGTTGGCTGTCCCGTGGTTAGGGATGCTTCACGCTAGGCCCGGCCGGTCGGAGCGCGGTATCCCAGAATTCTGGGCGGGTCCGCGGGCCATACTGTTTCCATGACCACGAATTGGGCGGTGAGCCGGAGCCTGGACAGAATCGGTGGGCTCTGCCGTGAGTCCTTGGAGGACCACGGCTTGCGGGCAGCGCTCTTGGCCGAGCTGGGCAGCATCGTTCCGTTCAGGTGGTTTGCATGGCCCCTGACCGACCCCGGGTCCTGCACCGGCATCTCACCGATGGCGCGCATTCCCTGCCCGCAGGAACTGCCCGCCCTGATCAGGCTGAAGTACATAACGGCACCGGGCCGCTGGACGTCGCTGCTAGCGGGCGGCCGGGCTGCAGTGACGCTGCGAACGGCAACCGGGGGAGACCCGGTGCGAAGCCCGCTGTGGAACGGTGTCCTCCGCCGGTACGGCGTAGCGGACGTCCTGTCCACCGTGTTCGCCGACGGCCACGGCTGCTGGGGCTGGCTCGACCTGTGGCGGACGGCCGACGACGGACCATTCACCGAACGCGAAACGATGCACCTGGCAGCGGCCGCGCCCGTCATCGCGGCGGGCCTGCGGCGAAGCAGGGCAGCGCAGATGAGGCGGGATGCCCAAACACGCCGCGACCCGCCGCCGACGTTCGGGCTGCCCCAACAAGCGGTGCTCACACTGGACACCGAGCTGACCGTAACAAGCCGAAGCGCCTCGGCCGGCGACTGGCTTGGCCTGTTGCAACCGGGGCCCAGCCCCTACGAGGCCATACCGGCCGAGGTCTACAACGTGGCGGCCCAACTCCTGGCCGTCGAGGCCGGGGTGGACTCCCACGCGGCGTCCGCCAGGGTCCCGATCGGCCTGGGCCGGTGGGCTGTCCTGCGGTCATTCCGCCTGGATGCCGGAACAGATCCGGCAGCGAGGCTGGCTGTGACCATCCAGGAGTGCCCGGCAGGGGAGAGGCTCGACGTCTTCGCCCGGTGCTTTGGCCTGACGCCGCGGCAGCGCAGCATTCTTGAGCTCGCCGCGGGCGGACTGGACACTGCGGCGTTGGCAGCAGCCCTGGGCATCAGCCCTTACACGGTGCAGGACCAGTTCAAACTGGTTTTTGCGGCATGCGGGGTACGGAGCAGGAACTCCTTGCTGGCTTTGGCCCTCGGCACCGAACACGGCCCTCACGTCGGGCCGCCGAATCCCTAGCCGCTGAATCCCTACCCGCCGGCAAACGGCGGAAGCACGTCCACCACGTCGTTCGGTCCCAGGACCACGGACCGGTCGCGGACGGCCACTTCGTTGAGCAGGAAACTGCTTCGCGAAAGAAGCCTCCCAAGGGGAGGCGTGCCGGCGGGCGGAGCCGGCCGGTCGACGTCGAGCACGGCGCATAACAGCGATTCCATGGTGGAGCCGGCCGGAAGCTCAAAGCGTTCCTCTTCCACCCCTGCCGCCGCGCGCGCGGCAGCGAAGTAACGTACGTTCAATGCCTTAGCCTCCGATGGCGCTCATGCTGCGGTCCGGCTGGACAAAGTCCGGGGCGTCCAGTCCGACGTGGTCCATGCCGTGGGCCTTGGGCTTGAGCCACATGGCGTCCTGCCAGCGTTCGGCGAGCTGCTGGTCAGTGGCACCCTCGCGCAGCAGCCCCAGCAGATCGAATTCTTCGCGTGAGAACAGGCAGCTCATGATCTTGCCCTCGGCCGTGATCCGGGTGCGCTTGCAGTCCGAGCAGAACGGCTCGGTCACAGAGGCGATGATTCCCACCGTGCCCAGCACGGGGCCGGTTGCGTCAGCGGATCCCGGCGTCCGGCGTCGTACCTCGAAGCGTTCCGCCGGGGCGCCGTCTCGGTCCCTGGGATCGGCGCTGAGCACATAATCGACGGACAGGAGTTCGCGGATTTCGGCGGCGGTGACCATGTTCCGGCGGGTCCACCCGTGGTCGGCGTCCAGCGGCATTTGTTCAATGAAGCGGAGTTCGTACCCGCGGTCCAGCGCCCAGGCCAGCAGGGACGGGGATTCGGCGTCGTTTATTCCCCGCATCAGCACGGCGTTGAGCTTCACGGGACCGAGTCCGGCTGCCCACGCGGCATCCACGCCGGCGAGGACCTTGTCCAGGAAAGGCCTGCGGGTCAGTTTGGTGAACGTTTCCTCGTGCAGGGAATCCAGCGAAACGTTGATCCGGGAAAGTCCGGCGGCTTTCAGCCCCGCTGCCTTCTTGTCCAGGCCGACGGCGTTCGTGGTCATGGAAATCGGCAGCTGCGGGTGGGCCTTGCGCAGGGCGGAAATGATGTCGAGCAGGTCCGCCCGGACCAGGGGTTCGCCGCCGGTGAGGCGCAGTTCGCGCACGCCCAGCAGGTCGACGCCGATCCGTACTATCCTGACGATTTCCTCGGCGGACATCACGGCCTGCTTGGCCAGCCACTCGAGGCCTTCGGCCGGCATGCAATAGGTGCAGCGCAGATTGCATTTGTCCGTCAGGGACAGCCTCATGTCCGTGGCGCGGCGTCCGTAGCGGTCCATGAGGCCCGCAGGCGTGCCCGCCGGCCGCGACGGCACCACCGGATCCGAACCTGCCCCCTCCCGGGGTTGCGGCATACCAAGCTGAACACTCATAAATTCAGGCTACGCCACGTTGGGGCCAACCATCACGCCCGTGACACCGGCGGATCTCACGGAATCCCGGCGGATCGCCACTGAAGCCGGAAAAGGCGCCCCGCGCGAGTGCCCCGAACCTATGCTGGAGTAGTGAATAAGTCCCAGTCGGCAACAGTCCGGCTCCCGGCAGGCATGCCGGCATCAGCCGCGGCAAGGTGGGCCGCTGCCGCCGGTGTTGTGGCCGTGGCCGCGGGAGTGGTGGTCGGCGAGCTTGTGGCGGCCCTCGTGAGCCCGGCGCTGTCGCCCATGACGGCCGTTGGCGGTGCCGTGATCGACGCCGTTCCGCCAGCCGTCAAGGACTGGGCGGTCTCGGCGTTCGGTACCGCGGACAAGTTGGCGCTGCTCGTCGGCATGGGGCTGGCCATTGCGGCGCTGGCTGCACTGGCCGGCCTCCTGGAATGGCGCCGCCGCTACGCCGGGTTTGCGGTCATCTCCATCTTTGGCGTTGTGGGCCTCGTGGCGGTCCTGGGCCGCGCCCAGGCGTCCGGCAACGCCATGGTGCTGCCCCTGCTTGCCGCGGCAGCCGCAATCCTGGTGCTCCGGTGGCTGATGTCGCGCCTTCGCGACTGGGACGCGGCTTCAGCGGCCGCGCCAGCGGCTTCAGCCGCCGCGCCAGCGCCTCCAGCCGCCGCGGCGTCACCTGCCCAGGCCGGCCGGCGCCGGTTCCTGCAAGCACTTGGCGGAGGGGCCGTCGTCGCGGCAGTTGGCGGAGGGCTTGCCACAGCGTTGCGAGGAGCCGCTGCCGGAGTCAGCGAATTCCGCAGCAAGCTTGCCCTGCCGGCCGCCGCGTCTCCGGCTCCGCCGGTTCCGGCGGGCGCTGCGCTGAACCTTGACGGCATCAGTCCGCTGGTGACTCCCAACCGGGACTTCTACCGGATCGACACCGCCCTCACGGTTCCGGCAGTGGACCCCGACTCCTGGGTCCTCAAGGTCACGGGCATGGTGGAGCGGGAGATTGAACTGGATTTCGCCACGCTGCTGTCCAAGCCCATGATTGAACGCCACGTGACCATCGCCTGCGTCTCCAACGAAGTGGGCGGCGACCTGATCGGCAATGCGCTGTGGCTGGGATGGCCGGTCCGCGAACTGCTGGCCATGGCAGGGCCGCGGAGCGGTGCGGACATGGTGCTGTCCCGCAGCAAGGACGGCTGGACGGCCGGCACACCGCTGGAGGTCCTCACCGACGACCGCGATGCCTTGATCGCCGTCGGGATGAACGGCGAGCCGCTGCCTCTCGAGCACGGCTTCCCGGTGCGGCTTGTGGTGCCGGGCCTGTACGGCTATGTTTCCGCCACCAAGTGGCTTACTGGGCTCAAGGTGACCAGGTTCGCTGACGACGTCGGCTATTGGACGCCCCGCGGCTGGAGCGAACGCGGACCCATCAAGACGTCCTCGCGCATCGACGTTCCGCGCTCCGGCCGCCCGGTTCGTGCCGGAACGGTGGCCTTCGGCGGCGTCGCGTGGGCCCAGCACACCGGCATCGGCAAGGTGGAACTTCGCGTCAACCGCGGCCCCTGGCAGGCGGTGGAACTTGCGCCCGGCATATCCCGGGACACGTGGTACCAGTGGCAGCTGTCGGTGCCCCTGACGCCCGGGCAGTACGAGATCCAGGTCCGGGCCACGGACCTGAACGGTGCACCGCAGATCGAAGACCGTGCCCGGGTGGCTCCGGACGGCGCCACCGGATTCCACACCATTAGAGTTGACGTGACGCCGTAACGGGCCGAACGTTTCGCGGGAACGACCGCAGCGGCGGAACGCCGCAGTGAACCCGACGCCGCAGTGAAACCGACAACGCAGTGAACCCGACAACAACGCCCGGACCAAGGTAAGGAACGCATGCACCGCACCGACGACGGGCATCAGGCCCGCACTGTGGAGGCCCACCGCGACACCGTGCGGGAGCTGCTGGCCCACCTCCCCGGAACCGGCCGAACCGAAGAACTGCCGCTCCTGGCGGCGCTGGGGCGCGGGCTGGCTGCGGATATCCCCGCTCCCGTGGACCTGCCGCCGTTCGACAACTCCCAGATGGACGGCTTTGCCGTCCGCAGCAGTGACATTGCCGACGGCGGGGCGAACCTCACGGTGGTGGCGCCCATCCCGGCCGGTGCCACCGCGGCCGCCCTGGAGCCGGGCACGGCCGCCCCCATCATGACCGGCGCCATGATTCCCCCCGGAGCCGACGCCGTCGTGCCCATTGAGAGGGCCGTTCCCGATTCCTTCCCGGACCCCGGAACGGCGGCCACGGTCCGGCTGCCGGCAACGGAGCCGGGCACCTACGTCCGGAACGCGGGCAGCGATATCCGCTCAGGGGAGCTGGCGCTCGCCGGCGGAACGTTCCTGGGCCCGGGCCAGCTGGGGCTCCTGGCGGCACTGGGCATCACCGGGGTCAGCGTGCACCGGAAGCTGAAAGTGCTCCTCGCCACCACGGGGGACGAAGTGGTGGAACCCGGCGGCACGCTGGCACCCGGCAAGATCTACGACGCCAACGGCACGCTCCTGGAAGCAGCCATGAGCCAGGCCGGGCTGGATGTCCAGCGGGCAGCGATCTCAACGGACAGTCCGGAGGAACTCGCCGCCATGCTGCGGGAGCGCGCGCCCGACGTGGACCTGATCGTCACCACTGGCGGCGTCAGCAAGGGCGCCTACGAAGTGGTCCGGCAGGCCACGGCGGACCAGGACGTGGAATTCCTGCATGTGGCCATGCAGCCCGGCGGCCCGCAGGGAATCGGGCGGTTCGACGGGGTTCCGTTCATCGGCTTCCCGGGTAACCCGGTCAGCTGCCTGGTCTCCTTCGAGATATTCCTCCGTCCGGTCCTCAGCTCTTTGTTCGGGGCGCCGGCGCCGAGGCCTGCCATCCGGGCCCGGCTGGCGGAGCCGGTGGAGTCACCCGCGGGCAAGCACCAGGTCCGGCGCGGAACCCTCCTGCCGGACGGCACGGTCCGGCTGGAAGGCGGTGCAGGATCGCACCTGGTCCATGCCCTCGCCAGCTCCAACGCCCTCATCCATGTCCCGGTGGGGACTTCTGCGCTCGCCGCGGGCGCAGAAGTGGAAGTATGGACGCTGTGAACACTGAAGACAATGCTGCCGGGCTGACGCATCTGCGCCGTGACGGAACAGCGCAGATGGTTGATGTTTCCGGCAAGGCCGAGACCACGCGGGAGGCCACAGCCACCGCCACGGTCCGCACCACCGCGGAGGTGCTCGCCCTCCTGGGCGCGGGCGACCTGCCGAAGGGCGACGCTTTGGCGGTGGCCCGCGTGGCAGGAATCATGGCCGCCAAGAAGACCCCCGAGCTCATCCCGCTGTGCCATCCGCTGCCCATCTCCAAGGTCACCGTTGACTTTGAACTGGGCCGCGATTCGGTCCTGGTGCTGGCCACCGTCAAGACACGGGGCGTGACCGGCGTCGAAATGGAAGCCCTCACAGCAGCATCGGTGGCGGCACTGAGCGTGTACGACATGATCAAGGCAGTGGACAAGCACGCCGTTTTGACCGATATCAGGGTGCTGGCCAAAAGCGGCGGCAAGAGCGGGGACTGGACAGCATGAGCAGCTTTGGACAGCAGCCCGAACCGCACCGCCACGGAGAGGCCACCGGCCGGAAGGCCGGCGTCGTTATTGCCTCCAACCGGGCCGCTGCGGGCATCTACCGCGACGAAACCGGTCCGGTGATCACCGACTGGCTGACGGAGCACGGCTTCGAGACGTTCCCGGCCATGGTGGTGCCCGACGGTGAGCCTGTGGGCGCCGCGCTGCGCGCCCTCCTCACGCAGCACCCCGCGGTCATCATCACCAGCGGCGGGACCGGACTCAGCCCCGATGACCTGACCCCTGAGATGACGGTGCCCCTGCTGGACCGCGAGATTCCGGGGATCATGGAGGGTATCCGGCAGGCCGGCCTGTCGAAGACGCCCATGGCGATGCTGAGCCGCGGACACGCGGGCGCGGCGGGTCGGACGTTCATCGTTAATCTTCCCGGATCACCCAAGGGAGTCATGGACGGCCTGGGCGTGCTTGATCCGGTCATCACCCACCTGTGCGACCAACTGGAAGGCAGCCATGAGCACTGAAACCGGATTCGAGATCGTGAACGCCGTGTTGAGCGCGGAGCCCATCTCCGTGGCGCAGGCTATCGCCGCTGTGGAATCGGACACGGCGGGCGCCGTGGTCAGCTTCAGCGGAGTGGTCAGGAACCACGACGGCGGCAAGCCCGTTGAGCGGCTCAGCTACAGTGCGCATCCCACCGCCCACCAGGTGATGGCCGACGTCGTTGCCCGGCTGGTGGCCGAACATGCGGGCGACGGCGGCGAAACAGTGCGGATCTGGGCCGCGCACCGGGTGGGCATGCTGGAAATCGGCGACCCCGCACTGGTGTGCGCCGTGTCCGCCTCGCACCGCGGCCAGGCGTTCGACGTGTGCTCGGAGCTCGTTGACCGGATCAAGGCGGAGGTGCCCATCTGGAAGGAACAGTTCTTCAGCGACGGGACCGTCGAATGGGTCGGGGCCGGGGCCTAGTAACCTCCCGTCCCGGTTCATCCGGGCGGCGGGCCCGACGGTAGGGTTAAGTCCATGACCGAACAACTTGCCGTCGCCGTCCTGGGCGCGAACGGGCGCATGGGCGCCGAGGCCGTGAAAGCCGTGGAAGCGGCCCCCGACATGAAGCTCGTAGCGGCCCTCGGACGCGGTGATTCCCTGGAGCAGCTGGTGGACGCCGGCGCCCGCGTTGTGGTGGACCTGACGGTCCCGGAAAGCACCGAAGCGAACGTCCGCTTCGCCGTCGAACACGGCATGCACGCCGTCGTCGGCACCACCGGCTGGGACGCCGGCAGGCTCGGCGAACTGGAGGAACTGCTGGGCCGCAGCGCCGGAGTGGGCGTCCTTATTGCCCCGAACTTTGCGCTCGGTTCCGTGCTGGCATCGGCGTTTGCCGCCAAAGCCGCCAAATACTTCGAATCCGTGGAAGTCATCGAGCTGCACCACCCGGACAAGGTTGACGCGCCCTCCGGCACCGCGGTCCGCACCGCACAGCTGATCGCAGCCGAACGCGCCGCCGCCGGCATCGGCGCCAGCCCGGACGCCACCACCACAGAACTGGCCGGTGCCCGCGGCTGCGATGTGGACGGCATCCGCGTCCACAGCGTGCGCCTCCGCGGCCTGGTGGCCCACCAGGAAGTCCTCCTCGGCGGACCGGGGGAGCAGCTGACCCTGCGCCACGACTCCTTCGACCGGGCTTCGTTCATGCCCGGCGTGCTGCTGGGCGTGCGGAACGTGGCCGGCCACCCAGGACTGACCGTGGGCCTGGACGGCTACCTGGACCTCGGGGTCTGACGGCAATGGGCAATGTCCTCACCGGACTGAAGAAGAACCGCACCAAGATCTGGGTCGGCGCGGTGACGCTCCTGCTGGTCTTCTATTTGGTGGTGTCCTTCCAGCGGTCCGTGCTGCTACTCACCGACCCCAACCCCGTGGCAAAAGCCATTGGCGCCGCCTACCTGGTCCTGCCGGCCATTGGCGCCTGGGCGCTGGTCCGTGAACTGCTTTTCGGCGCCCGGACGGAACAGATGGCCAAGGTCCTTGAAGCCGAAGGCGGCCTGCCGGTCGACAACCTGCAGCGCACACCCGCCGGCAGGATCGTGCGGGAATCGGCAGACGCCGAGTTTGAGAAGTACCGCACCGAAGCCGAAGAAGCGCCGGACGACTGGCGCTCCTGGTTCCGGCTGAGCTGCGCCTATGACGCCGCCGGCGACCGCAAACGCGCCCGGGCATCCATGCGTGATGCCCTGAAGCTGTTCCGCGGGGGCAACAAGACCGCCTAGCGGATTCCCGCCCGCTGGTAGCGGCCCACCTCGCTGGCGGCGTGCGCCACCCATTCCAGCGGGCCCCTCCAGTTCAGTGCCGCCAGCGAGCCTCCGATGAGGACGGCGGTCAGGGCCTGCGCCGCATAGACACCTTCCGGTGTCCATCCCGCCGGCAGCGGCTGCAGGTACATGGCGGCCACCAGGCACACATGGGCCGTGTACAGGGTGAGGGTCATGGCCCCTGCGCCCCGCAGGGGGAGCAGGAGGTCCAGCGCGAGCCAGTCGCCCAGCCTGCCCAGCAGCAGGCAGGCGCCCACTACAGCGGCGGCGACGGCTGACGTATGGAGCAGGTCCAGCGATGTGCCCGAATGCGGTGCGCTGCTGGCCAGCCACCACCAGGAGCCCGATTGCTCCACCCCGGCAAGGTTCACCTGCAAAAGGCTGTCCAACGGGTAGCGGGGGTCCGCGAGCTGGGCCTGCAGCGCCTCCTTGCCGCCCCACGCATCCATCGTCAGCACTCCCAGCCACTTGGCCAGCACGGCCACCACGGTGCCGCCGGCCAGCAGCAGCACCTGGACGGCCATCCTGGTCAGTGCCAGCCGGCCGATCACCAGCCCGATCAGCAGGTAGCTCAGCCATTGCAGGACCGGGTAGTAGCCGGTCAGGAAGATGTCCCCCAGCAGGCGCCCGGGAGTGGTGAGATCGTCCCAGTTGGGGTTGTGGCCCAGCTGGAGCGGCGGGGTAGGGGCAAGCAGCCACGGCCGCAGCAGGTAGGCCAGCACGGGCGAGCCCAGCACCCAGCCGGCAGCCAGTGCGCAGAGCGGCTTGATGCTGAGCCCGATGAACGGGAGGACGCACAGGAACAGCACGGCGTAGTGGACCAGGATCACCGCGACGTTCACGTCCAGCCCGCCGAGGAAGAGCCCGACGACGGCGATCACCAGGGCGCGCAACGCTATGCCGCGGCGTGCGCCGCTCAGCTCCTGGCCCTGGGGCGGATGCTGCTTTCCGGTGGACAGGGCGAGGCCGATACCGGCCAGGACGGCAAACAAAGCGGCTGCCCGCCCCGAGAACGCCAGGCCGATCCACGTGGGCGTCAGCTGCGCATTGGCTTCGAACGTGGGAAGCAGGTGCGTGGCCATCATGCCGAGCAGCGCCAGCCCCCGGGCAGCATCGATTCCGGTGAGTCGGGTCGTCTTGGTGGTGCCTTTGGCAGTCCGCGAGGGTGAAGCAGTGCCACGGGAGGTCATGAGCCGATCGTCTCATATCCGGCTGGAAGCCCTTGCGTTCGAATATATGTTCGAATACCATCGATCCATGAACAACGCACCGGAACGCCAAGCGCATGAAGGCAGGGCGCCTCAAAGCAGTGCGCCTCAAGGCAGGGCACCTCAAAGCAGGGCGCATCAGGACGCTGCTGCGGGCCCGCTCAAGGCGATGAGCCCGGGTGTGGTGGACTATCTCTTCCGCCAGCTTGTGGCGGGAGAACCCGCCGAGGATGTCCAGTGGGGCAGTGAAGGTGTCGCACTCTCGGCCCAGCCGCCCGGCGCCGAACTGGCGCGCAGGCTCTCCGAATGTGACGTTGATGCCCTCACGCCCACGGAACTCTTCCACTACGTCCGGGCCGCCCAGCGGCTGGCTACGTGGGCAGAGTCGCTCCGGGAAGACGCCGTGGGCCGCTACTGCGGCGCACCCCGGCAGGGGCACGTCCGCAGCCCCCAAGAGTGACCCGCCCGGGCCGAATTTGACGATCGTCACGCCGCCGCCATTGTCCTAACAAGGCGGGGACGGGGTAACGTTTTTCCTATGGCTGAGACTTCCGCGAATAACCCTGCATTTGGCACCCTCCTGACCGCAATGGTCACGCCGTTTACCGAGGACGGCAAAGTGGACTACCAGCAGGCGGCGGAACTGGCCGTGAAGCTTGTCGATGACGGCTGCGACGGACTGGTCGTCACGGGAACCACGGGCGAAACCTCCACCCTCACCGACGAGGAGAACGTGGGCATGTTCCGTGCGGTCAAGGACGCTGTCGGCGGCCGCGCCGCGATCATCGCCGGCACCGGAACCAACGACACCGCACACTCCGTCCACCTGTCCAAGCAAGCAGCCGAGGTCGGCGTCGACGGACTGTTGATCGTCACCCCGTACTACAACAAGCCCAGCCAGGCCGGTGTGCGCGCCCACTTTGAGACGATCGCCTCCGCCACCGACGTTCCCGTGATGCTCTATGACATCCCCGGTCGTTCCTCCATCCAGATTGCTCCGGAGACGATGATCCGCCTCTCCGAGCACCCGAACATCGTTGCCGTCAAAGATGCCAAGGCCGACTTCGCCGCCGCCACCCGCGTCATGGCGAACACCGACCTCCTCTTCTACTCCGGGGACGACGGACTGACCCTGCAGTGGATGGCGCTGGGCGCCGTCGGGCTCGTGGGCGTCACCACGCACGTTGCCACCCGCCGGTTCCGCGAGCTGATCGACGCCGTCAACGCGAACGACCTCGGCACCGCGCGGAAGATCAATTTTGAACTTGAACCTGTTATCCGGGCCACGATGACCCGCGTGCAGGGGGCCGTAGCGGCCAAGCAGATTCTTAAATGGCAGGGAGTCCTGCCCAACTCGGTTGTCCGTTTGCCCCTCGTGGAGCCGGACGAAGCCGAGATCGCAATCATCCGCGAGGATTTGGCGGAAGCAGGAATGGTCTTTTCCTGATCGGCAAAGACCATCCCTGCTTTCGCCCGGAAAGTAGAGCACTATGACCCAAACCGCCCTTCCCGGCCTTGTTACGCCGCCGAAACTGCCCAAGGACACCCTGCGGATCGTTCCGCTCGGCGGCCTGGGGGAGATCGGCCGCAACATGACCGTCTTCGAAATCGACGGCAAGCTGCTCATCGTCGACTGCGGCGTCCTCTTCCCGGAGGAAACCCAGCCCGGCGTCGACCTGATCCTGCCCGATTTCTCCTACATCGAGAACCGCCTCAATGACATCGTTGCCGTCGTCCTGACCCACGGCCACGAGGACCACATCGGCGCCGTTCCCTACCTGCTGCGCCTGCGCGCCGACATTCCCCTGATTGGCTCCCGGCTGACGCTGGCACTCATCGAGGCGAAGCTGCAGGAACACCGGATCAAGCCGGTCACCCAGATCGTCACCGAGGGACAGGTGCAGAAGTTCGGCCCGTTCGAATGCGAATTCGTGGCCGTCAACCACTCGATCCCCGACGCCCTCGCCGTGTTCCTCCGTACCTCCGGCGGCACCGTGCTGCACACTGGCGACTTCAAGATGGACCAGCTGCCGCTGGATGGCCGCATCACCGACCTTCGCCACTTCGCCAAGCTGGGCGAAGAGGGCGTGGACCTCTTCATGTCGGACTCCACGAACGCCGACGTGCCGGGGTTCACCACCGCCGAGAAGGAAATCGGCCCCACCCTGGACCGTCTCTTCGGCCAGGCCTCCAAGCGCCTGATCGTCGCCTCCTTCTCCTCGCACGTGCACCGGGTCCAGCAGGTCCTCGACGCCGCAGCCAACCACAACCGCAAGGTTGCCTTCGTGGGCCGCTCGATGGTCCGCAACATGGCCATCGCCGAGAAGCTTGGCTACCTCGACGTGCCGCCGGGCATCCTGGTCGACATCAAGAACATCGACAACCTGCCGGACAACCGCGTAGTGCTGATGTCCACCGGGTCCCAGGGTGAGCCGATGGCGGCACTGTCCCGCATGGCTAACGGTGACCACCGCGTCGTCGTCGGCCAGGGCGATACCGTCATCCTCGCCTCCAGCCTGATCCCGGGCAACGAGAATGCAGTCTTCCGGATCATCAACGGCCTGCTCAAGCTGGGCGCCGATGTCATCCACAAGGGCAACGCCAAGGTCCACGTCTCCGGCCACGCCGCGGCCGGGGAACTGCTGTACTGCTACAACATCCTCGAACCGCTGAACGCCATGCCGGTGCACGGCGAGACGCGGCACCTGATTGCCAACGGCAAGATCGCCCTCGAGTCCGGCGTGCCGGACGAAAGCATCCTGCTGGCGGACAACGGCACCGTCATCGACCTCCGTGACCACCAGGCCGACGTCGTAGGCCAGGTTGAAGTGGGCTTCGTCTACGTTGACGGCTCCAGTGTTGGCGAAGTCACCGAAGCTGACTTGAAGGACCGCCAGACCCTCGGCGATGAAGGCTTCATCTCCATCATCACCGTGATCCACCGCGCCACCGGCAAGGTGGTCTCCGGACCGGAAATCCACGCCCGCGGCGTGGCTGAGGACGATTCCGTCTTTGACGAAATCATTCCCAAGATCAATGCTGCGCTGGAAGAGGCCGTGCTCAACCACACGGACCACACCACGCACCAGCTCCAGCAGGTTGTCCGCCGCGTTGTCGGCACCTGGGTCAACCGCAAGCTTCGCCGCAAGCCCATGATCATTCCGGTGGTGCTTGAGGCGTAAGCGCCCGGGATTGTTCGACGGGGCCCTCCCCGCAGGAAAGTGAGCCTTCGGGCCGCCGCCTGCGGGGGAGGGCCCCGTCGTTTAAGCCGCGTGGGTCCGGCCCGACGACACCGTGCTGCCGCCTTCCCCTCCGCAACATGCATCCCGGAACGCCCCGGAAATCCGCGGTTTTTGGCCCGGCTTCGGGTACCGTGGCGGGTATGGCGACACGTACCTCCTCCGCGCCTAGAGGCAACTCAAGCGGCAAGTCAGGCAGCTCAGCGGGCAGGGGCTCCGGCTCCGCTGCGTCCAAAACCAGCCGGACCGGAGGATCGTCGGGCACGGCACGGACCCGCCAGATGGCAGCTGTCGAGCCCCGTCAGCCGTGGCTCGTGCGGGTGGCCGCAGGTGCGTGGCTCGGCATCGGGCACGTCGTCGGCGGCGGCGTCCGGCGGATCGGCCATGATGTCAGCGACCTCGCCCCCGAGGACCGCCGGGACGGGGCAGCCCTCTTCAACCTTGCCCTGGGCGTATTCGTGGCGACCTTCGCCTGGTGGGGCTTCAAGGGATGGTTGCCGGACACCGTGTTCGCGATCGTCAACGGCACCTTCGGCTGGATGTCCCTGCTGCTGCCGCTCATGCTGTTCGTCTGCGCCTTCCGGCTGTTCCGCCAGCCTTCGGACGGGCGCGGCAACAACAGGATCGGCATCGGATTCCTCATCATGACCTTCGCCGGCTGCGGCCTGGCCCACGTCATTGGCGGACAGCCCACGGTGACGGACGGTTTCGACGGCCTGCGCCAGGCCGGCGGCATGCTCGGCTTCCTGGCCGCCTCGCCGCTGGCAGCCCTGCACACGGCCGTGCCCGTGGCCGTCTACAGCCTGCTCGCCTTCACGTCCGTCCTGATTGTGACCGCCACCCCGTTCGGCGCGATTCCCCGCCGGATCAGGGACGCCTACGAGCACCTGATGGGCATCGACCTGCAGGAACCCGGCGATGGCCACGACCGCAGTTACCTCTACGAAAACGCGGGCCAGGCAGCGCCGAAGAAGAAGCGGCGCAGCCGGCTGTTCGGCAGGGACCCCGAGACTGACCCCCGCCTCGAAGGGTATGTGGGCGACGAGGCCTTCGAACATGCCGTCATTGACGACGACGACCCGGCCGGAACCGCCGACGGCACCAAGGCAGGTGGCAAGGCTCCCCGCCCGGCACCCGGCGTGCGCCGGCCCACGCAGGCTGAAATCGCCGTCGAAAAGATCAAAGCGGCCCAGGGTCTGGGCACCAGGGATGCCAACGGCGAGCATGCCACCGAGGCCATCCCGCTTGTCACCCCGGGCATGGTCGCCGCCGGGTCCCTCAATCCCGCCGCACCCGCGGGTGCAGCCGGCGCCGCAGCCGTTGCCGCGGCCGCGCAGGTCCCCTCGCGTCCGGTCGCCCCTGCGCCGCTGCCCACGCCGATACCGCAGCGCACGGAGCAGCTCTCCCTGGCCGGCGATGTGACCTACACCCTGCCGTCGTCGGATGTGTTGACTCCAGGCTCCATCCCCAAGGAGCGCACGGAAGCGAACGACGCCATCGTGGCGTCCCTTACCGACACCCTGAACCAGTTCAACGTTGACGCGCAGGTCACCGGTTTCAGCCGCGGGCCGACTGTCACACGGTACGAAATCGAACTGTCCGCAGGCACCAAGGTGGAGCGCGTCACCGCGCTGTCCAAAAACATCTCCTACGCCGTCGCGTCCAGCGACGTCCGCATCCTCAGCCCCATTCCCGGCAAGTCCGCCATCGGCATCGAGATCCCCAACACGGACCGCGAGACCGTCTCCCTTGGCGATGTGCTCCGCAGCCAGAACGCCCGCCGGACGGACCACCCGATGGTGATGGGTGTGGGCAAGGACGTCGAGGGCGGCTACGTCGTGGCGAACCTCGCCAAGATGCCCCACCTGCTCGTGGCCGGTGCCACCGGTGCCGGTAAGTCCTCCTTCGTGAACTCCATGATCACCTCCATCCTCATGCGGGCCACCCCGGACGAGGTCCGTATGGTCATGGTGGACCCGAAGCGTGTGGAACTCACGGCGTACGAAGGCGTGCCGCACCTGATCACACCCATCATCACCAACCCCAAGAAAGCCGCCGAAGCGCTGCAATGGGTGGTCCGCGAGATGGACGCCCGCTACGACGACCTCGCGAACTACGGCTTCAAGCACATCGACGACTTCAACAAGGCCGTCCGCGCCGGGAAAGTCCACCCGCCCGTCGATTCCAAGCGCGTCATCAAGCCGTACCCTTACCTGCTGGTGATCGTGGACGAGCTCGCCGACCTCATGATGGTGGCCCCGCGCGACGTCGAAGATTCCATCGTCCGCATCACCCAGCTCGCCCGTGCCGCAGGCATCCACCTGGTCCTGGCCACCCAGCGGCCCTCCGTTGACGTTGTTACCGGCCTGATCAAGGCCAACGTGCCGTCCCGGATGGCGTTCGCGACCTCCTCCGTCACCGACTCCCGCGTGGTGCTGGACCAGCCCGGCGCCGAAAAGCTGATCGGCCAGGGTGACGCGCTCTTCCTGCCGATGGGCGCCTCCAAGGCAATGCGTGTGCAGGGCGCGTGGGTCACGGAGTCCGAAATCCACAAGGTGGTCGAGCACGTCAAGGGCCAGCTCAAGGCCGTCTACCGTGATGACGTCGCCCCCGAGGCGGAGAAAAAGCAGATCGACGACGACATTGGAGACGATCTGGAGGTGCTGCTGCAGGCCACCGAGCTGGTGGTCACCACGCAGTTCGGCTCCACCTCCATGCTGCAGCGCAAGCTGCGCGTCGGTTTCGCCAAGGCCGGCCGCCTGATGGACCTTCTCGAGTCCAGGGGAGTGGTGGGCCCCTCCGAGGGCTCAAAGGCGCGCGACGTGCTGGTAAAACCCGACGACCTTGCCGCCGTCCTTGCCGCCATGAAGGGCCAGGAGGCACCGGCGTCGCCCGATTCCCAGACGGCGGCGCTGAGCGACAATGCCAACGCGAACATCGCCCAGGGCGGCTATGCCGAGGACCTTGTGGCGGCTGACCTGGACAACCGCACCCAGAACGTTGAGTACTACGACGGCGCCGACGGCAACTCCGGCGACGACGAAGACGGGTCCGAGGACGCCTGGTCCCTCACTGGACGGTAGCCTATGAGGGTGACTAGCACTGAAGCCGACAGCTCAGGCTCCGCCTCCGGGATCTGGAACCTTCCGAACATCCTGACGATGCTGCGGATTGTCCTGGTGCCGTTCTTCGTGTGGTTCCTCATCGCGGACGCGCCCGGACTCGACAGCCAGAACGGCCTCTGGCGCTGGGCCGCGGCCCTGACGTTTGCGGTTGCCATTTACACGGACAAGCTCGACGGCGACATCGCCCGCAGCAGGGGACTGATCACCGATTTCGGCAAGATCGCCGATCCGATCGCGGACAAGCTGCTCACCGGCTCCGCCCTGGTGATGCTCTCGCTGCTGAACGAACTGCCGTGGTGGATCACCGTCCTGATCCTCGCCCGCGAATGGGGAATCACGGCACTGCGGTTCTTCGTCATCCGGTACGGCGTCATCCCGGCGTCGCGGGGAGGCAAGCTGAAGACTGTGGTGCAGACCGTTGCGATCCTGCTGTACGTGGTCCCGCTCGCCTCACTGGCCCCGTGGCTGGGAGTGGTGGCTTTCCTGGTGATGCTGGCGGCCGTGGCCATCACCGTCTGGACAGGCGGCCAGTATGTTGTCGAAGCGCTCAAGCTGCGCGCGAACGGCCGGCGCGCAGCCAGCCAACGCGTAAAAGGAGAGCTGCCATGAGTAACCTGCACCGCATCGCCGAACAAGCAGTCAACGGTGCCATTGGCCGCGGACTGACCGTGGCTACCGCCGAGTCGCTGACTGCCGGCATGGTGGCGGCGGTCCTCGCCGATACCCCCGGCGCCTCGGGAATGCTCCAGGGCGGCGTGGTGTCCTACCAGAACTCAGTCAAGGCGGACGTGCTTGGCGTACCCGCCGAACTGCTCGACGCCGTCGGATCAGTGGACGGCGATGTCGCTAAGGCGATGGCAGCCGGGGCGCGACGGGTCTGCGGAGCGGACATCGGTGTGTCCACGACGGGTGTCGCCGGGCCGGAACCCCACGGCGGCAAGGCCGTGGGGACAGTGTTCGTCGGTGTCGCCACCGCGGACGGCGCGAGGTCGTTCGGCTACGTTTTTGAAGGCAACCGCGCGGACATCCGCGGCCAGGCCTGCGCGGCTGCGTTGGAGCGGCTGCTGGAAGCCCTATCTTCCGAGGCTTACCCGGCGTAAAGTTGCCGGGAACAAAATTTGATTCCTAATAGTTGTTACATTGTGTCGCTTCCGAATATGGGAGGCGCCTAGGATGAGTAAATAATTATGGTTCGCCTGATGAGGGCGGACCTGACGTACGAGGGAGCAAGGCGATACAGATGGTAAAGCAGCCCGTATCCGTAAACGGCGTTGTCCGCTGGAAGGATGTGGGCCTCGCCGATCAGGCAAAGAGCGAACAGAAGGAGCGCAAGATGGTAGTACTTCGTCACGAAATCGGTGATGTTCTGCGCGACGTTCGCCAGCGTCAGGGCCGAACCCTCCGCGAAGTGTCACATAGTGCCCGGGTATCCCTGGGTTACCTCAGTGAAGTGGAGCGCGGCCAGAAGGAAGCCTCTTCGGAGCTGCTGTCTTCGATCTGCTCGGCCCTGGACGTCCCGTTGTCCAGCATGCTCCGCGAAGTGAGCGACCGCGTTGCCGTCGCTGAAGGCGTTGCTGTTCCGGATACCGTCCCGCAGGAATTCTCGCAGCGCTACGGCCGTGACCTTGACCGCGAACTCACTACCGACCTCTCTGACGAACTGGCCAAGGGACTGCTCTCGGGCGCCCGCTGACCGGCTCACGTCAGAACCTAGTCTTTACGCGTGACACGAAGGGCCTCCGGCTAAGCCGGAGGCCCTTTGTTGTTGCTTCGCCGTTGTTACTTCGCCTCGTCCTTCGGGAAGCCGTCCCGCTCATACGTGGCGTTGAGCTTTGCCATGTAGGCGGCAAGGGTCTGCAGGTCCTCCACCGGCCATTCCCCCAGCCGTTCACGGAAGACTTCGCGCCGGGCATCCTGGACCTGGTGCATCTTCTCCTCGCCCTTGGGCGTGAGCCGGATGGTTTGGGCACGGCCGTCGAGCGGGTCCGCTTCCTTGGACACCAGGCCGATGCTCTCCAGGAATGCGATCTGCCGGCTGACTGAGGGTTTGCCCACTCCGATGCATGAAGCGAGTTCCGTGAGCCTGATGGGGCCTTCCCTGCGGATGACGGTGAGCAGGCCATAGGCTGCCGGTTCCATGTCCGGGTGGACCTGCCGCGAGAGTTGCTGGGAGATGGAGCGTCCGCGGCGCCAGAACAGGCTGATCTGGTGCTCTACGGTCCGCAGGGCCGCGTCGACGCTGTTTTCGGTGGCCCCGGAATCAACGGGTTCCACAGCTGGGTTGCTCATGGCAACCATTCTATTGGCCGCAGGCGTGAGAGACTTTATCGGTGCGAATCAGCGACTTTTGGCGGCTAATGGACGATGAGTTCGGCGCGGGGTACTCCCGGGTCCTCAGCAGCTCACTGGTGCTGGCAGGCGTAGGCAGCCGGACAGCGGACCAGGCGCTGGCGGCGGGAGTCCCGCCGCGGCAGGTATGGCTCGCGATCTGCGACGTGCAGGACGTCCCGGCTGAGCGGCGGCTCGGCAGGGACATCAAGCCGTCCCGGAACTGAGCGTCCGCCGCCTGACACGCCGCAGGATTGTTCGAATATCTGTTCGGGTCGGGCTATGCTTTTTGCAGACCGTTTTCCACATACGCAATGTCATCCGGCAAGAATGTCGGTGGGTGCCGTTAGCGTCGGTGATGACAGACAAAGGGCCGGTCAGGCCACTCCACAGCGAGAAAACTAGAGGTGTGAACCATGGCGGCAGCCCCGGATCGTCAGAAGGCGCTCGACGCAGCGCTTGCACAGATCGACAAGCAGTTCGGCAAAGGCTCCGTCATGCGGCTGGGCGATGAAGTACGTGCTCCCATCGAGGTAATCCCCACGGGCTCCATTGCCTTGGACGTTGCCCTCGGAATTGGCGGCCTGCCGCGCGGCCGCGTCGTGGAAATCTACGGCCCGGAATCGTCGGGTAAGACCACCGTGGCCCTGCATGCGGTCGCGAACGCCCAGCGGCAGGGCGGCATCGCAGCGTTCATCGACGCCGAGCACGCACTGGATCCGGAATACGCCGCCAAGCTGGGTGTGGATACCGACGCCCTGCTGGTTTCCCAGCCGGACACCGGTGAGCAGGCCCTGGAAATCATGGACATGCTGATCGGCTCGGGCTCCCTCGATGTCATCGTCATTGACTCCGTGGCAGCCCTCGTGCCCCGCGCGGAAATCGAAGGCGACATGGGCGACAGCCACGTGGGCCTCCAGGCCCGCCTGATGAGCCAGGCGCTGCGTAAGATCACCGGCCGCTTGAGCCAGACCAAGACCACCGCCATCTTCATCAACCAACTGCGCGAAAAGATCGGCGTCTTCTTCGGATCGCCCGAGACAACTACCGGCGGTAAGGCACTGAAGTTCTACGCCTCCATCCGTATCGATGTCCGCCGCATCCAGACGCTGAAGGAAGGCGCCGACTCGGTGGGCAACCGGACCAAGGCGAAAATCGTCAAGAACAAGATGGCCCCGCCCTTCAAGATCGCCGAATTCGACATCATCTACGGCCAGGGCATCTCCCGTGAGGGCGGCATCATCGACATGGGTGTCGAGCACGGACTGATCAAGAAGTCCGGTTCGTGGTTCACCTACGACGGTGACCAGCTGGGCCAGGGCATGGAGAACTCCCGCCGCTTCCTGCGGGACAACCCGGAGCTGGCCGCCGAACTGGAGCGCCTCATCAAGGAGAAGCTGGGCGTCGGCGTCAAGCCGGCTGCGGCTGAAGCCGAGGCGTCGCCCAAGCTCAAGGCCGTTGACGGTTTCTAGGGGAGACCGGTCCGGCCGGACCGGGCCCAGCGGGGACCGGGCCGGGTTCTCCCGGGAGCCGGAGGCCGAACTGGACGCTGAGCCGGACCCGGCCTCGGTGGCGCGGGCCATTGTGTTGCGGCAGCTCACGAGCTCGCCCAAGAGCAGGCTGCAGCTTGCCCGCAAGCTCGCCGAACGCAACGTCCCGGAGGATGTGGCCGAGGCCGTCCTGGACCGGTTTGAAGAAGTCCGGCTCGTCGATGATGCGGAGTTCGCGGACATGTGGGTCCGGAGCAGGTCCCAGACCCGGAAGCTTGCCAAGGGAGCGTTGCGCCGCGAACTCGCGGACAAGGGCATCGAGGCTGACATTGCGGCACGGGCCCTGGAGCAACTCAGCGACGAAGCGGAGGAGTCCGCCGCACGCCAACTCGTCGAACGCAAGCTCAAAGGCTCTGTGGACCTCAGCGACCGCGCCGAGCGGGACAAGGTCACGCGCCGGCTGGGGTCAATGCTGGCGCGGAAGGGATACCAGCCCTCCCAGGCTTTCCGGATCGTGGGGGAGGTCCTCGACGCTGCCGCCGGTGAACCGGCGGCGGCAGACTTCCTGTGAACCGGTACCCTTAACAGGTGAGTTTGACCATTCCTTCCCCAGCGTCCGGCACCAGTACTTCCGCCAGCATCGAGGCAGCACCCGCGGCTGCCCCGCCGCGCACCTATCAGGTGCGCACCTTCGGCTGCCAGATGAACGTGCACGACTCCGAGCGGATGGCCGGCATGCTGGAAGACGCCGGCTACGTGCCCGCGTCGGGCGAGCACGCGGACGTGGTGGTGTTCAACACCTGCGCCGTCCGTGAAAACGCCGACAACAAGCTCTATGGCAACCTCGGGATGCTCGCGCCGGTCAAAGCGGCCAACCCCGGCATGCAGATCGCGGTGGGCGGCTGCCTGGCCCAGAAGGACCGCGAAACGATCCTGAAGAAGGCCCCCTGGGTGGACGCGGTCTTCGGCACCCACAACGTCGGCGCGCTGCCCGCACTCTTGGACCGCGCCCGGCACAACAACGAAGCGCAGCTCGAGATCCTCGAGTCGCTGGACGTTTTTCCATCCACGCTCCCCACGAAGCGGGACTCGGTGTATTCGGGCTGGGTGTCCATTTCCGTGGGCTGCAACAACACCTGCACGTTCTGCATCGTTCCTGCCCTGCGCGGGAAGGAAAAGGACCGCCGCCCCGGCGACATCCTCGCCGAAATCCAGGCACTCGTCGATGACGGAGCGATTGAAGTCACGCTCCTGGGCCAGAACGTGAACTCCTACGGGGTGGAATTCGGCGACCGGCAGGCCTTCTCCAAACTGCTGCGTGCCTGCGGTGAAATCGAAGGCCTCGAACGGGTCCGATTCACCAGCCCGCACCCGGCCGCCTTCACTGACGACGTCATTGACGCCATGGCTGAAACCGCCAACGTGATGCCGCAGCTGCACATGCCGCTGCAGTCCGGCTCGGACAAAGTCCTCAAGGACATGAAGCGCTCATACCGCTCCACCAAGTTCCTCGGCATCCTGGACAAGGTCCGGGAACGGATTCCGCATGCCGCCATTTCCACCGACCTCATCGTCGGGTTTCCCGGTGAAACCGAAGAGGACTTCCAGGCCACGCTTGATGTCGTCGAGAAATCACGTTTTGCGACGGCGTTCACCTTCCAGTACTCCAAGCGCCCCGGTACCCCCGCAGCGGACTTGCCGGACCAGCTTCCCAAGGCAGTGGTGCAGGAGCGCTTTGAGCGCCTGACGGCGTTGCAGGACCGGATTGCGGCCGAGGAGAACGCCCGCCAGCTGGGCCGCCGGGTCGAAGTCATGGTCACGGCGCAGTCGGGCCGCAAGGCGGAGGAAACCCACCGTTTGTCGGGCCGGTCGCAGGACCAGCGCCTCGTGCACTTCTCGGTCCCGGAAGGTGCGGAGACACCGCGCCCCGGCGACCTCGTGACAGTCACCATCACCGAAGCCGCGGCTTTCCACCTGGTCGCGGATCCGGCCTCGGCGGCGGACTACACCCTGCGCCGCTCGCGTGCCGGTGACGCCTGGGACAGGTCGCAGGCGGACTCCTGCGGTGTGCCGGTTCCCGGCAGCGGTTCCGGCGGGAACGGCGCCAAGAGCGGCGTGTCCCTCGGTATGCCGGCGGTCCCCGTCCGCCGCGGCTAGGCAATGATCAACCCTTCCGCGGACGCTCGCGGGGCAGAGAACGCTGACCTGCCCTCGGCGGCTGACCGCAATACCGGTTACCCCCGTCCTCCCGTCATCGCGGTGGTTGGCCCCACCGGATCCGGCAAATCCGACCTCGCCGTTGCCCTGGCACTGGCCCTCGACGGCGAAGTGATCAACGCGGACGCCATGCAGTTCTACCGCGGCATGGACATCGGCACTGCCAAGATCACGGCCGCGGAGCGCAGGGGAGTTCCGCACCACCTCCTGGACACCCTCGACGTCACCGAAGAAGCCAGCGTTTCGGATTTCCAGCGGGAGGCGAGGGCCGCCATTGCAGAGATCCAGGGGCGCGGAAAGCGGGCCATCCTGGTGGGCGGATCGGGCCTCTACGTCCGGGCCGCCCTCGACGTGCTCGAATTTCCCGGCACGGATCCGGCTATCCGCGGCCGCCTGGAAGCAGAGCTGGCGGACACCGGCCTGGCCCCGCTGCGCACCCGGCTGGAAGCGGTGGACCCGGTTTCCGCCGGTCGCCTGGGTGACGCCCGCAGGGTGGTCCGGGCCCTGGAGGTCTTCGAACTGACAGGGCGTCCTTTCAGCTCCTTTATGCCCGTCCGGGAGTACTTCCAGCCGGCGGTGCAGATCGGGCTCGAAGTGGACCGTGAGCTCCTGAAGGAGAGGCTGGCCCGGCGCGTCCACGCCATGGTTGCCGGCGGACTACAGGCCGAGGTGGAGCGGCTGGACGCTGCGGGGCTCCG
This sequence comes from Arthrobacter sp. UNC362MFTsu5.1, assembly GCF_000685965.1. Classification (GTDB taxonomy): domain Bacteria; phylum Actinomycetota; class Actinomycetes; order Actinomycetales; family Micrococcaceae; genus Arthrobacter. Next base: position 57,389 of record NZ_JMLE01000020.1, on the reverse strand, counting down.
AAACGGCAAGACGGCGTCCCGCGCACTGGGCTATGCCCAGTTCCTGAAAGTCCTCGACGGCGAATGGGATGCCGGCCAGGCCACGGAAGACACCATCACTGCCACGCGGAAATTCGCCCGGCGGCAACTCACATGGTTCAGGGCGGATCCGCGCATCAACTGGCTGGACTGGCAGGACCCGGACCTCGTGGCCAAAGCGGCGGCCCTCTGCGGCTAAGGACGCCCCCCGTCAACCGGTAACCTTGATCCATGGACGAAACCCTTGCACCCGCCCCTGACCGCACACTCCAGGGGCTGAGCGGCCTGGCCTTCTCCAAGGGCCATGGCACCGGCAACGATTTCGTGCTCGTTGCCGACCCCGAAGGTACCTGGCCGATTGCGCCCGAGCAGGTCGCGGAACTCTGTGACCGCCACCGCGGCATCGGCGGTGACGGACTGATCCGGGCCGTGCCTTCGCGTTTCCTCCCGGAGGGGCGGGAGCTGCAGGCAGTCCACCCGGATGCCGAGTGGTTCATGGACTACCGCAACGGTGACGGATCCCTGTCGGAAATGTGCGGCAACGGCGTCCGCGTGTTTGTCCACTTCCTCATCGCCGAAGGACTTGTCCGGCTCGGCACCGGCGATGCCCTGACCATCGGCACGCGCGGTGGCGTCAAGACGGTGGTGCGGACCGAAAACGGCTACGCGGTGGACATGGGGCCGTGGGAATTCATCTTCCCTGGCGAGGCCACCGCACGTGCCATGGACTCGCTGGTGACCGCGGACGGCCTGGAAGTGCCGCGCCCTGCGTTGTCCGTCAGCATGGGGAACCCGCACACCGTGGTGGCCCTGGCCGAACTCAGCGAACTCGAGGCCACACAGCTCTTCAAGGCACCGCACGTCGATCCGAAGCCGGCGAACGGCACCAACGTCGAGTTTGTCGTCCCGTCCGAGCCGCTGGTCCACGACGGCGTCGGCACAGTCACCATGCGGGTCCACGAACGCGGCGTGGGGGAGACCCAGTCCTGCGGCACCGGCGCCTGCGCAGCAGCCGTCGCCATCCGGCACTGGGCCGGGCAGGGCGCGCCGGATGCCTGGAACGTGAACGTGCCCGGCGGCGTCGTCGGCGTTAAATTCTTTGCGGGCCCGGAAGGCCACGAACATGTGGAACTCAGTGGTCCCGCAGTGATCGTGGCTAGCGGGACGCTTTCCTGACCCGGATGATCCTGAAGGACTTCGAGGTGCTCTCGCGGGTGACGGTGAAGCTGCTGTCCAGTTCAGCGGCCAGCCAGCGCTGAAGCGAGTCGGAACCAAGGTTCTTCTGGACCACCAGCCAGGCGGATCCGCCTGCAGCCAGCCGGGGCAGCCACAGCAGCAGCAGGGAGTGAAGCTCGTCCTTGCCGATCCGGATCGGCGGATTGGACCAGATCGTGTCGAACAGGAGGCCGGGATCAACGGCGTCGGGCAGGCTGGCCGTGACGTTGTCCAGTCCCAGCAGGCCGGCGTTCTCGTTGGTCAGGGCGACGCAGCGCTCGTTGACGTCCACGGCGTAGACGTGCGCGTGGGGTGCCCGCAGGGCCATGGTCAGCGCGATGGGACCCCAGCCGCAGCCGATGTCCAGCAGGTTGCCCTGGGGTGACGGGGACGGCACGTCGGCCAGTAGTACGGCAGTTCCCTTGTCGATGCCGTCGGGGCTGAAGATGCCGCTGGACGTCTGCAGCCTGCGGGTTTCACCGGCGAGTTCCACGGTTAGCGGTTTGCGGGTGAACGGCCCGGCAGGCTGGGCGCTGAAATAGTGTGCAGACTCCATAACTCGCCAGATTAGTTGCCCGGCGCGCCGATGGGAAACGAGGACTGGAACGGGGCACGGAAACCCGTCTGCTAATGTTTAATCCATGTTCTTGATCTTTGAGTAGCCGGCACGGGCACCGCCCGTCCCGCAGCGACGCAGGTATTAACCTTCCGCTCAGTGCGCCGTCACGCCGTGATTGTCCGGCAGAACGTCCCGCCCGTACTACTTGGAGTCCAGCAATGCTGATCGTCTGACCATGCGCCCATCCGAAAACGCGCACCCACCGCAACGCCGCCTGCCCCGCACGTCGTCGCCCCGCATACCGTCCGTACCGCCGCCCGCTGCGCCGCAGCCGCCGGCACTCCAGGAGCCCGAATGACCAATAGTCGTCAGCCCAGCGCGAATACCGCCCCGCAGACAAACAATCAGCATTATTCTGAAGGTGTCGAATCTTCAAAGGAGAACATGACCAACCAGCCCAACACCGGATCAGATGCAGCCTCCCAGGACATGAGTCCTGAGGAAATCCAGGCCGTCATCGACCGGATTCTGTCCAAGGATGTCCCGGCCCGTGCCGCCCACTCCGCCCCGGAAAGTTCGCGCGGAGTTTTGGGATCGGCCCAGGCGATTTCCCGCCAGGACAGCGAACACAGCATCTTCGACGGGGACCAGCAGGACCTTGAGGAACGCCGGGCCCTGCGCCGCACGGCCGGCCTTTCCACCGAACTCGAAGACGTCACCGAAGTTGAATACCGGCAGCTGCGCCTCGAACGCGTGGTGCTGGCCGGCCTGTGGACAGAAGGCACCCTCGCCGACGCCGAAAATTCCCTCCGCGAGCTTGCCGCCCTGGCGGAAACTGCCGGCTCGGAGGTTCTGGACGGCATTGTCCAGCGCCGTGCCAAGCCCGATCCCGGCACGTTCCTCGGCTCCGGCAAGGCCCAGGAGCTCAAGGACATTGTGATGTCCACCGGTGCGGACACCGTGGTGGTGGATGCCGAGCTGGCACCGTCACAGCGGCGTGGACTCGAGGACATTGTGAAGGTCAAGGTCATCGACCGCACCGCCCTGATCCTGGACATCTTCGCCCAGCACGCCAAGAGCCGTGAAGGCAAGGCCCAGGTGGAGCTGGCGCAGCTTGAATACCTGCTCCCGCGCCTGCGCGGCTGGGGCGAATCCATGTCCCGCCAGGCCGGCGGCCAGGTGGGCGGCGCAGGCGCCGGCATGGGTTCCCGCGGTCCCGGTGAAACCAAAATCGAACTGGACCGGCGCCGGATCCGCACCAGGATGGCCAAGCTGCGGCGTGAAATCGCCGCGATGAAGCCGGCGCGGGAGACCAAGCGGGCCAACCGCCGTCGTAATTCCGTGCCGTCCGTAGCCATCGCAGGGTACACAAACGCCGGAAAGTCCTCGCTCTTGAACCGGCTGACCGACGCCGGCGTCCTGGTGGAGAACGCCCTGTTCGCCACGCTGGATCCCACCGTCCGCAAGGCGGAAACAGCGGACGGCCTGGGCTACACCCTGGCCGATACCGTGGGCTTCGTGCGGTCCCTTCCCACCCAGCTGGTGGAGGCCTTCCGTTCCACCCTGGAGGAAGTGGCGGATTCGGACCTCATCCTGCACGTGGTGGACGTCTCGCATCCCGATCCGGAGGGCCAGATCGCGGCGGTCCGGGCAGTGTTCAGCGAAGTGGACGCCCGTAAAGTGCCCGAGATCATCGTGCTGAACAAGGCCGACGCCGCGGACCCGTTCGTGGTGGAACGGCTGAAGCAGCGCGAACCCCGCCACGTGGTGGTGTCCGCGCGCACCGGGCAGGGCATCGCTGAGCTCTTGAAGGCGATCAGCGAATCCATTCCGCGGCCCAGCGTCAAGATGGAACTGCTGATCCCGTACAACCGCGGTGACCTGATCAGCAAGCTCCACGAAACGGACGCCGAAATCCTTCGACTGGACCATGAAGAGCAGGGCACCCGCGCCCTGGTCATGGTGCGCGAAGGGCTCGCCGCTGAATTGGAATCCTTCATCAGCAATGTCTGATCCCGGGGCCGGAGAAACCAGCGGCTCCGCCGGCGAGCAGTTCGTCATCGAACTGCTCGACCGGGCGGTGTCCGGCATGGGCGGACAGAGCCGCGACGGCCAGCACGAGATGGCCCGGCAGGTGGCCCGCGCTATCGACAGCGGCGACCACCTGCTGGTCCAAGCCGGAACCGGCACCGGAAAGTCACTCGCGTACCTGATTCCGCTGATCGCCCATTCACAGGTCAGCGACAAACCCACCCTGGTGTCCACCGCCACCCTGGCCCTGCAGACCCAGATCGTGGGCAGGGACCTTCCGCGGCTGCTGGAAACCATCACCCCCGCCCTGGAGCGCCCCGTCAAGGTAGCCCTCGTCAAGGGCAGGGCCAATTACGTCTGCCGGCATAAGCTCGACGGCGGGTTCCCCTCCGAAGAGCCGTCGGAGGGTCAGCTCTTCTCACTGGGGGAGGACACCAGCGTCCCGCACTTCGCCGCCTCCTTGGGCGGTCCGGCATCGCAGCTGGGCAAGGAAGTAGTCAGGCTCCGCGAATGGGCGGAGAAGACCGCCACGGGGGACCGGGACGAACTGATGCCCGGTGTGACGGACCGTGCATGGCGGCAGGTGTCCGTCACGTCGATGGAATGCCTGGGAGCGCAGAAATGTCCCATGGCTGCCGAGTGCTTCAGCGAACTTGCCCGGCATGACGCAGCCGAGGCCGACGTTGTGGTCACCAACCATGCCATGCTGGCCGTCAGCGCCTTCGAGGGCCTGGCCGTGCTGCCGGAGTACGACGTCGTGGTGGTGGACGAGGCGCACGAGCTCCAGGACCGGGTGACGGGGGCAGTCTCCGGCCAGTTGTCTGTGGCCATGGTCCACGCCGCCGCCTCCGGCGCCCGCAAGAACACCGGGATCACGGTGGATGCGCTCAACAACGCTGCCGCCAACCTTGAGCTGGCCATCGCCGGAGTCCCCAGCGGCCTGCTGCCCAACGGCCTCAACGATGAACAACTCGACTGCGTGGACCAGTTGCGGGAAGCCTGCCGCGCCGCCCTGTCCGACTCCAAGGGGGACAGCGCCAACACGGCCGACGGCGGACGCCAGCTCGCCCGGTCGCGCCTGATGGTCATCCTTGAGCTCTGCGAACGCCTGATTGCCGCGCGGGAAAACCGCGAAGTGGTCTGGTTTTCGCGAAACAGCACCTTTGACCCGCAGCAGGGCTACTCCCAGCCGGACGATGCGGCGCCGGCCCTGATCAACATTGCACCGCTGAGTGTGGCTGGAAAGCTCCGTGACGGGCTCTTTGCGGGCCATACAGTGATCCTGACCTCGGCCACCCTCGCCATAGGATCGGCCTTCGAACCCGCCGCCGGCGGGCTCGGGCTCGTGGGACAGGGCGCACCCAGCTGGACCGGAGTGGACGTCGGGTCCCCTTTTGACTATCCCAAGCAGGGAATCCTCTACGTGGCCAGCCATCTGCCGAAGCCCGGCCGGGGGACATCCCCTGAAGCGCTGGATGAGCTGGAGAAACTTATCCGGGCCTCGGGCGGCGGGGCACTGTGCCTCTTTTCGTCGCGGCGGGCCGCCGAAGAAGCGGCAGAAGCCATGCGCCCGCGGCTGGATGTCAGCATCCTGTGCCAGGGCGAATCGACCATGACCGCACTCGTGCGGCAGTTCGCCGACGAACCGGACACCTGCCTTTTCGGCACCATGTCCCTGTGGCAGGGTGTTGACGTCCCCGGCGGGTCATGCCGGCTGGTGGTCATCGACCGGATTCCGTTCCCGCGGCCGGATGACCCGCTCATGACGGCACGCTCCCGGGCCGTGGCCCAGGCGGGCGGCAACGGCTTCATGTCGGTATCGGCCACCCACGCCGCGATCCGGCTGGCCCAGGGAGCAGGCCGGCTGATCCGCTCCACGGGCGACAAAGGTGTTGTGGCCGTCCTGGACTCCAGGCTGTCCACGGAGCGTTACGGGGGCTTCCTGCGGGCTGCCCTGCCACCGTTCTGGCCCACCACTGATCCGGCCATCGCGGTTGCGGCGCTGAGCCGGCTTGCACAGGCTCCGGCAGAGGCCGCTTCCGCCTGAAGGAGTGCGCTGCTACAGCGAGCGAAGGACCGAAACGACCTTGCCCATGATGGTGGCGTGATCGCCCAGGATGGGTTCGTACTGCGTGTTCTGGGGCAGCAGCCAGGTGTGGCCGTCCCGCTGGCGGAACGTCTTGACTGTGGCTTCATCATCGAGGAGGGCGGCAACAATGTCGCCGTTGGCGGCGTCGCTCTGCCGGCGCACCACAACCCAGTCGCCGTCGCAGATCGCCGCGTCGATCATGGAATCGCCGGACACCTTCAGCATAAATAGCTCCCCGTGGCCCACCAGTTGCCGTGGCAGCGGCATCAGGTCCTCGACGACCTGGTCAGCCAGGATCGGGCCGCCGGCAGCGATCCGCCCGACCAAGGGGACCATGGCCGTATCCGTTGCCGTGGCCAGTTCGGAAACAGACAGGCCGCCGACGGTACGCAGCCGGGCAGGCTTCTCCACGCCGGTGATTTTGGCCGTACCCTCGTCCAGGGTCAACGGCATCAGGACTTCCATGGCACGCGGCCGCTTGGGGTCGCGGCGGAGGTAGCCCAGCTTCTCAAGCTGCGAGAGCTGGTGGGTGACGCTGGAGAGGCTGGCCAGCCCCACGGTGTCGCCGATTTCACGCATTGACGGCGGGTAGCCGTTGTCGTTGACGGAGCGCTGGATCGTTTCCAGAATTTTCTTCTGACGTACTGTGAGGCCCTTCGGCTTCGCTGATGACTGCTGGCTCCGCTGCGTAGCCCTGCCGCCGGTGGCTTGTGCTGCCATGTTCGCCAACGCCTTTCCGTTCTCCCCGGCCTCCATCGCTGCAGGTGCCGGGAACTTCCGGCCTGAAATGTCAGACCCTGCTGATCAACTGCAGAAGTGGTTGTTCTGTAGCTCAAACGTAGGCCAGCCCCACAGGTTTTTCAAACATTTGTTCTAGTGAGTCTCGACAATGTTCGTTAATAAGTGCTAGAACAGAACCAGTAAAGTTCGAATATGTGTTCTAGTCGCAACGCTCCTTCGGTTCTATGTTCGAAAACCGGAACGGGCGGTCGCCGGCTTCAGGAACACAGCGGGCAGCACAGTCAGGTCCAGGAGGGCTCAGTTCATGTCAGTTACAAGCGCTATTCACGGTTCGCGTCATGATGGTTCGGCCAAGCAGGGTTTGGGACACCACGGCCCGGAATCTCCCATGCTGGGCTTCAACTGGGAGGAACGCCCGGTCGTTAAGGCGGCGAAGACCAGGTCCTCGCAGCCGCCCCTCCGACTGACCCGCCGCGGGCGCATTGTCCTGGTCGGGATTCCACTGATCCTGCTGTCCGTGCTCCTGATCTCGCTGGCCGGCTTCCTGAACTCGCCGGCGAAGGCCGCGGATTCCGCAACCGAGCTGTCCTTGACTCCCACCGTGTCGGTGACGGTTCAGCCGGGGCAGTCCCTCTGGGAGATCGCCGGGTCCGTGGCGCCCGAACGTGACCCGCGGGACGTCGTGGCCGACATTGTCCAGCTGAACAACCTCGACGGCGGCAGGGTCATGCCGGGGCAGCAGATCTTTGTCCCTTCAAACTAGGGCGCCAGGACTCAATCCAGCCCGTCAAGACCTGCTTGAGACCGGGAGGTGGCGTCACAGTTTCGGCGGCCCGGCCACCCTCACTTAAACTGTTGAAGTGACTGACCAGCTAGAGCGACTGAACCGACTTCCCCTCCGGACCAACCTTCGGGGCCTGAGCCCGTACGGTGCGCCGCAGCTGGATGTTCCCATCCTGCTCAACGTCAACGAAAACACCCATGGCGTTCCGGCCGATGTCCTCGCCGCCATCTCCGAGGCCGTGACCGCTGCCGCGGCGGGACTGAACCGCTACCCGGACCGGGAGTTCACCGAACTGCGTGAGCGCCTGGCGGAGTACCTGGGCCACGGACTGGGCGCTGAGAACATCTGGGCCGCCAACGGGTCCAATGAAGTGCTGCAGCAGATCCTGCAGGCGTTTGGCGGGCCGGGGCGTACCGCCCTCGGATTCCCGCCCACGTATTCCATGTACCCCCTGCTGGCAAGCGGCACCGACACGGGCTACATCGTCGGCCAGCGTGCGGACGATTACGGCCTCAGTGCTGAGTCGGCGGCCCGTCAGGTGCGGGAGCTCCAGCCCAACATCGTTTTCCTGTGTTCACCGAACAACCCCACCGGCACGGGCCTGGGGCTGGACGTGGTGGAAGCCGTTTACGCCGCGGGCGAGGCCAGCCAGACGGTCGTGATCGTCGATGAGGCCTACCACGAGTTTGCGCACGACGGGACGCCCAGCGCCCTCATCCTCCTGCCGGGCCGTGAGCGCCTGATCGTGTCCCGCACCATGAGCAAGGCCTTTGCCTTGGCCGGTGCAAGGCTCGGCTACATGGCGGCCGCCCCCGAGGTTACGGACGCACTGCGGCTCGTTCGGCTGCCGTACCACCTGTCCGCCATCACGCAGGCGACCGGCCTGGCAGCCCTGACACACCGCGAAGCCCTCATGGCCGACGTCGAGGACATCAAGCGGCAGCGCGACCGGATCGTCACGGAGCTGACCCGGATGGGACTCAAGCCTGCCGCTTCCGACTCGAACTACGTCTTCTTCGGCGGGCTCGAGGATCCCCACCGCGTCTGGCAGGGACTGCTGGACGCCGGCGTCCTGATCCGGGATGTCGGAATCCCCGGCCACCTGCGCGTCACGGCAGGCACTGAGACGGAAACCACAGCCTTCCTCGAAGCCCTGGAACTGATCCTGGCCGGGCAGCCCAGCGTCCCGGCCTAAACTTGAGTCAGACCCCGGTTTCCCAGGGAGCCGGTTCCGCAGACTTGCACACAGACGGTATTTCTCCTTACATCCAAAGGACACAACACATGAGCACCACCGGATCCATTGCTGCCGAGGCCCGGACCGCCCGTATGGAGCGTTCCACGAGCGAATCATCCGTGCTCGTCGAGATCAACCTTGATGGCACGGGCATCTCGGACATCAGCACCTCGGTTCCGTTCTACGACCACATGCTGACCGCACTGTGCAAGCACTCGCTCATCGACATGACCGTCAAGGCGACCGGTGACATCCACATCGACGTCCACCACACGGTGGAGGACGTCGCCATCACGTTTGGCGAAGTGCTTCGCACCGCGCTGGGCAACAAGGCCGGGATCCGCCGTTTCGGCGAAGCCACCGTACCCCTGGACGAAGCCCTGGCCCATGCCGTCGTCGATGTCTCGGGGCGGCCCTACCTGGTGCACGGCGGTGAGCCCGCCGGGCAGGAATACCACCTGATCGGCGGCCACTTCACCGGTTCGCTGACCCGTCACGTCTTCGAGGCGATCACCCTGCACGCCGGTATCTGCCTGCATATGAACGTCATCGCAGGCCGGGACCCCCACCACATCGTGGAAGCCCAGTTCAAGGCCTTCGCGCGTGCCCTGCGCGCCGCCGTGGAGCCGGACCCCCGCGTGGAGGGCATCCCCTCCACCAAGGGTGCGCTGTGACCGGGCCGATCCTCCAGGACGGGGCAATCCTGGATCCGGCCGGAAACGCCAAGCCGGCGTCACCCGAGGGCAAACCCACCGTCACAGTCCTGGACTACGGCTCCGGCAACGTCCGCTCGGCCGTCCGTGCGCTGGAGCGTGCGGGCGCCGAGGTCATCCTCAGCGCCAAGCCCGAGGACGTCCTGAATGCCGACGGGCTGCTGGTCCCCGGCGTCGGAGCCTTCGAAACGGTCATGCGCGAGCTCAAGGCCGTGGACGCCATCCGGATGATCGGCCGGCGTGTCGCCGGCGGCCGTCCTGTCCTCGGCATCTGCGTGGGACTCCAGGTGCTGTTCGAGGCCGGCGTCGAGCACGGTACCGAAGCCGAGGGCATGGGGGAGTGGCCCGGCAAGGTGGAACTGCTGCCCGCCGAGGTCGTACCCCACATGGGCTGGAATACCGTGAAGGTTCCGGAAGGATCCCGGCTCTTCGAGGGCGTTGAAAACGAGCGCTTCTACTTCGTCCACTCCTACGGTGTGCAGCACTGGGACTTCGACGTCATCCAGCCCCGCATGGCGGCGCCGCTTGTCACCTGGTCCGAGCACGGCGCACCGTTCATCGCAGCCGTGGAGAACGGGCCGCTGTGCGCCACCCAGTTCCACCCGGAAAAGTCCGGCGACGCCGGCGCCCGACTCCTCCGCAACTGGGTCAACAGCCTGCGCCACGGCAAGGCGGCCGCCACGGAAGCCGCTGCCGCGAGCAGCGGACCGGCCGCCTAGATGTGGTCCATAGTCCTGATGGGCCTCGCCGGCCTGCTGGTTGGCGGGGCGCTGTCCTTCAGGCAGCAGCACAAGCCGCTCTGGACCCAGGTCGTTTTCTACGTTCTGGCCGGAATGTCGCTGCTGGCCGCATACCTTCTTACCCTGCCGGCCAACTAGCCGGGCCCGCACCCCTGCCTGTTCACCACAGCTTCACTACAACCTGAGGACCTGAAGATGACCACCGAAACGCCGCTGCCCGTCCTGGAACTGCTGCCCGCCGTCGACGTCGTGAACGGCCAGGCGGTCCGCCTGGTCCAGGGCGAGGCCGGCAGCGAGACGAGCTACGGCACGCCGCTGGAAGCTGCGCTCAACTGGCAGGAACAGGGCGCCGAGTGGGTGCACCTGGTGGACCTGGATGCAGCCTTTGGCCGCGGATCCAACGCCGAACTGCTCCGCGAAGTGGTGGGGCGGCTGGACATCAACGTTGAACTGTCCGGCGGCCTGCGCGACGACGAATCACTCGAAAAAGCCCTGGACCTCGGCGTCGCCCGGGTGAACCTGGGCACGGCGGCCCTGGAAAACCCGGAGTGGACTGCACGGGCCATCGACCGCTTCGGTGACAAGATCGCCGTCGGCCTCGACGTGCGCGGAACAACACTGGCGGGCCGCGGCTGGACCAAGGAAGGCGGCGACCTGTGGGACGTGCTGGCACGCCTCGAGGAAGCCGGCTGCGCCCGCTACGTGGTCACGGACGTCACCAAGGACGGCACCCTGCAGGGCCCCAACGTTGAGCTGCTCCGCCAGATGGTGGAGAAGACCGGCAAGCCGGTGGTGGCCTCCGGCGGCATCTCGAGCCTGGAAGACCTCAAAGTGCTGCGCTCCCTCGTCCCGCTGGGCGTTGAAGGTGCCATCGTGGGCAAGGCCCTGTACGCCGGTGCCTTCACGCTGCCGGAAGCGCTTGACGTAGCAGGCCGCCGCTAGGCCGGCAACCACCATGGATCAGCGACCTCCAGCGGAACAGCGCCCCCCGGCCCCCCGGCAGTTGCCCGGCCACATCGCCGCTGCGCTTGCCGGCTCAGGCGGGGCCACGGATTCCGCCGGCCAGCCCTGGGCCGGCCGAAGCCTGGCCGGCGAGGATGCGAAGATCCACAACTTCGAGGACGACGACGGCACGGCCGATGCCGGTTACCTCGCCGCTGTTGACGCCCTGCGCTCCGCTGCCGGCAGTGAGGCTGCGGTGGTTGCGTCCCTGGCCACTGCCCGGGTGTTTGTTCCGATCGTTGCCCAGCTGGCCGAAGAGAGCGACCACGGGACGCACGACCATACGCTTCACGGGGACAAGCAGGCGGACATGGCGCTCGTAACGCTGAAAGCACCGGACGGGCGGACCGCCCTTCCCGTCTTCACGTCGGCAGCGGCATTGGAAGCGTGGCACCCGCAAGCCCGACCGGTGGCGGTGTATGCCGCCAGGGCCGCACTGTCCGCCGTGGCCGAAGGCGCCGAACTCCTCGTGCTGGACCCCGGTTCCGAATACACGTTCGTTGTCCGCCGGCCGGCCGTCTGGGCACTCGCCCAGCAGCAGGAGTGGCTTCCGTCCTACGCAGATCCGGAACTTGCGCGCGCCATGGCGGATGCAACGGCCGGCTATCCGCCGGTAAGGCGCGTGGAACTCGAGCCGGGCGGCGGTGTCGCGTCGTCAACAGCCGGCGGTGCGGTTGTCCCCGGCGGCGGTCCCGGCCCGGAGCTGCGTGTCGTGCTGTACCTGGCAGACGGACTGGACGCGGCGGCCGTCCAGGCAGTAGTGGCCGGACTCAACACCGAGTGGTCCCGGAATGCGGTCTTTGCCGAGCGGGTTGATTCGATAGAGGTAAAGTTGCAGCGCGCAGCAGAGTAGCTGACGGCAGGCGGGTCACATCCCGGTCCTGCCGTCGGCAGGATGAAGGACGTAACCCGTGAATTTCGCTCTCTACAAGGAGCTTCTTGCAGTCAGGCCCATCAGGCGGCTGCTGACCGTCGGAATGATAGCCCGGATACCGCATTCAGCGGCCGGGGTACTGCTGACCCTGCACATCGTCCTCACCCTGGGCGAGGGGTATGCCGCCGCCGGTGCCGCAGCAGCGGTCATGACCATCGGCATCGCCGTCGGGGCCCCCTGGCGCGGCCGCCGGGTGGACACCGTCGGCCTGCGCAAAGCACTGATTCCTTCCGTCGTCTCCGAGACCGTCATCTGGTCCGTGGTTCCGCACGTCTCGTACGAGTGGCTGCTGGCGCTGGTCTTCGTCGGGGGACTCCTCACGCTGCCCATCTTCAGCGTGGTGCGCCAGTCCCTGGGCGTGCTGGCAAGCGGGGAGCAACGGCGGACCGCCTTCGCGCTGGATGCGATCGCCACGGAGCTGGTGTTTATGCTCGGCCCCGCGGCCGGCGCCATCGTGGCCACTGCCGGATATTCGGTGGCAGGACTGACGGTGGTGGGTGTGTGCACGTCCGTGGCCGGCCTGTTCCTGATGTGGTTCAACCCTCCCACGCGCAGCGCGGTGCCGGATGCCGAGTACGAAACGGACCAGCAGGAAGGCGCGGAAGTGGCGGTCGTCGCCGCGGCTCCGGCGCACCTGCAGGAGGCTGCTGCCGAACTTGCTCCGGTGGCGGCCGGTGAGCTCCGCCGCTCGGGCCTGCGGCACAGGGTGGCACACAACTTTGCCTGGTTGACCGCCGCGGTGGCGGCGGTCTTTGCCGTGGCCGCCGGGGCAGGAATGGTCCTGAGCGGCACCGACGTGGGCATTGTTGCCGCTCTGGAGACCGGCGGACACCAGGCCGAGATCGGCCTGGTCTTCGTCTTCTGGTGCGCGGCTTCCGTTGTCGGCGGGCTCCTCTACGGCGCCATGCACCGGCCGGTTTCCCCGATCGTCCTGTTACTCGGGATGGCCGCCCTCACCATCCCGATGGGCTTCGCCCGGGACACGCTGACCCTGTGCCTGCTGTCGCTGCTGCCAGGGTTGCTGTGCGCGCCGGTCCTTTCCTCTGCCTCGGAAAAAGTGGCCGAGCTCGTGGAGGAGGGCCGCCGCGGAGAGGCCATGGGTTGGTACGGGTCTGCACTGACCGCGGGGGTGGCCCTCGGCGCACCGCTGGCCGGTGTCTTCATTGATGGAATCGGACCGTCCGCCGGATTTGTCTCGGTAGGAGCTGCGGGTGTTGTCCTTTGCCTGTTCGGCCTGGTGCTGCTGCGCCACCGCCGCCGGCGCACCCTGGCCGCCTAGAGCGGGACCGGCTCCCGCCTGATCCAACGACAGGATCGCGGCCACCGGCCTGATGCGGTGACGGCGCTAAATCTTCGGGCCTCAAACGACGACGGCGGCGGGCAGACCCCGTTGGTCCGCACGCCGCCGTCGATATGCCGGTTGAAAGCCTGGATTGGCTCCTAGTTGACCGGGCCGGTGTACTTTTCCCCCGGGCCCTTGCCCGGCGCGTCAGGAATGATGGACTCTTCGCGGAAGGCCAGCTGCAGGGAGCGAAGTCCGTCGCGCAACGGACCGGCGTGCTGGGAACCAATTTCCGGAGCGGCAGCAGTCACGAGTCCGGCCAGGGCGGTGATCAGCTTGCGGGCCTCATCCAGGTCCTTGAGCTCCTCGGCATTGTCCTCGGCGGCAAGGCCGAGCTTGACGGCCGACGCGCTCATCAGGTGCACAGCGGCGGTGGTGATGACCTCGATGGCGGGAACCTCGGAGATGTCCCGGATCTGCTGCGAGACCTGCTCCTGGCCGTCCCGCTGACCGGCGGCGGGCTCGAAAACGTGTGAATTACTGTCTGAAGTGCTCATACTGGTAAGCTTGTCACAGACCGACTGAATGTCGTTATTTTGCTATGTGAAACTCGTAACCGCCGATGTGCAGTTTTTGGGGTTCCTTCGGTAGGATTGACTTTCAGTTTGCAAGCGGAGTTCTCTCCCACCCGCGTCAGCCGATTTCCCGGAAGTAGTTTCCCGCGGAAGCAAGGTTGCCGGGTACCTGGTCGGGCGGTCCACAGCAGCGTCAGTTGCGTGGAACGCGTACAGCCTCCCCGGAGGCGGTGTACATCCGATCTTCGAGGCCTTCGATTGCTCCGGCAATTGGGGGCCTTCTCTATTTGCCGGTGGAGTACTCATCTCAACCACAGGAGTTCTAACATTAGCGAGCCAAGAATCAATGAGCGTATCCGCGTCCCCGAGGTGCGGCTGGTCGGCCCTGCAGGTGAACAGGTAGGAATCGTCCGTATTGAGGACGCCCTGCGTTTGGCTGCCGAGTCCGACCTTGATCTCGTTGAAGTTGCACCGCAGGCCAAGCCTCCGGTGTGCAAGCTGATGGACTTCGGCAAGTACAAGTACGAAGCCGCCGTCAAGGCACGCGAGGCCCGGAAGAACCAGACCAACACGGTTCTGAAGGAAATCCGTTTCCGGCTGAAGATCGACACCCACGACTACGAGACCAAGCGCGGCCACGCCCTCCGCTTCCTCGGCGCCGGGGACAAGGTCAAGGCCATGATCCAGTTCCGCGGCCGCGAACAGCAGCGTCCGGAAATGGGCATCCGCCTGCTCCAGCGCTTTGCTGACGATGTCGCCGAAGTCGGCGTTGTCGAGTCCAGCCCCCGCATCGATGGCCGCAACATGGTCATGGTTGTTGGTCCGCTCAAGAACAAGGCTGAGGCCAAGGCAGAAGCCCGCCGTGCGACGCAGCGCGCCGAGGCCAAGGCCCAGAACGAAGCCAAGGCCAGCGGCCGGGTGGACGTCAGCCGCGACCAGCCCGCCATGACGCAGTCCCTTGCGGACCTGCTTCCTGAGGGTTTTGCCGTTACGACTGAAGAAGCAGCACCCGAGGCGAACACTGAGGCCGCGGCTTCAACCAGCGCCGAGGCACCTGCGGAATCGGTTGCGGCCCCGGAAGCAGAAGCCCCGGTCAAGGAAGCTCCGAAGCAGGAAGCTCCCGCTGAGGAAGCTCCGAAGCAGGCAGCGCCCGTCAAGGAAGCGCCTAAGCAGGAAGCTCCGAAGCAGGCAGCACCCAAGCAGGAAGCTCCGAAGCGCGAAGCCCCCAGGGCAGCGGCAGCGCCGCGTCCTGCGGTAAGCAAGCCCGCTGTGGCCAAGGCGCCGGTTGCACCGAAGCCCGCAGAGGCTGCCCCCGTGGCGCCGAAGCCGGCCGGGGTTCCCGCACCGCCGCCCAAGCCGGTAGCCCGGCCTGCGGCACCGAAGCCTGCAGCACGACCTGCTGCTCCCAAACCGGGCAGCAAGAAGACTAACTAGTTCAAAGCTGTGCGAAGCATCGCCTGAGCACAGCAAGCAACCAGCACGCCGCCCGCAGGGGTGGCTGCACGAAAGACTGCAGACTTGTCTGCGGATACGTAAGGAGATCGGTTCCCATGCCGAAGATGAAGACCCACAGTGGTGCTAAGAAGCGCTTCAAGCTGACCGGCAGCGGCAAGCTGCGTCGCCAGCAGGCCAACCGCCGCCACTACCTCGAGCACAAGTCCTCCAGGCTGACCCGTCGCCTCGCCGGCGACAAGATCGTCTTCAAGGGCGACGCCAAGGTCATCCGGAAGATGCTCGGCATCTAAGTTCCAAGTTCTCTGACTGTTGCCACCTGGCAGCGGTCAACTACCAAAAAGGCTTCTCAGGCCAGCCGGTTGTACCGGCAGTAGATGCTTGGGATCAGATTTTCGAAGGAGTACGCACGTGGCACGTGTGAAGAGGGCGGTCAACGCCCACAAGAAGCGCCGGGTTATCCTTGAGCGCGCCAAGGGCTACCGTGGACAGCGTTCACGCCTGTACCGCAAGGCCAAAGAGCAGCTGCTGCACTCGTTTGTGTACAGCTACGGCGACCGCAAGAAGAAGAAGGGCGACTTCCGCCGCCTGTGGATCCAGCGCATCAACGCTGCTTCCCGCGCCAACGGCCTGACCTACAACCGTCTGATCCAGGGCCTGAAGGCCGCTGAGGTCGAGGTTGACCGCCGTATGCTGGCCGAGCTTGCCGTTTCTGACGCCAACGCCTTTGCTGCGCTGGTACAGATCGCCAAGGACTCGCTGCCTGCTGACACTTCCGCGCCGGCCGTCTCGGACGATGCCGCCCCGAAGGCCAAGGCTCCCAAGGCGAAGGCTGCAAAGAAGCCGGCCGCCGAAAAGGCTGCCAAGTAGCATTCCGCAGTTCAGGGACCGGTGGCAATAGCCACTAAAGTTCTTATATGAACGAAACCGGGCGCCCGCAAGACTTTCCACTCTCCAACCCCCGAGCTGATCGGGTGAGGGATGTGGCAAAGCTTGCAGGGCGCCCGGCCCGTTTAAAGCGCGGGCAGTTCCTGGCCGAGGGCCCGCAGGCGGTCCGGGAGGCCCTGGTGCTCCACCGGAAGAGGACTGCCGCGGGGGAGCCGGGCGTGGTCCACGAAGTGTTCGCCAGCGAGAGCTGCCTGGACCGCTATCCCGAGTTTGATGAACTCGCCGAGGGCGTCAATGCCCGGCTCGCTACCGACGAGGTGCTTGCCGCGATGGCGGACACCGTCAATCCCCAGGGCATCATCGCCGTCTGCGCCTTTGTGGATGTGGACCTCAACGCAGTGCTCGACGCCGGTCCACGGCTTATCGCCGTGCTGTGCCAGGTGCGGGACCCCGGAAATGCGGGCACCGTGCTGCGGGCAGCTGACGCCGCCGGAGCCGACGCCGTCGTCCTGACAGCCTCCAGCGTGGACATATACAACCCCAAGGCCGTCCGCTCCACCGCGGGCTCCCTGTTCCATCTCCCCGTGGTGCTGGGAACGGACCTTGCCGACCTGGCCGCCGCCTGCCGCGAACGCGGCATCGGCATCCTGGCCGCCGACGGATACGGCCAGCTTGACCTTGACCAGCTCCAGGATGAAAACGCGGCACGGAGGCTGGGTGCCTCCGGCACAGCCTCCGTGTACGAGCTGGAGCGGCCCACGGCATGGTTGTTCGGCAACGAGGCACAGGGGCTGACCGAGGCTGAACTCGCACTGGCGGACCACCGGGTGGCGGTACCGGTCTACGGGGCCGCGGAAAGCCTGAACGTCGGCACGGCGGCAACGGTGTGCCTCTACGCGAGTGCGCGTTCGCAGAAGCGGGCCTGAACGCCCGTACGCGGCTGGGCAGAACCCGGCTTCAACGAAAAACGGCCTTAACGCAACAGCGGGGCCCGCCTTCCGGTGGGCCCCGCCGTCGTACTCCTCACTGTCAGGCACCTGGTGCCCTCAGTGGTGGTGGGTGAATTTATGAGGTCTTGCTGCGGCCGGTGATGAAGCCGTAGATGCCGGCTACTACAAGGCCGCCGACGATGGCGAGAAGCCAGGAACCGAGGTTCCAGAATTCCATTTTGCCGCCGCCGAACAACAGGTCGCCGATCCAGCCGCCGACGATGGCGCCGACGACACCAAGCACGAGGCTGGTGACCCAGCCGCCGCCGACCTTACCAGGCATGATTGCCTTGACGATTGCTCCTACAATGAGTCCGAGAATGATCCAGCCAAGAAAGCCCATGTCTCCTCCTACATAATCGTCGGAACTCACTACGGGTCCCGATTATGTTCAAGCTAACACAGGTGTGTTTCCTTGTCAGCAGGCTTATTTTCAATGTTTTTGGTGTCGTCCGCTGTGACCCGTGGTGTGTCCGGGAGCGGCGGGCAGGTACCGTGATCCTTGCGGGCATCAGCATTGCGCGGTGATCGCACCTGCAATTTTCCGGCAATCCCTGAAGAGGTGAAGCTCACTTGGCTGCAAATGGCGGTACCAAGGCGATCGTCGCGGCTCTGGCTGCAAACCTGACCATCGCTGTACTGAAGTTCGTCGCGTTCATCCTGACGCTGTCGTCGTCAATGCTGGCCGAGGCCATCCACTCCGTTGCCGACTCCGGCAACCAGGTCCTCCTGCTGGTGGGCGGCAAGCGGGCCCAGCGTGCCGCGAGCCCCGAGCACCCCTTTGGCTACGGACGCGAACGTTACATCTACGCGTTCATCGTCTCGATCGTGCTGTTCAGCGTGGGCGGCCTGTTTGCACTGTACGAGGCGTGGGGGAAGATTCAGCACCCGCACGCCATCGAAGGCGACTTCTGGTGGGTACCGCTGGCCGTGCTGATCGGTGCGATCGTCGCTGAGTCCTTCTCGTTCCGGACGGCAATTGCTGAGTCAAACCGCATCCGCGGCAAGCAGAGCTGGGTGCACTTCGTCCGCAACGCCAAGCAGCCGGAGCTCCCCGTCATCCTGTTGGAGGACCTGGGGGCTCTGCTGGGCCTGGTGTTCGCTTTGTTCGGCGTGGGCCTGACGCTGATCACCGGCGACGGCATCTGGGACGCACTGGGAACGGCGATGATCGGTTTCCTGCTGGTTGCCATCGCCATCGTCCTTGCCCTCGAAACCAAGTCGCTGCTGCTCGGGGAATCCGCCACCAAGGCGGACGTCGCCAGGATCAGCACCGCGCTTGAGGCCGACGGAACCAGGATCATCCACCTGAAGACCATGCACCTGGGTCCGGAAGAACTGTTGGTCGCTGCCAAGATCAGCGTCGGCGCCGCGGCCACCGGAGCGGAGATCGCCACGGTCATCGACGACGCCGAAAAGCGCATCCGCGAGGCCGTGCCCATTGCACGGGTGATCTACCTTGAACCGGACCTGGTGCGCGCGAGCGTCTGATCCGTACTCCGGGGTTTGCACCCGCACGGGGCCGCTGGACCGAACCCTGCCCGGGCAGGTTAGGACACCAGTGGCCTTTTGCGTTCCAGCAGGCCGCTGATGACGGCAACGCCAAGCCCAAGAACGGCCAGTACGGCGCCGACGAGTGCCGGTGCAACGTAGCCCCAGCCCCAGGCGATGACCAGGCCGCCGAGGAAGGCGCCGAGCGCGTTGGCGACGTTCAAGGCTGCGTGGTTCAGCGAGGAGGCCAGCGACGGGGCGTCGGGGGAGGCATCCAGCAGCCGGGTCTGCAGGGCGGGTACCAGCAGTGAGCCGGCACCGCCCACCACAAACACCATCACGAAAGCGGACCACGGCCAATGGACAGCTACGGCGTACACCACCAGGGCGGCGGCGATTCCTGGCAGCACCCAATAGATGGTGCCCATGACCGACTTGTCCGCGATGCGGCCGCCCACGATGTTGCCGGCCACCATGCCGAGTCCGTAGAGGGCCACCACCAGGGGGAGGAACGACGCCGGGATCCCCGCCACGGACGTCATGGTGTGCGCGATGTAGGTGTAGGTGGCGAAGAACCCGCCGAAACCCACGATGCCGATGAGGATGGCGAGCCACACCTGGAGCCGCTTCAAGGCGCCAAGTTCCCGCCGGATGCTGGCATCCGGGTGCGCTTCCTGGAACGGGACGAACTTCCAGAGCATGGCAAGTGTCACCAGCCCGATCACACCGACAAGCACGAACAGCAGGCGCCACCCGAACGCCTGGCCCAGCCAGGTGGCGAAGGGAACGCCGATGACGTTTGAGATGGTCAGGCCGGCCATCACCATGGAAATCGCCCAGCCCCGCTTTGTCGGTGCAACCAGCGAAGCGGCAATGACGGCCGCCACGCCGAAGAACGCTCCGTGGGGCAATCCGGCCGCGAACCGGGACACCAGCATGGTGCCGTAATCCGGAGCGATGAATGACGTGAGATTAGCGAGGCTGAAGAACAGCATGAGGCCCAGCGCGAGGTGCTTGCGGGGAAGCTTGGCGCCGACGGCTGCCAGGAGCGGCGCCCCGATCACGACACCGAGCGCGTAGGCCGAGATGAGGTGGCCCGCTTCCGGAGTACCGATGTTCAGGCCCTGTTCCACCTCCTTGAGCAGCCCCATCATGGTGAATTCGGTGACGCCGATGCCGAATCCGCCCATCGCGAGGGACACGATGGCCAAGGCGACGTTGCGGGGTCCGGCCTTCGGCTTGACGGGGCTGAGGGTGGGCGTGAAGGTCATTGGCCTGCTTTTCGAAAGTTCTGGTTCATCGGGGATTCAGTCAGCGCGAAGCATAAAATCTGATTACTGCAACATTGGAGGAGGCGGCCGTATTCCGGGTCACCGGTTCCTGGGTGACTGCCGTTCCGGGACGACGCCGGCGGAACCGGCCACCACCATTGTCCCCCATAGACTGTTGCGGTGACTGGACTCATCAATGTAGTTGGCGGAGCTGTTGTGGATTCCCTGAGTGCCCCGGCCCGGCTCCTGGTGGCCCGCCGGACGGCGCCACCGCAGTTCGCCGGGATGTGGGAGTTCCCGGGCGGCAAGGTGGAGCCGCTCGAAGCTGCCCAGGATGCCCTGCACCGCGAGCTCAGGGAAGAACTGGGCATTGGCGTCCGGCTGGGCGCTGAGCTGCTGGCGGAGTCCGCTTCCGGCTGGCCGCTCAATGCCAAGGCCACCATGCGCGTCTGGTTTGCCGAGATCGCGGACGGCGAACCCCGCCCGCTGGAAGACCACGACGAACTGCGCTGGATCAGCTTGACGGAAAGTGGCGAAGCTCTCACCCTTCCTTGGATCCCGGCGGATTTCCCGATTGTCCGGGCCCTGCTCGCTGCAGTTGCCGGTTCAGAGCGGGTTCCGCTGGATTCGTGAAATTATCCGAGTGCTGAAACCCGTTTCTGCGGAATAAATTCGGATTGGGCGCCTTCAATGGCTTCTTGGCAGAATTCTTAAGTTGGGTGCGGACGTTGTCCGCACCCGCTTTTGCGGACAATCGTTCCGCGAGGATTTGAGCCATCACAGGGAGCCCCATGATTTCCGTAGAACGGGTGTCGAAGAGCTACGGCTCCGGTGAGACGGCGGTTCGTGCGCTCGACGACGTTTCGCTGGCAGTCGGACGCGGTGAGATCTTCGGCGTCGTCGGGCAAAGCGGTGCCGGCAAGAGCACGCTGATCCGCACCATCAATTCGCTGGAGCGCCCCGATTCGGGATCTATCGTGGTGGATGGCCGCGACGTCACGTCCCTGACCGGTGCCGGGCTGCGCAGCGCCCGGCACAACATCGGCATGATCTTCCAGCACTTCAACCTGCTCAGCAGCCGGACAGTGCAGGCCAACGTGGAGCTGTCCCTCGAAATTACCGGAGCGGGGCGCGCCGCGAGGCGGTCACAGGCCTTGGAGATCCTCGAGCGGGTGGGCCTCCACGGAAAAGCGGCCGCGTATCCGGCGCAGCTGTCCGGCGGTCAAAAGCAGCGGGTCGGGATTGCCCGTGCGCTGGCTTCCAAGCCATCCGTTCTGCTCAGCGACGAGGCAACATCCGCGCTGGACCCCGAAACCACCACCCAGATCCTGGACCTCATCAGGCAGCTCAGCAAGGACATGGGCCTCACGGTGCTGCTCATCACGCACGAAATGGACGTGGTCAAACGCATCTGCGACGCCGCCGCCGTCATGAGCGAGGGCAGGATCCTGGAACAGGGGCCCGTGGAGCAGTTGCTGACCACCGAGAAGTCCTTGCTGGGCCATGCGCTCTTCCCGCTCGGCGACATACCGGAAACGGACAACACCATCATCGAAATCACCTTCACCGGAGCCACCTCCGACAGTCCGGTCATTGCGCGGCTGGCCCGCCGGCACGGCATCGACGTCGGGATCCTCGGCGCGGCCGTGGAAACCATCCATGGCCGGCAGACCGGCCGCACCCGGCTGGAACTGCCGGGCGAACCATCGGCGGTTGCCGCCGCAGTGGCCGATCTTCGGGCCCAGGGACTCTTTGTGGAGGTCGTTAAATGATTGACCGCGACGACCCGTACTTCTGGCGCGACCTGTTCGAGACGATTCTCAAGGGCACCGGCGAGACGTTCTACACCGTGGGCTTCAGTCTGCTGTTCACGGTGGTGTTCGGCCTGGCCGCCGGTGTCCTCCTCGTGACCACCGAGCCCGGCGGACTCCTCGCCAAGCCGTTCGGCAGCAGGATCCTCGGCACGGTCATCAACCGCCTGCTGGACGTGGCAGTGAACATTGGCCGGTCCATCCCGTTCATCATCCTGATGATTCTGCTGATTCCCTTCACCCGCCTGGTGGTGGGCTCCTTCATTGGCGCAACAGCCGCGATCGTGCCCCTCACCATCGCCGGCATCCCGTTCTTCGCCCGCCTCGTGGAGATCGGCATCCGCGAAGTTCCCCGGGGGCTGATCGAAGCCGCCGAATCGCTGGGCGCCACCCGGTGGACCATCCTGACCAGGGTGATGGTGGCCGAGGCCGTTCCCGCCCTGGCGCTTGGGCTGTCCACCACCGTTGTTGGATTGATCGGATACTCCGCCATGGTGGGTGCCGTGGGCGGCGGCGGGCTCGGCGACGTTGCGTTCCGCTACGGTTATCAGCGCTACAGCCCCGAGTACATGTTCGGTGTGGTGATCCTGCTGATCCTGCTGGTGCAGGTCTTCCAGTCCCTCGGCAACTTCGCCGCACGCCGCCTCTCACACCGCTAGCGGCTCGTCATCCGGCCGTAAGAACGCGCCGGTGCTCCCTCCTGCGTCATTTCCCGCCCAACTTAACATCCCCTCATGATCCATTCCGCGAAAGAGTTCCAATGTTCCGATCACACGTCCTGAAAGCCGCCGCAACCGGAGTAGCCGCCATACTCGCCCTGTCTGCCTGCGGCGCCGGCACCTCTGCCGGATCCGCCGAAACCATCAAGGTGGGTGCCCTGGCCGTGCCGGCCGGCGACATGCTCAAGCATGTCCAGCGTGAGCTCGCCCCCAAGGAGGGCCTCACGGTGGAGTACAAGGAATTCAGCGACTACAACACGCCGAACCCCGCTGTAAGCGACGGCGATATTGACGCCAACCTGTTCCAGAATTCGACCTTCCTGGAAACCTACAACAAGGCTTCCGGCAAGAACCTCGTGAGCGTCGGCAAGGTCTACCTGCCCCCGATGGCCCTTTACTCCAACGACATCGCCAGCCTGGAGGCCCTTCCCGACGGCGCCTCGGTGGCGATCCCCAACGATCCCACCAACGAGTCCCGCGCGCTGAAGCTGCTGGCGTCGAAGGGGCTCATTGAAGTCACCGAAAACCCGATCACGCTCAAGGACGTCAAGGCGAACCCGAAGAACCTGGCGTTCACCGAAATCGAGAACGCCAGCCTTCCGCAGGCGCTCAATGACAAGGACGCCGCCATTGTGACGCTGGCCTTCGCCCTGCCCGCCGGGCTGAGCGCCGACAAGCAGCTGCTCGTGGAGGGCAAGGACAGCGCGTACTACAACGTCCTGGCGGTCAAGGCAGAGATGAAGGACGACCCGCGCGTGCAGAAGCTCTTCAAGATCCTGACGTCGCAGGAGATGAAGGACTTCATCAACACGAAGTTCAAGGGCCTGGTCATCCCGGCCAGCTAACCGGCAGCAGCCCGCCAGCCATTCCGGCCCCCGGCCCGGACACTCAGGCACGCACACCGGCTCCGGCCCTGCCCATGGCAGAACCGGAGCCGGAAGCGTTTAACCCGCAGGGATGGAATGCCGGGTCAGAAAAGCGTGGGCTGTGCGGATTCCACACCGGAATTCGCGCCGGGCCCGGTACGGGCTTCGGGGATGCTGCCGGCGGGATACTGTGCTTCTTCGTCCCTGGCGTCCTGGGCCAGGTCGCGGTGGCTGAAGCCGTGCGAACCGGAAAAGCCGTGCCGGGCCTTGAAGTAGCGGATCCGTCCCGCGAGCCATTCGCGGTACTCCTTGGAGGCGTAGGATCCTGTGCCGTACAGCCTGCGGTAACGGCCCGCCAGTTCGGGATGGCGGGCGGCGATCCATTGCATAAACCACTCGCGGGTGCCCGGCTTGAGGTACAGGGCGCCGGCCGTCACACCCGTGGCGCCTGCCGCGGCGAGCGAACCGAAGAGTGAGTCCAGGGCGTCGTCGCTGTCGGAGAGCCACGGCAGGATGGGCATGGCCATGACGCCGCACGGCAGGCCGGCTTCGCGCAGCCGTGAGACCAGCTTGAGCCGGGCCCTGGGACCCGGCGTTCCGGGCTCCACGGCCTCCGACAACTGTTCGTCGGTCATGGCCAGCGAAATACCGATTCCGACCGGCACCTGGGCAGCGGCGTGCTTCAGCAGCGGGATGTCCCTGGCCAGCAGGGTCCCCTTGGTGAGGATGGAGAGCGGCGTCCCCGAATCGGCCAGCGCGCGGATGATGCCGGGCATCAGCTGATAGCGCCCCTCGGCGCGCTGGTACGGATCGGTGTTGGTGCCCAGGGCCACGTGGTGATGACCCCAGGACGGCTTGGCAAGTTCCTTCCGCAGGACATCGGCCGCGTTGATCTTGACCACAACCTGGCTGTCGAAATCCAGGCCGGCGTCAAAGTCCAGATAGGTGTGGCTTTTGCGGGCAAAGCAATAGACGCAGGCATGGCTGCAGCCGCGGTAGGGATTCACGGTCCATTCAAAGGGCATGCGCGAACCGGCTGCCACTTTGTTGAGCACCGATTTGGCGGTGACCTCATGGAAAGTGACCCCGGCAAATTCGGGGGTTGAGACGGAACGCACAAGCCCGGCCAGCGGCAGCAACGCGTCAGCGGCTGGGGCGGCCGCTGACGCGTTGCCTGCGCTGTTGCCCGCGTTGTTGCCCGCAGGCGCCGGCCGGAGTGCTTGTGCGTCCCATCTCATGGTTACTATTCGAAGGTATGTTCGAATGGAAGTCAAGGTCCCTGGTTAACCGTGCGGGTGGTCTTGCTACGCTGGGCCCATGATTCTCCTGACCGGGTTCGAGCCGTTCGGCGGCGAAACCACCAACCCGTCGTGGACCGCCGCGGCGGCCGCCTCGGAAATCCTGCGGGCCGAGGGCCATGCTGTCGCTGCCCTTGAACTGCCGTGCGTGTTCGGGCAATCCGTCACGGTGCTGGAGGATGCCCTGCGGCGCCATAGCCCTGGGCTGGTGATCTGCGTAGGCCAGGCCGGCGGACGGCCGCGGATTTCCCTGGAGCGGGTCGCCATCAACTGTGACGACGCCCGTATCCCGGACAATGCCGGAAACCGCCCCGTGGACGAGGAAGTGGTCCCCGGTGGCCCGGCAGCCTATTTCAGCTCACTGCCCGTGAAGGCGGCGCTGGGGGCACTTCGGGCAGCCGGGATCCCCGCCGAGGTTTCCCAAAGCGCCGGCACCTACGTCTGCAACCACATTTTCTATGCACTGATGCACTCGCTGAACACCGGAGTGGGCGCCTCCGCAACGCGGGGCGGATTCATCCACGTCCCGTATGAGACCAGGCAGGTGCCCAAAGGCGGCGGTACCCCCTCGCTGCCCGCAGCCGTGATGGCGGAGGCGCTCGCCGTCGTCGTCCGTACCGCCCTGGCCACCACGGCGGACGTCAAGCTGTCCGCCGGCACCGTCCACTAAAGCGGCACTGTCCACTGAGCCGGCACAGTCCGCTCACCTGCCGCGGCGCTCGCAGGCGGCTGCGCTAGCTGTGGTCGCGAAGTTCCCAGACGACGCCCACTGTCGCCGACACGCTCGATTGCCCGGCCTCAATCCCTACGGAGTCTGTGGCCATGGCCCGCTGCATCTTCGCCACCGGAATCGGAGCCGAGGCCGCGGGCTGCTGGGTGACGGAAACAACCGGTCCGAGTTCCGTGCCGGCCAGCGAGGCAAACTGCGTGGCCGTGGCGAGGGCATCCTGCCAGGCGGCTTCGCGTGCCTGCGCCGTGACTGCGGCCGGATCTGCGAACCCCAGCTCCAGTCCGTTCAGCCTGACATCGTTGCCGCCTGCGGCCACCGCCGCTGCGATGACGTCCGAGGAACCGGGAACATCCCGCAGCCGCACGGCCAGGACACTTGAGGCAACGTACCCCGTCACGGTCTGGCCCTGGCCCTCTTTCCACACCACGTCCGCCCGGACGTTGAGGCCCGAGGTGCTGATGTCCGGGTCCGGTACGCCGTGCTCACGCAGGACCGCCGAAATCGCGGCCGCGGCCCTGCCTGCCGCCGCATACGCAGCGCCCACGTCCTCCCGGCGGCATTCCACGCCGATGGAGACGCTCAGTAGGTCGGGCACAGCTTCGGCAGTGCCGGAGCCGGTTACTGTGACGGTCCTGGCGAAGTGGGTCATCTCAAGCCTCATTTCCATCGGGAGCAGCGTTGCCCTTGCGGCGTTTGCTTCTGCGTGTGCCTGACCGGGGGTAGTAGCCGCCGGCCTCCAGCCCGGCCAGGCGTTCAAAAACGTTGGCGGACCCCGGGTTGCCCGTCCGCAGCTGCGACCACCCGGCCGCGATGAAATACAGGGGAAGGAACGGCAGGCCCAGGCACCAGGCATACTGGCTGCTGTGCCGTTCCTCGTGGCCCAGCAGAACCTTGTTGGACAGCGCCTCCGTCGCCTCCGCCCGGAACAGCACCACGTTGCCCACCGTGAACGCCTGGGCGAAGGGGAGCCGCCACCGGTACCCAGTGGCGATCAGCAGGCCACCCGGACCGGTGCGCACAGCAGTCCGGGCGCACCTGGCCAGCAGCAGGCCCAGGAGCGTCGTTGCATTCAGCAGGTTGGCGATCTGCCGAAGCCGCTGTCCGGAGGTCATGAGGCCATGGTAGCGGCAGGCGGTAATCCCCGTCCCTCCCGCTGTGCGTCCCTGCGGGGTCCCGCCCACCTGCCTGCGGGGGCGTCACGTCCGTGCTCTGGCGCGTCCAGCGTGGCGCGTTCAACTAGACTGGGGGAGAGTGCCCGCCGGACGAATGCCGGCGAGCCCTGCCCTTTGTCACTTCATACGGCTCCTCGAAAGGGCCGTGCGGAACGACAAGCCAGTGACGGACACGCTGCCGGTGGACCCGAATGCAGCTGGACAGCTCGCTGGCGAGACCCGACTCGTAGCTAAGAACAGTAGATGACTGAAACTTTGCCGGGCGCTGCCATCCCGAACCCTCTGGATGAAGCCGCCATTACTGCCGCCGTAGACCACGCCGTTGCCGCCATTGCCGCTGCCTCCACCCTTGACGAGCTCAAGGCCGTGAGGCTGGCGCACACGGGCGAGAAGGCGCCGCTGAGCCTTGCCAACCGCGAAATCGGCGGCCTGGCAAAGGACCAGAAGGCCGCCGCCGGAAAACTCATGGGCGCCTCCCGCGGACGCGTCAACAAGGCGCTCGCGGACCGCACCGCCGAGCTCGAAGCTGAAAACGACGCGCGGATCCTCGTCGAAGAGACCGTCGACGTCACGGCCGCTCCGCGCCGCCGCCGTGCCGGTGCGCGCCACCCGCTCTCCACGCTGCAGGACCGTGTGGCGGACATCTTCGTGGGCATGGGCTGGGAAATTGCCGAAGGCCCCGAGGTCGAATCCGAGTGGTTCAACTTTGATGCCTTGAACTTCAAGCCGGACCACCCTGCCCGCGAAATGCAGGACACCTTCTTTGTGGAGCCCCCCGAGGCCCACCTGCTGATGCGCACGCACACCTCGCCGGTGCAGGTCCGCTCCATGCTGGAGCGCGAAGTGCCCATCTACGTGCTGTGCCCGGGCAAGGTGTTCCGCACCGATGAACTGGACGCCACCCACACGCCCGTGTTCCATCAGTTCGAGGGCCTGGCCATCGACAAGAAGCTGAGCATGGCGGACCTCCGCGGCACGCTGGAGCATTTCGCACGCCAGATGTTCGGCGACGAGGCCCAGATCCGCCTGCGCCCCAACTACTTCCCGTTCACCGAGCCGTCCGCGGAGCTGGACATCTGGCACCCGGGCGCCAAGGGGGGTCCGCGCTGGATCGAGTGGGGCGGCTGCGGCATGGTCAACCCCAATGTCCTCCGGGCAGCCGGCATCGATCCGGACGTCTATTCAGGTTTTGCCTTCGGCATGGGCATCGAGCGCACCCTCATGTTCCGCAATGAGGTGGGCGACATGCGCGACATGATCGAAGGCGATGTACGTTTCAGCGAGCACTTCGGGATGGAGATCTAACAGTGCGTATCCCACTTTCCTGGCTGCGTGAGTTCGCGCAGGTACCGGCCGGAGCAACGGCCGAAGACGTTATGGCAGAACTGGTCAAGGTCGGTTTTGAAGAAGAGGCCGTCCACCGCCCCACGGACGCACTCCGCGGTCCCGTTGTGGTGGGCCAGGTCCTGAGCCTGGTCAAGGAACCGCAGACCAATGGCAAAACCATCAACTGGTGCCAGGTCCGCGTGGTCCCCGAGGGCCAGGAGCAGACCCTCACCGGCAAGGGCATCGACCCCTCCGGTGTCCAGGGCATCATCTGCGGCGCCCACAACTTCGTGGAGGGCGACAAAGTAGTGGTCACCCTTCCCGGCGCCGTGCTGCCCGGAGACTTCCACATCTCAGCGCGGAAGACGTACGGCCACCTGTCCGCCGGCATGATCGCCTCCGTCCGCGAGCTGGGCATCGGCGAGGACCACGACGGCATCCTGGTGCTGTCCCGGATCGGCCTGGACCCGGAAATCGGGACCGACGCCATGGAACTCCTGGGACTCTACGACCAGGCCGCCGAAATCAACGTGACGCCGGACCGCGGCTACGCGTTCTCCATCCGTGGCGTGGCCCGCGAGTACGCCCACGCCACCGGTACGTCCTTCACGGACCCGGCGTCGAAGGTGCAGGCGCCGGCTGGACTGGCCGGCGGCTACGGCGTGAAGCTCAACGACGACGCTCCGATCTACGGAAAGCCGGGCTGCGACCGCTTCGTGGCCCGCACCGTCCGCGGCGTCGACGCCACCAGGCCGACGCCCCCGTGGATGGTCTCGCGCCTCAGGCTGGCCGGCATCCGCTCCATCTCGCTGCCCGTGGACATCTCCAACTACGTCATGCTGGAACTCGGCCAGCCCACGCACTGCTACGACCTGGACAAGCTGTCCGGCGACATCGTAGTCCGGCGCGCGGTTGCGGGGGAGAAGATCACCACCCTGGACGACAAGGAGCGCACGCTCGACGTCGAGGACCTCCTGATCACCGACAGCTCCGGAGCGATCGGCATCGCCGGCGTGATGGGCGGCGCCGCCACGGAGGTGAGCGATTCGACGTCGAACGTCCTGGTTGAGGCAGCTCACTTTGACGAGGTGTCCATTGGCCGTTCCCGCCGCCGGCACAAGCTGCCCTCCGAAGCGTCCAAGCGTTTCGAGCGCGGTGTTGACTGGCAGGTTGCCGGCATCGCCGCGCAGCGGGTGGTTGATCTCCTGGTCGAGCTCGCCGGCGGCACCGCCGATGAAGCCGGCACCGACGTCGGCACTGCGCCTGACGCCGTCACGATCGAGCTGCCGGCGGCTTTCGCCGCGGCCCGGATCGGCATCGACTTCACCGAAGAGCAGATCGTCACCTCGCTCGAGGACCTCGGCGCCGCCGTGGTGAAGCACGACGCCGGCTGGACGGTCACTGCCCCGAGCTGGCGGAACGACCTGGAAACCAAAGAGGACCTCTCCGAGGAAATCGCCCGGCTGGTCGGCTACGACAACATTCCCGCCACACTGCCGGTGGCGCCCCCGGGACGCGGCCTGACGCGTGTGCAGCAGCAGCGCCGCCGCCTGGTGCAGGCCCTGGCCGATGCCGGGCTCACCGAGGTCCTGGCCTACCCCTTCGTGTCCAAGGCCGCCAACGACACCTTTGGCGTGGCCGAGCACGGGGCAGAGCGCAAGGCCGTCAAGCTGGCCAACCCGATCAGCGAGGAACAGGGCTACCTGCGGACGTCCATCCTGCCCGGCCTGATCGAGGTGGCCAAGCGCAACCACTCGCGCGGCTTCCGCGACCTGTCGGTCTTCGAAGCCGGACTCGTGTTCCTGCCGGGTGACACGGTGGGAACGCCGTCCATCCCGCCGCTCGGCGTCAAGCCCTCCGATGAGGTACTGGACGCACTGTACGACGGCGTCCCGGACCAGCCGCTGCATATCGCTGCGGTCCTGACCGGCCATGACTCGCCGGCGGCCGCCGCCCACACGCCGCGTGCCTGGGACTGGGCCGACGCAGTGGACATCGCCCGCCTCGCCGGAGACGTCCTCGGCGTCGAAATCGTGGTCAGCCAGGGTCAGCACCAGGCCTACCACCCGGGACGTACAGCCCAACTGTCGCTGCGCTCCGGTGACGTTGTGGGCTACGCCGGTGAACTGCACCCCAAGCTGCTGGCCGCGCACGACATGCCGGCACGTTCGGTGGCGCTCGAGTTCAACGCAGACGCACTGTTCGAAGCGGCAGCCGACGTCATCGTCGCGAAGCACATTTCCGGCTTCCCGGTGGCCACCCAGGACGTTGCCCTGGTGGTCCCCAAGGAGATCCCGGCGGACGACGTCCTGGCCGCCCTCCGCGAGGGCGCCGGCGAGCTGCTGGAAGACGTGGCACTCTTTGACGTGTACGCCGGAAAGGGCATCGAGGACGGCAAGAAGTCGCTGGCCTTCGGACTCCGCTTCCGTGCGGCGGACCGGACGCTCACGTCGGACGAAGCATCAGCCGCCCGTGAGAGCGCCGTAGCGGTTGCTGCCGAGCGCTTCGGGGCCGTTCAGCGCTAGAGCGCTCAGCGTTCAACTGTTCGGCCGTTCAAGGCTAAGACCGGAAGGGCGGGCCATGGCATCACACCTTGTTGTGCGTGCCTGCCCGCCCTTCCGCGTCCCCGGGCAGGATTCCGCGCCGGCGGTTGCGGCCCTGGAGCGTGAAGCCCTGCAGTTCCTGGACCCGCCGGAGCTGGAGCGAGCCCGCGCCATGATGCCCGCGCCACGGCAGGACTTCCTTGCGGCCAGGCTGGCCCAGCGGCTGTTGGCCGCAGAACTGCTGGGCGTGCGTGCCCGGGACCTGACGGCCCGTTACCGTTGCCCCCGGTGCGGCAGCGGTCCCGGTGTCACCCACGGGATGCCCGGCTATGAACTGGCGGGGCTGCGGGCGCCCCTGCTGCTGAGCCTGTCCCGGGCGGCTGGCTGGACCCTGCTGGCAGCCGTGGCGGAACCGGGGCCGGAACAGCGGCTGGGCGTTGACGCCGAGGATCCGCAGCGGCTGGACTTCGACGGCTTCGACGCCGTGGCCCTGACCCCGGCCGAGCACCAGGCGATTGCCCCGTTGCGGGGGAGGGCGCTGCTGCGCGAGCGTGCCCGGCTGTGGGCGCGCAAGGAGGCCTTCCTGAAGATGACCGGAGAGGGCCTCAAGCGGCGGCCGGAGACCGTTGACGTCCTTAACCGAGCAGGTGTCCGGGACCTGGCCCCCGCCGAGTCGGGGCTGCCGGACGAGCTGGTGGCCGCCGTCGCCCTCGGATGACGTGTTGGCCTACCGCACAGGCAGGGCAGGCAGCGGCTCTTCGAACAGCCAGGGGTGCAGCAGGGCTTCTGAATCAATTCCGGTGACACGGTCCGCAGTCTGGATGAACCCGGCGGTGGAGACGGATGCGTGGCGGTTGCTTGCGGCCCAGTCGTGCAGCAGCGCAAAGAAGGCGAGGTCGCCGCACCGGATCCGGAGGGCATGCAGCGCGAGGGCGCCGCGTTTGTACACCCGGTCATCGAACATCAGCTCGGGCCCGGGGTCACCGACCATGAGGTCCTGGTTCCCGGCGTCGAGCTTCCGCCAGGCGGCTGCGGCGCGGTCCGCTACGCTCATGACTCCGGCCGCCTCGGACCAGATCCACTCCGCGTAGCAGGCGAACCCTTCGTGCAGCCAGATGTCCCGCCAGGACGCGACGGTCAGGGAATTGCCGAACCACTGGTGGGACAGTTCGTGGGCGATCAGCCGCTGTGCGTTCCAGTCCGGGGTGAGATGGTTGGGGCCCACGATGGACAGTGTCTGGGCTTCGAGCGGAATTTCGAGCTCGTCCTCTGCCACCACCACCGTGTACTCCTGGAAGGGATAGGGGCCGAAGCTGTTGACGAAGGTGCGCATCATCTCCGGCTGGCGTGCCAGCCCCCGGCGTGCCGCGTCGGCCAACGAGGCAGGCACAGCCACATGCTGCGGGACGCTGCCCGGAACCGACGTCGTATCCAGGGTCAGGACGTCATACCGGCCGATCTGCACCGTGGCGAGGTAGGTGGCCATCGGCTCGGCCTGCTCATACGTCCAGGTTTCCCGGCTGGAGCCTGATTTTCGGGAGATCAGCAGGCCGTTGCAGACTGCCCGGTAATTGGCATCCGTGGTGACGGCGATCCGGTAGCTGGCCTTGTGCTGCGGATGGTCGTTGCAGGGAAACCAGGAGGCGGCGCCGTTGGGCTGGCCCGCCACCAGCACGCCGTCGGTGAGTTCCTCCCAGCCCACTTCGCCCCAGAGGCCCCGCCGTGGAGACGGATTTCCCTCATACCGGATGTCCAGGGTGAAGCGGTCGCCCGGGAGCAGGGCCGCGTCGGGAACGATCACCAGCTGCTCGGCCCGCTGGCTGAACCTGCGCACGCGTTTGCCGTTCAGCGACACTTTGACGGTGCGCAGCCCCGCGAGGTCCAGGACGACGGCGGATGCCGCCCGGTCCGCCTCCGCGTGCAGGACGGCCTGGCCGTTCAGCCGGTTACTGGCCAGCTTGTAGTCAAGGTCCAGTTCGTACCGCGTGACCCGGTAGGCGTTTGTGCCGTGCCCGGGGACGTAGGGATCCGGGGAGCCGGAGGGCTCGTCGGGCCGGCGTGGGCCGCCGGGACCGGCTGGTGCTGCAAAACTCATAAACTGGCCTTCGTATTGCGGATGGTCGGAGCCGGGCTGGCCGTGCGGGAGCTACTTGAGCCGCCGGGCCGGCACTGCCGGGCCCGCCCAGGGGCTGACCGGATTGCCCATCCAATACGTCGCTGCCGGAACTGTTTCCCCGCGCATGACCAAGGATGCCGGGCCCACCGTGCCGCCCTTCGCGATGCGTGCCCGCGGGAGGATGACGCCATGTGGGCCCATGGTGGCTCCGTCTTCGAGCGTAACAGTGTCAATGCTCATGATCCGGTCGTGGAAGAGGTGGGTCTGGACGACACAGCCGCGGTTGACCGTTGAACTTTCGCCCAGCGTGACAAGGTCCGCTTCCGGCAGCCAGTAGCTCTCGCACCACGTGCCGCGGCCGATTTTCGCACCGAGCCCGCGCAGCCACCACACGAGGGCCGGAGTACCCGAGGCCGAGCGGGCGAACCACGGTGCGCTCACCATTTCGATGAAGGTATCCACTACTTCGTTCCGCCAGATGAAGGAACTCCACAGGGCATGCTCGCCGGGCTTGATCCTGCCCACCAGCAGCCACTTGGCGGCCACCGCGCTGGCGGCGGCTGTGGCACCGGCGATGAGGACCACGATGCCGCCCAGCAGCGCCGCGATACCGTAGCCCCACGCCGAAGCGAGCCAGTCGAACGCGAGCATGACGCCGGCGGCCAGGCCGACGGTGAGCACCACGGGAATGAACCGGCAGAGTTCCCACAGGGCGCGTGCCAGCTTCAGCCGCAGTGGAGGCTGGAACGTCAGGGTGTTGTCGGTGGCGATAGCCGTGCGGCGCAGCCGGACCGGGGGACTGCCCAGCCAGGAGGTGCCTGATTTGGCTTTGGCAGGAGTCGCGGACAGGACAGCAACCAGCGAGTTCTTGGGCACGCTTCGTCCGGCCCCCGTCATCCCGGAGTTGCCCAGGAAGGAGCGCTTTCCGATCTTGGCGGGGGCAATCCTCATCCAGCCGCCGCCCAGTTCGTAGGAGGCCACCATGGTGTCGTCCGCGAGGAAGGCGCCTTCGCCCACGGTTGTCATTTTGGGGAGCAGGAGGACGGTGGAGGCCTCCACGTTCTTGCCCACCTTGGCCCCCAGCAGGCGGAGCCAGACCGGGGTGAAAAGGCTGGCGTAGATGGGAAACAGGACATCCCGGGCCAGGTCCAGGACGCGTTCGGTGGCCCACACCTGCCAGCCGATCCGGCTCCGCACCCTGAAGTAGCCTTCCTTGAGTCCGACGCCCAGCAGGCGGGTGGTGGCAAGGATCAGCAGGAGGTTGGCGGCGAACCAGGTGAGGGCCGCCAGCGGCAGTGAGGTAAGGACCTGGGGGAGGGCGGCCGTCAGCGATTCGCTGCCGCGGATGAACAGGAACACCACGAACGCCCCGGCTGCTGCGGACAGCAGGGGGATGGTGGCCAGGACCGCTGAGGCTGCAGCGAACGCCGCGAACCATAGCCGCCCGATCAGCGCGTGCGCCGGCGGCGTGTCCGGCCATGCCTGTTTGGCCTTGCCGATCCGCTCGGCGGGGGAGCCGGACACCAGTTGCCCGGCCTTGACCTTTCCGAGGACCGCCGATCCCGGCTCCACCTGCGCCCCGGCGCCGATACTGGCTCCGGGCATGAGGGTGCTGCGGGCACCCACGGTGGCACCCGCTCCGACATGCACCCGGCCGATGTGGACGGTATCACCGTCGATCCACCAGCCGGAGAGGTCCACCTCAGGTTCGATGTTGCTGCCGCGCCCCAGCGAAAGCATTCCGGTGACCGGCGGCAGCGAGTGGAGCTGGACATCATTGCCGATTTTCGATCCGAGGGCCTTCGCATAGTAGGGCACCCAGGGGGCACTTGCCAGGCTGATGGCGCCGGACAGGTCCTGGATCTGCTCCGCCAGCCATAGCCGCAGGTGTACCTTGCCGGACCTGGGGTAGGTGCCGGGAACCACGCGCCTCAGCAGGGTCCTGGCGGCAAGCACAGAGAGCGCCATCCGCCCGGCCGGGCTCACGAACACCAGCCACGACGCCGCCACCCACCACCAGGAAACAACCGGAGCCGCCGTGAAGCCGGCGAAGGCCGCCAGGAGGTTGTTGGCCACCATCACGTAGGTCAGCCAGCGCATGCCCACCAGGATGTGCAACGGGACACCCATCAGTGTCTGGAAGACCTGCGATTTCAGGGCCGTGGGGCGGACGTTCCGTTCCGGCGCCGGCCCGGCTGCCCCCTCAGGCAATGACTGCCGGGCGGCATCGATGAGCGCGCCCACGCGGGGTGTGGCGTAAATGTCGGCCACCGTGATGGTGGGGTAGCGGACACGCAGGGCAGACACGAGCTGTGCTGCGGCCAGGGATCCTCCGCCGTGGGCAAAGAAGTCCGCGTCCAGGCTCGACGCCGGTGTTCCCAGCACGCTGCCCCACTGCTCCACGATCCAGCCGGCGTCGTCCGGCAGGTTCAGCGGGGCGTTGTCCGCGTCGGCCGCCCCTGCTCCTGCCAACGGCCAGGGCAGGGCATGGCGGTCAACTTTTCCGCTGGTTTTGGTGGGCAGGGACTCCACCACGGTCAGGAGCGGGATGAGCGCGGCCGGAAGGCTGGCCCCCAGCCGTTCACGGGCGGCGGCCAGGTCGATTTCCGCGGTGCCCGCAGGCGCAAGGTAACCCACCAGGATCTGGTTCCCGGCCGCCGTCGTACGGACAGCGGCCGCTGCGCCGGCAATATCAGGCAGCGCCTGCAGCGCGGCGTCGATCTCACCGAGTTCAATGCGCCGGCCACCGAGCTTCACCTGTTCATCCGCGCGCCCCATGAACACGAGGCCGGCCGCTTCGTAGCGGACCAGGTCTCCGGACCGGTACGCCCGGGCCCAGCCGAGGGACGGCATCGGCGCGTACTTTTCCGCATCCTTGGCGGGGTCAAGGTACCGGGCAAGCCCCACCCCGCCGATGATCAGCTCACCCACCTCGCCCTCCGCCACCGGAACGCCGGAAGAATCAACCACGGCAATGTCCCAGCCATCGAGCGGCAGGCCGATCCGGACGGGCCCGGGTGTGCCAAGCGGTGCCGCGCAGGCCACCACTGTGGCTTCGGTCGGCCCGTAGGTGTTCCACACTTCCCGGCCGTCGACGGCGAGCCGCTCCGCGAGCTCCGGCGGGCAGGCCTCGCCGCCGAAAATCAGCAGCCGCACGTTCTCCAGCGCTTCGGCCGGCCACAGCGCGGCGAGGGTGGGCACCGTGGACACCACGGTGATGCCGTGGCTGATCAGCCACGGACCGAGGTCCATTCCGGTCCGGACCAGGGACCGGGGAGCGGGGACGAGGCAGGCGCCGTAGCGCCAGGCCAGCCACATCTCTTCGCAGGAAGCGTCGAACGCCACGGATAGTCCGGCCAGGACCCGGTCCTGGGGACCGATGGGTTCGTCCTGCAGGAAGATCCGGGCTTCGGCATCCACGAAGGCGGCCGAGGACCTGTGCTGCACGGCGACGCCCTTGGGTGTACCTGTGGAACCGGACGTGAAGATCACCCAGGAGTCGTCGTCGGCCTGGGGCATCCGCGGGTGCGGGAACGGCCGCGGACGCTTGCTGTCCGTGACGATCTCGCCGTCCGCCCGGACGATGGCGGCCACGCGGGCCTCGCTGAACACCAGCTTGGCACGCTCATCGGGATCATCGGCATCCACTGGCACGTATGCCGCCCCGATCAGAAGGATGGCCAGGATCGACACGTAAAGCCGGTTGGTGCCGGAGGGGATCCGCACGCCGATCTTGTCGCCGGCGCCGAGGCCCGCGAGATGAAGCTCACGCGCCGTGGCCCTGACTTCCGACATCAGCTGGGCGTAACTCAGGCGCCGGCGGCCGTCGTCCAGGGCCGAGGCTTCCGGATATGTGCGGGCCGTCTCCTCGAGGATGTCGATCAGCGTCCGCTCGGGCGGCGCCGCGGCGCCGCCCGGCAGCTGCGGCAGATACACGTTCCGGACGCCTGGACGGGCAGTGCGTCCTTCCGTGCTTCCTTCCGTGCTTCCTTCCAGGAGGCCGGTCTCTGGCGCCGGCGCGGTTCCGGGAGCTTGCGGTAGTTCAGTCACGGGGTGATTCTTTCCGCACAAGATGAACAAAAGGTGTCGCAGTTCGCCGGAGGTTCACGCCTTGTTTACCGGATCAGGGGATTTGGCCGGATCAGGGGACGAGGATGATCTTGCCGGTGGTCCGGCGCTGTTCCAGGTCGTCGTGTGCCCGGGCAGCGTGGGCAAGGTCGTAGCGGCCGCCGATCCGGACCTTGAGGCTCCCGTCTGCAGCTGCTGCGAAGACCTCGTCCGAGCGCCAGCGGCGTTCCTGGGCGTTGCGGAGGAAGTGGTTGATGGTGGGTCGGGTCAGGTACAGCGAGCCGCCGGCGTTAAGCCGCTGCGGATCGAACGGCGGAACGGGGCCGGAAGCGGCACCGAAAAGAACCAGCGTGCCGCGGACGCGCAGCGCGGAGAGGGAACCGTCGAACGTGTCCTTCCCGACGCCGTCGTACACCGCATCCGCTCCGGTGCCGTCGGTCAGCTCCCGGACTTTGGCGGAGAAGCCCTCGTAGGGGATGACATGATCGGCGCCGGCTTCGCGGGCCAGCTTCGCCTTGTCATCGGTGGAGACGGTGGTGACGACCCGGGCCCCCTTAGCCTTGAGCAGTTGAATGGCCAGCAGTCCCACGCCGCCGGCCCCGGCGTGGAGCAGGATGGTGTGGCCGGGTTCCACCCGGAACGAGGAATTGATCAGGTAGTGCGCCGTAATTCCCTGGAGCGGGAGGGCGGCAGCGGTGAAATCGTCCACGCCGCGGGGGACCGGCAGCGCTTTGTCCTCGTCCACCAGGATGTAGCCGGCGTAGCAGTTGGCGCCTTCGGCGGTGGCCACGCGGTCGCCCGGGGAGAACACGGTGACGCCGTCGCCGATTTCCTCCACGGTGCCGGCTGCCTCGGAACCCGGGGTAAACGGATAGGCCACTTTGTAAGTGCCGCTGCGCTTGTAGGTGTCAATGAAGTTCACGCCGGTGGCTGACACCTTGACCAGCAGCTGGCGGGGACCCGGTACCGGGCGCTCCACCTCGGCCAGTTCCAGGACGTCGGGTCCGCCTGCCTGGCGGGCCACAATTGCGTGCATCATGTGTCTCCTTCCCTGGGCTGGGATTTCCAGGCCCGGATACAGGAACCATCCTAGGGACACCGCCGCCAACGACGAAGTGACGGCCGGTAACCGGCCGTCACTTCGGGTCAAACGTGGATCAGGGGGCTCGCCCCGTAAGCGGCTGGGCGCCGGCGGCGGCGCCTAGTAGCGGCGGGTCACCGTGGCCATGGGGCACTCGAAGTGCCGCCCGGCGCTGAGGCCCACGTCGTTGAGGTAGCGGACGATGATGCCGTAGGACTGCAGCAGGGTGGTCTCCGTGTAGGGGACCTGGTGCTTGGCGCAGAACTCCCGGACGATCACGGCGGCCTTGTCCAGCTGCGGGCGGGCCATGTCCGGGAAGAGGTGGTGTTCGGCCTGGCGGTTGAGTCCGCCCATCAGGATGTCCATGAAACGGCCGCCGGAGATGTTCCGGGAAGTCAGCACCTGGCGGCTGAAGAAGTCCACGCGGCTGTCCGCCGGCAGGACCGGCATGCCCTTGTGGTTCGGGGCGAAGGAAGCGCCCATGTAGAAACCGAAGACAGCGAGCTGGACTCCGATGAACGCCAATGCCATACCCCACGGCAGGAAAGTGAACGTGAGGACGGGCAGCAGGCTTAGGCGGGCCAGGAGGATTGGAAGTTCAACCCAGCGGTGTGTGACCTTTGCGCGGCGGAAGACGAACTTGACCGAATCGATCTGCAGGCCGAGGCCCACCAGGAACAGCAGCGGGAAGAAGAACCAGCCCTGCTTGCGGGTCAGGAAGGCGAACCGTCCCTTCCGGTCTGCCACCGCTTCCGTGTGGAAGGCGATGGGTCCGGGCGCGATGTCGGGATCCTTGGAAATGACGTTCGGGTGGTTGTGGTGGGCGCCGTGCTTCTGCTCCCACCAGGAGTAGCTCATGCCGGCGACTGACGTGGCCAGCAGCCTGGCGGCCCAGTCGTTGGCGCGGCGGGAGGCGAAGATCTGGCGGTGCCCGGCTTCGTGCGCCAGGAAGCTCAGCTGCGTGCAGAGGATGCCGATGGCGGCGGCGATGAGGAGCTGGAACCAGCTGTCACCGATGAGTGCGAAGCCGAACCAGGCGGCCGTCATCAGGAGCACCAGGACGGAGAAGACCGTGATGTAGAACCCGACGCGTCGTTCGAGCAGGCCGGCGGCCTTGACGGTCTTGAGGAGTTCGGAATAGCTCAGGACAACCTGGTTGGGCTGCCGGACACGCGTCTGCGGGCGCTCCGAAGTAGTGGTGGGGGTCATGGACTCGGGGCCTCGTAACTGTTACGGGCAACGCTGCAGCCGACATTCGGACCGCGCGGTCAGGATCACCCTTCTCCAAGCATACGCTGACGCTCGCAATGCGGGCTTGACGCGAGCGTGAGCGTGAGCGGGGATCAGCGCTTGAACGGGCGCAGGTGCCAGCGCATGCATAAATATCGGGTTCTATGCATAGTCTTGCTGTATAGTCGTTTCCATGACTATTTCTGTTGCCGTTTCCGGTGCCAGCGGTTACGCCGGCGGTGAGGTGCTTCGCCTTCTGGCCGGGCACCCCGACGTCACCATCGGCGCCATCACAGCACACAGCAACGCCGGTTCAAGACTAGGCGAATTGCAGCCGCATCTCCATGGTCTGGCCAGCCGCATCCTTGAAGACACCACGGTGGAGAACCTCTCCGGCCACGACGTGGTGTTCCTGGCGCTCCCGCACGGGGCGTCTGCCGAGATCGCGGCCCAGCTGCCCGACGGCACGGTGGTGATCGACGCTGGTGCGGACCACCGGCTGGAAGATCCCGCAGCCTGGGAAAAGTTCTACGGCTCCGCGCACGCCGGAACCTGGCCCTACGGGCTCCCTGAGCTGCCCGGCCAGCGGGAAAAGCTCAAGGGCGCCAAACGGATCGCCGTACCGGGCTGCTACCCGACGTCGTCCCTGCTGGCCCTTACGCCCGGCTTCGCCGCGGGTCTCCTCCAGCCCGACGACGTCGTGATCGTCTCTGCCTCGGGCACCTCGGGTGCCGGGAAAGCCGCGAAAGTGAACCTCATTGGCTCCGAGGTCATGGGGTCGATGAGCCCCTACGGCGTGGGCGGCGGCCACCGGCACACCCCCGAGATCGAGCAGGGCCTGGGCAACGCCGCGGGCGAAGCCGTGACGGTGTCCTTCACGCCCACCCTCGCGCCGATGAGCCGCGGCATCCTCACCACGGCAACCGCCCGGGTGAAGCCCGGTGTCACGGCGGCAGAGCTGCGCGCCGCCTGGGAAGAAGCGTACGACGACGAACCGTTCGTGCACCTGCTCCCCGAAGGCCAGTGGCCCGCCACCAAGTCCGTGCAGGGCTCCAACCACGCCGTGATGCAGCTGGCTTTCGACGCGCACACCGGCCGCGTTATTGTCACCTGCGCCATCGACAACCTGACCAAGGGGACGGCCGGCGGCGCCGTGCAGTCCATGAATATCGCCCTTGGCCTGGCGGAAACCGCCGGCCTCAACCTGCAGGGAGTTGCCCCGTGACCGTTACCGCCCCCAAGGGATTCCGCGCCGCCGGCGTTAAAGCCGGCCTGAAGGCGTCCGGGAATCCGGACCTTGCCCTGGTTGTCAACGACGGCCCCTCCAAGGCCGCAGCCGCCGTGTTCACGTCCAACCGCGTGGCCGCAGCACCGGTGCACTGGTCCCGCGAGGTGGTGAAGGACGGCCGGGTCGACGCCGTGATCCTCAACTCCGGCGGCGCCAACGCCTGCACCGGCCCGCAGGGCTTCCAGAACACCCACACCACTGCTGAAAAGACCGCCGAAGCCCTGGGCGTCTCGGCCACGGACATCTTTGTCTGCTCCACCGGCCTGATCGGCGAGCAGCTGCCCATGGACAAGATCATCCCGGGCATCAGCGCCGCCAACGCCGCCCTCAGCGCTGACGGCGGCCCGGCCGCGGCCACGGCCATCATGACCACCGACTCGGTGTCCAAGGAAGCCGTGTTCACTGGCAAGGACGCCGAAGGCAACGAATACACCATCGGCGGCATGGCCAAGGGTGCCGGCATGCTTGCTCCCGGGCTGGCCACCATGCTCGTGGTCATCACCACCGATGCGGAAGTCCAGCCGGAAATGCTCGACGTCGTCCTCCGCGATGCCACGCGCGTCACCTTTGACCGGGCGGACTCGGACGGCTGCATGTCCACCAACGACACCGTGGTGCTCCTCGCTTCCGGCGCATCCGGGGCCGTGCCCTCGGCCAAGGACTTCGGTGCCGGGCTGACGCAGGTCTGCGCCGAACTGGCCCGCAAGCTGATCGGCGACGCCGAGGGCTCCAGCCATGACATCGCCATCCGCACGTTCAACGCGGCCAGCGAGAAGGACGCGGAGATCGTGAGCCGGGCCGTGGCCCGCTCCAACCTCTTCAAGACGGCCATTTTCGGCAAGGACCCCAACTGGGGCCGCGTGCTCTCCGCCGTCGGCACCACTGACGCCGCGTTCGAGCCGGACCAGCTGAACGTTTCCATGAACGGCGTGCAGATCTGCCGGAACGGATCCATCGGCGAGGACCGCAGCCTGGTGGACCTGGAACCGCGGGAAGTCCTTGTTGAGATCGACCTCCAGGCCGGCGACGCCGAGGCAACGATCTGGACCAACGACCTCACGCACGACTACGTCCACGAAAACAGCGCCTACTCCAGCTAGGCGAAGCACCCACCTTCCGGGGAGACACATGAGCACCCAGACACGCGCGACCACATCTATCGGCCCCGATACAACCAAAGCTGCCCAGGACAAAGCCGGCACGCTGATCGAGGCCCTGCCCTGGATCCAGCGCTTTGCGGGCACCACCATGGTGATCAAGTACGGCGGCAACGCCATGGTCAACGAAGAACTCCGCCGTGCTTTCGCCGAGGACGTCGTGTTCCTGCACCATGTGGGCATCCACCCCGTGGTGGTCCACGGCGGCGGCCCGCAGATCAACTCCATGCTCAGCCGGCTCGGCATCGAGTCCGAGTTCAAGGGCGGACTGCGCGTTACCACCCCCGAGGCCATGGATGTTGTGCGGATGGTCCTCACCGGCCAGGTGGGCCGCGAACTGGTGGGCCTGATCAACTCGCACGGCCCCTACGCCGTCGGCATGTCCGGTGAAGACGGCGGCCTGCTGCGTGCCGTCCGCACCGGAACCGTCGTGGACGGCGAAGAAGTGGACCTGGGCCTCGTCGGCGAGGTTGTGGGGGTCAACCCGGAAGGCATCGTTGATATCCTGGCGGCCGGCCGGATCCCGGTGATTTCAACCGTGGCCCCGGAGATCGCCGACGACGGCTCCACCACCGGGCAGGTGCTCAACGTGAACGCGGACACCGCGGCGGCCGCCGTCGCGTCCGCCCTGGGCGCGTCCAAGCTGGTCATCCTGACCGACGTCGAGGGCCTCTATGCGAACTGGCCGGACAAGTCGTCGCTGATCTCGTCCCTGACGGCGTCGGAGCTGCGCGAGATGCTGCCGAGGCTTGAATCGGGCATGATCCCCAAGATGGCCGCCTGCCTGAAAGCGGTTGACGACGGCGTGGAACGCGCCCATATCGTGGACGGCCGGCTGCCGCACTCCATGCTGCTGGAAACATTCACCACCGCGGGTATCGGCACGCAGGTGGTCCCGGACGAGGAAACGAACGCATGAGCCAGATTGAAAAGTCCCCGGTAGTCGAGCTCGTCGAAACCAAGGGCCACCCGACCGGTGCCGAGTGGCTGAACCGGTACTCCTCGTCCCTCATGGGCGTTTTCGGCACCCCGCAGCGTGTCCTGGTCCGCGGCGCCGGATGCCTGGTCTGGGACGCCGACGGCAAGGAGTACCTGGACCTGCTGGGCGGCATCGCCGTGAACGCGATGGGCCATGCCCATCCGTTCGTGACGTCGGTGATCTCCAGCCAGCTGGCCACCCTGGGCCACGTCTCCAACTTCTTTACGAGCCCCACACAGATCGCGCTGGCCGAGAAGCTGCTTGAGCTCACCAAGGCGCCGGCGGGGTCCAAAGTGTTCTTCGCCAACTCCGGCACGGAAGCGGTGGAGGCGGCGTTCAAGCTGGCCCGCCGCAACTCCGGTGCGGAGGCGCCCACCGGCACCTCCGGAAACGGCACCGCCGGCCCCGGCAGCGTCGTCAAGCGGCGGACCA
The DNA here is from genome assembly GCF_000685965.1 of Arthrobacter sp. UNC362MFTsu5.1. Classification (GTDB taxonomy): domain Bacteria; phylum Actinomycetota; class Actinomycetes; order Actinomycetales; family Micrococcaceae; genus Arthrobacter. The sequence goes on along the minus strand of NZ_JMLE01000020.1, from coordinate 14,562 downwards.
AGATCATCGCGCTCGAGGGCGCCTTCCACGGACGCACCATGGGCGCTTTGGCACTGACCGCCAAGGCTGCCTACCGGGCGCCGTTCGAACCGCTTCCCGGCGGCGTTGTCCACATCCCGTTCGGGGACATTGACGCCCTGCTCGGGGAAATCGACGAAACCACCGCGGCGGTCTTCCTGGAACCGATCCAGGGTGAAGCGGGCGTCCGGCCGCTGCCCCCCGGCTACCTGCAGGCAGCACGCGAGGCCACGACGAAGGCCGGCGCGCTCCTGATCCTAGACGAGGTCCAGACCGGCATCGGCCGCACGGGCACGTGGCTGGCCAGTGAAGACGCCGGGATCGTCCCGGACGCCGTGACCCTGGCCAAGGGCCTGGGCGGCGGCTTCCCGATCGGGGCGCTGGTCACCTTCGGCCCTGAGACGTCCTCGCTCCTCACGGCCGGCCAGCACGGCACCACCTTCGGCGGGAATCCGGTGGCAACGGCCGCGGCACTGGCCACCCTGCACGCCATTGAAAGCCAGCGCGTCCTGGACAACGTCCGCACCGTGGGCGAACTCCTCCGTTCCAAACTCGCCGACGTCGACGGCGTCACGGAAGTGCGCGGCGAAGGCCTCCTGATCGGCTTTGACCTGGACGCGGACATTGCCCCCGCCGTAGTGACCGCAGGGCTGGATGCCGGATTCATCGTCAACAGCCCCGGTCCGCGCACCATCCGCCTTGCCCCGCCGCTGATCCTGACGGCCGAACAGGCCGACAGCTTCATCCAGGCCCTGCCCACGCTCCTCCAGACCGCAAAGGATGCCCAGTGACCAGCTCCGCAACCACCCGTCACTTCCTCAAGGACACGGACCTCACGCCGGCCGAACAGGCCGAGGTCCTGGATCTCGCGGTCCGCATGAAGGCTGCGCCCTACAGCGTGCAGCCCTTTGCCGCCGCGGGCAGCGGACGCAAGACCGTCGCCGTCATCTTCGATAAGACGTCCACCCGGACCCGGGTGTCCTTCGCCACCGGCGTGGCCGACATGGGCGGAAACGCCCTCATCATCAATCCGGGTGAGGCGCAGATCGGCCACAAGGAATCGGTGGAGGACACCGCCAAGGTCCTCGAGCGCATGGTCTCCACGATCGTCTGGCGCACCGGGGCGCACTCCGGGCTGGTGGCCATGGCCGAGAACTCCAAAGTTCCGGTCATCAATGCCCTGTGCGATGACTACCACCCCTGCCAGCTCCTCGCCGACCTGCTTGCCGTCAAGGAACACAAGGGCGAGCTCAAGGGCCTCACCATGAGCTACCTGGGCGACTCCGCCAACAACATGGCGAACTCGTACCTGCTGGCCGGCGTGACCGCCGGGATGCACGTGCGCATTGCCGGACCGGACGGCTACCTGCCGGCCGCGGACATCGTCGCTGCCGCGGAGGAGCGGGCCGCGGAAACGGGCGGTTCGGTGCTGATCACCACGGACGCCGCGGAAGCCCTTAAGGGGGCCGACGTCGTCGCCACCGACACCTGGGTTTCCATGGGACAGGAAGCCGAGAAGGAAGCCCGGCTCCAGCTGTTCCGCGACTATTCCGTGGATGAAGCGGCGATGCAGCTCGCGGCGCCGGACGCCGTCGTGCTTCACTGCCTGCCGGCGTACCGGGGCTATGAGATCTCCGCGGGGGTCATCGACGGTCCGCAGTCGATCGTCTGGGATGAGGCGGAAAACCGCCTGCACGCCCAGAAGGCGCTGATGGCGTGGCTCATGCACCGGTCGGGGCTGGCCTTCGTCGACGGTCTCTCGCCCGTTGAAGGAACCGGGGAGAGCACGTTCTAGTGTCCACCAACCCGTCGGTACCGGGCGCGAGCCCGGCCACCAAAACGGCCAGGCTGGCGCGGATCACCGCGATCCTGACCGGTGAATCCGTCCGTTCGCAGGCAGAGCTTGCCGCGCTGCTGGCGGACGACGGCGTCCAGGTCACCCAGGCCACGCTTTCCCGCGACCTCGTGGAACTCGGCGCCGTCCGGGTCCGCGGCAAGGACGGCGTGCTGGTGTACGCCGTTCCGGGGGAGGGCGGGGAGCGTGCAGCCAAGGCCGGAGTCACCCAGGAGATCCTGGATGCCCGGCTCGCCCGCCTGTGCGGCGAACTGCTGGTGACGGCGGAGGCCTCGGCCAATATCGTGGTCCTGAGGACCCCGCCGGGCGCCGCTAACTTCCTGGCACTGGCGATCGACCACTCGGTGATGCCGTCCATCCTGGGGACCATCGCCGGTGACGATACCGTGTTGCTGGTCACGCGGGACCCGCTGGGCGGAGCGGACGTGGCCGCCCGCTTCCTGCAGTTTGCCGAAGAAGCCGGCCAATAAGCTTGAAGACAACCAAGAACCAAACAACTAAGGAGCATTTGAAGTGACTGAGCGTATTGTGCTGGCCTACTCCGGTGGCCTGGATACTTCCGTAGCGATCGGCTGGATCGGTGAAGCGACCGGTGCCGAGGTGATCGCCGTTGCGGTCGACGTCGGACAGGGCGGCGAGTCGCTGGAGACCATCCGCCAGCGTGCCCTGGGCTGCGGCGCCGTCGAGGCCTACGTGGCGGACGCGTCCGACGAGTTCGCCAACGAGTACTGCATGCCCACGCTGAAGGCCAACGCCCTCTACCAGGGCCACTACCCGCTGGTTTCCGCGATCTCCCGCCCGGTGATCGTCAAGCACCTGGTCAAGGCCGCCCGCGAATTCGGCGCCACCACCGTGGCCCACGGCTGCACGGGCAAGGGCAACGACCAGGTCCGCTTCGAAGTGGGCATCCAGACCCTCGGGCCGGACCTGAAGTGCATCGCCCCCGTCCGCGACCTCGCCCTGACCCGCGACAAGGCCATCGCCTTCGCCGAGGAAAAGGGACTGCCGATCGAGACCACCAAAAAGAACCCGTACTCGATCGACCAGAACGTCTGGGGCCGCGCCGTCGAAACCGGCTACCTCGAAGACATCTGGAACGCCCCCACCAAGGACATCTACGACTACACCGCCACCCCGGAATTCCCGCCGGCACCGGATGAAGTCACCATCTCCTTCGAAGCCGGCGTTCCGGTAGCGATCGACGGCGTCAAGGTCACCCCGCTGCAGGCCATCAAGGAACTCAACCGCCGCGCCGGCGCCCAGGGCGTGGGCCGGATCGACGTCGTCGAGGACCGCCTCGTCGGCATCAAGTCCCGCGAGATCTACGAGGCCCCCGGCGCCATGGCGCTGATCACCGCGCACAAGCACCTCGAGGACATCACGGTGGAGCGCGAGCAGGCCCGCTTCAAGGCCACCGTGGGCCAGCGCTGGGCAGAACTGGTCTACGACGGCCAGTGGTTCTCCCCGCTGAAGCGCTCCCTCGACGCCTTCATCGAAGACACCCAGAAGTACGTCTCCGGCGACATCCGCATGACCCTGCACGGCGGCCAGGCGATCGTCAACGGACGCCGCTCCGAGACCTCGCTCTACGACTTCGACCTCGCCACCTACGACACCGGCGACACGTTCGACCAGTCGATGGCGCGCGGCTTCATCGAACTGTGGGGCATGTCCGCCAAGGTTGCCTCCGGCCGCGACATCCGCGTCGCAGGAAAGTAAGAATCGGTGGTTGAGCCCGTCGAAACCAAGAAGGCAGAAGCCACCAACACGGGTGCGCTGTGGGGCGGCCGGTTCGCCGGCGGCCCCGCCGACGCCCTCGCGGCGCTGAGCAAGTCCACGCACTTTGACTGGCGGCTGGCCCGCTACGACATCGCCGGGTCCAAGGCGCACGCCCGCGTGCTGCACAAGGCCGGGCTGCTGGACGACGCCGAGCTCGAAGGCATGCTTGCTGCGTTGAGCCAGCTGGACGAGGACGTCGCGTCCGGCGCCTACCTGCCGGCGGAGTCCGATGAGGACGTCCACGGGTCACTGGAACGCGGACTGATTGAGCGTGCCGGTACCCAGCTCGGCGGCAAGCTCCGTGCGGGCAGGTCCCGCAACGACCAGGTGGCCACGCTGGGGCGGATGTTCCTGCGTGATCACGCCCGGATTGTTGCCCGGGGTGTCCTGGCCACGATCGACGCGCTGGTGGACCAGGCCAAGGCGCACCATGGTGTGGCCATGCCGGGCCGCACGCACCTCCAGCACGCCCAGCCGGTCCTGCTCAGCCACCACCTGCTGGCGCACGCCTGGGCGCTGCTGCGCGATGTGCAGCGGCTGCAGGACTGGGACAAGCGCGCAGGGGTTTCGCCGTACGGTTCGGGGGCCCTCGCGGGCTCCTCGCTGGGCCTGGACCCGGAGGCCGTGGCGGCGGACCTGGGCTTCTTCTCGGCCACGCACAACTCGATCGACGGCACCGCCTCGCGCGATGTCTTCGCCGAGTTCGCCTGGGTGTGTTCGATGATCGGGGTTGACCTCTCCCGCGTGTCGGAGGAAGTGATCCTGTGGGCCACGAAGGAGTTCTCCTTTGTGACCCTGCATGATTCCTATTCCACGGGGTCCTCGATCATGCCGCAGAAGAAGAACCCGGACGTTGCCGAGCTCGCGCGCGGCAAGGCCGGCCGGCTGATCGGCAACCTGACCGGGCTGCTGGCCACGCTCAAGGGCCTGCCGCTCGCGTACAACCGCGACCTGCAGGAGGACAAGGAGCCGGTGTTCGACGCCGCCGACACCCTGGAGCTACTGCTCCCGGCCGTCTCGGGCATGATCGCGACGCTGAAGTTCAACACGGAGCGGATGGAGTCCCTGGCACCCCAGGGCTTCGCGCTGGCCACGGACATTGCCGAATGGCTGGTCCGCCAAGGCGTTCCGTTCCGTGAGGCGCACGAGCTTTCCGGAGCAGCGGTCAAGCAGGCGGAAAGCCGGGACGTTGAGCTGTGGGACCTGACGGACGAGGAATACGCCGCCATCTCAGAGCACCTGACGCCGGAGGTCCGTACGGTCCTGTCCACGGAGGGGTCGCTCAACAGCCGCAACTCCCAGGGCGGCACCGCACCCGCCGCCGTCGAACGCCAGCTGCTCGCCCTCGAGGGCGAGCTCGCCGGCGTGCGGGAGTACGCCGGGTAGCAGTCAGACGCTCTCTCACTTCCTGCCGCTTTTGGGCCCTCGCTCTCTCACTTTCCGCAAGAAAGTGAGAGAGCGTTGGCGGTTTTCGCGCAGGAGCTGAGAGAGCGTTGTGCGTTAACCGCCGGGCGCGCCCCGCTACGATGGCGCCATGAGCGAATCCTTCCGCCGGTACCTCCGCGCCCTGCCGGATTTCCCCGACAACCTGCCGGATTTTGACCCCGCGGTTGCCCCTGCGGACCCGGCCGAGCTGTTCCGGCAATGGCTCGGGGAGGCGCTGGCCGCCGGGGAACGCCAGCCCCATGCGTGCAGCGTGGCCACCGTGGGAGCCGATGTCCAGCCGTCGTCCCGGATGCTGATCCTGAAAGACATCGACGACGACGGCTGGCACATCGCGACGTCCCGCACCTCACGTAAGGGCCAGGAACTCGCGGCGACGCCGAACGCAGCGCTGAACTTCTACTGGCCGCTGCAGGGCCGGCAGGTCCGGGTGGCCGGCCCCGTCGTGGAGCTGTCCGCGGAGGCATCGGCGGCGGACTGGGCCGCCAGGCCTGCGGCGGACGGCAGCGGGAACCCGGACTGGCAGGTCTATGCGGTCCAGCCGCACGAGGTCGAGTTCTGGCAGGCCCGGCACGACCGCCGCCACGTGCGCCACCGCTATGGCCGCGGCCAGGAGCCCGACCTGCGTTAACTGAGATTAACTGTCCGCTACGATGGCGGGTATGACCGCAATCACAACGGACGCGCTGCTCGCCGAACTCCACAAAGCCGCCGACGTCGTTGCCTCCCAGGCCGGCAAACTCACCGACGAGGACGTCCCGGCATCCTCCCTGCTGCCGGGCTGGACACGGGGCCACGTGCTCGCGCACCTGGCCGGTATTTCGAACGCGATGGCCCGGCAATTGGAATTCGCCGCCCGCGGCGAAACCGTGGAACTTTACGACGGCGGCCAAGAGGGCCGCACCAAGGCCATCGAAATGGCAGCCGGCCACAGCCTGGCGGAACACCGGGCCGATCTGGATTCTGCGCTGGAGCGCGCCATGCGTGCCTTCGATTCCTTGGACGCCGGAGCCTGGCAGGTTCCGATTTCCTACCGCGGGGGAGTGGTGCAGGACGGCGGGTTCGCGCTTTGGCAGGAACTCGTGATCCATGCCTCGGACCTGAACACCGGCCTTGGCCCGGAAACCTGGAGCCGGCCCTTCTGCGAGCACCTGTTCGATTTCCTGGCAGCCCGGGTGCCGGACGGGCAGCGGTTCGTGCTACAGCCCCTCGGCCTTCCGCCCGTGACCATCGGCACCGGAAACCGGTCCACCGTCATCAACGGAATGCTGACGGACATCGCGGCCTGGCTCGCGGGGCGCGAACCTTCCCTTGGCAGCCTGCGGGCGTCTGCTGCCGCCGACGGCGTGGATCTTCCGGCGTTGCTGCCCTGGCCCTCGGGCGTTCCGGCCAGCAAGTAGGCCGAGCACCAAGTAGGGCCGGCCGACAGGTTGGCCCCCCGGCCGCCGCCACCGGTCCCGTCAGCCCTTTTCGCGTCCCAGCAGGCTTTCCTTAACAGCGAGTCCCCACCTGAATCCGCCCAGCGTTCCATCTGTGCGTACCACGCGGTGGCACGGCACGAAGAGGGCGGCCGCGTTGAACGCGCAGGCACTCGCCGCAGCCCGGACGGCCCGGGGGTTTCCGGACAGCTCCGCGTATTCGGTGTAGGTGACAGGCCGTCCCGGGCTCACCGTGCGGAGGACGTCCCAGGCATGGCTGCGGAACGGCCCCGATTTCTGCAGGACGGGCACCCGCATGGCCGGTGCCGGATCGCCGTCGTAGAAAGCCTTGACGGCGTCGGAGATTTCGCCCAGGTCCGTGACGGCGACGAATTCATCCGGCAGCAGTTCGGGATGGATCTGTCCGGTCAGCTCCGCAGTCTCGGCAGTCCAGCCGGAGGCCAGGACGGCACCGTCGCGGGCAATGATCGTGAACGGACCGTCCGGAGTGGATATGGTCAGAAGTTCGGCTTTCATTTCTTCACTTTCCTGGGTTAAATCTTCGGTTTGAACTTCGGGGCTGAATCGGCGGCTTAACTCTTCAGGGTTAAATCTGCGGTACGGCGGACAGCTGACGGCGCCGACGCCTGCCGGGCCCGCCTGGGCTTCGGGCTGATGGCGGCCGCCCGCCAAAGGTGCATGGTGGCATATGAACGCCAGGGGCTCACTTCGGTGAAGTCCGGTGTGCCGGCGCCCGCCGGGTTGCCGGCGCTGAGGGCGAGGATGCCGTTGCGGACAGCCGCGTCATTGGCCAGGAACACGTCCGGCGCACCAATCACGCGCATGGCGACGTAGCCCACGGTCCAGGGCCCTACGCCGGGCAGTGGAAGGAGCTTTGATTGCAGGCCGGCGAGGTCGTCCCCGTAGCCGAAGTCAAGGTCACCGGCGGCCATGGCACTGGCTGCGGCCCGCACGGAATCGATCCGCCGTTGGGGTCCACGCAGCAGGCCGAAACCCGGGTCGGCAATCTGGGCAGCTGTGGGAAAGAGCCGGTGCAGTCCGTCCGCGGGCGCCAGGCTCTCGCTCCCGCAGGCAGACAGCTGGGTGAGGGCGGTCCGGGCAGCCGCGACAGTGATCTGCTGGCCGATCATGGCCCGGATCAGCAATTCCTGCGGATCCACGGCCCCGGGCATCCGCATGCCCGGGAAGGTCTTGACGGCAGGGGCCAGCCGCGGATCCGCGGCCAGTGCGCCGTCGATGGCCACAGGGTCGGCGTCGAGATCCAGGAGGCGGCGGACCCGGCTCAGCAGTGACGGCAGGTCCCGGAGGTCCACCGCACCAATGGTGAGGACGAGTGGCCGCCCCGGGGCGCCGGCGTCGTACGTCACGCCAAAGCGGGCGTCAGCGTGCGGGAGCCGCAGGGTCCTGGCGTAAGAGGATGCGGTGCCGGCCTCAATCCCGGGAATGGCCCGGACGGCAAGGAAATCGAAAACGCCTGGGTCGAACGGTTCACGGTAGGGCAGGTTCAGTGTCAGCGCCGTGGTCGCGGCGGGCGCCCGGTGGGCGGTCCCCCGGAGTGCGCTGCCCCGGAGTGCCGTGCCCCGGAGTGCCGTCGGCGTCATGGCGAAGACCTCGCCGATGGTTTCATTGAACTGGCGGACGCTGCTGAACCCCGCTGCGAACGCGACATCGGCGAGCTTCATCTGCGTGGATACCAGAAGCGTCCGGGCGGTCTGGGCCCTGCTGGCCCGCGCCAGCGACAGGGGACCGGCGCCCAGTTCGTGGCTGAGGATCCGGTTGAGCTGCCGGGACGAGTAGCCGAGCCGCGAGGCGAGCCCCTCCACGCCGTCGCGGTTGATCACGCCGTCGTTGATGAGCCGCATCGCCCGCCCCGCAATGTCGGAGCGGATGTTCCACGCCGGCGTGCCCGGAACGGCTTCCGGCAGGCACCGCTTGCACGCCCGGTACCCGGCATCGTGGGCCGCAGCGGAGGTTTCGTAGAACGTGACGTTCTCCGCCTTCGGCGTCCTGGCCGGGCAGGAGGGCCGGCAATAGATGCCGGTTGTCCGGACAGCGGTGTAGAACTGCCCGTCGAAACGGGTGTCGCGGGCGTCGATTGCCCGGTAGCGCTGCCAGAAGTCCATGGCTCCATCCTGTCAGGTCCCCGCAGCGGGGGCTAGCGGAAATCGGACACGGCCGTGGAGGCCCTGGTGCGGCGGCGCTTTGTCAAAGGCTTTGTTAAAGTCAGTGCATGAGCAGCAGGCCGCCGCGCCCCGGACACGAACACGCCGTGCGGCAGGTGCTGTCCGGGGACGCCCGGCACGTGGCGCCCCTGGTGCTTGGCGCTGTACTCACCCATAACAGCCCGGAGGGTGCGGTTTCCGTACGGATCACCGAGGTGGAGGCCTATCTGGGCCCCCATGACTCCCCGCACCCGGACCCCGGTTCCCACACCTTCCGCGGACAGACCGGCCGCAACAAACCCATGTTCGGCCCCGCCGGGCACCTCTACGTCTACTTCACCTACGGCATGCACTATTGCGCCAACATTGTTTGCGGACCGCCCGGAACGGCGTCGGCACTGCTGCTGCGGGGCGGGGAAATAGTGGGCGGCGAGGAGCTTGCCCGGGCCAGGCGGCCGACGTCGAAGTCCTCCAAAGACCTGGCCAGCGGCCCGGCCCGGCTCGCCACGGCACTGGGACTGACGACGGCGGACAGCGGGCGGGACGCCCTCGGTGAACCGTTCAGGCTGGAACTGCCGGTGGCACGGGCACGCGACATCAGCACCGGGCCGCGCGTGGGGGTTTCGGGTGCTGGCGGCAGCCATGCGTATCCGTGGCGGTTCTGGCTGACCGGCGATCCCACCGTCTCGCGCTACAAGGCAGCGAAAGTGCGCCCGGACCGCCCCGAGGCCGCGCCCGGATCGTGAAGAATGGCCTCCACCGGCATAGGGTGGATGCGTGAATCTAAGCGAGCCGGGCCAGGCCAGACGAAACGTTCCCGTGGACCAGCTGATCAACAGCCTCTGCGCGACGGTGCCGGACTACCCCAAACCCGGAATCATTTTCAAGGACCTGACTCCGGTCTTCGCCAACGGTGCCGCCTTCCACGCCGTCGTGGACGCCCTCGTGGAGCCGTTTAAGGGCCAGTTCGACGCCGTTGCCGGAGTGGAGGCCCGTGGCTTCCTCCTGGCGGCCGCTGCTGCCTACGCCACCAACACCGGCGTGATTACCGTACGCAAAGCCGGCAAGCTCCCCCGCAAGGTGATCTCGGAGGACTACGCGCTGGAGTACGGCAGCGCAACGCTGGAACTGCACACCACCGACCTGCCGGCCGGAAGCCGGGTGCTGATTCTCGACGACGTCCTTGCCACGGGCGGCACGCTCGGGGCCGCGACGCGGCTCTTTGAGCGCTGCGGAGTGCACGTTGCCGGAGTGGGCGTGGTCATGGAACTCGGCGAGCTTCGCGGCCGTTCGGCCCTGAGCGGCCACCGCGTCCGCTCGCTCATCCGGATTTAGCGTCGGCCCCGCCGGGCCGTTGAAACCGGGCCGTTGAACCGGCGCCGGTGAACCGGCGCGGGTGTGGACCCGGCGGCCGATGCGGGGAGCGGAAACCCGGGGAACTGAATTGTTTCAGGCGCGTTCAACAAAATGGTTGTAGAATGGACGGTCTGTCTTTTGCGATAGGGGAAAGTCTCGATGCTCGACGCTGATTTGGCCCATGAACGGGACTATGTTGCGGGACTGTATGCCCGCCTTGATGAGTTGCGCGAGGAAAAGCGCACTCAGCTAGCCCAGGTCCGCCGTGCCGGAGCCGTGGGAACAATGCAGAACGTTTCCGAACGGGACGCGTTTGCGGCCCTTTATGAGGACCGCCTGGCGCAGTTGGACGCCGTGGACGACCGGCTGGTTTTTGGCCGCCTTGACCTGGACTCGGGGGAGGCGCAGTACATCGGCCGTATCGGCCTGACGACTGATGACCTCCAGCGGCTCATGGTTGACTGGCGCGCGCCCGAAGCCGGGCACTTCTACCAGGCCACTGCCTTCGACCGCCAGGGCGTGCGCCGCCGCCGCCACCTGATTCTGCAGGGCCGCGAGGTCAAGGCCATTGAAGACGACGTCCTGGACGCCGACATGCTGGCCGACAACGAATCCCTGCAGGGAGAGGGCGCGCTGCTGGCCGCCCTCAACTCCAAGCGCACCGGACGCATGTCCGACATCGTGGGCACCATCCAGTCGGAACAGGACCGGATCATCCGCTCCTCCATCTCCGGCGCCGTCGTCGTCCAGGGCGGCCCCGGAACAGGCAAGACCGCTGTTGCCCTGCACCGTGCCGCGTACCTCCTGTACACCCACCGCGACCGGCTCAAGACGGCCGGTGTGCTCCTTGTGGGCCCGTCGTCGTCCTTCATGAAGTACATTGAGCGCGTCCTGCCGTCACTCGGCGAGACGGGTGTGGTCATGGCGAGCGTCGGGCGGCTCATGCCGGGCATCAATGCCGTACCGGAGCAGGAAGCGGACGTCGCGGCCGTCAAGGGACGGCTGGACATGGCCGAGGTCGTGGCCAATGCGGTGTCCAACCGGCAGCGCATTCCGGCCGAGAACCGGATCCTCGAAGTGGACGGCCGCAAGCTGGTCCTGACCCCGCGCCAGGTGCGCCGGGCCCGGGAGAAGGCCCGCGCCACCCACAAGCCGCACAATGAGGCGCGCCTGACGTTCGTGAAGATCCTGCTGCGCGAGCTGACGGAACAGATGACCGAGCTCGTCGAGGCCGGCAGCATCGGCAATAACGCCGACCGCTCGTACCTCGCCGAGGACGTCCGCACAGCCCGCGATGTCCGCATCGCGCTGAACCTTTGCTGGATGCCGATGACGCCGGAGAAGCTCATCTCCGAGCTGTTCAGCAAGCCGGCCATCCTCGAAGCCTGCACGCCCCAGCTGACCGATGCTGAACGTGCGCTGCTGGCCCGCCCTGCCGACAGTCCCTGGACCGAGGCCGATGTGCCGCTGCTGGACGAGGCCGCCGAACTGCTGGGCGAGCTTGATCCCGCAGCGGGGCGTGGCCTGGCCCAGCAGGAGCACGACCGCGCCCGGGACATCGCCAACGCCAAGCAGACGCTGGTGAACATGGAAACCGCCGGGGTGGACGTCCTGATGACGGCCGAGGAACTCGTGGACCAGAACCAGGAGCGCGAAGCGCGGCTCACCGCGGCGGAACGGGCCACCAGCGACCGCACCTGGGCGTTCGGGCACATCGTTGTCGACGAGGCCCAGGAACTGTCGCCGATGCAGTGGCGCCTGCTGGTCCGGCGCTGCCCGCTGAAGTCGTTCACGATTGTCGGCGACATCGCCCAGACCAGTTCCGTGGCCGGGGCCAAGTCCTGGCAGAGCGCGCTGGAGCCGATGTTCGGCGACCGCTGGCAGCTCGAGGAACTCACCGTCAACTACCGCACGCCGTCGCAGATCGCGGAGGCAGCAGCCAGGATGGCCACTGCCGCCGGACTGGTGATTTCGGCTCCCAAGGCTGTCCGGGAGGGACGCTGGTCGCCGATCATTGACCGCGTGGAGGACGGGGCAGTCGTCAGCCGGCTCGTTGAGGTCCTTCCGGATGAACTGGACGCGCTCGACGGCGGCCTGCTTGCGGTGATTGCCGACGGAGAGCTCCTCCCGCAGGCCACGTCCGCGCTGCGCGCCGCCTACGGCCGCCGGGTCGGTACCGGTGCCGGCAGCTACGAGCAGGACATTGTGGTCATCAGCCCGCGCGAGGCCAAGGGCCTGGAGTTCGACGGCGTAGTGGTGCTCGAGCCGTCCATGATGCTCAACCACGAACACGGACGGGTGGGGGACCTCTACGTTGCCATGACCCGGCCCACCCAGCGGCTGCGGCTCATCTCCGCCGCTCCGGTGCCGGCAGGCATCGAACGCTGATCGCGGCGGTACCCGCTGGGTCCCGGCTGGAACTCGGCTGGCGGGAGGACCGGATTATTCCGGCCTCCCGCCGGTCCGGAGGCACTGTCACGCAACGCTCATTTGACGCCTGCGCAGCGCTGGGGACCGGCCAATCCTGCTAACTTAGATCACGTGTCCCAACTAAATGATCTCGAGTCCCAGCAGAACGATCCGACCTTTGCCAACATCTGGCAGGAGCTCAACTGGCGCGGCCTGGTCCATGTGTCCACTGATGAAGTGGAACTGGAAAAGCTGCTCGCCGGGGACCCGATCACCTATTACTGCGGATTCGATCCCACCGCTCCCAGCCTGCACCTGGGCAACCTCGTGCAGCTGCTCCTTATGCGCCGCATCCAGCTCGCCGGCCACAGGCCGCTGGGCCTGGTTGGCGGATCGACGGGCCTGATCGGTGACCCGCGCCCGACGGCGGAACGTACCTTGAACACCAAGGACACAGTTTCCGAATGGGTCGGGTACCTCCAGGCACAGGTCCGCCGCTTCCTCAGCTTTGACGGCGAAAACGCAGCCAGGATGGTTAACAACCTGGACTGGACCGCTCCCTTGAGCGCCATCGACTTCCTGCGCGACATCGGAAAGCACTTCCGGGTCGGCACCATGCTCCGCAAGGACGCCGTCGCCTCCCGCCTCAGCTCGGATGAAGGCATCAGCTACACCGAGTTCAGCTACCAGATCCTGCAGGGCATGGATTACCTCCAGCTCTTCCGTGACTACGGTTGCGTGCTGGAAACCGGCGGCTCCGACCAGTGGGGCAACCTCACCAGCGGCACCGAACTCATCCGCAAGGTTGAGGGCAAGCACGTGCACGCGCTGGGCACGCCGCTCATCACCAATTCGGACGGCACCAAATTCGGTAAGAGCGAAGGTAACGCCATCTGGCTCGATCCGGAGATGTGCAGCCCGTACGCGTTCTACCAGTTCTGGCTGAACACGGCCGACGCCGACGTCGCCGCTCGATTGAAGGTGTTCACGTTCCTGACCCGTGCCGAGATCGAGGCCCTGGAAGTTTCCATCGCGGAACGCCCCTTTGCCCGCGAAGGCCAGCGCCGGCTTGCGTTCGAAGTGACCTCCCTGGTCCACGGCGTGGAAGCAACGGAAAAGGTCATCGCCGCTTCCGCTGCCCTGTTCGGCGGCGGGGACCTTGCGGCGCTGGACGAACGGACCCTCACGGCTGCAACCGCCGAGCTGCCCTCGGCCCGTGTTGCCGCTGATGGCCTTGGCATCGTGGATCTGCTCGTGGCCTCCGGGCTCTCGGACAGCAAATCGGCTGCGCGCCGGACCGTGGGCGAAGGCGGTGCCTATGTCAACAACACCAAGGTGACCGATCCTGAAGCGGTCATTCCGGGCAGTGAACTTCTGCACGGACGCTACCTGCTCCTGCGCCGCGGGAAGAAGAACCTGGCAACCGTGGAAGTGGCAGCCTCCTAGGGCTGGCAGCTTCCAGGACGTCAAATGCACGCTCCTTTCCGGCCGATTTGCGGGGCCGGGGAGGAGCGTGTATTGTTTTCTGAGTCGCCGCCGCTGAGTGGTGACAGACCCCCTTCAAATGAAAAGCAATTCTTTATGCGCAAGTCGCAGAAATGAAAAATTGCTTCATATTTTGCTGGGCGGATTCACTCCACCAAGTGAACTTCGGAAGAATATCCGGATTTGCAAAGTGGAAATGAATGAAATAAGCTAGAAACATCGCAGCGAAGAAATGATAACAAAGAATTCATTGGAATTCAAGTAATTGTTTGAAAAGTATTCGAATGTGTCTGTTGTTTGAGAACTCAATAGTGTGCCAAGTTTGTTGATACCAATTTTTTGTATTGAATTGGTTGAATTGACTGGATTGTCCATCCCGTGGATGGTCTGGTTTTTACAGCTGGTTTCAAATTTTGTGCATTGTGTGTATCCCGTTTTCCCGGGGGCGCATGGTGTGTCTGTTTTTGTTTTACTTCAACGGAGAGTTTGATCCTGGCTCAGGATGAACGCTGGCGGCGTGCTTAACACATGCAAGTCGAACGATGACCTCCAGCTTGCTGGGGTGATTAGTGGCGAACGGGTGAGTAACACGTGAGTAACCTGCCCTTAACTCTGG
>NZ_JMLE01000019.1 GCF_000685965.1 Arthrobacter sp. UNC362MFTsu5.1 | reverse complement strand
CCCCGCCGGTCCACGTTATCCACAGTTGTGGACAACGTGGACCACCCCTGTCGATAATCGCCAGCTGGCAAGGGCATCACCGGGGAAGGGGGATGAACTACAAGCATGTAAGTTACCAACAGTGTGGATAACCTCTGTGGAAAACTCTTGGAGAGGGCGAGGGTGCCGGCGCACGAGGTGGTTACGGTGCCCTCAGGCGGGGTGCAGATATTGGCAGGTAGGGTCCCCGCGGGGAGCGCCCGCAACACCACGTCACAGCCTGAAGTACCGCGGGCTGCGACAGAGAGAGCGCAGGCGCCGCGGAGGCAGGCGTGCTGGGGTGCTGAGGGGAGGAGGGTATGAAGGCGGGGCGTGTTTAGGCGCCGGCCATTCGCAGCCAGGTGGCGCCGGCGAGCAAAGCCAGCACCAGCACCAGGCCGGCCGACTGCCAGAGCCAGCGCTGCGGGCCACGGGGAACGTAGGCGATGGCTGCGGCGCAGGCAGCGCCCGTCACCAAACCGCCCAGGTGGGCCTGCCAGGCAATCTGCGGGACGATGAAGCCGATGACGCCGTTGATGGCGATCAGTACCCACAGTTGCTTTGTGTCACCGCCGCGGTGACGCTGGACCACCAGCATGGCGCCGAAGAGTCCAAAGATTGCGCCGGAGGCGCCCACGACTCCGGCGAGGGGCTGGCCCGGAGTGTAGGTCGGCGTCAGAAGGAGATAGCCGACCGATCCGCCGACGGCGGACAGCAAGTAGAGCGCCAGGAAGCGGATGCGCCCGAGGAGGGGTTCCAGCGCCTGGCCGAACATCCACAGCATGTACATGTTCAGCACGATGTGCAGGATGAAGCCTTGGGAGTGGAGGAACGCCGAGGTCAGCATGCGCCACGGTTCGAAGACCCCGTACTCGGGGGTGGCGTAGACCGTGGCGAAAGCGAAGTTCTGGTAAATCCCGTCGTTGGGGACTATCCACTGCAGTACAAAAACCAGCGCGCAGGCCGCGATGATCCCGAACGTCACCAGGGGCCGGCCGGCAACAGCGGTTCCGCCGTAAACGGTCCTGGCTGCCGGCGTCGTACGTTTTGTTTCGTTGACGCAGTCAATGCATTGGAATCCGACGGCGGCCGCCCGCTGGCATTCCGGGCATGCCGGGCGCCCGCAGCGCTGGCACCGGACATAGGAAGGCCTGTCCGGGTGCCTGGGGCACACCGGAATCTGCGCGGACGGCTCGGCCGCCGGAATTCCGTAACTCATGGGGTGTTAGAGCTGCTCGACGTCGATGCTGTTGATAACGACATCTTCGACCGGGCGGTCGCCCATGCCGGTGCGGACACCTTCGATGGCGTCAACGACCTTCTTGGACTCCTCATCGGCAACTTCGCCGAAGATGCTGTGCTTGCCCTGCAGCCAGTCGGTGGGGATGGTGGTGATGAAGAACTGCGAGCCGTTGGTGCCCTTGCCCATCTGGATGCCGGCGTTGGCCATGGCCAGCTTGTAGGGCTGGTTGAAGGTCAGCTCGGGGTGGATTTCGTCGTCGAACTTGTAGCCCGGTCCGCCCACGCCGCGGCCGAGGGGATCGCCGGCCTGGATCATGAAGTCCTTGATGATGCGGTGGAAGATGGTGCCGTTGTACAGGGGGGTGCCGGTCTTGTCCTCACCGGTTTCCGGGTGGGTCCAAGCCTGCTCGCCCGTGGCCAGGCCGACGAAGTTCTTGACCGTCTTGGGCGCGTGGTTGCCGAAGAGGTTGACGACGATGTCGCCGAGGCTGGTGTGGATGGTTGCTTTTGCAGTTGCGATGGCAGTCATAGGCCCATTGTTCCACGTCGGGCTATTGCACATCAGGCCTGCCGGGCAGTTCCGCGCTAGGTGAAATCGGCTGGAAATGGCCCTGATGAATAGCCGGTGCGGGGCAATCCACGTAGGCTAACAACAGAACCGTCACATTAATCGGGAGGTAGTTGTGAAGAAATCGGATCGTATTGCCCGTGACCTGGAGCAGTCAGTCAGCAGCGCGGTAGAGAACGCCAAGGATTGGGCAGCCCCCCGCGTTGAAGCAGCCGTCGACTGGGCGGTTCCCCGCCTGCAGCACGGTATTGACACCGCTTCCCCGAAGATCCAGGAGGGGCTCAAATCGGCAGCCCACAACCTGGCCGACGGCGTTGCCACCGTGACGCCGCGCATCCAGGACGGTCTCGCGCACCTTGCGCCGAAGATCCACGATGCCGTAGACGGCGCCACCCCGCGTCTGCACGAGGCGCTGGACAAGGCCGCCCCGGTGATCCTGAATGCCCGCGACCGCGTCGTAGTTGAATACCTTCCGCGGCTCTCGGACCAGATCGGCCACGCTTCGGAGGCCGTACACCGCACGCTGGAAAGCGCTCCCTCCCATGTGGATGCCGTAGCCCAGAGGCTTGCGGACTCCGGCGTTGTGCACTCCATTCAGGATCAGGCCCAGGCCGCAGGCCACCAACTCAAGGCTGCTGCCGCGGAGGCCACGCGCGTTGTTACCGGTGAGGTGGCCAAGCCGCAGAAGCCCAAGCACCGCGGACTGTTGATTTTCGGCGTCATCGCCGCAGCCGTCGCCGCCGGTGTGGCCGCGTGGAAGGCTTCCAAGCCCGTGGAGGATCCCTGGAAGACACCTGCTCCTGTGACGCCCGCGCCCGTTCCGGCCACAACCGTCAACGACGTGAGTGCCACGGCCGCCACCGCCGGTGAGAAGGCTGTTGACGCAGCTGACTCTGTTGCTGCAGCATCCGGCGACGCCGCTGCGAAGGCTGATGAAGCGGCCGAGGACGCCAAGGACCAGGCAGCCGCCGTTGCCACGGACGCCAAGACTGCCGTGAAGAACATCGCGTCCAGCATGAACAACGGTGCCGCAAAGCCCACCGACACGTAAAGCCCGGCCGCGCCGGCCGGTACAACAACGGAGGAGCCCCGCACGCAAAATGTGCGGGGCTCCTCCGTTGTTTCCCGTACCTTCACCCGCCGTCCCGGGCTGGGACGCCTAAGGGTGCTAAATTTGTGGTGATGTCACCCGATAGATCCGCCGAGGATGCCTCGCACGACGCTGCGCTTATGCCGGGCGTATCCATCGTCATACCGGCATATAACGAGGCCAGCGTCATCAGGCAGTGCCTTATTGCGGCCATCTACCAGTCGGTGCCGGCCACGGAGATCATTGTTGTGGACAACATGTCCAAGGACCGCACGGCCGACATCGTCAGCCAGATGCAGCAGGAATACCCTGAGAGCCCCATCATCCTGCTCACCCAGGACAGGTCCCAGGGCCTCATTCCCACCCGTAACTTCGGCCTCAACCACGCCACCGGCGACATACTGGGCCGGATCGACGCGGACTCCGTGGTGGAACCGGACTGGGTGGAACAGGTCCAGAAAGCCTTCCTTGATCCTTCCGTCCAGGCAGCCACCGGTCCGGTGGTGTACTACGACATGCCGATGCGCCGCTTCGGCCTGAAGGCCGATGACAAGATGCGCCAGCTGATGCTCAAGCTGGCCAAACACCAGTACCACTTCCTCTTTGGCTCGAACATGGCGCTGCGCCGCTCGGCTTGGGAAACCATCCGCGGAGAAACCTGCCGGGATGAGAAGGACGAGATGCACGAGGACATCGACCTGTCCCTGCACCTGGCCGACCATGACCTGCGTATCCAGTACTGGCCCCAGATGGTCTCCGGTATGTCCGCCCGCCGCCTCGAGGATTCTCCTCGCGACTACCGGTACTACGTCACCAGGTTCGACCGGACGTACAAGGCCCACAACGTCAAAAAGATGGCCCTCAAGGCACCGATGGTGGTGTTCTTCTCCGTCTACTTCCCGGCCAAACTCCTGCGCGCCATCCACACGGTCAGCTCCGCCCAGCCGGTGCGCCGCGGCGGCCAGTAGCGTCGGCCCGGCCCTTTCCGGGCCTCAGTCCGTGCCCAGCTCCGCCACCCGGGCCTCGCCGGGCCGTTCCGGCCTTCTGCGCCGCTGGCCTGCCACCACGACGGCGAGCCCGACCAGGATCAGCGCCAGGCCGGCGTAGGTGCCGCCCGGCAGGCTCTCATCCAGGAACACAGCCGCCAGCAGCGCGGCACCGGGAATCTCCAGCAGGATGATCATGGACACCAGCAGCGGGCTCATGGTGGCCAGCAAATGGTTGAACGCCGTGTGCCCCACCAGCTGCGCGCACACGGTGATGGCTACGATTCCCAGCCAGCCGGCTGCCTCGAAGCCCACCAGCGGCTGC
This sequence comes from Arthrobacter sp. UNC362MFTsu5.1, assembly GCF_000685965.1. Taxonomy (GTDB): domain Bacteria; phylum Actinomycetota; class Actinomycetes; order Actinomycetales; family Micrococcaceae; genus Arthrobacter. Next base: position 89,321 of record NZ_JMLE01000019.1, on the reverse strand, counting down.
CGGGAGATCAAGGCAAGGAGCGCCACCACGGCCGCGCACATGCCGTAGCAAAGCGTTGTGTAGGTGCCGGTGCCCATGGTCTCCCGAGCCTTGCCGCCCGCGAGGGTGTAGAGGCCCGCCAGGGCGCCGCCCGCCACCGCCAGGAGGTCTCCCAGCAAGGCGTCCGGGGAGGTGCCCATGTCGAAGCCGGTGATGGCCACGACGCCGCCGAAGGCCATTCCCAGGCCCACCAGAACCTGCCAGCGGTGCCGTACGCCCCGGAACAGCTGGAAGACCGCGATCCAGCCCGACTGGAGGCAGACAAGCGCTGTAGCCGCCGCTACCGAGGTGAGCTGGAGGGATGTGATGAAGCAGGCGAAGTGCAGTGCCAGGGCGACGGCGGCCAGGACCGCCCAGCGGAACTCGCGGGGCGTCACCCGGCCGAACTGCCGTGGATTGGTCACCAGGACCGGCGAGGCCATGACAGCGGCTCCAATGGCGTTGCGCCAGAAGGCGATGGCCAGGGCGCTGACAGAGGTGGCGCCCAGCGTAGCGGCAATGAGGGGACCGGAAGAGGCCACACCCAGGACCCCTAAAGCGGCGAGGAAGAAGTTCACCGTTCCAACACTAGTGGCCGGGACATGAGGGGCCGGGACGGCGCCTGACTGCCTGGCGGGCTGCCGGACTGCCGGACTGCCTGACTGCCTGGCGGGTGCCGGACTGCCGGACTGCCTGGCGGGCAAAGCAAAAGGCCCCGGACTGCGTTTCCGCATTCCGGGGCCTTTCTTATGGTGGAGGCACGGGGACTCGAACCCCGAACCCCCTGCTTGCAAAGCAGGTGCGCTACCAATTGCGCCATGCCCCCATAAGAAGCAACCCGTCAATCATACCCTAGTTCCGGAACGCTTCTGACCAGCGTCCGCACCAGGATCCGGACTATTCGACTGTGTCAGTCGAATCGCTCCAGACCGTTTTCCGGGCTTCGGATTCCTGCACTTTCTTGAAGAGCAGCGCGCCTGCGATAGCTACTGCAACAACCAGCAACTTCTTCACATGCACCCCGTTCCGGTTCGGTTTTACCCGAACCATTTTCAAAACCTGTGCAGGTTCCGTGGGCGTACCAGGACTTGAACCTGGGACCTCTTCGTTATCAGCGAAGCGCTCTAACCGCCTGAGCTATACGCCCCGATGCCTCATCGGGCCGAGACATGACTTTACAGCACATCCCGGCCCGATCTCAAATCGAGGCATTTCACCGGTGGATTTCCGGTGAAAATCCGCGGACTAATCGTCCGTGAGGGTCACGCCGATGCCACCCACGAGGGTGGCGGAAATGTTGTACAGCACGGCTGAGAGCATCGACAGTGCGGTCAGCAGGACCACGTTCACCACGGCGATGATGACCGCGAAGGAAGCGACCTGGCCCAGCGAGGCAACCTTCTTCAGTTCGAACCCGCCGCCTTCGGATCCGGCCAGCGTTCCGAGCAGGCTGTCCACCTGGTCGAAGATGCCCGTCAGGTCCAGCACGGTCCACAGGACGATGGCCGCAACGACTGTCACGATGCCCAGGGCTACGGACAGCAGGAAGGCCATCTTCAGCACGGACCAGGGGTCCACCTTGCTGACGAGGAGGCGCGCACGGCGGACCTTGGCCTTCGGGGCCGGTTTGACCAGGCCGGGGGCACCCTGAGCGGAGCCCTGGCCGGGTCGCTGACCGGGCACGCCGGGCCGCTGGCCCTGGGGGGCCTGGCCCGGAACACCGGGGCGCTGCCCCTGTGCCGGACGCTGGCCGGGGACCACCGGGCGCTGCGCCGGAGCACCCGGCGTCGACGGCCGCTGCTGGGGACGTACGGGGGCGTTCACGCGCGGAGCGGACGCCGGCTGCCTGATCCCGCCGGGAGTGTTGCTGTTCGGCTTGGGATATGAGTCGGAATTACTCACTCGTTACCTCCGGTATTTTCTTCGTCCAGCTCAGCGTCGTCCGATGACTCGTCGGATTCCACGGCCGGTGCTGAATCTGCCTCTGCGGACCCATCATGTGATCCGGCACCTTCAGCCAACGTTACGTCATCCCCGGCGGCTGCCGGGCTTTCAGCCGGGTTTTCCGGGTCGGTGGCTTCCGCCTCCTCGCCCTCCAGGCCGCGTTCACTGTTCCGCGCCACCTCGATGATGCGGTCGTTCTTGTCCGGCTTCGCGAAGATGACGCCCATGGTGTCGCGGCCCTTGGCAGGCACTCCGGCCACCGAGGAACGGACCACCTTTCCGCCTTCCATAACCACGAGGACTTCGTCCTCTTCCTGGACGATGAGGGCACCTACGAGGTGGCCCCGCTCTTCCTGGTATTTTCCAACCTTGATGCCGAGCCCGCCGCGGCCCTGGAGGCGGTATTCCTCCACCGCGGTCCGCTTGGCGTAGCCGCCCTCGGTGACGATGAAGACGAACGAGCCGTCCTTGACGACGTCAGCGGCCAGCAGTTCATCATCCTCGCGGAACTTCATGCCGGTCACGCCTGACGTGGCACGGCCCATGGGCCGCAGTGCATCGTCCGTGGCCGTGAAGCGGATGGACTGGCCCATTCGTGAAACCAGCATGAGGTCGTCAGTTTCCGAAACCAGCTGGGCGGAGACGAGTTCATCGCCGTCGCGCAGGTTGATGGCGATCACGCCGGCGGAGCGGTTGGTGTCGTAGTCCTCCAGGCGGGTCTTCTTGACGAGGCCCCGCTTGGTGGCCAGCACCAGGTAAGGAGCGTGCTGGTAGTCCCGGAGATCCAGGACCTGGGCAATGTGCTCATCCGGCTGGAAGGCCAGCAGGTTGGCCACATGCTGGCCCTTGGCGTCACGCCCCGCTTCCACGAGTTCGTAGGCCTTGGCCCGGTAGACGCGCCCCAGGTTGGTGAAGAACAGCAGCCAGTGGTGCGTCGTGGTGACGAAGAAATGCTCCACGACGTCGTCCCCACGCAGCTGGGCACCCTTGATCCCCTTGCCGCCGCGCTGCTGTGAGCGGTAGTTGTCACTGCGGGTGCGCTTGACGTAGCCGCCGCGCGTGATGGTGACCACCATTTCCTCTTCGGGGATCAGGTCCTCCATGGACATGTCACCGTCGAAGCCCATCAGGATCTTCGTGCGGCGGTCATCCCCGTGCTTGGCCACGATCTCGGAAAGTTCGGTGCTGATGATCTCCCGCTGCCGCTCCTCGGAGGCCAGGATCGAGTTGTACTCTGCGATCAGGGCTTCGAGTTCGGCGTGGCGGTCCTGGATCTTCTGGCGTTCCAGTGCTGCCAGCCTTCGGAGCTGCATGTCCAGGATGGCCCGTGCCTGCAGCTCATCGATGTCCAGCAACTGCATCAGGCCGTCCCTGGCAGCTTCGGTGGTGTTGGACGCACGGATCAAGGCAATGACCTCGTCCAGCATGTCCAGGGCCTTGAGGAGGGCGCGCAGGATGTGCGCTTCTTCCTCGGCCTTGCGCAGGCGGTACCGGGTCCGGCGGGCGATGACGTCCATCTGGTGGGCGACCCAGTGCCGGATGAAGGCATCGAGGCTCAACGTCCGCGGGACGCCGTCCACAATCGCCAGCATGTTGGCGGCGAAGTTGTCCTGCAGCTGGGTGTGCTTGTAGAGGTTGTTCAGCACTACCTTGGCCACGGCATCACGCTTGAGCACGATCACCAGCCGCTGCCCGGTGCGGCCCGAGGTCTCGTCACGGAGGTCGGCGATGCCGGAGATCTTCCCGTCCTTGACGAGTTCGGCGATCTTGATGGCCAGGTTGTCCGGGTTGGCCTGGTACGGCAGCTCCGTGACCACCAGGCAGGTGCGGCCCTGGAGTTCCTCAACATTCACCACGGCGCGCATCGTGATGGAGCCGCGGCCCGTACGGTAGGCGTCCTCGATGCCCTTGTGGCCCAGGATCGTGGCGCCGGTCGGGAAGTCCGGTCCCTTAATCCGGAGCAGGAGTTCTTCCAGCAGCTCTTCGCGGCTTGCCGTCGGGTTGGCCAGGTACCACTGCACGCCGTCGGCAACCTCGCGGAGGTTGTGCGGCGGAATGTTCGTGGCCATGCCGACGGCGATACCCGAGGAGCCGTTGACCAGCAGGTTGGGGAACCGGGCCGGCAGGATGGTGGGTTCCTGGTTCTTGCCGTCATAGTTGTCCTGGAAATCGACGGTTTCCTCGTCGATGTCCCGGACCATTTCCATGGCCAGCGGGGCCATCTTCGTTTCCGTGTACCGCGGTGCAGCCGCGCCATCGTTTCCCGGCGAACCGAAGTTCCCCTGCCCCAGCGCCAATGGGTAGCGCATGGTCCAGTCCTGGATCAGGCGGACCAGGGCATCGTAGATGGCTGTGTCGCCGTGCGGGTGGTACTGGCCCATGACCTCGCCCACCACACGGGCGCACTTGTTGAAGGAGCGGTCCGGGCGGTAGCCGCCGTCGAACATGGCGTAGAGAACGCGGCGGTGGACTGGCTTCAGGCCGTCGCGGACGTCCGGCAGCGCGCGGCCGACAATAACGGCCATGGCGTAGTCCAGGTAGGACCGCTGCATTTCCGTCTGCAGATCCACCTGCTCCACGCGGTCCACCAGCACATCGCCCTCCAGGACGGGCTCGACGGGTCCGGCGGAGTCCGCGGGAACCTCGGGTGTTTCGTCACTCATAGTCTATATTTTCCGTTTCAGGTATATGTCGCTTCAGGGATATTTAGGCTCTTGTGGAGCTCTAGATATCCAGGAACCGGACATCCTTGGCGTTCTGCTGAATGAAGTTTCGGCGTGATTCAACGTCCTCGCCCATCAGCACGGTGAAGATCTGGTCAGCCGCGAGGGCGTCGTCCATGGTGACCTGCAGGAGTGTGCGGTGGTCGGGGTCCATGGTGGTGTCCCACAGTTCCGTGTAGTCCATCTCGCCAAGGCCCTTGTAGCGCTGGATGCCGTTGTCCTTCGGGATGCGGCGCCCGGCGGCCTGGCCGGCAACAAGCCGGGCATCGCGTTCGCGGTCGCTGTAGACGTAGTCGTGCGGAGCATTGGACCACTTGATGCGGTACAGCGGCGGCTGGGCCAGGTATACGTATCCGTTTTCAATCAGCGGGCGCATGTACCGGAACAGCAGCGTCATCAGCAGCGTCGTGATGTGCTGCCCGTCAACGTCGGCATCGGCCATGAGGACGATTTTGTGGTACCGGAGCTTGCTCAGGTCGAAGTCCTCGCCAATACCCGTACCAAATGCCGTGATCATGGACTGGACCTCGTTGTTGCCGAGGGCCTTGTCCAGCCGTGCCCGTTCCACGTTCAGGATCTTGCCGCGCAGCGGGAGGATGGCCTGCGTTTCGGGGTTGCGGCCGCGCTTGGCGGAACCGCCGGCGGAGTCGCCCTCCACGATGTAGACCTCGCACTTCTCCGGGTCCTTGGACGAGCAGTCGGAGAGCTTGCCCGGCATGCCGAAGGACTCCAGCGGGCTCTTGCGGCGCGCGTTGTCGCGGGCCTTGCGGGCTGCCATCCGGGCCTGGGCTGCGGAAATCGCCTTGCGGATCACATCGCGTGCCGGACCGGGATTGCGCTCCAGCCAGTCACCCAGGCCGTCGGTGACCACGCGCTGGACGAAGCCCTTGACCTCGGAGTTGCCGAGTTTGGTCTTGGTCTGGCCTTCAAACTGCGGTTCCGCCAGCTTCACGGAAATGACGGCGGTGAGTCCTTCACGGATGTCATCACCGGTGAGGTTGTCATCCTTTTCCTTGATGATGTTCTTCTCGCGCGCGTAGCGGTTGATGAGCGACGTCATCGCGGCCCGGAAGCCCTCTTCGTGGGTGCCGCCCTCATGGGTGTTGATGGTGTTGGCATAGGTGTGGACGCTTTCAGAGTACGCATTGGTCCACTGCATCGCCATTTCCAGGGCGATCTTCCGTTCCTTGTCCTCGGTTTCGAAGGCGATGACGTCCTCGTGGACAACATCAACCTTCTTGCCGGAGTTAAGGTGCTTCACGTAGTCCAGCAGGCCGTCGTCGTACTGGTACACAACCGTGCGGAATTCGGCGGCCACTTCACCCTCGGTGGGAACGGCGTCGAGATCCAGGTCCTCGTCCTCCGAGCCTTCCTGGGCAACGCGGCGTTCGTCCGTCAGCGTGATGCGCAGGCCCTTGTTGAGGAACGCCATCTGCTGGAACCGGGCACGAAGCGTCTCGAAGTCGAATTCCGTGACCTCAAAAATGCTGGCGTCCGGGTAGAAGGTCTGGGTGGTCCCGGTCTGGTCTGTCTCTTCACCCTGGACCAGGCTGCCCTGGGGCTTGCCGCCGTCGGCGAAGGACATCCGCCAGACATGGCCCTGGCGCCGGACTTCGGTATCCACCCGGCTGGAGAGGGCATTCACCACTGAAATACCCACGCCGTGGAGGCCGCCGGAAACGGCATATCCGCCGCCGCCGAACTTTCCGCCGGCGTGCAGGATGGTCATTACAACCTCAACCGTGGGCTTGTGCTCGGTGGGGTGCATGTCCACCGGGATGCCGCGGCCGTCATCAACCACTTTGACGCCGCCGTCGGCCTGGAGAACAATCTCAATGTGGGTGCAGTAGCCTGCCAAGGCCTCATCCACGGAGTTGTCCACCACTTCATACACAAGGTGGTGGAGTCCGCGGGGTCCCGTGGACCCGATATACATGCCGGGACGTTTCCGAACAGCTTCCAGTCCTTCAAGGACGGTGATGTCGCTCGCACCGTATCCCTTGCGTTCGGCTGCCTCCGCCGGCGCATCAGTTGTACGGGCATCCTCAGCTGCGGGTTCCACTGCCGGGATATCTGCATTGTCGTTAGCCACAGGCGCTTTCGACTCCTCTGTATTCGTATGGCCGGCCGTCACCGTCTCCGATAGAAGAGGCTCCTGCCAACAGGCACGTCACTGATAACGCCGATTACTTCGTTGACTGGCGGAACCGTGCCCCGGCCGCAGGAAAAGCGCCGAAAAACGGACTCAGTCAACGTTTCACCGGCGCCCAGTTATCTACCCCGATTCTACCGTGCTGGAGAGCGTAATCCCGCATTCCAGGGCCGCAAACGCGCGGGAATATGGTGCTGACAGGCCATTGGCCCCGCCTGCAAGGCTCCAGGGGTACCGTCTCTGGGTTCCTATACGGCCCAGGGGCGTTAGAGCGCCCTACACGCCGTTTGGCCATTTTTCAAGGGTCGGGGACGGCGGCCGCGGAAATCCGGCGGGCCGCCACAGCCGGTTGCTATCCGTAAGTATCCCGGGGACCGCGGCCGTTGACTGTCCGTCCGCCCTTCCGCCAGCTAGGCGCCGCAGGCCCGAGGACCTGGATCTTGGTCACGACGCCTTCGCCCAGTTCGCTCCGGAATTTCTCGAGGAGACTGAAGCTGAGCAGGCGCAACTGGGTTGCCCACGCGGTGGAGTCGCACCGCACGTGGAGCGTGGTGTCGGTAAAGCTTTCCGGCGTGCAGTGTGCCGAAATTTCAGGGCCAACGAGCGTGCTCCACTCGGCCATCACGGATCCGACGGCAACCGGCGAAGTCCAGCCCCGTTCGGCCACGAGGCGTCCCACCACTTTCCCCAGGCCCAACGGGTCGCGGCCCGTGCCGTGGAACTGGGTGAATCCCCGTGTTCCGCCGGCGCTGCGTTCCGGCTTCTTGGCTCCGCCTCCGGGCAGCGGGGACTTGCGCCGGATTTCGCCGCGGGCAGCGGCAGCTTCGCGCATCCGGTTAAGCGCCGCCTGGGGCGCATCTATTTCGTCCGGATCGCGGCCCGGCTGCAGGCCGCCAGCATCCTTACTCATCGGGATTCCGACTCATCGATTCCTCCGGGGACCACCTTCACCCGCCGCCCGGCCAGTTCTTCCGGTATGTCGGCGTCGACGGCGGCGGTGACCAGCACCTGTTCGGCGCCGGATACTATTGCCGCCAGTTTACGCCGCCGCTGGACGTCGAGTTCGGCAAACACATCGTCGAGGATGAGGATCGGTGCGGACCCGCCTGTGCGGGCGTCATCGAGCATCACGTAGTAGGACGCCAGCCGCAGGGAGAGGCACATGGACCATGTTTCGCCGTGCGAGGCATACCCCTTGGCCGGCGCTTCGCCGAGGATGAGTTCGACGTCGTCCCGGTGCGGACCCACCAGGGAAACGCCCCGTTCCAGTTCCTTGCGCCGGGAGGCCGCAAAAGCCTGCACATAGCGTTCGGTCAGGTCCTCAACGGACAGTTCCCGGAGGTCTTCGACGCGTTCGACGGCGGCGGGTTCCGCGGCGAAACCCGGGCTGGCGCCGTCGTCGTCCATCATGTCCTGGAGCGTGGACCGGTAGATCGCGTCCGCTTCCTTGGACCCGTCGGTCAACTGCGCGTAAGCCTCTCTCAGGTGGGGCCGGATTCTTTCCACCAGTTCCAGCCGGGCGTGCAGCAGTTCGGCACCGGCCTTGGCCATGTGCTGGTCCCACACATCCAGGGTTGCCTCGTGCCCGGCAGTGAACTTACCGGTCCGGCCTGATTTGAGAAGGGCGTTGCGCTGCTTGAGCACACGATCATAATCAGTCCGCGTGGCGGAATGCCGCGGCATGAGGCTGACCAGCAACTCGTCCAGGAAACGCCGGCGGTTGGAGGGATCACCCTTCACCAGGGCAAGGTCCTCCGGCGCAAAAAGCACCGTCTGGCAGATGCCCAGGATGTCCCGGGCACGGACTGGGTTGCTGCGGTTGATGCGTCCGCGGTTGGCACGGCTTCCGTTGATTTCCAGTTCCAGCACAGTGGACTGCTCGCCCCGAACCAGCTTGGCCCGGATCAGTGCCCGTTCGGTACCAAAGCGCAGAAGCGGAGCATCCGAACTGACACGGTGTGAACTCAGCGTGGCCAGGTACCCGATGGCCTCCATGAGGTTGGTCTTGCCGATGCCGTTGTACCCCACGAGGACCGTCACTCCGGGTTCGAAGGAGAGGTCCACCTGGGCATAGCTGCGAAAATCGGTCAGCGAAAGCTTTTCTAGGTACACGCCGTCTTCAGGATTCCCGGACTGCTCGGACTGCTCGGACTGCTGCTACTTGGCCGGGCGGGTGGCATGCCCGCCGAACTGGTGCCGCAGGGCGGACACCATCTTCATGGCCGGGGAATTGTCCTCGCGGGAGGAGAAACGCGCAAACAGCGCAGCTGTAATGGCCGGGGCAGGAACGGCGTTGGCGATTGCCTCCTCAACGGTCCAGCGGCCTTCCCCGGAATCCTCGACGTAGTCATCGATCGAGGCCAGGCCCGGGTCCTCGTCCAGTGCCTTCACCATAAGGTCCAGCAGCCAGGAGCGGACAACGGTCCCCTTCTGCCAGGCGCGGAAGGTTCCCGGCAGGTCGGTCACGATGTCCTTGGCGGCCAGCAGCTCATAGCCTTCCGCGTAGGCCTGCATCAGCCCGTACTCGATGCCGTTGTGCACCATCTTCGCGTAATGGCCTGCACCGATGCCGCCAACGTGGACGAAGCTGTCCGCGCGGTCGCCTTCGGGACGGAGCGCATCGAATGCGGGCATCGCCCGTTCGATGTCGGCGGCATCGCCGCCGGCCATCAGTCCGTAACCGTTTTGCAGGCCCCAGACTCCGCCGGACACACCGCAGTCAGCGAACCGGATGCCCTTCTCGGCCAGCGCGGCACCATGCTTCTGGTCTTCCGTGAAGCGGGAGTTGCCGCCGTCGATCACCAGGTCGCCGGCGTCGAGCTTGGAACCCAGTTCGGTGATCACCGCATCAGTGATTTCGCCGGCCGGAACCATGACCCAGACGACGCGCGGAGCCGGAACGACTGCGATGAGCTCGTCCACGGTGGCGACGTCCGTGACGTCAGGGTTGCGGTCGAAGCCCGTGACCTCAATGCCCCCCTTGCGCAGCCTCTCGCGCATGTTGAAACCCATTTTTCCAAGGCCGATCAGTCCGATGTGCACGGTAGGAACTCTTTTCTGCGCTGGTGTGGTGGAGGGGCTGCGATGGCGGGCCCAACGGGGTCGCATTAGATGTCGTTTTGGCTGCCCATAACGACATCAGCTGCTACCTAGTTGGGGAGGCGCACCGGCATGACCAGGTAACGGTAGTCGTCCTGGTCTTCGCCGTCGGCGTCGGCCTGTGCCGTGATCATGGCGGGCTTGGGTGCCGTGGTGAAGGAGAACCGGACGTACTTGGTTTCGATGACGCTGAGGCCTTCGATGAGGTAGTGCGGGTTGAACGCAACCGTGATCTCATCGCCGGTCAGCTGTGCTTCCAATTCTTCCGACGCCTGGGCGTCCTCGCCGGTGCCGGCGTCGAGGTGGAGCTGGCCTTCGGTGAACGCCAGCCGGACCGGGGTGTTGCGCTCGGCAACGAGGGAGACGCGCCGGACGGCTTCGACCAGTTCCTGGGTCTGGACAGTTGCGTGAATCGGTGTGGCATCCGGGAACAGCGAACGGATTTTGGGGTAGTCGCCGTCCACCAGCAGGGACGTGGTGGTGCGTCCGCCGCTTTCGAATCCGATCAGCCGGCTGTCATCGTCGGCGAGGGCGAGGTTGATGTCGCCGCTGTTGCCGAGAGTTTTGGCAACTTCGTTGAGGGTCTTGGCCTTGACCAGGGCGCTGGTGGAGATCCCGGGGGTAACGGGCTTCCACGGCACTTCGCGCATGGCCAGACGGTAGCGGTCCGTAGCGAGGAGGGTGATGAGATCGTCTTCGATCTCCATCCGAACGCCCGTGAGGATCGGAAGGGTGTCGTCCTTGCTGGCGGCGATGATCACCTGGGACACGGCCTGGGCGAAGGAGTCACCCGGAACTGTTCCGCTGATGGTGGGCAGCGCGGGCAGCGGCGGGTACTCCGCCTCGGGCATGGTGGCCAGGTGGAAGCTGCTGCGACGGCAGGTGAGCGTGACCTTGTTGCCGTCGGTTTCGACCTCAACAGGGGCCGACGGCAGGCTTCGGCAGATGTCCGCAAGGAGGCGGCCGGAGACCAGAATGGTGCCTTCAACGCTGATATCAGCCGGGATTTCAAGCCGGGCCGAGGTTTCGTAGTCGAAGCTCGAGAGGCTGACCGTGCCGGCCTCAGCCTTGAGAAGGAGCCCGGAAAGCACCGGAACCGGCGGCCGCGGAGACAACGACCGGGCGGTCCATGTGACGGCTTCTGCCAGGACGTCCCGTTCGACTCTGAACTTCACGGAAGGGTGCCGCCTTTCATTGCTGCTGCCATTTTCTGAACGGGAACTCCCGCAGGGAGTTCGAAAACCTTGCCCCCGGACACCGGAACCTGCATGGTCCGCGCTTGCTGAACCACAAACAGACCCAAGGATGGGAGCGCTGCTGACAGCTTAGCCGGAAGATTCCCGTTTTCCCCATCCCCGGCCGGGACGCCGGCCCTTCGTGGCCGAGGCCACGAGGCTGTCCGGGGGTGGGAACGAGATTGTTGTTTGAGGGAATTTCAATTTTTTGGGATTAGTAGTGTTAATAACTGCTGTGGAAACTGTGGATAACCCTGTTTCACGGCACGATTCCGCGGTTAAGCCCTGTTCATCCGCTGTGGGCGACGCAGGTTTTAAACAGGGTGTGGATGGGGACAACTTTTTCGGCCGTTTCGCTGATCCACAGATGCCTTAAGGGTTTTAAGCCCATTAACCGCGGTTGTCCCCTTAACTATCCACAGGCTTATCCACATGTGCCTGTTAATAAGGTAAGGAGGCGGAGGCGAAGCCGGGCTTAGGAATCCCGCTGCTGCTGCTTGATCCGGTTGGTCAGCTCCGTAACCTGGTTGTAGATCACACGGCGCTCGGCCATCAGTTCACGGATCTTGCGGTCTGCGTGGATCACGGTGGTATGGTCCCTGCCGCCGAGCTCCTGGCCGATCTTCGGAAGCGACATGTCCGTCAACTCCCGGCACAGGTACATGGCGATCTGGCGTGCGGTCACCAGGGTGCGGGTCCGGGACTTGCTGCAGAGCTCCTCCATGCTGAGCTTGAAGTAGTCAGCTGTCTGGGTCAGGATCTGCGCCGACGTGATCTCCTGGGCGCCGTCGTCCGTGATGAGGTCCTTGAGGACCATCTCGGCGAGGGCAACGTCCACCGGCTGCCGGTTCAGGCTGGCGAAGGCCGTGACCCGGATGAGTGCGCCCTCAAGTTCACGGATGTTGCTGGAAATTTTGGACGCGATGTACTCCAGGGCGTCATCCGGTGCAGACAGACCTTCGCTGAGGGCCTTCTTGCGGAGGATCGCGATCCGGGTTTCCAGCTCGGGCGGCTGGATGTCGGTCAGCAGGCCCCACTCGAAACGGGACTTCATCCTGTCTTCGAATCCGGCCAGCAGCTTGGGCGGCTGGTCCGAGGTGATGACAACCTGCTTGTTGTTGTTGTGGAGCGCGTTGAACGTGTGGAAGAACTCCTCCAGCGTGCGGTCCTTGCCGGCCAGGAACTGGATGTCATCAATCAGCAGCACATCCACGTTGCGGTACGTGGTCTTGAAGCTGGTGCCTTCATCGTCCCGGATGGAGTTGATGAAGTCGTTGGTGAATTCTTCGGAGTTGACGTAGCGGACGCGGATGCCGCTGTAGAGCCGGCGGGCGTAGTGTCCGATCGCGTGCAGCAGGTGGGTTTTTCCCAGACCCGAGTCACCGTAGATGAACAGCGGGTTGTAGGCCTTGGCCGGTGCCTCGGCGACGGCGACGGCGGCCGCATGCGCAAACCGGTTCGAGGAACCGATCACGAACGTGTCGAAGACGTACTTCGGGTTGAGCCTGCCGAATTCATGGGAAGTGCTCGGCAGCATGGGCTGCGGCTTCTGCTCCACCATGGGATCGGTTGCGAGGGAAAGTTCGACGGCGGGTTCCGGCTCCACATGGAGGGGCACCAGATCGGTGTCGACGTCGATGGCGCAGCGGATGTCGTCGGAAAAGACGTTGTGCAGGGCATCGTCAAGGGCTTCCTTGACCTGCGTCTGCAGGACTTCGCGGGTGAGTTCGTTGGGCACAGCGACCAGGAGGGTTGAACCGATCAGTCCTTGCGCCTGGGCGAGGATTACGAAGCCGCGCTGCCGGGGTGAAACCCGGTGGTCCTGCTCCAGAAGGCTCACAACCCGCCGCCAGGAACTTCCGACAGTATTCGCGTGGTTGGCTTCGTCTACTGTCATCAATCAGTTCCTCAAACTTGCTTGCCTGCATTACCTGCAGCCACAAGTCCTGAACCAGGGGCTGGTTCCGGCTTATATCCACAGGGTTATGCACAGAGCGTGGATAATCGGCTACTGAGCCACTCTAGGGGATGAAAAGCCTAGAAGATAGCTGGGTAGAGCCTTGTGGATAATTACACCGTTGTGGTTCGAAAACGGGCCCTGTGAGCCACTTCATCCACAGGCTGTGGGCTGAGGTTAACCACAGCAGGTGCAGGGCAGTGAGGGGCAGCCCGGTTTGACTACCGGATGCTTTTTGGCCTAACGTTGTGAAGTCCTTTGTGTCCGCTTTTCGACCTCATTTGAATCTCTCTGACGTTCGCGTCCTACGAGCCGAGGGCAGCGTGTGCACATACAAAACTTAGCGTCGGCCAGTTCTTCCCCTTTTTGATCGGGTGGGCGCACCTTTGATCCACTGGAGTAACTAACGTGAGCAAGCGGACTTTTCAGCCGAATAACCGCCGTCGAGCCAAGAAGCACGGCTTCCGCCTTCGTATGCGTACCCGTGCCGGCCGTGCCATCCTGGCAGCCCGTCGTGGCAAGGGCCGCACCGAACTGTCGGCCTAAATACACTGACTCGTCGGTCAACATCCCTTTGCGAGTTTAACGGTGCTAGCCACCAGGAACCGTCTGAGGACTTCAACCGATTTTTCAACAACTGTACGTTCCGGCGTCCGCAATGGACGCCGGAACGTAGTGTTATATACGGTAGCTATTGCTGCTGACGAACCAAGCCGGATCGGATTCATCGTTTCCAAGAGTGTCGGGAACGCTGTTGTCAGGAACCTCGTTAAGAGGAGACTGAGGGAAGCCGGCGCTTTGTCGTTGCAGGAATACGGTACCGGGTTCGCCATTGTGGTCCGGGCACTGCCTGCGGCCGCGGCTGCCAGTTGGGACCAACTGCTGGCAGATTACAATGCCGCTCTGGAAACGACCATGAAACGGCTGGGCGGCCGCCTTCCTCGGGCCGCGTCAGCGGTTTCACGGGAAACAACACAGGAAGGGACACCGCGTGCGTAACTCCATTGCCGCCGTCGTCCACTTCCTCAAACCGGCAGCGGTCCTGGTGGGCACAGTGCTCTGGAACCTGCCCCGCAACTTTCTCATTCTGCTGCTGAAGGCCTACCGCAAGGTGATTTCGCCCTTGTACGGTCAGGTCTGCCGCTTCTTTCCTTCGTGCTCGGCGTACGCCCTCGAGGCAATCACGGTGCATGGCGCCGTCAAGGGAAGCTGGCTTGCGGCCCGGCGCCTGTTGCGCTGTCATCCTTGGAACGCCGGCGGAGTGGACCATGTCCCCGCCGGTCACCGCCACTGGCCCGAAAACCGGACCCCCACAATTGTTGTGCTGAACAACCCGGACAAGTACCTGGCTGCTCAGACTGATGGAGAAGGCCGCACTGCGGCCTGACGAATAGGGATATCGTATGGACTTCTTTGAAACAATCATGTTTCCGTTCAAGTGGCTCGTGTCCATCATCATGGTGGGCTTCCATGAGGGACTGAGCACCATTGGCCTGCCGGCGGCGAACGGCTGGACCTGGACGCTGTCCATCATCGGGCTGGTGCTGGTCATTCGTGCCGCCCTGATCCCCGTGTTCGTCAAGCAGATCAAGGCCCAGCGCGGAATGCAGCTCCTGCAGCCGGACCTGAAGAAGCTGCAGGACAAGTACAAGGGCAAGACGGACCAGCTGTCCCGCCAGGCCATGGCCCAGGAACAGATGGCCATGTACAAGAAGCACGGGACCAACCCGTTCTCGGCCTGCCTGCCCATGCTGATCCAGATGCCCTTCTTCTTCGCCCTGTTCCAGGTGCTGTCCGGCATCACGGCGGCCCGCGATAAGGGTGCCGGCATTGGCGCCATGAGCCACGAACAAGTTGTCCAGTTCGATGAGTCGAGCATTTTCGGTGCTCCGCTGTCCGCCACCCTGCTTCACGGCACACCTGCGGGCGGCAACGTGGTGGCCGTCTGGACGCTCTCGATCGTGATGATCCTGGCCATGACGGCGTCGCAGTTCATCACGCAGAAGCAGATCATGGCCAAGAACATGTCCGAGGAGGCGATGGCCAGCCCGTTCATGCGCCAGCAGAAGATGATGCTTTACATCCTGCCGATCGTCTTTGGCGTGGGTGGCATTAACTTCCCCATCGGTGTCCTCATCTACTGGACCACCACCAACCTCTGGACCATGGCCCAGCAGTTCTTCGTCATCCGCCGCATGCCGACGCCGGGATCCCCCGCCGCCAAGGCCCTCGCCGAGCGCCGTGCCGCCAAGGGCCTTCCGGCCCTGCCCATTCTGGGAGGTAAGAAGGCCGACGTCGAGGCTGAAGCTGCCGCTGCTGCCGCGGTCGCCGAGGCCAAGAGCCAGCGCATCCAGCCACAACGTAAGAACAGGAAGAAGAAGTAATGTCTGTCGATAGCACCGAAAACGCCGTTTCCGCCGAGGCCATTGAAGACAAGGACGACGCCCAGGATGAGATCCAGGATGCAGGCAAGGGGTCTTCGGCCAGCCGGTTGGAAGAAGAAGGCGACGTCGCAGCCGACTACCTGGAAGAACTGCTGGACATCGCCGACATTGACGGAGATATCGACATCGAGGTCCGCAACGGACGGACCTACATTTCCATCGTGGCAGAGGAAGAATCTGCAGGCCTTGAAAGCCTCGTTGGACGCGACGGTGAAGTGCTCGAAGCTCTGCAGGAGCTGACCCGGCTTTCGGTCCTTTCCGCCACCGAGAACCGTTCCCGCTTGGTGCTGGACATCAACGGATACCGCCAGGAGCGCGCAGGCCACCTGCAGAAGATCGCCGAGGACGCCGTGGCTTCCGTGAAGGAATCCGGTCAGGCTGTGGCACTGGAGCCGATGAGCGCCTACGAGCGGAAGATTGTCCACGACGCTGTGGCCGATCTCGGGTTCGTCAGCGAATCCGAAGGCGAAGGTGCCGGGAGGCACATCGTTGTCTCCGCAGACTGAAGATTCCGGGACGCTGACAATGGTTGACATTACCGACGCCGAACTGAAGGCGGCTGAGGCCATCTTTGGCGATCGCCTCGAGCTGGCCAAGCGCTACGTGGAGCACCTGGCCACGTCCGGTACTGAACGTGGCCTTATCGGACCGCGGGAGATTCCCAGGCTCTGGAGCCGGCACGTTCTGAACTGCGCCGTGATCGAGCGGGAAATTGCTAAAGGCAGCCATGTTGCGGATGTTGGAAGCGGTGCCGGACTGCCGGGACTGTGTTTGGCAATTGCGCGGCCGGACCTCGAACTGACCCTCATCGAACCGCTGGAACGCCGGGTGATCTGGCTTCAGGAGGTTGTGGACGACCTCGGGCTGAGCAACGTTACGGTCATGCGCACGCGCGCTGAACTGGCCGTGGGTATGGTGAATGCCGACGTTGTCACCGCCCGTGCGGTGTCGGCTCTGTCCAACCTTGCCGGCCTGACGATCCCCCTGCTCGCTGGTAAGGGCGAGGTTGTGGCTATCAAAGGACGCAGCGCCGGGGAAGAGATCGAGAAGGCTGCCAAAGCGATCCGCAAGCTCGGCGGCGTACAGACGTCCGTAGTGGTAGTCGGCGAGGACATCCTCGAGGAACCCACCACTGTGGTCCGAATCATCGTTAATAAGACGCAAAAGATTGCCTAACCGCTGGCCCGGTGCCGCAGGACTTTTGGGGGAACCAGTTAGGCTAGTGAACGGCAGAAAAAGCCGAATGAGAGTGAGTGTGTCACAGTGACCAGTAGCGAAGCCTCCACACAGCGGATCCCCCCGTTCGTGTCCCTGGGGTCCGCACGGGCCATGGTTGCGCCCTCAATTGCGCCCACGGATTCGTGGAATCACCTGAATTCGGTTACAAACCGGTCCAAGTCCGCGGCAGTTTCACGTGAAACTGACTCGGTCAGCGGAAACATCATGGACACCATTGATGACTCGAGCCCGATTGCCCGGGACCTGGCCCATGAAAACAAACGCCGCGAACGGTTGATTGGACGGCAGCTTCCCAAGCCGGAGAAGACACGTATCTTCACGGTGTCGAACCAGAAGGGCGGGGTCGGCAAGACAACCACCACGGTCAACATTGCCGCTGCCCTTGCTGCCGCCGGGTTGAATGTCCTGGTCATCGACATCGATCCCCAGGGGAACGCCTCCACGGCACTGGGCATCGAACACCATGCGGACGTCGACAGCATCTATGACGTCCTGATCAACGACGTTCCCCTCAAAGACGTGGTGGCCCCGTGCCCCGACATCGCCAACCTGATCTGTGCACCCGCCACCATTCACCTGGCCGGCGCTGAAATTGAGCTTGTTTCCCTCGTCGCCAGGGAGCAGCGGCTCCGACGCGCGATTGATGTTTACGCCAAGGAACGCGAGAAGTCGGGCGAGGCCCGTCTTGACTACATCTTCATTGACTGCCCGCCGAGCCTTGGCCTTCTGACGGTCAACGCCTTCTGCGCCGCCAACGAGGTCCTGATTCCCATCCAGTGCGAGTACTACGCTCTGGAAGGCCTCAGCCAACTGCTGAAGAACATTGAGATGATCCAGAAGCACCTCAATGCAGAGCTGGTTGTTTCCACCATTCTTCTCACCATGTATGACGGCCGGACGAACCTGGCCGCGCAGGTGGCAGCCGAAGTTCGTCAGCACTTCCCGGACCAGGTCCTCGGTGCCGTGGTGCCGCGATCGGTCAGGATCTCCGAGGCTCCCAGTTACCAGCAGACTGTGATGACGTACGACCCCTCCTCCAGCGGTGCACTGTCCTACTTGGAAGCCGCAGCCGAAATCGCTGAACGTTAGAATTTTCAACAATTGCACTAGCCAGAGCCGGGTCTGCCGGGCTCTTCCATTGGAGGGATTTATCCATGAGCGATAAGCGACGCGGCCTCGGTCGTGGTCTTGGCGCACTCATTCCAAGTTCCGCTCCGGCTAACGCTTCCGGCAACGGCACAGCGCCTTCACGACCAGTGGACTTGTTCTTTCCCGAGGCACGCAAGACGTCCACGGCCGCTGCCGTTCCCGTGGAAGAGGAAACGCCAGCGCCGGCTTCCCCGGCACCCAAAAAGTCTGTCGGCAGCGCATCGCCGTCTGAGTCGAAGGTTCCGGCTGAATCCAAGGCTCCTGCCCGGAAGTCCGCGGCCAAGCCTGCCGATGCGGAGAAACCCGACGAGGAAGAGGCGGCTTCATCAGCGGCTGCAATTGTCACCGATGCCGGACCTGAACTGGTAGAAGTCCCGGGCGTCAGGTTCGCGGAAATTCCGGTCGGCGACATTCACCCGAACCGCAAACAGCCCCGCTCCGTCTTCGATGAGGACGACATGGCGGAGCTGGTTCACTCCGTCCGCGAAATCGGCGTTCTTCAGCCAATTGTGGTCCGGACGTCAACCGAAAAGGGTGGCGAACCGTTTGAGCTCGTCATGGGTGAGCGTCGGTGGCGTGCAGTACAGGCCGCAGGGCTGGAAACCATCCCTGCAATCGTCCGGGACACCACCGATGATGACCTGCTTCGAGATGCACTCCTCGAAAACCTGCACCGCAGCCAGCTGAATCCCCTTGAAGAAGCGGCCGCCTACCAGCAGCTGCTGGAGGACTTCGGTACGACTCATGAGCAGCTCGCGGATCGAATCGGCCGTTCCCGCCCGCAGGTTTCGAACACCTTGCGCCTCCTGAAGCTGCCGCCGCTGGTCCAGCGAAGGGTCGCCGCGAGTGTGCTGTCCGCAGGTCACGCACGGGCATTGCTTGCCCTTCCCGATGCAGCGGCCATGGAACGCCTGGCACAGAAGATTGTCGCGGAGGGAATGTCCGTTCGGGCAACCGAGGAAGCTGTCACTCTGTATCAGAGTCCGGCAACCACCTCCAAGAACAATGTCCCCCGTCCAGGCGCTCGTCATGAACGCCTTGACTACCTTGCATCGTCCTTGTCGGATCGACTGGATACGAATGTAAAGATCTCCCTTGGTGCCCGAAAAGGCCGCGTGAGTATCGAATTTGCCAGCGTGGAAGACTTGAACCGAATCATGGAAGTTCTTTCACCTGGATCTGAGAACTAGATCTAAGCAAACGGAGAGGGCCTGTTTCACGTGAAACAGGCCCTCTTTTTTGTTTGTCCTCTGCCCCTTGTTGGCGAGGCAGCTCCGAAAGTAGCAGTCGGTAGTGCCTGGTTCGCATCGAGTTTAGGTTTCAGGGGACCCCTATGTGGCCGGCAGCCTATGACGTAGGGGCGCCAGCCCGTGGTCTGTCGCCAACCGCAGGTTATCCATTGCGGAGCCCGCCGCTTTCGAGATCGTTGCTGTGCTCCCATATGTGGACTTATGTGTCCTAAGGGTCGCCCGCGCGTCCTTGGCACGGGCCCAAACGGCCCGGAGTGCCGTTCTACGGCGCTTGGGCTTCAACGCTAGAGAACTCTGACAGGACCGTAGTATGCGAGCCAGATCGGGCCCATAGAGCGCCCGACGACCGGAATGTGGCGTGAATGGCTCTGAATGCCCACCTCGGCTCTGTCGTGGCACCGCCTGGCCTGGTGCCGCCTGGGCGAAACCGAGATGTGGCAAGGTCGGGATCTGATCGGGTTGTCTTCGGCGAGTGAAGTTGCCGATGCCAGTTGATCTTGAGATTTCGGTCTTTCGATTCATTCGGAGACGGTTCGCTGGGTTGCGGCAGCAACACCATATCGGCTTGTTATCGCCATGCATTCTGGTGTGGGTGTCGCCGGCGTTGTGTTTGTAGAGGTAGAAAGGGGGCAGTGCATCCAGAAGGGTCCGGTTATGGACGCCGTTTAGGACAGATTCTTACAGCCGGGGCACATCGTCGGCGCATGACAGTTTGTCTTTCCTGGCAAACATGGAGGGTCTTTGGGGCTTCTGCAGAGCCCCTCTCGCCGAGTCGGACGAAACGGATTCGTCTCCCTTTGTGAGATTCTAGGGAGTGGCGAAGATGGGTTCAACTGTTGCGTGAACGGATTGCCATGTTGTTTCACGTGGAACCAAGGCGCACATTTGCTCAGTTGTACAGGTATTCTCGGGAAGGGCCAGGACGTGATCGCCGCATGATGAGGCAGCAAACACGACACCCTTAGCAGCGTGACTTCCGCTGACTGTGCCTTCCTCTACGTATACCTCCGTCGGATGTTCAGTGGGTGCGTGCTTCGCTTGGACTGTGGTGGGCGTGCAGGAACTGGGAGTAGCTTAGTCTTCACTGTTGGCGCGCAAGAGTAGACCAGACTGAGGGAATTCCGGTCCGTGGTGAGGAGAGGAGGGCTGTCGGCTATTTCGCTCAATTTCGTGGCTGACTTCAGAACCAGAACTTCTTCGATGGAGGGTTCGTCGATCCGGACCAGCCCCTCGACCGAGCAAGGAAGCAGCCTGGGAATGGCCCAAGGCGTGGGATGAGGTCATAGGGCGCTCCCCCGACGCGCCAGCTTTTAGAGCTAAGCAAATCGCATTGCGCCTGATGGGAAAGCTGCTGATGTTTCACGTGAAACGTGGTGTGGACGGTGAATCCAGGTCACCATCGACATTTGTCATTCCCGACTCCCGGAAGGTGCCTCTGCGATGCGTCCGTGAACCCACCCCGAATACCGGGCACTACTGCCGGGTGGTGTCATGTGGGGAACCGGTCAACAAGAGTTGCCAGAGTCCTGCCCGGGGGAAGCTCGGAAACTTTTGCTTAGGCATTGTGACTTCGTCAACCTGCGGCGGAAGAGCTACGGTCAGACTGGGATGGTGCATTGGAAACCGGACGTTCGCAGATAGGTTCCGGAGTGTCCGAAAATCTGATTAGTCAGGTCAGATCAGGTCAGGTGTATTCCGACTGCAGGCGCGATGAGAGATGAGGGCGTCGCTGCCACAAGTGCTCCATGGTTGCCGCGCAGTCGACGATGGAGACTGATTCAACGCCCGGCTCCTCCCCGCGGAAGTGCTGACATCAGGCATGGCCGCCATGACTGACCGCGATTGCCCGATGGTGCTGCAGCTGCACGGTGAGATCGGCTCCACCTGAGTGAACGCTCGAGGCACGCGTAAAGGTGGGGCCGATGGCTGGATGCAGCATCCGGGCCAGGATGACCTCCCCGGTTCGCCTGGCTATGTCGCAGGGGTGAGTGACCTTGCGCCGATCGGAAGGTCAGTTCCTCCCGCGGTCGCACCCTTCTGGCCCTCCCCTGTTCATCTGCACGCAGTAACAAGCCGAGTTCAAAGCTCCAGCGACGGCTGCGTTCAACGTGGAGAGCCGTCGTACGGGGCCGCTGTTAGGTGCCCGCATGAATCGATCGGTGCCTTGTCTGCCGCGTTGACAGGGTCGTCGATGGCGGGGTGACCGGTGCATAACCCGGTGGATATCATTGTGGATAACTTTGTGGACAATGGATCGGTCCCCCCCGATCGTGGGGATGCTTCAGGGTCGTTCATTCAAAGCTGGCATGGCGTAGCGCTGCCAACGGATACCCGTGTTTCACGTGAAACATGACAAGTGGCCGATTGGGCGGCGATTTCGACACTAAAAGCCTCAAACTCGCCGAATCTCGGCACTTTTTTCGTTTTTTGGTGGCAATTTCTACCACCCTGAACCTCGCGCCACTTAGGACTTTTTAAGTGACTCCTGTCACGTGGGGCACTGGATCGCGTCGACCAGAAATCATGGCGAAAATCACAGCTACCCCCTTGTGGAAAGTGCTGTGGATAAACCTGTGGATATCATATGTGGACAATTCGAATGGACTTGGGGAAAAACTCGACGAACACTTGCTCTGCGACAACTCTGCATCGACAGTCGGATGGAGAATCCTCGCCGCTACTTGTCTTCATCGCGCGCGTTAGGAAGGTCAGAGGCAGCCACCACTCCGTAATTCACCGTTCGTCGTAGGCACTTTCGGGACGATCGCGAGGTGCCAGGTAGGTCGAATCAGCAAAAGAGGCGGCCGTACCCTCATGACCACCCGTGCAAACGAGGGAAGCGCAGGCAGTCCTCAAGGGCCAAGACAGCGCCGGCGGTATCAACACGTAGCTATATCAAGTCCGAGATGTGGCCTCGAACCCCGCTCCGGAGATGGTGATGGCCATGGAAGACACAAGGACAGTCGGCCGGCTCTTCGGTAGTCCAGGCTTCTGATAGTGCAAGCCTCTGATGGTGCGGTTCGAGGTGCCGGTGCGACAGGCTGGCTGGCGTCGCAGAAGAATACTTGGCAGTCAGGAGGAAGCCCCACAAGTGGCAGGTCAGTGTTCTCCTGCCCTGCTGCGGGAATCGGTTCCTTTGCTCCCGGGGCACTCCATCCTCGGTCGGCTTGCTGTCCTGGGTCCACTTAGGGGGCGCCTGGCCGGGATGGATGGCAGTGGAGCCCGCAGGGTCGCCGACGGTCAGGAGAGGCCGGGCCGGGAGTTTCTTCGGGGATGTGCCTTGTCCCTATGGTGGATGAGCTAGTTTCGAGGTCCCGGTCATGGCGCCCTCCGGTGCTATGGTGCTGACTGTCCCCTGGTTCGCGCAGGCCTTCAAATCAGCGCAGTGCGCTATTACCCGCAGCGGTTGACGGTTGGGGGGTATCCGTCATGGGGGTGGGTAGTTATGGTCGCTGTTGGCCTTGCGGGATTGGGTCGCTGGAGGTTAGTTGAGGGAAGACTCACTCTTCTGGCGGAGGCCCGCTGCGTCAAAGGCGTGGTGAGGTCCGGGCGGCACGACGTCCTTCGGGTCTACCTCCGACGGCACACCGTTTCTCCAGTGCGCAGGTGGGTATTCCGAGAGGCGCCGTGGCGTCCACCTTCGGAGGCGCGAAATGTGATTCACCGGCGACAGATACCTACTTCAGGGTATTGAGCTGACAGGCCCATCGCCCGGCTCTCTTCGGACACTGTGCTTCGCGCTGGCAGCTGGGGCTCACATAGGTGGGGATAACGGATTTGGGCGGACGGGGGCCGACGGCGGAGCGACCCACCTCAGATAGTCATCAGTTCTCTAGCGTCGGTGTAGCGAAGTTGCCAAGAGCGCGGGAGTCAATGCTCGAATCGATGGACACGAGAATTGAAAACTGGATTGGTTACTAAGGGCCAGGAGAGGCCATGTTTCACGTGAAACAGGAGCAATCAGGAAGGCGGGCCGGAGCAGCAGGGGCTTCCGTTAGTCGTCTTAAGTTCACTTCCTGGTGCGCCACTACGCCGAAGCCCCAGGGTGCGGGTACGCCTGGTTCCTGTCCGGACCCCCGTAGGCAGAGCAAGCCGGGACGATTGGCGAAGCTCGACGGCTGTGCATCAATGCAGGGGGCGTCCTCCCTAACGGAATTGCTGCACTCCCAACGCTCTCTGTGTTCGGCAGTGCTCGCCCTTGTCGTCCCAGACGCTGGGTGTCCTTCCGAATGACGCCCATTGTGGCAGTCGCTGGTCATGACATGAGTACGCGGAATGGTCCAGGAGTACGTGAGCGGACCGTTGAAATCCGGCAAAGACGACTGCCAACATTCAGCGCTTACTCAATTGGACTCATCCGAATGGTCCACGGATTGCAGGAGGGCGGGGATCACAATGGTGGAAGTTCGAGGTCGAAGTCTCTCACCCTTGGATGTTTCACGTGAAACAGCAATGATCCCGACGGGCGCATCGTAATGACGCTAGTGGTGATTACCTCACCCGTCTGGGAATCATGAGTTCAGGCATGCCGCCGGAGAGATTGCTCAGGTACTCCCCGGAGACAGTCTAGTCGGGGTCAATTTGGTGCCGGCATACGAGGCTTCGATTCGAATACTCCGGACCTGGGACGCGCGACTCGAGACACGACTCGCCAGGGGTTGCTAGCTGAATTCGCGTGACGGGTCAGATCTAGACTGTGAACAAGCGCGACCCGCGGGCGATCATGTTGCGTCTACCTTCAGATTTCGATGACTCCCCCTACAAATCGAGCCCTTTGTTGCCCGCTCTGGTGCAGGAGTGAGGCATCCGATTCGTGTGGAATTCGACCAGTTGGAGGATGTTGGAGGGAAAGTTGTTCCCGCCCTTGCGGTCTGGCTTATAGCCAGAATGAAGCTTCCTATGCACTGACTTGCCGAGTTCGCGGCGCATTTGGGAGGCCGATCGGCCGCTGCCGGTTGTATTCTCCGGCCTGGTCGATGGCGCATTGAAATCCCGCACCTGCGTGAGGGCGTAGAGCGAGTCTGTCTCTGGCATTCCTTGGGTCGGCAGAGGACGATCCCTTTGGCCCACACAAAGCCTCGCCCACTGTCAGGTGTAGGCATCGTGGCGATGATGGCGCTGGGATACCGTGTATAGGCAGCGAGGATCGAAGGCGGCCGGCGCTCAATGTGAACCGGACCGGAATCGGTGACCGGTACGCTGGTGGCCCACGACCTCAGGGTGGGTTTGTTCCCGCGGGAAGAACAGAGTCTGAGTTTGGCAGTGCTTTCACCGGGTTGAAAGAAGGTTGACCCGACGAACTCCTTCGCGGGATCGCGCGATGTCGCCGTAATCAGCGGGTGGGTCTCGCCATGTTTTCGTAAAGCATTGCGGAGCGTTTCACGTGAAACAATTTTCCGCGGATGCGGGAACCCGCCCCGGTCGACTGCGATCAGCAGTTACGGCCCCTGAGGTCCTGGCAGTTCCAAACACCCGCCGTCAGGGCGAGACTCCATCTCCAGCACCATCTGGAATCCCCCAGATGATGTGGCCTCCTGAACAGGAGGCGCAGCGTTTCACGTGAAACAATCTCAGATTTGGAAGCGGGTCCATCAGCCGGTGGGTGTCGGCTGCAAGATCAGATCATAGTCTGACCTGATCAGCTACCCAAGATAACCACTAGTTGACCGGGAACACCGCAACATCTGAGCAGACAGCAATCCCCCAGGACACCCTCCCGTAAGCCAAGCAAGGGAATTCGCATCGAGATCCAGCTCTGAACAAGTTATCTATTCGAAACAACCGGCCAAAGTTACTATGGCAGTTTCCATCGCGCGTGCAGGGTTTCGCTGGACGGCAGTAGGTCGGGAACCACCCCGTCGCGGCTCGCGGAGAGGCTCCCCTGCCCGCGTGCGTGCCGTCGCGCAGCTCGCAGCCGCCGTCACCTGCGACGACGGCCACAACCGCGCACGATCTGCCGGTCGGGCAGCTCGACGCCGCCCTTCGCGCCGACGCCCTCGTTAGCCTGCCGGCTTGGCAGTTCGCAGCCATCCCCCCCGACCACGATCTACCGGTCGGGCAGCTCGACGCCGCCCCTGCCTGCGACGCCCCCGCGCCCGCGAAGCCTACCCGCAACCGCGAAGCCTACCCGCCGCCCGCGAAGCAGCCCGACCCCGCCCCCGCAACCGCGAAGCCGCCCACCCTCGCCCGCCCCCAGCGAGAATCCTCAAACCAGGGAAACAAAAAGCGGCGGCCATCACCTGTTCAGGTGATGGCCACCGCTGCTGCTAACCCGGACTGCGGGTTACGCATGATGCCGCTTAGACGGGCAACGTACTACGAGAGGACGTCAGCAAATTCCTTCTCAAAGAACTGCTTCGGCTTGGCGCCGATAACGGTGTTCTTCACTTCGCCACCCTGGAACAGGTAGACGGCGGGAATGGACGTGATGCCATATTCGGCTGCGATTGCCGGGTTGTCATCCACGTTCACCTTGACGACATTGACCTTCTCGCTGTACTCAACGGAGATTTCGTCCAGGATGGGGCCAAGCTTGCGGCAGGGACCGCACCATTCTGCCCAGAAGTCCACGATGACCGGCTTGTCGGCCGAGAGTACATCCGTTCTGAAGCTTGCGTCGGTTACGTCTTTCGCGTTGCTCATTGTTTTGTTGTTTCCCTTCGGATCAATAGTGCGCTGTTAGGCGTGGAAATCTGCGAGGTAGTGCTCGACGTCGATGGCTGCGACACAGCCCGAGCCGGAGGCGGTGATGGCCTGGCGGTAGGTGGGGTCCACGACGTCGCCGGCAGCGAACACACCCTTGACGCTCGTCTTGGAACTGCGTCCCTCAACGGCAATGGTGCCGGCCGGGGTGATCTCCAGCGTGTCCTTGATGAGTTCGGTGCGGGGATCGTTTCCGATGGCCACGAAGACTCCGGTGACAGCAAGTTCGGATTCGCTGCCGTCCACGAGGTTCTTCAGCTTCAGGCCGGTGACCTTGTCGCCGCCGAGGACATCTTCGACAGCGGTGTTCCACACGAAGTTAATCTTCTCGTGGGCCTGTGCGCGGTCGCCCATGATCTTTGAAGCCTTGAGCGTGTCCCGGCGGTGCACGACGGTGACTGACTTGGCGAACTTGGTGAGGAACAGTGCTTCCTCCATGGCCGAGTCGCCGCCGCCGATGACGGCGATGTCCTGGTCCTTGAAAAAGAAACCATCACAGGTTGCACACCAGCTAACGCCGTGCCCTGAAAGTCGCTTTTCGTTCGGAAGGCCGAGCTCACGGTAAGCCGATCCGGTGGACAGGATGATGGCGCGGGCCTGGAAGGTCTCCCCCGTCGCGATGGTGACGGTTTTGATGTCGCCGTCGAGGTCCAAAGCGGTGACGTCCTCGAACTGGATCTCCGTGCCGAACCGGGCTGCCTGCTTCTCGAAGTTCTCCATGAGGTCAGGACCCATGATGCCTTCAGGGAAACCGGGGTAGTTTTCCACGTCGGTGGTGTTCATCAATTCCCCGCCGGCCGTGACGGAACCGGCAAGGAGCAGCGGCTTAAGGTTGGCACGTGCCGTATAGACTGCAGCCGTGTAGCCTGCAGGGCCGGAGCCGACGATGATGACATCACGTACTTGGGACGCGGTGTTTTCTGCGGTGCTCACTGAACGGTGAACCTCTTCCTTAGTCGATGCGCCTGCTTTTGCTGGCCGGCCACATGGCACAACCCATTGTTGATCCTGAATATTCCGGGCATGGAGGTAGGCCAACAAGGCGCCACCACTCAGGGTACCGCCTAGTCGTTCCGGAAGAAGCCGTGTTACCGGGCCCGGAAGGTGTTGCTGCCCGTGGCTGTCCCGTGCCGGCCGGGTGTCGGGCCGCTACTGAACCTTGATCTCGCCGAGGCGGAGACCGTAGCCGAAGCGGGTTTTCGGTGCAGCCAGCTTGGGCAGGTTCTTGATGGACACGATCACGTACTGCGCTGTGACCGGTTCCGGGAGCGGCATGGTCAGATCCGGAGAGGTAAAGCTGTTGGTCCCGACCTGCTTGGCACCTTCTAGGGACGGACGGTCATTTGTCAGCACGCTGATATTGCCGCCGGAACCGCCAAGCTGGCTGAGGGTGATGGACGAAACCTTGGAGGGGCTCTTCAGTTTCACCACCAGGGAAACATCGGGAGCAAGTCCGCCCCAGTTGTCCGTGGCAAACTCCATGTCCGACCAGTAGCTTGCCGCATTGCCGTCGAACGTCTTCGAAAGGTCGCCATCGTAGGTGGCGGCAAAGTCGAAGTCGCCAAGGCGGGAGACGCCCTCGACGGCGGGCGGACCTGCCGCCGGCGCGGTGGACTGGCTTGCTGTCGGCTCGGCGCTGGACTGTGGCTGGGACGCGCTGCTTGTCGTTCCGGGGGCGGGGTTGCTCTGCGGTTCGGTCTTGAACAGACTCCCCAGGTTGGAGACGGCAAAGATGAGGCCTACCACCAGCACGGCAGCGAGCAGCCCTCCCACGAGCCACCGCATTGACCTCGGCTCGCGCTCCGGGGGCTCGTCGTCGTCGTAATAATCGTCTGTTTCGTCGCCACGGCCGCCGCCGGCGAATGCGGGGAAGGTGGCTGCCATCCGTTCACGGGCAGTCCTGGCCGGCCCGGTGGAGGGTGCCTCTTCTTCCGGGTAGTCATAGTCGTTGTTCGCCCACAGGGAGACTTTGGGTGATTCGGCTGCAGGTGCCGGGGCATTGAGCGATTCCGTGTTCCGTGCGGCAGGTACGGCCTGCTGCGGAGTGGTCGCCTGAGGTGCAGTGGTGGGTTCCCAGGACGCTTTGCTTGCGGCTGCGCCACCGGCGGCCAGCCCCGCAGCGCCAGCAGCGGCGCCGGCGGCTGCTGCTGCGCCGGCTCCCTGACCGCGTGCCTGGCCCGAGTCGGATCCGGCGGAACCGACGGAGGGAGCCGACGCCGGGCGAACGGGCGCGGTGCGGGGCGGCACCACGGGAGGGACCACCGGCGGGGACGAAGGTTTGCGGTCCTGGCCGGCCGGCTGGTTGTTGCCGTAGTTGATGTAGCCTGCGTCGACTTCTTCCTCGTCGTACAGGCCGTCATAGGTTTCCGGCTCGTGGGACCGGGCGGTACCGAAGATTTCGCTGCCCAGCGTGTCCGTGAAGAAGGGCTCCACGTACGGCGGGTTGGAGGCAACCACGAGGTCCAGGAGATCGGCGGCTGAGGTGTGGTTGGTGATCAGGTAGGTAGTGGACTCGCTGACGCCAAGGTCGAGGATCTGCACGTTTCCGGGCCGTTCACCGGTGGCCACCTCGCGGGCGCTCTGGGCCACCTGCTCCGCGTTGTCCGGACCCGCAACCAGGATGCTCACCGGCCGGTTGAGGACCTGGTCAACACCATCCAGCACCAGATCATGGTCGTGTGAGGTCAATACGGTGGCGGTGACCTTGTAGCGGCCGCCGAGCACTGATCCAACATCGATCGGGTGGGACACGGGTTCCTCCTAGACTGCCCGGGGAATCCCCGCCTTAATCATGCGAAAGCGGATACGCCGGTTAGCCGGTTAATTTCTGGTCTGTTACTACTACCCTAGTTAGCTTCTGATCCTAGCCGATGGTGCGTTACGGCCGTGTGAGACAGGCACGGTGAAACCGCGCCAGTTCACCTCTTTTTCTTCCGCCGGCCTTCCGACCGTGCGCTGAAGTGCGGGTTGCGCCCGGCCGGTCCCTGGAAGGTGCGGCGTCCGGGCAGCGGTATTTCCTCGCGCATGAAGCCCCCCCGCGCGGTGGTGGGTACATCCTCGGACGGGAGGTACTCGCCTGCGGAAGCGGTTTGGTGCTCGTCATGGTGCGGTGCCGGTTCCTCAACCTGCGGTCCCGCACGGAACGATGCCGCATCGAACTCTCCGGAAATGCGGGGGATCAGGCCGGTGTCAACCGAAACGGTGGCGCGCTCCGGCGTCGTGCGTTCCCGGAGTCCTGCGGTGTCCCGCGACGTATCCGCCGCAGCGCCCGTCGGTGCGGATGGCGCGGATCCCCGCCCCAGCCTGCCCAGAAGCGGCTGCAGCAGGTCGCGAAGCTCGGTGACATGGAAAAGTTTCAGCAGGAACAGGTACGCCACCAGCATCACGGGCCCGACGACGACGATGGTCACCAAGGCCTGGATCCGGCCGCTCCAGGCAAAACCGTCGGCACTGTAGCTGCCCATCAGCCACAGCGCACCGGCGCCGGCCACGGCGGACCCCAAAGCCGCGTAGCCCATCCGGATGTACGAATTGGCGATGCGGGGGCCGTCAAGGTGCCCCAGCAGGCGGCGGAGGAAGTGCGCACTCACAATCACGGACAGGATATTCCCGCCCGTGTACAGGATGGCGATGGCAAAAATGATCTGGTCGTACGGCAGGAACTGGATGGCGAAGGCCGCCACCACGTTGACGATCGCCAGGACCAGCTGGATGTAGAAGGGAGTGCGGGCGTCCTCGTTGGCGTAGAAGACCCTGGACATCATGAAGTTGGCGCTCATGAACGGCGTGCTGAGGGCCAGGATGGTCAGGGTCTGCGCGAGCATCACGCCGTCCTGCACCTTGCCGCCGGAGAAGAACATGCCTAGCGGGCCGGCCAGCGCGAAGAGAGCCAGCGCACCGAAAACCGTGGCCACCGCCATGGTCCGCAAGCCGTGGGACAGGGCGTCCCGCAGGGCCCCCCTGTCGCCGTCCTGGGAGGCCCGCGTCATCCTGTTGAACAGAACGGTGGCCAGTGAGAGGGCGATGATCGAGTGCGGCAGCAGGTACAGCTGGCTGGCAACTTCCAGCACGGCGTTTCCCGGCAGGAAACCGGCCGCCGGATCCCCGGCACGCTCGAGGCGCAGGCGTTCGGTACCCGGAATGGTGGCAATGCGCATCACGTACAGGAAGGCGAGCTGGCCGACGGCGGCAGTAAGGAGCGTCCAGACGCTTAGCTTTGCGGCCTGCCCCAGGCCCACGCCGCGCCAGCCAAACTTTGGGCGGAGTCCCAGCCGGAGGCGGAATACAGGAATCAGCAGGATGGCGGTCTGGGCCACCACGCCGATGGTGGAGAACCCGGCCACCAGGAACGTCTGGGTGGGTCCCCAGTTGTCCAGGGTGTGCGGATTGGTGACGTTGGCCCCGAGGATCCAGATGAACATGCCCAGGCCGGCGATGGCCACGATGTTGTTCAGGATGGGCGCCCACATGGCCGGTCCGAACGCCCCGTTGGCGTTCAGCACCTGCGTGAGCAGGGCATAGAGGCCGTAAAAGAAGATCTGCGGCAGGCACCAGAACGCGAAGGACACCGCGAGTGATTTCTGTTCGGCCGAATACCCCTGCGTGGTCAGCTCAATGACCCATGGAGCCAGGAGGGTCACCAGCAGCGTCAGGCTGAGAAGCACCAGGACAGCCAGGGTGAGCAGGCGGCTGATGTAGTCCGCTCCCCTGTCCGGGGCCTTGCTGGCCTTGATGATCTGGGGAACCAGGACGGCGTTGAACACACCACCGGCCACGAGGAGGAAGATCAGGTTGGGCAGGTTGTTGGCATTGATGAAGGTGTCATTGACCGTGGAGCCGAGGCCAAGGGCTGCACCCAGCATCCAGGTCTTGCCGAAGCCCAGGAACCGGGAGACGAGGGTTCCGGCCGCCATGACGGCACTGGAGCGGGCTTCGCTTGGCTGGACAGTCTTGGAATCAGTCACAGAACCTCAGAGGTGTTCCGGCAGGACTTCCCTGGCGAGGTCCGCGATGCGGCGCTCATTCGGAAAAGACAGCTTGCGGGCGAGCTCCTGGATGGGCACCCAGGCGACATCCACGGCTTCCTGGTCGGGATCGTTTTCGATAGTCAGCTCGCCGCCCGTGGCCCGGAGCAGGTAGTGGTGGACGGTCTTGTGGACGCGGTGCCCGCTGACGGTAAACCAGTAGTCGATACTGCCCAGCGGGGCCAGGATGTTTCCGCTGATGCCGGTTTCCTCGGCGATCTCGCGGACGGCCGCTTCCTCGTTCTTTTCCTTGCCCTCCGGATGGCCCTTCGGCAGGCACCACTCGAGGCGACCCCCGCGGTTAAGGCGGGCGATGATCGCAACCCTCAGTTCGCCGTCGGACGTATCAACAACAACGCCGCCGGCGGAGATTTCCTCAACGGTGGGCAGCGAGGCCGGTCCCGGGTGCTGGGCGGGCGCGACATGGGCACCGATTGCCGACGGCAACGGTGGGTTTGTCCTCCTGCCAGGAGCACTCGGTACGGGATGGGCCATGAAGTCCACTCTAACGACTCTTGCCCGTTCCTGATGACCGGAACATGACAAGAAAGTGGACTGCGTGTGACGTAGATTCCCGAAGCAACGGTGTAACGGCGCGGTTAGGCGGCCCCGATTGGTGCTTGTTGGCGTGGTTTTCTGACAAGCTTAAGTAACTATGGCGCACGCACATCAAAAGTCCGACCCGCACACCGTCGATTTCCAGGTGGACCCGGTGGTCCTGGAGCTCGGGCAGCGCTTCGTCGACGCCGGCCACGAATTGTCGCTGGTGGGCGGTCCCGTTCGTGACCTCTTCCTGGGCAGGCTCTCCCCTGACCTGGACTTCACCACGGACGCCACGCCGGACCAGACCCTGGCGCTGATCAAGAAATGGGCGGACAACTTCTGGGAGATCGGACGGGCATTCGGCACCATCGGAATGCGGAAGTCCGGCTTCCAGATCGAAATCACCACCTACCGTGCCGAGGCCTACGACCCGGAGTCGCGCAAGCCGGTCGTCGCGTTCGGTTCATCCCTCACGGATGACCTCCTGCGCCGGGACTTCACCATTAACGCGATGGCGCTGCGGCTGCCCTCGATGGAGCTGGTTGATCCGTTCGGCGGCGTCCGCGACCTCCATGCCTCCTTGCTGGCCACGCCAAGTTCGCCGGAGTCGTCCTTTTCCGATGACCCGCTGCGCATGATGCGGGCGGCCCGCTTCGCCTCGCAGCTAGGTGTGGCCGTCCGTGCAGACGTGAAGGAGGCCATGACCCGGATGGCGGAACGGATCACCATCATTTCCGCGGAGCGTATCCGCGAGGAACTGGTGAAGCTCATCTGCGGATCCCACCCCCGCGTGGGCATCGACCTCCTGGTGGACACCGGACTGGCCGAATTCGTCCTGCCGGAAGTTTCCGCGCTGCGGCTCGAAGCCGACGAACACCACCGCCACAAGGACGTTTACCAGCATTCCCTGCAGGTGCTGGAGCAGGCCGCATCCCTGGAAACGGATTCCGACGGCGCCGTGCCCGGCCCCGATTTTGTGTTGCGGTTTGCTGCCCTCATGCACGACGTCGGCAAGCCGGCGACGCGCCGTTTCGAACCGGGCGGTGCCGTGAGCTTCCGCCACCACGACATGGTGGGTTCCAAACTGACCAAGAAGCGGATGAAGGCCCTCCGCTTCGACAACGACACCATCAAGGCCGTGGCGCGGCTGGTCGAGCTGCACATGCGCTTCTACGGCTACGGCGAGGCCGGGTGGAGCGACTCCGCGGTCCGCCGCTACGTGACGGACGCCGGACCCCTCCTGGAGCGCCTGCACCGGCTGACGCGGTCTGATGTGACCACACGCAACCAGCGCAAGGCCGACAGGCTTTCCTTCGCCTATGACGACCTCGAGGCGCGCATTGCGGCGCTGCGCGAGCAGGAATCGCTGGAAGCTGTGCGGCCTGACCTTGACGGCGGCCAGATCATGGCCCTGCTCGGGCTGAAGCCCGGGCCGGTGGTGGGCAAGGCCTACAAATTCCTGCTTGACGAGCGCATGGAGCACGGCCCGCTCGATCCCGCAGTGGCAGAGGCCAGGCTGCGGGAGTGGTGGGCAGGCCAGCCCGAGGCCGCAGAACAGCAGCCGGCCGCCGGCGTCGAACTTTCCACTACTGAGGAGTCATAAGTGATTTCAGCTAACAGCACCGCACGCCCCCAGCTTTGGATCCTGCGCCACGGTGAGACTGAATGGTCCAAGAGCGGCCAGTACACCGGACTCACCGATCTGCCCTTGACGGTGGAGGGCGAGCAGCAGTCCGTGGAGGCGCGGAAGATTCTCGACGGCGTTGACTTCGACCTGGTGCTGACCTCCCCCCTGCGGCGGGCACGCCGGACGGCGGAACTTGCGGGATTCCCCGACGCTGAACAGGAACCCCTTGCAGTGGAATGGAATTACGGCGACTACGAAGGCATCAGTTCCGACCTGATCCGCAAGGACAACCCGGAATACCTGATCTGGACCCACGGCGTGCCCAACGGCGAGGCCCTTGAGGAAGTGGCTGCCCGGGCGGACAAGATCGTGGCCCGCGTGCTCGAATCCGGACTGGACAACGTACTGATTGTGGCCCACGGACACTTCTCCAGGATCCTGACCGCACGCTGGTTGGGACTGGACCCGCACGAGGGCCGGCATTTCATCCTGGGGACGGCGAAAGTCTGCACGCTGGGATGGGACAAGAGGACCCCGGCCGTGGTCCGCTGGGGACTATAAAGACGATTTATCAAATATTTCCGGGAATTGCTTAAATTCACTAGTCAAATGCTCCATTGCTGGTGTAATTTTATTCCTGACTCCAGTGCGTTTTGCCAGGGTCGTCGGCGCGTGCTGTCCGGTTAGTCAACCGAACAGCGGCAGAACAGAAAAGGAGGTTGGGAAAAATGATTACTTTGACTAGCGGATGGAAGATGACCATCACCGCCACCCCGGCCTCAGTTGCTGCCACGCGCCCTTTTCACGGAGTGACCGCCTCCTAACCTAGCGATTCCGGCCTCCCGGCCGAATCCTGGTAACGGCTTCCCGATTCAGGAAGCTCCCGGCAGTCATCCGTAGGCGGGCCCCATGCGGTTACGCAACACCCCATAGTTCAGAACCCCGCTTCTTGTTGGGGTCTGCGGCGTAGCTGCCTCTGGGGCCACTCTTCGCGTAGCGAAATCCATCATCTGCTTTGGTCTTTATGCCGGAGCTAATTCACCGGGCATTTCCATGCCTAATTTAGTGCCATTAATTCCGTTAATTAATTGGCTTTATTTGTCATGCCCAATTCCGGGCACAACCACACATCAAAGGACCACACGTGAGCAGCACCGCCAGCACCATGCAACAAGTCGACCGCGGCCGACGACGCCTGACAACACCCCGGAAGGAGGTACCCACGATGAAATGGCTCCGGCGCGTTCTGCGCTTTGGCTGGCAGCCGGCGTTGAAGGAGAAGACGCTGTTCAACGGCCAGCTCCTCGACCAGAACCGTGAAGACGTGTATGTCGTCCTGCACCAGATGGGCGGCGTCCTTCGCTGAGCAAACGATCGTCGTTCCCTTCAGTACCGAGCTGCAGCCGGTAACGGAAAAATCCAGGAGAACCAATGGCGGCGAGCAAGATTCATGCACAAAAAGCCCACGCGGCGACGCGTGGGCTTTTTGTTGGCCGGTACACCGCCAAGCCGGGACGGCTGGTGCGCAACTGCGACGGTAAGCTCGAGGAATGCAGGAGACAATGCCGCCGGCGCACCGGAAACGGTCCCGCCTGGTTATCCCGAGCCGAAGTGACCTCCTGCTCAGGAACTTCACCGAGCTGATCGGCGGGCCCATGGGGCGCCGGGCTGAACCCGGAGTCGTCTCGCCGGGTATATTCACCGTTGAACGCGTCCTGATCATCCTTACGGTTCTGGCCGCCCTGGCAAGCATCATGGTCAAGAACTACTGCCGCGCGAACGGCTGGGAGTCGCCAGGCCAGTTCTACTCCACCTGTTATTCGGATTTCCCGGAACTCTTCCGCAACCGCGGACTGGGCGACGGCACTTTTCCCTTCTTCAGTGAAGGCAGCTTCTTCGAATATCCCGTCCTGATGGGAATCATTGCCGGCCTGACTGCCATGCTGGTCCCGGGGCAGGGCGCCACCGATGCGCGCATTCTCGGCTACTTCGACGTCAATGCCACTCTCATCGCCGCCGTCTGGATCGTCACGGTCCTGGCAACCGCGCGCATGAGCCGGCGCCGGCCGTGGGACGCCGCCATGGTGGCAGTGGCCCCCGGCATCATCCTTGCCGGGGTGATCAACTGGGACATGTGGGCCGTGTGCCTGCTGGCCGTCGGGATGTACTTCTTCGCCCGTGACCGGCTGGTGCTGGCCGGCGTGCTGATCGGCCTGGGCACGGCCACCAAGCTGTATCCGGTCCTGGTCTTCGGAGCGATCCTGCTGCTGGCGCTGCGGACCGGAAAGATCCGGCCCCTGCTGGTCACCGCCGCCGCGGCCGCCGCCGCGTGGCTAGCCATCAACCTTCCCATCGCTGCAATGAACCCCTCCGGCTGGAAGTACTTCTACCAGTTCACCGAGGACCGCCCGGCCGGCTACAGCTCCCCCTGGTTCGCCTACAACCTGGTGGCCGGGCGGCTGCAATGGACGCCCCTCGGGCCCGAGGCGATCAACACCCTCGCCCTCAACCTGTTCCTCATCAGCTGCGTGCTCATTGCCTTGCTGGCGCTGACCTCACCGCGACGCCCCAGGCTCGCCCAGCTGGCTTTTCTGATCGTTGCGGCGTTCATCCTGACCAACAAGGTGTACTCACCCCAGTTCGTCATCTGGCTGGTCCCCCTCCTGGCCCTGGCCCGCCCGCGCTGGCGCGATTTCCTGATCTGGCAGGGCATCGAAGGCCTGCACTGGGCGGCGGTCTGGATGTACCTGGGGCAGGTGACAAGCGGCGGCCCGACGCAGCACAACATCGACATGCCCTACTACGTGCTGGCGGTGGGCCTGCACATGATTGCCACCGCGTACCTGATGGTCCGGGTCGCCTGGGATATCTGGGACCCCGGCTACGACATCATCCGGCGCCACTCATTGGACGATCCCCAAGGAGGGCCGTTCGACGGCGCACCCGACTGGTTGCGATTGGATCCGGCGAATCCGGCCGCATCGGTGCTCCCCTGGCGGCGGGCGGCCAGCGATGCCTGACGTCGCCGTCGTCGGCTCCGGTCCCAACGGCCTGGCGGCAGCGGTGACCATGGCCCGCGCCGGCCTCAAGGTGCAGGTGTTTGAGGAGGCTGCCACTCCAGGCGGCGGCCTTCGGACCTCCGAATTGATGCAGCCCGGCCACCTGCACGACATCTGCTCGGCAGTCCAGCCCATGGCGCTTGCCTCCCCGTTCTTTCAAGACTTCGAGCTGGCGCGGCGCATCGACCTCATCACGCCGGAGCTTTCCTTCGCGTCGCCCCTGGACGGGGGCAGGGCCGCGTTGGCGTACCGCTCCCTGGACCGCACTGCTGCGGGGCTAGGACGGGACGGCCCCGCGTACCGCCGCCTGATGGCACCCCTCGTCGCCCGGGCCGCCGGCGTTGCCGACTTCACCCTGAACCAGCTCCTGCGGATTCCGCACGACCCCGTTGCCGCCGTTTTGTTCGGGCTGCGGACCCTTGAGCAGGGCTCAGCGGCGTGGAACGCCAGATTCAGGGACGATCTGGCACCGGCCCTCCTGACGGGTGTTGCCGCGCACTCCGTGGGCGCCCTGCCGTCGCTGGCGCCCGCCGGTGCGGGGCTCATGCTGGGGACGCTGGCGCATGCGCAAGGCTGGCCCATTCCGGTGGGCGGGTCCGCTTCCATCGCCAGTGCCATGGTCCGGGACATTGAAGCGCATGGCGGGACGGTGGAAACCGGCCGGCGGATCGATTCCCTGGCGGAACTGCCGGCCGTCAGGGCGACACTCCTGGATATCGCTCCCCCGGCACTGCTCAGGCTGGCCGGGGACAGCCTGCCCGCCGGGTACCGCCGCTCCCTGGCCTCCTATCGGTTCGGCAACGCCGCCTGCAAGGTCGATTTCATCCTCGCCGGACCGGTTCCGTGGCAGGCGGCAGAATTGGCCGATGCCGGCACGGTCCATGTGGGCGGCACGCGCGCAGAGATGGCCGAAGCCGAAAACCAAGTGGCCGCCGGAAAGCACCCGGATCGTCCCTACGTCCTGGTCTCCCAGCCTTCGCGGTTTGACGATTCCCGCGCCCCGCAAGGACGGCACATCCTGTGGACGTACTGCCATGTCCCCGCCGGGTCAACCGTGGATATGGCTGAGGCGGTGACGGCGCAGCTGGAACGTTTTGCCCCTGGTTTCCGGGACCTTGTGGTGCAGGTGCAGGTGACGACGGCGGCCGGACTGGCGGAATACAACCAGAACTACGTGGGCGGCGACTTCGCGGCGGGGCTGATGGATCTCCGCGGACTGGTACAGCGGCCCGTGGTCAGTCCCGTCCCGTGGCGAACTCCCCTGCCGGGCGTGTACTTGTGTTCCTCCTCCACCCCGCCTGGCCCCGGCGTTACCGGCATGCCGGGCTTCCACGCCGCTAAATATGCCCTCAAAGACATATTCGGTTTGCCGCTTCCCCGGCTCGGTCTTTAGCCCCAGGGCTCCAGGCGCCCAGGGCCCTAGGCGGTGGCGCGTGGCCGAGTGCCGGGGCACCTCCGGATCAGGAAACGGGGTACCCCGGCTCGCCAACAGCATTGGCATCCGTGTTCGCTACCGTGAAGCGTGCCCGATGGTGGGACGGATTTTCCAGCTCGTCCAGCATTGCCACGGCAAAGTCCTGGGTGGTGATGGACCGGCCGGCGGGTGAGTCGTCCGCCGTCACATACTTGCCGCTGCGGATGCCCGGCTGCATGACGGGAGCGGGCGCAAGCATGGTCCAGTCAAGGGACTCCGGAGCAGATCGAATTTCATCGTAGGCGGCGGCCATGGTGCGGGCTTCGGGGCGGTAGGGCTCAGGGAACTCGGGGGAATCACACAGGCGCACACCGTTAATCTGCAGAGCGCCCGCGCCCCCTACCACCAGCAGGCGCGTCGCACCGGCACTGCCGAAGGCTGCCTTCATGGCAGCCAGCCATTCGCCATGATCACCGCCCGTGCGGCTGGGCACCGTGGCCAGCACCACGGCGTCGTGATCGCTGGCAATGCTGGCGAACATACGTGTGTCCGCCAGTTCTGCGCTGCAGGCCGTGGCGCCGGGGAGTGCGGCGCCGGTCCGCGAAATAGCGGTGACTTCGTGGCCCCGCCGCAGCGATTCCTTGACGATTTGACCGCCCACCATACCGGTGGCGCCGTACACCGCGATTTTCATGCCGCTCCTCGCACTGGGTATCGTAGAAATTCACAGTATCTCTAGGATACCTAGGGGCGCGAAAGAAACGAGGATGCCTCATCGATACGAACCAGCTTGACGCCTGGCCGGGCGGAGACATCATGGATCCGAAGTGCCCCTCACGGGTTGTCTTTCAGCGGGTCGGTGACAAGTGGGCCTCCCTGGTGGTGCAGGTCCTGGCCAACGGACCGGTCCGTTTCTCCGAATTGCGCAAGCACGTCCACGTCATCACCCCCAAGGTCCTCACCCAGACGCTCAGGACGCTGGAACGGGACGGCCTGATCACCAGAACGGTGTTCGCCCAGGTCCCGCCCCGCGTCGATTACCAGTTGACGGACCTGGGGGTGTCCCTCCTGGGCCCGCTCACCGTGCTCAGGGAATGGGCCGAGTCAAATGTCCCCAGCATTCTGGACGCCAGGGAAGCCTACGATGACGCCCGTGAAGGGGCCTTGGCAGGCTGAAGGGCAGAAATCCGCCCATCCCGCATGCTCGCAACCAGGTCCGTCATCGGCACAAATTCGGTGTCGTGGGTGACCATCACGGTGGCCACGTTGAATTCGTCCGTGACCTCGCGCAGGAGCCGGACAATCGCTCCGCTCCGCTCGTGGTCCAGGGCCGCGGTGGGTTCGTCCACCAGGAGGACCTTGGGGCGGCCCATCAGGGCGCGGGCTATGTTGACGCGTTGACGCTGTCCGCCGGAAAGCTGATGCGGGCGCTTGTCCCGCACGGCACCGAGTCCGACGACGTCCAGAAGTTCCGCGGCCCGCGTGCGGGCCGCAGCCAGGGGTTTCCCGCGCAGATGATCGGCCAGGAGGAGCTGTTCGGCCGCGGTCAGGGACGGTAGAAGGTTCGGCTGTTGGAAGATGATGCCGATCCGCTCCCTGCGCAGTGCTGTCAGCTCAGCGTCCCGCAGGCCGGTGGCCTCCTGCCCGTCGATGGTCACCACGCCCGACGTGGGACGGATGAGCGCCGCCGAGACTGCAAGCATGGAGGACTTGCCGGATCCGGACGGTCCTACGAGGGCGAGAAACTCCCCTGCGCCGAGTGCGAGGTTCACGGAGTCCAGCGCCTTCAGGGTGGTGTCTCCGTCCGGGTACTCGAGCGTTACGTTGACCAGGTTGAGCGGGGTATCCAATGGAGTATGCCTTTCAAGGAATATACGTGTGGAGGGGACCACGGGGGAGAGTCAGTTGCCGCCGAGGGCAAGGAGGGGGTCAACCCTCGTGACGCCGCGGACGGCCACTGCGGCGCCGCACAGGCCCAGGAGCAGGATGCCGGCGACGGGCGCCAGCGTGGTGGCCGGGGTGAGCAGGAACGGCGCCGCCTGCGCCGCCACGAAGCCGCCGAGCAGGCCCGTTCCGCCGCCGGCAATTGTCCCTGCGGCCAGCACCATCACGGCCTGTCCCATGGCATCCCGGAGTACGTAGCCGGGCGAGCCGCCCATGGCCTTGACCACGGCGATGTCCCGGGTCCGTTGAACGGTCCACACCGTCAGGAACGCCACGATCACGAGGGCGGAGATGCCGTACAGGAACGCCTGCATCATCATCAGCGAGCCGTTCTCGCTCTTGAAGGATCCGAGGGCCTGGAACGAACCGTCACGGGTGGCACTGACCGTCCCGGCCGCAGCATTGGCGGCGTCCACATCAACCTGGGCGCCGGCGTCGAACGTCACCGCCAGTACGGTGCCCACCGATCCGCTGCCAATGCGGGCCAGTTGGCGCCAGTCATTCAAGGACGTCCAGACCACGCCGGTGTGTGAATACCACTGGTCCGGGACGATGCCCGCAACGGCAAGTTCAAGGCCGCCCACTGCCAGAAGGCTGCCAGGGCTGAGGTGCAGGTCCGCTGCGAGGGTTTCGCCCACCACAACCGTTCCGTCACCCGCGGGATCTGGCAGGAGACGGCCCGGGCCCGCGGACAAACCGTTGCTTCCGCCGAAAACGGCCACGTTTGCGGTGCCGCCCGGCGCACCGGCTGAGCCAACGGCCTGCGCCCGGACCTGGCTGATGCCCAGCGCCTCCACCCCGGCAACGCCGTCCCGCGCGGACCAGGCAGCCAGCTGCTCCCGGGTCACTTCCGACTCGGTGAACGACGCCTTGGCCGGAGTGCCGGCCGGGGCGCCGAAGACGATCTGGTCGGTCCGCAGCCCGGCGATCGCCGACGTTGACTGGTTGCCCAGGCCGGCGGTCAGTCCCGAGAGCATCACAAGCAGCAAGGTGATCAGGGCGATGACCGCTGCCATCAGGGCGAAGCGTCCTTTGGCAAAGCGGAGATCGCGAATGGCTAGAAACACGTGGTTCCTTTCGTGGTGGTGTGGTGTTGCTTTCCACTCTTCCGCCACGGGAGGCAGCGCACATCGGCCTCCCGATTGGCCATCAGGAGGCAGCGGGTGGAGCAGCGGCTCAACCAAATGGTTGATCTCCGGGAGCCGGGCCCGATTTCACCGTGAAACGGGAGTCGCGGAGGATACGCTGGATTGATGCGAGGCACGTGGTGATCCAGGGCGAACCCAGCGGTTCCGCGATAATCCTGCGGCTCCTGAGAATCAGCCTCCACGTGGGCTTCGCCGTCCTGCTTCTGGTGGCCATGGCGCGCGTGCTGATGTCCGGTCCGGAGCTGTCCGGCTGGTTTACCCTGGTCCTTGCCGTGGTGCTCGCCGCCGTCTACCTCGTCGGCACGGTCCTGGAGAAACGCCACTCCACGGATGCGAACCGCTTTGATCCGCGGCGGTATGCACCGTGGTGGCTCGGGGCAGTCTCCGCCCTGTGGCTGGTGCTCATCTGGTCCAGCGCGGATTTCGTCTGGCTGGCCTTTCCACTCTTCTTCCTGCAGCTCCACGTACTGCGGCGGCGCGTGGCCCTCCCGGTCATTGCGGTGTCCACGGTGCTGGTGGTGGTGGCGCTCTGGTTCCACAACAGGGGCGCAGCCGGG
Organism: Arthrobacter sp. UNC362MFTsu5.1; assembly: GCF_000685965.1. Lineage (GTDB taxonomy): Bacteria > Actinomycetota > Actinomycetes > Actinomycetales > Micrococcaceae > Arthrobacter. The sequence continues at coordinate 48,093 of NZ_JMLE01000019.1, read as the reverse complement.
CCTGCCCTGGAGCTGCCGATGGTGCTGGGGCCCGTGTTCGGTGCCGCATTCGCCGTGATCACCGGCCTCGCGTACCGGGCGCTGTACCTTGAAGCGGAGAACCAGCGACTCGCGGCCGAGGAGTTGCGACGGACGCGTGGCGAACTGGCCCGCAGCCAGCACGACGCCGGTACCCTCACCGAGCGCGCACGGCTGGCCCGCGAAATACACGACACCCTGGCCCAGGGCTTCTCGAGCATTGTGCTGATGGGCCGATCGGCTGAAAAGGCGCTCGACGACGGCGACACCGCCACAGCCCGCGAACGGCTCCGCACGGTGCAGGAGACAGCGTCCGCCAACCTCGCCGAGGCGCGCAACTTTGTCCGCGGCCTGCAGTCACCGGCGCTTGAGCAGATGTCCCTGGCGGGGAGCCTGCGCCGGCTCTGCGAAAAGACCGAGGCCGAGGCGGCGGCACGCGGGGCGGGCCTTAGGTGCCGCTTCGACCTCGAAGGCACGCCCGTGGAGCTGCCCAACCCGTACTCCACCACCCTCCTCCGTGCGGCGCAGGCGAGCCTTGCGAACGTGTGGGTCCACGCAAAGGCAAGCACCGCCGTCGTGACCCTGTCCTTTCTGGGTGCCGAAGTGGCCATGGACATTTACGACGACGGCGTCGGGTTCCGCCCGGAAGCGGCTGGATCCGGGGTCGGGCCGGACAAACCACAGCCGCAGGACGGTTCCGGATACGGCCTGCGGTCGCTCCGGGAGAGGGTGGCGGCGCTGGCCGGCACCCTCGACATCGAGTCCGCCCCGGGCGAGGGAACAGTGGTGGCCATCCGGCTCCCGCTCGTGGACACATCGGCAACGGCGGAACCGGCACACGGGAAACCAGCCGGCGGGGATCGGCCATGAGCGGCATCCGGATCCTGCTGGTGGACGACCATCCGGTGGTGCGCGCCGGGCTCCGAGCCATGCTGAGCGACTTCGAAGGCATCACAGTGGCCGCCGAAGCAGGCGACGGTGCTGCCGCCCTCGCCCAGCTGGCCAGGCTCCGCGCCCTGGGCGAGCCAGTGGACGTTGTCCTGATGGACCTGCAAATGGGCGCGGGCATGGACGGTGTCACGGCCACGCAAAAGATCAAGGCCGGCGAGGCCGGCACGCCTGCACCGCCGGTGCTGATCCTCACCACCTATGATTCCGACGCCGATATCCTGGCCGCCGTCGAAGCCGGCGCCAGCGGTTACATGCTGAAGGATGCCCCGCCCGAGCACATCCGCCAGGCCGTCCTCTCCGCAGCGGCCGGCGGGACGGCGCTGGCTCCCGAGGTGGCCGCCCGGCTGATGGGCAGGATCCGGAACCCTGAACCCGCACTGTCCGCCAGGGAAATCCAACTGCTGCAGCTGCTCGCCACCGGACTGCCGAACCGTGCCATCGCCCGGCAGCTTTTCATCTCCGAGGCCACCGTCAAGACCCACCTGGTGCACATTTACGGAAAACTCGGCGTGGACAACCGCACCGCGGCGATTTCCGTGGCCACGCAGCGCCGGATCATCCGCCCCTGACTGCGGGCCGGCGCCATGTGACAAGAACATTGTCCGGGCTTGCGGGCATAATGGCGCGATGGGGAACTTTCAGAAACTTTCGCTTGCCCTTGTGGGACTCATAGTTGGCGGATCGCTGGTGGCTTGCGACGACGGCCGTGCCGGTGCGCAGGACGCAGCGAAAAAGCTCGCTTCTGCCATGGCTGCGCTGGACGTAGGCTCCGTCGCCTTTGAGGGCAAGGAGTCCGCAGCCGCCAACGAACAGCTGAAAGAAGTCTTCCAGGCTCTGGATCCCGCCAAACCGGCCGTGGAATCCGGAGAGCTGACGTTGGAGAAGGACACCGCGACGGTCCCGCTGAATTACACCTGGAAGATCGGCTCCGGAGAGTGGAAGTACACCGCGACAGCCGAACTGAAGAAGTCCGGCGACAAATGGCTGACAGTGTGGAAGCCTGCCCTGCTGGTGCCCGAACTGGCAGAAGGCGAAGTCATTGGCGCGGGCGCCCAGGCGCCCCAGCGTGCGGATATCCTGGGCGCCGGCGACGCCAAGCTTGTCACTTACCGGCCGGTGGTGAACGTTGGCATCGACAAGCCCAAGCTGGGTTCAGCCGACCCCGCCGCATCCGCCGCCAAACTCGCCCAGCTGGTGGGCGTGGACCCGGCCGCGTACACGCAGCAGGTACAGGCAGCCGGTCCCGAGGCATTCGTCACCGCCATCACCCTGCGCCAGGACGGCCGGACCATTACCGACGAACAAATTGGCCAGATCCCCGGCGCCCGGTCCATCGCCGGCCTCCTGCCCCTGGCGCCGACCCGCACCTTCGCCCGCGCCCTCCTGGGGACGGCCGCCGAGGCGAATGCCGAACAGATCGAAAAATCCGGCGGGACGCTCAAGGCCGGGGACACCACCGGAACGGGTGGGCTTCAGCAGCAATATGATGCACAGCTCCGCGGCACTGACGGAATCCAGGTCTATGCCGAAAAGGCAGGGCTCTCGGCCGAGGAGAAACAAGCGCTGCCCAACAATGGCCGCAGGACCCTGTTCCAGGTTGACATGAAACAGGGAACGCCGGTGAAAACCACCTTGGACCCGCGCCTGCAGCAGCTCGCCGAGGACGTCCTGGCCGAGGTCGGGCCGGCGTCCGCCATCGTGGCCCTGCGCCCCTCCAGCGGCGCTGTCCTGGCAGCAGCTTCGGGACCCGGCAGCAACGGCTACAACACCGCCCTGCTCGGCCAGTACGCCCCCGGCTCAACGTTCAAGATGGTTGATTCCCTGGCAATGATCCGCAACGGCCTGACCCCGGACTCCAAAGTTGAATGCACGCCGACGCTCACGGTGGACGGCCGGACGTTCAAGAACGCGGAGGGCTATCCGGAAAGCTCCCTGGGATCCGTCACCCTGCGGGACGCGTTCGCGCACTCCTGCAACACGGCCTTCATTGCGGCCCGCGACTCCGTCAGCCAGGCGCAGCTTGAATCCGCGGCCACCTCGCTTGGTGTTGCCGTTGAGGCGCCCGGGCTGGGGGCAGCCGCCTTCCTCGGCTCGGTCCCCGGCGAGGCGGAGGGCACCGAGCATGCCGCTTCCATGATCGGCCAGGGCAAGGTGCTGCTTTCGCCGCTGGCTGCTGCCGTCATGGCCGGCTCTGTGGCCAAGGGCTCCCCCGTGTCACCCGTCCTCGTCCTGAACGCGGAAGCCGGCTCCGGCACAGCAGCCCCCGAAGGGTCCGGAACGCCGACGGCGGACGGGACATCGTCGTCGTCCTCCACGGCTCCTGCTCCGGCCAAGGCCGCCGAGAAGCCGGTCACGGCGGCGGAAGCGGCCGCGCTGGCCGACATGATGCGCGCCGTGGTCACCTCGGGCCACGCCGGATTCCTGGCCTCCGTGCCGGGGGAACCCGTGGGAGCCAAAACGGGCACGGCGGAATTCGGAAATGAGAACCCGCCCAAGACGCACGCCTGGATCGTGGCGGTGCACGGCGATCTGGCCGTGGCGGTCTTCGTCGAAGAAGGCGGCCTGGGAGCGACGACATCCGGTCCTTTGCTCAAGGACTTCCTCGTCGCCGCCGGTTAACCCGGCGTTAGCGCAGGTTCGGCGCAGGATTCCGTCAGTTTTTGGCGAGTGCACCGGGAAAGTACGCAAGCGAACCATATTCTGGGAGGGCTCGCCCCGTGGCGGCTTACTGCACCTGATTTCTGAACACTGAAAGAAGCACTGACGCCCGATGCAGCTCATTCACCGGACGGCCGCCGTCCTATCGGCCCTGCTTCTTTCGATGGCCTCGATCAACGTCCTTGCCGTTCCGGCGCAGGCGGCCCCGTCCGACCCGGCAGTGCCTCCCGTCTCCTCGACTGCGGAGGGGACACCGCACTCGGACCACACCTTCGAGCCCGAAGCCCTCAGGGCCATCCGGGAGGCGGAGACCCCGCAGGGGGCCGCCAGCAGCCTGACCCGGGCCGGAGACATCCAGGTGACCCTGGTGACCGTAAAGCTTGCTGACAAATCGGCGGAGCAGACGGCGGCCATTGACTTGAATGCCGCAAAAGCCGGAATCAGTGCATCCAGTGCTTTCTGGAAGACCATGTCCAACAACCGGCTCTCGATGTCCGTGGCGACCACCCGGACCGGTGTTCCATCGGCGGCAAAGTCCACCCAGACCTATTACGAGATCATGGACACCGTGACGCGCGAGCTGGGCTGGGTCAATGCGCCCTACAAAGCGCTCGTAGTGTTCGTGCCCATGACGGAACTGTCGTGGGGGGCACTGGGAGCGGGATGGAGCGCCGGAAACCAGGGCGGGCGCATACTGATGCCCCTGCCGAGCAACTTCACCAACAACGTGGTGGCCCACGAGTTCGGACACGTCCTGGGCCTGATGCACGCTGACAGCCTGCAGTGCCTGAGCGGCAAGGCGGACGTCGGATCCGATATCAACGGAAACTACATGGACAGCTCCTGCTCCGTGCGGGAGTACGGCGACACCATGGACCTCATGGGCGCCTCGCGCTGGTTCGAGCTGCCTACCATCAGCTCCAGCCACTGGGAGGCCGGAGGGTTCGGCCGCGGTGACGAAATACGCAACACGGGGATTGCCGCCGGAAGCAAGAGCTACACCCTCAAGGCCTGGGCAGGAACCGAAGCCAATCGCGCGTTGAAATTCACGGACCCCAAAAGCGGGGAGGTCTATTTCATGGAGCTCCGGCTGCCCGTGGGCTATGACGCCCGGCTCGCCGTGAACGGCAACAAGGGCGTCAAGATCGTCCAGCGCGGCGGCGCCACAGCAGTCTCCTCATTGCTGCTCATGCCGTCCACCATTCCCTTCGACGGCTACTACGCGACGAACCACGCCTGGCAGGCCGGAAGCACATTCGTGACCCACGCCGGCACCAGGGTCAGGATCGATTACGTGTCCGGGGACGCGGCAGGTGTCACCATCACGGCCCCCGAGCCCTTCACCGACATCAGCGGATCCGGCTTCCGTTCGGACATCATCTGGATGTACGACACCGGATTGAGCACCGGCTGGGGCGACGGAACCTACCGGCCGTACCAGGCAATCAGCCGCGAGGCCATGGCTGCCTTCATGTACCGGCTCGCGGGGAGCCCCGCCTACACTCCGCCGGCTAAGTCACCGTTCGTTGACGTCCCCACCGGAAGCCTGTTCTACAAGCAGATCGCATGGCTCGAGGCGGAAGGGCTGGCCAACGGCTGGGAGGACGGCACTTTCCGGCCGGGAGCATCGATGAGCCGTGAGGCCATGGCCGCCTTCATCTACAGGTACAGCGGCGAATACTGCCGGCTGCCTGCCACCCTGGGCTATTCGGAGCCGCCGGTCGCGCCGTTCAAGGACGTTCCTGTTCCGGCGCCTTTCTACGGCGAGATCGCCTGGACCAACTATTCGGGAGTCTCCAAGGGCTGGGGTGACGGAACGTACCGGCCCCTGGACGCCATCACGCGTGAGGCCATGGCCGCCTTTATCCACCGGCTGGACACCTACCAGGATGCCAACGGAGGCTGCCGCCCCGCCTAGCCCCCACGCAGGCATGGGAAGATTGAACGCGTGGCTCATATTGACGTTTCCGGCATCGACTACTTCCTCTCCGACGGCACGCAGCTGCTCAACGGGGTGACCTTCAAGGTCCCGGACGGCACCAAGACGGCGCTGATCGGACCCAACGGAACGGGAAAGACGACGCTCTTCCGCATCATCTCCGGCGACCTGGTCCCGGATGAAGGCGTGATCGGCCGGTCCGGCAACATGGGCATCATGCGCCAGTTCGTGGGTCAGGTCCGGGACGAATCCACGGTCCGCGACCTGCTGGTCTCCGCTGCGCCGCCCGCCCTGGCCGCCGCCGCCCGAGCCGTCGACGAAGCCGAGCTGGCCATGATGGAGCACGACGACGAGCCCACCCAGATGCAGTACGCCCAGGCCATCGTGGACTGGGGAGACGCCGGCGGGTACGACGTCGAAACCGTCTGGGACGAGGTCTGCATGGCCGCGCTGGGGCTCCCGTTCGACCGCGCGCAGCACCGCCCGGCGTCGAGCCTGTCCGGCGGCGAGCAGAAGCGGCTGGTGCTGGAGGCACTCTTTGCCGGCCCGGACGAACTGCTGCTCCTCGACGAACCGGACAACTACCTTGACGTCCCGGGCAAGCGCTGGCTCGAGGCCAAGCTCAACGAGTCGAAGAAGACTGTGTTCTTCATCAGCCACGACCGCGAACTCCTCAACAACGCCGCGAGCCGTATCGTGACGCTTGAACCCGGCATCAACGGGGCAGGGGCCTGGGTCCACGGCGGCGGCTTCGGCTCCTACGTCGAGGCCCGCGCTGACCGCAACGCCCGCTTCGAGGAGCTGCGCAAACGCTGGGACGAGGAGCACGTGAAGCTCAAGGAACTCGTCAACATGTACAAGAACAAGGCCGCGTTCCGCTCCGACATGGCCAACCGGTACCACGCCGCCCAGACCAGGCTGGCGAAGTTCCTCGAAGCAGGCCCGCCCGAGGCCCTGCCGATCGAGCAGAACGTGCAGATGCGGCTCAAGGGCGGCCGCACCGCCAAGCGTGCGATTGTGGCCGAAAGGCTGGAACTGACCGGGCTGATGAAGCCGTTTTCCACCGAGGTGTGGTTCGGCGACCGCGTGGGCGTACTGGGTTCCAACGGCTCCGGCAAGAGCCACTTCCTGCGCCTGCTCGCCACCGGCGGAACAGATCCCGAGCGGGAACACCTGCCGGTGTCCGACGTCGACATCGCCGAAGTGCCGCACGAAGGCACCGTGAAACTTGGCGCCCGCATCCGTCCCGGCTTCTTCGCGCAGACGCACGTCCGGCCCGACCTTCTGGGCAAGACGCTGCTCGAGATCCTGCACCGCGGCGACGAACACCGCTCGGGGCTGGGCCGCGAGGCTGCAGCCGGTGCCCTGGACGGATACGGCCTGGCGTCACAGTCGGAGCAGAAGTACGAATCCCTGTCCGGCGGCCAGCAGGCGCGGTTCCAGATCCTGCTGCTGCAGCTTTCCGGGGCAACCCTCCTGCTCCTCGACGAGCCCACGGACAACCTGGACCTGCACTCGGCCGAGGCCCTGGAACGGGCGATCGACCACTTCGAAGGAACGGTCCTGGCCGTGACGCACGACCGCTGGTTCGCCCGGACGTTCGACCGCTTCCTGGTGTTCGGCTCCGACGGCAAGGTGTACGAATCCGCCGAGCCGGTCTGGGACGAGAAGCGCGTGGAACGCGTCCGGTAGCCGCGGGACGGGCTACTCGGGCAGCAGATCCGAGGGAAGGTCGGCTTCCGGTCCGGCAGTTCCCCCCATGGCGGAGACCAGCCGTTCCCGCGCGCGACCCAGGTGCTCGTCGAGCAGTTCGGCGGCGGCGTCCCCCTGGCCAGCCTCGATCAGTTCGAGGATTCTCTGGTGTTCTGCCTGGATCAGCGCAGTGTCCAGGAGGTGCAGGGACTGGATGCGGACCATGCACAGCTTCACCTCGCCCACGAGCGAGCGGTACATCCTGCTGATGCGTTCGTTGCCGACGGCGTCGATCAGGCTGGTGTGGAACCGCATGTCAGGTTCGATGACGTCGAGCGGGGCTCCGGTCTGCAGTGCAGCAATGTCCCGGTTGGCCTGCACGGCCCCTTCCGGCACGTCCTTGGTGCGCGCGAGCCGCCGGAGCACTTCGCTTTCCAAATAGGCGCGGGCCAGATAGATGTCCCGCACGGAATCCGGTCCGAGTTCCACCACGCGGGCGGTCTTGTGCGTCCCGCGGTCCAGCAGACCTTCGGCCACAAGCTTCTCAATGGACGCCTTCGCCGTGGGACGCGCCACCTCGTAGGTGGAGGCCACGTCTGTTTCGGTGAGCGTATGGCCGGAACCGAGATCACCGGAGAAAATCCGCGCCCGCAGATCCGCGGCGATCGCGTCCACGATCGAAACTGCTGTGATTCGCCCGGCCACCGAAGCTCCATTCCCGCCAAGAGTTTCTTGATTCACCTCAATCTTGCCAGACAAGTCAACAAGACTCTCTTGACCAGCATGTGTACTTGTTAGACAATCGAAGGGCGCCACGGTGTTGTGACGCCTAACACAAATCTGGAGACACATGTTTCAGCAGATCCTCGACCCCATTGCCGGGTCCCTAGTGATTTCAGCCCTTTGCGCTGCGCTTCCCCTCGTCCTGCTCTTCGTCCTCCTGGGTGTCTTCAAGGTCAAGGCACCCAAGGCCGCCCTCGCCAGCCTTGCTTTGTCCCTGGTGCTAGCCATCGTCGGCTGGCAGATGCCGGTCAACCAGGCCCTGAGCGCCACCGCGGCCGGCATCTTCTACGGCTTGTTCCCGATCCTCTGGATCCTGGTCAACGCGCTGTGGATTTACCGGCTCACCGTGGCCACCCCGTGGTTCGAAGTGCTGGGTCGGACCATCCGCTCCATCTCCAACGACCTCCGCATCCTGTCCATCCTGATCGCCTTCTGCTTTGGCGCGCTGCTGGAATCCCTCGCTGGATTCGGCGCACCCGTGGCGATCTCCGCGGCCATGCTGATGGCAGCCGGCATGAAGCCGCTGAAGTCGGCCGTTGTCTCGCTGCTGGCCAACACCGCTCCCGTGGCTTTCGGCGCCATGGCTGCGCCCATCATCGCCCTGAACGGTGTGACGGGCCTACCGCTGCACGACCTGTCCTCGATGGCCGGACGCCAGACGCCGTTCATTGCACTGATCGTGCCGCTGCTGCTGGTGTTCATCGTTGACGGCCGGCGCGGCGTGAAGCAGACCTGGCCCGTGGCCCTGGTGGCAGGCGTCGCCTTCGGAGCGGCCCAGTTCGTGACCTCCAACTACTTCGCCGTGGAACTCACTGACGTTGTCGCCGCCGTCGTGACTGTTGCCGCCGTGCTGCTGATGCTGAAGGTCTGGCAGCCGAAAGAAACCGTCGGAATGGGCGGCACCGTCGACGCCGCACCGGAAGCTGCGCACGCCGCTGCCGCCGTCGTTGTGGCCGGCACCGCCGCACGCGACGGCCGCCCCGGTGCCGGTTCCATGACCGCCGCCGGTTCCGTGACCGGCGCCGAACAGGCGGCTCCTGCGCCCGACCGGGGTACCGCGGTGCCCGCCGACAACTCGCGGCCCGAACCGCGGAAGATCTGGATGGCGATCGCTCCCTACCTGATCATCATCGCGGTGTTCTCGGTGGCACAGATTCCGGCCGTCAAGACCTGGCTCAGCCAGGTGGGCAGCGTGACGTTCGCCTGGCCCGGCCTGGACATCACCGATTCCGCCGGCAGGCCGGTCGCAGCCACCAAATTCAAGCTGGACCACCTCAAGGCGACCGGCACCCTGCTCATGTTCTCCGGCCTGCTGACCATGGCGCTGTACAAAATCACTGCATCACAGGGCCTGCGGATCTACCGGGACACCGTGGTCCAGCTGCGTTGGACGATTGTCACCGTCACCGCCGTCCTGGGGCTCTCCTTCGTAATGAACCTGTCCGGCCAGACCACCACCCTCGGCTTCGCGCTGGCCTCCGCGGGCGGCTTCTTCGCCATCCTTTCACCGCTGATCGGATGGATTGGTGTGGCCCTCACCGGCTCGGACACGTCCTCCAACTCGCTGTTCGGCCAGATGCAGGCCACCGCGGCCGCGCAGACCGGCCTTTCACCGGTGCTGATGGCCGCCTCCAACTCCTCCGCCGGTGTGATGGGCAAGATGCTTTCGCTGCAGAACCTCGCCGTGGCCTCGGCCGCCGTAGGCCTTGACGGCGCCGAGGGGACCCTCTTCCGGAAGCTCCTGGGCTGGAGCCTGGGCCTGCTGGCGCTCATCACCGTGCTGATCTTCCTCCAGTCCACCCCCGTACTCGGCTGGATGGTCCCCTGATGGCGCCGCTGGACACGGCCGGCCTCCGTGCGGCGGTGAAGGATCCCGCGCAGGTGAGGACCCGCGCCATCGACCTGCACGCGAACGCCCATGACGCTTCGCATTTCCTCTTGATACCGCAGGCCGTGGTGACGGCGGGGAGTGCAGCGGAAGTGGGCGGGCTGCTGCGGGCCAGTGCCGCCCAGGGCGTGCCGCTGACCTTCCGCTCCGGCGGCACCAGCCTGAGCGGCCAGGCGGTCACCGACGGCGTGCTGGTGGATGTCCGCCGCAACTTCCGGGAGATTGAAGTGCTCGACGGCGGCGCGCGCGTCCGCGTTCAGCCCGGCGTCACCGTGCGGGCGCTCAATGCGAGGCTCGCCCGCTACGGCCGGAAGTTCGGCCCGGATCCGGCCAGCGAGGCGGCGTGCACCGTCGGCGGCGTGGTGGCCAACAACTCCTCCGGGATGAACTGCGGCACCGTGGACAACACCTACCGCACCCTGGAATCCCTCACCGTGGTGCTGCCCTCCGGCACCGTGATCGACACCGGAGCGCCGGACGCGGACCGGAAGCTCCGCGCCCTGGAACCGGAGATCTACGCAGGCCTGGCCCGGCTGGCCGGGCGGGTACGGAACAACGCGGACTCCGTGCGCAAAATCCGGCAGCAGTTCTCCATGAAGAACACCATGGGTTACGGCCTCAACTCCCTGCTGGACTTCCAGTCCCCGGTGGACATCATGGCCCACCTGATCGTCGGCAGCGAAGGCACCCTGGGCTTTGTGGCAGAGGCTGTCTTCCGCACTATTCCGCGGCTCCAGCACGCCGCCGCCGGCCTGCTCGTGTTCCCCGACCTTGAGGCCGCCAACGCTGCGCTGCCGGCCCTCGTCGAAACGGGCGCCGCGACCATCGAGCTCATGGATGCGTTGTCCCTGAAGGTGGGGCAGTCCCTGAAGGGGACGCCCGCCGTCGTGCATGACCTGGCAGTCCGGGAGCATGCCGCCCTGCTCGTGGAGTACTCCGCCGGCAGTGCCGGTGACCTCGCGGAACTGCAGCTCAACGGCGAAGGCGTCCTCCCGGCGCTGGGGCTGTCCGCCCCGGCCCGGTTCACCGGAGACGCGCGGGAACGCGGGCAGCTCTGGCAGTTGCGCAAGGGACTCTACGCCTCCGTGGCCGGCGCCCGCCCCCAGGGCACCACCGCTTTGCTGGAGGACATCGTGGTTCCGGTTCCGGTGCTGGGCAGGACGTGCCGTGAGCTGATCCGGCTCTTCGACAAATACAGCTACAGCAACAGCGTGATCTTCGGCCACGCCAAGGACGGCAACGTCCACTTCATGCTGACCGACGGCTTCGCCAGCCCGGCCGAACTGGACCGCTACAGCGCGTTCACGGAGGACATGGTGGAGCTGGTGCTGGCCGAGGGTGGATCGCTGAAGGCCGAGCACGGGACAGGGCGTGTGATGGCTCCCTTCGTGCGCCGGCAGTACGGCGATGAGCTGTACGAGGTCATGCGAACCATCAAGCGCCTCTTCGACCCCGCCGCGATGCTCAACCCGGGCGTGCTGATGGACGAGGATCCGCTGGCTCACCTCCGGCACATCAAAACGGCGCCGCCCGTGGCCGAGGAAGTGGACCGCTGCGTCTCGTGCGGCTACTGCGAGCCGGTGTGCCCCAGCAAGGACATCACGCTCACGCCGCGCCAGCGGATCGTGACACTGCGCGCCATCGAATCAGCCAGGCTGGCCGGGGATACGGCACTGGTGCGGGAACTGGAAAAGGACTACGACTACGAATCCGTGGACACCTGCGCCGTGGACGGGATGTGCCAGACTGCCTGCCCGGTGGACATCAACACGGGATCGCTCGTGAAACGCATGCGGAAGGCCGACGCCGGTCCGCTCGCCAACGGTGCGTGGAACGCCGCGGCCAAGCACTGGGAAGGCGTGACGCGCGGGGCCTCGCTGGCGTTGACGGTGGTGGACAAGCTCCCGGCAGCCGCCATCACGCCGCCCAACAAGGCGGCCCGGGCCGTCCTCGGGAAGGACACCGTGCCGCTGTACTCCGCCGAACTGCCCGGCGGCGGTTCTGCGCGGAAGCGCCCGACGCCGGCAGGTGACGTTGACGCGGTCTACTTCCCGGCGTGCGTGGGGACCATGTTCGGACCCGCCGGCGCGGGCCCCTACACCGGGGAACACGGCACCGAAGGACGCGGTGTCCAGTACAGCTTTGAACAGCTGTGCGACCGCGCCGGGCTCACCCTCCTCGTCCCGGAAGGCATCGACGGGCTCTGCTGCGGCACCCCCTGGTCCTCGAAGGGCATGTCCGCAGGCCAGGCAACGATGCGGGAAAAGACCCTGGCCGCCCTCAGGGAAGCCACCCGGGACGGTGAACTTCCCATCGTCTGCGACGCGTCCTCGTGCACCGAAGGGCTGCGGCAGGCCGTCGAATCGGACACGCCCGCGCCGGGCCAACGTGAGCTGCGCATGGTGGACGCCGTCGACTTCGCCGCGGAACAGATCCTGCCGCGGCTGCCGGACCACGGGAAGCTGGAGTCCCTGGCACTGCACCCCACCTGTTCGTCCACCCGGATGGGCCTCAACGATGCCCTGGGCGCCGTTGCCGGAGCAGTGGCCGACCGCGTTGAGATCCCGGAAAACTGGGGCTGCTGCGCGTTCGCGGGGGACCGGGGCATGCTGCACCCCGAACTGACGGAGTCGGCGACGGCCAGGCAGGCTGCGGAGGTGGCGGAGATGGATGCAGCCGCCCACGCCTCGTGCAACCGCACCTGCGAGCTGGGCATGACGCGCGCCACGGGCGCCCAGTACCGGCACGTGCTGGAGTTGCTGGAGGAAGTCACCCGGTAAGCCGGGCGCTCTCTCACTTCCTGCGGGTTTTCCACCAACGCTCTTTCACCCTGTGAGAGAGCGTTGGTGGTTTGGGTGCGAAAGGTGAGAGAGCGTTGGATCCGCTTGAGTCCATACGCTCATGGATTCTGATTAAATGATCATTTCCGGTTAGCATTTGTACATGAGGACTGAAGAGCGGCACCGGTTGATCGGTGAACTGCTGCGGAGCCGTGAAGAGGTGACCGTGGACGAGCTGATGGCCGAGTGCGGCGCGTCCGGCGCCACCATCCGCCGCGACCTGGATGTCCTTGCAGTCCACGGCGTACTCCGGCGGGTGCACGGCGGGGCGAAGAGCCTGGTGCTCCGCGGCGAAAATCCCGGCTACGGGCAGCGGGACCTGGAAGAACAGGACGCCAAAGCCCGGATCGCCGCCGGCGTGGCGGGTCTCCTCCAGGACCGGGAACACGTGTGGCTCGACAGCGGAACCACCGCCACCGGAATCGCCCGTCACCTGCGGCAACGTGAACTGACGCTGATGCCCATGTCTTTGCCCGCCCTCAACGCATTAACAGCGGAGGGCCAGGCCGGGCACCGCCCCGCCCTCCTGGTACCGGGCGGAAGCCTGATCCCCGGCGAGCTGTGCTTCCGGGGCCCGCTGGCGGAGGCCAACATCCGCTCCCTGCGTTTTGACACCGCAGTGGTGACGCCCTGCGCAGTAAACCTCAAAGACGGACTGCTGGCCCACGACCTCGACGATGCCGCCGTCAAACGCGCCGGCCTCGAATCCGCCGGACGGGTGATCGCCGCCTGCGCAGGCTCCAAATGGAATGCCGCCGCGGTGGCGCTCGTGGCCGCGCTGGAAACCGTAGACGTCATCGTCACGGACCGGGTGTTCAGCCCGCAGGAACTCACACAACTTGGAAAACACTCAGTGAAAGTAGTGAACGTATGAGCATCGCCGTCACCACCCAAAAGCTGAACGCCGCGGCCGCCGCCACGTTCCTCGTTTTCGGGATCAACGGACTCGTGTTTGCCAGCTGGGCCGCACGCATCCCCGCCGTCACCGAAATCCTGCACGTGACCTCCGGACAAATGGGAACGCTGCTGCTCTGCACTGCGGTCGGTTCGCTGATCGCCCTTCCCACGGCAGGGTGGGTGGTGGGGCGGATCGGTACGGCCAATGCCGTCCGCGCCAGCGGGCTGCTGGCAGCGCTGGCCGGGGTGGGCATCGCCCTTTCGCTGCTCGCCGAGTCAGTGCCCGGCACCGCCGTCGCCTTGTTCTTCTTCGGAATTGGCGTGGGACTGTGGGACGTTTCGCAGAACATTGAAGGGGCCGACGTCGAACACCGGCTTAAGCGCACCATCATGCCGCAGTTTCACGCCGCGTTCAGCGGCGGCGCCTTTGTGGGAGCCCTGATCGGCGCCGGCCTCTCCGGCATGGGAGTGGGGCTGCCTGCCCACCTGCTGGTCATCGCCGCCGTCGTTGCGGTGCTCACCATGGTGGCTCCCCGCTACTTCCTGCCGCACATCGCCGCCGAGATCCCTTCCGACGGGGAAGCCGCAACGCCGAAGGGTGACTCTGCCTGGCGGGACAGCCGCACACTGCTGATCGGCGTTGTGGTCCTCGGTGCCACCCTCACCGAAGGGGCCGGGAACGACTGGATCGCCAAAGCATCCGTGGACGGTCTCGGCACCAGCGAATCCACCGGCGCGCTGATGTTCGCAGTCTTTGTCCTGGCCATGACGGCGATGCGGTTCTGCGGCGGGTTCGTGATCGACAAATATGGCCGTGTTGCCGTATTGCGGGCCAGTATGGCCGCGGCAGCCGCGGGACTTGGCCTCTTCGTCCTGGCAGGCAATGTGTGGCTCGCGACGGCGGGCGCGGCACTGTGGGGAATCGGGGCGGCGCTGGCCTTCCCGATGGGCATGTCCGCCGCGGCGGACGACCCCAAGAAGGCTGCTGCCCGGGTGTCCGTGGTGTCCACGCTGGGCTACATCTCCTTCCTGGCCGGACCGCCGCTCCTCGGTTACCTCGGTGACCTCACCGGGATCCATCTCGCCCTGCTCGCCATCATGGTGCCCATCCTTGTGGCGCTCCTCCTCGCGGGCGCCGCGAAACCCTTGCCCGGTGCGCCGCTCCGCAACGAGTAGCACCCGCCGCAGCCACCGGGCAGTCACCCGGCAGCCAACCCAGCCACCCCTGCAGCCAACCCGGTGTTCCGCAGCGCCGGAGGTAGGGTGGGGAAATGCGAAGGATGCTGAGGAAAGGCCCGGGCATGCTGGCCGGGCTGGACCGGACGTTGCTCAAAGCCGTCTCCAACCTGCCCGGCGGAAACCATGATGTCCTGTTCCGCCGGCTCTCGGCGGCGGCAAACCATGGAAAGCTGTGGTTTGCGGTGGCCGGAGGACTGGCCCTCATCCCGGGCAAACCCCGGCGTGCGGCGCTGCACGGGCTGATTGCCCAGGGCGTGGCATCGGCGGTCACCAATGTGGTGTTCAAAACACTGCTGCCGCGGGCCAGGCCGCTGCCGGAGCATCTTCCCGTGTTCAGGTTCGTCAACCCGCAGCCCACCAGCTCGTCGATGCCGTCCGGCCATTCGGCATCCGCGGCGGCCTTTGCCGTGGGGGTGGGCCTCGTCCAGCCTGCCATCGGAGCCGCGCTGGCGCCCCTTGCCGCCGGTGTTGCCTACTCCCGGGTCCATACCGGCGCCCACTGGCCTACGGATGTGTTGTTCGGGTCCGCCCTAGGTGCCGGCGCAGCCATGATCACCCGGAAGTGGTGGCCCGTCCGTCCGCCCTTCCCGGCGACCACCCGCGACGCAGTCCAGGCGGCACAGCTGCCCGGCGGCGAAGGCCTGAGCATCGCCGTCAACACCTTGGGCGGCTCCTATGCGCCGGAAACCGTCCAGGCTCTCCAGGATGTATTCCCTTTAGCGCATATACACGAGATTGATGAGGATGGCGATGTAGCCGCCGAGATCAGGGCTGCGGCCGAGGGCCAGGGAGTCAAGGCGCTCGGTGTGTGGGGCGGCGACGGAACCGTGGGTACGGCCGCGGCGGCCGCCGTCGAACTGTCCCTCCCCCTCCTGGTGCTCCCCGGCGGAACGCTGAACCACTTCGCCCGGGACGCCGGAACTTCCACCCTTGAGGATGCCGTGGAGGCGGCGTCCTCCGGTTCGGCCGCTCGGGCCGATGTGGGGCATGTCCACGTGGAACGGGGCCTCGCCGGAAACCCCGAAAAGCTGGAACGGATCATGCTCAATACGGCCAGCATCGGCCTCTATCCCAACCTGGTCCGGCGGCGCGAACAGCTTCAGCCTGCCCTCGGAAAACCGCTGGCCGGGGTGGCTGCCATGTTCAGGACGTTCGCGGCCGGCACCCCCACCACCATGATTGTGAACGGCGTCCGCCACAAGCTGTGGATCCTCTACATTGGCCGCGGCCGCTACTACCCCCGCGACCATGCACCGCTGGTGCGCCCGGTGATGGACGACGGCGTGCTGGACCTGCGGATGATCACCGCGGATGAGTCCTTCGCGCGGCTACGGCTGCTCTGGTCCGTGCTGACTGGCACCGTGGCCACGTCACGGATCACCCACCTGAGCGAATCGACCACGGTAACCGTGGACGCTGCAGAGTCCCCCATGGCGCTGGCGGTGGACGGTGAAGCCCTGCCGGGTGTGCGCCGCGTCGAATTTTCCGTGTTGCCCGGAGCGCTCACCTACTACTGTCCGCCGCCTGGTGGTCATCCCTTGGGACTACCCTGATTCCACCCTGAATCATCCCTGAGACCGGCGAAATGGGAACGTTGCGTCTGTAGCGTGGGTGGTACGAACGGATCTGCGGCATGCAGAAGCCGTCACCGCATCCGCAGCTACGCAAAGGAACGCTTCCATGATTGAAGCAAGAGGCCTGTCCAAGGTCTATGGCGACAAAACCGCCGTGGGCGGAGTGGATTTCACTGTCCAGGCCGGCCAGGTCACCGGCTTCCTCGGCCCCAACGGAGCCGGCAAATCCACCACCATGAGGATGATCATGGGACTGGACACGCCGACGTCGGGCTCCGTCACCGTCAACGGTGTCCCCTTCACCAAGCACGCGGCTCCGTTGCGTGAGGTGGGCGCCCTGCTGGACGCCAAGGCCGTCCACACGGGCCGTTCTGCCTACAACCACCTGCTGGCCATGGCCGCCACCCACAGCATTCCCAAAAAGCGTGTCAGCGAGGTCATCGAAATGACCGGCCTGGCCGACGTCGCAAGGAAAAAGGTCAAGGGCTTTTCGCTCGGCATGGGCCAGCGGCTGGGTATTGCCGCGGCACTACTGGGGGATCCGCAGACCATCATCCTGGACGAGCCGGTCAACGGGCTGGACCCGGAGGGCGTGGTGTGGGTCCGGAACCTGGTGAAGTACCTGGCCTCCGAGGGCCGGACCGTCTTCCTGTCCAGCCACCTCATGAGCGAAATGGCCGTGACGGCGGACCACCTGATTGTGATCGGCCGCGGAAAAATCATCGCTGACGCCCCCATCAAGGACATCATCACCGGGAAGGGCGCGAGCCGCACCCGCGTCCGCACCGACGAGCCGGACCAGCTGATGCACCTCCTTGCCGGAACGGGAGTTTCCATAGAGGCCCAGGACCACGAACTGCTGGAGGTCAAGGGACTGGATCCGCGGCAGATCGCCCGGACCGCCCTTGAGAACCACGTCATGATCTACGAACTCACCCCGCTCCAGGCCAGCCTGGAAGAGGCCTACATGGAGCTGACCAAGGACGAGGTCGAATACCACTCGCTCATTACTACGGGAGCCCCCGTTCCCGCCCAGACCGGAGGCAAATAAGCCATGAGCTCAACTACTTTGGAACCCAACCCTTCGGGCCGCAGGGCCCAGGGCGGCGCAGCACCCCAGGCCGGCGCGCCCTCCGGGCAGGCCGCCCATTCAGCCGGCGGTCCCGTTTCCCCGGGTCCCGGTCCCACTTTCCTGCGCGTGCTGAACTCGGAATTCATCAAGTTCCGCACGCTGCTCTCCACGCTGATCCTGCTCGGCTCCACCATGCTGGTGATGGTGGGCTTTGGGGCCCTGGCGGCGTGGTCCACCGGTCAGTTCCGCGAGCAGATGGCCTCCGACCCGGAGGCCGCAGCCCAGATGGCGGCCCAGGGCGGTGACATCGCGGTGAGTGCCCCCACCTCCGGTATCGCTTTTGCCCAGCTGATCCTCGGGTCCCTGGGCGTGCTGCTGATGAGCTCAGAATTCACCACCGGAATGGCGCGTTCCACGTTCGCGGCCGTGCCCAAGAGGATCCCGGCCTTCGTGGCGAAGTTCCTCGTGGTAGTGGTGGTGTCCTTCGTCCTGACCGGCGTTTCCACCCTCGTCGCCGGCCTGGTGTCCGTTCCGATCCTGGACAACTACGGCCTGAGCCTGGACCTGGCCAGCTCCCAGTCCGTCAAACTGCTGGTGGTCAACAGCCTCTACGTGGCCGCAGTGGCCTCCATCGGCATGTCGCTCGGCAGCATCATCCGCAATTCCGCGGGCGGGATCATGAGCCTCGTGGGGCTGTTCTTCGTGGCCCCGATCGCCTTCCAGCTGATTCCCGGCGACTTCTTCGAAGAAGCCCGCAAGTACCTTCCCGGCAACACCGTGACGCCGCTGACCGCCGTTGAACACGTGGACGGGAACCTCGAGGTCTGGCAGGCTGCCCTGGTGCTCGGCGCCTGGGTGGTGGTTCCGGCGGTCCTCGCCATGGTCCTGCTGAAGAAGCGGGACGTTTGAGCGGGCAGGGCGGCCGGTCCGCCGTCTAGGCTCAACACATGCATGAAGTACTGCCGGCAAAGGACGCATCAGCCCTCACCCAGGTCGATGTGTCCTTTGCCGCACTCGCCGACCGCCGCCGGGGCCGGCTCCGCCGGTACCTCCACCGGCACCCCCGGGCGATGGATGCGGTGGTGGTGCTGTGCTACCTGCTCCTGGTCACGCCCACCGCGGTGGACGCCGTGCTCGACGGCGGCTGGGCAGCCACCGCGCTGCTTGCCGCCGTCGCCGCGGCGCTCTCTTTCCGCCGGACCCGTCCGGTGGCCGTTGTTGCCGCCGTGGCGGTGCTGGAAGTGGGCATCACGCTCCTGCACCCCTGGGGCTCCAATGTTTCCGCGGGCCTGTGGTTTGCCCTCTATGCACTGGCGGTGCAGCGGCCCCGCAGGTTCTCCATCACCGCCCTGGCGTTATCCAACACCCCGCTGTCCCTGCTGTATTTCCTGACCCTCGTCGGCCCGCTGGAACGTGCCCTTCCCAGCGGCGGACCGGCGGCACCCGAGAATTCGCAGCTGGTGTTTGGAATCGTTGCCGGCATCACCATCACGCTGTCCAACATCATTGCCACCGGTATCGGCATCTCCGTCCGGCAGCGGCAGGAACACGAACAGGAAATCGCCGCGTGGGCGGCCCGGACCGCCGAACTGGGCTCGGTCACCGAACGCAACCGGATCGCCAGGGAGATGCACGACGTCGTGGCGCACTCCCTGACGGTGATGCTCACCTTGTCCGACGGCGCGGCAGTGGTGGTCAGGAAGAGTCCGGACCGCGCCGCCGAGGTCCTGGCGGAAATTTCCCGGACCGGACGAACCGCTCTGGCGGACATGCGTCGCGTGCTGGGCGTCCTGCGCGACGAATCACCGGTAGGCCAGGCTCCCCGGCAGCCGCTGAGCGCAGGGAACAGCCTGGCCAAACTTTTGGAGGGCTTCCGCACCGCGGGGCTGCCGCTGCACTACTCGCACACCGGACCCGCCCTGCCTGAGGACGCGGCCTTCCAACTGACCGTCTACCGGATTGTGCAGGAGTCACTCACCAACGTCCTCCGCTACGGACGGGCGCTTGGCCGGGTGGATGTGAATATGGCGCGCACTGACGGTACCGTCACCATTGAAGTGCTCGACGACGGCAAAGGCACCGTGGGTCACGCGGCCGCCGCCGCGCCGGTGGCAGCGGCCGGCGGTGCCAGGCCCCTGGGGTCGGGGCAGGGCCTGACGGGCATGCGCGAGCGGGCCGGGATTTACGGCGGTACGGTGGAAGCCGGACGCCCCGCCGGGGGCGGATGGCGCGTCAGGGCAGTGTTGAATTGGAATGGGGACCAAGGAAAAACATGAATGGCAATGCACCGATCACAGTCCTGCTGGTGGATGACCAGCCGCTGCTGAGGATGGGCTTCCGCCTGATCCTTGAGGGTGAGGATGACCTTCGGGTGGTGGGAGAAGCCTCCGATGGGGCGGAGGCAATCCGGCAGGTCAGGGAGGTGAACCCCGACGTGGTGCTCATGGATGTTCGGATGCCGGTCTTGGACGGCATCGAAGCGACCCGGGCGGTGGCCTCCTCGGGGTCCGCCGCGAAGGTGATCATCCTGACCACCTTCGACCTCGATGAATACGCCTTCGCCGGCCTGCAGGCGGGCGCTTCCGCGTTCCTGCTCAAAGACGTGGCCCCTGCTGAACTGGTTAGCGCGGTGCGGGTCGTGGCGAGCGGAGATGCCGTGGTGGCCCCCCGCGTCACGCGCCGACTGCTGGAAGCGTATGTCCGCGGAGACCATCCCTCGGCCGTCCCCGGAGACTTTGCGGTGAACGGACGCCCTGCGGCCACGGCTGACATTATGACTGGCGGACACCGAACGGCCGCCTCCGTGCCGGCAGTTGGCAAAGGCAGGAATCCGCATGGCGAAGAGCAGCAAAAGGACCCCCTGCTGGAAGCCCTGACGCCCCGCGAAAGGGAAATGCTGGGGGCCATGGCCGAGGGACTGTCCAACGCCGAGATCGCCCACAGGTTCTTCCTGTCCGAGGCCACGGTGAAAACGCACGTGCGCCGCATCCTCGCCAAACTGCATCTCCGGGACAGGGTGCAGGCCGTGGTTTACGCCTACGAGACTGGGTTGGTAGTGCCCAGCAATCCGGACTATTAGCTACTCAGAGGTAGATTTCGAGCACATTTCAAAGTTGCTCGGTAAGCCACTTTTGTTGCCCATTGATGCTCGGCATTGTGGGAAGCTCCTTTTCGGGGGCCGTCAAAATGTTCGACTGCACAAGATCTGTCCTCCGGCATCCGGTCTAGGGTGAAAAAGAAATGTGGCCTGACACACGGAATCCGTGTCCGTCCGGGGCCCACACCCTCAACGAAGGACGGCGCTTCCATGCACGCTGACCAACAGCTCTCCAAGTCCCTGAAACCAAGGCACCTTTCCATGATCGCCATTGCCGGCGTGATCGGAGCCGGACTCTTTGTGGGTTCCGGTGCTGCCATCCAGCAGGCCGGCCCCGGCATTCTGCTCGCCTACATGGCCGCAGGTATCGTCGTGATCCTGGTGATGCGGATGCTCGGCGAAATGGCTGCAGCCAACCCCGAAACCGGATCCTTCTCCACCTATGCAGACAAGGCCCTGGGCCGGTGGGCAGGCTTCAGCATCGGCTGGCTGTACGCGTGGTTCTGGATCATTGTGCTCGGGATCGAAGCCACGGCCGGTGCCGCCATCATGCACCGCTGGGTTCCCGGCATCGACCAATGGGTATGGGCGCTGGTGCTTATGGTGCTGCTGACGCTCACCAATCTGGGATCGGTGAAATCGTACGGAGAATTCGAATTCTGGTTTGCCTCCATCAAGGTGGCCGCGATCGTGCTGTTCCTGCTCTTCGGCGTTGCCGCCATCCTGGGCCTCATCCCGGGAGTTCCCGCCCCCGGACTGGACAACCTGGTCAATAACGGCGGCTTCCTCCCCAACGGCCCGGGTGCGGTCCTGGCCGGCATCCTGGTGGTGGTGTTCTCGTTCTTCGGCGCTGAAATCGCCACGATCGCTGCCGGCGAATCCGAGAATCCGGTGGACGCCGTCAAGAAGGCCGTGAAGTCCACCGTGTGGCGCATCCTGGTGTTCTACATCGGCTCCATCGCCATTGTGGTCACCCTCCTCCCGTGGAACTCCGCCTCCGTGGCAAAGAGCCCCTACGTCGCAGTGATCGAACTCTTCGGGATTCCCGGCGCCGGCACCATCATGGACGTCGTGGTGCTGACTTCGGTGCTCTCCTGCCTGAACTCCGGGCTCTACACGGCCAGCCGCATGCTCTTCTCACTTTCCCGCCGCGGTGACGCACCGAGGGCATGGACGAAAATTTCCAAGCGCGGCGTGCCGGCCGCTGCCGTGCTGGCCTCAACCGTGGTGGGCTTCATCACCGTTGGCCTGAACTACATCGCGCCGGACACGGTGTTCCTTTTCCTCGTGAACACCTCGGGTGCTATTGCGCTGTTCGTCTGGCTGGTCATCGCGTCGTCACAGCTGATCCTCCGCCGGCGCATGGGTGCCGCCGCCAAGGACCTGGCCCTCAAGATGTGGCTCTTCCCGTACCTGACCTGGGTAGCCATTGCCAGCATCATTGCACTCCTGATCGGCATGGTGATCCTGGAATCCACCCGGGAGTCCCTGCTGCTCTCACTGGCACTGGCCGCAGTGGTGGTCGGTGTCGGCGTCTGGCGCTACCGCAAGGGTCTCGGCGCCACCGGCGCCGGAACGGAACAGCCCGCGGCAGAGGAAGCAACGGCAGAGGAAGCCGGCGTTGGTGCCGGTCCGGCGTCGTAAACCAAAGGTTACATCTCAGCAGGTGCGGCACCAGCCGCCCCCAAACCGGAGTCCGGGTGCCGTCAGTCCAGGTGCCCGGACTCCGCGCTCTCCGGATTTCCGGCATCCGCCGGAGCCGGGCTGCCGGGCTGCACGGCGTCGAAGAAACGGTGCTCCCTGGTCGCGGCACTGTGAACCCGGGTGCGGATGAAGCTGACGTCGGCCGCGCTGAGCTGAATTGCACCGTGCTGGTCGCGGACCACCGGTTCGTCCGCAACACTCGCAACGCGGGTCGCGATCGTCCGGGGCAGCACGACGCAGCCCGGGTTGTCCATGAGCCACCTGCGGGTGGCGGGATCTAGCAGGTGCCACTGTGATTTCAGTTCCATTGGGCGCGCCGTTCCATGTGTATTTTGCCTCTTTCCCGGTTGCCCGGCTGTTGATTGGCGGAGCCGCCGTTAACCGCGGCTGATGGGGAGCCGTTTCTCTGCAGCGTCCGTTCCGGGCACCGCGGGAAGCGGGGTCCTGACTTCGAGGACGCCGTCCCTGAAGGTCACCTTGATGTCCTCGTCCGTAACGCCCTCCGGCAAAGGCAGGTTGCGGTCGAAGGGGCGGTACCTTTGCCCGGACTGAATGCGGGTGCCCTCGGATCGGCCGCCGGCGTGCTCGTGCCCCGCACGGATGTGCAGCACACCCCCGGCCACGGAGACTTGGATGTCCGTGTCCGGGTCAGCGCCGGGCAGGTAGGCGCGGACAACGAGTGCCTCCTGGTCGACGTACTCGTCAACGCTGACCTCCTCGACGAGGATGGGGACCAGGCTGTCGGTGGTTTCAAAGGACCGCCCGTTGGAGCCGGTGAACTGCGACGGTTTCCTGTCTGACCCATCCTGGGCAGACGGCCATCGGGCCGACTCGAACGGGGACCATTTCAACGCACCGGACATGGCTCTCTCCTGGTTGTTGCCTGGCAGGACGGGTTACTGGCAGGGCTTTCCTTTGGCAAGGCAGCAACGCAGCGGCCCGGCTCACAGACCAGTAGATACCCATCCCGTAACGACCAACAGGGCCCAAAGTCCCCGGATGGTCCGCGCCGTCGCAATGGCGCAATGGCGCACGTCGGCGCAGGACCGGAGTTACTCACGGGTAAAAGGACTTTTGCCCCTTCTTCCGCCGGACACCACCGGGCAGCATCGTTTGGGATCCCCACGACCACCTTTTGGAAGGAAACCATGGCGGGACGATTCGAACTTTATGTGGACGAGGCATCGGGCGTGCGATTCAGGATGATAGGGCCGGACGGTTCGGAACTGGGCGTTTCCCGGTCATTTCCGGACACCAGGGCGGCGGCCGCCGGCATCGAGGCGATGCGTGAATGCGCGGGCACCGGATTGATCAGCAACCTGTGCCCTCCCATCAGTGAGCCGGTCAAGGCACGGACCGCCAACGCCCACCCAGCTGCAGTGCAGTCTCCGGCATCCTCCACAGCAACACAGCGTGCACACAGGAAGGGCCTATGCGCGGCATAGCCCTTCGGAGTTTTATGGGTCCATGACCACTTCACCGCAGCCGCCCCACGAACCCCACCCCAATCACGACCGCGGCTTGGAGTTCGACCTCTCCACCTTGATGAGCCGCCGTTCCCTGGGCCTGTTCTTCGGTGCCGGCACAGCGGCCGCCGCGCTGGCAGCCTGCACGCCGGGCTCCACACCGGGAACCGCCAGCAGTTCCACCACCGCGACGGCGACGCCGTCTGCCCCGGCGACTGCCACGCCCTCAGCGTCGGCGTCCGCCACGGCGTCACCCACGCTGACCCGGGCCATCGCGGAATGCGGGGTGGAAATTCCGCAGGAAACGGCGGGACCTTACCCGGGAGACGGTTCCAACGGCCCGAACGTCCTGGAGGCGTCCGGCGTCGTGCGGCAGGACATCACGGCCAGCTTCGGGACTTCCACCACCAAGGCCGAAGGCATCCCGCTGACGGTCACCCTGACGCTCCTGGACAACGCCAACGGCTGCAAACCCCTCGCCGGAGCCGCCGTGTACGCCTGGCACTGCGACCGCGACGGCAAGTACTCCATGTACGACGCCGGCCTCGAAAACGAGAACTTCCTCCGCGGGGTGCAGGAAGCGGATGCCAACGGCCAGGTTACGTTCACCACCATCTATCCCGGGGCGTACAACGGCCGCTGGCCGCATATCCACTTCGAAGTTTTCGAATCCATGAGCAATGCCACGGTGGCAGGGCAGGTACTGGCTGTCTCCCAGATCGCCATGACAGAGGCGGCCTGCAACGAGGTCTACGCCACGACGGGCTATGAGACCAGCGCCCGGAACTTTCCCAACACCACGCTCACCTCAGACAACGTCTTTGGCGACGACGGCGGCATCTACCAGTTGGCCACCATGTCCGGTTCGTCGGCCGCCGGTTACACGGCCGGACTCAACGTCACGGTGTAGGTGCGGTGCCTCCCGGAACCGGGGTTCGGCGCGGGCCGTCGCGGCCCCGCTAGACTCGGAGCCATGCCTTCCCACGCCACTGCCGCAGACCACATCCAGGACCTCGGCGCGTATGTCAGCGCGTCGCCGTCGAGCTTCCATGCAGTCCAGGAAGCCGCGCTGCGGCTGGATGAGGCTGGCTTCACCGGGCTCGATGAACTGGCCGCGTGGCCGGCCGGCAGTCCGGGTGGCACGCGTCCGGGTGACGCGGGTCCGGGCGCCGGCGGTCCGGGTGCGGGCGCCGCCGGGCGGTTCTACGTAGTCCGCGACGGGGCCCTGATCGCCTGGGTGACACCGGAGAGTGCCGGACCCACCACGGGCTTTAATATCCTGGGGGCGCACACCGATTCGCCGTCATTCAAGCTCAAGCCCAAGCCCACCACCGGAAAGTTCGGGTGGCTGCAGGCCGGCGTGGAGGTCTACGGCGGCCCGCTGCTCAACTCCTGGCTGGACCGGGAACTGCAGCTGGCCGGACGGCTGGTGATGCTGGACGGCACGCAGTGCCTGACCGCCACCGGGCCGCTGCTCCGGTTCCCCCAGCTCGCCATCCATTTGGACAGGGCGGTAAACGAGGGCCTGGCACTGGACAAGCAGCAGCACATGAACCCCGTCTTCGGACTGGGGGATCCGGCAGGCGAGGACCTGCTGGCGCTGCTGGCCGAACGGGCCACGGCAGCGGATCCCGGCTCCGCGCCGGTGGATCCGTCAAAGATCGGCGGATACGACGTCGTTGTGGCAGACACGCAGCCTGCCGCGGTTTTCGGGGCCAAGGGTGAATTTTTCGCGTCCGGACGGCTGGACAACCTGTCCGCCACCCATGCCGGCCTGGCCGCGATCATCGCCCACGCCGAGGCCGGGGAGCAGGCGGACGGCGGCCCGATCGCCGTCCTCGCGGCTTTCGACCACGAGGAGATCGGTTCCAACTCGCGCTCGGGCGCCTGCGGACCCCTCCTGGAGGACGTCCTGGTGCGCGTTTCGGACGGCCTTGGCGCGTCGGTGAGCCAGCGTCGGCAGGCCCTGGCGGCGTCGTTCTGCGTCTCCGCCGACGCCGGCCACGCGGTGCATCCGAACTACGCCGAGCGCCACGACCCCGTGAACCGCCCGGTCCTCAACGGCGGCCCGTTGCTCAAGATCAACGCCAATCAGCGCTACGCGACCGACGCCCCCGGTGCCGCCTTCTGGGCACGGCTGTGCGGTGAGGCGGACGTCCCGTACCAGGAGTTCGTGTCCAACAATGTGATGCCGTGCGGGTCCACGATCGGGCCGCTGACGGCGACGCGCCTGGGTATTAGGACCGTGGACGTGGGGGTGCCGCTGCTGTCGATGCACTCCGCCCGTGAACTCTGCGGCGTCGAGGACCCGTTCCGGCTGGCCCGGGTGACCGAACTGTTCTTCCGGACAGCGGCGTAGGTCCTTCCGGACCCTGGCGGAGGCAGGCCGCGGCCGCCGCGGGCTACCTGCTATCTGACGCAGGATGCAGCGGCTCCGTCGACCCGGTAAAGGTGGACGGCGTTGCCGTCGGCAAAGTGATCGCTAAAGACGCCCTTGGTCATTGCCACAGTCCGGTTTTCGTCCAGGACCGTGACGGCCGCGTCAGCGCCCGCCAGGCAGCTCATCTGGAAAAGGGCATCTTGCTGCCCTGCCTGCGCGGAACCGGCAAGGACATACAGTGATCCGTCATGCACTTTGACGGCCGCGTCGACACCCTCGCCATGCGACAGCGCGTTATCCAGGAATGGTGCGTTGAGCACCGGTGCCAGCCGGTTGATCTGTCCGTTGACATCCGTCACCCACGGCCTGACTGCGTCCCCGCAAGACTCCCTCAGCACATGCTGGGACAGGCAGGCGCCGCCGAAGTTGTGATTGAAGTAAACAATCCCCCTGGCCCCGTGGATAAGGCTGCTCCAGACAGCAGCACGGACTTCCGGTCCCGAGATGGTGGGAGCCTTAGGATCCGTGAACGGATGGCCGACTTCCACGAATGCCCAGACGGGTTTGCTCATGGCCGGCTGCACCAAGGAACGCACGCGGTCGACGGTCCAGCCGTAGTTGGCCGCAAGCCTGCATTTCTCGGGCGACAGCTCCGCGCCGGCGGCAAGCACGGCACCGCCTTCGGAGGGGCCGCAGATATACGGATCGGTGAACCAGTAGTTATCCGCGGACACCACGTCCTGGAATTCATTGACGAAGATGGACGCCTGCTCATTGGTCTCCCAGAAGGTCACGCCTTTTCCGTAATTGGCATACACGAGTTGTCCGGTTGGTATGCCTTTGCGCATTTCGCGCTGGATGGTATAGCCGCAGCGCTCTGTCTCCGGCGTGCAAATCGGGCCCGCTCCCGGCCAGTTGCGGGTCCATGGAGCGTCTCCGGGGCCGGCCCACATATCCGGTTCATCCGCGATGACCCACCCTACGGCCCCGGATACCGGGTTGCTGGTCAGGGCGCGCATTCCCTGGTTGGTGGCGAATGTGATGTCTGAACTGCTGGTCAGATCGACATAAAGGTTGATACCGACGAGATGATCCCTCGGAGCATCTGTCGGCTCCATGAGGCTTTCCAGCCAAACGCCAATTGGAAAATACGAGGGATCGGCAGGCAATGACTTGGGATACTTCGCAAAATACTCCGGGCCACCGTCAACCTGTCGCAATTGAAGGGGGTCGGCGGCGGCCACTGCCTGGGCGGGGGCAGCCGAGGACGGTGTCTGATCCCAAACCAGCGACGGCCCTGAGGCAAGCAGAGCGGATCCAATAAGGATACCGAGGCCAAAGCGTTTGGCTGATGCCGTTCTGCGGGGAGTGATTTTTTCCATGGCTTACCCCTAATGTCGCCGAGGTGAGACCGGTACTTTTGACATGGTCCTCTTCGGCGTCGTGCGGGTCAAGGACCGCTACCGATCACTGCGGCATCGTGCCGCCCGCCGGCAGCAGCGCAGGCGTCAGGCGAGTCCGATCACCAGGTTGATGGTCGTGGCAAGGATGACGGTGCCGAAAAGGTAGGACAGCAGGCTGTGTTTGAGCGCTTCCGCCCTGATGAGGTGATTCTGCAGGTTGGTGTCGGACACCTGGTAAGTCATGCCGAGGCTCGTGGCCAAGTAGGCGAAATCCGTGTATTGCGGCGGCCGATCCTGGTTGAAATCTATGCCGCCAGCGTCGGAGACGCCCCTCTTTCCAGGGCTGTAGTACAGCTCGGCATAGCGGAGGGTGAAGAGAGTCTGCACCAGGATCCACGACAAGGCGACGCATGCCAGGGCCAGCAGCCCCCCGCTCAGCCGCGAGCCGCCGTCGGCTCTGTGGGAGTCCACCACCACTGCGGCAACTGCAGCCAGGCTGGCGACGTTGGCCACCAGGATCAGCAGGTCGGTGGTGCTGCGGGACGGATCCTCGGAGGTCGCGTGCGCGCGTGTTTCTGCAGGTCCCAACCTGCCCACCACAAGCCAGACCCACACGACGTAAACCAGGGCGGCGCTGCCCCATCCGACCGCCGGCGCCTCCACCCACAGTCCTGAAAAACCGGTTGCCGCAGCGGCCGCAGTTCCTGCCGCGACCATCGCAAAGAACCGCAGCCGGCTGCGTTTGACCGTGGCGGGCGGAGGTCTGGTGTCCATGTGTCGTTACTCTAGCCAAACAAACACGCCGGACCCGGCTTCGCACGGCTTTTCCACATAGCGGCCGGAGCGTTTCCGCCCTGTATGGCCCCGGGACTAGCCTGAAAGGGCCACGAATCGCCGAAACAGGCCTAAATGCACTAAGATATTGAAGTCTGTGCTGCGTCCTGCCTCCGTTTGGGGGACTGGATGAGCATGGCACCGCAAATGAACCTCCTGTTACGGAAATGCCGTAACCGCTTAGCCCAAAGGAGGTGGGTTCACATATGCGTCCTTACGAATTGATGGTAATCATCGACCCCGAGGTCGAAGAGCGTACCGTTGAGCCGTCGCTTCAGAAGTTCCTGAACGTCATCACCAACGATGGTGGAACCATCGAAAAGGTTGACATCTGGGGCCGTCGTCGCCTGGCTTACGAAATCAAGAAGAAGTCTGAGGGTATCTACGCAGTGGTGAACTTCACCGCAAAGCCGGATACCGCCAAGGAACTTGACCGCCAGCTGAGTCTCAATGAGACCATCATGCGCACCAAGATCACCCGCCCCGAAGAGCAGAAGGTCGTTGCTGAGTAATTTCAGCTCCGTGCATTCAATCTTTACCCCGCAGGAACGAACAAGGAGGCAGTAGATGGCAGGCGAAACCACTATTACGGTCATCGGTAATCTCACCAATGACCCCGAACTGAGGTTCACACCGTCAGGTTCGGCAGTAGCGAATTTCACCATCGCTTCTACGCCCCGCACCTTTGATCGCCAGTCGAATGAGTGGAAGGACGGGGAAACCCTGTTCCTCCGCGCATCCGTGTGGCGTGAAGCAGCCGAAAACGTCGCAGAATCCCTCACCAAGGGCATGCGGGTTATCGTTTCCGGCCGGTTGAAGAGCCGTTCCTACGAAACCAAAGAAGGCGAGAAGCGCACCGTTATCGAGCTCGAAGTCGATGAAATCGGCCCGAGCCTGCGCTACGCCAACGCCAAGGTCAACCGCACCCAGCGCTCCGGCGGTCAGGGTGGTCAGGGTGGCTTCGGCGGAGGCAACAGCGGCGGTGGATTCGGTGGCGGCCAGGGTGGAAACCAGGGCGGCAACACCGGAGGAAACTGGGGCGGCAACCAGCCCGCAGCGCAGGAAGACCCTTGGGCAACGCCCGGGGTCAGTAATGCAGGCGGCGGCTGGGGCAACGGCCCGGATTCCGAACCTCCCTTCTAACCAATAATTAAGGTCCGGCGCCGGAACCCGCCGGGATGCCTCACGGCTCCCGGGTGAGTGCCGCCGTCGAACCACCACCATCCCGTGGATCAATATCCACGGGCTCCCTAGAATAGGAGCTCCACGATGGCTAAGGCTGAACTCCGTAAGCCCAAACCAAAGTCCAACCCCTTGAAGGCCGCTGACATCACTGTCATCGACTACAAGGACGTAGCATTGCTGCGCAAGTTCATCTCCGATCGCGGAAAGATCCGCGCCCGTCGCGTCACCGGCGTCACGGTGCAGGAACAGCGCAAGATCGCCCAGGCAATCAAGAACGCCCGCGAAGTTGCTCTGCTGCCTTACTCCGGCGCTGGCCGCGGCTAAGGAAGGGATTAACTAAAATGGCAAAGCTCATTCTGACCCACGAAGTAACCGGTCTCGGTGCTGCTGGCGACGTTGTCGAGGTCAAGGACGGTTACGCACGTAACTACCTGCTGCCCCGCAACTTCGCCCTGACCTGGTCGAAGGGTGGCGAGAAGCAGGTTGAGTCCATCAAGGCTGCCCGCGCCGCCCGCGAGCACGCTTCCCTGGAAGACGCTCAGAAGCAGGCCGCTGCACTCTCCGCCAAGCCGGTCAAGCTCGTTGTCAAGGCTGGCGAGACCGGACGCCTGTTCGGCACCGTCAAGCAGGGCGACGTGGCCGACGCTGTTGAGGCCGCTGGCCTTGGCAAGATCGACAAGCGCAAGGTTGAACTGCCGGCACACATCAAGTCGGTCGGTTCCTACCAGGCCAACGTCCGTCTGCACGACGACGTTGCCGCAGTGATCGAACTCGACGTAGTCGCAGGCAAGTAGTTCCTCCGGCTTAACGCCAGAGCACTACGCAGTCCTGAACTGCTGGAGGCCCCCGTATTCGGATTCCCTTGGGAACCGGGCGCGGGGGCCTTTGTTCTTAACACCGGGTACTGCCTGCAATGCAGGGTTTCTTCCGGGTCCTATTCCTGGTGCATCACGGTGGTGGAGTGCCGGTGCCCGGCCCGGATGAGTTCGGCCAGGACCGCCTCATCCACGTCCTCCAGTTTGTTGATGTAGAGACATCCCGCGCCGACCTTGTGTTTTCCCAGGCGGGGCAGCAGCTCGGCCGCCTCCGGCGCGTAAGTAAGCCCGTACAGCGAAAGGCTCCCCTTCCGCGGGGAGAACCCGACGGCGACCGTGTCCCCCTCGCGACCGCTCTCATAACGGTAGTGGTAGCTGCCGAAACCGACGATACTCGGACCCCACATCACGGGCGCTTCGCCGGTGTTTTCCTTCATAAGTGCCAGAAGCCGCAGGCCGTCCCGCTGGCGTGCCGCGTTCTCCACGCCCTCCAGGAACTCCTCCACGGAAGCGTCCGTCGCCTGGGTCTTGTTTTCAGCCATGACGGCAGTCTGGCAGACGCCGCCACTGTTGTCAGCAGGGCCGCACGGCAGTGATCCCGGGCTGCGGAATAAACCCAGGCACAGCCGGGTTTAGTCGATAGATGCAAACGCATGTACTCTGGATTTACCGATGACCTTCAGGAGCAAACCGTGGAAACCCGCCGCATTACCGTCCTCTCCGCCGGACTTGGCGTACCGTCGTCGAGCAGGTTGCTGGCCGATCAGCTCGCTGCCGCAGCCGAACGCCAGCTGGCTGCCGCGGGGTACGCGGTGGCCGTTGACGTGGTGGAACTCCGTGACCTCGCTGTGGATATTGCCAACAACTTCGTCACCGGTTACGCGGCACCCCGGCTTGCCGACGTGATCGCCGGCGTGGAGGATTCCGACGGCATCATTGCTGTCACGCCGGTCTTCAGCGCCTCCTACAGCGGCCTTTTCAAGTCCTTCTTCGACGTCCTGGATCCCAAGTCCCTGGAGGGCAAGGCCGTCCTCCTCGGGGCCACCGGCGGCACCGACCGCCACCAGATGGTGCTGGACTATGCCATGCGTCCCCTGTTCAGCTACTTGCGGACCCGGGTGGCTGCTACTGGCGTTTTCGCCGGCCCCCAGGACTGGGGCAACACGGACGACGGCGGCACGCCCCTTTCGGTGCGGATCGACCGGGCCGCCGATGAATTCGCGGCCCTGGTCGCGGCCGCGCCGACGCGGCGGAAGACGGACGCCGCTGAGTCGCTGCCCTTTGAACAGCTCCTGGCGGGAATCTCGAACGGCCGCTAGGTGCAACCTCCGGCGGACCCGCCCGGTGCATGTCGAACTTTTCCGCAGTTCCAGTCGTTGTGCGGAACATGAAATGCCCTGTGGATTCAATAGACCTGGTCATGAGTGAGCGCAGCGGAGTGGAGATCGATTACTGTCCGCAGTGCCGGGGCGTGTGGCTTGACCGCGGCGAACTGGACAAGATCATTGACCGCGCCGCCGAGTTGGCAGGGCCGCAAACGCCGGCTGCGCCGGCCGCGCCCCCCGTCCCCGGACTTATTCCGCCGCCGCTGTACAACAATCCGGATCCGCGCCGGGACGACAGGCGGCCGGATGATCGCCGCTATGACGACCGGCGGGACCGTCCCCGCTACGATCAACCCCGGTATGACGACCGGCGCTATGACGACCGGCGGCGGCCCAAGAAAAAGGAAGGCTGGCTCGGCGAGCTCTTCGATTTCTAGGCGCCCCGCCCGAACGGCGTGCCCTCAGCCCTACGGCAGTGCGCGAGTCCGGGCCGCTCAGTCGTCGAGCAGGGCGATAAACTCGCGGGCCTGCTTAAGTGAAATGTCCGAATGCTTGGTGAGGGCCGTTGCGGCCGCCTCAGTGTCGCCGCTCTTGGCCAGCGTGCGAATCCGACCGTAGATCTCGTCGTTAAGCATATTGCTGCTGACCTCCCGGGTGACATCGCCCTTGCTGGCAATCGCGCGGTACCGGTACGGGAAACGCTCGGGTGCGTCGTCATCGTCATGTTCCGGCACCTCAGGGGCCGCTGGGGTAAACGGCTGGGGGTGGGCGGCCAGGGCGCCGACGGCGTCGCGGGAGGCCCGCAGGCCCTCGCCTGAGGCTTCGTAGTAGAGCTTGATGGCCGCCATGGCCTGCCCCTGCGCTATCAGGGCGTACAGCCTGCGGTGCTGGTCTTCATTGAGCTTCGCTGCCGCGGCCCGGGCCAGTTCCACCGGCTCGCCGGGCGGCGTGCTGCCGGCTGCCGTGGCGGCTGAAGCCTTCGGGCCGGAGGTCCGGCGACCCACGGCGCGGGCCGCCAGCAGGACTGCGGCTCCCACGAGGAGAAGGATCAGGACGGGGATCACCAGTGATTCCATTGCTATAGCCGATCTACATAATTCTTGGCGGTCAAAAGATCTGAATGCGTTGCCTGCCGCAGCATCTTGATGGCTTGCAGTTTCTGGCCGTTGCGGGCCATGGACTGCAGTTGCAGGGCGAACTGCGGGTTCAATTGGCCTCCGGGCAGGACCGGGCCCTGATAGCCGTGCATTCCCACGCCCGGGCTTGACCCCGCCTGGGCGTGCAGGGCCGCCCGCGCATGGTCGGCCTGTTGTGACTGCTGTTGCTCGTTTTGGCTTGGCCGGGTGGCGGCATCAACCCGCGCCCGGGCGGCGGTGGCCGCTTTCACCTGGGCGGCATAATGTGCCTGCGACCGCAGGGCCAGCTCAAGTTGATACCGCTCGGCGTCTGAGATGCCGGTGTCCCGAGGCTTGAGGGCCGTGGTCACGGCCCAGATGACTGCCACAAGGATGAGGGCAGGCAGTATAACTATCAACACATCGCCCATGCATAGAGCTTATGCCAGTTCGCTGTTATCCACAGCATATTCTGCGGCTCGCATACAGCCCGGCCGGGCGGCCGTCAATTCGACGCCTTCGTGATGATGTAGATCACAGCCCGGGTATATCTTTCGTCACTTCCGCCCGGGTTACCGGCCGGTATCCCCAGTGGGAACCTGAAAGCTGTGGATGAATGTTCCTTAGAAGTATTTTTCATCCACATGGCATTTCGGACGTTTTCGCAGGTCAGGCGCCTATTGTGGCTCAAAGTTTTTTTGTTTCCACAGGTTGCCACACAGGCTGTGCACAAGCAGGACCCCTTAATCCACAACTTATCCACAGGTGTGCATGTATGTGGGCTTGGTGGCCGCGGGCAGGGGTACTAACGTAGCGGGATACCTGTTTTTGGGGCATTGGTACTTGATTTCCGCAGTCCGGACCGAGCCCCTGCGGGCGGTCCGGATGCAGAGTCCTACAAGCAATTGTGGATAACCTCCGCAAACTGGGGATAACCAGGGATTCGGCAGGAACTGCGGGTGCAGGCACCTTCCTGCACGGGAAGACTGTCAGTGCCGGGTGGTAGTTCTGGTCATGGCGCACAGCGAGGCCCGGCTTCGCAGGTCAGCCCAATGGCACATGGCAACACAGCACCGACGGCTTAAAGAGATACGCCGCGGTACACAACGGAGGACGGCAGCTTTGTCAGTTACGCACCTGGACTCAATCGAGGGCACCCGGAGTTCCGAAGGCAACCGAAAGCCGCCCCAGGACATCCCTGCCGAGCAATCAGTTCTCGGCGGCATGATGCTGTCCAAGGACGCCATCGCCGACGTCGTTGAGATCCTGCGGGGCCAGGACTTCTACCGTCCCGCCCACGAGACCATCTACGAGGCCGTCATTGACCTCTACGGCCGCGGCGAACCTGCCGACGCCGTAACTGTGTCTGACGAGCTGACCAAGCGCGGAGAGATCAACAGGATCGGCGGACCCGCCTACCTGCACGAGCTTATTCAGACCGTACCCACTGCCGCCAACGCAGGATACTACGCAGAGATCGTTGCCGAACGTGCCGTCCTGCGGCGGCTGGTAAATGCCGGCACCAAGATCGTCCAGCTGGGTTACGGCTCGGACGGCGAAGTGGAAGACCTCGTCAACCAAGCCCAGGCGGAGATTTACGCGGTGGCGGAACGGCGGACGGCTGAGGACTACGTTGTCCTCAAGGACGTCATGGAATCCACGGTGGACGAGATTGAAGCTTCGGGCCACCGCGACGAAGGCATGACGGGCGTGCCCACGGGCTTCTACGAACTGGACGAGCTCACACACGGCCTGCACCCGGGGCAGATGATTGTCATCGCGGCCCGCCCGGCTGTCGGTAAGTCCACGTTCGCCCTGGACTTTGCCCGGTCCGCGGCCATCAAGAACAACCTCGCCACGGTGATGTTCTCCCTGGAAATGGGCCGGAACGAAATCGCCATGCGCCTCCTGTCCGCGGAGGCCACCATCGGCCTCCAGGACCTCCGCAAGGGCACCATCAAGGACGAACAATGGTCCAAGATCGCCACCACCATGGGCCGGATGAACGAGGCCCCGCTGTTCATTGATGACAGCCCCAACATGTCGCTCATGGAAATCCGGGCCAAATGCCGCAGGCTCAAGCAGCAGCACGACCTCAAGCTGGTCATCCTGGACTACCTGCAGCTCATGAGCTCCGGCAAAAAAGTGGAATCCCGCCAGCAGGAAGTCTCGGAGTTCTCCCGTGCCCTGAAGCTGCTGGCCAAGGAACTCCAGGTGCCGGTGATTGCGCTGTCACAGCTGAACCGTGGCTCCGAACAGCGCCAGGACAAGCGGCCCATGGTTTCGGACCTCCGTGAATCAGGCTCGATCGAGCAGGATGCCGACATGGTGATCCTGCTCCACCGCGAGGACGTCTACGACAAGGAGTCGCCGCGCGCCGGCGAAGCTGACATTCTCATCGCCAAGCACCGTAACGGCCCGACCAAGGACATTGTGGTGGCCTTCCAGGGGCATTACTCGCGGTTCGCCAACATGGCGGCGGACGCCGGCGGCGGCGGCTTCTAGCCGGCCGGACTACGAGGTCGCCTGCACCCCGCCGGCAGGCGCCCCGCCGGCCTGAACGCCGCCAGCTGACAGCAGGTGGTTGGGTAGCCGGTTTCCGGGGGCCCGGCCCCGGATCTCCAGCAGTTCCCGGGCGTGGGCGTGCAGGCGCTTGTCCTCTTCAGAAACCGGAACCCATGGCGGAATGGGCACCGAGTTCCCGGACGCGTCCCTGGCCACCATGACTGTGAGGCAGTACGTGGTCAGGTTCATCTCCCGGCCCTTGGGATCGCCGGACCGGACGTGGACGGCAACATGCATGCCCTTGGTGCCGGTGTACACGAGCCGTGCCTCCACTTCCACCACGTGGCCGATCAACAGCGGCCGGTAGAAACGCACCCCGCCGGAGAACACCGCGACGGTGTCCTTGCCGCAGTACCGGGACGCACACACATAGGCGGCCTCATCGATCCACTTCATGACGATGCCGCCGTGCACCTTGCCGCCCCAGTTCACGTCGGTAGGGGCGGCCATGAACCGGAGGACAACCCGTTCGGCGGTGCCGGCGTCGGTATATTGCTGCGCGTTCATCGCCTGCACAATGTCTTCGCGCACCTTGATCCGGGCCAGGGCGTGGTCGCGCTGCTCAATCTCGTCGGGCGTGGAAGGTTCGAACTGCGGGACCGGCACCGGTTTTCCGTCCGCACCCACGGCCACAAAAATCACCATGCACTGGCTGCGCATGGTGGCGGGGCCGCCCTTCGGGTCGCCCGAGGACACGACGGTGCGGATGTGCATGGAAGAGCGCCCGGTATAGACGATCGTGGCGGTGACTTCGACCATGTCGCCGCTGTTGACCGGGTCCGCAAAGTGGATGTTGCCCACGTAAGCCGTGACGCAGTAGGACTTTGCCCAGCCGACTGCTGCGGCATAGGCCGCCTTGTCCACCCACTCGAGCACGGTTCCGGCGTCCACGGAACCGCTGTGGCCGACGTCCATGGGGGCCGCAAGGAAGCGGAGGGTCACTGAATTGGCGGCAGACTCGCTCATGCTGAGAGTTTACTGACCACCGCGCGCACTAACGGGTCCGGATGACACAAACGCCGCCCCACCCGCCATATGGGGTGGGGCGGCGTCCGTCGCCGGGGGTCCGGAATCCTTAGCGGGCCCCGGTGTACACGATGTCCGGCTGGGACGGCATCTCCATGCCCTCACCGATGAAGAAGCCCGGGTGCGGCGGCTGGTTGTACGAGATGTTCTCGCGGGCCACCGAGAGCCGGTACACGGAATCGTGCATCAGGGTCCGCAGACGGACGTCGGTGGAAGCTGTGGTGGTGTAGATCCGCAGCTCCGTGCTGTCCGACGACGGCCAGGCGATTTCCTCGCGCCAGTCACCCAGGAGGTCGGCCTGGATGGCAGGCGTGCCCTTGGTGCCGTTATTGGATTTGGCTCCCGTGGCTGTCAGCAGCTTGTCGCCGGACTCGGTGTTCCAGTTCCACTTACTGATGGTCGGCACACCGCTGTACGTGGCGTCGTCGAAATCGTGGTCAACGATCTCGCGCAGCAGGTCGCCGTCCCACCAGGCCAGGAAGTTGGCGGCCGGGATCTTCTCAGCGATCAGCTCGCCCTTGGCGGACATCAGCTGGCCCACGGGCGAGTTCCATGCCGCGGTGCCGCCAATTGCCCAGCCTTCGGCCCCCGCGTAGCGGGGGTCGATGTCCCCGGCTGCGCCGCGCCCGGTGTCCTTGATCGCCGGAATGCTCCACAGCACCTCACCGGTCCGGGAATCGCGGAACGTCGCTCCGCGGTTTCCGCTGGAGCCCATGTCCTCGTGCACCGCGAAGGTCTCCAGTCCGGGCCTCGACGGATCGAGGTCGCTGGTGTGGATCGCGTCGCCGTGGCCCAGCCCGGTGGTGTAGAGCGGCTGGCCGTTGTCATCGATGGTCATGGACCCGAAAATGAACTCGTCCTTGCCGTCGGCGTCCACGTCCGCCACGGAGAGGTTGTGGTTGCCTTGCCCGCGGTACTGCGTGCCGGACACATCGGAGTCGAAGATCCAGCGCTTGACGATCTTGCCCGCAACGAGGTCATACGTCGCCAGCACGGCACGGGTGTAGTAGCCGCGGCTGAACATCATGGACGGGTGTTCGCCGTCCAGGTAGGCCACCGCTCCGAGGAAGCGGTCCACGCGGTTACCGTAGCCGTCGCCCCAGGCCGCCACGTCGCCGCGCGGCGGTTCGTACTTCACGGTGTCCATGATGGTGCCCGTCAGGCCGTGGAAGACGGTGAGGAACTCATCGCCGGTCAGGACGTAGCCGCTGCTGGTCCGGTAGTCAGCGTTCGGGTTGCCGATCACCGTCCCGGCCGCGTCCCGGGTGCCGTCCGCCGTCTTCATAGCGACTTCGGCCTTGCCGTCGCCGTCGAAGTCGTACGCAAGCAGCTGGGTGTAGTGGGCGCCGGCACGGATGTTCGGGCCCATGTTGATGCGCCAGAGCTTGGTGCCGTCCGTCCTGTAGGCGTCGACGTAGACAGTGCCGGTGTAACCGGCCTGCGAGTTGTCCTTGGAGTTGGACGGGGACCACATCTGGATGATTTCGTACGTGCCGTCGCCGTCGACGTCGGCCACGCTCGCATCTCCGGCGGAGTAGCTGTAGGGCTGTCCGTCCTTGGTGTAGTCGTCCGCCGGCTTGTCGAGCTTGATCGCCAGGTAGTTGCGGGACATCGGCGTGAACTCGGCCGTCAGTTGGTCTGCGCCGGCACCCACCGCCTTGATCACGTATTTGGACGAGGCCGTTCCGCCGGCATCGAGGTAGGACGTGCTGTTCCTGATCGGATCCACGGTGAGCTGAACGCCGTCGCGGATGACATGGAAGCCGATCTGTTCGGGATCCAGGCCCAGCATGCGCCAGCCCACGCGGACGCCTTCTCCGGTGAGCAGGGCCACGGGGGCGCGGTCCAGCTTCTCCACCTGCCGGTTTACCACGGTGACCCTGTCAGTGCCGATCACGGGCGACGCTGCTGATTCCCCTCCCTTGTTGATGGCGGTGACGCGGTAGTAGTACCTGATGGTGGTCAGCACGGTGGTGTCCGTGAACGTCACCTCGGTGGCGCGCCCGGCGTAGGAGAAGGTGCCGTCTGCCGACGTCGAGCGGTACACGTGGTAGGCGGATGCGCCGCCGACTTTCTGCCACTTGAGGCTGACGCTGCTCTTCTCGATTGCCTTGACGTCCACCTTGGAAGGCGCCGCGGGTACGGGTGTGTTCGGGTCCGTGAGGGAGACCTCCGCGGTGTTGGAAGGTACTGACTCAAGGCCGGTGCTGTCCACTGCAACCACGTGGTACTTGTAGGGCAGCCCTGCGAACGCTGTGGTGTCCTTGAACGTTGTTTCCGTGATGTGCTCAGCAACGAGCTGCGGCTGCGGCTCGAAGTTTGCCTGCCGGAACACCTTGTAGCTGGCGGCGTCGGCCACGGCGTCCCAGGCGAGTTCCACCACCGCCGGTTCAGCCGAAGCGTCCACTGCGGTGGTGCGCAGGTTGGTGGGGCCCACCAGGAGTGGAGTGACTTCCAGGCCGTTGAGCCGCTGGCCGGAACCGCTAATGGTCACGTTGAGCTGGCCGTCGGTCACCAGGACCTGGTTGACGATCTTTTCCGCCGAGGAGGCTTTGCCGGAAGAAACCTGTCCATAGCCTTTGCCTTCTACTGCCACGTCCGTCCGCGTGGAGCCGATCCAGTCGCTGTGGTAGGTCTTCAGCGCGTAGGTGCCGTTGGGCACGTCCAGCTGGAATTCGAAACTGGAGCCGCTGAGTACGAAGTCGCGAAGCAGGTTGGTGGTGACGGCGCCGCGGTCTCGGTCGCTGAGGACGGAGAGGTCCTTGAAGCCGTAACCGCGTTCCTTGCTGTATGCCATGGTGCGGTTGACCTCGGCGTAGCCGGCTTCAACCGGTGCACCCACCGGGCCGAAGTCGAACTTGTACTTGGCTTCCTTGGTGGTCAGGGACAGTGCGTCGCCGGGTTCGGAAAGGCCTTTGCCGTTCATTGCTGCGATCCGCACGCTGTAGGCGGTGCCTTCGGAAAGGCCCGCCAGGTTTGCCGTGGGGACGGTGGCCGTGGTGGCCAGCTTGTAGGCGGTGTCCGGCTCGGCCAACAGCTTCCGGTATACCTTGTAGATGTCCGCGCCCTCGGTGGGCTGCCATTTCAGGAGCGCGCCGGCATTGGAGATGCTGCCGGCCACCAGGCCCTGGGGCTTCGCAGGAACGGCCGACGGTGGGACGATCTCTTTGGCGCGTGCGGCCAGCGGGATGTTGAGCTGCTTTATGCCGCCCGCCAGCAGGCGTGCCATCTGGATGGCGCCGTACTCCTGGAAGTGGGTGTTGTCCACGGTTCCGGTGGGACGGTTGGGGTAGACCCCGGCATCGACGTGGAGGAAGACCGACTTGGTGTCTTCGGGGCCGATTTCGTCAAAGTAGGCCCGGCTCAGCGCCGAAA
This sequence comes from Arthrobacter sp. UNC362MFTsu5.1, assembly GCF_000685965.1. GTDB lineage: Bacteria > Actinomycetota > Actinomycetes > Actinomycetales > Micrococcaceae > Arthrobacter. The sequence continues at coordinate 8,252 of NZ_JMLE01000019.1, read as the reverse complement.
GATCCACCATTGCCACGTTTTCTTCGGCGGCCAGTTCCTTCATCTTGTCCACGTATTCGGGGAAGCTGACGTTGAATTTCCCGGTGGTTTCGTCAAAATCACGCCGCCCCACCGGTGTGACCAGCACCGGGGTGGCTCCGCGCTGGCGGGTCCCGTTGACGTAGGTGCGCAGGTATTCCTTGTAGTCGGCGGGGGAGGCGTACCGGTCGTCAACGCCCACGGTGGCGTCGTTGTGGCCGAACTGCACCATCAGGTAGTCGCCGGGGTTGATGACGCGGAGAATCTCATCCAGCCGTCCCTGGCTGATGAAGTTCTTGGAGCTGCGTCCTCCGATCGCGTGATTGAAGAAGGAGACCTTCTCATCAAAGTACCGTTCGATCATCTGGCCCCAACCGGCCTGCGGGATGTAGCCGGCGTCATAGGTCTGGACAGTGGAATCGCCGGCGAGGTAGACGGCGGGATCCGCAGTGGCGGACCTCGGTGCACGGGCAGCGATAACCAGGGAGTTGATCTTGGCCGCTGTGCCGCTGAAATCAAGATTCAGCTGGCCGTCCACGAGGGAGATGGGGAATTCCATTTCCAGGTACTGTCCCGCGGGCTTGTCCGTGAGCTGGACCTTGGCGATCTTCTCGGCGGTGATCGCGATATTGGTGGCAGCGACGGCGTCGCCTGCAATGAGCTTGACGGTGTAGTCGCCGTTGGGAAGATCAACGAGGAAACTTCCACCCTGGGCCTGGACGAAGTCGGACCGCAGCGGGTCGGCGGTGCCGCGGTCTTCGCCGGACGTCAGGGTGGTGTCAGTGAAGCCGAACCTCGCCGCGGCGCTGTATGCCTGGGAGGCATTCACCTGGGTGTAGCCGTCGGCGGTAGCACCCGGGCCGAAGTCGAAGCGGAAGCCCGAACCGGCTGGCGGGAGGGCAGTTTCGGCGTGCACCGCCGGCAGGCCGGTGAAGGCCACCGCAGCCGCGGCGACTGCTGCCGTGACTGCCTTTGCGCCGGGGAATCGGACGCCGGAGGACGACCGTACGCCGGCCAACCGGGTTTCGTTGGCGGCGCGGACGTCGCCTATCCCGGATTTTCCGCTTGGCGGGGCACCGGAGCCGGTGTCCTGCCGGGTGCCTCTTTGAGGGGTGCTTCTTTGAGGGGGATAACTCACGAACATCTCCTTTGATGAGCTGTGGACATACCAACCAGGTCGAAGTGAACTTGTATCGTTTCAATTTCAGGGAGTCGGGCATGTCGGCGTGGAGCGAGTGGGTGCAGTGAACCGATGGCGGGCCGGGGTGTCCGATCGTGGACACCCCTTACCTGATCCGCGCAATGTCAAACCTGGGCTGCGAGGGGCGCCCCGGTGAGCGGTTCGATGTTACAGAAGTTACATCACGGTCAGGCCTGTATATCCGTGGTGTACGGAACAGGTCTATCAGTGGATCGTTTCAAAGGTCAAGGATTTTGTTTCATTTCTGTGAGATTTTGTTATGCAATGTCACAACTTAGTCATATGGCCGTCAGTGACGAGTCGCCGGGTTTGCCAAGCTAATGAGAATCACTATCATTTAGCCTATGATGATTCGAACTAACGCTTTGCGTTGCCTCAAGCCCTCCACTGGAACCCTGAATCCGGCGGGGAGCCCCAGCCCGCGGGCAACCCCGATGCGTCTGTCAGGGGTGGCGGTAATCGCCGCGGCCGCGCTCATGCTGAGCGGCTGTGCCTCCGATCCCGGGCGGGGCGGTGGCGCCCCGGGCGCAGAAACCGACCCGCAAGCCGCCGGGCATCCGGCGGCCTCGCCCGATGCGGCCCGGGAAATCCAGGGGCCCGCCCCCAGGCTGGTGCTGACGCACGCCGGCGGGATCACGGTGCTCGACGCAGCCTCACTGAAAGTGGTGGGGGAGGCGGACCTTGACGGCTTCAACAGGCTCAACCCCGCGGGGGATGGCCGGCATGTCCTGGTCTCCACCGGAAGCGAGTTCAAGGTCTTTGATGCCGGAGTGTGGACCGAAAAACATGGCGATCACGGGCACTCCTACGCCGCCCGGCCGGCACTGACGGACGTTGGGTTCCAAGCCAGCAAGTCCGGCCACGCGGTCTTCCATGCCGGCAGGACCGCGCTGTTCAGCGATGGTTCCGGACAGGTCGAAATTTTCGAGCCGTCCGGGCTGGCGTCAGAAGCGGCACGTCCCGAAAGCGACGTCTACACTGCGCCGGAAGCCCACCATGGCGTGGCGGTGCCGCTGGAGGAGGGAAAGCTGCTCGTCACCCTCGGTAACGACGAGTCCCGGCGGGGAATCGCCGTGCTGGCTGCCGGAACCGGGCAGGACCGGGCGGAGCTGCTGCGCAATGAAGACTGCCCGGGTGTCCACGGAGAGGCGGTGGCCGGTCCGGATGCTGTTGTGGTGGGCTGCGAAGACGGCATGCTTGTCTACCGGGACGGGCGGATTACCAAAGTGCCCAGCCCCGATGCGTACGGACGCATGGGCAACCAGGCCGGTACGCCCGAATCGCCAGTCGTCCTGGGCGACTACAAGGTGGACAAGGATGCAATCCTGGAGCGGCCCACTCGGGTCTCCCTGGTGAACACAGAGACGGCGGCACTTCGGCTCGTTGAACTTGGCACAAGCTATTCGTTTCGGTCGCTGGGGAGGGGGCCCTCGGGCGAAGCCCTGGTTCTGGGAACCGATGGTTCCTTGCGGATCATCGACCCGCTGACCGGTAACATCACGTCGACGATTCCAGTGGTTGCTGCCTGGGAGGAATCCGAAACATGGCAGGACCCACGCCCCGCGCTGTTTGTGCAGGGGGCCACCGCCTACGTCACCGAGCCCTCAAGCAGCGCGATCCACGCAGTGGACCTTGCCTCCGGCAAGGTGGGCAAATCCGCTGATCTCCGGCACGTACCCAATGAACTGACCGGAGTTTCCGGTTAATATTCCCCATTGGGAATACTTCCAGCCACGCATATGACGACGCCGGGCCGGCCACTCGCGTGACCGGCCCGGCGTTGCGGGGTATTGGTGTTCGCTTTAGGCGAGGGCGCTGAGCTTGGAGTTGCTGCGGCCGAACAGTGCCCTGTCCACGGCCACCTTGCCGGCGCCGGTCAGGGCAATGGCCAGGGCGCCCGCTGCCAGGAGCAGCACCAGTTCGTAGCCGCCGGTGGCCGCGAAAACGCCCGCGGAGGCGTGCACCAGGAACAGGGCGCCGAGCATGTCCAGGGCGAGCAGGAGTGCGAAGACGCGGGTCAGCACGCCGAGGATCAGGGCGATGCCGCCAACAAGCTCAAGGGTGGCTACTGCCGGGGCTGCCAGTTCGGCTGCCGGGATGCCCATCTTGCTAAACGCGGCCTGCGTGCCGGCAATGGTCCACTCGTTGAACTTCTGCCAGCCGTGGGCTGCAAAGAGGAAGCCGGCAATGACGCGGAGGACGGTGAGTGCTGTGGTGGTCAGTGTGGACTGGTTCATGGGGGTTCGCCATTCGGATCGTGGGGCGTCACCGCGCGTCGGGAGCAGCGCGGTTGAGGATTCAGTCTTAACCTTGCCATCTCATTACTTGAAGAGTCAACTAATTATGGCGGCATGTGACGGTTCTCTCCGGTTAGGCTGGCTCCGTGCCAGAATCACGCGCCGCCGCCCGGACTGTTCCCCCCGGCAGGAACTCCCGGGAAATCCTCCGTCTCGCCGTTCCGGCATTTGGCGCGCTCATCGCAGAACCGCTTTTCCTGCTGGCGGATTCGGCCATAGTGGGCCACCTCGGCGTTTCCCAGCTCGCCGGCGTCGGCCTGGCTTCCGCGGTACTCCACACGGCCGTGGGCCTTATGGTGTTCCTCGCGTACTCCACCACCCCGGCAGTGGCCCGGGCTATTGGCGAAGGCAGCCTTTCCAAAGCCCTCGCGGCAGGCCGGGACGGCGTCTGGCTGGCACTGGGGCTGGGTCTGGTCCTCGCCGCGGCCGGGTTCGCCGGCGCCGAGCTCCTGGTCGATCTGATGGGCGCCACGGGCGATGTCCGCCAGTTCGCCGTCGACTATCTCCGCTGGTCCATGCCAGGGCTCGTGGCCATGCTGCTGATTTTCGCCGGCACCGGGGTGCTGCGGGGCCTCCAGGACACCCGGACCCCGCTGGCCGTGGCCTCGGCGGGGTTCACCCTGAACATCCTCCTCAACCTGGCGCTGGTTTACGGCATGGGCTGGTCCGTGACCGGCTCGGCTGTGGGCACCAGCATTGCCCAGTGGGCGATGGCCCTGGTGTATCTGGTGATCGTCCGGCGAAATGCGCGCGACCACGGAGTTTCCCTCCGGCCGGACTGGCACGGCGTGCGTTCCATGACCAAGGTGGGTTCGTGGCTCATGCTCCGGACGCTGAGCCTGCGGATTGCGATCCTGGCAACCGTGCTGGTGGTCACAGCCCAGGGGCCGGTGAACCTGGCAGCCCATCAGCTGGCCATGACCATCTTCACCTTCCTGGCATTCGCCCTGGACGCTTTGGCCATCGCCGCCCAGGCCCTGATCGGCAAAGAACTGGGGGCGGCCAATCCCGCCACGGCCCGTGAGCTGACCCGGACCATGATCCGCTGGGGAGCGGGATTCGGCGTGGTCACCGGAGCGCTGCTGGCCGTTGCGGCCCCGTGGGCGGGCGCCTTGTTCACGTCCGACGCCGGTGTCCAGGCCGCGCTGACGCTCGCCCTGTGGGTGCTGGCAGCCGGACAGCCCGTGGCCGGCTATGTGTTTGTGCTGGACGGCGTCCTCATCGGCGCCGGCGACGCCAAGTACCTGGCCATCGCCGGCGTCGTAAACCTCGCGGTGTATCTGCCCCTGCTGGCCGCTGTCCGGATCTCCGGCGTCGACGGAGTAGCTGGGCTCACCTGGCTGTGGGCGGCCTTCTCGCTGGGCTACATGTGCGCCCGGGCGGTGACACTAGGTTTGCGAGCGAGAACGGACCGGTGGATGGTCCTTGGTTCGACGTAGTCGGCGTTCAGGCCCGGCCAACAGGTCTGGCCGGCCTTAAGCCGGCCGGTTCGCGTCGAATCGGCTGCGCACTAAACTGGACCCGTGACCCTCCCAGCATCTCCTCCCAATTCTGCTCCCCTGACCGCTCCTGCCGCGGACCTGTGGAAACCGGTGCTCACCAGGGCAGTCCTTGCCCTCGCTTTCGGCGCGGTGACAGTTTTCTGGGCGTCGCCGTCGGCCTCTGAAATGGGCTGGGCGGGCGGGCTGTACCTGCTCGCTGTGGGCGTGACCCTGCTCCGCGGAATCGGAAAGTTCGGCCTTGACGCCAAAACGCCTGCAGGCAAGGTCCTGGCCGCGGCCGGGGCCATCATGACCGGAGCCGGCGTGGCGGTTGTGTTCCTGGGCAGTGAACTGGTCTTCGGTGTCCTGGCGGCCCTGGGCCTGGGACTCCTGGGGGCGGCGGAACTCTACCTCGGAATCCTTTTCCGCGGCCGCAGCGTCCTGGCGCGCGACTGGCTGGCCTCGGGTGTCATCGGCCTGGGAACTGCCGTGGCGCTGCCCTTCTTCATTAGCCTCGGAGCGCACGCCCTGCTCGGCGTTGCGGGCGGCGGGGCGATCATTTCCGGCGTCCTCTGGATCCTGGCCGCCCTGACGCTGCGGCACGATGCGCGGACCGTTTCCAGCGAGGCCGTAAACTAGTAGGGAACGGTTCTACTTCGTGTAGAACAATGGCTTTACTTAAGCTGCCCGGCCCCGGCCGCGCCGCATGGGAGGAAACACCTTGGCACAACGGAAACCAGGAGAACCGCGCAAGCTGCGGACCTCGGTCAAGGGACCCCTCATGTTCTCCGCATTCTGGGCTGTCCTGGCCTTTTTTGCCGTGCTCATTTTCGCCTCCGGCGGCAGCTCCCGGACGCCGCGCTTCGACCTCGCCCTCACGGGGGCCGGAATAGCGTTCATCGTGACGCTGGTCATCGCGGCGATGCTCTCGATGAGCCACAAGGAAAATGCAGACCACCTCGGCAAGGGGTCCGGCGTCAATCTGAGTTCCAAGAGGTCCTCCGGGCACGGCGGATATTCAGCCCGGCCGGAGGCAGGACGCCCCGACGCCCAGGCTCCCGACGCCCCGGATTCCGCGCCCGGCGACTCCCGCTAGATCCGCCGGACCGGTTCCGCGTTTCCCCGGCGCTGGTTCCCCGCACCGCTTCCCCCGGCACCAAACTTCCCCCTGCGCCAAACTTCCGCAGATCGCTCCTATGAGGCGGCTTTCCGCGCGCGGTAGGCGGCCACGTGGGCCCGGTTTGCACAGTTTCCAGTGTCGCAATAGCGCTTGGACCGGTTCCGGCTAAGGTCCAGCACCACGGCATCACAATCCTCTGCCGCGCACACCAGCATCCGGTCCATTTCCTTGCTTCGGATCACGTCCACGAGTGCCATGGCAGCCTCGGTTCCCATTCTGTCCGCCAGCGGAGCGTCTCGGGTGGTGGCGTGCAGGTGCCAGTCCCATTCGTCGTGCTTGATCAGCTGCGGAAGTGCATTTGCGTCGCGGAGCAGGCGGTTCACCGTATCGACGGCGGAGTCCTCGTCCATGGTCCACAGCTCAGTAAGCTGGCTCCGCAGTTTGTGGACGCTGGCCAGTTCGGCCGCGTCCCGCGACCGTGCGCCCGAGAAGCCTTCCGTCTCGAGGAAGCGGTCCAGGTCCGCCATAGTGGCCAGATGCTCCTCGCCGTTTGCCGCGCTGTTGATCAGCCCCACCACGGTGCGAAGGGCAACTTCAGTGTCAGGGGCAAAAACCATCTTGACTCCTTACAGGGTCCGGGCGTAATGTCATGACCATTACCCCACTTTACTCCTGACAGGAGGCAGCCGTGCCTGCCGTAAGCAAACGCGCCGAAGCGTCCGTCCAGGGCGCCGCTTCCCGGCAGGGCTTCGCCCGCCGGTCCGCTGCAGGCTTCATGGCGTCCGGGCTCGGCGTGGCGCTGTTTTCCTCGGCGGTCTTCGGCCTTTCCGGATCCTTCGCCAAATCCCTGCTCGAAACCGGCTGGACACCCGGCGCGGCGGTGACCGCCCGCCTCACCGGTGCGGCCATAATCCTCGCCATCCCCGCGATTCCTGCCTTGCGCGGCCGCTGGAGCCAATTGAAGAACAACTGGCTGACCATCCTGCTCTTCGGCCTCATCGGTGTGGCGGCGTGCCAGCTCTTCTACTTCAACGCCGTCGAGCGCCTGTCCGTCGGCGTTGCCCTGCTGCTGGAATACCTGGCCCCGGTAATCATCGTCCTCTGGCTCTGGGCCGCGAGCCGCAGGCGTCCCCGGACGCTCACCATTGCCGGAACGCTGCTTTCGCTCGGCGGACTCGTCCTGGTGCTCGACCTGACGGGTGCCGTGAAGATCGATTTCGTCGGCGTCCTGTGGGGAATCGCCGCCGCGGTCTGCCTGGCGATCTACTTCTTTATCACCGCCAAGGAAAATGACACCCTGCCGCCGATCGTCCTGGCGTCCGGCGGGCTGATGGTGGGTGCCGCAGTGATGTGGCTGGCGGCAGCCACGGGGCTCCTGCCCATGGCGTTCAGCACCACGGACACCAAACTGGGGCCATGGATCACTCCATGGTGGGTCTCGCTGGGCGGACTGATTGTGCTGGCCACGGTGCTGGCCTATGTTTCCGGCATTGTGGCCGCCCGCGCACTTGGTTCAAAGGTGGCATCCTTTGTGTCGCTCACCGAGGTGCTCTTCGCCGTCATCTGGGCGTGGCTCCTGCTCGGCGAACTGCCCGGTCCCGTCCAGTTGCTCGGCGGGGTGCTGATTGTGGGCGGCGTGGTGCTGGTCCGGGTTGACGAGCTTCGCGGCGCCGGCATTCCGGCAGTGCCGGTGCGGGCGCCGCTGGACCATGCCAACGACGTCGAGCCCGTTCCCTAAGCGGACGCACGATTCCCGTATCACCGGTTGAAACGCGGATGCCCCGGACGCATGGTTGCGTCCGGGGCATCCGGCAGGAAACGGTGGTTTCCCGAAGTCCATCCCTGGCGGGCAGGCGGCTTTCCTAGCGGGAAGCCTCTTCCTGCTGGGCGGCGTTCTTGGTTGCCTGCTTGCCGGCTTCCTCCAGCGCCTGCGCCACCTTGGCCAGCGCCGTCACGTGCGAACCGGACCATTCGCTGCGGAACTTCTCCGCATCCGGGCCCTTCCAGTCCGTGCCGTTGAGAGCCTTCGTCAGCAGCGACTTCTGCTTCTCAATCTCCGACGAACCAGCCTGAAGCTTGGTTCCGAGCGCCTTGAGCTGAACAATGTCTGCACCCCAAATAGCCATTAGTTTTCT
>NZ_JMLE01000018.1 GCF_000685965.1 Arthrobacter sp. UNC362MFTsu5.1 | reverse complement strand
AACCCGGGCGCTGGAAGCGACCCTGCTGGGCCTGACCGGTGGCGGGAAGCTCGGTGAAATCTTCTCCGCCCAGACCACTAACCCGATGCGGCGGGACCGGGCCGTGGTCTTCGATGTCTCCAGCATCGACGAAACCGAAACCGACCTGCAGGCTGCGGTCCTCCTCGCGTGCTGGTCCTACGGATTCGGGACTGTCAACGTCGCCAACGCCCTCGCTGACGCCGGGCTGGAACCACGCCGGAACTACTTCGTCGTGCTCGATGAGCTGTGGCGGGCGCTGCGCTCCGGCAAGGGCATGGTCGACCGCGTCGACGCCCTCACCCGCCTGAACAGGTCCGTCGGTGTCGGGCAGGTCATGATCTCCCACACCATGTCCGACCTGCTGGCCCTCCCGGCGGAGGAAGACAGGATGAAAGCGCGCGGGTTTGTCGAACGTTCCGGCATGGTCATCTGCGCAGGACTCCCCGCCTCGGAGATGCCGCTGCTGACCGCGGCGATCCCCCTGTCCAGGCAGGAACAGCAGAAGCTCATCTCCTGGCAGGATCCGCCCGCGTGGGACTCCCGCGGCGGTGACGTCGAACCGCCGGGCCGGGGCAAGTTCCTGATCAAGGTCGGCGGCCGCCCCGGCATCCCCGTGACCATCGGTTTGACCTCCATCGAGGCCTCACTGAATGACACAAATAAGCGCTGGCACGCAAAAGTTGAGATGTTCGAGTGAATTTTGACGCTTTTGTCGTGAACTTGAGTGTGCCCGGGGATTGCAGCGGGTGGAGGTGCTCAGGTTCCGGGAACCTGTGCGTCCTGACGGGTGAGGTCGGGGTGCTCGAGGGTGTTCAGGTAACGTGTGGCGCCTTCGACGCTGAGTCCGAACAGGTCACAGATCCGGCGGATGTCTCCGCCTGTCGCGTGGATCTCGTGCAGGATGCGGTCCTCGCGCAGAACCCGTGGCCGCAGCGTCAAGCCGGACCAGGGGAACTGTCGACTGGTCGGAAGGAGCCTGGGCGCCGTGCGCCGGTTGACGAGCAGGTGCGGGTTGGCAGTGCCCGGCCAGGTTCGGTTCCGGTGGTCGAGCCAGGCTGTCAGGCGGGTGCGCACGGGCCCGGCCAGCGGGATGTCGCGGTCCCCGAGTATCAGGTGGCCGTCACTAATGTCAGTGAGCCTCATCTCGCTGATCTGTGCCCCTGTCAGTGCGTGGAAAGCTACCAAGGAAACCGCCAGGGCAACCGCCGGGTTCGGAGAGTTCAGCTCCTCGCGGATCACGGCCGCGTCCAGCGCGAGAGGGATAGTGCTGCCCTTCGGGGACGCCTTCATCCCACGGGTCGGGTTGGCGAAGATGAGTCGGCGGCCTTTGAGTGTAGTGAAGAGCGATTTGAGTCCGTTCCCGGCGATGTGCCGGCGGGCCTTGGTCTCGTCCAGCGCGGCTGTAATGTCGGCGCGGGTGACCTCGGCGAACGACTGGAGACCTGCCGCGGCCCAGGCATGGATGATGGGTTCAATGCCCAGGATGTGCACCCTGATGGTCTTGGGGTCGCGCGGGATCTGCCGGGGCGCCTGGTGGGCGCCGTTGACCAGGACTTGCAGCCATATTTCAAGCTGGTCCTTCATGACCGGTGGCAGTGTGCTGGTCTTGGCAGCGAAGTAGCGTTCGATCTGGGTCGGCCGGTCCTCGATGAGCATGCCTGCCGCGGCCAGTACGTCGATCGTGGAAAGGACGTTGCCGGAGTATTGGCGCAGTTCAAGGACGTCAGTGGCGCGGACTTTGGCAGTTGGGCTGGGCCGCAGACCCTGCAGGAGCCTCAGGGACCGAGTCACGTCGTTACGTTGCCGCTTGCTCCAGCCGACTCTCATGGCGTGTTCACGGACGATGGCTGCACAGTACCGGGTCAGGTCGTTGTCTTCGAGGCGGGCACGCGCTGCGACGGCCTTTTGATCGGGCGTCATGTCGAACAGCGCCGTCTGCATGCTGGTGTCGGTGTCCGGTTCGGTGCCGCCTGGCAGGTTTTTCTTGTCCCGCAGTTTCCATGGGGCGCGTTGTTCCGGACTCAGTTTTGGTGCTCCGCTGCGGTGGAAGCTCATGTTGGCGAAGAAGAGCTGGTGGCCATCCTTAGTCGCACCGGGCAGGTCCAGGCCGCGTCCGGGCTCCTGGAGCATTCGCGCCTGTTCCAAACACAGCCGGCACGCGCGCCGCTCTCCGACGCGGGTCGTGCGCCCGCAAAATTCGCAGATTCCTTCAGGGTTGTGGGAGCGCCACCACCGACACGGCCAGCACGTCCAGTTGTAGCGGCGGTAGACACCCCAAGCCATACAGTCCTTGCACGAGCCTGGATGTTGCGGGCTGCCGGGATGGCAGCTGGCGCACAGGCCTTGGCTGAAGTAGCGGGTACTGGTCCCGCATTTGGAGCATGGGGGTGGGTTGAACGGGCCACCGGGAAGGCAGCCGTAGCAAGAGTCGATGCGCGGGTGCACCCACGCGACCCTGTTGATCTGGCAACTGGGGCACATCGATGGGGGCCGGAGTGGCGCCATCGGGCCCGGAGCCGGACTCACGACAGCCGCGACTATAGGGGTGGCTCGGACCGTGGCTTGCCGAATCTCGGCGTTACGACAGGTGATGCCTTGCCGAAACTCGGAGACACAACGGAAGCTGGCCTTCCATCGCCAGCGCCCGTGTTGTTGCCGTTTATGGACTCGGTGGCGCGTGGGCGACGTGCGGCGACTTTGCCCGGCTCGGGAGTCATCAGGTCCGTGGGTGTGCATTTCAGCACGGAGCAGATCACATCGAGCTCTTCGAGCCTCATGGTCGCCGGTGTTCCGGCCCACCACGACGACATCTTCCCGGCGCTGATCTCCAGCCCGGCCTCAGCGAGCATCCGGCGCATCTGCGCCGACTTCCAGATCCCGCGTTCAGCGGCTCGGATCCGCAGGTTCCACTGCACGGCCTCATCCTTCCTTTTGTGTGATCGCGAAGCGGGACTCGACCCGCTCATTGGCGTCTTTCCAGGCCTGCTCGACGTACTCGCTTCGCACATGGATGTAGCCCGAGGTAGTCGCGAGCCACTGATGCCCCAGCAGCTCCTGAAGCGCCTTAATGTCCATCCCGGCCCCGTAGAGCGAGGAAGCGCAGTAATGCCGCAGGACGTGGGGAGTCATCCGCCCCGACCACGCCGGCAACGACTGGTCGACCTGCAAACCCAGGCTGCGCCGCAGTGCGTTGCCGCCGACCCGGCCGCATCGACCCAAATCGCGGTCAAAGCGCTCCGAGGGCAGCAGGGGCGCCTCTGGATCCGCCCAGTCCTCGCCGTAAAGGTGTCGGACATCGCCCAGCCACCAGTCGATCAGCTCTGCCGCGCCGTTGATCGCGGGCACCAGACGCGGCTTGGGGCCACGGCCGTGTGCTCCCTTGCCGAACCGCACATGGAGCTTGCCGAACCCGCCCAGGTCCGGGCGCCAGTCACGGATATCGAGCATCACCGTTTCATTGATTCTCAGCCCCAGCCGACGCCACAGCGAGGCAGCGAAATAGTCCCGCGCGGCGGGCAGATACTTGCGGGCCTGCGGGATCGAGTGCCGCCAAGAAGTAAAGAACGTTTCGATCTCGGCGTCCGAGGGCGGCACCCGGACTTTGCCAAGCGATGCACCGGACTGGCGGTTGAACTCATCAATGGGCTGCTCGACCAGCACTCCGGCCGCCCGATGGATCCGGCCCTGGTAACGGCTGATCATGAATTCGTAAAACAACGCCAGCGTCCCTGCCTTACCGGCTCTGGTGCTCACACTGCGCCCCAGGCGCCTCTGCTCGGCCAGGAACCGGTCAGCGTCCTGACACGTCGCCGTCCACAGTGGGCCAGCCAACGACCGGGCAAATTCGATGATTGTCGCCCGGGTATTGCGGATATGCGAGTCGCTCAGACCAGCCGCCGCCATCGCCAGCGCGTACTGGTCGACGATCTCCTGCTCGAAGTCCTCGCCCGCCTGCGCACTCGAGAACTCCGGATCCATGGCGGCCCCACCGGGCAACGCCACCAGCGCCATCAGTCAACAACTTCAGAAGGAGCGAGCATGCGTCGACATTACGCCCAAACCGTCACTCTCGTCGATGGTTCATCGGTTCCGGCCTCCAAGGGCTTCGCCCCGACATCACCTGCTCAAACGCCAATCCCAGCCGCTGAACCGTCAAACGAACCTATGCGAATAGAGATGCCGGCAGAAACCCTGCTGGATGCGGCAGCTCCAATCCGGGAAGAAGGTGCGGCATGAGTGCCCCGAACCGCAAGGGAACAGGCCTCGGCGACTCCCTGGGGATTTGGCTCGCCATCGGCGCCGCCACCATCTTCGGCGGCGGCACCTGGGTCGCCGCCCACCTCGGATCCTGGATGGCCGGCCTTACCGCCCCTCCGGCACACCCCATTGACCTGATCGCCGGGCTCGCCAAAGGCCGCGTGCCCTGGCCGGACCAGTCCACAGTGGTGGCCTGCGTGCTGGCCGCTGTCCTGATCGCACTGGTCGTAACGGTGCTGGTGGTCCGGTCCCGGACCGCGAACAAACGCACCAGGGTGGACAAGGCAGCGGTGTACATGGGCCGGGGCAAGGACCTGAACCACCTCTCGACCAAGGGCGCCACGACCACGGCCGTGCGCCTCGGCGTGGAAAACTCCACCGGTGTCCGCCTAGGCCGCAGCGTAGCCGGGAAACGCCCGCTCTGGGCATCCTGGGAGGACATGCTGATCCTCATCGCCGGGCCCCGCACCATGAAGACCACCTCCTACGCCGTCCCCGCCATCCTTGACGCACCCGGCGCGGTGATCGCCACTTCCAACAAACGCGACATCGTCGACGTCACCCGACCCATCCGCTCCGAGGCCGGGCAGGTGTGGGTCTTTGACCCGCAAGCCGTCGCCGAAGAAGAGCCCACCTGGTGGTGGAACCCGCTCTCCTATGTGAAGAACGAAGCCACAGCAGGGAACATGGCCCAGCACTTCGCCGCAGGCTCCCGCGAACCCGGAACAAAACCCGACGCCTACTTCGACCCGGCCGGACAAAACCTGCTCAAAGCCCTCCTCCTCGCCGCCTCCCTCAGCGCCACCCCGATCACACAGGTGTACACCTGGCTGACCCGCCCCCACGACGAAGCCCCGGCCGACATCCTCCGCACCGCTGGCTTCGACCTGCTGGCCGACATGGTCATCGGCCACATCCGCGAACCGGAAAAGCAGCGTGCCGGCGTCTACGGCACCGCCCGGCAAATGGTCTCCTGCCTCACCGACCGGGACGTCAGCCAATGGGTCACCCCAACACCCGGCACCACCGTCGACACCGACCCCCGGCCGCAGTTCGTCCCCGAAGACTTCGTCCGCGGCAAAGGCACGCTCTACAGCCTCTCCCGTGAAGGCGTCGGAACCGCAGGCCCCCTGGTCACGGCCCTGACCGTCGCCGTCGTCGAAGCGGCCGAAAAGTACGCCACATCCCAACCCGGCGGGCGCCTCGCAACCCCGCTGCTGGGGATCCTCGATGAAGCGGCAAACGTCTGCCGGTGGAAAGCACTGCCGGACCAGTACAGCCACTACGGCTCCCGCGGCATCATCCTCATGACCATCCTGCAGTCCTGGTCCCAGGGCGTGGAAGTCTGGAACCTCGAAGGAATGCGGAAGCTCTGGTCAGCATCCAACGTCAAAATCTACGGCGGCGGCGTCTCCGAAGTCGGCTACCTCGACGAGCTCTCCCGCCTCATCGGCCAATACAGCTACATCAACGTTTCCCGCAGCCACAGCAGAACCGGATCCTCCTCGTCCAGGCAGGAAAGCAAGGACGAAATCCTGTCCGTTGCCGACCTGACCGCGCTGCCACGGTTCCGGGCCATCCTGCTTGCCTCCGGCGCCCCGGCCACCATGATCGAAACGATTCCCTGGATGAACGGGCCCCATGCCCAGAAGGTTAAGGACTCCCTCGCAGCCAAGGAATCAATTGAGCGCGAGCCGGTGGCGGTGCCAGCTCATAGCCCGTGGACGGACGGGGACAAGGCGTGAGTGAAGAGTTCGGGGACGCCTTCGGAGACGAAGCGGAGCAGTCTCCAGCCGGCGGGCACAGCCACGCCGAGCCCGAACCGGAACTTGTGTACTCCAGCGCCGTGGAGTTCTTCGCTGACCTCCTGGCCCAGTCCTACGTCCGGGAAGTCAACGAAGGCGCAGCCTACGCGTGGTGCCCCGAGTGGTACAAACACCCCGAAGCCCTGATTCGTATGGAAGCGATTTGGCGGGCCTGGGAACACCTACGGCTCGAACCGGCGCTCGGCATCAGCACTTGGTGGCTGAATCACGCCGACCCACATATGCGCGTCCTCATGGACAAGGAAGGCCCCTTCAAAAAATGCGCCTACGACGGACACAAAACCCCCGCCCGGGACAGAACTGCTCTTCCCCACAAGACCCCTGAAGCAGGAATCTTTGACTAGCACCGCCGGATGGTCACGATCGGATGAGAAGAACGAGGGACACGCCTTAAGCCTTTGCTGCCCCGGACCACATGGCCGGAGCTGAGCCGACTTCTAGCTGTCCATGGCTGGGGTCAACCCGGGTTATCCACGGCTGGAAATTGGGAGCCGTTGGGGTAGCTCCCTCGGCAGCAGTAGCGGTGGATAACCCCCAAGGATTGTCCCCGGCTGTGGGCAGCGGGCCCTGTCTTCACCCCAAACACCCGCAATTGTGCAAACAGGCTGTGGCGCAATAGCCGCATACCTACAACGCGATCCTGCACTCCTGCCAGCATCCGCTGACGGACATAGCGTCCCCTGACTGCTCGGGCTGAAACGAGAGTTTTAAGTCCTCTTAGGAAGATCCCCTACCCAGACGTGACTGCCTGTCGAGCGCAACCAACCACAGCTGACCACGCAGGGGAACGTCGTGCTTTTCTCTGGGTAGCGGCAATGCCTTTCTTGGATTGACTAAAAGAACTTCATACCCGAATCGCCAGCAGAGTCTGTGTTGCCGGCTCCCGTCTACTGCTCGTACTAGTGGGAAAGGACCAGGACCGGCACGGGAAAGGCCCGCCTACAACCTAAGATTCTGCTATGCGAAACCTTGTTGCTGACCCGCCCTACCTCACTCTCGGGACCGAATAATGAGCGAAGTGAAGCCTGGCTGGCAGGGTACGACGCAGCACGGCAACGCATCTGATCTATCGCGCTGGCTGGTTCACCTCACTCGTTCTGAAGAAGACCTAGTCTCGATTCTCAAGACCTGCATTATCGAGGCGCGGGTGCCCTACGGAGCTGGGCGGAATTACAGCGAGGTGCGCAATAGGCACCGGTCCGTATGTCTAACGGAGATCCCGCTTCAAGAGCTATCCCGCATGACCTCTAAGCGTCCTTGGGGGATTGTCTTCGACAAGGAACGCCTCCGCGCGAAGTTCAATGCCCAACCTGTTTGGTACGTAAGCGATCCATCCCCTCAGTGGGATGCTCTCGCTACTGCAATGGCGGAAGCCCGCGACAACAAACATTCGCCGATTTGGAAGCTAACACCTTTTGTCGACCGCGTCGGAAGTCTCCAGGGCAGGAATCCAAACGATTGGCGCTGGGAGCGCGAGTGGCGGGTGCTTGGCAATCTGGAGTTTGACCTTGCTGATGTCGCCATGATCGTCGCGGACAGTGATGGGGCGCCAGCCTTTCTTGAAGAGGTTTCGCTCGGTGTGCCTTGGGTGTCTCGTGAAGACTCCAGCATTCGGTGGTCCGGAGGATTTACCCAGGGGTGGGAAGACGAGATTGAGAGCATGCTCGAACGCTTCCACGAACAGTTCCTAAGCGGTGATGCTGCAGGTGTGGTCTGGGACCGCGAATATCAGACAAATTTCTCCATGGTCCCTGTCCTTGAGACCGCTGACGCTATGGACGAAGCATTCGGATACCTAGCTCCTGAGCTTCAGCAGGTACTTGAGGAAACTCTAGACAAAACCAGCACGATATGGTGCCGAATGTACGAGCTGTCGCAGGTTTATGAACAGTCCTAGTCCTTCGATACACGTACACGAGTTGCCTTCGCGGCACTGCGAAAATGGCACGCAAGGGCTGGAAACGGCGGACCAGTGATTTTCAGAAGTCGTCTGCACAAACCATCTTTTTGTTCGAAGTGGCGTGCACCAACCGTCATTTTGACTGAAGTCGCCTGCACGAACCGCTGCCGGCGTTACGGACTATAGGCGTTCGCGACCATCAGGCAGGCGTTCCTGCGGCCGGCGGCTGCGGCGTGAGGCGTCTGAGCACCGGGTCAAGTCGTGTCGGTCCAATCCGTTAGTCTGGCCGAATGGGAAACGGCATGGGGGTATGGCTCGGAGGGGAAGTCGTCGACGAACCTTCAAGTGATCAAAGTTCGGAACGAATCAAATCTTGGCTGGCAGCGTTGCTTGACGGCGAGCATCTGTCGCTATTAACGGGCAATGGCCTAACCACAGGGGTGGCATTCAATGCGGGGCTTGAAGCACCGTCCATGGTTGGAGATTCTGAGTTCGGAAATTTCACCCAACAAGTACTTGAGGACGCGGCTGCGACGTCTGCCCGCATGGGTCGCGGCGACAAGCCAAACATTGAAGACAAGCTGCGCAGCGCCCAGACGGTCCTTGACGGACTCGCCATCATCCAACCGGACCAAAACGAGACCAGCGTCCTGAAGGCCAGTGTCGAAGCACAGTTTGAGCTGCTCTTGAGATCAGTCCTAGATTTCGAGCGTGCCCTCCGTGGTGCAGTCGGTACGGAGAAGTATCAAACGGCGCTCAATTCAGCTGCCCGGTTTCTCCTCGCTTTCGCGGCGCGCCCCGGCGGCCGCGAGCGTCTTAACCTGTTCACCACGAATTACGACAGGCTCCTTGAACATCTATGTGATCAACTAGGCCTGCGGCCGCTTGACCGGTTTGTGGGTGGACTTGAGCCCAAGTTCCGCGCTTCCCGGCTCGACGTCGACATGCACTACAACCCGCCAGGCGCCCGCGGTGAACCACGTTATCTCGAAGGCGTGCTGCATTTGGGCAAACTCCACGGCTCATTAGATTGGAAATGGTCCGAGTCCCAGGGAGTCCATAAAACGATGGTCCCATTCGGGGCGAAGCTTGGCACCTCTCCAAGCCCATGGTCGCAGAACGTCCTGATTTATCCGCGAAGCACCAAGGACATCGAAACTCAGCTGTACCCGTACGCCGAGCTCTTTCGAGATTTCGCCTCGGCTGTATGTCGGCCGCACTCGGTGCTATTTACGTTCGGATATGGCTTCGGTGATTCACATGTCAACCGCATCATCCAGGACATGTTGACCATTCCCTCGACACACGTGGTTGTCTGCAGTTTTGACGCATCTCAATCCATCGACAGTTGTCTCGGGGAGTTCAGCACCAATCCGCAAATTTCAGCGTTCGTAGGACCGCAATACGCAACGATTGATGCCATCGGAAGCTGGCTTCCGAGACTTTCATCAGAACCGCTAGTACGCAGGCAAGGGAACTATCGTTCCACCGTAGATGCGGCAAAACCTTCTTTCGCTGATTCTTCACGAGATGCCAGCGGAGACTCATGAACACGCCCGTCTCTGAAGCTGCGGCCCGTGTCATCGGCCGAGTGGAATCAGTTCGTGCCAGCGAGATCAAAGTACTCCTCGAGACCGAGGCGCCGCAGGCGACGGCATTCGGGCCGAGCATTCAGCGCTTTCCGAGGATTAACGGCTATGTAGTCATCCCTATTGGATCGGGAATGCTGGTCGCAACGGTCACGGCTATTTGGATGGACCCTGCCACCGTGCCCCTGCGTCGAAACCCAGATCAGAGCATCATCGATCTCCCCTATCCCGTTCGCAGGCTTACAGCCAGCCCTATCGGGACGCTCCAGTTCACCTCCGGGGGAGATATTTTGCGACTCAACCGCGGGGTTTCTGCATTCCCGCCTGTTGGCTGCGAGGTCGCACTACCGACCAGCGCCGAGCTTCGAGCGGTGGTTGGAACGGCCGGTCATGGCAGAGTTCACATTGGCACAGCGCCGTTAGCAGACTCGACGAAGGTGTTGGTCGATCCCGATCGCCTATTTGGTCGACACCTGGCTGTCCTCGGCAACACAGGCAGCGGAAAGTCGTGTTCTGTCGCCGGACTCATCCGATGGTCACATGAAGCAGCCAGATCATCCATGAACGACGGTGAATCACCGAACACTCACTTCATCGTCCTAGACCCGAACGGCGAATACGCCCCGGCCTTTAAAGACAACGATCATGTTCGATTGTTTCAAGTATCGCCAGACAATCTTGGACCTGGCGACGGCACCGGTGCCCAGGCAGGCGCAACCGCCAGCCATTTCAATCTGCCAAGCTGGATGTGGAACTCCAAAGAATGGGCAACGTTCACCGGTGCCGCATCAGCCACTCAACGGCCGGCGCTCCACCAGGTTCTAAGACATCTGAGGTCCGGGGCAGCGGCCGCCAATTCGTCCCACCGCTCTCTGTTCTCAAAGCTCCGAGCCTATCGGCAGCTCCTGTGGACAATGATTGAAAACGGTCCGGCCGGGGTCGCGGATTTCCCTGGAAAACAGAACTGCGGCCAGCTTCTTAAGGCAATGGCTGAGGACCTGCAGCCTCATCAAGCGGAGGACGGAAGAATCCTTCCAATAGTCCAGGCCGCTAGGACGCTACATCAATCACACGAATCCGTAAGCAGCGGCCGCACCTACTACTCGGCGTTCTCCGTGCAGTCGCTCACCGAATTCGTGCCGAGAATTGACGCCATCGTCTCAGACCTGGAATCCGACCCGGTCCAGTACGACATCAACATCGACTCTCCGGTCCCGTTCCGGCTGGAGGATATGCCCGGCCAGCTCAACGCATTGCTGACTACTACCGACATGGCAGACAACGCGAAGTATATGTCCGGCCTGACACTTCGAATCCACGAGATCGTGGGAGACCGCCGACTCAAACCCATCATCGCTCCAGACGGTGACAGGGATCTGGCCAAGTGGCTTGAAGAACACATTGGCCTCGTGAACTCGCCCAAAGGACAAATCACGATCATCGATTTGTCGTTGGTGCCATCCGACGTATTGACGCTCAGCATCGCAGCATTTGCCCGCCTCACATTCGAGGCCTTGCAGCGTCTTCGACGGCTCGATCAGGACACGCTACCAGTCGCCATGGTCCTCGAAGAGGCCCATAACTTCATCCGTAGACCCACATCCGAGGACTCCGGAGAACTTTCTGCCGCCGCTCTGTGCCGGGCAACTTTTGAGAAGATTGCCCGCGAAGGTCGCAAGTTCGGGCTTGGCCTTGTTGTTTCTTCTCAACGACCTTCCGAACTCTCGACCACGGTGCTGGCGCAATGCAACACGTTTCTGTTGCATCGCTTGGTAAATGACCGCGATCAAGATCTAGTCCAGCGGATGGTCCCCGATAGCCTGGGGGGCATATTTCAGGAGCTACCGAGCCTGCCGTCACGGCAGGCGATTCTTCTGGGGTGGGCTACCGAGTTGCCGGTTCTGGTGGAAATGCGGGAACTGGCCGAAGGCCATCGTCCACGTTCGTCCGATCCTGAATTCTGGAACTCTTGGATAAGGCAGACGGTCCCAAATACGACCTGGCAGCAAGTCGCCGAGGACTGGCAGAGGCCTTAAAGAATGCCGCACGGTTACGCCCGGGACTGACAGGACCCCCTGCCCCTCTGCATGGACATTATGACGGGGTGATCCCCTGGAGAGGGTGCAGAGGACTTCTGACATTCCATGCAGACGACTTCTGCAATGACAGGACCTAACCTACTGCGCCTGGACTTCGTCAGGTTGAGATCTAAGAACCACGCGCCAAGGGCGTGCAGTAAGCTCCTTTGGACCCTACTCTGACGTCCTTTCCGGCTCTGGCTGACGTCAGATTGGGGTGTAGCTGAGTCCCACTTGTCGGCCGAAATTCCTATTGGAGCAGGAGCGGATGTTGGATTGTCCGCAGCAGCGTTTGGCAACCGTTTCTAGGGCCCATAGCGGAGGAACAGGAAGGTTAGATTCTCAGGGGAGCGAGAAGTCGAAGGGGTCTCCCTTGGTCGGGCCGTCGAGATGGTGGGCTATGGACTGGAATCCGTGGGCGATGTGTTCCTCTGTCGCTCGCGCGACGGCTTCCTCGTCGCCTTGGTGCAACGCCCGGATTAGCTCGCGATGCTCGAGGAAGCTGGCCTCGGCGCGGTCTTTTGAGGTTAGTGTGAGGTCCCAGGGAAAGGCCCGCCACATTGCGTCAATTCGGCTGGTAAGGGCGGGGAGGCCGCAACGCTCGTAGAAGAAGAAGTGAAAGGCTCGATTGAGGTCTCGGGCCATCTGGGGATCGGTGGCGGCTGCGGCCTGCTCGGCAAGATGCTCCGCCTCGGAAAGGTCCCTGCGCGAGAGGTTGAACATAGCGCGGCGCATCGCATAGGTCTCCACCAGCCGACGCATGATGTAGGTGGCCGCCACCTCATCGAAGCTGACGCTGGCTACCCTCATTCCTCGCTTGGGTTCGCCGACCAGGAGGCCCTCGGATTCCAACTGCCGGAGCGCTTCGCGGACGGGAGTGATGCTGGCGCCGAAGTCATCGGCGAGGCGATCCTGCAGGAGCCGGCTGCCGCGCGGCCGCTGTCCCGAAAGGATCTCTCGACGCAACGTCTCGACGATTGCGTCACGTTTGGTAGGTGCGCGCGGGTCCATGACAGCACACACTAGGCGAGAACCCTACTCTTGCTGGAAGTCTGCGGGCAGCTCGCGCGCCGAGCACCGAGAAGGCCACTTGGTGCATGATCATGCGGCAACCGCAACGGCTTAAGAAACATCATGCATTATTTAATGCTGACGACACCGGAATAAGCAAACCTGGCGTGTTGCAGGTATTCAGCCGCCGAGGATCGCCATGGCGGGGCTGCGCATTCAGGGGCGCGAGGAGTCAAGGAGTCTTCCTTGAAGGTCGCACCGAGATTTGGGCGATGAAATCGCGCCACGTGGGCAACGTGTTTCCTCCGCCGGCGCGACGGTTCAGTCTCCGTGGCGCACCCTCTTGGTTCCAGTTTGCAATTGCTCGAGGAAGCTGGCCTCGGCTGGCCCTCCGAGGTCAGCTCCAGGTCGCGGGAAAGGCCGTTAGGGCAGAATTACGGCGTCCGGATCCCATCGCTTCCGCGGCAACTCGATGGCCTCTGAGATGTACCCCAGGAGGTCTACCGTGTCGTAATAGCAGTATGCCCCGGAGCCGTCGCGCCCGTATCCCGTGCCGCCCATAATAACGCGAACACCGAGTGCCTCCATCACAGAAGTGGTGGCTGCAGCATCCGGGATGTGGAAACCCAAGTGATGAATGCCTTCGCCTTTTTCATCGAGCCATTCCTGATAGGGATTGGGGCCGTCCACGGGCTCGATGAACTCAATCTGGGGAACGGCAGAATTGATTGCCAACCGGAATTTGAAGCTGGCAGGGATGCCGCCGATGTGCATGCCGGGAACCCGTGCGGCGTCGTGGGTATAGATTCTCCAAGGGCCCATGGCGCGGTGAGTCTCCAGCGTGCGATTCAAATCCTTCACAACGAATCCGATTTGCGCTACGTCAGTCCCCAGCGCGAGAAGCGCCTGCTGGCCGCCGATTTCTCTCATAGTCCAACATCTGTGGTTGCAGCTGAACGTGCCAGCACTCGTCTGGCCGAGACAGCCAACGCTTCGTCCAGCATTTGGCCGTCCAGGGATACTGCGCCGACGCCTCGGCTGTGTCCCTCGTTCATTGCTGAGAGGATGCGACGAGCTCGGGCGATCTCAGCTGGGGGTGGAGTGTATTCAGTCGTGGCTGTCGAAATCTGGCCTGGGTGGATGACCCAAGTTCCATCGAATCCCAGTGCTGCGGCGTGCTGTAGATGTGCGAGGAACTGGGGTCCTGAATCGACCAGGAGGTAGGGGCCGTCGATTGCATTCAGACCTGTTGCCCGAGCAATGGTCAGCAACTTGTGTTGTGCAGGAAGCCATGTATTGGCTTGAACTGGAGTTCGCGTGCCAAGTGAGGCCGCAAGATCTGCATATCCAAGAATCAGCGACGTTATGCGTCGCGATGCCTTTGCGATTTTCCGCAGGTTGGCAAGTCCTTGTGCCGACTCGATGAGCACTTGGACCTTGAGTGGCTTCTGCCGTGACGCCCCGGCCTCCGCCCCGTCAAGCAAACGGTCGATGAAGTGAACATCCGAACTCGACTCGACCTTGGGAACCACTATTGAGCTGATGCGTGGTTCGGCTACACAGGCGAGTACGTCCTCGAGACACCACTGTGTGCCGGTCTGGTTTATCCGGACCGCTACAGGCTGCGTTTTGCCGACCTGGGATGACAATGCACTGACGAGGATTGAACGAGCCTCGGCCTTCCGGCCTGGCGCGACACCGTCCTCGAGGTCAAATACGATCTCGTCGACGTCAAGGCCAAGCGCCTTTGCGACTTTTCGCTCGTCTGAGGCGGGGACTGACAAACAGCAGCGCTGCGCCGAGGGTGAAGGGCCGGCAGTACTCATGGCATTGACTCGACTTCGTCGAAGGGGTCATCCTCAAGCGGACTGCCGCTGAGCTTCTGAACGAGATCGTGATAGCTCCGTCGAAGGTGCCTGCCAAGCGCCGCACCAGCTTCTGCGCTGTTGCCTTCTTCGATGGCATCCAGGATCGCTGCGTGCTCGTCCACGGCCTTGCAAGCGTCAGGGTCCAGAACTTCATTGGTGTCCCATGGAAACGAGAGCCAGAGTCCGTCAATGGTCTCCACCAGTGACGGAATCCCGCTGCGCTCATAAATGAGGAAGTGGAAGTCGCGGTTGTATTGGCGGACGGCGGCGCTGTCGCCGGCGAGGCCTGCAGCGCGCATCGATTCGATCAGCTCACGCGCCTGTAATATGTTCCGTCTGGAAAAGCGCTGCGTGGCGAGCTGGGTCGCGAAGGATTCGAGCAGACGCCGTGCAACATAGATGCCATCCTGCGCTTCCGGGCTGGTCTCGGAGACGCGGACTCCACGGTGTGGTGCGCTGTCGAGCAAACCTTCCGCCTCCAGCTGCCGCAGCGCTTCTCGCACCGGAGTGATGCTGGTTTTGAATTGTTCGGCGAGGGCGTCCTGGTGGATCCGCGCGCCGCGGGCAAGATGGCCCGATCTGATCATGGAGCGCAACTGATCAGCAATGTGATCCTTCTTCGTCGAACGACCATTGCTTTGCCGGCTACTGCTGCGCATCGTTCTTCCCTCTTCCGGCGCCCGCGATACCGAACGCCAAGTCGCTATCCGCGCCCAGCTGGGCTACAACGTCTTTGGTATGTTCCCCGAGCCTTGGCGGTCGTGTTCCGTGGTCGCGTTCATTTCGGAAGATCCGCTCGGCGATGCCGACATGACGCAATACTGGCCGTCCGTCCGAGGTGGCAGAAGTTTCAACGATCCCGCGGTGTACCACGACTGGGTGGTTGAGCACGTCATGAACGTCGTTGATCTTGGCGTAGGCAAGGTTAGCGGCGTCGAGTGCCGCGAGGATCTCAGCTGAGGAGCTCCGTTTGAAGTGCTCCGCAAGGTGCGCTGCAAGCTCGTCATTGTGCCTGACCCGATCCACATTGGACGAGTATGATCCATGCGCTGCAAGTGCCGGGTCTTTGATAACTTCCAGGCAGAAGCGCTGCCATTCAGCGTCCTGCTCAATGGCAATCAGGATCCGCCTTCCGTCGCTGCATTCGAAGACTCCATACGGGGCGATGGCGTGGTGGCGATCGGGGATTCTCGGATACACGACGCCTGCATTGGCGTAACTGAGGAGCATCGGGCCAAAGAACTCGATTGATACGTCCAACATGGCTACGTCCAGGTATCGGCCCTTGCCCGTACGCTCCCGTTCATGCAACGCACCGAGCACCAGCAGGGCGGCGTATAGCCCCGTGGACACGTCGGAGATTGAGACTCCCACCCGCATCGGCTGCTCCGGTGTTCCTGTAATGCTCATGAGTCCGGCCTCGGCCTGGATCAACATGTCGTACGCCTTCCGGTCCGCAGCAGGACCGCTGGCTCCAAAGCCAGAGATCTGGCAGTTGATCAACCGTGGGTACTTTGAAGCGAGCGTGTCCGAGCAAAGACCAAGGCGCGTCGCGCTGGCGGGCGCCAAATTGTGAATCACCACGTCCGCGCCTGAAAGCAGGGTGTCCAACGTGGCGCGTCCCGATTCCGACTTGAGATCAAGGGCCACGCTCTTCTTGTGCGAGTTGAGCCACCAAAACTGCGCGCTCTCGCCCGCGACATTGTGGTCCCAGTGACGCGCAAAATCGCCGGCGCCCGGGCGTTCGATTTTAATCACCTCCGCGCCGAGCTCACCCAGCATGCGGGTGCTAAGCGGGCCGGCGACCGAATGCTCGATGGCGATCACGCGGATCCCGTGGAGAGGCAAAGTTTCTGGAGAAAAATAATGCATCATGTTGCAAATCATACACATGCTGATAGGATTATGCCCATGATTTCAGAAATTCGATTTGAGCCCCCAACACCGGAATTCGAGTTCGCGGCCGTCTCAGCATGGTTATGCGATGTCGGCGATCGAGTCGCAGCAGGTGACGACATCGTCGAGCTCGAAGCAGAGAAAAGCGTCATCGCGCTTCAAGCCCCAGTGGGGGGAGTGTTGAGCGAGATCGTCGCGGTTGTGGGCGACGAAATAAACGCCGGCGCCCTGGTGGGCGTCATCAAGGCGGACTCATGAACCGCGTCGCCAATGGCGTCGACGAACTGTTGCCGCTTCTTGACCAGATGCTCGTGATTAGAGCGTTCGAGAAGAGAGTGGTGGAGTTGTTCGACCAGAAGCTGGTGCGGGGTTCTGCGCACCCATACATCGGCATGGAAGCCATTGCGGTCGGTATCTGCGCAGCCCTAGGCGAGAATGACTACATCACCTCGACGCATCGCGGTCACGGGCATTGCCTCGCACGTGGGCTGGAGCCGGGACGGATGATGGCCGAGATTCTAGGGCGGGAGGCGGGATACTGCCGGGGCAAAGGAGGCTCGATGCATATCACGGCCATGGAGCACGGGATGTTGGGGGCTGACGGCATTGTTGGCGGATCGCACGGGATTGCGGTTGGCGCAGCGTATGGATCAGTCTTGCTCGGCCAGGATTCGGTGGTGGTCTGCTTCTTCGGCGACGGCGCTGCCAACGAGGGCAGCTTCCATGAGGCGTTGAACCTCGCATCAGTGCTATCTGCGCCGGTGATTTTCGTATGCGAGAACAACCAGTGGGCGCTGTCTACTCCTACACGCTCGACCATGCGGGTGGAAAACATATCGGATCGCGCTGTTTCTTACGCGATCCCTGGCGTGTCTGTGGATGGAAATGATGTTCTGGCTGTCCGGGAAGTCGCGGCCGAGGCTGTAAGCCGTGCCCGACGGGGCGAGGGGCCAACACTGATCGAGGCAAAGAGCTATCGGATGTCCCCGCACTCAGCATTCGCAACGGGCGAGACCAGCACTCCGGAGGAGTTGGCCGAGTGGAGCCTAAAGGACCCCATCAACCGCCTCGTCGACATTCTTCGTGCCAGCGGGGTCGAGGAGGATCGGATTCGGAAGCACAACGAGAATGCCGCGTCGCTCATTGAGGCGGCGACAGAGTTTGCTCTAGAGGCAAGTCCACCGCCGGCGGAGCAGGCTATCCACGATGTTTACGCGCCCGCGGACTGGGCTCGCGAGGGGAGATTGTCATGAAAACGCGAGAGATCACGATGGCTGCCGCGCTCAATGAGGCGCTGCACGAGGAGATGGCCCGCGACGAGTCCGTGTTCATGATCGGTGAAGATATCGGCCGCAATGGTGGACTGTTCAAGGTCAGTGACGGATTGCAGAAGCGCTTCGGGGCCGCCCGTGTGGTCGATTCGCCGATTTCAGAGGCGGCGATCAGTGGAGCGGGGGTGGGGGCCGCGCTGGTCGGCTGTCGACCCGTCGTGGAGCTCCAGCACTTCGATTTCGTCACACTTGCGATGGACCAGATCGTCAATCACGCCGCAAAGTGGCGGTACATGTCCGGAGGGAACGTACGGGTTCCTCTTGTCATCCGCGGCCCAGTCGCGAATGGGGTGGGCCTGGCAGCCCAGCACTCACAGTCGCTCGAATCGTGGTTCGTGCACGTTCCGGGCCTGGTGGTGATTATGCCGTCGAACCCCTATGACGCGAAGGGCCTTCTGAAAGCCGCGATTCGCGATGACAATCCCGTCCTGATGATGGAGAAGAGACTTCTATACACGAAGTCCGGTCCCGTCCCCGAAGAAGAGTACATCGTACCCATTGGCGTCGCTGACGTTAAGCGCACAGGATCAGATGTCACGGTGGTCGGCATCTCCCAGGGCGTGAACCTGGCGCTGCAGGCAGCCCGACAGCTCGAGCGAGAGGGTGTTGACCTCGAGGTAATCGACCCGCGGACCCTGAAGCCTCTCGATATCGACACGATCACTGATTCGGTCAGGAAGACTGGGCGACTTGTGGTGGTGAGCGAGGGTGCGCGGGCCGGAGGATTCGCCAGCGAAGTCGTCGCACGTGTTCTGGACACTGCATATGACGCCCTGAAGGCTGCCCCTGTCCGCGTCACCGCCGCAGATACTCCGATCCCGTACGCCGCACCCCTGGAAAGGGCGGTTCTTCCCGGATTGCAGGATGTGCTCACGGCGATCACAGCCGTCATGCCGAATAAGACAAAGGTAGGGTCTGTATGAAACTGGCCAAGCAGCAGCAAATGATCATCGGGAACAGCAGACTCAACGCGGAAGCGGGCGAAACGCTGGAGACAGTTGATCCGGCCACCGGTAAGGTCCTCGCGGAGTTCCCGAGAGGCCGGGAAGTTGACGTCGATGCCGCCGTCAAAGCAGCCCGATCGGCGCAATGTGACTGGGTACGGCGAACCCCCGTTGAACGGTCGCGAACGCTCCTCGAAATCGCTCGCGCGGTGGAGGCGAACTCGGAAGAGCTGGCATGGATCGAATCTGTCGACACAGGCAAGCCACTCACCCAAGCCAGGGCCGACGTGCGGACCGCCGCCCGCTACTTCGAGTTCTATGGAGGACTCGCAGACAAGCTCGGGGGCATCACTGTGCCGCTGGGAGACGAGTACGTCGATTACACCACCCGGGAGCCGGTGGGTGTCTCGGGGCAGATCGTACCCTGGAACTACCCCCTTCAGATTGGTGCCCGCGGCATTGCGCCGGCCCTAGCGGCGGGTAACTCCGTGGTGGTGAAACCAGCAGAAGGAGCACCTCTTTCGCTTCTCCGTCTCGCAGAGATCGCCCAAGACGCTGGCCTCGCACCGGGCCTGTTGAATGTCGTTACTGGCCTGGGATCGGAAGCGGGTGCTGCCCTTGCTGGACATCCGGGCATTGATCAGGTGACCTTCACGGGTTCGGTCCAAGCTGGGACTCTTGTGATGCAGGCAGCTGCGACGAACATCAATCCAGTGACGCTGGAACTCGGCGGTAAGTGCCCGAACCTGGTCTTTGAAGACGCCGACCTCGATGCAGCGGTCCCCGTTCTCGTGAGTGCCCTGATACAGAACGCGGGACAGACATGTTCGGCGGCCACAAGGCTGATCGTGGCTCGGGAACTTTACGAACCGCTCATCGAGCGTCTGCGTCACCGGCTTGAGCAACTCAAGCTTGGACCCGGGGTGGACGATCCTGACATGGGGCCGATGATCTCAGCATCGCAGCTGAAAAAGGTTGCGGAACAAGTCCAGGCGGCCCGAGCAGACGGAGCAACGGTCTTTGGCGGTGAGATTGCGCCTGAGTCAGAACAACATGGCGGCAACTTCTACCTCCCGACCATCATCTCCAACGTTGACCCCAGCGCACCGGTCGCCAAGGAGGAGCTCTTTGGCCCGGTTCTCGTGGTTCTCCCATTCGAAGATGATGAAGAGGCCGTACGGCTAGCGAACGGCACCGACTACGGCCTGGTC
Organism: Arthrobacter sp. UNC362MFTsu5.1; assembly: GCF_000685965.1. Lineage (GTDB taxonomy): Bacteria > Actinomycetota > Actinomycetes > Actinomycetales > Micrococcaceae > Arthrobacter. Next base: position 75,582 of record NZ_JMLE01000018.1, on the reverse strand, counting down.
TGCGGCGTGTGGACCAATGATGTTAAAAGAGCACACCGTGTGGCGCGCGATCTCCACGCCGGGCAGGTATACATCAACGGATACGGTGCCGCGGGCGGGGTCGAAATCCCCTTTGGCGGACTGAAGAAGAGCGGTTTCGGACGCGAAAAGGGTATCGAAGGTCTCAATTCCTACCTCCAGACAAAGAATGTGTGCGTGCGACTGTGAGGGCTCCCGACTCCACGGAGTCCTCCGCCGCCTCCCCTGTAGAGAAAGAGAAACGCGCGCCGGTAACCGGTGAGACAGCGACTTTAGTTCGGCCTTCCCGCGCACAACAGTTCATCGCGCGGAGGATGGTCCAGGCGCACAGCGAGATTCCATCGTTTAATGTCACTGCCAAAATCGAGATGAGCGGGGTCAATGAGCTACGGCTTCGCCTAAAGCAGACAGCTCAATCGCCGGTCCCCTCAGTAACGGACATCATCGTTGGCGCCACGGCACGTACGTTGCGCGCGTTCCCGATGTTCAACAGCTCGTACGCCGAGGAACAATTCGTGCTCCATGAGCGAGTGAACATCGGCATCGCGGTCGCTCTGAGCGACCTTCTCGTGGTGCCCACGGTGTTCGACGCCGACCGGTTGACGTTGGACGAAATTGCCCTCACAACGGTGCAATTGGTCCAGGGCGCAAGGGCGAGGACCCTTAAGCCCGCGGAACTCGGCGGCGGGACTTTCACCATCTCGAATCTCGGCATGTTCGGCATCGAGTCGTTCACCCCGATCGTAAATCCCCCTCAGGCCGCAATACTTGGGGTCGGGAGGACGGCCGAGAACTTGTCGCTCGAAGACGGTGTCCTGGTCCAGCGTCCCAGGGCCTTGTTCAGTTTGAGCTGCGACCATCGGCTCGTGTACGGCGCAGATGCGGCAAGATTCCTGCAGCACCTCGGCGAGGTGCTGCAGGAGCCCGAGCAACTATTGGACGCCCCCCAGAAGACGCAGGAGGAATCGAATGAGTGAACGTGTCGCGATCGTGACAGGAAGCGCAAGCGGACTCGGACTGGCTACGGCGAGCCGCCTGCACGATTCCGGTTACAACGTGGTGATAGCCGATTATTCAGCGGAGCGGACGGAAGAAGCAGTTTCGTCCTTCGGCTCGGATGCCCGGGTTGCGGGCTTCCACACGGATGTTGCTAATACGCGTTCCGTTGAAGCGCTGCTTGCCTTTACCCGGGAACGGTTCGGCCGGCTGGACGTTCTCGTGAACAACGCCGGATTTGCCGAACCCATGCCTACGCACCTGATCGAGGATGCGTCGTGGAGCAGGATGCTCGACGTCCACTTGGGTGGAACGATGCGCTGCTCGCGAGCGGCATACCCGCTCCTCATTGAGTCCGATGCACCATCAATCATCAATCTGGCATCGATTGCCGCGTACATAGGAATTCCAGGTCGAGCCGCGTATTCGGCGGCGAAGGCTGGTATAGAAGGTCTCACCCGCGCGCTGGCAGTGGAATGGGCGCAGTTCGGCATACGTGTCAACGCGGTGGCACCAGGGTTTATCTCGACGCCGCTGATGGCAGATCTCGTGAAGGATGGGCTGAGAAGCGAAGCAGCGATGGCTGGAAGCGTTCCGCTCGCCCGACTGGGTTTGCCCGAGGAAGTCGCTTCGGTGGTCGAGTTCCTCGCGGGCCCAGCTTCGAGCTATGTCACCGGCCAGACCATTGTCATAGACGGCGGCTTGACAATCGACGGTCGTGAGCGCAGCGCAAATCCGGCCACAGCAGCGGTCATCCGATCCGGTGATACCGCGTGACCGGGAGTGTGCGCGGGTCCGCCCCCGCGAACTGCGAGGCAAATGCCAGCTCTGATCCATCCCGGTCCTACGTCCTTTTCGCCCAGGACGTCCGCGTCCACGACTGGAGGGTGCTGCGCCCTGGCGACCGGATTCTGGTCGAGGAGCTGTCCGGCCATCAGCTAGTGGGGGTCGTCGACGAAGTATCGGGTACAGGTGACGTTCTCTGGATCCGATACTCCGGGCTGAACTCCAGAAGGCTGGTCCATGCGGCGGAAATAGCAGGAATCACATGCCGTGCGGACCAGTTCGAGCCGCCCAGACTAGCGACACTGCTTACCAATTCTGCTTTGTCTTTCTTGAGCTAAAAAGCACTGACCGGCGGTTGCATTCGAAGGGGCCGCACCGTGGTCCAAGGGCGAACCATGATGGTGTCGGAATCAGCGCCGCGGTTCTTGCTGTAAACGCGTGGGGCCCTCGTGGCGGCGGCCCCGTCCGGGAGCCTGCGAGGCGCGGACCTGAGGCCAGTCACGATTCGGTTCGCCGCATACGGTGCCCCGGATCTGGAAGACGGCTCCCCGGCTCCGGCCAGCAGATGCGATTGAAGCGGCCAGTGACCGTTACATCTCCTTCGAATTCCACTGCTCCGAGAGCTGCTCAAGAGCAAACGACTTCTCGGCTGCGCCCTGGCGACCGCCGCAGATTTCTGATCGGCGATGCCCTACCCCAAGCGGCACATCTTCCGTTGCCCTACCCTACAGCGTTACCTTCGACATAGAACTGAGGGAATATGTTTACTGAACCATCGGGCCAAGATTTATCCCAGGCCCCGGTCACACCCCAGATAGATAACCACCACCAAGCACGGCATCTTAGAAAAGTTGCCACTTCGGTCGTCTTGGGCACCACCATCGAGTGGTATGACTTCATGCTCTACGGTGCCGCGGCTGCCACAGTTTTTGGCCCTTTGTTCTTCCCAGGGGCCGATCCCGTAGCTTCAATCCTCTTGTCCTTCTCGACATTCGCCGTGGGCTTTGCTGCCAGGCCGCTTGGCGGCATCATTTTTGGCCATTTCGGAGATATCCTCGGCAGGAAAAAGATGCTCGTCCTGTCGCTGACCCTCATGGGTGTAGCGACCGTATGTATGGGTTTGATCCCGGACTACAGCACTATCGGGGCATGGGCCCCAATACTGCTCGTGACATTGCGGCTAATTCAAGGCTTCGGCGTCGGCGGAGAGTGGGGGGGCGCCGTGTTGACCGCCATTGAACACGCCCCGCCTAACAAGCGAGGGCTGTTCGGTAGCCTGCCTCAAATCGGGGTTCCTGCTGGCTTGGTACTTTCGACACTGGCGTTCCTGGCAGTATCACAGCTACCCGAGGACCAGTTCTTGTCCTGGGGTTGGCGCATACCCTTCGTCGCTAGTGCAATCCTCGTCGCCGTTGGCATGTATATCCGCGTGTCCTTGGAGGAAACCCCGGATTTCAAATCCGTACAGAAATCCGGTCACGCCTCCAAAATTCCGGCTTTAGACGCAATCCGGCGGTACCCGGCGCAGATTCTACTTGCAATCGTGGCCGTGATGGGTTCAGGAATCTACTTCTACAGCATCACTACCTACTCGATTTCGTACGCTACGACCGCAGGCGTGCTTTCACGCAGCGATATGCTCCTCGCGCTACTGATTTCATCCGCCGTCATGATCTTTGCCCTACCGCTCTTCGGTCAGCTAAGCCAGAAACAAGGAGCCCGTCCATTTGTTGTTTGGGGGTTGCTCCTGCTTGGCATCTGGATCTTCCCGGTCTTCGGCGCTATAAATACTGGAAATCTTGGTTTGACCATATTGGCATTCGTCGGCCACGCCATCATTTTCGCGGTCTCCTACGGAGCCTTGTCCACGTTTGTAGCGGAGATCTTCCCCGCCGAGATCCGCTATAGCGGTTCCTCGATTGCTTTCCAGGCCGGCGTCTTGTTGGGAGGAGCTATAGCGCCCCTGCTGGCTACCTCACTTGTCAAACTGACCGGGACCGTTCTCTCCGTCTGCATTTACGCGGCCGTTTTCGCTGTCATAGGCGCTATCGCCGCAGCCGCAATAAGTCGGCGCAAGAATGCTGACAGGACCTAATCAACCTCGGCAAGGAACAGAATCGCTTCCTGTGGCATCTGACCTAACGAACGGCCAGTATTGCTTGAGGTTCCGGAGCCGGATAAAAGTTGATCCTCCTGCAGGGGTCATACGAAGACCCGATCGACAGGAGTCTGCGTCATCGTCCAGGGAGATAATTCGTCTCGCTCGACCCTAACGACGGATTCCGTATCTTCCCTCGTCTGATAGTGACGCGGACGAGGGAACGGCAGGGCCGTTTGGGTTCCTGTGAATGGCGGAGCCGTTCCCTGACCTGTTTTAGGGAGAGCCGGAGTGAACCGCTTCCTCCCTGGCCGCTGAGCGCCGAGATTGTCCTAGTCCCGTTGTAAAGGTGGGCCGGCGCGCGCACCAAATTCTGCTAGTAAAGCCGGGCCGCCCCTCATCGAAGGAGCCCTTCCTGCATCTCGATTTCGGCGTTCACGTCCCGGAAGGAATCTCGTCATCAACCACCAGTACCATCTTCGCCGGCAGGCCAGGGTGTGGCCTCGAGCTCAACGCCGGGCTTATCGAGTCCGCCCTCTGGGAGGGGCATCACAGATCTGCAACCTATCGCCTTCGGCCCTTGAAAAAGACTGTCACCGCTATCGGCTCAGCCACTTTGTGGTGGCTATGGGGGTCCGTTGAAATCGATGATTGACACCGTATAGCAGGAAAAGTATCCTTCTAGCAAGGAATGCATTATTTGCCCAACTCGGGTACTTTGCTGGCTTTAATATTTCAGCGGCGGACTGTTGCCCGCACGTGAGTCGTTCGCGGCGAACACGTCTGAACCCTCATCCGCTTCGCACAGAGCGCGGACGGACCCGGAAGGTCGCAATGAGGCGGCCCTCATGAAAGGTGATTGACAAATGCCTAACAACAACACCCTGCAAGGCGAGGACTCCGCCTCCGCTCCGCAGAACGTCAACCGGGCAACAGTGCTCCGGGCGCTGCTGGGCGGAGCTGTTGCCGTGCCGCTGCTGGTGGGTTGCACAACGCGTGGCGATAACGTGGCGGCGTCCCCGGCGATTTCGAGCAACTCCGATGTGAAGGCGGCCCTCGGGAACTCGTTCAAGGGCAAAACCATCGGTGTCGTTTTTTTCACCCTGTTAGACGAGAACGAGGTCAGCATCCAGAAATGGCTGGATCAGGCCGCTCAGGACGCGGGATTGAATTGGAACTTCATCGCCGTCGACGCAAAGGGGGACCAGTCCCAGGCGCAGACAGCCATGTCGTCGTTCATCACCCGCAAAGTCGACGCCATTGTGGTGGTGGTCGTGCCGGCGATCTTCATCAACGCACAGCTCGAGCAAGCCCAGGCCGCGGGCATCCCGGTCGTGGGCAACCTGATGTTTGCCCAGTTCGACCCCACCATCGCCGTTGATTACGGCCCGCTGCTCGACCACGACGCGCTTTTGCTGACGCACTACCTGATGGCTGACCAAAAGAACCGCAGGGGTGGAGCCCCAATCAAGGTCGGGGTCCTCGACGCGCCAGTCTCGGATGCACTCGTCCCGGGGCGTAGCGTCTTCGAGACCCTGATCGGCATTGACAAGCAGTTCGAGATCGTGGCGCGTGACTACGCAGTCAGCGGCACAAACACCGTCCAAGACTCTACGACGCGCGCTCAGGGAATGGTCCAGGCCAATCCCGACATCAACGCGATCTTTTGCAACTACCCGCCCATCGCTGTACCCGCAGCCAGCGGCATCGAACAGCTCGGTAAGAAGGACGTTCAGGTCTATGGCCGCATCGCCCAGAGCGCCAGTGTCGAGGCAATCCGCAATGGCAACAGTCCGTTGGTAGCCACGAGCTGGGTCGACTGGCCGTATCAGAGCTACACCATCATCGAGCAGGTCCTCACGGTCCTGAAAGGTGAGAAGCCGAACAGGCTTCTATCTTTGACCCGTCCAGTTCCCGACGTCATTTTCGATGCCTCGAATGTCAACGAGCAGGTTCCCAAGGGCGCCAAGGCGGCTGACTGGATGTTCGCCGGCGGCGCCTACCGCTCACAGTTCATCGCACGTTGGAATGAGGTCTTCGCATGAGCACCGAAATGACAGACGCTCGGATCCCAGCGTCAGCTCAAGCCAACCAAGGCGACGCTCCTAAGAAGTCCAACACCTCCTCTGCTGCAGCCGGGCTCGAACGGCGAGAGCGTCGTCGCCGCCTTCTCGGCCAGATCGGCGTCCCCGTCGTCCTGGTCCTGCTCGTCATCGTCTTCTCGGTGATCGCACCCAACTTCCTGACGCTGGCGAATTTCAAGACAATCGCCAGTGATGCGGCGCTACCGGCTATCGTCGCAATCGGGCTCACCCTCTGCCTGGCAGCAGGCGAGTTCGACCTTTCACTGAACGGCGTGATCGGCCTCGCAACGGTTGCAACGGCACAGTTGCTGTCCCCGATGAACCTCATCACGATCGAGGCGATTCTCATCGTCGCTGTGGCCGGGCTGCTCATCGGAGCCTTGAACGGAGTCCTGGTCGGCTACTTCGGCCTGCCAGCGCTCATCGTGACCATCGCTGTAGGCGCGATCCTCAATGGCGGGCAGTACGTGGTGACGAACAGCCAACAGATCTATGGAGGCTTCCCGGATGATCTGGTCGCCTTCTGCCGCGGGTCCATGGGGCCGGTGCCAAACCTGGCAATCATCGCCGTGGCCGTGGCAGCCCTGGCGTGGCTGACTTTGGAGCGGTCTACGCTCGGGCGCCACGTGCGCGCTGTGGGCGGCAATCCCGTGGCCGCTCGAATCGCGGGCATCAACACCGCTCGGGTCAAGCTGTGGGTCTTCATGATCTCGGCGATGCTGGCAACCCTCGCGGGCTTCCTGTTCGCTGGCAAGCAGACCACCGCGTACCCCCTCTCGGGGCTGGATGTGCTGTTGCCGTCTTTCGCCGCCTGCTTCATCGGCGCCGCGATGTTCAAAGTCGGTGAGTTCAACGTGCCGGGCACGCTCGTCGGTGTGGCAATCGCAACGATCACCTCGAACGGGCTGATTCTGATGTCTGTTCCGGCCTACACGTCGTTCTTCTTCCAGGGCGCGATACTCCTTGCGGCAATCCTGTTCGCCCGGGTCGTCTCAACGAAGAAGTCCCTCACATGACCGAGACGGCAACGGCCCCGGCGCTGGAGGTCCGGTCGGTTACTCAGTATTACCCTGGAGTCCAGGCCCTTACCGACATCACGTTCTCGCTTGCACCCGGCGAAATCGTGGGTCTGGTCGGGCACAACGGAGCGGGTAAGTCGACACTCACCCGAATACTCGCCGGAGTCGAGAAGCCGGTATCCGGTCAAGTATTCATAGGTGCTGGGCCCGTGGAGTTCTCCCGCCCCAGTGAGGCCTTGGACGCCGGAATCGCAATGGTTCCGCAGCAGTTGAACCTCGTGCCGCTGATGTCAGTGGAAGACAACATCACGCTCGGCGTGAAGGGCCGGCGGCGTGACGTCGTCTCCCGGGCAGCGAAGGTTGCGGAAACTCTCGGCATCGTCAACATATTGGGAAGGCGCGCCGGTGAGTGCGGAGCATCAGTGCAACGCCTCGTGATGATCGCACGAGCACTGCTGCGCTCTCCTTCGCTGGTACTGCTCGACGAGCCCACAGCCGCACTGCACCCGAGCGAGGTCGATCGCGTATTCCGCGCGATAGAGCGAATGCGCGAGGAGGGCGTGACCGTCGTTTTCATTTCGCACCGCCTGGAGGAAGTCCTCAGCTTCTGCACACGTGTCATCGTCCTGCGCCAAGGCCGGATCGTTGCAGACCGCGAGAGCACCACCCTGGGCAAAGAAGAGCTTGGTGAGCTGATCGCCGGTCGCAAGCTGGACGGGGTTTACCGCAAGGCATCTTCCTCCGATTCTCACGCCGAGCCGGTGCTGACGGTGACAGGTCTCGCCGTCCCCCCAACAGTCTCGGACTTTGCGCTCCAGCTCCACGCCGGCGAGGTGGTCGGTGTCGCAGGCCTGGTCGGAGCAGGCATGAGTGAAGTCCTCGAGTGTTTGGCGGGGCTGCACCCACGGCACGAGGGGACAGTCAAGATGGAGGACAAGAAACTATCCCTGCGTTCCCGACAGGCCTCGATTAAGGCCGGCATCGCCTACATCCCCGATGATCGGGCTCACAACAGCATCATCGGGAACCTAACAGTGGCCACAACCGCGACGCTCGTGAACGACCGTGAGCATCGCCTACACAGGAATATTCCCATCGTTCTGGCTAAGCGCGAACAGAGCGCAGTGGACGTCGTCCTCAGCAAGCTGGACATCAGGCCGAAGCTGGTTGCAGGCAACCGCATCAGCACCCTGAGTGGAGGCAACCAGCAGAAAGTGCTCATAGCGCGTGCGCTCATGTCTGGAGCGCGCATTTTTGCCATCAACGAGCCAACGGAGGGGGTTGACGTAGCTGCTAAACGTGACATCCATGCCCGCATTCGCGAGATGGCGGCCGCCGGCGGGGCGGTCCTGGTCGCGAGCTCAGAGCCCGACGAGCTCGCCGAACTGTGCGACCGAGTGATTGTCATGTACGAGGGGAAGCCGATCATCGAACTGGCGGGCGAGGCAGCAACCAAGGAAGACATAACCAAGGCCAGTCTTATCGGTCGAACTACGCAAGACGAAGCATAATTTTTCACAACGGCAAGCACGACCACAAGGAAGCGGTCGGGCAGAAGGCAGGGTAAACGTGGCGCAGGATCAAGCCGCATCAGGCGGGTTTATAGGAGTAGACGTTGGTGGTACCCACACAGACGTCGCGGTTCTCCTCGATGGGCGGGTGGAACGCGGCAAAGCGTTGACGACGTACGACGACTTCAGCCGCGGTGTACTTGAGGCGGTCGGGGTGGCAGCAGGACGATTCGGGCTCAGCCTTGGCGAGCTGCTCGCTCGCACCGATCTCTTTGTGAACGGCACCACAGTTGTCACCAACACAATCACCGAACTGAGAGGCTGTTCAGTTGGCCTGCTGGTGACCTCCGGGTTCCGCGACGTGCTGCGCTTCGCTGGCGGTCCACGACTGTCGGTGCTTGACGACCACCTCCAGGTAAACGTGCCAGATCTGGTGGCGCGCTCGGCGATTGCTGAGATCGAGGAGCGCATCGACTGGTCCGGTGAGGAACTGGTCCCACTGAACGAGGAGCAGACGGTAGCCGAGCTGCGCCGTCTCGTCGAGGAAGAGAAGGTTGAGGCACTGGCCATCTGCTTCCTGCACAGCTACGCAAATGAAGCTCATGAGCGTCGAGTTGTTGAGCTGGCACGCGGCCTCTACCCGGACCTGTTCATCTCCGCCTCGCACGTGGTCTACCCGGTCGCTGGTGAGACGCGGCGGTTCACGACTACCGTCCTAAACTCATTCGTGCACCGCGACGCCCAGGTCTATCTGGACTCTCTGGGCGAACAGCTCCGCACCAGCGGACTGGCCGGCGGCCTGATGTTCTTCCAAGGACTCGGAGGGGGTATCAGCCTCAACCGAGCGCGGACGAACCCCCTTGCACTCCTCGGTTCAGGCCCGGCGGCAGGGGCGATTGGCGCGAACGAGTTGGCAAAGCGGATGGGAGAGCCCCGGGTTCTGCTCGGCGACATGGGCGGCACCAGCTTCGACACCGGCATCATCGTGGACAACGAGGTCAAGGTCGCCAAGAACCTCGACATCGACCTGTTCCAAACAGGAGTGAACATCGTCGACGTCATCTCAGTCGGCGCGGGCGGAGGTTCCATTGCTTCCATCGGCGAACGCGGCGTTCCCCAAGTGGGTCCACGGAGCGCCAGCTCCACACCCGGGCCGGCAGCGCTGGGCCGGGGCGGTACAGAGCCAACCGTCACCGACGCCATGGTCGTACTAGGGTTCATCGATCCCGCGCGCTATCTCGACGGACGCGTCCCTCTCTATCCGGAGAAGTCAGCTGAGGCTCTGGAGAACGTCTACGCCGAGCCTTTTGGCTGGACCGCCGTCGAAGCTGCCTGTGCAGTCCATGACCTCGCCGTCGTCAACATGGCCACCGCCGTGCGCGAGGTCAGCGTCAACCGCGGGCACGATCCGCGCGAGTTCCTCTTCCTCGCCTATGGCGGGACCCTCCCCATGTTCGCTGGCCAGATCGCCCGCCGCCTTGGCATCCGACGGGTAGTGATGCCCGCCAACAGTTCGGTTTTCTGCGCTCGGGGCCTGCTCTCCGCCGACTTCGTCGTACGCCGCGACCAAGCAGCCCGTTGGGACCTCAGCCAGACCGACGGCGTGGAATCGGTCAACCTCATAGTGAAGCGGCTGCTCTTCGATTCGCGGGCAGCGCTCACGGAGGAGGGCTTCAGTGAGGAACAGATCGAGCAGCGGGTGACCGCGGATCTGCGTTACCGTGGCCAGTCCTTCGAACTATCAATTGTGCTTCCAGACCGTGCCCTTACCGAATCCGACGCCACTGACATCGCTGCCCAATTCGCCACCACTTATGAGGAGACCTACGGCAGCGGTACCGCCTGGAAGGACGTCCCAGTCGTCATGGTCAATGTCTCAGTCACGGCGGTCGGTTCTTTCCCACGCCCGCCAGAGCAGGGCCCGGTCACGGGTGACGCTCTTGAGAGCGCGGAGCTCGGCAGGCGTCTGATCTGTCTGCCTGAAACTCGCGAGAGGGTAGAGGTTGCGATCTACGCGGCGAGCCGGCTCGAGCCGGGCATGGCGGTCAGCGGACCCACGATAATCGACGCCGGCGATACGACGATATACGTCCCGGTGGATTGCGAGCTCAGGCTCGACCAGTACGGCAATTTTGTGATGGAGGTCTTTTAATGAGCAGCGCAACCACCGGTTACGACGTCGTAGCCGCCGAGGTCCACCGCAAAGCCTTGGAAAACGTGACCAAGGAGATGGCAGTCAGCCTGATCCGGACGTGCGGCTCGGCCATCGTGACTGAGGCGAAGGACTTCTCGACATGCCTGCTCGACACCAAGCCCGAGCACATCAGCTTCATGACCCATGTGACTTTCCATCTGGCATCGTCACTCATCGGCACCCAGGCGATCGCACAGCTCACCCGTGACCAGAGCATCAGGCCTGGCGACGGCTGGATCGTCAATGATCCTCACACTGCCGGTGCCATGCACCAGGGCGACGTGTCGATCATTATGCCGACCTTCTACAAAAACGAGCACGTCGGTTGGAGCTTCGCGGACATGCATGTCACCGATATCGGTGGTGTCGGTGTCTCAGGCTTCGCGCCAGGGGCTCGTGATGTCTATCAGGAAGGCCTGCGCTTCCCTCCAGTCCGCATTATCCGCGACGGTGAGATGGACTCGGAGTGGGAGAACTTCATTGCAGCGAACGTGCGCGCCAGCGATGAGGTGCTCAATGACATCCGCAGCATGATCGCAGCTAACAACACGGCCTCCCGGAAGCTGGTCGACGTGCTTGATGAGTTCGGCCTCGAACGGCACCGGCAGTTCTGCGAGATCAACAAGGAACTTTCCGAGCGGGTCCTGCGGCAGCGTATTGAGCGGATTCCGGATGGTGTCTATCAGGCTATTGACTGGAATGAGTTCGACGGCCATGATGGGCCCGATCAGCTGCTCGAGCTGAGCTTGAAGCTGCACGTCCGCGGATCGAATCTGCACTTCGAGTATGCCGGGGTCCCGCAGATTGATGCTTACGTGAACTCCGCGCAGGGTGCCATGTGGGGCCAGACGATGTCGGGCCTGCTCACAGTGCTCGGGTACGGAGATCTCCCTCTCAACGGGGGCATATGGCGCCCGCTCTCCTTCGATCTGGGGCCGCGGGGCACCATCGTTAACTCCGTGCCGCCGGCGCCCGTCAGCAACGCGCACTCCGAGGTCGGGCTGCGTGTTGCGAAGATGGTCAAGGACACGCTGTCCCAGGCACTCTCGCTGAGCGGGGATGCTGAGCTGCGATCGAGGGTAGCCGGCCAGGCTCAGGACGGCTACCCGGCCAATGCCACGTTCGGCCCAAACCAGCACGGCGGCCACTCGGTTATGTTCTACACCGACAACGCCGTCGGTGAGGGTGGGGGAGCGCAGACCGGCCACGACGGTCAGGACGCATACGGCTGCACGTGCCTTACCGGCTGTGCGATGGCCGATGTCGAAACCCACGAGGCTTCCGATCCCGTGCTCTTCCTGTGGCGTCGGGTAGTGCCGAACTCTGGTGGCCCTGGTATCACCCGCGGTGGTCAGGGGCTCGAGCAGGCCTACACAATCCTCGGAGACAGCGGGGCCTCCGGGCCCGGCTTCAACGCATGCGCCGAAGTTCCACCACGCGGCTTCGGTGGCGGCCATCCGGCCTCGTCAGGCAGCTTCTCCATCCTGCGCGATACTAACGTGCCGTCCCTGCTCGCCGCCGGCCGGTTGCCGACCCGGGAGACAGTAGATGGGACGGCGCCACGGCTGGCCTCGAAGGTCACCCACCTGACGATCAATCCCCATGACGTCTGGCTGGCCACTTCTGGCGGAGGCGGCGGCCTGGGAGACCCGCTGCTGCGGGACCCCTCCCTCGTGGCCGAAGATGTTGCGTCGGGCTACATCACGGCCAAACACGCCCGCGCAGCGTACGGGGTGGAACTGGTCGAAGGTGCGGCCGATGCGGAGGCGACTGAAGCGTTACGGCGTGAGATCCGCCGTGCCCGCATCGGGGCTGAGCCGACGGCTGCGCAGCAAACCCCGCAGGCTGGAAACGGCATCTCAATCGTGAGGACAGCGAACGGCATATGGGCCTGCGGCTACTGCGGAGGCGACCTCGGGGAGGGGAACTGGCGGGAGACCGCGGTTGCCCACGAGCGGGCCGTATCCGAGCGGTACGCCGAGCTCGACATGAATGTGCGCCTACGACTGGAGGAACCCGCAGTCCTGCTCAGGGAGTACTACTGCCCCGACTGCGCCGGAGCCCTCACGGTGGACGTCGTCACCTCCGAAACGCCTGTCCTTCCACAGGCCGCAGTGGCCCAATCAGGAGTGTGAGAGGGACTCTGTCAAATCTGCGTCCTGAAGGATAACGACTGACTGACAAGCGCGATAACGTGTGGTGCAGGCTCTCCGGGAGATGATTGTCTCCAGCGAGATTCCACGGGGATCCCGAATCGCATGGAGCGTCTGGCAGAAATTCGTTTGGGACATCAGGTACACCCCGGCCAACCGTGGCCGGGGTGTACTGCTTCAACGCCCTCCAGCAGCAGTCACTGCGACTCGCGGTGGTAAAAGAGCCGATAATGGATATTCCGTCAGCCGCGGCATTAGGCGGGCCTACAGGCTTTATGTGTCTCTCCGGCCCCGCCCGTCCGTATACAAGAACGCCCCGCCGGCTCCTGTTGAATAAACCGAAGCCAGCGGGGTCTTTGCGCGATAAGGCTTATCCAGGCGTATTCCTTGGATCATTGCCAGGTGCAATTGTGTCCTTTGCCCTGATCTTGTTGTCCTTGCCGTGGATGTTCAATTCACCGCCCCCAGAGCGGGACAGATAACCACGAGCAGCGTCGATTGCTGCGGACTGCGTGTCGTGAACAGAAGAAGCGCGAGACGAGCCTTCGCGCTCGGCCTTCCATCCATCTTCACCAGGAACCACGTGGTACGAATTTCGCTCAGCCATTTAATCACCCCCAGACGTTGCTAATGGATGCAACGTATCAAACCAGACTGACATTGCCGCCCGGGGTGTTCACGGCGACCCCGTGTTCGTTTTTTACAGGGCAACCGCCCGGCCGATTGCAACACAAACAAGCCCCTTCTGTGCATGCTACAAAAGAGCCGATAATTGTGATTCCGTCAAGCTGGCGGTCGGCATCTGGTCGCACCTGCCGCCGTAGAGGCCTGACCCGTCGGACTAGTCCAGAAGTTCTTGGCGAGCAATAAAGCCTGCCATTCCCGGGACAGTGAATGCTACGCGACCATACTCTGGGGAGTAAATGAGTCCTTTGTCGATCAGCGTGGCCCGCGCTGGCCCCAGGGCTGTGGGCTTCTTCCCCATTTTTGATGCGACATCCGCTGTGCTGGATGGTCCTTCACCGTCCTGGGCCATGGCGTGAAGAAATCTGCGTTCGGCTTTCGTGGCGCGTTGCCATCTGGCGATGAAAAAGCCGGCATCAAGTTTTTCGCGGCCGAGCGTGACGGCGGCTTCCGCGTCGTCGCGTGTGAAAGGGCTTTTGAAGGCTGATTCCCACATGGCACTGCCGAATTCCTGGATGAAGTATGGGTACATACCCGAAGCTTCGATCATTACCTCCAGGGCCTCGGGGGAGTAGTGCTGGCCCACGGACTGTGCGGGTTGAGTAAAGGCGTCTCGGGCGGCTTCCGCAAAACCTGAACTGATGAAGTCTGCTCAGGCCAGAAGAAGGCGACCTCAGCGTTTGCGGCTCGGCAAGCATCTGTGAAAGACCGGAACTCTACTGACCGACCCAAATCCTCCCTTGTCAGGCGCCCGGACGTCAGGTTGCGGTGTGCCCTTCACTGACGAGAAGCCCTCGGAGTTACACCATCCGAATGCGCCGCGGGCGGTTGAAGCTTGAGTGCGCAGATCTAGTTCCCCCCAACACGATCGCCGTCAGATCCAGGTACGGCGGATGTACGTTCCTGGTTGTTGTTCTACGACGCGCCGGCTGTGGGCTCCGTCCTGCATCAGCCACAGTAGAGATCCGTCGGCCATGACAGCTTCGACGCGGCCGCGGTCGGTTACGCTGCCGCGAGTGTGAACTTCGACGTATTGGCCGGTCAGCACAGTCCAGTCGTCAATAGGCTGCCACGATGCGAAAGAGTGGATGTTTGTTTGGTCTTGATTCGGCGTCATGCTTGTTGGCATCTCGTCCTCGAGCTTCATAGCAGCAGGATGCTGAGCAAATTTGTGACGGGTAGCAAAGCGTTCGGATGATGTTTGTATTTTGAGCGCTTAGCCGAACAGGACGGCTGCTTCGTCGTAGCGGTTTTGTGGGACGGTCTTGAGCTGGCCCAGGGCCTCCTCGAAGGCGACATGTTGGATGTCTGTTCCCTTCAGGGCGACCATGGTGCCCCAGTAGCCTTCGACCACGGAGTCGATGGCGGCCATGCCCAGCCGGGTGGCAAGGACCCGGTCGAAGGCTGAGGGGACGCCGCCGCGCTGGATGTGGCCAAGGATCGTGGCACGGGTTTCGATGCCGGTGCGGGCTTCCAGCTCCGGGACCAGCTGGTCCGCGATGCCGCCAAGCCGGGGGCGGCCGAAGGCGTCCAGGCCCCGTTCAGAATGGGCCTCATCCATATGCTCGGGAACGAAGCCTTCGGCGACGACCACCAGGGGTGCGCGGCCGCGGTGGTGGGCTTCCTTTACCCACTGGGTGATTTGCTCGATGCTGACTTTTTGTTCCGGGATCAGGATGGCGTGGGCGCCTGCGGCCATGCCGGCGTGCAGCGCGATCCAGCCCACGTGGCGGCCCATCACTTCGGCGATCATGCAGCGGTGGTGGGATTCGCCGGTGGTGCGGAGCCTGTCGATGGCCTCCGTGGCGATCTGCACGGCGGTGTCGAAACCGAAGGTGTAGTCCGTAGCGTCCAGGTCGTTGTCAACGGTCTTGGGAACACCGACGATCTTCAGCCCGGCATCCGTAAGGCGCTTGGCGGCCGCCAGCGTGCCCTCACCGCCGATTGCGATGATGGCGTCGATGCCCAGGCGGTCCATGTGGGCTTTGATGACCTCCGGGCCGCCGCCGTTGTCGAAGGGGTTGGTGCGGGACGTGCCAAGGATGGTGCCGCCCTGCTTGGCGATACCGCGGACCATGGTGCGGGGGATGTCGATGATGTCGCCCTCCACCACGCCGCGCCAGCCGTCGAGGAAACCCACGAATTCGTGGCCGTGGATGGCGATGCCCTTGAGTACGGCGCCGCGGATGACCGCGTTCAGTCCGGGGCAGTCACCACCGCTGGTGAGGATTCCAATTTTCATGCGTGATTCCTAGGTTCAGTTGCCATGTTGGAAAGGGGCCATCAGAAAAGCCCAAGACAGGCATGAGGCTGATTTCGCCTATCGCCTTCGTGTACTACCAGGTTGTTCGTTCGTAGCTCATGCCGTAGGGAACATTTGGGTCAAGGCTTACGATGACCGTTCCCGGAGCCGTCCGGGTTACCAGAATTCCCTGCTTCCGGTACCTCGCACGAGCAGAGAGTTGTTGGACGGCGGCCTCCACGGCGGCCTCCAAGTGGGATCGCGTGTGGACGTGGATGGTGATGGAATCGTGCTGCGTGGGTACATGCTCGTGGAAGTCGGTGCAGGTGGAATTCTCTGTCTGCATTTATCCACTGCTCCTATTGTTCATTCGGGGTTGGATATATAGCCTTGGGGGTTGTTCTTTTGCCAGCGCCAGTGGTCTTTGCACATTTGGTCCACGGTCTTGGTGGTGGACCAGCTGAGGTCGGCCAGCGCGGAGGTGGCGTCGGCCCAGAAGGCAGGGAGGTCTCCGGCGCGGCGGCCGGTGATGTCGTAGGGGATGGGCTTGCCCACGGCCTTCTCAAAGGAGCGCAGGACCTCTAGGACGGAGGAGCCCTTGCCGGAGCCGAGGTTCCAGCGGAACACGCCGGTGGTGTCCGCGATATGGTTCAGGGCCGCTATGTGCCCTTCCGCGAGGTCCACCACGTGGATGTAGTCGCGCAGGCAGGTGCCGTCGGGGGTGTCGTAGTCGCCCCCGAAGACTATGAGCTTGTCGCGGCGGCCCACGGCCACTTGGGCGATGAACGGCACCAGATTGTTGGGGATACCCTGCGGGTCCTCGCCAATCCGTCCGGATGGGTGTGCACCCACCGGGTTGAAATAGCGCAGCAGGGCTATGTGCCAGCGCGGGTCGGCAGCGCCGAGGTCGGAGAGGATGTCCTCGATCTGTTCCTTGGTGCGCCCGTAGGGGTTGTTGGCCCCGATCTCCATCTTTTCCACATAGGGGATGGGGTTGCGTTCGCCGTAGACGGTGGCGGAGGAGCTGAAGACGATGGAGCGGACGTCATGCCTGTCCATGACGCGGATCAGGTTCAGAGTGCCTACAAGGTTGTTGTAGTAGTACTTCAACGGCTCCCGCACAGATTTGCCCACCGCTTTGAGGCCAGCGAAGTGGATGACGGCGTCGATGGCTGCGCCGGCAAAGACCTTGTCGATGGCTGCCTCGTTCACGAGGTCGACGTGGTGGAACTCTGCGGTCTTGCCGCTGAGTTCCGCTACGCGGCGCAGCGATTCCTCGCTGGAGTTGACCAGGTTGTCGATGACGACCACGTCGTGGCCGGCTTCCTGCAGGGAAAGAACGGTGTGGGAACCGATGTAGCCCGTGCCCCCTGTGACCAGGATTTTCATGAGCGGGTGTGGGTTGGGTTGGCTGGTATCGCTTCGATGTTCCAGCTCGCGGTATGACTCTGCCCCGGGAGGAGGACTATGAGGTCTGTCCTGGTGTTGAAGGCATTAGGCGGACAGGTCATTGGTTCTACTGCCAGGCCGGCTCTGCTGGATTCCGCATCTGGGAGGTCGGCTGTGTGTATCTGCAC
Source organism: Arthrobacter sp. UNC362MFTsu5.1 (assembly GCF_000685965.1). Lineage (GTDB taxonomy): Bacteria > Actinomycetota > Actinomycetes > Actinomycetales > Micrococcaceae > Arthrobacter. The sequence goes on along the minus strand of NZ_JMLE01000018.1, from coordinate 58,220 downwards.
CCAGGGGCAGTCCCGACCCCATGTCATCGAAGTTCCGGACCCGTCCCATGTAGTCAGGCGTGCGGTTGAGTAACCTTCGTTGTCACGTACGAGATCAGTGAAGGCATGGTCGAGTGTTATGGAACCGATGGGGCGGGGGGCAACAAAGTCGTAGTGTCGGTCCTCTGAAACGTCGCTAACTCCTGTAGGTATCAAAAGGTCCGGGGTGACTTGCTGCACTTTTCGTGCGGGCAGCTCGAGAATCCAGTCGTCGACCCGGCCCTCCCCGGCGACCAAGTATGGGTGCCCGGCGGCCCCGTAAGGTGCTGAGCCGGGGCCGGTGTTGGTGGCTGTAACAGTGGTGTGCAGCCCGGAAAAGTCCAGCTGGTAGGACACCTGTACGTCCAGGCGGAAGGGGTAACCGCTCCTCGCTTGAACGACGGTGGACAGAATGGCCGAGGACTCGTCGGATTTAACCGGGCACCAGTCTTCCCAGGCCAGTAGGCCATGAAGTGCGTGGCCCCGGCTCGGTTCGTTGATACCGAGCTGGTATTCCACGCCTTCGAATTCATACCGTCCCGCGATAACCCTGTTAGGCCAAGGCACCAATACTGCCCCTCGGTAGGCGGGGCGGACCTGATGTTCCGAAAAGGGGAGAATCAGGTCCCTGCCGTTGTAGCGCAAGGAGCGTAACGATGCACCGACGCTGGCTATTTCGGCGGTGTAGGGGCCGCAGCGCAGCGTGGTCTGCCTACCTGAGATCGGAACGGTATCGGCGCTCATCCTGGACATCACGAGGCTGGTCATTCGGAGGCCGCCAGGCGGAAGGTGAGCGTCCGCGCCTCCGGCGCCAAGGCGGACTCGGGCCAGACATCCGGGCCACACGAGCGAGTGCCGAGCCCGTGCTGGGCCGCGTCGAGGTATAACCATGAACGCGTGGCCGCGGGCAGCTCATGCGGGTGCCGGGCCGCGGCGAGCTCCTGGGCCGTGTACCGGCTCAGGGTGAAGCCCGGCAGGCGGCCCCGCGAGTCCGCGAACGCGTCTACCCGTACCCACGGCTCCGAGCCCCGGAGCAGGTCGAGGGAGCGCATACCTCCGCGGTGACCGGTCTCCTGCGGGCACGCATACGGCACGGCGAGCTGATCGATCCCGGCTGCGTACCGTCCCACAAGCGCGGCTTCGAGGCTGTCAGGGTAGGACTCGTGCGGTCCCAGCCCGAACCATGACGCCGCGTCCACGTCGGCGGGCAGCCCGAACCGCACACCGACACGGGGCCACACACCGTCCCAATCGGAGGATGGCAGAATGTCCACCCGCAGCCACAAACCTTCGGGGTCGAGAATCCATTGCTCCTCGACGGTGACGGTGCGCACCTGGTCCGCCGCGGCGTACCGGGTGCGCACGCGGAGGGCACGGTCATCGAGCACTTCGACTGCCTCAACACGCCCGTGCAGCCGGTCCAGACCGGCCGCGTGCCAACGCGCTGCCGACGAAGGCCCGGGAGCTCCTACACCCGGGATGCCGTCTGCGTCTGGTGCCCAAGGGTCGGTGTCGATGTATCCGCCCCGGGATTCGCCGCGGTCATTGTCCGTGGGCGCCCGGAACAGCTCAAGCCGGGGCCCATCCACAGGGAGGCCAGCGAGTGTAACGAGCCGCCCTTCATCGAAGACTGCCGGCCCGAGCTCCAGGAGCCCGGCGCCTTCTCCCGGCCGCCAATTTCCGCCCAGGAGCCCGGCTGCAAACGGCAGCGGGCGCCTCGCGGGCGACGCGAGGCGGCCCTGCGCTGAGGCGACTTCGTGCCCGGAATGCGCCCACCCGGCATCCTGCTCGAGGACCGCCTCGACGGTCACCCATACCTCTCCAGTGCATCCCTCGGCGGACACCGGAAGGGGGACCGCGGCCGAGGCGCCAGGGGTGAGTGGGCCGCCGTCGAGCCCATCGACGGCGAGCTCACCGGAGGCGACTGGTTCGCCGTCGTCCTCGATCCGCCAGCGAAAGACCATGTCTCCCAGATCCGCGCTGTGTCGCAGGTTGGTCACCCGTATAAAGGGCTTGCCGCCCGGCTCGAGCCCGTCAAAGGCAAGTCTCACGGGCGCCACGACGGTCTTGAACTCATATAGTCCCGGCGAGGGCGTGGAGTCGGAGAGGATGAGGCCGTCGAGCACGAAGTTGCCGTCATGGATTTCCTCGCCGAAGTCGCCGCCGTAGGCGAAGTATTCGGTGCCGTCCGCGGTACGGGCGGCGATACCGTGGTCGCGCCACTCCCAGACGAACCCGCCGTGCAGCCGCGGGTATTTCGCGATGAGGTCCTCGTACAGCGATATGTTCCCGGGCCCGTTGCCCATTGCGTGGACGTACTCGCACAGAATAAACGGCTTGGTCCGCTGCCGCGCCCCCTCGGCAGGGGAGCAGCCCAGCAGCGGTGTGGTGTCGCCGTCGCGGCCGATTGTATCCACCTCGGGCAGTGTCGCGTACATGCGGGAGTACACGTCGGTGTACGCGCCGGCGTAGTCGTTCTCGTAGTGGACTGGTCTGCCCGCATCCCGTGCATGCACCCACGCGGACATAGCGGCGAGATTCTGTCCTGTGCCGGACTCGTTGCCGAGGGACCACATGACGATCGAGGGACGGTTCTTGTCCCGCTCCACGGTCCGTTCGATCCGGTCAAGGAGCGCCTCGCGCCACATCGGCTCGTCGCTCGGGTTCCGGGCCCAGCCGTGCCGCTCGAACCCGTGCGTTTCGAGGTCGCACTCGAGGATTACCCAGAAGCCCATCTCGTCCGCGAGCTCGAGCAGTCGCGGGTGGGGCGGGTAGTGGCTGGTACGGATTGCGTTGACGTTGGAGCGCTTCATGAGCGCGAGGTCCTCGCGGGCGAAGTCCTCGTCGAAGACGCGGCCGAGCGTGGGGTGGGTCTCGTGGCGATTGACACCGTGGAACACCACTTTGCGTCCGTTGACCAGAAATTGGTCTCCCACGATTTCTACGGTGCGGAAGCCGATCCGCAGTGACACCGTCTCGGCCTTGCTGGCCACGGTCGCATCGTAGAGCCGCGGGGTTTCGGCGGTCCAGGGCTCGACGGCAGAAACAGGTACCGGTGCAACATCACCGGGATTGGCCCACTCGACGTCGATGCCGAGCTCGGGTACGCGGAGGCGAACAGGGTACGACGATGCCGGCGCTTTCACTTCCGGTTCCAGGGTCCCCGCCCCGTCGTTGTAGCCGGTCCGGAGCCACACGTCCTCGATGCCATCGGCCGGGCGGGACAAGAGGGTCACCGATCGGAAAATTCCCGGCAGCCACCACTGGTCTTGGTCTTCGAGGTAGCTGGAAGCGGACCATTGATGGACGCGGACTGCGATGGTGTTGGTACCTGTGCTGACGGCGTCGGTGACGTCGAACTCCTGGGCGAGGCGACTTCCGGCGCCCCATCCGATCTCTGTGCCGTTGACCCATACCTTGTACCGGGATTCGACGCCGTCAAAGCGCAGGACGACGCGGCTCTCGCCGCCTGTGTCGTCGGCCTTCCAGCCGTCGGGCAGCTCGAACGTACGGCGATAGTCCCCGGTGGGGTTTTCGTCGGGGACGAACGGCGGGTCGATTGGGAACGGGAACTGCACGTTCGTGTAGATCGGGCGGCCGTACGATCCGTCGCCCTGGAGCACCCAGTGGGAGGGTACGGTCAGCGACGCCCACGAAGAGTCGTCGTACTCCGCAGCGGCCATCGCCTCCGCGGCCTCCCCCGGGGACAGCACCCCACGCCCGCCGGGTGTTCCGGGGACTCCCTTGAGGAGTCGGAATCGCCATTGCCCGTCGAGGGACAGGGACGGGGCGTCGGTGTGAAGCCAGGAACGGGCCGGTTCTCGCCGTCCTTCTCCCGGGCCCGGGTCGGTGACGTAGGCGGTGGAGGCTGTGGCCTCCGCTGGACGGGGGCTCATTTGACGGCTCCTTCTGTGAGGCCTCCACGCCAGAAGCGCTGAAGGACGATCATGGCGATGGCGAGCGGGATGACAGACAGCAGTACGCCGCCGGTGGTCAGCTGGTAGAACTCCGGGAGCCGGTCTGCCTGGCTAAGCCAGTTATTCAGACCTACCGTGATGGGGAACAGCTTCGAGTCGGAGAGCATCACCAGCGGCAGGAAGTAGTTGTTCCAGATGCCCACGAGCTGGAACAAGAACACCGTCACCAGGGCGGGAGTGAGAACCCGCAGCCCCACGGAGTGGAAGATGCGAAGTTCGCCCGCGCCGTCGATTCGCGCAGCCTCCAACAGCGCCGGATCCACTGTTGCCTGCGCATAAACCCGACACAGAAACAGGCCAAACGGCGAGACGAGTGAGGGCAACAGGACGCTCCAGTACGTGTTGGCGATGCCGAGCTGGCTGAAGAACAGAAACAGGGGCAGGGCTGTGGCGGTGCCGGGGACGAGGACGCCTCCGAGGACGAGCCCGAAGATGAGACTGTTGCCCCGGAAGTTGTACTTGGCCAAGGCGTAGCCGCCAGCAGCGGCGAAGTACGTCGCGGCCAATGCGCCAACCCCTGCATACAGAATTGAGTTGAGGAACCAGCGCACAAAGACGCCGTCCCCGTAGGAGAGGACGTTCGCCAGGTTGTCCCATAGGACGAAATTAGGCGCGAACAAGAAACCGTTGGTCGCGAACAGGTCTCCGCTGGTCTTGGTCGCAGCGACCACCACCCAATAGACCGGGACCAGGAAGTAGAGCGCGGCTACGACAAGCAGCCCCGTGACAAGAATCGTTGTGGAGCCCGGGCGTCGGCGCCGCGTCACAGGTGGCTCCCCGGCGACGCTCTGGGGCCGGCTAAGGGTGGGAGTGGCAGTCATGAGGACTTCCTGTTCGTGAACCGGAGGAAGGTGAAGGAGAGGATGAAGGCCGCGAGGGCAATGAGCACGGCCTGGGCTGCGGCGACGTTGTAGTCGTTGTATGCAAAGGCAGTGGTGTAGGCGGAGAGGTTCGGGGTGTATTGGCTGTCGACGGCCGGAGCCACAGTCTGAAGGACTTGCGCCTCGGCGAAAAGTTGAAGCGTGCCGATGATCGAGAACACCGTTGTGAGCACGAGAGCGGGCCGGATAAGCGGCAGCTGAATGGTCCACGCGACACGGAAGGGCCCGGCACCGTCCACGCGCGCAGCTTCATATATCTCGCCGGGGATCGACTTAAGCTGGGCTATGACGATGAGCATGTTGTAGCCCGTGTAGCTCCACGTAACGATGTTGGCGATGGACCACAGCACGGTGTCCGGGCCGAGGAAGTTCACGGTGAGGCCTACGGACGTGGCAGCGTCCACGAGCGGGCTCAGGCCCGGGACGTAGAGAAAAGACCAGAGAATGGTCGCGATGACACCCGGCACGCCGTACGGCATGAAGTAGGCCGCGCGGAAGAACCCGGGCCACTTAGCCGAGGCCGACTCCAGCAGGAGCGCAAGGACTGTACATAGGGCGATCATGACAGGAACCTGGACCACGCCGAAGAGCAGTACGCGGCCGATCGAGGCGAGGAAGCTACCGTCCCCGAGGGCGCGGGCATAGTTCTCGAACCCCGCAAACCCGGAGTGGACGCCCGTCTCGCCGAAGAGGCCACTGCGGGTCACTTTCGTAAAGCTCGAACCGACAGCAGCGATGATCGGGAAGATGAACGTGAGGGCAAAGAGCGCCAGGAAGGGCGCGAGCAGTATCCAGGGTGCACGGGTGACGACGCGGCGCTGCTGCCTTGCCCGTCCGTGCCCCTCCCGCTGGACTGCTGACGGATGTGCTTGTGCGGTATCTGCCGTGGCGCTCATGCCTGCTCCTTCCTAATCGTCAGACCTTTGTTCCTGAAGGCGGTCATGATCTGCTGCTCGGCGGCTGCTACGGTGTCGACTAGGCTCGTGCCCGATGCCTTACGGCGGAACCCGTCGCCCAGGATGTTGAAAGACTGCGTGGTGACGGGCCACCAAGACCAGTCCATGTTCTGCGACTTACTCGCCGGCACGATCACGTCCTGGTTGTAGTTCTGCCCCCCGAAAAAGTCGGAGGGCCTCTCGCGCTTTGCACCGATGATGCCCGGCACGGGCGACCATCCGATGCCACTGTTGGCGATCTCGGCGTCGATGCCGGCCTGCGTGGACGTCATCCAGACAGCGAACTCGAGGGCCTCGCGGGGGTGCTTGCTGTTAGCCAGGACCGCCGCGGTGGAGCCGCCGAGGTAGCTTGAGCCATACCCTCTGGGGTCCCAAATGGGCATGGGCGCCACGCGCCACTTGCCCGCTCCGCCGCTGACGCTCTGCACAAGGGCATCGGCCCAGCTGCCGCTCGTGAGCGACGCGAGCTCCCCCTTCGCAGCCGCCGCGTACCAGCCGGGGGTGAAGGGTCCATAGGCGGTGGTGACGATGCCGTCGTCGATTGCCCGGTCAAAGAAACGCGCGACGTTCAGCGTTGAGTCGTCGGTCATGTTGATGACCCATCCGTCCTCGGCTGGGCGCAGCCAGGAAGCGCCAGCCTGTGCGGCGAAAGAGACGAAGTAGGAGGTGTCCGCGAGAGAAAAGCAGTCGATGTAGGCGTTGGCACCGCGGAGTTCCTTCCCAACGGCTGCCCACTCCTCCCAAGTCACCGGTGCCGCCGCGCCTACCTTGGCCAGGACGTCGGGGCGGTAGAACGTGGCCATCGGCCCCGAGTCCTGGGGGATGCCGTAGACGCCCCCGGAGAAGCTCACCTGGCTCCAAAGTGCGGGGTCATAAAGGTGTGCGTATTCACGGGCACCGTAGCGCGAGAGATCCACGAGCCCGTTGACGAGCATGAACTCAGGAACGGTACGCATTTCAACCTGCGCTAGGTCAGGGCCGCCGCCCGCCGCTAGCGCGGCGTAAAGCTTGGAGTACCCACCACGGTTGCCGCTGGGGATCCAGACCGTCTCAACCTGGACATTGGGGTGGCTCGCGTTCCAGATATCGGCGACCTTCTGAACATTCTTGAGCCAAGACCAGTACGTGAGTGTCACCTTCTCACCGGTACTGGCCGCAGGAATGGCAGGTGCGGCATTGACGGAAACAGTGCCCGGAGTGGCGCATCCGGTGAGAAGGGCAAAGGCGGAGGCGCCGAGTCCACCGCAAAGGAGTTGTCGTCGTGTCAGAGATGGCATGAGTCCCACTTCGTTATGGTCAGCGCCGCGGACACGGCGCCGGGGCCGTGCGGCCCGACGTGACAAGGCTAACACAAAAGCTGAGTGGATGCTCAGTTTTTAATGAAACTAGACTGGATTCCATGACTAAGAAGGCGAACGCACGCTCAGGCCCGCGCGGCCCCTACGCCAAGACCGCTGAGCGCCAACGGCAAATTCTTGAAGCCGCCGTAGAGGTCTTCGGGTCACGGGGCTACAACGGCGGCAGCATCCAGGACGTCGCGGACCGGGCAGGGATCAACCAGACCACGCTCCTCCACCATTTCCCCACCAAGGCTCAGCTGCTCGTGGCGGTGCTCGAGTACCGCGACCGGATCTCCACGAGCACCCCGGGCACACGGGAGCGGTTTGCCGAAACCATCGTGCGGCAGGCGAAACACAATGAGCGGATTCCCCACCTCGTAGAGCTCTACTCCGTCCTCTCCGGAGAAGCCACGACTGAGGACCACCCGGCCCGTAACTACTTCGTCCAACGCTTCGCCCGGCTTCGGAAGGAATACAGTGGGGAGCTGCGGTACCTCGCGAGCATTGGCCGGCTTCGGCCGGGCGTCGACCCAGATGTCGCGGGCCCTACCATCGTGGCTCTATGGGAAGGAATTCAAACCGAGTGGCTCCTCAATCCTGACACCGTGGACGTGCCCGGCATCCTCAAGGGCTACCTCGACCTGATCCTTGTGCCGGAAGAAAATGCAGGGTGGTCATCTGGTACCGAGACCCCCGTGGAAGCGCTGAATACACTTTGAAGACGATGCTTCACTAATCGGTTCCCGATAGAGGCGGCCGCCGTTCCCCGCCACGGGGCCACGGCAACGCCGAGAATGGATATTCGGTCAAGTAGCTATCGGGTAATGCCACGAAGCAGGAGCCGTGTGAGGGTTCCCGCACGCCTTGCCCGTAAAAGTTTCTCTGAGGTCGCCTCGCCCTAGAGCAGCGTTGGACAGGGTGACGGGGAGCGCGGGCAAGTTGCGGCGCCGGTCTGGCGTCAGAATAGCGCGAAATTCCGCATTGTTGACGGTGGCTCATGATGTTCTCAGATCCCACCCTGACAGTTGGAGGGGCAGGAAACCGAGCTGCGGTAGCCCGAGAACTATCAAAATAGTCCGAAGAATCAGGTCTTGATGGAAGTCGCTTAGCGAAGGGGCGGGTGATGTCACCTCCTGCGGTTCGTCAGGTGTCTGAGAACCAGGCCGGAGCTCCACCTACGGGGCAAGTCTTCCCACGTCAGGCGCCCCGACGTCAGGTTGGGGTGTAGCTCATTCAGAAAGGCGTGTGCGTATCTTGTTCAGGAGTTCAGCTTTGCCGGGCTTGGTTGACTCGTGGGTCACACCGCGTGCCGCTTTGCTCTCGGGTTCGCCCACGGTGATGACTTCAAGGGAGAAGGGAAGCGGCTGGCTCGGTAAATGGTCGCCGCCCATCATCGGGACGGCAGCACTGGCCACCGATAAATGCGAATTGTGGGACACACGTCCTCCTCTGTTGGGTCGACCGGCGTGTACGGTCGCAATTGCTTCTCTATCGTTTCCTGCCCGCCAGGGAGTTTCCTCGGCTTGGCCCGGTGGCCCGGTGGCCCATGGCCCATGGCCCGTGGCCCCTGCCCGGGGGGCGAGCAGGGACCACGGGGGATTTGGGGGGTGGGCTGTCAGGCGGGCTGGGCCACTGAGGCCCTAGGCTTCGTCGTCGGAGGCCTAAGGGATCTTTATCTCGAAGGTCTCGGTGATGGAGGTGTAATCGTGGTAGCTCATTCCTGCCGGCGGCCGGATCTTCTGGATGTCGAGTCGGCCATCGAGGGTGAGGACCTGGTCATCGATGTGGATCCGCTCGACTTGGGCGAAGACGATGTCGATGTTGCCTACGTTGGAGTTTCCCTGCCGTCTAAGCGCATAGTTTTCAGGATGCTGGTGTGATGCGTCCCTCGACTTCGCCAAAGTTGATGACAGTGCCGTTGGGGCCTGGGGCCGTGGCTTTGATGGTGATGGATTGGCCGTCTTCAAGGAAGGTCATGGTCCGGCCGCTGTCGAGCGTGAATGGTTCGGCGCCTCCCCAGGAGAGTTCCATGAAGGACCCTCGCTCGTGTACGTTCGGGCCGGAGATGGTGCCGGAGCCGATGAAGTCGCCCGGGCGCAGGCTGGCCCCGTTAACGGTCATGTGTGCGATCATCTGCGGGGCTGTCCAGTAAAGAGTTTTCGCTGGTGGTTGGGATACTGTGCGACCGTCGACAAGGACCTCGAGGGTAATGTCCAGTCCCCAGTTCTCGAGGCTGTCGTCGTCCAGGTAGGGCGCGAGTGGCATGTCCCGTTGCGGTGGCCCGACGCGGGCTGCTGTCAGGGCGTCGGTGGTGACGACCCAGGGCGAGACGGAGCTCGCGAACGATTTCCCTAGATATGGGCCCAGTGGTACGTATTCGTAGCCTTGGATATCCCGGGCGGACCAGTCGTTGAAGACGACCACTCCGAAGAGGTGGTCTGCGGCTTGGGTGAGTGGCACTTCTCCGGCTGGGGCTGTGCCGCCGAGCACGAATCCGAGCTCCGCTTCGATGTCCAGGCGTCGTGAGGGGCCGAAGCTGGGGGTCCCGGAAGGTTCGGGCCGCAGGCCTTTGGGCCTGGGCACGGGGGTTCCTGAAACCACGATGGTCCCGGCCCTGCCGTGGTATCCGACGGGGAGATGCTTCCAGTTCGGCAGCAGTGGTGGTTGGTCGGGCCTGAACATTTTTCCGATGTTGGATGCGTGATGTTCGGAGGCGTAGCCGTCAACGTAGTCGGCGACGGTGAACGGCAGGTGCAGTGTGACTGCTTCAACGGGGTGTGAGGCGGCCCGGGCCGGCGAGTCTGATCCCTCGGCCGTGAGGGCCTCGGTGATCCAGACGCGGGCGTCGGTCCACGACTGGCGGCCTGCGGCCAGGAGCAGGTCGAGGTTCGGCGCGGCCAGGGTTCTGCGGATGGCATCCGATGGCGCCGGGATCCCGGGTGCGTCGAGGAGCCGTTCGAGGGGTACGGCCAGGTTGCCGAGGCGGACGCCAAGGACCGGCCCGGATCCATCAGGGGCGGTGAACGATCCGTACGGGAGGTTCTCAACCCCAAACCCGGGGGTTGCGTAGGCTTCTGCGGCAGTGGTCATGGGTGGACTTCCTGGATGGTCTGGGGTTGACGGGCCGGTGCCCAGTCAGAGGGGACAAGGCCAAGCTCAGCGAGGGATTCGAGCGGTTCAGACACGCTGCACGTTCCAAAGGATCCGAAGAGCGTGCGCCATGCGCCGTTGGAGTGCCGACCCCATGCAGCGATCGCCTGTTCGTCAGTGGATCTGAGAATGGCGGCAAGCGTAGTCTCGTTGGCCCCGACCATTGCCGCGTCGACGGCCTGGGCGATGTTGAGGAAGCCATGGTGGGTGAATCCGGTCGCCGCGTCTGTATATCTGGCTGCCCGGTGGAGCCCGGCTGTCAGCTTGAACGGTACCCGGCTGTGTACGGTCGCGGCGAGCACCCGGGCGAGTTGTTCGGGAGTGGGAAACGCGTCGGGGACGAGGCCGCCGGTGCGGTATTTCAGGCGGAGCCCGGTTTCGGCCAGAATTTCGATTCCGCCCTGGCCAAGGTGGGCCGGGCTCAGCTCGATATAGACGGGTACGTTTGCCTGCGCTGCCGCACGGTGGATCTCGTCGCGCCAGGTTCCGGAGTGGGGCTCCGAGACTTTCAGCTCCAGGGCTTCGAGCCGCAGGATGGGTGCGGCGGCTGAGGCGGCGGTGAGGGCGGCGTCCAAGGCGCCGGCCGGTACCACAATCGCCAGGGGCAGGGGATTGGCAGTGGTGATCCCTTGGCCTTGAGCGAGACGGTGCGCCTCAGTAACGTCCTCCAGTTTGATGACGGAGGGGCCGACGGTGCCGGCTGTGACCGTGCCGCGTCGGCCGGCGGCGTCGGCGATTGCTTGCCGCAGGGGTGCCAGGCCGGGGGGAAAGGTGGCGGCGTCGTCGAAGAAGTGGCGGAACAGTGATTCGGTGGCGGTCACGAGTTACTCCATTTGCCGCCGGTCCACTCGTGGCCCGGAGTCCAGGATTCGGCGTATTTTCCGTCATCGGTTGCCATGCCTGCCTCGCCGAGGTGCAGTGGGAGGAATGTGTCCACCATGACCGCGGTCTCATCAAAGCGCTCGACACCCACCGAGGCTTCGATCGCACCGGGCTGGGGACCGTGCGGGTGGCCGCCGGGGTGCAGTGAGATCGACCCTTTGTTGATGCCGGAACCCTTGCGTGCTTCGTAGTCGCCTGCAACGTAGAACATCACTTCATCCGAGTCGACGTTTGAGTGGTAGTACGGGACCGGGACGGCAAGTTCGTGATAATCGACCTTGCGCGGCAGGAAATTGCAGATGACGAAGTTATGGCCTTCGAACACCTGGTGCACGGGTGGGGGCTGGTGGATCTTCCCCGTGATGGGCATGTAGTCCCTGATGTTGAACGTAAAGGGGTACAGGCATCCGTCCCAGCCCACGACGTCGAAGGGGTGGGTCGGCAGGATATGGATACTGCCGATTACTCCGGTAGGTCCGGCGCCGCGGTGTTTGATGTAGACCTCAACATTGGTGCCCTCGGCAAGGAGCGGCGAACTTGGTCCGTGGAGGTCGCGTTCGCAGTACGGGGAATGTTCAAGGAACTGGCCGTACTTGGACAGGTATCGTTTGGGTGGGCCGATGTGGCTGTTGGCCTCCATGAAGTAGAGCTGGACGACATCGCCGCCGGCGATCACCCAGCGGTGGATGGTGGCACGGGGGATGATGATGTAGTCGCCTTCTTCCACCGGGAGGGCACCGAATTGGGTTTCAACGACAGCGTTGCCCTTTTCGACGTATACGCATTCATCCCCGAGCCCGTTTTTGTACAGCGGTGAAGTCTTTCCGACCCACGCGTAGGAGAGACGGACGTCGCCGTTGCCCATGACGAGGCGGCGCCCGGTGACCGCGTCAACTGTCGCAGGATCACTGGCGCTGCCAAGGTCATGGAGCCGCAGGTGCCGGGGGAGCAGGGGGTGGTTGGGGGTGAGGGTCTGGTCCGGGAGTTCCCACACGCGGCTGCCGATGACACCGGAGGGGATGTGCCGGTGGTAGAGCAGCGAGGAATCGGAAGAAAAACCTTCTTCACCCATCAGCTCCTCATACAGGATGGCGCCTGACTCGTCTTTGAAGAGCGTGTGGCGGTGCTTCGGCACAGAGCCGAGCTGCTGGTAATAGGGCATCGCTAGTTCCTTCCTTCGGTGGCCGATGGTCGGGTGAGGGGGGTTTGTGGAGAGGGCAGGGGGCAGGCGGACGACGACGGCCCGGTCTCGGGAAGGCAGCCCTGGCAGTTCGTGCCGGCGCTGGTGAGTCTGAGGACTCCTGGATGGTCCATGGTCACTCCTTTGTGCCTGGGTGGGATGAGCGGCATGACACCCACATTAGGTGATTCAACTTTAGATAGTCAATAGTTTGATTATCTACAGTCGGGTAGAGTCCGGTCCATGAAAACGGGCGATGAGACGGCGTGGCTGCCGGAGTACTGGACGTTTGTTGAGGCCGCGCAGGAGCGGATGCAACAGGAGTTCCCCGAGGCGGATCTGGAGGCGAACAGGCTGATGATGTCGCTGAACCGTGCTTCGAGCACGGTGACGTACGACTTTGAAGCCAGTATCCACCGGCCGGCCGGGAGCACTTGGTCCGGTTTCCGGCTGCTGTTGGCGCTGTGGGTTTGCGGTCCGCTTAATCCCCGTGAGGTGGCGGTAAAGACCGGGATGAGCCGTGCTGCAGTCTCCAGCCTGGTTAACACCTTGGAGGGACGCGGGCTGGTTGTTCGGACGCCGTCCCGGAGCGACCGCCGCCAGGTGAGCCTTGCACTGACTGAGGAGGGTGTTCAAGTGGTCAGGAGGGATTTCCAGGCCCAGAACGAGCGGGAGAGTGAGTGGGCCCAAGCGCTGGAGCCGAGCGAGGTTGCAGTGCTGGCCCGGCTCCTTGAGAAGTTGATGCAGCACCGAACGAGTTTCGGCGGCCGGGCGCGGCACTGACTTCGGGACCTTCCACTTTGGCTGCAACGTTGACGCCAGCTGCCGTGGGCCTTCAGGGTACTCGTCCGCGATGTGACAGGGTCAGGCTGAGAGGGCGACGGAAACTGCGACCGAGGCGGCCAGGACGAGGACGGCTGCCGCAGCAGCGCGCAAAAGCAGGGCCGGCGGCGCAGCATTGGCCCGGCGCAGGCTGCCGGTTCTGACCAGCACGCAAACGGCGAAGACTATTGTCGCCGCCGCCGCCGCAGCGGATGCCAACCCTAACCCCAAGGAACTCGGTGGGTGAATTGCTGGCTGACGTGACAAGGTAGACAGCCACGCGCGCCAGATAAAGAAGTCCGCCACCAGCAGGGCCAGGAAGGTGCGACGCCACGCCAGAGACGTCCGCTCGGGCTGCAGCCCCGGGTCCGGGGGCTGCAGCCTTTGGCCGCTGTGCGCGTTCATCGTGCCAAGAGGATGAGGACTGCGAATACCACGGCTGCAGCTGCAACGACCGCTGTCATGGCCACCAGCAGCCATGCATGTGGCAGTTCTTGGTTATGGCGCATTGCCTGCTCCTGCAGCGACCATCGCCGGTAAGCCTCCACCGCCAGGAGGGCCCCGATACCCGCCAGCGCAAGGCACAGTACGACCCGTACTGGAGAGGGCGCGATTTGCGGGGTGAGCTGGTCGATGGCAATTGCCCCCGCCAGAATAGCCATCGCAGTCCGAATCCAGGCCAGGAACGTTCGCTCATTGGCAAGAGAGAATCGGTAGTCCGGCATCTGGCCTTCTCGTCGCCAGCGCGGTTCGCGGGCAAGAGCCTTCTTCACGGTGTTTCCCTTCACGGGCTTGAAATTATCCGGGTTTGTAACGCACGATCCCTGTTCTTCACGCAGCGCTTAGACCTGATCGTTGGGGCCTTCTGCGCTGAACGCGGCATTCAGGGCGTACTACGAGGTGTCTGCGTCGAGCTAAGCAGCAAACTGGGATGGCGCCCTCAGCAGCTTCATTCTCTGTATTGGCCCCAGACTCGTCGGCGCCGCCACGATGGTCAACCCTGACATCGTTTGACAAGGGGCAGCAACCCAAGCTTCGCGGTAATCCCAGGTCTGCCGCAAATCCGCTCCTGCCATCCTGGCTGAGGGCGGCCAGGTTCCCGAGTGGACAGGGCCCGACCAGAAAAGATTATCTCCCAAACCTCGGATCGGCTGCTGAGCCTATTCTCTAGTGAAGCGGACTTGGAGATAGTCCCGTACGAGGTCGATAGCTATCTGGGTCCTGGCCGAAGGCGCATGCCCTGCCGAAGTAACGGCGGTAATGGCATTCTGCGGCACAGGATCGGCAAGTGGGACATACGCGACGGTACGGTCCCCGAACCCTATCCGGTGACTGGGAACAGTGTTTGTGAGGCAAAAGCCCAGACCAAGCGCCACATATCCCCTGATCGTTTCGATGTTTGAAGACCTTAACCGCGGCGGCGAATCCACGCCCAGTCCCATGAGAATTCCGAGGATCGCGTCCGCGGTCGGTGGAATATCAAGCAAAATCAGCGGGAGGTCAAGGATGTCGCGGACAGAGACCGAAGCTGCCTGCGCATGGACATGATTACCAGGCAACATGACGTGCAGGGTTGCCCTGGCCAGGTCCTGGCGTGCCAGGTCGTGTTCCAACAACCGCCGGTAAAGGAAAGCCACATCCAGCTGGCCCCGCCGGACCATGTCCTGAAGCTCTACGGCACCCCCTTCAAATATACGCAGAGCGATACCCGGGTATCTGTCGGCAAATGCTTGTGCCAGTGCGGGCATCAGGTTCGGGGAAAGCGTCGTAAGGCACCCCACGCGCAGCAGGCCGCGTAGCACGTACTTCTCCTCACTTACCGCAGCATGAGCCTGCTCAATCGTCTCAATGACACTTCTCGCATGCGGTGCCAACCGCAGAGCCGCAGGGGTGGGTACGACCTTTTGAGCCTTGCTGCGTGTAAAAAGCGGCTCCGCGAACGCTGCCTCCAGCTGGGACAAAGCCATCGATAATGCCGATTGCGACACGTGCGATTCCTTGGCCGCGGCCGTCACTGACCCATGGTCCAGGACGGCCAGGAAGTACTGCAACTGCCGGATCGTCGGTTCTGCCATCGGTTCTCCTTATGCCGTACTTCATATTATTCGACTATGCAGATGTTATGACTCAGCTCACCATGGATACAGACCCCTGTACGACATTCAAGGAAGAGTGACGATGACAAACGATGCCACCACAGACAACGGCCGGACCCAGCGGGACCACGTGATCACCCTGGGCACCGCAGGGGGCCCTCGATGGTGGGAACGCGGACGCCTCTCTGACCGCTGCGGAATATCAACAGCAGTCGTCGTCGACGGCGGGTTCTACCTGGTCGACTGTGGACACGGCGTCGGCCGTCGTATCCACGAGGCCGGGCTCGATTTCAAGGACCTGCGCGGAATTTTCATCACGCACCTCCACTCGGACCACACCATCGACCTCGGAAGCCTGGCACTGTTCGGCCTCTACGAGCTCGGCTCCCGCATGGGGAACCCGGTCCAGATTCTCGGCCCGGGGGACCGGGGCATGCTGCCGCCCCTTTCCCCGCGTGCATCAAAGATGCCTGCCTATATTGCCCCGGAATCACCCACCCCCGGGACGCGGGAGACCTTCGCCACCCTCATGAAGGCCCACGCGACAGATCTCAACGACCGGATCATCGATTCACTGCGCCCTTCACCACACCAGCTCTTCACGGCCACCGACATCACGATCCCTGAAGGCATCGGGTACCACCCCAACGAGAACCCCACTCCGGACATGGACCCGTTTGTCATCTTCCGCGATCAATGGGTGACGGTGTCCGCCATTCTTGTCGAACACCCTCCCATTGCACCTGCCTTCGCGTTCCGGTTCCAGACAGCCAATGGATCCGTGACAATCTCGGGGGACACAGCGGCGACCGCCAACATGTCCACCCTCGCAGAAGGAACCGGACTTCTGCTGCACGAAGCCATCGACTTCGACTACATTGACGGGCTCTATGCAGGCAAAAAGGACCCTACGTCCATTGCCGCAAGGGACCACCACTACAAGAGCCACACCAGCGCAGCGGACGCTGCACGCATAGCAAACAAGGCAGGCGCACGGCGCCTGGCCCTGCATCACCTGGTGCCCGGAACGGCTGATCCCCTCGTCTGGAAAGACGCCCAGGAGAACTTCGACGGCGAATTCTTCCTCCCCAATGACCTCGACGTCATCCCCTTTGACCTTTAATACCCAGGAGACACAATGCTCAAGCCCGATACCTCCGGAGCCACCGTGCAATCGAGTTCCCCCCGTGATCTGAACGAACCACAGCTGCAGGCGTCATTGACGACGCCGGAGATGAAGCGGATTCTTGCATCCAGCTTCATCGGCAGCGCTGTGGAGTACTACGACTTCCTGCTCTACGCCACGGCATCGGCAATAGTGTTCAACAAGGTCTTCTTCGTCAACATGCCCCCGGCCCTGGCGACCTTCGCATCCTTCGCCACTTTCGCAGTCGGCTACCTTGCACGCCCCCTCGGCGGGGCACTCTTCGGGCACTTCGGGGACCGCATCGGACGGAAGAAAATGCTGGTCCTCTCTATGATGATGGTGGGATTCGCCACCCTCGCCATCGGCTTCCTGCCGACAGCAGCGACAATCGGTATCGCGGCGCCCATCATCCTGACCGTCATACGGCTCGTCCAAGGCATTGCCGTAGGCGGCGAATGGGGCGGGGCCGCACTGATGGCCCTGGAACACGCACCAAAGAACAAGCGCGGTTTCGCTACCTCTTTTGCCACCGCAGGCGGACCCGCCGGATCAATACTTGCCACACTTGCCCTATCGGGCGCCGCGGCCCTCACCGGTCCAAACTTCCTCGTCTGGGGTTGGCGCATCCCATTCCTGCTCAGCGCGGTCCTGGTTGTCGTGGGCCTGGTCATCCGGGTCAAAGTTTCCGAATCCCCCCTCTTCGTGAAGCTTGAGGAAGCAAGCGCCAAACGCCGGCTCCCCCTAATGGAGGTCTTCACCCGGCACCCCAAGGCCGTAGCCGTTGCCCTCCTGGTCGCATTGGGCTTCGCAGTCACCCAGGGCCTGACCACGGTCTGGGGCGTCTCCGTAGCGACCGAGGCGGGCGCACCCAACACCGGTGTCCTGAACTGGAAAGCCGCAGGCGCCCTCGTGACCTTGGTCATGACCTTTGCCGCTGCACGCCTCAGCGACCGATATGGCCGGAGGAACGTGATCGCAACTGGAGCCATCCTTGGGCTCGTCCTGGCACTGCCCATCATCTCCTGGTTCGAAAGCGGAACCCTCACCGGTTTCGGGATCGCCGTCGTGCTGGGCAACGGAATAGTCCAGGGACTGCTCTTCGGGCCCGTGGGCGCCTACATCGCCGAGCTTTTCCCCACCGCGGTCCGCTTCACCGGCGCATCCCTGGCCTTTCAAGGCGCTTCGGCTCTCGGCGTTGGACTTTCACCGCTCATAGCCCAAACGCTGGTCATCCAGACCGGGTCCTTCCACGCCGTCGCCCTCTTTTGGGGAGGCATCATGGCAGTCGTTCTCCTGGTCCTGCTTGTCAACAAAGACACTGCAAAAAAGGAACTTATCCACTAGCTGCCATCGCGGCCAGCCAAAACCACCTGACCAGGAGCCCCGCCGCCCGGCATTCCCTGGCAGCCCCTACGACAGCCGGCACCCCTCTACGGGGGTGCCGGCTGTCGCCCGTTCAGGCGCGCTGCCGTACGGTTCAGTTCGCGTCGCTTGCAAGGAGTTCTCGCGGCCACTTCTGCCACCCTTTGTTTAAGGTGGATACTGCGGATTGCGTCAAGTGGCAGTTAGTCATTCATCGATATCACTCCGGCCTATTGTCCTCGGGCTCTCATCACTCGAGGCTGCAGCCGCTGGCCTTCGTGCGTCGACGTCAGAGCAGGGTGAAATTCCTTTTTATTGACAGTGACCTATGAGGTTCTCAGATCCCACCCTTACAACCGGAGGGACGGCAATTGGCGTAGGGAAGCTCGAGAACAGTCGAAATCGCGCTAAGAATCTGGACTTTAGTAGTCCGGTTGGGGCAGTGGGTGGTTATGGCGCATGTTGTGGCTGGGCCGCCGCGCGTCGGAGAACAAGTGGCAGCTCCGCCGTACCGGCATACCCCTTGGTCAGGGACGTTGCGATGTCAGATCTGGGTGTGCCCAAGTTAGGCGAACAGCGGTTCGTGGTGTACTTAAACTCGCCGTCGCGCTGCGTTGCGATAGACGATGGCCGTGGCGGCCATCTCGGGTACCTCGCCGCAGCTTGTTTGCAGACCGGACTGGCCGGTTCAAGCACTTGGGCACCCGGCTCCCCGCGGGTATCCGGCGGACGGGGTGCGCGGGTCCCGGTCGATCATTGTTTTCGGAGTTCAGAGAACCTTTCCGTGCTTGAGCACGCCTGGCGCCTCTCGCGGTCCCGTCATTGTCGTGCGGGCAGGGGTGGAATGCTACCGGGTGCTGAGGTCGATGCCGCGGCTTTCGCGTAGCGAGAGGGTTGTGGCGGCGCCGATCAGTAGCAGGACGATCGTGTACACCCCGAAAACGGTGGGGCCGCCGGTGCCGAACCAGATGCTGAACCCGGCTTGGAGGTATGCGGCGGTGCCGCCGAAGGCTGCCACGCAGAGTGCGTACGGGATTGCCACTCCGATGGTGCGGACGGCAGTGGGGAAAAGTTCCGAGTAGACGGCTGGCATGATGGAGGCGGATCCGGCGATGAAGACCAGCATTGCAGACATGGCGATTCCCAGTTGTATGGCCGAGTTTTGGACGAACCAGGTGGCGGGGAAGAAGGTCAGCGCGCTGCCTATGCCGCTGATCAGGAGGACCGGTTTCCGGCCTATCCGGTCTGAGAGCCGGCCCCACAGGGGCAGGGCAACTATGAAGACCGTGTTGGCGGCCACGCCGGCCCAGAGGGCTTCCGTTGCGTCGATCTTCAGGACGTTGATGGCGTAGGCGGGGGTTGAGACGCCCCAGACATAGTAGGCGACAGTGAGGCCCACGGTGAGGCCGATGACCTGCAGGGCCTGGCGCCAGTGCCGGGCAAGATCGGAGAATAGGCTGCGGTGGGCTGGGATGGGGCGGCCGGGGACGACAACGTCATGGGCGGCGGTCTCGGATTTGAAGAGTTCGGACTCCTCCATGCGGTATCGCATGACCAGGGCGACCAGCCCGAAGGCTGCGCCGAGAAGGAAGGGAATGCGCCAGCCGTAGGCGGCCATGGCCGATTCCGGCATGGCACTGGAGAGGACCGCGCCCAGCAGGGTCCCGAACAGGATGCCGACCGTGCCCGAAGCGTAGATCAGCGATGCCCAGTAGCCGCGGCGGGACGATGGTGCCATTTCTGACAGGTAGGTCTGGGCGCTTGGAAGCTCCCCGCCATGCGCGAGGCCCTGAATCAGCCGTGCGATCAGCAGCATGACGGACGCGCCGGCGCCGATCGAGTCGTAGGTGGGGGTCAGTCCGATCGCCAGGGAGCCGAGCGAGGCCAGACCGACGCAGAGCGTCAGTGAGGCCTTGCGGCCTACCTTGTCGCCGATCCAGCCGAAGACAAAACCTCCGAGGGGGCGCGCGACAAACCCGACGGCGAAGATTGCCAGGGTTGCGAGGAAGGCGCTTGAAGTGTCCTGCTTGCTGAACAGTTGGGAGGCAATGAAGGAGGCGAACGTGGCGTAGATGGCCCAGTCGTACCATTCGACGGCGTTCCCGGCGCCGGTGCCAATCAGCGTCTTGAGGATTCGGGACCGCTGCGGCGGGCTCATGCGGGTGGACCCATCGGCCTGTTTGGCGGTCTTGGGGCGGGGAGTGGACATGGAAGTCTCCTGTGAGGGGGCAGGGAAGGTACGCCAGGCTCAGGCGGAGGCGAGGCGATCGAGGGCAAGACGTGCGTAAAGTGTGGCTCCGTCGGCCAGGACGGCGTCGTCGAAGACGGCGAACGGTGAGTGGTTGTAGGCCGCCGCGGCAGCGTCGGTGCCGTCGGGGACGGCGGAGAGGAACAGGAATGCGCCCGGGACCTCGGCCAGGATGCGGGAGAAGTCCTCTGAACCTGCGAGCGGATGGGGCAGCTGGCTGTAGCGCCCTGAGCCGAACAGTTCCTCGACAGTGTGCCGCGCGAAGGCTGACTCCGTCCCGTCATTGAGGGTCACCGGGTACTCCTCGATGTAGTCGACCGTGGCCTCCAGCCCGTGGCCGGCCGCGATGGCTTCCAGCAGCCGCGGAATTGAGGTTTTCAGCCGTGTCTTGGCCTGGGCGGAGAAGGAACGGATGGTGGCTTCGAAGCGGGCCGTGTCAGGGATGACATTGCGCTTGGTTCCGGCCTGCAGCACGCCAACGGAAATCACGACAGGGTCGAACACATCGAACTGGCGGGTGACCATGGACTGCAGCGCCAGCACCATTTCTGCGGCGACCGTGACGGGGTCTTTGGCAGCGAACGGTGCTGAACCGTGCCCGCCTGCCCCATGGACGGTCACGACCAGCCCGTCCGAGGAGCTCATCACGGAGCCCGGACGGGAAAGGAAGGCACCGCTGTCGCCGAGGGCGCTCATGACGTGCAGCGCGTAGGCGGCATCCGGACGGCGCCCGGCGGCATCCAGGACGCCCTCTCGGATCATGACTCCGGCACCGTCGAAGCCCTCTTCGCCGGGCTGGAACATCAGGACGACGTCGCCGGAGAGCTGGTCGCGCCGGGACGCGAGCAGGTTCGCCGCGCCCACCAGCATCGCTGTGTGCAGGTCATGGCCACAGCCGTGCATTGCCCCGGGAATCTCGGAGGCATACGCAAGACCCGTCTTCTCCTGTACAGGCAGGGCGTCCATATCACCACGCAGCAACACCACCGGACGCACCGATTCTCCGGTCGGCAATCCTGCTGCTCCCCGCAGCACGGCCGTCACAGAGGTGGTGTCGGTACCCGTGCTGATTTCATAGCCCATCCCATCGAGAGCGGTAAGGACTTTTTCCTGGCTGCGCGGAAGGTCCAGCCCGACCTCCGGCTCGCGGTGCAGGCGGTGGCGAAGGTTGGCAATCTCGCCAGCCAGGGCGGCTGCATCATCGCGCAGGGCGATGGTCAGGTCGGCGGAGGAAGCGGGACGTCCCACGGCGGGCCCTTTCGCTGGAAAATGGATCCCTTGAGTGTGACGGTCTTACCCCGACCAGCGCTCAATAACGTGAGAAAATTGCACAACACCGCTTCTAAACCGAAGGATCCTGCATGGAGCTTCCTCCTGATGACCTTGAACTGATTCACGCTCTTCAGCTCGCTCCCCGTGCCACGTGGACCCAACTCGGGTCCGTGCTCCGCCGGCATCCGGCAACCCTTGCCGCCCGCTGGGAACGGCTGCGTGCGGACGGACAGGCTTGGATTACAGGCCATATCGGCACCGCTGACGGCCAGGGGTGTGTCACGTTCATCGGCCTCGAATGCCGTTCCGGGCACCGGGCACAGGTACTCGAACGCCTGTGCGCTGTCCCGGAGATCGGAACCGTGGAGGAAGCGGCACGGGCCTGGGACCTCCGGCTGACCGTTCTCACCCGCAGTTGGGAACAGGTGGCCCGGGATGTGCTGCCCATAGTGCGCACTGATCCTGACATTATGCGCAGCCAAGTGACGCTGGCGACCAGGCTCTACTCTGCCGGAAACAACTGGCGCCTGGATGTGCTGTCCCCTGAGCAGCAACGACGGCTCGCTGCCTTGCATCCGGGTGTGACACGTCCGCCCGGCGCCACGCCTCCAACTTTGCCACAATTAATGACCGTGCTGGCACGGGACGGGCGAGCCTCCGCGGTCGAGATCGCAGCCGAAACGGGCACCCATCCCACCACGGTAACAAGACACTTGCGCCAGGCATGTGAGACCGGCCTCCTGGCGCTGCGTTGCGAACTCGCCCAGGACTGGTCCGGCTACCCCATAGGTTGCCAATGGTACGTGCGCGTACCGCCCGGCCAGCTGGAGGCGGCAGTAAGTTATCTGCGCTCTCACAGAACCTTAAGGCTTTGTGCCGCCACAACCGGAGATGCCAATCTGACGTTCTATCTCTGGCTACGGACGCCCGGTGCTATCGCCGACGTGGAAGCCGGCCTCCAGCAGGCTGCACCGGCTGTGCAAGTCATCGAGTCCGACGTCGGGGTCAGAACGCACAAACGAACGGGATGGATGCTGAACGAGGATTCCACCGCCACCGGTGAAGTGATTGTCAGCAGTTGAGCAAAACCCATGCCGGCTGGTCGGGTTTCCGGTCCATGACCCGGCCAGCGCCCACCGTTTGCGCTTCGCGGACATCAGGCGGACAGTCTTGATCTGAGCTGGCGGTGGGCTCAGCACCGGTATCACTATGTGCCCCTCGTCGGAGCTTGCGGCCACGATGTCCCCGGAGATTGACATCGCGCCGATGCGTGATGCGGACGCCGATGCCCTGAGCGATCAGCTCAGCTTTGACGTGGGGGAGTGGTCGGAGTTCCATGCAACCTACGGTTTCTACATCGAAGGGGTCGGCAAAAGAACCGCGATCCTGCCTCCGGACTGGGAATACCGCCTGGTCGGAGTGCGCAGCGAAGCCACGAACCACGCCACAGGACTCTGTCGGGACCCCCATGACCTATGCGCGGCGAAGCTCATGGCACACCGCGAAAAGGACTTCGAGTTCGTTCGCGCACTAGTGGACGCACGGCTGATTGACCCAGTAGTCCTGCAGCAGCGGCTGGCATCAATCGATCTGACCCTTGTCCAGAGCGATCAGGACATCGATGTGCTGGATTACGGGCAACGGAACGCCATTGCCTGGGCCGCCGGCCTTGACGAGCTGAAAAGAAGGGCATATCTGCCGACTTCAAGCGGAGCATTGCGCCAGAATAATATCCAGAATCGATTTACTGACAGCCGCTGCGGATAATCTCAGATCCCACCCTGACAGTCCGCGGGCAAGGAAAGCATGGTCCTTCGGCTCAAGAATGCTCGAGACAGGCCAAAGCACCAGGAATTGATGACACCCACTCGGGACAAACGGTGGGATGTCACCTGTTATGACTCTGCCGGCACAGAGAGGCAGACCCATCGACCGCCCACGGGGGAGTCTTCTCATGTCAGACGGCCCGAACGTCAGATTGGGGTGTGCCCCAACCAGACGGGTCGGCGGCGTACGGGACCTGTAGACCGGCTACACCATAGACCGCTCCACCTCTGCCGACTTCAATCGGGCCTTGGTCGTGCACGTTCTTCAGATGCCACGAAGGGTTGGAAATCGGACGTGGCGTGCACATAGGGGGCGAATTGATTAGCTTCCCAGCGCGGGAAGCGACAGAACTGCAAATGCCCTGTCCCACGGCGCGCACTGATTGCGGTAGGCGTTGGTTAGGCTCAAGACTATGGAATTCAAGCAGTTACGGGTCTTTTCGGCTGTGGCCGAGGATCTCCATTTTGGTAAGGCCGCGAGGCATCTGGGGGTTTCCCAGTCAACGGTTAGTGATCAGGTCCGTGCCCTTGAAACTCACTTCGGGACCGAACTTCTATCCAGGACCAGCAGATCCGTGCAGCTCACGGCCGCGGGAGAAGCCCTCCTCGAAGGCTCCAAGCGGCTTCTGGATGAACTGGACAGGGTTCAGAGCCAGGTTTCTGCGGTAGCTGCCGGCCGGCAGGGAACCTTGCGCATCGGCGCCGTAGGTCCCGCTATGAACTACTTGGTGCCGCACCTCCTTAAGGAGCTTCGGCGTCAAAGCCCGGACCTTGAGATCACTATTGCGTCACTGAGCACGGCAGTTCAGTTGCGCCAGCTATCGCAGGGCCAGATCGACTTGGGCTTTGTGCGCAGCGTCCAGCACGTACGTGGGGTCCGGTTGGAGAAGGTGCTTGAGGAGCCGCTGACGGCTCTGTTGCCGACTACGCACAGGCATGCAGCTGCGGAATTCCTTGAGGTCCAGGACCTTGACGGGGAGGACTTCGTCTACTGGCCGCGTATCTCCAATCCCGACCTCTATGACGTTCTCATCGCCACCTGCTACCGGCACGGGTGCAGCCCACGCCGCATCATCGAGAGCCACGATATGGCTACCCAGCTCGCACTCATCGCCTCGGGACTTGGCGTCTCTGTTCAGCCAGACTCCTTCCGCTATGCCCCTCGTCGGGACGTGGTGTTTGTTCCTCTCAGGGGTCCTTTACCGAAAATTGCCCTTCACATGGCCTGGTCGCCTGAAAGTGATTCGCCGGCCGTGAAGGCGGCCATTGCTGTGGCCCGCCAGTTTAAGAGCGGGCAAATCCCCAAATAGATCATCCGAACCAGTCGATCGATTGATCGGCTCTAATCGGTTGTTTCGATGTATCACTCGGACTTACGGTTGTTTTGTCAGCTTCGTCACAGGGAATCCCCCTCCTGACCAGCCCCCAAAATTACCCCCGAGGATTACTCATGGATTTTCAGACCGTTGCCACAGGCGTCGGATTTACCGAAGGCCCCGTCTACACTCAGCGCGGCACTTTGGCCTTCGTCTCAATCGACCAGGGCGTCGTCTACGAAACTTCGAACGGCACAACGAAGGTGCTTGGACGAACCGGAGCAGGACCGAACGGTGCCGCAGAGGGCGCGGACGGCATCATCTACGTGGCCCAGAATGGCGGACAGTGGCCGGCCAACCGGACCGAAGGCGTGTCCGGAGGAGTCCAAGCCATCCACCCCGACGGTACCGTCGTTACGCTCACCACTGACCCGATCTACCCCAACGACCTTTGCTTCGGCCCGGACGGCTACCTCTACGTGACCGACCCCACCCGCGGCCCCCGTCGTGACGACGGACGGCTGTGGCGCGTCGACATCACCACTGGCGAAGCGCAACTGCTGCTCAGCGTCGACTGGTTCCCCAACGGGATTGGCTTCAGCGCCGACAACGACAGCATCTTTGTCGCTCAGGGCGGGGAGGGACGCATCCTGCGCTTCCCGTTCGTTCCCGGCGAGCGTCTCGGCGAGCCCGAAGTGCATGTCCAGCTTGATCACGGACGCCCGGATGGATTTGCCTGGGATGTCGACGGAAACCTTGTGATCGGCGCCATCACCGGAACGGCTCCCGGCGACCTGCAGGTCTACAGTCCCGAAGGCACCCTCCTGGAGGTCATCAAAATCGGAGACGGCCAGAAGTACACCAACGTCGCCATCTCGTCCTCCGGAAAGCTGGCTGTGACTGATTCCGACAACGGCCAGGTCCTCGAAGCAGACTGGCCCGCCGCCGGCCTCCCGCTGCACCCTTTCCGTAAGTCCGTCCAGTCATGAGCCCCAACGCATTCCGGTCCCGCCTCCTGTCGGGCACTCCCGTCTTCGTCACCACCCTGGACTTCCCGGAGCCCTCAGCTGCAGAGTTCCTTTCCGAGCTTGGCGTCGATGGAGTCGCCGTCGACACCGAACACGTGTCCGTGACCGGCCCGCAAATCGTCGACCTGGCCAGGGCCTGCAAGGCTGGCGGCGGTGCCCTTGTCGTCAAGACACCAGCGGACCCGGAAAGCATCGGCAGATACCTCGACGCCGGAGTGGCAGCCTTGCAGATAGCCCACGTCCGTTCCCGTCAGGATGTCGACAACGTCGTGAAGGCCTGCGGCTTTGCACCGGAGGGCCTACGGGGACTTGGCCGCTGCCGCAACAGCAACTTCGGCCACTACCCCGGCGGCTACCAGCAGCTCACCAAAGACACCCGGGACAGCGTGGCCCTGATCGTCCATATCGAAAGTGTCGAGGCTGTCGCGGTGCTCGATGACATCCTCGCAGCCGAGGCTGTCGACGCCGTCTTCGTCGGCGCGTTTGACCTGTCAGCGAGTCTCGGCATTCCCGGTGAAGTCCTCGATGACCGCGTCCAGGATGTCATCAAGGACATCGTGACCCGTTCCCTGGCAGCAGGAAAAGTTGTTGGCATGTCCGCCAGCAACCCTGAACAAACCGCCGCTGCAATTGAACGCGGTGCCGGCCTTCTCCTCTCTGCCCAGTCACGGCTGATGTCCACCGCGGTGAGCGGGCTTCGCTCGGCACGCACAATGACAGGAGCAGTGATCTGACGATGAGCGAAACACCGAAGATCACCAGGTCCATCGCCGAGTTCGCGATCTGCACCGAATCAACCGACATCACAGACGCAGCCCGCCATATGGCAACCCGTGCATTAGTCGATACTGTGGCCGTCGCCGTACTCGGAACCCATGACATCGCCTCCACAGCCTTGATGGAAGCCGTCATGACCCCTCCAAGCGCTGGCCACGGCGCCACCGTCCTGGCGACCGGAGAAATGGCGCCGGCGCACACGGCGGCTTTGCTCAATGCCACGGCGGGTCACGCCGACGATTACGATGACCATTTGGTGGACACCAACGGCCACCCCAGCGTCGTTCTGATCCCCGCCCTCCTCGCAGCCGGTGAGGCAGCGGACGCGTCAGGCCGCGACATTCTGGACGCCTACGTCATCGGCCACCAGGTCATGTGTGCCATTTCCGCCGGCCTGCCCGTCCGCGCCCACTGGGCAAACGGCTGGCATGCGACCAGCACCGTTGGAGTTATCGGGGCGACAGCAGCGGTGGCACGTCTTCGCCAGCTCACACTGCTGCAGACCCGCCACGCCCTCGGTATCGCAGCATCAATGGCTGGCGGAAGTCGCCAGAACTGTGGCTTCATCACCAAGCCGCTGCACGCCGGCCTGGCGGCTTCGAACGCCGTGCTGGCCGTCGACCTCGCAGTAAGGGGCTATGACGCCGACCCGGACCAGCTGGAGGCACCGCTCGGGTTCTTCCACGTCTTTGGCGTCAACCCGGACCTGACCAAGGTGGAGCCGGTACTGGAAGAACGCTGGACCGTTATAACCAGGGGACTGAACGTCAAGACGTTTCCCGCCTGCTACGCGGTTCACCCGGCGGCGCGGGCCGCCGCCGAACTGCGGGGTAAAGGACTCGACCCGGAATCCATCGTCTCGGTGGATGTCACTGTTCAGCCCACGGGTCTCGTCGGACCTATTCATCACCTGCCCGAGACGGGGCTGCAGGCGAAGTTCAGCCTGGAGTACACCGTAGCTGCGGCTCTGAGCGATGGAGCGCCGTCACTTAATACGTTCACGGACTGCACTGTTCAGCGCCCGGACCTGCAGCAACTGCTGCGAAAGGTCAGAACCCACGAGAACCCCGTCCCGCCGATCGGAGCCCCGGAGTTCACACGCTGGTACGCCACCGTCGACGTCGAATTCAGCGACGGCAACCGCACCAGCACCAGAGCCGATATGCCTCACGGCTTCACCCTAGATCCCCTCACCGATCAGGAAATCCAGGAAAAGTTCAACGACTGCCTTGGCTACTCGACAACGCCCTGGGACCCCGAGGCCCTCAGCCGCCACCTGTGGTCACTTGACCAGACGCCGCGGATCCGAAGCCTCTTCAGCGAATCATCAAAACTAGCCGGCCGGACACCGGCCAACGTGTAAACGACCAGCCGGCCGAACACAAACACTTAACAGAAAGAACTGACATGCCTAACATCTCGATTGAAATCTTCAAGGGCCGCACTCTCGACCAGCGCCGCGAACTCGTCAGCGGAATCACCGAAGCAGCCGTCTCGGCACTGGGGATCAAGCCCGAGGGTGTCCGGATCACATTCTTTGAGATCGAGCGGACAGACCTCGCCCGGGGAGGCGTGTTGTTCAGCGACATGGACACCGCCCCAGCAGCGGCGAAGTAACCCGGAACTTCAACCATCACCATGCGCAAAGGAGCACTTGGTATGAAAAATCACCTCAAATCTGCCGTCATGTCCCGTCGAACGGTTGGCCTGGTTGGCGCCATGGCCGCCTTGGCCCTTGCTGCCACCGGCTGCGGCGGTACAAGCCCGGCCGCAGAACCCGGCAGCACCGCCGGAAGTACTAAAGTCACTCTGGTTTCATCCATCACGGGCAGTTCCTTCCTGGCCGTAACCGCGGGACTGGACCAGAAGATTTTTGAGAAGCACGGCGTCGAAATTGAACTCATCAAGGTCAAGTCCAGCGCTGAAGCTGCCGCCGCTGTCGCCAGCGGACAAGCCGATATCGCTGCCATGGTCCCTGAAGGGGTGGTGGCCGTTGTGGCGGCCGGCAGCAAAATGAAGATGGTCGGCAATCTCCTGCACGAAGTCCAGCATCGGCTTGAAGTTCCGGCCAGCATAACGTCCGCCAAAGATCTCGCCGGAAAGAAGGTTGGAGTCGTCGGGCCCGGCAACGGCGGAGAAATCCTTGCGAAGGCTTACCTGGCGGAAAATGGAGTAGACCCCTCCGAGGTGACTTTTGTAGCCACCGGACCGCAGCCGGCGCAGCTGGCTGCCCTCACGACCGGGCAGATTGAAGGAGCCATGCTGGTTCCGCCCTACGACCTCAAGGCCGAGAGCGCGGGCATGCACCCCCTGAGCATCCTCCGCGAGGATTTCCCTAAGATTCCCGCTCAGGTCTTCGCCTCCAGCGACCGATCCCTGGCCGCGAACGGGGAGTCCGTGAAAAAGTTCATGGCAGCAGCCACCGAGTCAGCCCAATGGGTCGTCGACCACCCCGAGGACGCCACCAAGATCCTGGCCGCCGACGCTCAAATCAGTCCCGAAGATGCTAAGGCATCGTTCGACCGGGCAAAAGACGCATACTCCCTGGACGGCGTCGTCAGCGATGAAGGCCTCACCAAATGGCTTGAACTGTCCGAAAAGTACGCCGCTCTGCCCAAGATCCCAGCCATCGCCGACGTCTATGACGGCCAGTACCTTCCGGGAAAGTGAGATGATCATGACTACTTCATCCCCCCAAGCACGGGAGACTGCAGCCACGATGCCGGGCACCGATAACATCGCGATCTCGGTCGATCACGTCACGTTCGGGTACGGCAAGGAAGTTATCCTCCAGGACATCAGTATCGATGTCGTCGAAGGCGAATTTGTGTCGCTGATCGGGCCCAGCGGTTGCGGAAAGAGCACGCTGCTTTCGATGTTCGACGGTGTCGTACGCCCGGACGTCGGAACCGTGCGGATCTTCGGATCCACTGTGCAGGAAACGCTTAAACAACGGGCGATGGTTTTCCAGAATTTTGCGCTCATGCCCTGGAAAACAGTCCGGGAAAATGTGCTGCTGGGCCTGAACTACCGCCGCACTGATCTTTCCAAGAAGGAACGTCTGGAGCTGGCCAGGGAGTACATCAATCGCGTGGGACTGACCCACGCATTGGATCTTTACCCTCATCAGATCTCGGGTGGTATGCAGCAAAGGGTCGGCATTGCCCGCGCTTTCGCTGTCCAGCCCCGGCTGCTGCTGATGGACGAGCCATTCGGTGCACTCGATGCCCAAAACGCCGAGCTCCTCCGTGAAGATCTTCTCAAGCTCGTTGCTGAAGAGCGTCGCACCGTCGTGTTCGTCACGCACAACCTGGATGAGGCACTCCAGATGTCTGACCGTGTACTGCTGATGACCGCCCGGCCGGGCACCATCCGCGATGAAGTCCGCCCGGACTTCGGACCCAAGACGTCCGCCGAGTACCGGGAACGCTACGACTCACAACGAGATCTCCTCTGGGATCACCTCAAGAGCGAAGTCCTGACGGTCCAGGCACGTGAAGAAGGGCAGAAGCCATGAGCACCATGACCAAACCGGCCCCGGTTTCTCCCGGCGGTCCCGTCCGCCGGCCGGAACCCAGCTGGCTGAAGAAAAACGAAAAGCGCTGGTTGCCAGTAGTCACCGTGATTGGAATCTTCACGGCCTGGGAAATCGCCGGCAACATGAACCTCTGGGATCCTCTGTTCTTCAGTCACCCCTCCGTCATCTGGGACGGGTTCCTCTCTCTGACCACCGGGCCGCTGCTGTCGGACCTGAGGGTAACCGGGCTCGAATTCCTCCTGGGCATGATGATTGCCCTCGGCATCGGCGTTCCCCTCGGAATCCTGCTGGGAACGTCCAAGCGCCTCTACTGGGCCTTCGACCCGGTCGTGACAGCTCTGTACTCCACGCCCATCCTCGTCCTCACCCCACTGATGGTCATTTGGTTCGGGCTGGGCATCGGCTCCAAGGTCGCCAACGTCGCTATCCTGGCGGTCTTCCCCGTCCTGATCAACATGATGGAAGGCGTCCGTAACACCGACGGTTCCTTGATGAGAGCGGCGAAATCCTTCGGAGCGAACGGGTGGGCCATCCAAAAGGACGTCATCTTCCCGTCTGTGGTTCCGTTTTTCGTCACCGGGCTCCGTCTCGCCATCGGTAAGGGCATGATCGCCGTTGTGGTCGGTGAGTACATCGCCGCCACAGAAGGCATTGGCTACCGGATCAGGGCCGATGCCGAAGTCTTCAACACCCCCCGGTACCTTGCCGGTGTTCTGATCATGGTGGTTGTTTCGGTGATCATCATGGCTCTCATCAAGGTACTGGAGCGCAAACTTGCTCCATGGAGGACCCCCGTCCTCGGCGAGTAAACAAAAGATGGGCGGGCACGTGCCCGCCCATCTTCTGACGTGCAGATTCCTATCTACAGAAAACGAGTAGACTCCATGTTCCGCAACCTGTCCCGCCGACCGAACATGGCCAGACTGCTCGGCGCTGTCCTGGCTTGCACCCTGCTGACCGCCACCGCCTGTGGTAGCCCGTCAGGGAGTTCAAGCTCCGGCAGCTCAACCGAGAAGATCACGCTGGTCTCCTCCATTACGGGAAGCTCGTTCCTTGCCGTAACTGCCGGACAGAACCAAAAGATCTTTGAAAAGCACGGACTTGAAGTCGAGCTGGTCAAGGTCAAGTCCAGCGCGGAGGCGGCTGCTGCAGTTGCCAGTGGCCAGGCAGATGTCGCGGCCATGCTGCCTGAGGGTGTCGTTGCTGTTGCCGCTGCCGGCAGCAAGATGACGATGATCGGCAACCTCCTTAACCAGGTCCAGTACCGGCTGGAAACCACCGCTGGAATCACCTCCGCGGAGGATCTCGTCGGCAAGAAGGTAGGGATTGTTGGTCCGGGCAGCGGTGAGGAAGTTCTTGCCCGCGCGTACCTGGACTCCCAGGGCGTCGATGCTTCCCAGGTCACGTTCGTCGCGACGGGGACAATGGCTGCAAAGTTCGCTGCCATGACGACCGGACAAGTCGACGGGGCCATGCTGGTCCCGCCCTTCGACATCAAAGCGGAGGCTGCAGGCATGCACCCGCTGAGCGTCCTTGGCGAAGACTTCCCGGACATGCCCGCCCAGGTATTTGCATCCAGTGAGCGGGCGCTCAAGGCCAAGCCCAAGACGGTCAAGAAGTTTATGGCTGCTGCCGCGGAGTCAGCCCAGTGGGTCGTGGCCCATCCCGAGGATGCCACGAAGATCCTGGCCGAGGACTCGCAGGTCAGCATTGAGGACGCGAAGGCTTCGTTTGACCGCGCGAAATCGGCCTACTCCCAGGATGCTGCTATTAACACTGATGGTCTGAACCGCTGGCTGGACCTGTCAAAGAAGTACTCTTCCCTGACCAATATCCCCGCAGCCGGCGAACTGTACGACCCCCAATACCTTGCCACCAGCAGCTGACTCAGTCGGGGCCAGAGACGCCCCAGCCTCCTTACAGGACGCTCCGTCCATTAGTACCTGCAGCATGCACCAGTGCGTCCTGCAGGACCAGTCATCCATCAAGGAACACCAAGGAAAACAATGTCTGTTCCCGCCATCCAAGAACTCGATCTCCTGGACTCCGTCCCGACCGGTCTGCTTATCAACGGCCAATGGCGGCCGGCAACTACCGGCAAAATATTCGACGTCGAGGATCCTGCCACCGGAAAAGTCCTGCTCAGCATCGCAGACGCCGGCAGCGAGGATGGCATGGCCGCCCTCGATGCGGCTGATGCCGCGCAGGAATCCTGGGCAAAGGTCCCTGCACGTGAACGCGGCGAGATCCTCCGGCGCGCCTTTGAGCTCGTGACTGAGCGTGCCGAGGACTTCGCCCTGCTGATGACCCTGGAGATGGGCAAGCCCCTGGCCGAAGCGAGGGGGGAGGTCACCTACGGTGCGGAGTTCCTGCGCTGGTTCTCCGAGGAAGCTGTCCGTGCCTTCGGCCGGTACTCCGTGTCCCCGGACGGCAAGTCACGGCTGCTGGTCACGAAGAAGCCGGTTGGCCCCTGCCTGCTGATCACCCCGTGGAACTTCCCGCTGGCTATGGCCACCCGCAAAATCGCCCCGGCGGTCGCGGCCGGCTGCACCATGGTCCTGAAGCCGGCGAAACTCACGCCCCTGACATCGATGCTCTTCGCCGCCGTCATGCAAGAAGCCGGCCTGCCCGCCGGCGTTCTGAACGTCATCCCTTCCTCCAGCGCCGGCGCCACCACCGGCCCGCTGATCAAGGACGCCCGGCTCCGCAAGCTCTCCTTCACCGGCTCCACCGAAGTGGGCCGCCGCCTGCTCGCCGACGCCTCCGAGACTGTCCTGCGCACGTCCATGGAGCTCGGCGGCAACGCCCCGTTCGTCGTCTTTGACGACGCCGACCTGGATGCCGCCGTCGCCGGCGCGATGCTGGCCAAGCTGCGGAACATGGGCGAGGCCTGCACGGCCGCCAACCGCTTCATCGTGCACGAATCCGTCGCTGCCGAGTTCGCGGAGAAGTTCGCCGCGAAGATGAAGGAGATGACCACCGCCCGCGGCACCGAGCCGGAGTCCAAGGTGGGCCCGCTGATCGACGCCAAGAGCCGGGACAAGGTCCACGAACTGGTCTCCGACGCCGTTGCCTCCGGCGCGAAAGCCGTCCTGGGCGGCGGACCGGTGGAAGGCCCGGGCTACTTCTACCAGCCCACCATCCTCTCCGGCGTCACCGAAGGCACCCGCATCCTCTCGGAGGAAATCTTCGGACCGGTGGCCCCGATCATCACCTTCAGCAGCGAAGACGACGCCGTGCGCCTTGCCAACAACACCGAATACGGGCTGGTGGCCTACGTCTTCACCAAGGACCTGAACCGCGGCCTCCGGATGGGCGAAAAACTCGAGACCGGCATGCTCGGCCTGAACGCCGGAGTCATCTCCAACGCCGCCGCTCCCTTCGGCGGCGTCAAGCAGTCCGGCCTGGGCCGTGAAGGCGGCCTCGAAGGCATCGAGGAATACCTCTACACGCAGTACATCGGCATCGCCGACCCCTACGCCACCTAAAACCGCCGCAACTGCCCGGCCCAAGACAGCCAAGGCCCTCCATTCTCGCAACGATGGGGGGCCTTGGCGCGTCAAAACCGGCACAGGGAGATCTTCTCCTCTCACGGGCGATCAGCCCACCGACCATTGGCGAAGCCTCCAACAACTGATAGCTGAAAGCAATAACCTGATTGAAAATTCATCTATTGTGCAATAACTGAGCTGTAAATACTCTGGAAATGTGCCGGTCATCACTCGGCAACTTCCCAGCAAGACAAAGGAAACGCATTGAGCATCGTTAGCCAGGATTACGAGGAATACCAGAGCGCCGGACGGATCTGGGGCCTGGTACCGCAGGAGCGCATACGGAAGATCAAGTTCGACCGCCCCTCCCGTGCCATCATCGACCGCTACCTCGCAATTGAGGACCTCACCACCACCGTCTCTGACGTCCTCGACAGCCTGGGTATCATCGGCACCGTCCCCGCGTCCTACCTGAAGCCGCTCTCAACCGGGCACCGCGTCGTAGGCCCGGCCGTGACCATCCGCAACCTCGTGGAGCGCAAGACCCCCACCCAGGGGTACGTGGACAAAGACTTTATCCGCATGTCCACCCGCGACATCTACTATCTTGCCGAGCCCGGGGACGTGTTGGTCACCGACACTGGCGGGAACCTGGATGTGTCCAACATGGGCGGCCAGTCGTGCACCGTGGCCCAGACCCGCGGCCTGGCCGGCAGCATCGTTAACGGCGCAGTCCGTGACGCGAACACCATCCGCAAGCTGGACTACCCGGTATGGAGCGCAGGAATCACCCCACTGACCGGCAAGTTCCGCATTGAAGCCATCGAGATGAACGCCCCCGTGCAGGTCTGGAACATTCGCGTGGAACCGGGGGACCTGATTGTCGCCGACGATTCTGGCATCTGCTGCGTCCCCTTCGAACACATCGAGTACGTCATCGACCAGGTCGAAGAAATCACCGCCAATGAAGCCCACATGGCAGACCTCATCGTCAAAGATGTTCCCCTGGACGAACTGCGTCCTCTCTTCCGGAAGCGGTACGACGGATGATCGCCTCCCGCGCACTTGCGGCCATCACACTCGCCGTGGCCAGCCTTCTGGTGACCTCCTGCTCCGTCGGTGCCGGCCCACAAAGCGGGGGAACAGAGGCCGACTACCCCAACTCCTCCATCGAAGCAGTCGTCCCGTACGACGCCGGCGGAGCCACGGATCAGCTTGCCCGGACCGTCATCTCAGGGATGGAACCTGAACTGAACGAACAATCCGTCGTCGTGCTCAACGAATCCGGCGGAGCCGGGACCAGCGGCATGACATCGGTAGTCAACAGCGAGCCCAACGGTTACAAGCTGGCTTTTATTGCCGGCGGCCCGCTGACCGTTCAACCCCACTACGGCAAGACCTCATACTCCTACGATGACGTCACCCCGATCGCCCGCATCGCCACCTCACCCATTGTTCTTGCCGTCCGGGCCGACGCGCCATGGAACACCATTCAGGAACTCGTCGCCGACCTGAAGGCTAATCCGGGTTCATTCCGGTACGCCTCGACGGGGGTAGGTAATCCAGCCAGTATCGCGATGGAGAAATTCAACGCTGCCGCAGGCGTGGATACCAAGCAGGTTCCTTTCAAGAGCAGCAGCGAGACCGTAACCGCGCTCCTCGGGAAGAACGTCGATGGCGCTGCAGGCTTGCCACAGGGTTTCACCGCCTCGGTGAAGTCCGGTGATCTGAAGATCCTGGCCAACCTTGGCAGCGTCAAGGATCAGAGCTACGAGAAAGTGCCGACTCTGAAAGAGAGTGGGATTGACGCCTCAACGGATCTCACCTCCGGGATCGTCGGCCCCAAAGGACTCAGCAACGAGGTCGTGACAGCCCTCGCAGACGCGGTCCAGGCTTCCCTTAAAGACCCCAAGGTCCTTGAGCGGATCTCATCCTCAGGGGCGGTACCCGACTTCGGGACAGGCGAAGAATATGCTGCCGACATCAAATCAGACTTCGATGAGAACGGTATCGTCTTGAAAGAATTGGGCCTGATCCCATGAGCCAGCAGTCCGAGGACGTACGGTACCGGGGTAGCGGCCAGCCAGGCGTAAAAACACGCATCTACAGTGTGGCGGTCCCTGTCGTCCTCGGACTCTGTGGCATCGCACTGCTCGTCGGCTCGCTAGCCTTGGGCGTCGGGACGACCAACGAACCTGGTCCGGGTCTTTGGCCGTTTGCCATTGCCTGTACATGGACACTCGCCGCGGCGGCCATAGCGTGGGAGAGCTTCAAAGGCACGGCGCTCCCACCAGTCGGCCCTTCCCAGCGGCCCGCAGTGGGCTTCGGCCTGACCCTGGCCTTCATCCTGATCTTCAGCTACATCGGGCTGATTCCGGCGGTGCTTATCGTCACTTCCGCATGGATGAAGTTGCTCAGCGATATGTCCTGGAAGAGGATCATCATCGCTTCCCTGACCATCACGGCACTGCTCTACATTCTCTTTGCAATCATCATCGGCACAGCTTTCCCCGCTTCCGTGCTGCCGATCCCTTAGGAAACGAACTCACATGAATGACTCGATTCTCCTTGGGTTCAGTGTTGCTCTGGATCCGATGAATCTCCTCGCAGTCCTCGCCGGCTGCCTCCTTGGCGTCGTCGTCGGTGTTCTGCCCGGCCTTGGCCCGATCACCACAATCTCGATATTGCTTCCCTTCACCTACGCGATGGAGCCCACAACCGCGATCATCCTTCTGGCCGGGATTTACGCGGGTGTGATGTACGGCGGAACAGTCACCTCAGTGCTCCTGAAACTGCCAGGCGAAGCTGCATCCGTTGTCACCGCAATTGACGGCTACGAAATGGCCCGCAAGGGGCGCGCAGGGCCCGCGCTGGGAATCTCCGCAATTGGTTCCTTCATCGGAGCGACCGTTGCCCTGATTGCCCTAACGTTCTTCGCCCCCGCCCTCGCCGAACTTGCAGTGAAGCTTGGTCCACCGGAATACGCCATGCTGGCACTCCTCGGCCTGTTGCTGATCGCATACCTTGGCGCAGGAGCCTTCGCAAAAGCAGTCGTTGCAGCCGCCATAGGCCTCTTCCTCGCCACCGTCGGACTGGACCCCATTTCAGGCGACGCGCGCTTTGTAGGCGATTCGCTGCAGCTCCTGGACGGGATGGATGTAGTCGCCGTTGTTCTCGGTCTGTTCGGTATCGGGGAAGTCTTGTTCTCACTCAGGGAACGCGACTCAGAAGCTGAGCTCGTCAGCAAGAAGGTCGGCAGAGTCTGGCCCACCAAAAAGGACCTTCGCGATAGCGCCGCACCAATCGCCCGCGGTTCAGTCATCGGAACACTTGTCGGGCTCGTCCCGGGAGGCGGCGGCCTCCTCTCGTCCCTTCTGAGCTATGGCGCCGAACGCCGCTTTGCCAAGAATCCTGAGGAATTCGGCAAGGGAGCCATCCAGGGAGTCGCCGGACCCGAGACCGCCAACAACGCCTCCTCGACGTCCTCCTTTATTCCGCTGCTGAGTCTAGGTATCCCCTTCAACGTCACCATATCCCTGCTCTTCAGCGTCCTGCTCATCAACGGCATCACACCCGGGCCCCGGCTGGTCACCGAGAACCCAGACCTATTTTGGGGTGTCATCGCCTCGATGTACCTGGGCAACGTGGTTCTCCTGATTCTCAGCCTTCCCTTGGTGGGGCTGCTGATTCAGATTCTGCGTGTCGATATGGCCGTGCTAAGTCCGTTCATTATTGTCTTGAGCCTCGTTGGTGTTTACACGATCGACAACAACACCTGGAATATGTGGGTGGCCCTGTTCTTCGGTGTAGTCGGCTACTTCATGCGCATCTGGGGCTTCCCACCAGGTCCGCTGGTTTTGGCCTTCATTCTTGGCGGGCTTCTGGAGACCTCACTCCGCCAGTCGCTTCTCCTCGGAGACGAAGGACTCCTGATCTTCCTCCAACGGCCCGGATCACTCGCGCTGATCGCCGTGTCCGTACTGCTGATCGGGGCCTCAACCTTCTCAGCAGTCCGGAAGCGCAGGGCCCAGACCGGGGCAGTCGAGGAGAGCATCCACGTCGGTTCCTAGACCGGTCGGTCGCTCTCCTGCGCGTCCGCCACGAGTGCCTGGGCGCAGGCACGGGCACTCGTGAGGAAGGCCTGGGTAATTTCCGTCTCGTCAGAAGCCGGCCGAAGTAGCTGAAGCGGTATTCGCAGTTCCTCGTTGACTGGCCGGAAGACAATGTCGCTCCGGTCCCGGTCAACAAACAAGAGCGGCTGAACGGCTACCCCAACACCAGCCCCCACCAGAGCAAGCTGGGCATGCATATTGTCAGCCTCAGTAATGGTCGAAGGCGAACAGTTACGTCGCGTGTACAAACTGATCAGTTCATCGTAAAACTCGGGATTGCGGTCCCGGGGAGCCATAACGAAGTCCAGGCCATTCAGCTGCTCCAAATCGACCCTCGACTGACCTGCAAGTGGGTGGTCTGACGGAAGCACAGCGAAAAGTGGCTCATGCATCAGAATTTCACTCACAAACCCGGGAAGAGACTCCGCGGTCCGCACAATGGCTATATCAATTCTTGACTCCCGCAAGGCGCGCAGCTGCTGGTGCGACGGCATTGGATGCAGGCTGATTCGCAAGTCCGGGTATTGCGTATGCACATCGTGAAGGATGTTCGGCACCATGCGACGCAGCGCCGGGTTAACGGCGCCCAGGCGCAATTGCCGGCGGCGCCCGGCGGCAACATGCCTGACGTCACGGGTCAGAGCATCAGCGTCGCGAAGGAGCAGTCTCGCACCTTGGGCCAGCGTTTGCCCGGCCTCCGTTAAGCGGCTTTTGCGGGTCGTACGTTCGATCAGAGAAGAACCCACAAAACGTTCAAGCCGCTGAATTGTTTGAGTCAAGGTTGGCTGCGAAATGTGTAGCCGCGCAGCAGCATGCCTGAAGTTCAGTTCGTCCGCAAGAACTACAAACTGTTCGAGATCGCGAAGGACCAGCATCTGACTCCATAGAAAGTAGGTAACTCCGGAACGCATGTACACGCGCGAAACCTGCGCCCAATTGCCTTGGCGTCCAGGACTACTTCGCTTTT
The DNA here is from genome assembly GCF_000685965.1 of Arthrobacter sp. UNC362MFTsu5.1. Classification (GTDB taxonomy): domain Bacteria; phylum Actinomycetota; class Actinomycetes; order Actinomycetales; family Micrococcaceae; genus Arthrobacter. The sequence goes on along the minus strand of NZ_JMLE01000018.1, from coordinate 19,834 downwards.
GAAGTAGTCCTAAGAGCGCACCCAATCTTCCCACGTCAGATTTCCCAGGACAGGGGCTCATGCCTATCCCGTTCTGACTGTTGCCGGCTTACCGCGGTCTCCAATTGTCGGTCCCTAATGAAGGAAACACATTGTCCAATCTCTTGCACCGCCACAAGAAGATCGTCCGTCTCGGAAGGAATCAGGTTCTTAGCCCGAGCCCGTCGACTCAGTCCCAGCACCAAAGTCGAGCACCGCTTCTGGAACCTATACCCGACTGGGCCAAGCTCTCCCGCCACGACGAGATCACTCTCCACCGCGACGGTAAAGAAGTCGCATCAGGATACGTCGACATGCTGGCCCTGGATGGCAGCGTCCTTTGGCTGATCCAAAATGATGGCAAAGGACGGGCAATGTTCCACCAGCAGGATGGACTTTTCGCCATTCGCGAAGGAAAAACGCCCGAGCCTGGAGTACGTAGATTTTACAGGGCCTGACACGGGCTTCGGGCCGCGAGTAAACGCGCCTCGACAAGCGCCCGGTACCGCTTCGAGAGGTCAAGCCGGTAACGCTTTAGCTGGACCCTGCACAAGATCAGCCGGCTGAAGTCGTGAGCGTAAGAGAAGGATTGAGGGAGGATTCGTGGTGACCCATCGAGATCAGAAGACAGATCACTCGCCAGCGTTGCCCAGACACGCTCAGCTGGAACCGGTGCTGGATTGGACAAAGCTCGACCAGCAGGACGAGCTCGAACTGGTGCGGCGCAACGGGAAAACGCTGACGTCCGGGAGTGTCGATACGCTTGCCTCGGACGGCAGCGTCTTTTGGCTCAATCAGGACAACGGTAAGGGACGAGCCATGTTCATGGCCGACGAGGACGTTATTGTCTTCCGGCGCATTTGCACCGACCCTGTTCGGGAGCACTGCCCGACCAGTGTTTAAGGGCCGATAACTTATATTCGGTCAAGTAGCACGCCTTGCCCATTGAAGCTTCTCGGAGGTCGCCTCGCCCTAGAGCAGTGTTGGACAGGGTGGTAGGGAGCGCGGGGAACCTGCGGGAGCCGGGTCTGGCGTCAGAATAGTGCGGAATTCGGCATTGTTGACGGTGGCTCATGATGTTCTCAGATCCCACCCTGACAGTTGGAGGGGCAGGAAACCGGGATACGGTAGCCCGAGAATCATCAAAATAGTCCGAAGAATCGGGTCTTGATGAAAGCCGCAGCGAAGGGGCGGGCGACGTCACCTCCTGCTGTTCGTCAGGTGTCTGAGAACAGACCGGAGCTCCACGGACGGGCAAGTCTTCGCACGTCAGCTGCCCCGACGTCAGGTTGGAGTGTGCCTCATCCTGATAGTGGTCGTAGCGCGGGAAGCTTGGCCAGATGCATAGGATCGCGCCAAACTGCAAGTTCTGGTGTAACGGCAAAATACCGGTGCATACCGTTTCCCACGTACGCAAGAGTTGCCGCAGAAGGGAACGGAGTCCGTGATTTTCCACAGCCCAAGCAGGTAAAAGTCGGACTTGTCGAATAGCCATCGGACGTCCACAGGACGGAAGCTCCAGAGAGTTTGGCATCTTCTGCTACACGTTCACTCTCCTATGATGCAGAAGCGCGCGGGCGTAGGCGCAGCGCCTGCATGCCTCCATCGACTGCGAGGTCGACGCCCGTGGTGGAACCCGCTAGCGGGCTGGCTAAGTAGAGTATCGCGGCCGCGATCTCATTCGGGCTGACGAGCCGGCCGTGCGGCTGGCGGGCCTCCAGCGCCGCGCGTTCTGCAGCCGGGTCCGGTGCGGTGGAGAGGAGCCGGCCGATCCATGGCGTGTCTGCCGTGCCCGGGTTTACGCAGTTCACCCTGATGCCTTCGTGCAGGTGGTCCGCGGCCATGCTCAGCGTTAGCGAGAGCACTGCGCCCTTGGTGGCGCTGTAGAGGGCGCGCTGGGGGAGGCCGGCGGTCGCTGCGATGGAGCAAGTGTTCACTATGGCCGCGTACTCGGATTGGCGCAGATACGGCAGGGCAGCCCTCGAGACCCGGACCATTCCCAGGACGTTGATGTCAAACACTTTGTGCCATTCGTCGTCGTCGTTGGACTCGATGGTGCCCTGGGCGCCGATACCGGCGTTGTTGGCTACGATGTCGATGCCGCCCATCGCTTCCGCGGCTTCCCTGACTGCGCTGCGGACGGATGCATCATCGGAAACGTCGCATTTGATGGCGATGTGGTCCGGTGCGGCTTGCTCCGGCTGCAGGTCCAGTACCGCCACCGCGGCGCCGCGCTCCTTGAGCATGGCCGCCGCTGCGGCCCCGATTCCCGATGCGCCACCCGTGACAATTGCCTTAAGTCCTGCAAACTCCATTGTTTGTTCCTTTCGTTTCCTGAAGCCAGGACAGCTAGGCCTGGAAGAATTTTTGTTGTTGGCGTCCCAGCCCGGCTACTTCGATTTCGACGACGTCCCCCGCCTGCAGATATGGGAACCGGCCGGACAGGGCCACACCTTCGGGGGTGCCCGTGCAGATGAGGTCGCCGGGTTCAAGGACCAGGAACTGGCTCAGGTCGTAGATGATCTGCTCGACGTCGAATATCAGGTCGCGAGTGCTGGAATTTTGGCGGATTTCGCCGTTTACCCAGCTGCGCAGTTCGAGGTTGCCTGCATCCACCTCGTCGGGGGTGACCAGGTACGGGCCGGTGGGGCAGAATCCCGCGCAGCTCTTTCCCTTGGACCATTGGCCGCCGGAGACTTCCAGCTGGAATGTGCGCTCGGACAGGTCGTTGACGGTGACGTATCCGGCGATGTGGTCGCGGGCCTCTGCCGGGGACTCAAGGTAGGAGGCCCGCCGGCCGATGACCACACCCAGCTCGACTTCCCAGTCGGTCTTGGTGGAGCCGCGGGGGATGGCCACCGCGTCGAAGGGCCCGGCCACGGTGTTGGGGGCCTTGTGGAAGATGATCGGTACCGTTGGAGGCGTTGAACCTGATTCCGCTGCGTGTGCCGCGTAGTTCATGCCCACGCAGATCACCGAAGACGGCCGGGCTATCGGAGCGCCGATCCGGCCCTCGACGGCGAGTTCGGCCAGTTCTCCGGCGGCGAGTGCGGCCGCGGCCCGGCCCGGTCCGTCCGATTCCCAGAAGTCGGCGTCGATGTCCGCTGCCAACTGCTTCAGGGAGTAGTACGTGTTGTGGTGCAGGAGGGCGGGTACTTCCTTGCCCGGCGCACCTATACGCGCGAATTGCATCAGATGTTTTCTTCTTTCTCGAGGTTCGTATCGTATGGGGGCTTCGATGCACCCTGATCGGTGGTGGCGGATGGTGTGCTGGCCGCTAGGTGATAAGTCCGTGTTCGCGTAGGTCGTCCCACAGGGCATCCGGAACGGTTTGCGCCGCCAAGTCGAGGTTCTGCTTCACCTGCTCCGGTGTACGCATACCCAGCACTACGCCGGTTACTGCTGGGTGCTGGTACGGATACTGAAGTGCGGCGGCCGGCAGCGTCGTGCCATGCGATTCGCAGATGTCCGCCAGCAGGTTCGCCCGGTCCAGAAGTCCCTGCGGGGCCGGCGCATAGTTGTAGGTGGCGTTGCTAGCCGGCCGCTCCTTGGACAGCAGGCCCGAATTGAAGATGCCGACGTTCACCACACCCACTTCACGCTTCTCGCAGGCCGGGAGCAAGTCGGCTGCCGCGCCCTGTTCCAGCAGCGTGTACCGGCCGGCGAGCATCACCACGTCAATGTCCGTTTCGTTGACGAACCGGTGGAGCATCTGCGACTGGTTCATGCCCGCGCCCCAGGCGCCGATCACGCCTTCGTCCCGCAGGGCGGACAGCGTGGGTGCCGCCCCTTCGACGGCCTCGGTCCAGTAGTCGTCGGGGTCGTGGATGTACACGATGTCGATCCGGTCAGTGTCCAGGCGCCGCAGGCTTTCCTCGATGGAGCGCAGCACGCCATCGCGGGAATAGTCACGGACCCGGTAGAGATCGTCGGGCACGTCAAAGCCTTCGGTGTCCTTGCCCTGCGGCGAGGGGTTGGCCCGGAGTAGTCGCCCGATTTTTGTGCTGAGCACATAGCTGCCACGGTCCTGCCCTGCCAGTGCCAGGCCGAGGCGCCGCTCTGACAGTCCCAGTCCGTAGTGCGGTGCGGTGTCGAAGTAGCGGATGCCGCCGTCCCAGGCCGCCGTGATGGCATCGATGGCCTCCTGCTCCGGGACTTCCCTGTAAAGATTGCCAATAGGTGCTGCGCCGAAGCCGAGCACCGGAAGTTGGACAGCGGTACCGGGGATGGTACGGGTTTTTGCTTGCATTCTCAGTCCTTCTCCTGTTGGGTTGCTACCTGTTCCGTAGCTCTATCCAGCCTGTAAACGCGGTTTGCCGTCCCCTCGGCAACGCTTTCGCGCTCTCCGGCAGACGCGCCTGTCAGTGCCGTTTCAACAATGGTGATCCAGTCCTGGTAGTCGGCCGGCCTCGTCAGGGAGACGGGCCAGTCGCTTCCGAACATGCAACGTTCGGACCCAAATAGGTTCAGCGTTTCCGTGATGAACGGCAGGGCTTGGGGCGCCAGGGGACGGTTCCGGTCTGCTTCCGCACCGGCCCCTGAGATCTTGACGACGATGTTCGGCCGCCGGGCGAGCTCTCGCATTCCGCGGCTCCAGGCCGTCAGTTCGCCGCTGTCGATGGGCGGCTTGCCGAGATGGTCCAGCACGATTTGCAGGTCGGGGACGCCGTCCGCGAATTTTGCCAGCGCGGGCAGCTGCCCGAAACGGATGCACGCGTCGAATGTGAGTCCGGCGCGGGCCACTTGGCGTGCTCCTGCCAGCATGGCCGGATGCAGGATAAAGGAGTTGTCCCGGTCCTGGAAGAGCTGGCGGACCCCTCGGACCAGGGGCCGCTCCAGCAGCTGGTCGAGGTCCTCCGCCACGTTGTCGCCGCGGCTGATCGGTGCGAAGGCCACGATGGCGGCCAGCTGCGGCCAGCCAGCGCTGAGGCTACTGACCCAGTCCACTTCCTTAAGTGCCTGGTCCTCCCGGCAATCGGCCTGGACGAAGATGGCCGCCCGGGTGGCGGCCGCCGCGTGTGGAAGGTCCGAAGGCATGAACGGCTTGTTCAGCGCAGGATCATCCGCCAGCCAGGCGTAGTCAAGCGCGGCGGGATCCCAGACATGGACGTGGGTGTCGATGACTTTCATGGCACTTCCCGGTCAGGCCGTGCCGTCGGGCCGGACGCCGATGGTCAGCAGCAGGTTGGCGTAGTGCCGTGTGTCTCCGCTGGCGATGACGACGGCGACGTCCGGGGAGCGGGCGGCGTCGTAGAACTCGAAGCGCTGATGGGAAGTGATGGGCACCCCGGTGCCAAGCGCGCGTTCGTAGCCTTTGACGGCCTCCGTCCAGGTTCCGTCCGGCGGCGTCATGACCGCTGCCGCTTCTATGGGCACGGCGTCGATCAGCACCTCGAGGATCTGGTCGATGGTAAGCAGGCCCGGGCGCAGGTTCAGCGGTATGCGCCGGGCGGCGGCAGGTGCGCCGGTGTTGTGCGGGTAGTTGGCGTCTGCAATCAGAATCTGGGACCCGTGGCCGGATTCGGCGAGGGCTGTCAGCAGGCCCGGGTGGGTGAGGGTGTAGTTGATCATGCGTGCTCCTGTGTGCGGGTACTGGCGAAGGCGATGCGTCCGGCTGCGTTGCCGGCTCGCCACGCCTGTTCGGCGCGTCCGGCGTCCGTTCCCGTCCAGTAGCTGCCCCAGGGAAAGGCGTATTCCTGAAGTGTCTGCTCCTTCAGTTCTGCCGAGTACCCGGGGTTGGCCGGCATAACGTAGGCGCCGTTTTTGATGATGCACGGATCCACAAAGTGCTCGTGCAGGTGGTCCACGAACTCCGTGACCCGCCCCGTGAGGTCTCCCGAGACGGCGATGAAGTCAAAGATGGACAAATGCTGGACCAGCTCACACAAACCCACACCGCCGGCGTGCGGGCAGACCGGGATGCCGAACTTCGCCGCCATCAGCTGCACAGCAAGCACTTCGTTTACGCTGGCGAGCCGACATGCGTCCAGCTGGCAGTAGTCGATTGCCCGGGCTTGGAAGAGCTGCTTGAAGAGCACCCGGTTCATGCCGTGCTCGCCGGTAGCCACTCCGATCGGCTGGACAGCCCTGCGGATTTCGGCGTGGCCCAGGACATCGTCGGGGCTGGTGGGCTCTTCGATCCAGAGCGGATTGAATTCGGACAGCTGCTTGATCCAGTCGATGGCCTGCGGAACGTCCCACACCTGGTTGGCATCGATCATGAGGTTGCCCTCAGGCCCGATCACGTCGCGGGCGATCCGCAGCCGGCGGATGTCGTCCTCCAGTGATGCGCCCACCTTGAGTTTGATGTGGCGGTACCCTTGGTCCACAGCCTCCTGGCAGAGCCTCCGAAGTTTCTCGTCCGAGTAGCCGAGCCAGCCGGCGGAGGTGGTGTAGCACGGGTAGCCGTCCCGGCTCAGCTCCCGGATGCGCTCTTCCCTGGTTGGAGCGAGGCGGGCCAAAAGTCCCAGCGCCTCCTCTTTCGTCAGTGCGTCCGATAGATAGCTGAGGTCGGCGGCGTCCACGATCTGCTCCGGAGTCATATCCACTAGGAACCGCCACAGCGGTTTTCCTGCCCGGCGGGCAGCTAGGTCCCACACCGCGTTCATGACCGCTCCGAGCGCGAGGTGCTCTACGCCCTTGTCGGGCCCCAGCCAGCGGAGCTGCGAATCGCGTTTGAGGCCCCGGTAAGTTTCCCCCGGGCTGGCGCAGATTCCATCGACGTCCTGCCCCACGAGCGGGCGGGCCCGCAGTTCCATGGCGGCGGCACAGACTTCGGTGCCGCGGCCGATGGTGAAGGTGAAGCCGCACCCGTAGACGGCAGGGTCGTCCGTCTTCAGCACGATGTAGGCAGCTGAGTAATCCGCGTCGTGGTTCATGGCGTCGGAGCCGTCCGCGGACAGCGACGTCGGAAACCGCACGTCGAACACGTCATAACCGGTGATTTGTGGCATGGTGAGCCCTCCAGGTTCAGGCTAGGAAGATGACGCTCCAGCAACGTCGCGAGCATCATCTGATGTATTTGGAAGTATTTGATGAGAATATAGGAGTAGCGGGGTTTTTCCAAGCAATACATCTGATGAAAGTGTTGAAGTGCTAGCTGACGGAACACCAAGAAAGGCGGCTGTCATGACCAATGGTCCATCCAACGGCTCCATGTCCCAGACCGACGTTGTGATCTCCGGCATCAAACGGATGCTGTCGTCCCGCCGACTTCGGCCGGGGGACCGGCTGCCGATCGAAAAGGACCTCGCCGCGGAACTGCAGGTTTCCCGCGGCTCGCTTCGCGAAGGAGTCCGGGCTTTGTCCACGATGGGCATCCTGGAAACGCGGCAAGGAGCCGGAACGTTTGTGACCCGGCTGGAGCCCTCCGCCCTCCTTTCCGCCATGGAATTCTGGGTGGGCCTGCAGGATGGCGAGCGGGCGAACCAGGTACACACCGTTCGGCGGGCCCTCGAGACCGAGGCCGCCGCGGCGGCGGCGATCCGCATCGATGACGGGCAACTGGAAGAAGCGGAACGCATCCTCGAGCGGGCCCATGCCGCTATCCATGCGGCGCCCATCGACCACAGCGCCGCAATGCAGTGCGATGTGGAGTTTCACCGGCTGATTGCCGGGGCGTCCGCCAACCACGTGCTGTCCGCACTCATCGAAACCGTGTCCACCAATACGATCCGCGGGCGCATGTGGCGGTCCATCCACGATAATGAGGGGCTCCTGGCGACACACCGTGAACATCTTGGCATCTTGGAGTCGCTGCGCCGCCATGACGTAGACCGGGCAAGGACGAGGATGGCAAACCACCTGTACGCGGTGGAAGACTATGTCACCGCCATCCCCGGGCCGGAGCTCGAGGAGCAGGCCGAAGGTGTGCTAGACCTCGGGTCTAATGGTCAAGACGCCTATTCATCCGATCTTGTTAACCAATAACGGTGCAAATACCGTTCGGCAGCGCCACAAGGACCAAAAGTGATGCAGAAACATCCGATGATTTCTTGACTTCTGGCAGCCCGGAGGGTCATTCTGTTGGAACAAAGGTTGCGGAAATCACATCAGGCAGGCCACGAGGACGTCGCCGGCAGCCTTTGTCCCCAGCTATGAAAGGACATTCATCGTGTCGAACAACCGCTTTACCGGCAGGCTGCTGACAGCGGCAGCGGTGGCCGCCCTCGCAGCAGGCACCCTAAGCGCCTGTGGCTCATCCAGCGCCGGATCCTCATCGGACGGTGGCAAGGAAGCCTCCTCGATGTACACCTGGATCACTAACGACAGCGACCGTGCACAGTGGCAGGCATTCGTGGACGCAGCCAAGGAGAAGGACCCGGAGTTCAACCTGGCCCTCGAGGGCCCCAGCTTTAACGACTACTGGACCAAGGTCAAGACCCGCCTCTCCAGCTCCGGAGCACCATGCATCATCACCACGCAGGCGGCACGTACGCAGGAGCTTAAGGACCTGACGGTGCCGCTGGATGAGCTGGCCAAGAGCAATAACATCGACGTCTCCATGTACAACAAGGCAATGATCGACGGCCTGACGGTGGACGGCACCCTCCGGGGCATCCCCTATGACGCGGAGCCGGTGGTCCTGTACTACAACAAGGATCTCCTGGCGGCAGCCGGCGTCAAGGAACCAACACTCAGCTACACCACAGAACAGTTTTCAGCTGACTTGAAGGCGCTGACCAAGGAGGGTGTGACCGGGCTGGCCGTTCCGCCGGGGTTCGCGTCCGGCCCCGGGCTTGCCCTTGCCTTCGCCAACGGAAACGAACCGGTCAAAGACGCAAAGCTGGACCTGACCAACGCGGGCCTGGTCAAGGACCAGCAGTTTGCCTTTGACCTGGTGGCGAAGGAAAAGGTGGCCAATGCGCCCCAGGCCTCCGATGGCACGGATGTCCCTGAGCAGCAGTTCATGAGTGGCAAGGCGGCCATGATCATTGACGGTCCGTGGATGTACGAGACGTTGACCACCAAGACCCAGGGCAAGGTGGGGATCGCCGTTGTTCCCTCCGATTCGGGAGAGAGCACCGGTATGATCCAGGGCTCGGCCTTCGCGATTGCTGCGTCCTGCAAGGATAAGGAGGCGGCCTTCAAGAACATCATGAAGATCACCACACCTGAGGTGGTCGGTGCCGTTGGCGCTGCCCGCGGGACCGTGCCGTCCGTGGATTCCGCGGTCAAGGACTGGGCCGCGAATAAGCCGGCATCGGATGTTGCGGTGGTGGAGGCCCTGCTGAAGAGCGGCCGCCCGCTGGTGACCACGCCCAGCTGGAACCAGGTGGAGACAACCTTCAGCCAGTACTCAGGCGAGGGTTTCCGGGGCAGCAAGTCAGCACAGGAAATTCTCTCCACCATCTCGAACTCAGCCAAGTAATCTTCCCGGGGGCGGGCTCCCAGCAGGGCCTGCCCCCTTATTGGAATAGGTCAACGATGACTGCTCTACCCACGCTAGCTGTAAAAAACGGAAAGAAGCCCACGGCGATTACGGGCCACGGCAGGCTCGCGGCAGCCTACCTTGCCCCGGGGATGCTCGGGTTCCTGATATTTATTGTGCTGCCGCTCATCGCTTCCCTGGTGATCAGCCTGTTCGACTGGCCGCTGTTCGGGGCGCCGGAGTTCGTAGGTCTGGACAATTACGTCCGGATGCTAAGCGGCGACCCCGTGTTCTGGACAGTCCTGGGCAACACCCTGTTCTTCGCCGTCTGCTACACCGTGCTCAACCTTGTCCTGGCGCTGGGCCTGTCCACCTGGCTGCACAACCTTGGCAGCTGGGGACCCTTCTTCCGGGTCCTGTTCTTCATCCCGGTGGTGACGCCGATGGTGGCCAATGCGCTGGTGTGGCGGCTGATGCTGACCGACGACGGGGTAGTCAACAGTTTCCTTGCGAATTTTGGCATCGCCGGGCCGTCCTGGCTCAGCGACAGCCAGCTGGCCATGGGATCGCTGATCGCCATGTCCGTGTGGCAGGGAGTCGGCTACAACATCATCGTCCTCGGCGCAGGCCTCAACAGCATCTCGCCCAACCTGCTGGAAGCGGCACGCATCGACGGCGCGGGCCCGTGGCAACGGTTCTTCCAGGTGGTCCTGCCCATGTTGTCGCCGTCGCTCTTTTTCTGCACGGTGATGACCATCATCGGATCGTTCAAGGTGTTCACACAGCCCTACCTGCTGACGCTCGGCGGGCCCGGTGAGTCCACCAACACGATCGTCCTGTACCTCTACCGCAACGGATTTTCCTTCGACAAACTCGGATACGCCTCGGCATTGGCCTGGGCACTGTTTGTGATCGTCATGCTCATTACGGCTCTGCAGTTCTCGCAGCAGAAGAGGCTGGTCAACTATGACAACTGAAATGCTGGCCAAGCCGGCGACCGACAAGTCCGCGTCCCACCGGCGCCACGCCATGAATCTGCGCACGAAGAGGCACCCGGGGCGCTACATCAGCCGGATCGGCATCATCCTCGTGGGGCTGGTCTTCTTCTTCCCGTTCGTGTGGATGATCGCAACATCCCTCAAGCCCACCTCCGAAGTCTTCTCCACCGGATCAAGCCTCTTGGCTTCCCGTATCGAATGGTCCAACTACATCACCGCGTGGACTTCAATCCCGTTCGGGCAGGTCATCGCCAACAGCTTCCTGGTGGCGGTTTCCGGAGCAGTCCTGACTACGGTGGTGTCGTTGCTCTCCGCGTACGCCTTTGCGCGCCTGCAGTTCAAGCACCGAGACAAGCTGTTCCTCGTCTTCCTGGGCACCCTGGTGCTGCCGCAGGAGGTCCTGGTGATTCCGCTGTACATCATGATGAACAAGCTTGAGCTGGTGAACTCCCTGCCCGCCCTCATCGTTCCGTTTGCCTTCGGCGCATTCGGAGCGTTCCTGATCCGCCAGTTCCTCCTCTCGCTGCCGGTGGAGTTTGAAGAGGCGGCAAGAATTGACGGTGCCGGGTCAATCCGGATCCTCTGGAGCGTCATCCTGCCGCTGGTCCGGGCACCGCTCGCCGTGGTGGCGGTATTCAGTTTCATTGACTACTGGAGCAGCTTCCTCTGGCCTCTGATCGTCATCAACGACGTCTCACAGGCCACCATCCCGCTGGGACTGTCCATGTTCTCCGGCGAACGCGGCACCGACTGGGGCCCTCTGATGGCCGCCGCAACCGTTGCCGTCATTCCCAGCCTGCTGGTGGTCATCCTCCTGCAGCGCCAGCTGGTGAAGGGCGTCAGCATGGGCGGCTTCGGCGGCCGCTGACCGCCACCCCTCATCCCGAGATGTCATCAACATTCAAATCATTGATTCAAGAATCGGAGCGCAGAAATGACCGACGCAACGGCCACCCCTGAAGAATGGAACCAGCTGTCCCGGCCTGTGCCGGAATGGTTCCAGAACGCGCCGTTCGGCATCTTCATCCACTGGGGCGCCTACTCTGTTCCCGCCTGGGCGGAGCCCATCGGGGCACTGGGCACCATCGACGACGACCGCGAGTGGTTCACCCACAACCCGTATGCGGAGTGGTACTACAACACCATCCGCATTGACGGCAGCCCTGCACAGCAGCACCAGAAGGAGGCGTTCGACGGCGAGGACTATGACGCTTTCCTGGACCAGTGGAAAGCGGAGCAATTCGATCCCGCGGACTGGGTGGAGCTGTTCAAATTTGCCGGCGCGGACTACGTGGTTCCGACCACCAAGCACCACGACGGCATCGCCCTCTGGGATGCACCCGAAACAGGAGAACGGAATACGGTTCACCGCGGACCCCGCAAGGACCTGATCGGTGAGATTGCGCATGCCGTGGAAGAGAAGGGGCTGAAGCTGGGCCTGTACTACTCGGGCGGACTGGACTGGCACGTACGCCCCTTCCCGCCCCATCTCACCAGCCAAAGCGTCCATGATACGTCCCGGCCCAAGGACGCCGGCTACGCGAAATATGCTTACAAACATGTGGTGGACCTGGTGGACAAGTACCGTCCCGACATCCTGTGGAATGACATTGAATGGCCCGACGCCGGCAAGCACTTCGGCAAGTACGGGCTCGGGACCCTGTTCCAGCACTTTTACGCTGCCAACCCCGATGGCGTGGTCAATGACCGATGGGGCGAGACGCATAAGGACTACGCCACCAGCGAGTACGAGCACTTCTCCCAGTCCGAGTCGGAATCTCAGTGGGAGAACTGCCGCGGCGTCGGATTCTCCTTCGGTTACAACCAGGTGGAAGGCCCGGAACAGTCACTTACCGGCCGGCAGTTGGCCCAACACCTCACGGACGTCGTCTCCCGGGGCGGGCACTTCCTGTTGAACGTGGGGCCGAAGGCAGACGGCACCATCCCCGAAATCCAACGCCGGGCACTGACCGACCTGGGACGCTGGATGGCAACTGCCAAGGAGTACCTGGTCGGCGCGCTTCCGCTTGAGCCTGCTGCTTCGACGGCCAGCGGCGGCGAGAGCAGCTGGACCCGCTGGGTAGACCGCGGCCCGGAGGTTGTTGCCTTTATTGATTCAACCAAGGAGGATGCCGAGATTGTCCTCGAGCCTGGGGCAGAACGGTTCGCCTTCGACAAGGCGTCCGTAGCCGGGCCAGGCGGCGCACTGACCTTCACCGATGGAGCGTTGAAGGTGACCCTGACAGCGGACCGGTTGGGACCCGTCGTCGTCCGCGTTCCACGCTCCTAGCAGCCTTCCCGCCAGGTATCGCCACGACGGCGGACGTCCCCAAACAGGGACGACCGCCGTCGTTTTGCGTCTTGTTGCTGCAACGGCAGCGCTTCTCAGCGCTGTTGCAGCACTCTGGTCTTCCACGATCGCCGAGGATGCCAACTACTGGCTGCACCTGGCGCCAGCCATGTTCGTGCTCGCCCTTGGATTCAGCCTGGGCGTCATAGCGCTCACACAGGCCGCCGTTTACCACGTTGACCAGGACAAGGCAGAAGTCGCCTCGGCACTGCTTAACTCGGCCCAGCAGATTGGCGTCGCTCTCGGTCTGGCCGTGCTGGCCGCCATCGCGGCAACCATCTCCGCCCTGCGGGGCGACGCAGGCGTCGCCGCGGGGGCGCCTTGACCGCGGGATACGGTACCGCGCTGCTGGTAGCCGCCGGCATTCTCGTCATGGCAGGAGTACTGGCACTTATGACCCTCAATGGGCAGCCGACACCCGAAGCCCAAAACTCCGACACAAGCACCGACGAACTGACGGTCTGAAAGCCGCTTCCTTCACATGACCAGGCTTCAGTGCCTACCGGTGTCCGTTGTCAGTGAATCTGGCAGTGCCGACGTGGGGAACTGCCAGTTCTACTGACAGAGGTCCGGCGTTTGATCGCCATTCGATTTGGCAGTTCCGTATGTACGTAGTTCCATCCTGTTGCTGCATAGTTGTGGCTGTGGGGTTCTAGCGACCACTCAGTCCTGCGGCGGGCGGCGTGATCGCGCGGTGCCACCGAGCAAAATCGCCCTGCGACGTTAACTGACACAATCATCGCCAACCCGTAAGCTGCCGGGTCTTCTGACAGAACTGCCAACTCCACTGACAGCGGACAACCGGCTTATCCGCGCGCCTCTCCGCCGAGCTCTTGAAGCGCCGATAATAAAGATTCTGTAAAGCTGGCCGAACCAAATACGCTGCGATCGTCATCCTTGGTCGAACTAGGGTGGGCAACAGCCCCAACTAGAGATGGATCGGGTCCAGTTTGTTCGCCTCTGCCCTCACGGAATTCACAGCCGCCAACAGCATTTCCTCAAACGTTTTCTTCACCAGCACATCATCTTGAAGCTGTTCCTTTCGAAGGAATAAAGCTCTGACCTTTGGATCAGTAATCCTGCCGGCGTCGTCAGGATGGCTGCCGTGAGAAGCGATCATGTCATTGAGCCTCTTTTTGGGTTGCGTCAAGCGGTAGTACCTCACTCCGAGCATGTCTACAGCGCCGTGCCAGAGCCAACTCGCATTACCTGGGAAGTTTGCATCCAGTTTGGCTTCTAGCACTCGCGCTTCTATGCGAAAGCTTTCGTAGTCACGTGCGAGCTTTACGGCGTCAACCTTCTGATGGTACTGCTTTCGCCAGATTTGTTCCTGACTCTTCCAATAAAAGGCGTAGGCCACGTGCCACATCTCAATGCTGGTGGCTTGGCATAGTTCTCTTCGCGTTTGCCGATTCTCAAACGCCCGCAAAATGAGGTTGGCAGAAAGCCCCACGAGCAGGGCTAGGAACACCGCGTTCAGTCCCGAGATCACTATTTGGGGCCCGATGTCATCCCATGTTGGTAGATGGGTTGGTTCCAGAGGGACGTGCATGCGCGGCCTCAATTCGTTGTTCTACGGGCCCACCCCAGTAAGAGCACTTTGGCACCGCAACGACGGTTTGCCAAGCAAGCGAGGTCCGCTGTTCATGCGGCAAACCATGCTGTGAAATGGCGGTACGAATAGACGACACCCTTGACGTCGCATCTTTCGCAGCTAGCGCAGATAGAAGCCGACATTGTCCCTTTCATCAAGCTATCGGCCGAGGCTGGGTGAGGGGCCCTACCGCTTACTAGTAGGGCCGTGACGCCTGTAAAAATGGGTGCCATGGACAGATCAAAGGCCAGGGCGGGTATTGGACATGGACAAGACTCCGTCCTAGAGGTTCGCGTGAACCTCGTCGACAGCGAGCCTGAAATTTGGCGTCGATTCGAGCTCCGGGGCTCGCTGACTTTAGGTCAGGTACATCAGGTCCTGCAGGCAGCATTTGGCTGGGAGGACGCGCACCTGCACAGGTACGTAACCAGCGACCCGTTCGCGCCGCTGCGGCCGGTCGACGGCGAATTTCCGGAAGTCCCGCAGTGGCTTCCAGGGCAGCAGTGCGAAGAACCGGGCGACAGGCCTGAGGAGGACTGCACTCTGGATCAGCTGCTCGCACTGGGGGCGGGCGAAGCGTTCTACGAATACGACTTCGGTGACAGCTGGCTTCACCGGCTCGAACTGGTTTCCCGCCGGCCCGCAGACGGCAACAGTCCGCCCGCCCGGCTGATCGACGGCGCCCGGCGCGGCCCGCTGGAAGACTCCGGAGGTGTCCCCGGTTACGAGGAGATCATGGATGCCCTGGCCGACCCGTCGCACCCTGACCACGCCGAACACTCCGCATGGGTTGCCGACATGACCGGTTCTGCCGAACCATTCGACCCAGCCTTCCTGGACATCCCCGCCGTCAACCGGGTGCTGGCGGAGCAGTTCTGAACCCCCGGAGTCCGGGGAAAAACGCCACAAACGACGGCAAAAACAGCCCCTTCCGGGGGCACTCCCCGCCTGATTTAAAAGGCCGATAACCGGCGTTACGTCAAGTAGCGTGTCTGATGGTGCGGTCTGCAGGCCGCATAGATACTCGACCAGCGCCTGCCTCCTATGATCGACCTATGGATCCTCAAACGGCTACAGCACTTCTAACGGGCGGATTCACCATTGCAGGCGGCGTCGCGGTTGCGATCCTATCGGCGCTGCTGAATCGCACTAACGAAACCCGCAAAGTCAAAGTCGAGGATGACCGCCGTTGGCTGTTGGATAGGCGCACTGTCTATGCAAAATATTTGGGATTGGCCGAAGTTATGCTTCGCGAGATTGATGGTGTCGCGGCGTTCCTGTCCTACGACGGGGTGAACGAGATCTCCAGCGAAGATGAAGAATTCATCTCTCAGGGGCTCACCGACTACTTCGCGAAATGGGAAGAATCACTTCAGCCGCTACTCGGCGAAGTTCAGTTGTTGGCCACCGGCAACGTGGCTGACCTCGCAGATCGGGTATCAGGCGCCCTCATGGAAATAACCTGGCGGATCGAAAAGCGAGCTTCGTTCACTTCCTATTACCCTGCTTGGTTCCAGGCCCAAGATCTTCTCCACGTTCTTCGTGACGGCATGCGCAGCGAACTTGGTCTTCCGGCACTGGGCTCTCTTATGGCGGGCCCCCGAGGCGACGACTGGCCATGGCTGGACTCCCGCCCGCCCTATGAGGCGTACACTCAGCAGCATTCACGACACCGCACTGACGGTTGAGTATGGATGTACACGCGGCCGGGCCGCGGGCTGACAGGCAGAATGGCAGTGTCCACTTCTCCTGCATAGGGGGCTCTAGGCAAGACTTTGGCGTGGCTCCAGGCGTTGCGTTGCCCAGATCGACGTTCAGCCTGTCAAGTCCAACCTGACGAACCGCGACAACATGCCTTGACTTTTTTCTGAGAGGGGCTTAGAACTCAACCTGACAGGTTGAGGGTCTGGAGGCGCCGGTGAGTGGACAGCGGATCGGGTACGTGCGCGTGAGCACGCTGGATCAGAACGAGAAGCGCCAGCTCGAAGGCCAGGTTTTGGACCGGGTCTTCGTGGACAAGGCCTCTGGCAGGGACACCACTAGGCCAGAGCTCACGGAACTGCTGCGGTTCGCCCGCGACGGGGACACGGTGGTTGTGCATAGCATGGACCGTCTCGCCCGCAATCTGGATGACTTACGTGCTCTCGTCCAGGGCCTCACCGGCAAGGGCGTGCGGGTGGAGTTTGTCAAAGAGAGCCTGGTCTTCACTGGAGAGGACTCCCCCATGGCGAACCTCATGCTCTCCGTCATGGGGGCCTTCGCCGAATTCGAACGCTGTCTCATTAAGGAACGCCAAAGGGAAGGCATCGCCCTGGCCAAGCAACGCGGCGCTTACAAAGGGCGGAAGCGGACTCTCACGCCGGAACGGGCGGCCGAGCTGGTCCGACGCGCCGGTAACGGTGTTCCAAAAGCCCTCCTTGCCCGCGACTACGGGATCAGCAGAGAGACGGTTTACCAGTACCTGCGCCACGCCAAGCTGGAGTGAACTGCTCCCCTGCCTGCGCCTCAGCGCCATAGCCGGCCGACGTAGCTTGACGGAATCGCTGTTATCGGCTCTTGGACAACGGAAGTTGGAGTGCTCCAAGAACCCGACCTTTTTGATCCACTGCCTGACCGCAACTGAACCACGCTGCAGGTAGTACGAAGAGATTGCATCCACGGCACATGCGAGGAATGCGGAAGTCCTCGGCGACCGTATTGTCGCTTCCGAGCTCTGTATATCTGGAAGTCTGCGAATCCGGGACCCATCCGTCAAAACGGCATCACGTCAGCGCTCCCTGTCGCTAAAGCTAGAACCGGTGGCTCACGCACAGCCCAGCCGACGTCCCAGCATTTGGCCATTGATTTGACGATAAAATAAACCGCAGTCGTAATTACGCAAAGTTTTTTGGCGAATTACGCAATACCGATACCGGATTTATTCACCGCAATGAGTGATACCGTATCCGGCATGGCAAAACGAGTAATAACCACGCTTGAAGACGATCTTGACGGTTCTGAAGCGAATGAGACAATCACCTTCTCCTTCGACAAGACTGAATATGAGATTGATCTCAATGAAGCCCACGCCGGCGAACTACGCGCGGCGCTGAACAAATATACAGCCGCTGCCCGCAGGACATCCGGTCGTGCCAAGCTGGCGGCCCGGCAACCCAGAGTCCAAACCAGCAACAACGACACAAAGGCCATCCGCGTCTGGGCGCTTGAAAATGGTTTTCCCGTCAGTACCCGAGGACGCATTCAGGCGGACGTGATGGAGCGCTACACGGCGGCACACTAGAAGATCCCTGCGAGGGAGCTTTGCACCGGAACTTCCGTTTGTGGAAAGAGCAGTCCCTCAACCTGCCGGTAGCCGACCGCATGCTGATCTGGCAGAAACAGACCGACCTCGTGGTTCATCGCGCCGCCGGGCGACATAATGAGCGTGGTGACATACCAGACGGCCGACATCCTCTTCACGGACAGCAACCCGAAGTAGACGACAATCAAAGGTGGGCCGGTGGCGCAATCCACCGGCCACTGCCGTGCCCCCGCCAAACCGGAAGCCCCTTCGGCAACCATCTCGGGGTACCTAGCTGTCGGAGTCTCCCCCGCTCCCCCAAGCGCAAAGCCTGTTAACGACGGCTTTGTTGGCGTAACATCGCAGATTTGCGATGACGGTCAGGCTCAGGCCGCCAATACCGGCACGGTAGCGCGGGCTTCAACTTCTCTTCTGCCGCGAGGATGCTGAACCTGTAATCGGACCGGAGCGGATCCACATGTACGGGCAGTAGCGGGTCCGCGAGCAGTCGCCGGCTGCTCCAGAGCTTCCGGGTCAGGTCGATTTCAGAGGCCGGATTACCGGCACGGCACGGCGACCTCAGGACGCAGGCCCCGGTACAAGGCGGAGCTCAGGGTCCCTTCAAATTCGCTGATACCGGACTTTACCTAAAGCTGGAACTCGTAAGGGGCTGCGCAGACGGATAGTCCGGCCCGTTACCCGAGACTGTTGTTGGTAGCTGGCGCCCAGTCAGCGACCCTGTTCAATGCCGGACTGAGCCTGCCAAAGTCATGGCACACCCGACGTCGCAGTCTCGGCCGGAGCCGCCTTGGGATCTATATTGAATCTGTATGCGCGATTGGCGCCCGTTCGGCATGTATCGGCATGCGTTTTTCTGGGGGGAAATTCTTGATGGATTCAACGACCTGCACAGTTGTTTTGGACTGCCAGGACCCAGCGGCTTTCACCGGCGCTTTGATAGTCGTGGTTGCTGGCTATTTACAGTTCGCAGGACTCTACGTAGAGAGACTCACTAAGGCGACAGTGGCAGGATTGGCTTCAGATCTTAGGCTTCGTGGCGCCTGGGCTTGGGCGGAAGTTTGGTGGCAGCATCTCTGGCTCCAAAGGTCATGGGTATAGAAATCTGGCTGGCTCTGATACTCATACACTCGCTCGCGGCAGGTGGGACTGCCATCGGCATAGGGACAATTCGCAGGGTCCGCGCCAGACGCTCCCCAAGCACCATCGGTGCCCCCTTTCCGTCTCCACTAGCGCAAGTGGACTCCACGCCCCCGCCGGTATCTCACACAGGAAGGCCGGGCGTGGTGCCGTCAGCGAATCCTGCGATGCCTGCTTCCAGCGACACCAGCGTGAATGCGGACGACGTGAAAGCCGCCTCGGCGGCCGCTTTGATCTTTGTTGTAGCCGCACTCGCATTCAAGGCTTTTCTCGCCTTTGTGGGGCTTACTTCCCGCCGCTACCGGAGGACCTCTTAGCGGCAGCCGAGGTTACGTAAGACCTGATACCAAGAATTGGTTCGTAAGCTCAACAATCCATCCGTCGGTTGCACGCCCCAATTCAGCGATGATGTTCGTTCCCATTGCGACCACATAGCACGGTTGAATTAGCGTCCCAGGATGACGCCCAGTGTCGGTTCTTGAGCGTTTCTTGCTTTCAGCATGATATTTTCCGGCTAGCCAGGCCGCGGATGTGCCGGCACGTTTTTTGGGGGATTCAATGCGTTCGTTCCGCTCCAGGTTCGTGGCTCTGCTCATGGTTACTGCCGGGGTGGTGTCGGGCTCCGGTCTTGCCATGATTTCTCCGGCTGCAGCGTCATCGATAGACAACACTGAGGTACATACGTCGCCGGCAACGGCATTCGTCAGCGAGTCCTTCATCCCGACCGTGGCCGGGACTTTCACTTCTCTAACGCCCTTTCGTCAGCTGGATACCCGCAACGGCACCGGCGGGATAAGCGGGGCGGTCGCGCCCTGGGCGACCATCCGGGTCAAAGTCACCGGACGCGGCGGGATCCCTGCCGCCGGCGTCTCCGCCGTCTCCGTAAACGTCACAGTCACCTCCCCCGGCACCGCCGGGAACATCACCGTCTACGCCGGCGGAACAAACCAGCCAGGGACCTCAAACCTGAACTTCACCTCAGGCCAAACCATCCCAAACCTCGTAAACTCGCCTGTCGGAACAGACGGCACGATCGCCCTGACCAACAACTCCGGCTCCACCGTGC
>NZ_JMLE01000017.1 GCF_000685965.1 Arthrobacter sp. UNC362MFTsu5.1 | reverse complement strand
GCATGGTCACCAAGTCCAACCTGATCCTGGGCATGGGCGAGACCCGCGAGGAAATCTCCGAGGCCCTGCGGGACCTGCACGAGGCCGGCTGCGACCTGATCACCATCACCCAGTACCTGCGCCCGTCCGAACGCCACCTGCCGGTGGACCGCTGGGTCAAGCCGCAGGAATTCGTGGACCTCGCCACCGAGGCCGAGGAGATCGGCTTCCTCGGCGTCATGTCCGGCCCGCTGGTCCGCTCCTCCTACCGTGCCGGCCGGCTCTGGGCCACCGCGATGCGCAAGAAGGGCTGGGAGATCCCGGCCGAACTCGCGCACATCGAAAGCTCCGGCAGCACCCGCCAGGAAGCCAGCTCCCTCATCGCGGCACACCACTAGGACCTTTCGTAACATTTACGCCTGAGGGCCGGCACCGGAGCAATCCGGCGTCCGGCCCTCAGGCATAAATCACGTAGAATTAAGGCACTATGGCGAATTCCCCTGATTCCAGCAAACCGACTCCGGCAGCCTCCGACGCTCCGAAGCGTGGCCTCTTCTCTCGCAAGCCGAAGGAAGCCAAGGTCAAGAAGCCCAGCAGGCTGAAGCAGATCAACGAAGTCTTCCAGATGACGCGCCGCCACGACCCCATGGTGGTCTGGATGATGCTGCTTGCTTTCCTGGGCGTCGTCGCCGTCAGCTTCCTGGTGGGCTTCCTCCTGGAAAACTGGATCACGGGCCTGATTATCGGCATCCCCCTCGGCCTGCTGGCCGCAACCCTCATCCTTTCGCGCCGCGCTGAGCGGGCCGCGTTTGCCCAGATTGAGAACCAGCCCGGAGCCTCGGGCGCGGCACTGGGTACCCTGAAGCGCGGCTGGATCACTGAGGACCAGCCGGTTGCGGTCAACCCGCGGACCCAGGACGCCGTCTTCCGCGCCATCGGCCGTCCCGGCGTCGTACTCGTCAGCGAAGGCCCCACCCACCGGGTCCGGCCCCTCGTCGACGCCGAACGCAAGCGCCTCGCCCGCATCCTGCCCAACGTAACCGTCCACGTGATCGAGACCGGCCGCGGCGAAGGCCAGACCCCCCTCAGCCAGGTCGCCAAGAAGATGAACAAGCTGGACAAGGAACTCACCAAGCTCGAAGTGAGCGCGGTGTCGAAGCGGATTTCCTCGCTCGGAAACCGCCTCCCCATCCCCAAGGGAATCGATCCTTACAAGGCTCGGCCGGACCGCAAAGCAGCCCGCGGCCGCTAGCAGCCTTGGCAACGCCCCGGAACCGGTCATCAGCCGGCGCCGGGGCGTTCGTTTTGAGCCGGTCAGCCGTACTCACGGCTTTGTCAGCCCCGCACCCCCGTAGCAAAACCGCACTGCCCCCCAGAGAAACCGGAGTACCGTGAAACTGCCCTCGAAATCCACCGTTATCCGGCTCTTCCGGGTCCTCGCCGTGGCCGAAGCCTTCAGCTGGGCGGCCCTCCTGACCGGAATGTACTTCAAATGGATTGCCCGGACCTCCGAGCTTGGCGTGGAGATTGCAGGACCGATTCACGGCGCACTGTTCATCGCCTATGGAGTGGCGGCGCTTGCCCTGTGGCGCCTGCAGCGGTGGCCGTTCCTGGTGGCGTTCCTCGCCGGTTTCTCAGCGGTGTTGCCGTTCGCCACCGTCCTCTTCGAACGGTGGGCGGGCAAGCGCGGCTACCTGACGCCGACGGGCAGCAGGCCGGCAGAGCAGCGCGATAACGTCACCGCAGGCGTCTAAGCCGGACCGGCTACCTACGGACGAGGACGGTGTTCATCGCCTTGTCGTGCAGGCCGCGGTGATCCGGATCAAAGATGACCGCCGGAATCACGAGGCACAGCAAGATGGTGCGGACCAGCGCCGCGAGCGGTCCGGCCGGAGCGCCGCCCAGGCGGACTACGTGGATGCCAAGGAGCCGGTGGCCGATGCTGTAGCCGAGGGTGCCGATCAGGAGGATCTGCTCTATGGCGAACACGGCAAGCGTGCCCCACGGATCCCCGCCGAACGCGTAGTTGCTGATCAGCAGCGCGAGTCCCCAGTCGATGCAGATGGCAAGGATCCGGCGTCCGGCCCGGGCGATCGAGCCGGGGCCTGCCTCGGGCCGGCCGAGGCGCTCCCCCGGGTACTTGGAAATGCCGGACGTATCCGGCCCGCTGAGCCAGGAACCTATATCTTTACGATCAACCACGGATCAAGCCTATCCGTTGCACGGGTCCCGCAGTTAAGTTCACAGTATGGATGCGGATGGACCACAGTGTGGACACCGTATAGCGTTTACATATCAGGCGGTTCTGTAACCTGCCGGAAACATAGCGGACACGGACGGGAAATCCCGTGTCCCTAGGGTGGTAACAGTTGCTAGCGAGCTGGGAGCGGGGACACTTTTGTGTTTTCGCGCCGTCGGATTGCGCTGGACCATATGGCTTTCCAGCCAGTTATTACTTATGCGTAAGGAGCATAGATGTTCAAGACTGCGGACGAAGTCCTCAAGTTCATCAAGGACGAAGATATTAAATTCGTCGATATCCGCTTCACCGACCTCCCTGGCGTGCAGCAGCACTTCAACGTGCCGGCCAAGAGCGTTGATGCAGACTTCTTCATCAACGGCCAACTGTTCGACGGTTCGTCCATCCGCGGTTTCCAGGGCATCGCCGAGTCCGACATGCAGCTCATCCCGGATGTCACCACGGCATTCCTGGACACGTTCCGCATGGAGAAGACGCTCGCGCTGAACTTCTCCATCGTGAACCCCCGCACCGGTGACCCTTACCACCGCGACCCCCGCGGCGTGGCCGAGAAGGCTGAGGCCTACCTCGCTTCCACCGGCATCGCCGACACCGCGTTCTTCGCTCCCGAGGCCGAGTTCTTCGTGTTCGACAACGTCCAGTACCAGTCCTCCCCGCAGGGCAGCTTCTACAAGATCGACTCCGAAGAAGCCCACTGGAACACCGGCCGCGAAGAAGAAGGCGGAAACCTGGGCTACAAGACCCCCGTCAAGGGCGGTTACTTCCCGGTCTCCCCCACCGACAAGCAGGCCGACCTGCGCGACGCCATGTGTGTTGCCCTGGACGAAGCCGGCCTTGAGGTCGAGCG
Source organism: Arthrobacter sp. UNC362MFTsu5.1 (assembly GCF_000685965.1). Lineage (GTDB taxonomy): Bacteria > Actinomycetota > Actinomycetes > Actinomycetales > Micrococcaceae > Arthrobacter. The sequence continues at coordinate 97,432 of NZ_JMLE01000017.1, read as the reverse complement.
CAGCCACCACGAAGTGGGCTCCGCCGGCCAGGCTGAAATCAACTACAAGTTCACCACGCTGACCCACGCGGCTGATGACCTGCAGAAGTTCAAGTACGTCATCAAGAACACCGCCGACGCCTGGGGCAAGTCGGTCACCTTTATGCCGAAGCCGGTCTTCGGTGACAACGGCTCGGGCATGCACTGCCACCAGTCGCTGTGGAACGGCGGCGAGCCGCTGTTCTACGACGAGAAGGGCTACGCAGGCCTCTCCGATATGGCCCGCTGGTACATCGGCGGCCTGCTGAAGCACTCCTCCGCCGTCCTCGCCTTCACCAACCCGACGGTCAACTCGTACCGCCGCCTGGTCAAGGGCTTCGAAGCTCCGGTCAACATGGTCTACTCGCAGGGCAACCGCTCCGCCGGTATCCGTATCCCGATCACGGGCTCCAACCCGAAGGCCAAGCGCATCGAGTTCCGCGCTCCGGACCCCTCCTCCAACCCGTACCTGGCGTTCGCTGCCCAGCTGATGGCCGGCATTGACGGCATCCGCAACCGCATCGAACCCCCGGCTCCCATCGACAAGGACCTCTATGAGCTCCCCGCTGAAGAAGCCAAGGACATCCCCAAGGCTCCGGGCACCCTCGAGGAAGCCCTGGACGCACTGGCCGAGGACAACGAGTTCCTCCAGGCCGGCGGCGTGTTCACCCAGGACCTGATCGACACCTGGATCGAGTACAAGTACGAGAACGAGATCCGCCCGCTGTCCCTGCGCCCGAACCCCTACGAGTTCGAGCTCTACTACGGCGTCTAGTCAGACCCCCGGCCTAACCATCGCTTAGTCCGCAGAAAGTCCGCATGTGCTGCTACGGCAGCACGTGCGGACTTTTTTGTGTCGAAAGACGAGTAACAGCAGCCCGCCGCGCGCGGAGGGCAACCAGTTTGCCAGTAGCGCCCACTCTACGAATGCCTGGACTCCTTCTATATGCTCCGGGGACGGTATAGGGATACGCGAGGTTTGGGGGACTCCATGAAGCGGGCCGGAGCATGCATGGCAATGGTGACGGCTTTCTTCCTCACCTTCAGCGCAAGCGGACCGGCGGGGTCCGCCGGTTTGGCTACGATGGTCGGGCTGGCCACCGAGGCGGGGGGCCCCATTCCAATCGGCGTGGCGTCGCCCGTGTACGGTTCCCCTCCGCAGGCGCTCACCACCGCGCGTGCTTTGCTGAGTTCGCTGACCGTCCGCCCGCCGGGCGGTCCTGCGTACCAGGAAACCGCATATGACTATCCGGCAATGGGAGACGATGGCTGCAACACCCGCGAGCATGTCCTGATCGCCAGTGCGGGGGGTCCAACGATGGCAGGACCCTGCACTGTGGCCACGGCACAATGGATCTCCCAGTGGGACCGCGTGGTCACGGGTGATCAGGCGTTGCTCGATGTGGCCCACACTGTGCCGCTGGAGGAAGCCTGGCTGTCCGGGGCGTGGGCCTGGACGCCGGAGCAGCGCCGGGACTTCGCGAACGACCTGGTTGGCAACATCTCGCTCTACGTCACCACCAAGGACACAAACGTTGAGCGGGGATCCGCCGACCCGGCCCGATGGTGGCCGCCGCACGACGGAGTCCACTGCAAATACGCAACCGAGTGGGTCTGGATCAAGGCCCGGTGGAATCTCAGCGTCGACGAGGCAGAGTACACGGCGCTAATGACCCAGCTCAACGAAGCGGAAACCAACATGTGCCGGGATAAACCCTCTAACGTCCCGCCGTTGGGGCTGACACCGGGTGTGGGACCGGCAGCCATCGTGGGACGCATTTTCGCCCCGTCCGGCACGCCTTACAGCCCGGTGAGCGTACAGGCGTATTCCGCTAACCACGCAATTGTCAAACAAACCCAGGTGCGGGTGGAGGGAACGTATGAATTGACCGGCCTCCCCGCGGGTACCTACACAGTGAAATTCCTGGGCGGCACCAGCGGCACCACAGACCAGTGGTACAGCGAATGGGGACCGGGCGGTTTCCCGAAGCCGATCACAGTAGCGGCCGGCGGGATCGCGAGCGGCGTCGATGTGGGGATGATCGTGGCACCTTCCTTCACGGACATCCGCGCCGACAACCAGTTCTACGGCGAGATAGCCTGGTTGTTCTCCACCGGTATCACGGAGGGATATCCGGACGGAACCTATAGGCCGCTGACTGGGATCAAGCGGGATGCCATGGCGGCCTTCCTCTACCGCCTGGCCGGGAATCCGGCGGTCCCTGCGGACGCACCGACTTTCCCGGATGTTCCCGCCGGAAGCCAGTTCTACGACGAGATCCGCTGGCTGGCATCGACCGGCATTACCCGCGGATTCCCCGACGGCGGATTCCACCCTGCAGACAACGTCAACCGCGATGCAATGGCCGCTTTCCTGTACCGCTTCGACGGCAGCCCTAACATCAGCCTTGCTCCCTCTGTATTCTCGGATGTCCCCGCCGGCAGCCAGTTTGCCGCGGAGATCTCGTGGCTCGCCGCCGAGCGGATCACCACAGGTTACCCGGATGGATCCTTCGGAGCCCACAGGGAGGTCAACCGTGATGCGATGGCAGCGTTCATGACCCGGTACGCCGCGAGTGTTGCGATCCCTTCGACACCCTGAACGTTCGGCGGCGCAACTCGTCGCAGTGCCGGCACGAAGGCTCAGAAGGACCGGTACATGGTCCGTTGCGGTCCGGCGTCGCCGCCGAGGTACTGTCCGCGGTCTTCAAATCCGGCTTTGCGGTAGGCGGCCTGGCCGGCCGGGTTGCGCTCGTTGACTGACAGTACGACGCCGGCCTCTCCGCCACCCAGCCTTACCGTCAGTTTCGCTGCTTCCCTGACCGCTGCTGCGGCCGCAAGGGTGCCGAGTCCCCTGCCCTGCCGGTTCCTGTCGATGAGGAAGCCGCGCAAGAGCCACACCGCCTGATCATCCTCCCAGCCCGCCAGTGTCGCCGCACCGCGCTGCAACGTGAATACGCCGACGGCTTCTCCGCCGGAGTCCACCACATAGGGAAAGCGTGAATCCTCCTCCAGCGCCACGAGCATCATGCGCAGCGGATCACCGGCGAAGTCGCGCTGGTCCTCCCCCAGTTCCAGTCCCGCGACCTCGCCCAGCTTGATGGCCCTGGCGTCGTCGTCGAGGTTCTTCAGGGCGATAAGCCAAACGGATTCAGACATGGATCGAGCCTACCCAGAACCCGCGACGCCGGCCGCCACCTTTCGGGTGACGGCCGGCGTCGTGCCTCTGGCCGGTGCCGCGGCGGTGACGGCCGGCGTCGTGCCTCTGGCCGGTGCCGCGGCCGCCGGCGGGGCGGGGTGAAGCTATGGCGTCTGGGCGTCAGCCGGCGGCCCGGCAGGGTCCATCCAGAAGACCTCCCAGAGGTGGCCGTCCGGGTCCTGGAAGCTGTGGTTGTACATAAACCCGTAGTCCTGGGCCTCCTGCGAAGGCGCACCTCCAGCAGTCATCGCCTTCCGGATCGTGTCGTCAACAGCTTCACGGCTGTCAACGGAAAATGCCACGATCGCTTCGGCGGTGCTGCCGGTATCCGCAATGCCCTTGGAAATGAACGTCTTGAAGTAGCCTTCCACCAGCAGCATGACGTAGGCGCCGTCATTGATGATCATGCAGGTGGCATTTTCGTCGGTGAAATCCGGGTTGAAGGAAAAGCCGAGCGCGGTGAAGAACTCGACCGACCTGTTCAGGTCCTTGACGGGGAGATTCAGAAAGAGTTGCGTGGCCATTGGCTCAAACTAGCATCCGGGCCGCCCTGTGTCAGCCCCCGCGATGACGTGCCACCGCCGAAAACCAGCCCGGTTACTGCCCGTAGAAAACCCTTTCGAAAACACCGCGGGCACGCCTGCTGAGCCTCAGGTAGTCCTCTTCCAGCGTGGCCGCGTTGCCTGGCGGGTAACCGCACCAGCGGGCGACTGCTTCCAGGTCCCTGCGGGAAGACGGCAGCAGGTCGGAGGCACGGCCGGTCCAGATCACGTTGGCGGACCTGATGCGGCTGGCCAGGTGCCAGGCCTTGAGGAGGAGTTCCGCCTCGTCCCGTTCCAGGAACCCGAGGGAAGCTGCGGCCTCCAGCGCCGGCACCGTGGACGCGGTCCGCAGTTCCGGGTGCTTGCCGGCGTGCTGCAGCTGCAGCAGCTGCACGAGCCATTCAACGTCGCTAAGCCCGCCGCGCCCCAGTTTGAGGTGCCGCGCGGGATCCGCGCCGCGGGGCAGCCGCTCCGCTTCCACCCTTGCTTTGACGCGGCGGATTTCGCGCACGTCCTTGTCCGACAGTTCCGCGGGATAGCGGATGGTGTCGATCAGCTCCACGAAGTCCGCTGCCAGGTCGTCATCCCCTGCGATGGGCAGGGCCCGCAGCAACGCCTGGGCTTCCCACACGAGCGACCACCGGCGGTAGTACTCTGCGTAGGAATCGAGGGAGCGGACCATGGCACCGCTCTTGCCTTCGGGCCGCAGGTCGGCGTCCACCATCAGTACGCGTTCGGCCAGGATGGCGGGCTTGAGCGGCTGGGTCAGAAGGTTCGAAATGTGTCCCACGATCTGCGCGGCCTGGTTCTGCGCTTCTTCCTCGGGAACGCCCGGCAGCCCGCGGTGCACGTACATGACATCCGCGTCGGAGCCATAACCGATTTCGCGGCCGCCCTGCCGGCCCATGGCCACCACCAGGACACGTGTCTTCAGGGGACCCGAGGCACCCACGATGCCTTCGGCGACCCGGAGGGCGCCCAGCACGGCTGCGCGGTCCGTGTCCGCGAGGGCGGCACCCACCTGGTCCTGGTCCAGCAGCCCGGCGCTGTCCGCAATGGCTACCCGCAGGATTTCCCTGCGCCGGATCAGGCGGATGAGCCGCATGGCGCTTTCCGGGTCCTCATGCCGCGACATCTTTGAGGTGATTTCGAGCCACTGGGCCTCGAATCCCAGCGGAGCCAACTCCTTGTCCGTCCCCAGCCAGGCCACCGATTCCGGAGACACCTCCAGGAGGTCGGCGATCAGGCGCGAGTTGGACAGGACATGGCAGAGCCGCTCGGCCGCCGCCGTCGAATCCCGCAGCATCCCCAGGTACCAGTGCGTTGTTCCCAGCGCCTCGCTGACGCGGCGGAAACCCAGCAGCCCGGCGTCGGGGTCCACGCCGTCGGCGAGCCATCCGAGCAGGATGGGCAGGAGCTGGCGCTGCAGCGCCGCACGCCGGCTGACCCCGGCCGTGAGCGCCTCGATATGCCTCATGGCGCCCCGGGGATCCTGGTAACCGAGGGCGGCAAGGCGGCCTTGTGCTGCCTCCGGCGTGAGCCGCGCTTCTTCGCTGCTCAGCTTGGCGGCGGTGTTCAGCAGGGGCCGGTAGAAAATGCGTTCATGCAGTTCCCTGACAGCGCGTTTGGTTTTCTGCCAGGCAGCCAGGAGCGCATCAGGGTGCGGGCGTTCCCGGGCGAAGGGGCCCAGCACGCCCTTCGCCAGCGCGCGCAGGGCGTCTTCCCTCACCGGCATCAGATGCGTGCGGCGCAGCTGGAAGAGCTGGATCCGGTGTTCCAGGAGCCGGAGGTACCGGTAGGCGTGGTCAAATTCGGCGGCATCCGTCCGGCCGATGTAGCCACCGGCCGAGAGCGCGGCGATGGCTGAAGTGGTGTCTCTGTGCCGGAGGGATTCATCGGCTTTGCCGTGCACCAGTTGCAGCAACTGAACCGTGAATTCGACGTCCCTCAGGCCGCCGCGGCCCAGCTTGATCTGGCGCTGTTCCTCATCCGCGGGAATGTTGTCCGTGACGCGCCGGCGCATGGCCTGCACGGATTCCACAAATCCTTCGCGGTTCGCCGAACCCCAGATCAGCGGAAGGACGGCGGCCTCGTACCGGGCGCCCAGCTCCGCGTCCCCGGCAATGGTCCGGGCCTTCAGGAGGGCCTGGAATTCCCAGCTTTCGGCCCAGCGGGCGTAATAGCTCTGATGCGACGCCAGCGTCCGCACCAACGGTCCCGATTTGCCCTCCGGCCGCAGGTTGGCGTCCACCTCCCAGAGGCCGGGCTCCCGGCCGATGGACATGATGGCCCGCGAGATCCCGGTGGCAAGGGCCGTCCCGATCGTGTTGGCGCGGGCATCATCCAGCTCGCCGGCGTCGATCACATAAATGACGTCGACGTCGGAAATGTAGTTGAGCTCGCGGGCACCGCACTTGCCCATGCCGATGACGGCGAGACCCACTTCGGCGACTTCGGATGCCGAGAACTGCTCGCCTGCCTCGGCCCGGGATACTGCCAGCGCCGCCTCGATGGCAGCACCGGCAAGATCCGCCAGTTCGGCACCGGCCGCGGGCATGAAGTCCAGCGGGTCGGCGGCACACAGGTCCTTCACCGCCAGGTCAACCACGCCTCTGCGGTACGCGGTGCGAAGGGCCACGTAGGCCTCCGGGCCGGAGAGCCCCGCCACCGGCCTGCGCGCCTTCGGGTCGGCCTGGACGGACCGCAGGAGACGCGCCCTGAGTTCCCCGGCATCCGCCGCCGCAGGCTCCGGGCTGGCCACCACGTCAAAGGCGTCAAGGTGCTCCGGATGGCGGATCAGGAATTCACCCAGCGCCTCCGAGGCACCCAGGACCCGGTACAGCGGCTCGCTGGTGTCGATGTCCGCAGCAGCAAGCTTCCGGAGATCGGGATGTTTTTCGATCAGGCGCACCAGCGACTGCAGGGCGGTGTCCGGGTTGGCGGCCAGGTGGAAGCCCGCGAACAAAGCCTCCTGGTCGATCCCTTCCAGTTCCCGGGCAGCAAGGAACCGCTCCCCCTTTTCCAGGTCACTGAAACCGGCGGAGATCAGGCGACGGGCGAGGCTCACCGCAGCCTCCTACAGAATGCCGAGGTTTCGCTGCAGCTCGTAGGGCGTCACCTGGAGGCGGTAGTCCTGCCATTCTGCGCGCTTGTTGCGCAGGAAGTACTCGAAGACCTGTTCCCCGAGGATCTGCGGCATAAGCTCGGAATCCTCCATGGCCCTGATGGCATCGTGCAGGCTCGCGGGGAGCGGATCGTGGCCCATGGCGCGGCGTTCGGCCGAGCTCAGCGACCAGATGTCGTCCTCGGCGGCAGCCGGAATCTCGTAGCCCTCTTCGATGCCCTTGAGGCCGGCGCCGAGCAGGACGGCGTATGCCAGGTAAGGGTTGGCCGCGGAGTCGATGCCCCGGTACTCGATGCGTGCGGACTGCCCCTTGCCGGGCTTGTACAGCGGAACTCGCACCAGGGCGGAACGGTTGTTGTGGCCCCAGCTCAGGTAGCTGGGGGCTTCGCCGCCGCCCCACAGGCGCTTGTAGGAGTTCACGAACTGGTTGGTCACGGCGGTGAACTCGGGCGCGTGCTTGAGGATGCCCGCAATGAACTGTTTGGCCGTCTTGGACAGCTGGAATTCCGCGCCGGCTTCGTAGAACGCGTTGGTGTCGCCTTCGAAGAGCGAGAAGTGGGTGTGCATGCCCGAGCCCGGGTGCGCCGTGAACGGCTTGGGCATGAAGGTGGCGTAGGTGCCCTGCTGCAGGGCCACTTCCTTGATGACGGTGCGGAAGGTCATGATGTTGTCCGCAGTCTGCAGGGCGTCCGCGTAGCGAAGGTCGATCTCGTTCTGACCGGGACCGGCCTCGTGGTGGCTGAACTCCACCGAGATGCCCACGGATTCCAGCATGGTGACCGCGGTGCGCCGGAAGTCCTGCGCAACGCCGCCGGGGACGTGGTCGAAGTAGCCGCCCTCGTCAACGGGGACGGGTGAACCGTCCGGGCCGGGCTCCTGCGACTTCAGCAGGTAGAACTCGATTTCGGGATGCGTGTAGCAGGTGAAGCCCATGTCGGCGGCCTTGGCCAGGGTGCGCTTCAGGACGTTGCGCGGGTCCGCTGCGGAGGGCTCGCCGTCGGGGGTCAGGATGTCGCAGTACATGCGCGAGGTCTGTTCGGTCTCACCGCGCCACGGCAGGATCTGGAACGTCGACGGGTCCGGCTGTGCCAGCATGTCCGATTCGAACACCCGGGCCAGGCCCTCGATCGCGGAGCCGTCGAAGCCAAGGCCCTCTTCGAAGGCGCCTTCAACTTCAGCGGGGGCAAGCGCAACAGACTTGAGTGAACCCACGACGTCCGTGAACCACAGACGCACAAACCGTACGTCGCGCTCTTCGATTGTCCGCAGGACAAACTCTTGCTGGCGGTCCATAATGGCCTCTTCTCCGGATCAACGTATTGATGCCCCGGGTCTGTATTCGCTAGAGCCGGCGGCAGCTCACGATTCACTTTACTAAGCATTCGCGCGGAATGTTGGAGCCGGAGGTCCGCGTAACACAGCGTTAACACGCACACCGGCCCGCGGCGCCCGGCGGCGGCGCCGCGACCGGGCCCGGGCGCTGCGTTTGTGACGCGATTCACCGGCTACGGCCCGGCGCCCGGTAGCTAGGACGCGCAGTACCGCATTACGCTCTAGCCATGGCCACAAGCAACAGCTCCGATTCCAGCATGTCCGCAGAAGTACCTGCTCCCTACGGCAACGGTCCCGCGGGGCCGGCCGCAACGCCGTCGGACACCGTCAGGAAGCCCGCGGCCCGGATCCGGATCCACCACCTGCAGCAGGCCAAGGAAAAAGGTGAGCACTTTGCGATGCTCACAGCCTACGAACAGTACACTGCCGAGATCTTTGACGAAGCGGGCATTGAAGTGCTCCTTGTCGGCGACTCCGCATCCAACAACGTCTTCGGCAACGAAACCAGCCTCCCGGTCACTGTGGACGAGCTGCTTCCGCTGTGCCGCGCCGTGGCCCGGTCGGCCAAGCGGGCCCTGGTGGTCGCGGACCTTCCGTTCGGAAGCTACGAAGTTTCGGCTCAGCAGGCCGTAGCCACCGGCGTCCGCTTCCTGAAGGAAGGCCTCGCCCATGCCGTCAAGATTGAAGGCGGCAAGTTTTACGCGGACACCGTCCGGGCCATGGTCCAGGCCGGTATTCCGGTCATGGCGCACATCGGTTTCACCCCCCAGAGCGAGCACTCGTTGGGCGGCTACCGGGTCCAGGGCCGCGGCGATGACGCGCAGCGGCTGATCGACGACGCTGTCGCCCTCGCCGACGCCGGCGCCTTCAGCGTCCTGATGGAAATGGTTCCCGCCGCCACCGCAGCGGCCGTCGATGCTGCCATTTCGGTTCCTACCGTCGGCATCGGCGCCGGAAACACGACCACGGGCCAGGTCCTGGTCTGGCAGGACATGGCGGGGCTTCGAGGCGGGAAGATGGCCAAGTTCGTCAAGCAGTATGCTGACCTGCGCACGTCGCTGGGCAACGCGGCCAAGGCGTATGGCGAGGACGTGCGGACGGGCCAGTTCCCCGGCCCCGAGCATTCGTTCTAACAAAGCTGCGGGGCCGGGATTTCCCCTATTCGGCGGCCGGTGTGGCGCCGTCACCGACTTTGATGGCGGACACTTCAAACTCCAGGGTGATCTTGTCCGACACGAGCACGCCGCCGGAGTCCAGGGCCGTGTTCCATTTGAGCCCGAAATCCTGGCGGTCGATGCGACGGGAACCTTCGAAGCCGGCCCGAAGGTTGCCCATCGGGTCCCGCTCGACGCCGATGAAGTCGATCGGGATCGAAATCTCCTTGGTGACGCCCCGGATGGTGACGTCTCCGCTGACAATGAAGTGGCCCTCGTCAACCTGATCCACGCGGTTGCTCAGGAACGTGATCTCGGGGAACCGGGGAGCGTCAAAGAAATCGTTGGTCCGCAGGTGCTGGTCGCGGTCGGCGTTGCGGGTGTCAATACTCGCTACCTTGAGAGTCAGCGCCACCTTTGAGCGGTCAACGTTCTGCGCGTCGACGGTGATCGAGCCTTCGAGATCGTTGAAAGCTCCGCGGACCTTGGTGACCATTGCATGGCGGGTGGAGAAGCCGATGCGCGTATGCGTCGGGTCGAACCGCCACTCTCCTGTGTATTCTGGCTTGATTTCGGCCATGACTCTCCTCGTTGCGGTACCGGCCGGTCCGGTACTCGGAAGTGTACTAACTCTCGCAGACGGTCAGTCCTCGTCGCCCTTTTCCCATGCTTCATTGCGCGTCTTGACCTTCTCGAGCGCGTGCTCTGCTTCCTCGCGCGTTTTGTAGGGCCCGATCAGCTGCGTCCAATCGGACATGGCGTCTTCCTCCACCTCGTGGGTTTTGACGTTGTACCAGTACTCGGTCATCGTTGCTCCTCGCATTATGCAGGCTCCACGCCCGCCGAAAGTGATCCACGTAACGTAGGGCTACATCGTGTTCCGATCCGGCTTTCCGTTACATGGGCTTCTACGCCTGCTTATATGATCAATCTATGCCTTCTCTTGCCTCGACTGCACCCACCGGCACACTGGTCCCCGGAACCATCAGCCCGCAGCTGCCCGTCCCGGCGTCTATCCCCCGCCCTGAGTATGTGGGCAAACCGGGTCCGGAGAAGTTCACGGGCTCAGAGGTGAAGTCTGCCGAGACCGTCGAGAAGATCAGGATCGCCAGCCGGATCGCGGCCCAGGCAATCGTCGAGGTCGGCAAGCACATCGAACCCGGCGTAACGACCGACCAGCTGGACAAGATCGGCCATGAGTTCCTGGTCGACCACCATGCTTATCCGTCGACTCTTGGCTACCGGGGCTTCCCCAAGTCGTTGTGTTCGTCGCTGAACGAGGTGATCTGCCACGGAATACCGGACAGCACGGTGGTCCAGGACGGCGACATCCTGAACATCGACATCACCGCCTTCATCGGAGGGGTCCACGGCGACACCAATTTCACGTTCCTTGTAGGCGACGTGGATGAAGAGTCCCGGCTCCTGGTGGAACGGACCAGGGAATCCCTCAACCGTGCCATCAAGGCGGTGGCCCCCGGACGTGAAATCAACGTCATCGGCCGCGCCATCCAGTCCTACGCCAAGCGCTTCGGCTACGGCGTTGTCCGGGATTTCACCGGCCACGGTGTCGGCGAAGCATTCCACACCGGCCTGATCATTCCGCACTACGATGCCGCCCCCGCCTACAACACGGTCATGGAAGCCGGCATGGTCTTTACTATTGAACCGATGCTGACGCTCGGTACGGTGGAGTGGGACATGTGGGCCGACGACTGGACCGTGGTGACGCGCGACCGCAAGCGCACCGCCCAGTTCGAGCACACCCTGCTCGTCACCGAATCAGGCGCAGAAGTCCTCACCCTGCCCTGATTGCCCCGCCCGGCGCCGCCGGCAGGCACATTTGCCCAGTTAACCCTTTCCCGCCCACAGCCACGAACGGAATCACATTGGCCAAGAAGGACGACAAGTCAACCAAGAACGCACCGCTGATCGGTATTGATATCGGCGGCACCGGAATCAAGGGCGGCATTGTCGACCTCAAGAAGGGCAAACTCGTAGGCGACCGCTTCCGCGTTCCCACCCCACAGCCGGCGACGCCCGAGTCGGTCGCCGAAACAGTGGCCGCGGTGGTCGCCGAGCTCGACGCACGGCCGGATGCGCCGGCTCCCGATTCGCCCATCGGAGTGACGTTCCCCGGCATCATCCAGCATGGTGTGGTCCATTCCGCAGCCAACGTCGACAAGTCCTGGCTCAACACGGATATTGACGCCCTGCTGACCAAACGCCTGGGGCGCCCCGTGGAGGTCATTAACGACGCCGACGCCGCCGGGCTCGCCGAAGCCCGCTACGGCGCCGGTGAGGGCGTCTCCGGCACGGTCCTCGTGATCACACTGGGGACCGGCATTGGTTCGGCCTTCATCTTCAACGGCAAGCTGGTCCCGAACGCCGAACTCGGGCACTTGGAAATCGACGGCTACGACGCCGAGAGCAAGGCTTCCGCCGTGGCCCGCGAACGCGACGGCCTCAGCTGGACCGAGTACAGCGTGCTACTCCAGCGCTATTTCTCGCACGTTGAGTTCCTCTTCTCCCCTGAGCTGTTCATCGTCGGTGGTGGAATCTCCAAGCGCGCCGACGAATACCTGCCGCACATGAAGCTGCGCACAAAGATCGTCCCGGCCGAGCTCAAGAACGACGCCGGCATCGTGGGCGCCGCGATCGAGGTTGCGCTGACGCACAAACTGGCCAAATAGGCGGACCTGCCGGCTCCGCAACAGCGGCGCCGGCAGGTCCCTGGTACAGCACGTGGTGCCGGTGGTGGCTTCGGCTTCCCCTCCGCTGCCACCACCGGAGTCTAGAGGGGGCTCTTCTCGGAGCTCTTGCCCTTGGCCGCTTTGGCTTCGACTTCCGCTTCATGGCGAAGGATGGCAATGGCGGTCTCAAAATCCTCAAGGGACTCGAATGCCTGGTACACGCTCGCGAAGCGGAGATAGGCGACTTCGTCCAGCTTCTGCAGCGGGCTAAGGATGGCGAGGCCCACTTCATGGGCGTCGATTTCCGCAGCGCCGGACGCGCGGATCGTTTCCTCGACCTCCTGCGCCAGCATGGCAAGGTCGTCTTCGGTCACAGGCCTGCCCTGGCATGCTTTCCGCACCCCGTTGATCACTTTGCTGCGGCTGAAAGGTTCGCCGACGCCGGAGCGCTTGATCACCGTGAGGCTGGTGGTTTCCACTGTCGTGAAGCGGCGGCCGCATTCAGGACACTGACGGCGGCGGCGGATCGCGGAGCCGTCATCGGCCATCCGGCTGTCCACCACGCGGGAATCAGGGTTGCGGCAAAACGGGCAATACACGTTGCTTCCTTCCCTGGCCGGAAAACATTTTGGCCGGAATATTCTTCCACATCAGTTTACGACTACATGTAGCCGAATCACAAGCCTGTAATTACTACATGTAGTGGTTAGGCATCGCCGGTGAACCGCGCCGTCACGGCCTCGCCGTGGGCCGGCAGGTCCTCTGCCCCTGCGAGGCTGACGATGTGCCCGCTGACCCGTTCCAGGGCAGGCTTGCTGTAGTTGACCACCTGGATGGCACGAAGGAACGTGGTGACGTTGAGGCCGGAAGAGAAGGCTGCCGTGCCGCTCGTCGGCAGCACGTGGTTTGACCCTGCGCAGTAATCCCCCAGGCTGACCGGGCTGTAATCCCCCACGAAGATTGCCCCCGCGTTGCGGATGCGCGCAGCGACAGCCGGGGCGTCCGCCGTCATGATCTCCAGGTGTTCCGCGGCGTAGGCATCGCAGGCCGCGATTCCCTGGTCCAGGCCGTCCACCAGCACCACGCCGGACTGCGGCCCGGACAGGGCTTCCCGCACCCGGTCAGAGTGTTTTGTCAGGGCAGCCTGCACGTCAAGCTCGGCCCGGACGGCCGCAGCGAGCTCTTCGGAATCCGTGATGAGGACCGACGCCGCCTTCGGATCGTGTTCGGCCTGGCTGATGAGGTCGGCCGCCACCAGCGACGGGCGGGCGCTGCCATCGGCAAGGATGGCGATCTCCGTGGTGCCCGCCTCGGAATCGATGCCCACAACGCCTTTGACCAGCCGTTTGGCCGTTGCCACAAAAATGTTGCCCGGCCCGGTGACAACGTCCACCGGATCCAGGGCTGCCGCCGGGTCTTCCGCGGGGACACCGTATGCAAAGGCCGCGATGGCCTGGGCACCGCCGATGGCGTACACCTCGTCGATGCCCAGCAGCGCCGCGGCGGCCAGGATGGTGGGGTGCGGGAGTCCGCCGAAGTCTTTCTGGGGAGGCGAGGCCAGGGCGATGGATTCCACCCCTGCCGCCAGTGCGGGGACGACGTTCATGATGACCGACGAAGGATAAACAGCCAGTCCGCCGGGAACGTACAGCCCGACGCGGCCAACCGGCACCCAGTTCTGGCTCACGACTGCGCCCTCGCCGAGTTCGACGTCGACGTTTGCCGGCCGCTGGCGGTCAGCGAACTTCCGTGCGCGGCTGATGGATTCTTCCAGGGCTGCCCGCACTGCGGGGTCCAGTTTCTCCAGCGCCTCCTGCAACGCAGCGCCCGGCACCCGCGGGTGTGCCTGCTCGACGCCGTCGAACGCCTGTGCGTACTCGCTCAGCGCGGCGAAGCCCCGGGAACGGACCGCCGTGATGATGTCGGTGACCTTCTGTTCGGCGTCCGCCATGGTCTGGTGCCGGGCCCGGGGAACAGCCGCCCGGAGTTCGGCCAGGGAGAGCCTCTGGCCGCGCAGGTCAATGGTGCGGTAGCTGACGGCCGGCGCGGTGATCTGGGCGGGGCTGTCCGGAGAAATAGTCACCCGCCCATTTTACGTGGTTTGCCCAGGAGGCTGAGCAGGTTGGCCACAAAGACGGAAATGGCCACCGCTGCCGGCCAGATGGCCAGGACGGCGAAGGACCGGAGCGAGAAGGCAATGCTGGCGTTCGGGGCGGTATCTTCAGCCGGGCCCCACCACTGCCCCGCCAGCACCCCTGCCTGCCAGGCGATGACGGCGCCTAGCGCACCGCCGATCACGGCGAGCAGTACGGTCCGTGGCGCAGGGGCTCCGGTTCGTTTTCCGTCGAGGAGGAAGCCGGTGACGCAGCCTGCCAACAGGAACAGGCCAGCCAGCACAAGGTCCCGGGGAAGCCAGCCTTCCGCATTCGTTCCGGTGGCCAACGAGGGGTCGCCGGAGAGCAGGTTCAGGCCGCCGGGCGCCAGCAGCCACCACGCAAGTCCGACGGGGATCCCGGCAGCGGCAATGACTGCCGGCACGCGCCACGAACCCCCGTCACCGCGGTAAAGTTCACCATAGGCGGGAGGGAGTCCGGCGTCCCCGGGATGGCTCGGATTTTGCGGAGCCGGGCCGGTGCCTGATGGCTGTTTCATGAAACAAACATTAACAAACGTTCACCGCCGTTCAACAAATGACGCGGCAGGTAACCAAGTCACGGACGGCACCGGGGCACCCATACGCTGGCATGCAGGACAAACCGGATTAGTTTCAGCAGGGAGTTAGATCACAGTGACCTCAGATAACGCAGCCTTCGAAGGCACGTTCAAGGAGATGTTCCGCCGGCATGCGGCCGGCGTGGCAATTATCACAGTGAACTACAACGGCGTCCCGTACGGATTCACGGCCACGTCAGTGGCCTCGCTGTCCGCTCAGCCGCCGCGCTTTACCTTTAACATGGCCCGCAGCTCCAGTTCGTGGCCGGCCATTGCCAACACCACGCACATCGGTGTGCACATGCTTGGCCTGGAGAACCAGGAACTGGCGGACCGCTTCGCACGGACCAAAAACCGGTTTGAGGGAGACCATTGGGAACTCGGACCGCACGATGTGCCCGTCCTCAAAGACGTCGCTGGATGGCTGATCGGCAAGATCCAGATGCGTCTCTCCTTCGAGAACAACGCGGTGGTTGTGGTGGAAGTCGTGGAAGGACAGGTGGGCGAGGACGGTTCTCCCCTGCTGTACCACTCCGGCGCCTACAGCCAGCCCGTCCCGCTCGACTACGAAATCTAGCGCCCTACCAGGGCAGCGGCGCGGACGATCCGAGTTCGAAGAACCGCGGACTGGTACCACCCGGTTCGGAAAGCTCCCGCAGCAGCTCGCTGGCCGCCGTCGCAGGCTCCTTCGAGGCTCCGCTTCGTCCCATCCCGGTGGCCAGGGCTCCCGGATGCACGGACCATACGTCCAAGACCGCGCCGAACTCCTCATGCAGGCTCAGCGTGAGCATGTTGAGGGCGGCCTTGCTGAGCCGGTAGCCGTAGCTCGTCCCGAAGCCGGCGAATTCACCGTTCGCCTGCAGCGCTGCGGATCCCAGCCGGGACGACACGTTGACGACGAAGGGCCGGCGGCCGCCTGCGCCCGGGCGGAGCAGCCCGGCCAGCGACGCCCGGGTCACCCTGACGGCGCCCGCGACGTTATTGTCGAGGAGGTGCGCGAGGGAATCGGGGTCTACTGCCGCCAGTGTCCTTTGGTTGCTGCCCACTGCGGCGTTGTTGACGACGACGTCGATGCTGGCCCCGGCGAGAACCCCCGCCACGCCGTCCGGGCAGGGTTGCGCGATGTCCCATTCCAGGAACCGCACCCTGCCGTCGGTCCCGGTTTTTGCCGCGGAGCCCGGCCGGACAATGCCGTAGACCGTCCATCCTTCCGCGGCAAGGACCGCCGCCAGGGCGGCGCCGAAGCCCCGGCCCGCACCGGAAATCACCGCGACGCCCGCGGCCGGGGCCGGGCCCTGTGCCGGGGCCGGGGTCACCGGATGTCCAGGCGCAGTGGCTGCCCGGGCAACTAGCTGTCCAGGCAGGTGGGCCCGAGGAGCACCTTGAGGTCGCCGAACAGTGATGGACTCGGGTTGACCCTCAGGTGCACCGGAAGCGCCATCACTTCCACCCTTGTGTCGCCTTGCAGGTGCAGCCTGACTTCCGAATTGCCGCGGTGGGTCCGCAGTACGTCGCCAAGCTCGGTCACCACAGCCTCTGTGGCCTTGTGCGTCTGCATGGTGATCACCAGCGGCCCGTTCAGGCCCTCGCTGAGGTCCGGGACGGACAGCTCCATGCAGTTCAGGGCGACTGCGCCGTCGTCGCGGCGCTGCAGCCGGCCCTTGACCACCACGACCAGGTCTTCGGCCAGCACGGACGCGATGGGGCCGTACACCTGGCCGAAGAACATGACCTCGATTGAGCCACCCAGGTCCTCGATTTCCGCGCGGGCATAGGCGTTGCCGCTGGCTTTCGCGATCCGCCGGCTCAGGGAGGTGATCATGCCCGCAATGGTGATGATGGCGCCGTCGTGCGGGCCGTCCTCGGCGATGACCGAGGTGATGGACTGGTCGGCGTGCTGGCTCAGCAGCCCTTCGAGGCCTTGCAGCGGGTGGTCCGAGACATAGAGGCCCAGCATGTCGCGTTCGAAGGAGAGCTTGTCCTTTTTCTCCCACTCGGGAAGGTCCGGGATTTCGATGCTCAGGGACGCTTCGGATTCGGCCTCGTCGAAACCGGCGAAAAGGTCGAACTGCCCGATCGCTTCGTTGCGCTTGAGGGTGATGACGGAGTCGATCGCTTCTTCATGGATCATGGCAAGCGCGCGCCGGTGGTGGTTCAGGGAGTCGAACGCCCCCGCCTTGATCAGAGATTCAATGGTGCGTTTGTTGCACACCACCGCCGGGACCTTCATGAGGTAGTCCTTGAAGGACGTGTACGCGCCTTCCTTTTCCCGCGCCGCCACCATGGCTTCGACGGCGTTCACGCCGACGTTGCGGATCGCGCCCATGCCGAAGCGGATGTCGTTGCCCACAGGGGTGAAGTTCAGGGCTGACTCGTTGACGTCGGGCGGCAGCACCGTAATGCCCATACGCCGGCATTCGTTCAGGTAGATCGCCGATTTGTCCTTGTCGTCGCCCACCGAGGTCAGCAGCGCAGCCATATATTCCGGCGCATAGTGCGCCTTCAGGTACGCGGTCCAATAAGAGATCACGCCGTAGGCGGCCGAGTGCGCCTTGTTGAAGGCGTAGTCGGAGAACGGGAGCAGGATGTCCCAGAGGGTCTTGACCGCGGCCATGGAATAGCCGTTGTCCTGCATGCCCTGGGAGAAGCCGGCGAACTGCTTGTCCAGCTCGGACTTCTTCTTCTTGCCCATGGCGCGGCGCAGGATGTCGGCCTGGCCCAGGGTGTAGCCGGCGAGCTTCTGCGCCACGGCCATAACCTGCTCCTGGTACACGATCAGCCCGTAGGTGCCGCCGAGGATTTCGGAGAGCGGCTCTTCCAGCTCGGGGTGGATCGGGATGACTTCCTGGATCTTGTTCTTGCGCAGCGCGTAGTCGGTGTGGGCGTTGGCGCCCATAGGACCGGGCCGGTACAGGGCCAGCACCGCGGAGATGTCTTCGAAGTTGTCGGGCTTCATCAGCTTGAGCAGCGAACGCATGGGGCCGCCGTCGAGCTGGAACACGCCCAGGGTGTCTCCCCGGGCCAGCAGCTCGTAGGACGCGGTGTCGTCGAGTTCCAGGGTTTCGAGGTCCAGATCGATGCCGCGGTTCATCTTGATGTTTTCCAGGGCGTCCGAAATGATCGTCAGGTTCCGCAGGCCGAGGAAGTCCATCTTGATCAGGCCGAGGCCTTCGGACGTCGGATAGTCGAACTGCGTAATGACCTGGCCGTCCTGGAAGCGGCGCATGATCGGAATCACGTCGATGATGGGGTCCGAGGACATGATGACGCCGGCGGCGTGCACGCCCCACTGCCGTTTCAGGCCTTCGATGCCCAGCGCCGTTTCGAAGACCTTGGCGGCCTCCGGGTCGGTGCTGATCAGCTGGCGGAAGTCACCGGCTTCGCCGTAGCGCTTTGCTTCCTTGTTCTGAATGTCGGCCAGCGGAATGTCCTTGGCCATCACGGCCGGCGGCAGCGCCTTGGTCAGCGTCTCGCCCATGCTGAAGGGGTAGCCCAGCACGCGCGAAGAGTCCTTCAGGGCCTGCTTGGTCTTGATGGTGCCGTACGTGACGATCATGGCCACGCGTTCGTCGCCGTACTTGCGCGTGACGTAGTCGATTACTTCGGAGCGGCGCCGGTCATCGAAGTCGACGTCGAAGTCAGGCATGGAAACGCGGTCCGGGTTCAGGAAGCGCTCGAAGATCAGGCCGTGGTGCAGCGGGTCCAGGTCGGTGATGCGCATGGCGTAGGCCACCATGGAACCTGCACCCGAGCCACGCCCGGGACCCACGCGGATGCCGTTGTTCTTGGCCCAGTTGATGAAGTCTGCCACCACGAGGAAGTAGCCCGGGAAGCCCATGGAGGTGATGACTTCCAGCTCATAGTCGGCCTGCTTGCGGACCTTGTCCGGGATGCCCTTCGGATAGCGGTACTGGAGTCCCTTGTCCACTTCCTTGACCAGCCAGGACGTCTCGTCCTCCCCCTCCGGGCAAGGGAACCGGGGCATGTAGTTGGCCCCAGTGTTGAACGAGACTTCACAGCGCTCTGCGATCAGCAGCGTGTTGTCGCACGCATCGGGGTGGTCGCGGAAGAGTTCGCGCATTTCCTGCGGTGACTTCAGGTAGTAGCCGCTGCCGGAGAAGGCAAAGCGGGAACCGCCGTTGTCGTAGGTCGGCTCCAGCAGGGTGGATCCGGACTGGATGGCCAGCAGGGCCTCATGCGCCTTCGCATCGTGCTCGTGCGTGTAGTGCAGGTCGTTGGTGGCCACCAGCGGCAGGTTCAGCTCCTTGGCCAGGCGCAGAAGGTCGCCCGTGACGCGACGCTCGATATCCAGGCCGTGGTCCATGAGCTCACAGAAGTAGTTCTCCGCGCCGAAGATGTCGCGGAACTCTGCAGCAGCCTCCAGCGCTTCGCGGTACTGGCCGAGCCGCAGGCGGGTCTGGACCTCACCCGACGGGCAGCCGGTGGTGGCGATGAGCCCTTCGGAGTAGGTGTTCAGCAGCTCGCGGTCCAGTCGGGGCCATTTGCCGAAGACCGAATCCAGTGAGGCGATCGACGAGGCCCGGAACAGGTTCCGCATGCCCACGTTGTTGTAGCTCAGCAGCGTCATGTGCGTGTACGAGCCACCGCCCGAGACGTCGTCCTTGCGCTGGCTTTCCTCGCCCCAGCGGACGCGGCTCTTGTCCCCGCGGGCGGTCCCGGGAGTCACATAGGCTTCGACGCCGATAATCGGCCTGATGCCCTTGTCCGTGGCCCGCTTCCAGAAATCGAAGGCGCCGAAGAGGTAGCCGTGGTCGGTGGTGGCCAGCGCGGGCATGCCCAGCCGCTCGGTTTCATCGAAGAGTTCACCGAGCCGGGCGGCGCCGTCCAGCATCGAGTACTCGGTGTGGTTGTGGAGATGGACAAACGAGTCATTGCTGGAAGTCACCGGACCATTCTAGTGCCGGGCAGGGACAGTTCCGGCTCAGGCGTCCCCGGAGGCCAGAACTTCCAGCGCATACGCAAGATCCTGCGGGTACTCACTGGTGACTGTCACGCGCTCTCCGGTCCTGGGGCTGTCGAACCCGAGCTGCCGGGCGTGGAGCCACTGCCGGGTCAGTCCCAGGGTTGCGGCAAGCCGCGGATCGGCTCCGTAGGTCAGGTCACCGGCGCAGGGGTGGCGCAGGGCCGAAAAGTGGACGCGGATCTGGTGGGTGCGGCCGGTTTCCAAGTGCACTTCCACGAGCGACGCCTTACCGAAGGCCTCCAGGACCTCGTAGTGGGTCACGGATTCCCGTCCGTCCTCGATGACGGCAAAGCGCCAGTCATGGCCGGGGTGGCGGCCGATCGGTGCATCGATCGTGCCCGCCAGGGGATCCGGCAGTCCCTGGACCACTGCGTGGTACACCTTGTCCACTGTGCGCTCCTTGAAGGCGCGTTTGAGCGCCGTATAGGCGCGTTCGGACTTGGCCACCACCATGGCACCTGACGTGCCGACGTCGAGGCGGTGCACGATGCCCGCCCGCTCGGGTGCTCCCGACGTCGAAATCCGGTAACCGAGACCGGCCAGTCCCCCCACCACCGTGGGTCCCACCCAGCCCGGGGACGGGTGGGCGGCCACACCCACCGGCTTGTCGATGACGACGAAGTCCTCATCGTCCAGCAGTACCTTCAGGCCTTCCACAACTTCCTCCACGACTTCCAGGGGGTCCCGCCGTTCCGGGACAACGACTTCCAGCACGGTGCCGGAGGCCAGCTTCAGGGACTTGCCCACTGCTTTGCCTGCGGAGCTGACGTTGCCCTCGGCGATCAGGGTGGCCGCCTGGGACCGGGATATGCCCATCAGCTTGGCGAGGCCCGCATCGACGCGGGTGCCGGCCAGCTCTTCGGGAACGGTGAGTTTCTCAGGCATCGGTGCCCTCCGCCGGCTTCTGGACCCGTGAACCGTCCAGCGAAATACCACGAAGCGTCAGCAGGCAGATGATCACGACGGCCGAGACAACAGCGGAATCGGCGATATTGAAGATCGCAAAATTGGGCAGCTGGATGAAGTCCACCACGTGGCCCATGGCGAAGGACGGCTCCCGGAACAGCCGGTCCGTGAGGTTGCCCAGGGCACCGCCAAGTAGCAGGCCCAGCGCCAGGGACCACCAGGCGGAACCAAGTTTCCGAAGCTGGAAAAGAATGGCAACGGAGACGCCGGCCATGATGATCGTGAAAACCCAGGTGACATTCTCGCCGATGGAAAATGCTGCCCCGGAGTTCCTGATGTAGTACCAGTGCAGCAGCGGGGGCAGCACCGGGATGCGCTCCCCCTCCACCATCGTGGAGGTGACCCACAGCTTGGTGAGCTGGTCGAAGACGTAGGCGAAAACAGCGAAGCCGGCGAAGAGCGTCAGCAGGACCGCCTTTCGCGGCCGGGCTTGCGTCGTTGCTGGCTGCGCTGCGGCAGGTGCTGTTTCGTCAGTCATAAAGCTTTCATTCAAGAGCCAGTCCCGGGACTGGAGGGAAACTGCTGGTGCCCGCTGCCGGCAGCGCCGGTAGCGGTTAATGGCAAAAGCCGGCGGCCGAGGAGTCCTCAGCCACCGGCTTTCAGAATACTTGCTAAACGGCGGGGCTGCCGTCGCCAACCTCGGGCGCAGCCACGGAACCGCGGGCATCCAGGTCGCGGAGCTGACCTTCGATGTATGCCTTCAGACGTGAGCGGTAGTCGCGCTCGAAGCCGCGCAGCTGTTCCACCTTGCGCTCCAGGACGGACCGCTGCTGTTCCAGGGCGCCGAGGATCTTGCGGGACTTCTCCTGCGCGTCGTTGACCAGGCTGCTGGCTTCGATCTGCGCTTCGGCGATGATCTTGTCCTTCTGCTGCTGACCGTCGGCGACGTGCTTGTCGTGCATCTGCTGCGCCATGGCCAGGAGGCCGGCGGCGGACTCCGCGGTCGGGTTGACCGCGGAAGGGGCCGGAGCGGCAACCGGGGCAAGGGCCGCTGCCGGCTCGGGCGCCTTCTTCTTGGCTTCGGCGGCGGCCTTGGCTTCGGCTTCCGCCTTGGCCCGGGCTTCGTCCTTTTCGGCCTTGACCGGGGCGGGGACCTTCTCCACCACCGGCGCCGCTACTGCGGAGCTGGCGGGCGTGCCTGAGCCGCTCTCGGCAAGCTTCTTGCGAAGCTCGTCGTTCTCTTGGTTCAGGCGGCGCAGTTCGACGACGATTTCGTCCAGGAAGTCGTCAACTTCGTCCTGGTCGTAGCCTTCGCGGAACTTGGTCGGCTGAAAGCGCTTGTTGACAACGTCTTCTGGCGTCAAAGCCATCTGGTCACCTCGTTGGTCTAGTTAGTCAGTAGGCCTTCCGGCCGTCAAAACTACGGTACCTAAATATGGTCTGGTTCCTCTAATTCAACACTGAGGTGTCAAACCGGAGATTCTACGCGATGCCGTGGATGGCGGTTTCCCGTCCTGCTACTGCGCCGCAAGCTGTAATGAAAATTACGCGAGATTCCTCACGATTGCCATAGCCACGCTGATGGCTATGAAGAACAGCAAAAATCCGAGATCCAGCGAAATCCCGCCCAGGCGCAAGGGTGGAATGAGGCGCCTCAGCACCTTCAGCGGCGGATCTGTGACGGAGTAGACAGTGTGGGCCGCCACCAGTGCCGCACCCCGGGGCCGCCACTCACGGGCAAACATCTGCACCCAGTCGTAGACCAGCCGGATGATTAATGCCACAAAAACGAATAATAAAGCGATATAGATAAGTCCGAAAACAATTCCCATGAGTTAACTCATATCTCCATGTTCATTCCGGATCCCGCAGTCTCCTGTTGCCATTCTTATCTATTTCAGCACGGATGCCAGACAGGTGTCCTGCCTGGCATCCGTTCGGCTCCGGAGCTAGCTCTGGTTGAAGAAGCTGGCCTGGGTCTCGCTGACCTTTTTGTCATCGCCGATGACCTCGATGTACGACGGCGAGAGCAGGAACACCTTGTTCGTGACCCGTTCGATGCTGCCGCGGAGGCCGAACACCAGGCCGGCGGAGAAGTCGACCAGGCGCTTGGCATCGGCTTCGCCCATGTCCGTGACGTTCATGATCACAGGGATGCCGTCACGGAAGCTTTCGCCGATCAGCTTGGCATCGTTGTAGGACCGCGGGTGGATCGTGGTGATCTGGCGGAGTCCGGTGGTCTCTTCGCGGCTCGAGGCCGCGCGCTTGATAGGTGTCACAGGTGCGCGATATTCCTCTTCGGCGGCGTGTGGAGTCGGCGTTTCGCGGGCGACCTCGCGGACGGGCGCCGGCGCCCGGCGTTCCTCGCGGTCATGCTCCATTGAATCGTCCTCGTCTTTGTGCGGTGTGTGGTGCTCAGACTCGTAGTGTTCATCGCCATCGGCGAGCCCAAGATAGATCATTGTCTTGCGCAGAGCGCCAGCCATGGTCGACTCCTAATCGTGTCCGTAAGCGGGCCGCTGAGTTGACTTGACAGTATTGGAATCCCCGCCATTCTCTTCCAATACTTTGACGCTACCGCAACGCAGGACGCGAACCCAATATATCCGAGCCTATTCTCAGGTGTGTCGCACCCGCCCTGACGGCGGATTCCAGATCCTGGCTCATGCCCGCGGAAATCCCCGAAGCCGAGGGGTGGTCCCTGAGCAGATGCGCCGAAATTTCGGCCAGTTTGGCGAACGCCGCCTCCGGATCCGAACCCAGCGGAGCCACTGCCATCAGGCCTGCCAGTACAATCCCCGGCGACCCCGCCAACTGGTCGGCCAGGCCCGGCACCTCCAAGCGGCTGGCGCCGCCCCGGTGGCTTCCGGCGTCTTCGTCGAGGCTGACCTGGATGAAGCACTCGAGTGGACCCCGGCCGGTCCGGTCCTGCTCGGCGGCCACGGACCGGGCAAGGGCGGCTGCCAGCTGCGGCCGGTCCACGGAATGGATCGCATGGGCATACCGGACCACCGACTTGGCCTTGTTGCTCTGCAGCTGCCCCACAAAATGCCAGCGCAGTCCGAGTTCGCCGAGGGCGGAGGCTTTCTCTGACGCTTCCTGGTCCCTGTTCTCACCGACGTCGGTGACTCCCAGGGCAGCCAGCCTGCGGACGTCGTCGGCAGGGTGAAATTTGGTCACGACGATCAGCTTCGGCGGGTTGTCCTGCCGGCCGGCGGCTTCCGCGGCGGCGGCAATCCTCCCCCGGACCGCGGCCAGGCGGCCCTGGATCTGGAGCAGTCGGGGGTCGTCGGCGGCTGTTACCTCCCGGGGTTCACTCACCGGTCCACACCAATCCGGCGAACCGGCCGGCGGCCGGGTTCCCGCGGTAGGAGAACAGATTGTCGTTTTCGAGGGTGCAGGGTCCGGAATACTCCACGACGACCCCGCAGGCTTCCAGCTGGCTGCGCGCCCCGGCCGGCAGGTCCAGGCCGGGGGTGCCCCAGGAAGTTGTGGTCCAGGTGGCAGGAACGGCCGCGGCGACGTCGTCCCGCATGCCTTCCGGCACTTCGTAGCAGGATCCGCAGATTGACGGGCCGATCCAGGCCCGGATGTCTTCGGCCCCCTCGGCGCGCATTCGCTCCACCGTTGCCGGCAGGACACCGCTGGCAACACCCGGACGGCCCGCATGGGCAACTGCCAGGACCGGCTGTCCCCCCGATGTTGTCCCGGCAAGGACGACCGGGACGCAGTCCGCCACCATGACGGCAAGCGGACGACCGGAAGACACCATCGCATCAGCGGTCGGCGCGGCCGGGCAGGCCGCCTCGCCGTCGCCGTCGCTGTCTCCGATAAAGGCGACGGTATTGCCGTGCACCTGGTTCATGTACTGGAAGCCGCCCGCCGCCAGGCCTGCTTCGGCCTCAACGAGTTCACGCCGGCGGCGCACTTCAACCGGATCGTCCCCCACGTGGAGGGCGAGGTTTCCGGCCCCGGCGTCAGTGAATGCCACCCAGACGCCGGGCCGGACTTCGGTTCGCCACCAAAACAATCAAAACACCGCTAACTGACGAGCTGATAAAACGTCCTGCCAATGCCTGCTTCCGGAAGTGCCTACTTCAGGAAGTCCGGGACATCCAGGTCGTCCGAGCGGCTGCCGGAAAGGTCCGGCTCCACTACCGAGGGAAGGTCGACGTCGAAGCCTGAGTCGGCGGGGACGGCAGAGGGACGCTGCTGACCCCAGTTGCTGAGACCCGAAGCTCCGATGCCGGCGTGTACGGGCTGAACGTGCTGCGACGGCGCCTGCGAGGGGGCAGGAGCAGCGGCGGGCGCAGCAGGGCGCTGCGGGGCAGCCTGCGGCTGCGACTGGTCCATGGACGGCGAGGTGGCTTTGACGTCGTCGAAGCCAGCCGCGATGACCGTAACGCGGGCCTCGTCACCGAGGGCGTCGTCGATGACGGCACCGAAGATGATGTTGGCTTCGGGGTGCGCCACTTCCTGGACCAGGCGGGCAGCTTCGTTGATTTCGAAGAGTCCGAGGTCGGAGCCGCCCTGGATGGACAGCAGGACACCGTGGGCGCCGTCGATCGAAGCCTCCAGCAGGGGTGAAGCGATGGCGAGTTCCGCGGCCTTGACGGCACGGTCCTCTCCACGTGCCGAGCCGATGCCCATCAGCGCGGAACCCGCGCCCTGCATCACGGACTTGACGTCTGCGAAGTCGAGGTTGATCAGGCCCGGGGTGGTGATCAGGTCGGTGATGCCCTGGACACCGGACAACAGGACCTGGTCGGCGGAGCGGAAGGCGTCCAGGACCGAGACATTGCGGTCGCTGATGGACAGGAGCCGGTCGTTGGGGATGACGATCAGGGTGTCGACTTCGTCGCGGAGGGCGTCGATGCCCGCCTCGGCGGAACCTGCACGACGGCGGCCCTCGAAGGTGAACGGGCGGGTGACAACGCCGATGGTGAGCGCGCCGAGCGAACGGGCAATGCGGGCCACGACCGGTGCGCCGCCGGTACCCGTGCCGCCACCTTCGCCGGCGGTCACGAAGACCATGTCCGCGCCACGGATGACCTCTTCGATCTCGTCGGCGTGGTCCTCGGCCGCCTGCTTGCCGACCTCCGGGTTTGCACCGGCTCCGAGACCACGCGTCAGCTCGCGGCCGACGTCAAGTTTGACGTCGGCGTCGCTCATGAGCAGAGCCTGGGCATCGGTGTTGATTGCGATGAATTCGACACCGCGGAGACCGACTTCGATCATGCGGTTGACTGCGTTCACGCCACCGCCGCCGATGCCGACGACCTTGATGACGGCCAAGTAATTCTGCGGAGCTGCCACGTTACGTGTCCCTTGTTCGTGTCCTATTGCGAAAACTGATGGAGTCGTGCTTGAAAGTTCCAACCTTAACCTTCGACTTGAAGGTTATAGTTATGTCAAGTAACTCATGCTGTGACGCTATTTCCTATGCCTGAGACATTCAATGACCTGATCCGCGTGTCGTTGGAATACCCGCGAAATAGAGCGGAAATCGCCGTGGATGACGGCTGCCGGCCCGCCGGTCTCAGAGCGCAGGTGAATGCCTGTCCCGCTGCTTGCGCGGGGAGGCCGTCCACTATCGTGTCACGGGATGCCGCGGCACGCTGACATCGTAGACCTGGACGGGATTCTTGGGGTTGGCCGGCGCCTTCAGCAGGGCTTCGAGCACCTTGGCTTTGAGTTCCTTCTCCCCCGCGTTGCCCCAGACAATGGTCTGTCCGTCCACAAGTTTGAGTTCGACGGCGTCAACGGATTTCGCCGACGCATCGGACAGCCTGGCGAGGACGTCGGCAGGCAGCGCGGCCAGCACCGCGGTGATGGCCTTGAAAAGATCCTTGCCGATCACCCCTGCCCCGCCGTCGATCACCGGTAGCAGGATGCTGTCCGGATCCTGGGTGGTGCCGAGCTGCACGCCGTCAACATCAACAAGCTGGAACACCTCCCCCTGTTTCACCAGGGCCACCGGGGTGCGTTCATGGATGTGGACCACCAAGACCGACGGCGGCCGCGCTTCCGTGGTCACGTCCCTGACCTGCACGAGCGGTTGCAGCAACTGCTTCACTTCGTCGTCATGAACCTGCGGCAGCGGCTTGCCGCGCAGCGGCCCGAGGGCGTCCTGGACCTGCTGCGGCGTGAGCATTTTGGTTCCGTCCACGGACACCGTCTGCACGGCGAACACCGGCGAATAGACGGCGGCCGCCAGCAGGCCGGCCACCAGTGCAGCGACGATGCACACCGCCAGGATGATGTTCCGCCGGATCCGCCTGCCCTTGGGCTCCGGGAACGACAGCACATTGTCCGTGGCGCGGTCGGGAGTTGATGCGCCTTCCGCCGCGGGCGCGGGCTTGGACGCGGAAATCACGTCCGCGCGGCCGTTTCCCGGTTCGGCCTTGCCTTTGCCCGGGGGTGCCCCCGTCTTGTACGTGGGCCGGCGCGTGCTAGGCATCCGGCGCCTCTGCCGCTAGTGCCGCCACGATCAGCGGGCCGTAGGCGGTGACGTCGCCGGCACCGGCGGTGAGCACAATGTCCCCGGGCGCAGCGTTGGCCACGACGGCGCGGACTGCCTCGTCGGCAGCTACGAGCCGGCCGCCCCCGGAGAGGCGGTCACCGATCAGCTGGCTGCTGACCCCGGGAATGGGATCCTCGCGGGCAGGATAGATGTCCAGCACCAGAGCGGTGTCTGCAGCGTTGAGCGCCTCGGCAAACTCGGCAGCAAACTCGCGTGTGCGGGAAAACAGGTGCGGCTGGAAGAGTACATGAACCTTGTGGTTCCCGGCGACGGATCGTGCCGCAGCGAGTGCCGCCCGGACTTCCGTGGGGTGGTGGGCGTAGTCATCGTAGACCCGGACACCCCGTCCCTCGCCTTTGAATTCGAAGCGCCGCGAGGCTCCCGAGAAATGGGCCAGGGCACCGGAGGCGGGGCCGGGGTCGACGCCCAGCTCGAGTGCCACGGCGAATGCCGCGGCAGCATTGAGGGCGTTGTGGCGGCCGGGAACCTGGAGCTCCAGCGCAAACTTTCCCGCGGGGGTGGATACCCACACGTCGCCCGGTCCGCCGTCGTGCAGCCTCAGCTGCGAATCTTCGGCAGTGCCGTAGGTGACCACCCGGGTGTTGCCCCGTTCCGTTGTTCGCTCCGCCAGTGCGCGGGCGCCGGGGTCATCGGCGCAGGCCACCAGGACGCCGTCGGGCGGGAGCAGTTCGGTGAAGCGGTCAAACGACTCGTAGACGGCCTCGGCGGTGCCGTAGTAGTCGAGGTGGTCCGGTTCCACGTTGGTGACAACGGCAATGTGCGGACGGTAGTTGAGGAACGATCCGTCGGATTCGTCGGCCTCGGCAACGAAGATGTCCGACGTGCCGCTGGCCGCGTTGACCCCCAGTGCCGGGACGTTGGCGCCGATTGCAAACGTGGGGTCCAGGCCGGCGCCCTGCAGCAGCACGGTGATCATCGACGTCGTGGTTGACTTCCCGTGTGTTCCGGCCACCGTGACCACGCGGTCGCCTGCCATGGTCGCCGCCAGTGCCTCGGACCGGTGCAGCACAGGCAGCCCGGCGTCACGCGCGGCCAGGAGTTCCGGATTGTCCGCGCGGATGGCGGAGCCCGCCACCACGGACTGCGCCGCACCCAGGTTGCCCGCGGCATACCCCACATGGATGCCCGCGCCGGCGGCGGCGAGGTCCGCCATGACGGGCAGGTCCTTGGCGTCGGAGCCGGTCACGGGGACCCCGCGGGCCACCATGATCCGGGCCACGGCGGACATGCCCACGCCGCCCACGCCGATGAAGTGCACGCGGCCCAGGGATTCAAGGCTCTGCGTGCCCGTTGCTGCTGTGGGCGTGGTCATTTGCTTACCGCTTCCAGGACAAGGCCAGCCATGCGCTGGTCTGCGTTTCGGATGCCGAGGGCTTCGGCGCTGGCTGCCATCCTCGCCAGGCGGGCGGGATCCGACAGCAAGGGGATGATTTCACTGCTGACCCATGCGGGCGTGAATGATTCGTCGTCGATCACCAGCGCCCCTCCCGCCGCTACCGGCCCGGCGGCGTTGAGGGCCTGCTCGCCGTTGCCGATCGGGAGCGGGACGAACACCGCCGGGACACCTACGGCCGCGGTTTCGCAGACGGTGGCTGCTCCTGCGCGCCCCACCAGCAGGTCGGCGGCCGCGTAGATGTTCTCCATGCTGTCGACGTACTCCACTTGCCGGTAGCCGTCCGCGGCGAGGGGCTTGCCGTCGCCGTCAAGGACCGCCTTGCCCTTGCCGGTGATGTGGAGTGTCTGGATGCCGGCCTTGGCCAGTGCTTCCACGGACGCTGCGATGGTCCGGTTGATGCTCTGCGCACCGGACGAGCCGCCTGTGACGATGAGCGCGGGCTTGTCCTGGTCGAGCCCCAGCAGGTCACGTGCGGCCTGCCGGGAGCCGGCACGGTCCAGCCCGGATACTTCCTTGCGCATCGGCATGCCGACGTGGCGCGCCCCGCGGAGTTTCGTGCCGGCGAAGGCTACGCCGACGTGATGGCTGAACCGGGCGCCCACCTTGTTGGCCAGGCCGGCCCGCGTGTTGGCCTCATGAATGACGACGGGAATCCGGCGGCGCCAGGCCGCGAGGTAGAGCGGTGTGCAGACGTAGCCGCCAACGCCGACCAAAACGTCCGCATGGGCGTCGTCGAGGATTTTTCCGGCCTGTTTGACCGCGCCCGCCAGCCGTCCGGGGAGCCGCAGCAGGTCCAGCGAGGGCCTGCGCGGGAAGGGCACGCGGTCGATGGTGGCCAGCTCGAGGCCGGCTGCAGGGACCAGCCTGGTTTCCATCCCGCTGGGCGTTCCCACGGCCAGGAGTCGCACGTCCGGACGCGCGTCACGCAACGCGGCCGCAATGGCCAGCAGCGGACTGATGTGGCCCGCTGTTCCGCCGCCGGCAAGGACTACTGACAAAGACTCGGCATTCATTAAGTGCTATTTACGCTTTCGTGAGGTGTGTGGGCGCGCGCCCTTGGTGCGGAACTTGAGCAGCCGTTTGGGCTGGACGCTGGGCGCCATCTGTTCCCGGGCCAACGACAACACTACGCCGACGGCACACAGCGACATCAGCAGCGCCGAACCGCCATAGGAAATGAACGGCAGTGGCACGCCGATGACGGGGACGAGCCCGGTGACCACGGACATGTTGACCGTGGCCTGGCCCAGGAGCCACACCATGATGGTTCCGGCCAGCACACGGTGGAACAGGTCCTCCTGCGCCACCACGACGCGGTAGATTGCGGCACCGAGGATGGCAAAGAGGATGAGTACGACGACGGTGCCCACCAGCCCGAGTTCCTCGCCGATGATCGCGAAGATGAAGTCGTTATGGGCTTCCGGGATCCAGCTGTACTTCTGCCGGCTCTGCCCCAGGCCGACCCCGAGCCAGCCCCCGGAGGCCAGTCCGTACAGGCCGTTGGTTGACTGATAGTTGGCGTCGATGCCTTCGCCGCAGGAATTTCCGGTCCACCACGAGGTAATCCGGCACATCCGGTTCGAGCTCGTGACAGCCATGAACCCGGCACCGGCCACGGCAATCAGAGCCGCAATGCCGAACATGTAGATCGGGACGCCGGCGAAGAACAGGGCTGCGGCCATGATCATCATGATGATCATGCCGGTGCCGAGGTCATTTCCGGCCAGGACGAGGCCGATGATGCCGGCGGCAATGGGAAGGACCGGGACCACCACATGCTGCCAGCGGTGGAGCAGTTTGGCCTTGACGGCCAGCACCGTGGCCATCCACAGTGCAAGGGCCAGTTTCGACGCTTCTGACGGCTGGAAGGTGATGCCGCCGAATTCAATCCAGTTCTGGTTGCCGTTGGTGCTGGTGCCGATGAGCAGCACAAGGACCAGGAGCACATAGGCGCCGGCGATCCCCGGCCAGGCGAGGCGCTTAAGCCAGACGACGTTAACCCGCGAGAGCACAAACATCAGGAACACCCCGATGGCGGCGAACATGCCCTGTTTGAGGGCTGCCGTGTACGGCGACTCTCCGGCGGCAATGGCCTCGACGCTGGAGGCGGAGAGAACCATCATGATGCCGATGGCCGTAAGCGCGAGGGTGGAACCCAGGATGAGGTAGTAGGTGGAACCGTTGCGTGACTTTCCGGTTCCTTCCAGCTTCGCCCAGAAGCTTCGGTAGCCGCCGCGGAGCCTGGCCAGCGGAGGCACATGCCCTGACCGGGCAGTCCCGCCTGCCGTAGCCTGGGGCGACGGCGGCCGGGTCCCGGCGGCCTTGCCTGTCCGCGAAGCCGGCGGAAGCCGGGTGGCACCCCGCTGCTTGGCAGCCGGGGCACGGGTGGGCGTGCTGACCATTGTTACTCCTCGCCGGTCTGAGCCTGCCCTTCCACGAGCCCGCGGACAGCTTCAATGAAGGCATCGCCACGGTGAGCGTAGGAAGAGAACTGATCCATGGAAGCAGCCGCCGGGGCCATCAGCACAGTGTCCCCCGGAGAGGCCAGCTGCGCTGCCGCGGCTACGGCCTGGGCCATCACAGTTTCCCCGTAGATCGGCGAGGGCACCGTGCCGGCGTCGTCCGTTTCGGCAGACTGCACATTTTCAGTGTCGCCCTTGCTGCGCCCGATCACGGGGACATCCGGTGCGTGTCGCTTGAGGGCGTCCGAGAGCGGTGCCGTGTCAGCTCCGATCAGGACAACGGCCTTCAAGCGGGATGCCTGTTCCTTGACCAGATCGTCGTAGCTGACACCCTTGGAGAGGCCGCCGGCAATCCAGATGACGTTGCTGAACGCCGACAGGGACGCCGCCGCGGCGTGCGGGTTGGTTGCTTTCGAGTCGTTGATCCACAGCACATCATTGTGGCGGGCAACGAGCTGGATCCGGTGCTCTCCCGGAATGTAGGCCTTCAGTCCCTGCCGGACGGCCTGTGGTTCCACGCCGTACGCCCGGACCAGCGCGGCCGCTGCCAGGGCGTTGGCCACCATGTGGCGCGGGGCCACCGGACCGAGGTCCGCCATGGCGGCCAGCTCAGCGGCGCTGTCCTTGCGCTCGGCGATGAAGGCGCGGTCCACCAGGAGGCCCTCGACCACGCCGAGCATGCTGATGGCCGGCGTCAGCGTGGTGAATCCAACGGCGCGGCAGCCTTCCACGACGTCGGCATCCTCCACCATGCGTTCGGTTTCGATCTGCTCGGCGTTGTAGATGCAGGCCTTCTGCGTCTGCCCATAGACCTTGGCCTTGTCGGCCAGGTACGAGGCGTAGGATCCGTGCCAGTCCACGTGGTCTTCGGCGACGTTGAGGCAGACACTTGCCACCGGAGAAACGGAGTGGCTCCAGTGCAGCTGGAAACTCGACAGCTCGACTGCCAGGACGTCGTACTCCACCGGGTCGCGCAGTGCGTCGAGGATGGGCGTGCCCACGTTCCCGACGGCAATGGCCTTGAGCCCGGCGGCCTGCAGCATGGATTCGGTCAGGCCCACGGTGGTGGTCTTCCCGTTTGTTCCGGTGATGGTCAGCCAGTCCGCGGTCTTGCGGCCCTTCCGCTCACGCACCCGCCAGGCGAGTTCCACATCGCCCCAGACCGGGATGTGGGTCCGGGCAGCCAGCGCGAGGAGGGCCTGGTCCGGCCGCCAACCCGGCGAGGTCACGATCAGGTCCGGCTTCTGGCCGTCGATCTTCGGCATGGTGTGCACGGCGTCTTCGCCGAGAAGCACATCCACGGCGCCGACGATCTTCAGCGTGTCCGCCTGGGCGCGGGCCTTCGGGCTCGTGGCCGCGTCCACCACCACCACGCGGGCACCGAGTTCGATCAGGGTGTCCGCGGCAGCGAAGCCGGACACGCCGATGCCCGTCACGACCACACGGAGACCGGTCCAGTCGGAGTCCCAGCTCACCAGGTTCTCGAGCCGGGGGGACGTTGCCAGCGGCGAAGGTATTGGACTGCTCACAGCAGGACCACCCATTCTGCGTAGAAGATGCCAAGGCCTGCGGCGACGAAGAGTCCGCCGAGGATCCAGAACCGAACCACCACGGTGACTTCCGCCCAGCCCTTGAGTTCAAAGTGGTGCTGCAGCGGAGCCATTTTGAAGAAGCGCTTGCCCTTGGTGATCTTGAAGTAGCCCACCTGGATGATCACCGAAAGCGTGATCAGGACGAACAGTCCGCCGATGAAGGCGAGCAGCAGTTCGGTCCGGGACAGGATGGCGAACCCGGCGACGGCGCCGCCGATGGCCAGCGAGCCGGTGTCGCCCATGAAGATCTTCGCCGGAGACGTGTTCCACCACAGGAAGCCCACCAGGGCGGCGCTGAGGATTGCTGCAAGCAGTGCCAGGTCCAGCGGGTCGCGGACGGAATAGCAGCCGCCGCCTGCCTGCCGCGGCGAGCCGCAGGCCTGGTTGCTCTGCCAGATTCCCATCAGCGTGTACGCGCCGAACACCATGACCGATGCCCCGGCAGCCAGTCCGTCCAGACCGTCGGTGAGGTTCACCCCGTTGGTGGCCGCAGTGACGATCAGGTTGGACCACAGGACAAACAGGATGGCGCCAAGGACTGTGCCGCCGAAGGCAAGGTTCAGCCACGGGATGTCCCGCACCAGGGAGATCTGGGTGGATGCGGGAGTGACTCCGTCCGCATTGGGAAAGTTCAATGCCAGGACGGCGAAAATGATGCCGACGGCGCCCTGCAGCACCAGTTTGGCTTTGGCGTTCAGGCCAAGGCTGCGTTGCTTGGAAATCTTGATGAAGTCGTCCAGGAAGCCCACGAGGCCCATTCCCACCATCAGGAACAGCAGCAGGAGCGCGGAGGCCGACGGTCCGGCTGACCGCGGATTCAGCATCCACATGATGAGGTGGGTCAGCGCGTAGCTCAGCAGGACCGCGAAGACCACCACGGTGCCGCCCATGGTGGGCGTGCCGCGTTTCGTGTGATGGGAGGTGGGTCCGTCGTCGCGGATGAACTGGCCGTAGCTCTTCCGAACCAGCAGACGGATGAACAGCGGAGTTCCCACCAATGCAAACAGCAGGGCCAGCCCGGCGCCGATGAGTAGTGCAATCACAGCGACTCGCTCCCTTCATTGGCGGTTGCTCGGACTTGTGGGGGTAATGCTATCCGATCCCCCAGATGCCTCAGTCCCACGCTGTTGGAGGACTTGAAGAGGACCAGATCGCCGGGTTCCAGTTCCCGTTGAAGCAGATCGTAGGCTTCGTCCACGGACTCCGCGAAGACGCATTCGTCCCCCCATGAGCCTTCGTTGACGGCGGAAACGTAGAGCGAACGCGCCTCGCGGCCAACAACCACCAGGCGGGAAATGTTGAGCCGCACCACTTGGGTGCCCACTGCCATGTGCTCCCGGATGGACTCGTCGCCCAGTTCCAGCATGGCGCCCAGCACGGCCCAGGTGCGGCGTCCGCGGCCCAGGTCCGCCAGCGTCCGCAGCGCGGCGCGCATCGATTCAGGGTTGGCGTTGTAGGCATCGTTGATGATGGTGACGCCGTCAGGCCGCTCTGTGCGTTCCATCCGCCACCGGCTGGCTGCGGTCTGTGCACTGAGTGACGCGGTGATCCGTTCCGCCGGGATGCCTGCGGCATAGGCTGCACCGGCTGCTGCCAGGAGGTTGGTGACATGGTGCGCACCGATCAGCCGGCTGCGGACCTGGTACCCCGCGGCGTTGCCGGGGAAGTTAAGTTCGAACTCGGGATTTCCTGCCGCATTCGTCTCCACGTGGACGGCGCGCAGTCCGGCAGCCGGGACGTCATCTGCGGCCTGCGCGGAAAATCCCAGGACGTTCGCCTTCGTCCTGCTTGTCATGGCGGCGACGCGCCCGTCGTCGAGGTTGAGCACGGCGGTCCCGCTGTCCGGGAGGGCTTCTACAAGTTCGCCTTTGGCAACGGCGATGTTGTCGACGCCGCCAAACTCCCCGGCATGGGCGGTACCGATGCCGAGGACCACCCCGATCTCGGGCCGGACCATCTCTGCGAGGTAGCGGATGTGGCCCACCCCGGTGGCACCCATCTCGATCACAAGGTAACGGGTGTCGAATCCGGCCTTGAATACGGTCAGCGGAACTCCCACTTCGCCGTTGTAGGAACCCTGGGGGGAGACAGTGTTGCCTTCGGCGGAAAGGATTCCGGCGAGGAGGTCCTTGGTGGTGGTTTTTCCGGCCGAACCGGTGATGCCGATTACCGTGAATTCCGAGCCTTCGGCCTCGCGGCGGGCCCGGATCCGGCGCACGGATTCAGCGGCCAGGGCGCCCATGGCGAGGACCGCGTCTTCCACCACAATGGAGGGGTAGGGAGTGCCGGAGTGATCGGCAGCGTCCCGTTCCACCAGGGCAAGGACAGCGCCGCGTTCGAAGGCTGCGCCGATGAAGTCGTGGCCGTCAGCAGTCTCCCCGGGCTTCGCCACGTAGAGGGACCCCTCCGTGGCTTCCCGGGAATCCGTGACCACTGCCGTGGGCGTGATGGTCGGTTCGGCGGCAAGGCGGCCGTCTGTAATTTCGGCAATTTCCGCCGCAGTAAATGCAATCATCTCGGTCTAGGACTCTATCCGCTCGTCATTCAGAACGGTGAATCCACGGGCTGTCAAGGCCTCGCGGAGCTCCACCCTGTCGTCGAGCGCCAGATTGACGCCTTTGACTTCCTGCCATACTTCATGGCCGCGGCCGGCCACGAGGATCGTGTCTTTCGCCTGCGCCATCTCCACAGCCTGCCTGATCGCCGTGTCCCGCGGGAACGACTCCAGGATGGTGCAGCCAAGGCCGGCGGTTTCCTTGGCCTCCTGCGCGCCCGCCAGGACGTCCGCGCGGATCGCGGCGGCGTCCTCGTCGTGGGGGTCGTCATCGCTGATGATCACCACATCCGCCAGCCGGGCGGCGATGGCGCCCATCGCCGGCCGTTTGCCCTGGTCGCGCTGGCCGGTGGCTCCGAAGACCACAATCACCTTCGAGCCGGGCTCGGGTGAGCGCACTGCTTCCAGTGCCCGTTGCAGGGCGTCAGGGTTGTGGGCAAAGTCGACGACGGCGGCCGGGGCGGTGCAGACGAGCTGCATGCGCCCGGGGACGGCCACGGTGAACGGGTCGGCCGCGTCCAGCGCTGACTGCAGCGTCTCTGCGGCGACTCCGCTGGCCAGCACCATGACGGTTGCGAGAGCGGCGTTGGAAACATTGAAGCTGCCCGGAAGCCCCGTGTGAACGCGGAGTTCCGTGCCGTCACGGTGCCGGAGCCGGAACGCCGTACCCAGGCCCCGGGGCGCGGTGTCCGTGACGGCCCAGTCCGCGCCGGATGCTGCGGGATCAATGCCCGGGACTGTCGCCAGGGTGGTGACCGGAATGGCGGCACCGGCGGCAAGGCGGCGGCCCCAGTCGTCGTCCACGGTGATGACCGCCTGCTTGGCGCGGGGTCGTGTAAAGAGCTCCGCTTTGGTCTGGAAATATTCGTCCATGGTGCCGTGCAGGTCCAGGTGGTCCTGGGTCAGGTTGGTGAACCCGGCGACGTCGAACTGCACACCGTCCACGCGGTGGAACGACACAGCGTGCGAGGAAACCTCCATGGAGGCGGCGTCCAGGCCGCGTTCCCGCATCAGGGCCAGGAGTGCGTGGATGTCGGTGGACTCCGGCGTCGTCAGCAGGCTGGGAATGGGCTCACCGCCGGCCAGGATCTCGATGGTGCCGATCAGTCCGGTCTTGCGGCCCAGGGCCTGCAGCAGGGAGTTGATGAAATAGGTGGTGGTGGTCTTGCCGTTGGTGCCGGTGACGCCGAACAGCGAGGGCACTGCGCCGCCATCGGGACGGCTCTGGTAGATCAGCGCAGCGAGCCCGCCCACCGCGCTACGGGGCTTGTCAACGACGAGGACCGGCACGGGAGTGTCAGCGGACAGCGCAAGGAGCCTGGCGCCGTCGTCGTCCGTGACAACCGCAACAGCGCCTGCCGTAACGGCCTGCGACACGAAGTCCGCCCCGTGCCGGGTGGCGCCGGGGAGGGCGACGTAGAGGTCGCCCGGCTGCACGGACCTGGAGTTCAGGGAGATCCCGGTGACCGGAATGGCGCTGGACGCCCCGGGAACGACGACGCCGACGGACTCGCCGATGATTCCCAGCGGCACCGCGGCAACGGCGGACGGCCGGAACCCGGAACCGGGAACCGCACCGCTCGTTTCGTCGGTACTGTCTGGGGCATGGTGCTCTGACAAGTGGATCTCCGTTGGTGCTAGTGGATCACACCGGGCGTAGGGGAAGATCCCCTGATGCGTACGATGTTGTGGACGTGCTACTTGACGTATTGGGGCAGCCTGACCGGCTCGCCCGTTGACGGCGGAACGTTGTACGTCCGCAGCGCCTGGCTCATCACCGAGCGGAACACGGGACCATTGGTGATTCCGTAGATGCTGCCCTTGGGGCGCTGCAGGACAACTTCAACAATAAACCGCGGATCGTCCATCGGCGCCATTCCCACCATGGAGGCCGTGTAGCCGCAGTACCCGGATTTGCCGTCGTCGCACGGCGACTGGGACGTTCCGGTTTTAGCGCCCACGCGGTAGCCGTCGATTGCTGCTTCCTTGATCTGCCCCTCGGTCACGGCGCTCTCCAGGATGTCCCGGACCTGCTGTGCGGTTTCCTTGGACACGATCTGACGGCTCTCCTTCGCCGGGACCTTTTCCTCGGTTCCGTCCGGGCTGATGTAGCTGTCGATCAGGCGCGGCTGGAGCATCACGCCGTTGTTGGCAATCGACTGGTAGGCGCGGACGGTCTGCAGGGTGGATTGCGAAACGCCCTGGCCGAAGAGGACGGTGTACTCCTGCCGGCCGTCCCACTGGTCAGCAGGGGTGAGGATGCCGGTGGCTTCGGCGGGAATCCCGATGTCGGGGGCTTCGCCGATGCCGAACTTCTGCAGCCAGTCGTGGCGCTGTTCCTTGGTCAGCCGCTGCCCGGCCATGACCGTTCCGGTGTTCATCGACCAGCCCAGGATCCCGGCCAGGGTCCGTTCCTCGGTCCCGTGATCGAACGAGTCGGTGAAGACCTGGCCGTCCACCACGTAGGACGGCGGGATGGTGAACTTGTCCAGCGGGCTTGACTTGCCCTCCTCGATCACGGCGGCGGCCGTGATCATCTTCTCCACGGAACCCGGTTCGTATGCGGCCGTCACTGACCGTACGCCGCGGTCCTTGGCGGCCACCTTGCCGGGGTCGTTGGGGTCCGGGGCGTTGGTGTCTGCCATGGCGATGATGTTGCCGGTCTTGATGTCCTGGACGATGATGACGCCCCATTCGGCGCTCAGCTTGTCCGACTGGTTCTGGATTGCCTGCTGGGCAAAGTACTGCAGGTCGGAATTGAGGGTGAGGCGGATGTCCTTGCCGTCGACGGCGGGCGTCAGTTCGTCCACGCCGACGGGGATGCGCAAGCCGTCGGCGCCGATTTCGAAGAGCCGCTTGCCGGGAGTTCCCTTGAGGACCTCATCCTGGGTCTGCTCCAAGCCCGCCTGCCCGGTTGTTCCGTCCTGCAGGAAACCGACGATCCCGCCGGCGACAGAGCCGTTCGGGTAAACGCGCTTGCTGGTGCCTACGGTGACTATGCCCGGGATCTGCAGCTGGGAGATCCGGTCCTCCATATCGGGCTTGAGGTCCTTCGCCACGATGTAATAGGGCTTCTCCCCCGTCAAGGCCTCCTTGACGTCCGCGGGGTCCTGCCCCAGCACGGCGGCCAGTTCCTCGATGCCCTTGTCCCTGGAAACGGTGACGAGCTCTTCCTTGTCACCCACCGTGTCCAGTCGCTTGAACGACTCCGTCTTGGTGTTGACGCGCTGGTCCACCACTACGTTGTAGCGGATGACGCTGTTGGCGAGGACAGTTCCGTTGGCGTCCAGGATGCTGCCGCGTTCGGCGGGGAGCTCGATCGGCGTCAGGCGGTTGTTCAACGCGGCCTCAGCCATTCCGCCGATGTCCAGTCCCTGGACCATGAACAGTTTGCCACCGACCACCAGCAGAAGCGCCAGCATCATACCCAAGCCGAGGCGGAGCCTCCTGGTGGCGTTCGGCACTTTTGCGGTTGTTTTCTTGCCGGTGCTCTGCGCCACGGTGAGTCCTTGCTGGTTGCTTACTGGTGGTCAGTCCTGTCAGTTACTGCCCGGCGTCTTCTGCTTTGGTGCCGGAACGGATCCGCCGTGGAGATCGGCCGCGGGCTTCGCGGCGGCCGGCGGCTTCGCGGCAGCGGCAGCCTGGGCAGCTGCTGCCGCCGGCGCCGAAGCGGCCTCCTGCGCCGGCTTGCGGACGGCCAGTGGCTCCTTGGTAGTGGCGGGAGGAACCACCGTCAGCTGCCCGGCGACTGCCGGCGCTGCAATGATGGCTCCGGGCTTGTCACCCTTGACTGCCGGTTTGGGTGTGCCGCTGACGACCAGTGTGGAGAGGTCGATCTGCCCCTTGCCGGTGGAAGCCACCATGCCCAGTTCCGAGGCCCGGGCGGCCAGGTTCTGGGGAGCGTCGAAGTTCTGGACCTGCTGTGTCAGGTCCTGGTTCTGCTTCGTCAGGGTGGACTGGTTGCTCCTGAGCTGCACCAGCTGGTACTGCGCTGTGGAAACGGAGATGTTCAGGACCAGGACCGCCATGAGGGCGACCGCCAGCAGTGCGAAGCAGAGCACAACAAAAGGAGCCCTGCGCTTGCGCGGGGTCGAACG
The DNA here is from genome assembly GCF_000685965.1 of Arthrobacter sp. UNC362MFTsu5.1. Taxonomy (GTDB): domain Bacteria; phylum Actinomycetota; class Actinomycetes; order Actinomycetales; family Micrococcaceae; genus Arthrobacter. Next base: position 58,123 of record NZ_JMLE01000017.1, on the reverse strand, counting down.
GACCACGGACAGCGGGGTCCGCAGCTTCCGCTCGGATCCGCCGGAAGGCTTAAGGCCTGTGAGGGCTCGGGCCGCCGTGCCGGACACGACTGGGAAGTTCTTGGCAGCGGCGGTGCTCATGCGGCCCTCCTGGCTCTGATTCGTTCAACTGCGCGCAACCGGGCGGACGCTGCGCGTGGGTTTTCGGCGATTTCATCGGCGGTGGGCACCTCGGTGCCCTTAGTCAGGGTTTTGAGTTCGGGCTTGTGTTCTTCCAGTTCCACCGGGAAGCCCAGCGGCGCGGAGGACTTGGATCCGGTCTGGAAGACTTTCTTGACGATTTTGTCCTCCAGCGAGTGGTAGGACATGACCACGACGCGGCCCCCCATCGCGAGGGCGTCCACAGCGGCAGGCACCGCACGTTCCAGGACGTCGAGTTCCTCGTTGACTTCGATCCGCAGGGCCTGGAAGGTCCGTTTGGCCGGGTGGCCTCCGGTCTTCGCCGCCCCTGCCGGAACCACCGCGCGGATGGTGTCGACCAGTTCACCCGTGGTGGTGAACGGCTTGACTGCGCGCGCAGCCACGATGCGGTTAGCGATCCTGCCGGCGAACTTTTCCTCACCCCACTTGCGGATGATCCGGACCAGGTCCTCTTCGCTGTAGTTGTTCACGACGTCCGCGGCCGTCTGGCCCCGGCTCGTGTCCATGCGCATATCCAGGGGCGCATCAAAAGAATAGGCAAAACCGCGTTCGCGCTCATCCAGCTGCAGGGAAGATACGCCCAGGTCCATCAGGACGCCGTGGACTTCCCCGACGCCAAGGTCCCGGAGGACGTCCGGGATTTCGTCGTAGACGGCGTGGACCAGGTCAGAGCGGTTTTCGAAGGGCTTCAGACGCTCGCCGGCCAGGGCCAGGGCTTCTTCGTCGCGGTCGATTCCGATGAGGTGAAGGTCCGGAAACCGCTGGAGCAGGGCTTCGGAGTGACCGCCCATTCCCAGGGTTGCGTCGATGACCACCGGCGTCTCGCCCCGGCTGCGGGCCGCCTCGATGCCAGGGGCCAACAAATTGATGCACCGGTCCTTGAGGACCGGTACATGGCGTTCGGACGTGGGTTTTGGCTGGTTGGGATCGCTCATACCTTCGTCCTTTCGTGCCTCTGTTTGCCTTGCTGGGCCTGGCTGGTCCTCGGTGCGGTTCTTAAGCCAGATCCCCATCCGCGCCTATCCCAACGTCCGCCTGGCTCCGGGGAAGTGAGCCAGGAAAACGTTCGGATGGGCGGCTGGAGATCTCGTTCAAGAAACGCTGCCGTCGTCGCTTCCGGGCCTCAGAAGATTCCCGGGATGGCGTCGTCGGTTTCAGAGAAGGAGGTTTCCTTTTCTGCCAGGTACTCGTTCCAGGCCTGGGCATCCCAGATCTCCGCCCGGGAGCCTGCGCCGATAACGGCGAGCTCCCTGCCAAGACCTGCGTATGCCCGGAGTGCGGGAGGAATAGTCACGCGCCCCTGCTTGTCAGGTACCTCGTCCGAGGCTCCAGAGAGGAAAACCCGGATGTAGTCACGAGTCTGCTTGGAGGAGATGGGCGCCTCCCGCATTTGCTCGTGAATCCGCTCGAATTCCCGCTCACTGAAGACGTAGATGCAGCGTTCCTGGCCCCTTGTGAGAACCAGTCCGCTGGCAAGTTCCTCACGGAACTTCGCTGGGAGGATGATCCGCCCCTTTTCGTCCAGACGCGGTGAGTGAGTGCCAAGAAACATGGCCACCCGCCTGTCTGTCGTCAGGAGCTGCACGTCCCCTGTGCTGCCACTACCCTCTTACCTGCTCCACTTTACTCCACATCGCTCCACAGTCAACGCGACACGGAAGATTCGTCCCGGGTTTGGACAAATCCCGCCCCGGAAATCCGGGGTTCTGGGCGGGTGGTGGAAAGTGGAGGGATATCGGCGCCTGGAGGGGCGCGAAGAACAGCACGACGGCGGACGGCACGGACGGGACGGCGTCGCGTCCGCGAGCGCCGGCCGTTAAAAGCAAAAGACCCGCCGCGGCGGGTCTTTCTGCAGGTCTGCCAGGGGCAGGTGGTGCGAAGTGGAGCGTTAGCTGAACGCTGTCACGGTCGGGTTATTGCTGCTCACCCCGGCGCCGTTCATCCCAGCGTTCTTCAAGGCCGCTCATGAACGAACTGCGCCCCTTGCCGTTTTTCTTGCCACCGGTTGATTTCGCTTTGCCGGCGGCGGAGCTGCGCATCGTTGCGAAATAGACTCCGGCTCCCATCACGATAAATCCGAGGACACCAACAAAAATGCTCTGAAGTGATACGCCCACCAGCAGGAGGAGGACACCGGCCAGTGTGGCCAGCACGCCGATCACGATGTGGCGCGTGGACCAGTTGCGGCCCGGATCCGATCCCATTGAATTGGCAAACTTCGGATCGTCCTCGTGCAGCTGCTTCTCCAGCTGCTCGAGCAGCTTCTGTTCGTGCTCCGAGAGCGGCATCACGACCTCCTTAAGTCGGCCAACGTCGGGACCTGCCCTGGTCCTGTGTTGTCAATCCACTAACGTCCGGCATGCGCGGGAGGTTCCCGGCCACCGTATAACGAAAGGCCGGATTCCACGCATTCGGACGGCGGACCTGTTCAGCAGGGTGTGCGGTAAGTCCAGACGTTCGAAATCTATGTATATCTAAGGATAGTTTGTTGCGCCCTGTTCTGAAAGACACTCCGGCGCGGCGGAACGGTCACTCTCCGGGCGTGTGCGGGTCCATCAGGCGCGCCGGGAGCACCGATTTCGAGCCGAACTTGGCCGCCACCTTGTCCAGTGCTTGTTCCGCGGCCCGCCAGTTGTCGTCGCGGCGGTCAAAGCTCAGCTGGAGCGAAGTCTGGGCAGCTTCCTCAAGCTGTTCGGCCCGGACGCCGACGAGCCGGACCGTCATGGCCCGCGGACCGAGCGATTCCAGGAGCTGAACGGCCACTGCGTAGATCAGCTGTGCACTGTCGACCGGGGCGTGCACCGTGCGGCTGCGCGTGATGGTGGAGAAATCGGTGTAGCGCAGCTTGAGGGAAATGGTCCTCGCCACCATCCCCGTGCTTCGGAGCCGCTCGGCGGTCCGGTGGGACAGGCGCAGCAGTTCACGGTGCAGGAGGGCGTCGTCGGCTGTATCAACGGCGAACGTTTCCTCGGCGCCGATACTCTTCTCGAGGCGGACGGGGGTTACGGCACGGGGATCAATCCCCCACGACAGCCTGTAGACGTGCTCCCCTGACGCCCCCAGCAGCTTCTTCAGTACCGACGGCGGCGTCGCGGCGACATCGGCCACGCTCCGGATTCCCATGCGGGCCAGCACCTCGCCCGTCTTCGCCCCCACGCCCCACAGCGCGTTGACGGGAAGGCTGTGCAGGTAGGCGACGGTCTCATCCGGCCCGATCAGCAGGAGCCCGTCCGGCTTACAGCGGGTGGATGCGATCTTGGCGACAAATTTGCTGGCCGCAATGCCGACGGAGGCCGTGATGCCGAGTTCCTCGTGCACGCGCCGGCGGATGATCCCGCCGATCTCGCGCGGACTGCCCAGCCGCCGGATTGCTCCGCCGACGTCGAGGAAGGCCTCGTCGACGCTCAGCGGCTCCACCAGCTCCGTAATCGACCCGAAGATGGCCATGAGCTGGGCGGAAACCTCGTAGTAGAGCTTGTGCCGGGGTTCGATAATGACGGCCGAGGGGCACATGCGCGCCGCTATTGCCATGGGCATCGCGGACTTGACCCCGAATTTCCGGGCCTCATAGGACGCGGACAGCACCACCGAACGCTCCGCCGGGTAACCCACAATCACCGGTTTGCCGCGAAGTTCGGGCCGGGTCCGAAGCTCCACGGAGACGAAAAAGGCGTCCATGTCCACATGCATGATGCTGCTTCGCCGGAGCTCCCGGAGGGTCGCTTCGAGCTGCTGTTTATCCTGTTCCGACCCCACGTCTTCAATCCTATGCCGTGGTACTGACTAAACTGGAGGCTGCATCCGGCGTCAACACCAGGAGGAATGTCCCTGTGAAGGTAATTGGAAAGCTCAAGCCTGCGGGCTGCGCCGTGATCGTGGCCGGCGCGGTGCTGGCCCTGGCGGCGTGCACCCCGGCCAATCCCGGCGCCACAGCCACCGGGACTGCCAGCGCTTCAGCTTCCGTCACCGGACAGGCATCCGCCACCGCCCCCGCGAGCCCCACCGCCTCCCCTGGAACCACCGCCGCCGTCGGCGCATTGGTGGCCGGCTTCCCCGAGAAGCTGCTGCCCGTGATGCCGGGGGCAAAGGTGGTGTCCAGCAGCTTCGACAAGACCTCCACTCCGGCAACAGCGGCATTGGTGGGAAACATCACCTCCCCGGCTGCCGCCGTCGTAGCGTTCTACACCAAAGAGCTTGAGGCCCAAGGCTTCAAAGCAGTGCCCGGCGAGAACGTGGGCGCGGTCGCGTCCAAGGACTTCCTCCGCGGTGACAACGAAACCGTGAACATCGCAGTGGTGGAAACCGGCGGGGTCTCCACGTTCACCATCGGCGCCAACGTCGCAGCTGAGTCCGCGAAGTGACGGTCGCGGAGCAGCTGCGCCTGGAGCAGACGGCCTACGTAGCCGCTGTCGCGGGCAAGCTCAATGACTTCCTGGCGACCCGCCAGTCCGTGATGTCCGCCATTTCCCAGGACATCGACCCGCTGATGGGGTCCATCTCCAACCTGGTCACCGGCGGCAAGCGGCTGCGTGCGCTGATGTGCTACTGGGGGTGGCGCGGCGCAGGCGGGGATGCTGCTGCCAATGAGGTGATCACTGCCGGATCGGCACTGGAGCTCTTCCAGGCGGCGGCATTGATTCACGATGACATCATCGACCGGTCCGATACGCGGCGCGGCGGACCCAGCGTCCACCGGCGCTTCAGCCAGCTGCATGAAGACCAGGGCTGGGCCCTGGACAGTGAGCGGTTCGGCCATGCCGCAGCCATCCTGACCGGCGACCTCTGCCTGTCGTTCAGTGAAGAAACGTTCACGGACATCGGCCAGGCGGCAGCATCAGGGAGCCAGGCACGGCTGATCTTCAACCTGATGAGGGCCGAGGTGATGGCCGGGCAGTACCTGGACATCCTGGAAGAAGTCGCAGGTCCCATGCGCGACCGGGCCGGAGCGGTCAGCCGGGCCCAGTCAATCATCCGGTTCAAGTCGGCGAAGTATTCCACGGAGCACCCGCTCGCCCTCGGAGGTGCCCTGGCCGGAGCGTCCGATGAACTCCTCCGCGGCTACTCAGCGTTCGCGCTGCCGCTGGGCGAAGCGTTCCAGCTCCGGGACGACGTGCTGGGAGTGTTCGGCGATCCCGTGACCACCGGAAAGCCGGCGGGCGATGACCTCAGGGAGGGAAAGAGGACGGTCCTGGTGGCCTTCGCCCTCGACCAGGCGTCCCCGGAGGAGTCCCGCTTCCTCGACGCAAAGCTCGGAAGCCCGGACCTGTCCGACGATGATGTGGAGGAAATCCGCCGCATCATCGTGGACTGCGGTGCGCTCCAGGCCACCGAAGTCCTGATTGAGGAATTCGGCCGCGCCGCCTTCAGCGAGCTGGACATGCTTCCACTGGAAGACCTTCCCAAGACGGCCCTGCGGAAACTCGCCGAGGCCACCGTCAGCCGCGCCTCCTGATTTCGGGGGGCGCGGCCACCGCGCGTGGAATAACCGCGCGGTACTGCCGGGCGGGGATTACCAGGCGAGGGATTGTGCCCTGCGGCGGATTTCCGTCTTCCGGCCTTCACGCAGGGCGTCAATCGGACGGCCACGCAGTGATTCATCCGGGGTGAAAAGCCACGTGACGAGTTCCTCGTCGGAATACCCTGCATCCGACAGGACCACAATGGTCCCCTTAAGGCTCTCGACCGGATGGCCGTCCTGCATAAAGTCCGCCGGCACCGACCTGATGCGGCGTTCACCGACCCTCAATGCCACCAGTGCTTTTTCGTCCAGCAAACCGTGGACCTTAGTAATGGAGACGTTCATCATTTCTGCAACGTCGGGCAGGGGCAGCCATTCGCCTACAAGGCTTTCTACAGTACTCACGGATCAAGATTGCCACGCGGTGCACTGTTGCGCCTAGTCAGCACAATGAGGCGGGCGGAAGGCGTAAATCGACACTCCGAAAAAAGGCATATAAGAGATGCCATACATTTCTTGTGCTAATCAGCAATTCGTGAGAGATTCACATAGATCACACTTGCATCAACGCTAACTTTAGTAACACTAGTACCATTCGTAACAACGGCCTGACCGACAGCATTCGCCGCTGAGAAGAGGATCACTCCCATGACGACGCCCCGATCGCCAAAGCAGCACCCCAGGCCGAGCCTGCCTATGATTGCGGCGACGACGGCCGCCCTTCCGGCCGTCGTCCTGTCCTCTCTCGCCATCGCCCAGCCGGCGGCCGCGGAAGCCCGTCCGCGGGTTGTTCCTGCCACCTTGGCAGCCGCGATGCAGGCCCAGGAAGCCGCCCTCAAGGCGGGCATCATTCCGGCCGCGTCGGTCTCCACCTCAATCCCGGCCTCCCTCCGGCCCGCCCAGCCGTCCGCTCCGGCTGAGTACACCATTGCCCGCGGTGACACCATCAGCGGCATTGCGGGCCGCTACGGCCTCGACACCAATGCCATCCTGAAGCTGAACAACCTGCAGCCCAACACCATCATTTACCCGGGCCAGAAGATCAAACTGACCGGGTCAGCCCCGGCGCCTTCCGCTCCGGCGGCGAAGCCCGAGGCTCCTGCGCCCGCCACGTCCGGCGGAAGTGTCTACACCGTAAAGTCCGGTGACACCCTGGGGGCCATCGCCGCGCGCCACGGAGTGAAGCTGTCAGAGGTGCTGAGCTGGAACGGCCTCAACATGAATTCCATCATTTACCCGGGCCAGAAGATCAAGATCGGCGGCGGCCAGTCCTCCGCCCCGGCACCTGCCCCGGCCCCCGCGGCCACCCCGGCTCCTGCTCCGGCCCCCGCCCCCAGTTCGGGCTCCTACACGGTGAAGTCCGGGGACACGCTGTCCGCCATCGCCGCAAAGCACGGCGTCAAGCTGTCAGACATCCTGTCGGCGAACAAACTCACCCTGTCCAGCGTTATCTACCCCGGCAACAAGCTGGTCATCCCCGGCGCTTCGATCCAGCCGGCTGCCAGCGTCACTCCCCTGGTGCCGAGCTCCTTCCTTGGTTTCACCTACCCCGCTGCAGTGGTCTCTTCCGCCAACCAGAACAAGGCCCTGCTCAACGCTTCTCCCGTACCCACTCGGGAACAGATGAAGTCGATCGTCGCCGATACGGCACGTCGGATGGGCGTGGACCCCTCGCTGGCCCTTGCCTTCGCCTACCAGGAGTCCGGCTTCGACCAGCGCGCAGTCTCGCCGGCCAACGCCATCGGCACGATGCAGGTCATCCCGACGTCGGGCGAATGGGCCTCCGACCTGGTGGGCCGCAAACTGAACCTGCTCGATCCCTATGACAATGCAACCGCAGGCGTAGCCATCATTCGCCAGCTGATCCGCACGAGCAAGGACCTGGACCACGCCATCGCCGGCTACTACCAGGGCCAGTATTCCGTCAGCAAGAACGGCATGTTCGACGACACCAAGGCCTACGTGGCAGCCATCAAGGCGCACCAGAAGAACTTCGGCTAGAGCCATAACGGCACCGCAAAGGCGGGTGCCGGGAGGGTAACGATACGGGTCCGGATTGCATGTCGATTCGGGCCCGTTTCCGTGTAGCACTTAGGATCGTAAGGTGCAGGAAAAAGTGTCGGACTCCCTCGTTGGAACCCTGGTGGACAACCGCTACCGGGTTCAGTCCAGGCTGGCGCGCGGCGGAATGTCCACTGTCTACCTGGCCACGGACCAGCGTCTTGAGCGCGACGTCGCACTCAAGGTCCTCCATCCGCACCTCGTCAATGACGGAAACTTCCTGGACAGGCTGGGCCGGGAGGCAAAGGCCGCGGCCAAGCTGTCCCACGCCCATGTGGTGGGCGTCCTGGACCAGGGCAGCGACGGTCACACGGCCTACCTGGTCATGGAGTACATCAAAGGCCACACCCTCCGGGACGTCATCAAGGAGAAGGGCGCGCTGTCTCCGCGGCTGGCCCTGGCGCTGATCGACCCCGTGGTGGAAGGCCTCGGAGCGGCGCACTCCGCCGGGCTGATCCACCGCGACATCAAACCCGAAAATGTCCTGATCGCCGACGACGGCCGAATCAAGGTGGGCGACTTCGGGCTGGCCCGTGCCGTCACCACCTCGACGAGCACCGGGGCACTGATCGGCACCGTGGCCTACCTGTCCCCCGAGCTCGTGCTCGGCAGGCAGGCCGACGCCCGCAGCGACATCTACTCGGTGGGCATCATGCTGTACGAAATGATCACCGGGAAGCAGCCGTTCGACGGCGAAGTCCCCATCCAGGTGGCCTACCAGCACGTAAACTCCTCCGTCCAGGCCCCCTCGGCGGTTGTGCCGGGGCTGGCTGCCGAGGTGGACGAGCTGGTGCAGTGGTGCACGGCGCGTGACCCTGAACAGCGTCCGGTGGACGGCAATGCCCTGCTGTCCGAACTCAGGCACATCCGCACCAACCTGACCGACGCGGAACTGGATCTCCAGCCCCCGGCGGCTATTGCCGCCGTCGCCCATTCTCCGGCCGGACTGCGCCCTCCCGCCCACCCGCCTTCCGGTCGACCCGCCGCGGCCCGGCACCCTGAGCACCAGGACCACACGGAGGTCCTGTCCGCCGGCCAGCATCCGACGGAAATCATCACCCGCCAAAGCAATCCCACCACGGTGCTGTCTGCTTCCCCCGGGCGGTCGGGCCGGTTTGGCGCCCTGGCGGCCCCGCCGGAAACGGAATCCGACTTCGCGGATGCCGGCGACGACGGGCCGGACGACGCGGTTCCATTGAGTAAGCGGGCACAGCGCAAGCAGGACCGCGACGCCGCCAAGGCACAGTCGAAGGCGGCGTCAACGCCGGTCCGGTCCCTTCGCGAAGGTAGTCCCCGCCGTCGCGGCATCCTGTGGATCATCATCCTGGTCATCGCCGCGTTGCTCGCAACGGGCGCCGGCTGGTTCTTCGGCATGGGACCCGGCTCCCCCGGCACCATTCCGCGGGTAGCCAACAAGACGGTGGCCGAGGCCCAGCAGCTGCTTGGCACTGCCGGGTTCCAGTCCACCACAAAGGATGTTTTCGACGACGATATCCGGGCCGGGCTCGTCGTCGGCACCGAACCTGAGGCAGGGCGGGAAATCCGCAAGTTCCAGTTGGTGTCGCTTTTCGTGTCCAAGGGCCCCCAACTTTTTCCGCTTCCCGGACTGACCGGCAAGTCATTGGATGAGGCCAAGACCCAGCTCAACGGGGCAGAGATGGCCTTGGGCAAAGTCACGGAGACCTACAGCGAAACCGGTCCGGCGGGATCTGTCCTCGCCCAGGAACCGGCGGCGGGCACCCCCGCCCGCCGCGGCACGCCCGTCAGCCTCACTGTCTCGAAGGGGCCGGAGCCCATTGCCGTCCCGGATGTGCGCGGGCAGGAACAGGGCGCAGCAGTCAAGGCGCTTGAGGCGGCCGGACTGAAGGCAGTGATCTCCCCCGAAACGGTCAACGACAAGAAGGTCCCCAAGGGCGCCGTCGTGGCCCAGGACCCGTCCTCCGGCACCCTGACCCGGGGCGATACCGTCACCCTGACGGTCTCCAAGGGACCCAAACTCGTGGATGTGCCCAGCTACATCGGCAAGCAGGCCAATGATGCCCGCAAGGCGCTGGAGAAGCTCGGCTTCGAGGTACGGGTAAACAACATCCTGGGCGGCTTCTTCGGAACGGTGCGCGACCAGGATCCGGTGGACACCCAGGTGCCCGAAGGGTCACTCATCACTCTCACCGTCGTCTGACCTGGACCCACTAAAAAAGCTCCGCCCGGCTGGTTCCAGCCGGGCGGAGCTTTGTGATTAATCAGCGCAGTCAATCAGCGCGTCCGAGTCGGATCAGGGGCGCTTGGACAGGGCTCCTGCGACGAGGAAGGCCATCTCCAGGGACTGCATGTGGTTCAGGCGCGGGTCGCAGACCGATTCGTAGCGGTCCAGGAAGGCTTCCTGGTCGATCGGGTCGGCACCGCCGAGGCACTCCGCGACGTCGTCCCCGGTCATCTCAACGTGCAGGCCGCCGGGAATGGTGCCCAGCGAGTGGTGGACTTCGAAGAAGCCGCGGACTTCGTCGATGACGTCGTCGAAGTTCCTGGTCTTGTAGCCGTTGGGCGAGGTGACAGTGTTCCCGTGCATGGGATCGGTGACCCAGAGAACCTGCGCGCCGGAGGCCGTGACCTTCTCGACGATGGCGGGGAGCTTCTCGCGGATGTTGCCCGCGCCCATCCGGGTGATGAAGGTCAGCCGTCCGGGTTCGCGGTCCGGATCGAGCTTGTCGATGAGCCGCAGGGCGTCGTCGCCGGAGGTCTTGGGGCCCAGCTTGACGCCGATCGGGTTGCGGACGCGGGACAGGAAGTCGACGTGGGCGTGATCCAGTTCGCGGGTGCGTTCGCCGATCCAGAGGAAATGGGCCGAGGTGTCGTACGGAAGTCCGGTGCGGGAATCGATGCGGGTCAGTGCGCGCTCGTAGTCGAGCAGCAGCGCCTCGTGGCTCGCGAAGAATTCGACCCTTTTCAGGGCTTCGAAGTCCGCGCCGCAGGACGCCATGAACTTGATGGCCCGGTCGATGTCGCGTGCCAGCGACTCGTAGCGGGCGTGGGCCGGGTTCTCGGTGAAGCCCTTGTTCCAGTGGTGAACCAGGCGCAGGTCAGCGAAGCCGCCCTGCGTGAACGCCCGGATGAGGTTCAGCGTGGAGGCCGACGTGTGGTACGCCTTGAGCATCCGGCCGGCGTCGTGGGCCCGGGATTCCGGCGTGAAATCGTAGCCGTTGACAATATCGCCCCGGTACGCCGGGAGGGTGACGCCGTCGCGCGTTTCATCGTTGGAGGAACGCGGCTTGGCGAACTGTCCGGCCATCCGGCCCATTTTGATGACGGGCATGGCCGCGCCGTAGGTGAGGACGACGGCCATCTGCAGGATGGTTTTGACCCGTGCGCTGATCTTGTCCGCCGTGGCGGCCTCGAAGGTTTCGGCGCAGTCCCCGCCCTGGAGCAGGAACGCCTTGCCCTGCGCGGCAGCGGCCAGCCGTTCGCGGAGGATGTCCACCTCGCCGGCGAAGACGAGCGGCGGAAGGACGGAAAGTTCCTTCACGGACGTGTCAAAGACCTCTTTGTTTTGCCAGCTGGGCTGCTGGGAAACCGGCAGGTCCCGCCAGTGGTCCAGTCCCGGATAGTTGGCGGCGCCGCTCTGGGCGGTACTGGTCAGCAGGGAGGCAGGTTTTGCGGATAGCTCAGTCACACTACAAGACTAGTTCCCGGATCGGCGTTTACGCACCGCAACCGTCATTCGCCCCAAACCATCGTCACAGAACCGGCGTCACGCTTTGTCGGGTTCCGCGGGGCCGGCGCCCCCTCCGGATCCGTCCGAGCCGCCGGATACGTCCGGGCCGCCGGCGCTGCCTGAGCCGTCAGCGGGTGTGCCCGCCAGCCGCAGTTTGACGACTGCCGCATATTCGTCCACATACTCCTGCCCCGAGAGGCGCATGAGTTCGTACATGATTTCGTCGGTCACGGAACGCTGGATCAGCCGGTCTTCCTCCATGCCGTAGTAGCGGCTGAAGTCCAGCGGTTCGCCGAAGATCATGCCGATGCGCCGGATGTTCGGCATCCGCTTACCGATCGGCTGGACTTTGTCCGTGCCGATCATGGCGACGGGAATCACCGGAACCCGGGCCTGCAGGGCAAGTTTTGCCACACCCACCTTGCCGCGGTAGAGGCGAGAATCGGGGCTGCGGGTTCCTTCCGGATAAATTCCCAGCAGCGAACCGTGCGAGAGGACGTCCATTCCGGCGTTCAGCGAAGCGGCCGAGGCCGCGCCGCCCGACCGGTCCATGGGCAGCTGGTTGGTCAGCCGGAAGAAGAGTGCAGTCAGCCGGCCCTTGAGGCCCGTGCCGGTGAAGTATTCCGACTTCGCCAGGAAGACCACGGGACGCGGAACCATCAGCGGCATAAAGATGGAGTCGGAAAACGACAGATGGTTGGACGCCAGGATGGCTGCGCCTTCGGCCGGGACGTTGTCCAGCCCTTTGACCCAGGGCCGGAACAGGAGCTTTAGCACCGGTCCCAGGACGAACGTCTTCATGAACCAATAAAACACGTGGTGTACCTCTCCGGAAGGCGTCTGGCCGCCCCTTCGTCGGGCCCGGCCAGGACTTCAATGCAACCCTACTCTAGTGAGATTTGTGCTGAATGGTGACACGATGGGCACATGAGAGAAAGCAGCAAACCGACTGTGCCTGCCGCTTTCAGCTACCCCGGCCACGGGAGCAATGCCCGGATCGGCGTCGCCATTTGCCACGGCTTCACGGGAAGTCCCCTCAGCGTCATGCCGTGGGCCCTGCACCTGGCGGAGCAGGGGTTCGCCGTTTCCGTCCCGCTCCTGCCCGGGCACGGGACTGACTGGCGCGAGCTGGCCCGCTCGGGCTGGCGGGACTGGGCCGGTGCCTTCGAAGCCGCCTACCTTGAGCTCGCCGGCCGGACTGACACCTGCTACGTCGCCGGGCTGTCCATGGGCGGCGCCGTCGCCCTGCGCACGGCGTCCCGCCATCGCGTTGCCGGTGTGGCCGTGGTCAATCCCGGGCTCAGCTTCTACGACCGCAGAGTCCGTATTATCGGCATCCTGAAGTACTTCCAACAGACCACGCTGCCGATTGTGGAAGCCAACCCCACCGCGGCCACCACTGAGGACGGCGACTATTCGCAGACGCCGCTGGCCGCCGTCCACCAGCTGAAGAAGCTGTTTGCCGCCGCCCGCCGTGGACTGCCCCGCGTCACGGCGCCGGTTCTGGTTTTCAAATCGGACACCGACGACGTTGTGCCGCCGTCGTCCCTTGAGCTGATCAGGCGGCGGCTGGGGTCGGCCTCGCTTCGCGTGGTGCCGCTGCCCAACAGCGGCCACGTGGCCACCCTGGACAACGATGCCCCCGTGATCTTCCGGAATTCGTCCTCCTTCTTCCATGAGCACGCGCAGCACCACGTACCTTCGGAGACATCATGAGCATCGCCGCCGACCACAGCCCCCTGAGTTCCCCCTTTACCGGAGACGGCCCGTCGATCGGCGTTGCCGTGTCCCACGGCTTCACCGGAAGCCCGCACGGTGTGCGGGCCTGGGCCCAGTCACTGGCCGACGCCGGCTTTGCGGTGCGGATGCCGCTGCTGCCGGGGCACGGGACCAGCTGGCAGGAACTCGCCAGGACCCGCTGGCAGCAGTGGTATTCCGCCTACGACGCGGCGTACCTGGAGCTTGAGGCCGAATGCGACCATGTGTTCACGGCCGGCCTGTCCATGGGCGGGGCACTCGCCCTGAGGGTGGCAGCCCAGCGTCCGGTGGCGGGTGCCATCGTGGTCAATCCGGGCCTGGTCATTGATGATCCCCGGGCGCCGCTGGCCGGTGTCCTGAAGCTGGTCCTGAAAAGCACTCCAGCCATCGCGAACGACATCCTCAAGCCGAACACGGACGAGGGCGCCTACCCGCGGACACCCGTGGCGGCGGCGCACGAACTGAACAAACTGTTCAGGGACACGCGGCGGCTGCTGCCGCGGATCACTGCACCGGTCCGGGTGTTCCGTTCCACGGTGGACCACGTCGTGTCGGATTCGAGCATCGTGGCGCTGCGCCGCGGCCTCACCCATGCCACGCTCCAGCTGAGCACCCTGGGCAACAGCTACCACGTGGCCACCCTGGACAACGATGCCGCAGAGATTTTCAGCGGGACCGCGGAATTTATCCGCGCCGTGGTTCCGGGAAACCTGGACCCGTCCCCCGCTAGCCGTGAAGGACATGGCCGATGACCCGATCCGACTCCAATTCCTCAGACCAGAGCGCGAACCAGGACGACGCCGTATGGCTCGACCTGGTGGCCCGGCTCGAGGGCAGCGACACTCCGGCCGCTGACGGCACCGGTGACGCCGTCGAGGGCAGCCAGCCAGCCAAACGGCCCTTCCGTGACTTCGATCCGCTGGGCCTGTCCGGAGCCGCGCCGACGGAGCCCTCTGCGTCTGAACGCCAGGCCGCCGTCCGCGAGCCGCAGCTGGGGGCGGACCACGGAAGCACAGCTGAGACGGAGGCAACCGGCGGGCCGCGGGATTACGACGCCGATGACGATGAACCGTTCGTACCTGAGGAACCGCCGAGCCTGGCCGGCACGGATCCCCTGACCATGCTCGCCTGGCTGGGTGCCGTGGGCGGTCCCGTCGCCCTGGTGCTGGCCGCCATGTTCTGGCGGTCGGCGCCGCTGATGGCCATTTTGGGAATCGTCGCCGCATTCGTCGTCTCCGTGATCTACCTGATCATGCAGCTGCCGCAGGAAAAGGACGAGCACGACGACGGCGCGCGGGTTTAGTGCCCCGCGCCTAGCCTGCTGATTGCCCGGTTAGCCGTGCATCCGGCTGCTGACCCGTGACAGGTCCGCGGCGCCGATCAGCCCGGCGTTGGGGCCCAGGGCGGCCAGGGCGATTTCCGCCGCCGGGCGGAACCCGCGCCCGGTCAGGTTCCGGGCAAAAGCCTTGCGTGCCGGTGCCACCAGCAGCTCGCCGGCATCGCACAGGCCTCCGCCGATCACGAACTTCCCGGGGTCCAGCGCGGCAGCCAGGTTGGCCAGCCCCAGTCCCAGCCACTCCCCGACGTCTTCCAGGAGTTCCCTGGACGTCGGATCGCCCGCCTTGGCCAGTTCCGTCACAATGACTCCGGTGATCCGGTCAACCTGTCCGTCCACGGCTTTGAGGAGTTCCTGCGCGACGGGTGAATTGGCGGCGGCCAGCTCGCGGGCTTCACGGCCCAGGGCGTTTCCGGAGGCATACTGCTCCCAGCAGCCGCGGTTTCCGCATTCGCACCGGTGGCCTCCGGGCATGATGATCTGGTGGCCGAATTCGCCGGCAACGCCGAAGCGTCCGCGTTCCACCCGGCCGTCCATCACCATGGCGCCGCCGATCCCGGTGCCGAGGGTGATGCAGACGAGCCTGTTTTGTCCCTGCCCGGCACCAAAGCGCCATTCGGCCCAGGCCGCGGCGTCGGCGTCGTTGGTCAGTAGGACCGGCCGTCGCAGCAGGCGCTGGAGGTTGTCCCGCAGCGGTTCGTTGCGCCAGGCGAGGTGGGGGCTGAACAGCACTGTCCCGCCGTCGAGGTCCATCCAGCCGGCGGCGCCGATTCCCACCGACCAGATGCGGTGGCCCCGGCTTAGCTCTTCGACCAGTTCCACAATCACTTGTTCCACTGCCCGGGGGTCGTTCCCGGGCGTCGAGCGCCTGGCCTGGCTGAGTATCCTGCCGTCGGCGTCGACTACTCCTGCAGCGACCTTGGTGCCGCCGATGTCCACACCGATTGCCAGCCCCTTGCGCCCCAGCCGGAGATGCTCGCGAAAGCCCTGGCTTGCGGCCAGCGCGTCCTGCCCGGCGGGCTTCCGGCGCCGCCAGGAGGCCGTCCGTCGGTAGGGTCTGGGCAGGTCGCCGGGTGTTGGTGTGTGCATGGTTCCCCATTCTATTGCCCGGGCCCTGTTTTCCCGCGTGGCCGGGCGCTGCGTGAAGCGGCTCCGGACACGGCTCGCGGCGGGCCGGATTGGCGGGTTTCCGGCCGTTAACCGTAAAGTTACTCGCCAGTAGGTGAAACAGGACACACCTCCGCAACGGGCGTACTAGTGTTAGCAGTACCCCCTGCGGGTCTATGGATAACAAAGGAGCTATCGTGCGCGAATTCAGTGTTCCGCCCTTGGTGAATGTACCCCCCGAAACCAACATCACCGACCTGGTGCTGCGGCAGGCCGCCAAGGCCTCGAACCCGTCCCTGTATTCGCGGCTCGATGCCGCCGGGCAGTGGCAGGACATCACTGCCACCGATTTCGTCGCCGACGTCCGCGTCCTGGCCAAGGGACTCATGGCCAGCGGAGTGGCGGCGGGCGACCGCGTGGGCATCATGTCCCGCACGCGTTACGAGTGGGCCCTGGTGGACTTCGCCATCTGGTTCGCCGGCGGCATCTCGGTTCCCATCTACGAAACGTCGTCACCCAGCCAGGTTGCCTGGAACCTGGGCGACTCGGGTGCCGTGGCCGCGTTCGGCGAATCCGCGCACCATGAGGACATCATCCGGCAGGCCGCGACCTCGGAAGGACTCTCTTCCCTCGCCCACGTCTGGCAGCTCGAGGGCGCCGGGCTGGACGAACTCCGTGCCGCAGGAACCGCCGTCAGCGATGAGGACCTGGAAGCCCGCCGCAGCCTTGCCTCGCTCGCCGACGTCGCAACGATCATCTACACCTCCGGCACCACCGGCAGGCCCAAGGGCTGCGAACTGACACACGGCAACTTCGTGGAGCTGTCCGAAAACGCCCTGGCAACGTCGCTGTCCGGCATCGTCCACGAGCAGGCACGGACCATCATGTTCCTGCCGCTGGCCCATGTGTTCGCCCGGTTCATCTCCGTCCTGGCCGTAGCCGCCGGCGTCACCGTTGCGCACACCCCGGACATCAAGCACCTCCTGCCGGACCTGCAAAGCTACAAGCCCACTTTCATCCTGGCCGTGCCGCGGGTGTTCGAAAAGGTCTACAACTCCGCTTTGACGAAGGCTGAGGACGGCGGCAAGGGCGCCATCTTCCACAAGGCGTCCGACACTGCCATCGCCTACTCGAGGGCACGGCAGGCCGGCTCCATCGGCCTCGGCCTCAAGCTCCGCCACGCACTCTTCGACAAGCTCGTCTACAGCAAACTGCGTGCGGCCATGGGCGGCCAGGTTGCCCACGCCGTCTCCGGCGGCGGCCCGCTGGGCGAACGCCTGGGTCACTTCTTCCAGGGCATCGGCATGCAGATCCTCGAAGGCTACGGCCTGACCGAGACCACCGCGCCCATCACGGTCAACACCCCGTCGCTGATCAGGATCGGCACCGTGGGCGCTCCCCTGCCGGGCAATGCGGTGAAGATCGCCGACGACGGCGAGATCCTCGCCAAGGGCGTCTGCGTGATGCGCGGCTACTACAAGCGCGAGGACCTCGCAGCCGACACGTTCGTGGACGGCTGGTTCCGCACCGGTGACATCGGACAAATGGACGCTGACGGCTTCCTGACCATCACGGGCCGCAAGAAGGAAATCATCGTGACGGCCAGCGGAAAGAACGTCGTCCCCGCCCTGCTGGAGGACCAGATCCGGGCCGATGCCCTGGTCTCCCAGGTGCTCGTGGTGGGCGACAATATGCCGTTCATCGGAGCCCTGGTGACCCTCGACGAGGAAGCCCTGCCGGGATGGCTGCACCGGCACGGGCTGCCGACCACCACGTCCCTTGCCGAGGCGGCGGAACATCCCGTGGTCAAGGCGGCCGTGCAGGACCTCATCACCCGCGCCAACCAGTCGGTATCCCAGGCGGAAGCCATCAAGTCATTCCGGATTGTGCCGTCCGACTTCACCGAGGCATCCGGCCATCTGACGCCTTCGATGAAGGTCAAGCGGGCCCAGGTGATGAAGGACTTCGAGTCGGTCATCGGGGAAATGTACGCTGCACCGAGGCCGGCCCGCGCCGAGCCCTCCGGCCAGCACTAGCCCAAGGCAGCACTAGCCCGGACAACACAAAAGGGGCCTCCCGGCGGGAGGCCCCTTTTGTGTGTGCGTGGGTTACTCGACGACGAGCAGCAGGTCTCCGCCCTGGACCTGTTCCACGGCGCCGACCGCGAGGCGTCCAACGGTGCCCGCCACCGGCGTCGTGATGGAGGCTTCCATCTTCATGGCCTCGATCGTGGCAACGGTGTCGCCGGCATTGACGGCGTCGCCCACCTTGACCGTGAGCGTCACCGCTCCGGCGAACGGTGCGGCGACGTGCCCCGGCTGGCTGGCGTCGGCCTTTTCAGCTGCCTTGACATTGCTGACCACGGAACGGTCGCGGACCACCACTGGCCTGGACTGGCCGTTGAGCGTGCACATGACAGTGCGCATGCCCTTCTCGTCCGGCTCCGACACGGCTTCGAGGGACGCAATCAGGCGGACGCCCTTCTCGAGCTCGATCTCGTGCTCCGCTCCGCGCTGGAGCCCGAAGAGGTAGTCGCGGGTGTCCAGGACGGACAGGTTGCCGTAGGTCTCCACGCTCTTCAGGTAGTCCTTGGTGGGGCCTTCGAAGAGCAGGCGGTTGAGGGTCTGCTGGCGGGTCTTGGAATCACTCTTCAGGGCGGCGCTGTCCTCTGCGCTGAGCTCGGCATCGCGCACCTTGATGCTCCGGCCCTGGAGGGCTTTGGTGCGGAACGGCTCCGGCCAGCCTCCGGGAGGATCACCCAGTTCGCCGGACAGGAACCCGATGACGGAATCGGGGATGTCGTAGCTCTGCGGGTTTTCGTTGAAGTCCGCGGGATCGGCATTGAGGCCGACGAGGTGCAGGGCGAGGTCGCCCACCACCTTCGAGGACGGAGTGACCTTCACAAGGCGGCCCAGGATGCGGTCTGCCGCCGTGTACATGTCCTCGATGGCTTCGAAGCGTTCGCCGAGGCCCAGGGCCATGGCCTGCTGACGCAGGTTGGAGAGCTGGCCGCCCGGAATCTCGTGCTGGTAGACACGGCCGGTGGGACCCGGCAGGCCCGACTCGAACGGAGCGTACACCCGCCGCACTGCCTCCCAGTAGGGTTCCAGCGAGCTGACCTCGGCCAGGCCCAGGCCGGTATCGCGGGGCGTGTGGGCCAGGGCGGCAACCAGGGCGGATGCCGAGGGCTGGCTGGTGGTTCCGGCCAGTGACGCCGAAGCGACGTCCACCGCATCCACCCCGGCATCCACTGCCGCCAGGAGCGTGGCCAGCTGGCCGCCTGCGGTGTCGTGGGTGTGCAGGTGGACCGGAAGGTCGAAGCGTTCACGCAGAGCCGCCACAAGCTTCGCAGCGGCCGCGGGACGCAGCAGCCCTGCCATGTCCTTGATGGCGAGGATGTGGGCGCCGGCGTCGACGATCTTCTGCGCCAGCTCCAGGTAGTAGTCCAGCGTGTACAGCTTTTCGTCGGGGTTGAGCATGTCGCCGGTGTAGCAGAGGGCAACTTCAGCGACGGCGGTGCCGGTGGCGCGGACGGCGCGGATGGCCGGAGCCATCTGGTTGACGTCGTTGAGGGCGTCGAAGATCCGGAAGATGTCGATGCCGGTTGCCGCAGCCTCGTTGACGAATGCCTCGGTGACTTCCTCGGGGTACGGGGTGTAGCCCACGGTGTTGCGGCCCCGGAGCAGCATCTGCAAACAGATGTTGGGCAGTGCCTTGCGTAGCGCGGCAAGCCTGTCCCAGGGGTCCTCGCCGAGGAACCGCAGGGCGACGTCGTACGTGGCACCGCCCCAGGCTTCCACGGACAGCAGTTCGGGAAGCAGCGCGGATACGGCAGGGCCGGCTGCCACCAGGTCGCGGGTGCGGACCCGGGTGGCCAGCAGCGACTGGTGGGCGTCACGGAACGTGGTGTCGGTGACGGCGACCGCGTTCTGGTCGCGCAGGGCCTTGGCGAAGGCCTCGGGACCCAGCTCGAGCAGGCGCTGGCGTGAACCCTTGGGGGCGGGGGTGTCCCCCACTGCGGGGAGCTTGGCCGCGGGGTTCGAGTGGACCGTCAGTTCGCCGTTGGGCTTGTTGACGGTGACCTCTGCCAGCCAGGTCAGCAGCTTGGTGCCGCGGTCCGCCGAGACGCGGGCCTTGAGCAGCTCCGGGCGCTGGTCAATGAAGTTGGTGGCAACATCGCCGGCGATGAAGTCCGCGTCGTCCAGGACGGCCTGCAGGAAGGAGATGTTGGTGGAGACGCCGCGGATGCGGAATTCCGCCAGGGCGCGCCGGGCGCGGGCGACGGCTGCGGGGTAGTCGCGGCCGCGGCAGGTCAGCTTGACCAGCATGGAGTCGAAGTGCGGGCTGATCTCGGCACCCGAGTAGACGGTGCCGCCGTCGAGCCGTACACCGGCGCCGCCGGCGGAACGGTAACCGGTGATCTTTCCGACGTCGGGGCGGAAGCCGTTGGCCGGATCCTCGGTGGTGATGCGGCACTGCAGTGCGGCGCCCTTGAGCTGGACGGTTTCCTGTGACAGGCCAAGGTCAGCGAGCGTTTCGCCGGACGCAATGCGCAGCTGCGCCTGGACCAGGTCCACGTCGGTGACTTCCTCGGTGACCGTGTGCTCCACCTGGATGCGCGGGTTCATCTCGATGAACACGTGCTGGCCGGCGCGTTCGCCGACGGTGTCCACGAGGAATTCCACCGTGCCTGCGTTGACGTAGTTGAGCGCCTTGGCGAACTTCACGGCATCCCGGTAGAGCGCCTGGCGGATGCCCTCATCCAGGTTCGGCGCCGGAGCGATTTCCACGACCTTCTGGTGGCGGCGCTGGATGGAACAGTCGCGCTCGAAGAGGTGCATGATGTTGCCCTCGGCATCGGCCAGGATCTGGACCTCGATGTGGCGGGGGCGGAGAACTGCCTGCTCCAGGAACATGGTGGGGTCGCCGAACGCGGCGTCAGCCTCGCGCATGGCAGCCTGCAGCGCTTCCGGGAGAGCCTCACGGGTGTCCACACGGCGCATGCCGCGGCCTCCACCGCCGGCAACGGCCTTGGCGAAAATGGGGAAGCCGATGACGTCTGCGGCGGCGATCAGTTCGTCCAGGTCCTTGGAGGGCTGGCTCGACTTGAGGACGGGAACACCGGCGGCGCGTGCTGCTTCGAGGGCAGCCACCTTGTTTCCGGCCAGTTCAAGGACCTCAGCCGGCGGACCAACAAAGGTGATGCCGGCCTCTTTGGCGGCCCGGGCCAGACGCGGGTTTTCCGACAGGAAGCCGTACCCGGGGTAAATGGCGTCGGCGCCGGCCTCCTTGGCCACGCGAATCACTTCGTCTACATCGAGATACGCCCGGACAGGGTGGCCCTCTTCGCCGATCAGGTACGCTTCATCAGCCTTCTGGCGGTGGATGGAGTTACGGTCCTCATTGGGGAACACGGCGACAGTCTTGGCACCCAGCTCGTAGCCGGCACGGAAGGCGCGGATCGCGATTTCGCCGCGGTTAGCCACCAGAATCTTGGAAAACATACTTCTCCTGCATCATCGCGGGTGTATCGGTAAGTGGTCACAGTGTGTAAGACGGGCGCGGGGAAACACAAATCATTGTGTCGACCATCACAGAATTATCCGTCATGCAGGCCGGTTTAGGCAGGCCAATCCGGCAACCGGTGTCCTCCTGCGCGTGGGATGCGCCGCACAGCCGCCCGATGAAACGGGATTCGACACCTCGGCAACATATGATGAGTCGGGGGCGCTTACGGGCGCCCTCCGCTCCGGGGAGCCGGAGCCGGCACTACCCCAACACGGCAACCGGCGTTAGGTATTGGTTTTTCAAGTGCAAGTAGTCAGCATCAGCAGCCTCAAAGGCGGGGTCGGCAAAACTTCCGTCACCACCGGATTGGCATCTGCGGCCCTGGCCGCCGGCATCCCCACCCTTGTGGTGGACCTTGATCCGCACGCGGATGCCAGCACGGCGCTGGGCGTCCAGCCGGATGACCAGCTGGACATCGGCAGGATGCTCAAGAGTCCCCGCCGCGCCCGCCTGTCGGAAAACGTCGTCACCAGCAGCTGGGTGGCCCGGGAAAACTATAACGGTGCCCGGCCCGCCGTCCTGGACGTCGCTGTGGGCTCCGCTTATACGGGAATCTACGATCGCCCGGATCTGGGCCGCCGGGACCTGCGCAGGCTTTCGGCAGTCCTCGCCGGCACGGACAAGTACCAGCTGATCCTGGTTGACTGCCCGCCGTCGCTGAACGGGCTGACCCGGATGGCATGGTCCGCCAGCGACAAAGTGGCCCTCGTCGCCGAACCGGGCCTGTTCTCGGTGGCCGGCACGGAGCGCACCATGCGCGCCATCCAGCTGTTCCGCCAGGAGTTCGCCCCGAACCTCTCCCCCGCCGGCATTATTGCGAACCGCGTCCGCTCGGGTTCGTCCGAGCACGCCTTCCGGCTCACGGAGATGCAGTCGATGTTCGGTGAGCTGTTGCTGACCCCGCACATTCCGGAGCAGGCAAACTGGCAGCAGATCCAGGGTGCGGCGCATTCCGTGCACCACTGGCCGGGGGATTCCGCAAAGAACGCGGCCAGCCTCTTCAACACGCTCCTCGACAACCTCCTGGCCTCCAACGGCGCCGATTCGGCCGCAGCCCTCCGGGAACGCAGCCTCCGCTAGCGGGTCGGCGGCGTCGAAGCACGCACGGCCTGAACACACGGCTGAATGAGAATGGCCGCCTTCCCGAGGGAAGGCGGCCATTCTTTTTGGCTCTGATCGTTAAGGCACGGATCGATACGGTACGGGCTCAGCCGGTCTTCCGGGCTGCCCGGCGCTTGCTGAGCTCGTCATCCGGAAAGGACTGCTCGACGACGTGTTCGCTGGGAAGAGCCGCGAGGCTGCCTTCCACTTCGCGCCACACCCGGCCGACCGCGATCCCGAAGACGCCCTGGCCGCCCTGCACCAGATCTATGACCTCATCCGCGGACGTGCACTCGTAGACGCTCGCGCCGTCGCTCATAAGAGTGATCTGGGCGAGGTCCTCAACGCCGCGTTCCCGCAAGTGCTCCACGGCGGAACGGATCTGCTGCAGTGATACTCCGGTGTCCAGCAGCCGCTTGACCACTTTCAGCACCAGGATGTCGCGGAAACCGTAGAGCCGCTGCGAGCCGGAACCGGCGGCGCCCCGCACGGCAGGCTCAACGAGGCCCGTGCGTGCCCAGTAGTCGAGCTGGCGGTAGGTGATGCCCGCGGCCTTGCAGGCGGTGGGTCCGCGGTAGCCCGCGTCTTCGTCGAGGACGGGAAGGTCCTCCGTGAAGAGGAGGCCCTGGGCGCCGCTCGCAGGCAGGGCTACGCCAGCCGTTGACGCCTGCTTTAGCTCGCCCGCTTCGCCTTTCGGACTCACGTGGATCCTCCTCGTCGTATGCTCCCCTAGGGAAGTCGCAGCAACAGCGAACACAGATCTGAAATTCATCCGTGTAATTCAGCCGGGGCTGCACATTCCAGTGTGACTTGCGCGGCTGTTGTATGCAATGGGAACTTGATACTTCGACGTTAGGCCCGACGCGCCCCAAGGTCAAAGATGCTGGCCCCATTTCGGGGGCGTGTCGAAAGTTTCATCCTCAACTTTAACCTTAACGTGATCTCAGCCGTCGAAATCTTCCGGCTCCACGTCGTCCAGGAACTCCCGGAAGCGCCGCAGTTCGCGTTCCTCGTCCACAGTGGGACCCGGCTCTGTGTCTTCACCTTCATCGTGCTCGGTGATCCGGACCCCGGCCTCGTCCATCACCGAATCGGCGCACCAGATACGGCACTTGGCCCGCAGCGCCAGGGCAAGGGCGTCCGAAGCCCTGGAGCTGACGGTGGTGCCGTTTTCAAACTGCAGCTGTCCGTAGAAGATGTTGTCTTCGACGGCGACGATGTTCACGCTGACGATGGAGTGGCCCAGCGTTTCGACGACGTCGATCAGGAGGTCGTGCGTCATGGGCCGCGGCGGGACCACACCCTGCTGGGCCAGGGCGATGGCGCTGGCTTCCGGGGTGCCAATCCAGATGGGCACGTGCCGTTCGCCGTGGATTTCCCGCAGGAGCACCAGTGGCTGGTTGGACGGCAGTTCGATCCTCACACCCACGATCTCGACTTCAATCATCAGATATCCATTCGCGATATACGGTCCTGCACCAGGGCGCGGTGCAGCGTCAGGCAGAGATCACTTATTTCCCGGGCCGCTTCGGCGGCACGGGCGTGGGATGCAGCGTCCTTGCGGGAGGTCAGCGGCGCGACGGCCCGCTCCACCAGCCCGAACTCCCGCTCCGCGGCGGCCTGGAAGGGACGCAGGTGGCGAGGTTCGAGGCCGTGGCTTTCCAGCTGGACGCATGCGCGGGCCACCTGCAGGGCGTGTTCATCAAACTTGCCGTTGACGTGGCCGATGAGGCCGAATTCGAGGAGGGAGCGCAGCAGCGGCACGCTGGCTCCGGACTCGGCCCGAAGTTGATCCTCGCTCAGCCTGCGAACCTTGTTCTGGAGTTCGCTGGCGAGCTCGTCCGAGACGATACGCGGGGAGACCGTGACGCCGGGCGGAAGGTTCTCGGGGCGTTCGCCGCGGTCGATGGCGTCGAGGTAGTCCTTGATGACCTTCAGCGGAAGGTACTGGTCGCGCTGGAGTGCCAGCACGAATCGGAGCCGCTCAACATCCGTGTCCGCATACTGCCGGTAGCCGGCGGGAGTGCGTTGCGGGTTGATCAGGCCTTTTTCCTCAAGGAACCTGATTTTGGACGCAGTCATCCCGGGAAAGTCGTCGCTCAGCTGCGCGAGTACTTCCCCGATGTTCAGGACCTGGGGTCCGCGCCGTTCCGGTTGTGCCAGTGCCACAGGCAGCTACCCCGGGATCAGACGTTGCCTGCTGCGCGGGCAGGGCTGAGGTAGAAAGTGAGACGGAACTTGCCGATCTGGACCTCATTACCGGACTTGAGTTCGACGCTGTCCACGCGGTCGTGATTGACGTAGGTTCCGTTGAGGCTGCCCGTATCAACCACTTCGAAGCTCCGCGCTGTCCGGCGGAATTCGACGTGGCGGCGGGATACCGTGACGTCGTCCAGGAAGATGTCCGCATCCGGGTGCCTTCCGGCGGTGGTGACGTCGGAGTCCAACAGGAACCGTGCACCGGTGTTGGGGCCGCTGTGGGCCACCAGGAGCGCCGAACCGAACGGAAGGGCTTCAACGGCCACCCGCTCTTCCGGAGCGAGCTTGCGCGCGATGGTCGGCTCGTCACGGATTGGCGTGAGGTGGATCGAGGTGGTCTCCGAAGCTTTCACTCCGCCCGTGCCGTAATCATCACCGCTGTGGCTATTTTCGTGACCAACCATGGAGTCCTCCTTTTCCGTTGCAGATGTCCCCCTGCAAACAACGCGTGCCCTCCGGAAAAGCCTGGCAGATCCGGTACTACGGCGTGTCGTCCGGCTGTCAATCCCTCAACAGCCGGACCTCCAAGCCGGTTATCTTTAGCCTACCTGTTGTTCGTACTCCGATGCACTGAGCAGGGACTCCACTGCATCAGCCTCTGCGAGCTTGACCTCAATCAGCCAGCCTTCACCATAGGGATCGCTGTTAATGAGCGCCGAATCGGTGTCCAGGGCTTCGTTCCTGGCGACGACTTCGCCGCTGACCGGGGCGTAGATGTCACTGACGCTCTTGGTGGACTCAACCTCGCCCACGACCTCGTTTGCCGTCACCTTGGTGCCGACTTCAGGCATCTGCGCGTACACAACGTCGCCCAGTGCGTCCTGGGCAAAATCGGTGATGCCTACCCGCACCACGCCGTCGGCGTTGGGGGCGGTCACCCACTCGTGTTCGGCAGTGTAGGACAGGTCTTCGGGAATGTTGCTCATCAGGGGCCTTTCATCGGGTCAACCAGGAATGTTGGTCAATCAGCAATGTCAACGGAGGTCTGCAGAACAAGCCGCCGCTGAAAGTATATGCATACCAACATCCCCCGCAGGGAGTACCGTGTCGGACCCTTGTGGCACAGTAGTGACATGCCAGAACTTCCCGAAGTGGCCGGGCTGAGCGCTTTCCTGGGCGCCCGGCTTCGCGGAGCCGTGCTGACGAAAATCCAGGTGGTGTCGTTTGCAGTCCTCAAGACCGCAGACCCGCCGTATACGGCGATGGAGGGGCGCACCATCTCCGGCGTGCAGCGCCGTGGAAAGTTCATCATCCTGGAGGCAGACGGGATCTTCCTTGCGTTCCATCTGGCCAAGGCCGGCTGGCTGCGGTACACGGAATCGCCGTCGAACGCCGTGCTGGCGCGCGGCAAGGGATATATCGCGGCGAGGCTGGAGTTCGTCAGGCCGGACCCCGGCGGCGGCGAAACCCATCTCGGCATCGACCTGACCGAGGCAGGCACCAAAAAGAGCCTTGCCCTGTATGTGGTCAGGGATCCGGAAGCGATTCCCGGCATCGCCACCCTGGGCCCCGATCCGCTGGACGCCTCGTTCAGCCTGGACGTTTTCGCCGAGATTCTTTCCTCAAGCACCCAGCAGATTAAGGGACTGTTACGGAATCAGGGGGTGATCGCCGGGATCGGCAACGCGTACAGCGACGAAATCCTGCACGCGGCCCGGATCTCCCCCTTCGCCATCGCAAAGTCCCTGGACCCGGAGGCCGTCCGCGTCCTCTACGACTCCATCCACAGCGTTCTGGTCGCTGCCGTCACCGAGGCCGTGGGCAAGCCGCCGAACGAACTGAAGGACGCCAAGCGGAGCACCATGCGCGTCCACGGCCGGACGGGCCAGGAGTGCCCCGTCTGCGGGGACACGGTCCGGGAAGTGTCATTTGCCGACCGGGCGCTGCAGTATTGCGCCACCTGCCAGACCGGCGGCAAGATCCTTGCGGACCGGCGCACGTCACGCTTCCTGAAATAGCGGCCGGCAAAAACCCGGCGGCGAAACGGTCCGGGCCTGCACATAGAAAAACCGCCCCGCGTCCGGGATATTTCCCGGATACGGAGCGGTTGTTCATGCTGGTCGGGCTGACAGGATTTGAACCTGCGACCCCTTGACCCCCAGTCAAGTGCGCTACCAAGCTGCGCTACAGCCCGTTAGTTCCGCCGTTCTCCGCCTCGGTTGTCCTCCTGGGTTACCCCGGGATTTTTACCTCAGCAGTCCGGCCGAACCACCTCCAAAAGCTTACACGATTCCGGAGGGTGCAAGTGACACTTTGCGGGTGTCACCGGCGAGGTGTGTCGTAATTAACGCTTCTTGCCGCGCTTTTCACGAACACGCATGTTGACCTCAATGGGCGTTCCCTCGAAACCGAAGGTTTCGCGGAGGCGCCTGGTGATGAACCGGCGGTATCCGGGGTCCAGGAACCCGGTGGTGAACAGCACAAATTTCGGCGGACGGCTGGAGGCCTGGGTGCCGAAGAGGATGCGGGGCTGCTTGCCGCCGCGAACCGGGTGCGGGTGCGCGGCCACCAGTTCCCCGAGGAACGCGTTCAGGCGTCCGGTGGGGATGCGCTTGTCCCAGCTTTCCAGTGCCGTGTCCAGCGCCGGAACCAGCCGGTCCTTGTGCCAGCCGGTCAGCGCGGAAATGTTGACGCGCGGCGCCCAGGCAACGTGCGCCAGGTCCTGCTCGATTTCACGCTCCAGGTAGGTGCGGCGTTCGTCGTCCAGCAGGTCCCATTTGTTGAACGCGAGAACCAGGGCGCGGCCGGATTCGATGGCCAGCTGCAGGATGCGGACATCCTGTTCGCTGAGCACTTCGTCCACCGCAAGGAGCACGACGGCGACCTCCGCCTTTTCGAGTGCGCTCTGCGTGCGCAGTGAGGCGTAGAAGTCTGCGCCCTGTGCCATGTGCTGGCGGCGGCGGATGCCCGCGGTGTCGACGAAGCGCCAGGTGCGGCCGCCGAGTTCGATGAACTCATCGACCGGGTCGCGGGTGGTGCCGGCGGTGTTGTCCACGACAACGCGCTCGGAACCGGCCAGTTTGTTCAGCAGCGAGGACTTGCCCACGTTCGGACGCCCGATCAGGGCGATGCGGCGCGGGCCGCCGGAGCGCTCGAGGCCTTCGATCGTGGAGTACTCGGGCAGGGTGTCCATGACGTGGTCAAGGAGGTCGGCCACGCCGCGGCCGTGCAGCGCCGAGACCGGGTACGGCTCGCCGAAGCCAAGGCCCCAGAGCGTTGCCGAGTCGGCTTCCTGGGCGAAGTCATCCACTTTATTGGCCACCATGATGACCGGTTTCTTGGACTTCCGGAGCATCTTCACGACTGCTTCGTCCGTGGCGGTGGCGCCCACGGCGGAGTCGACGACGAACAGCACGGCGTCCGCGAGTTCCACGGCCATCTCGGCCTGTTCCGCGACGCGTGCGTGGATGCCGCGTGCATCGTGTTCCCAGCCGCCGGTGTCCACCACCGTGAAGTTCCGGCCGTTCCAGGTGGCCGAGTACATCACACGGTCACGCGTGACACCGGGGGTGTCTTCCACCACGGCTTCGCGGCGGCCGAGGATGCGGTTCACCAGGGTGGACTTGCCCACGTTGGGCCGGCCGATGATCGCGAGGACCGGGTCGAGCTTGACCGGACCGTCGAAGTCCTCGTCGTCGTAGTGGCCGCTCAGGAGGGCGGCGTCATCCTCGTCCAGTTCGTAGTCGTCCAGGCCGGCCCGGAGGGATGCGGCCCGAAGCTCTGCCTCGTCATCGTCCAGGGCAGCAAGATGCTCCGCCACCTGGTCCGTGCCGGTGGGCGTGTATTCGTCTTCGCCGGCGCCAAATTTGCCGGAGGCTTGAGTCGTATCGCTCATTGCACTTTCCTTAGTGGTGATCTGCCGGCGTCCCGGCTACTTCTTCATGACGTTCTTGCGGGGAATCCGCGCCGGGCAAAGGCTGCCCGCTGATTTGTATCGTTTGCTGGACATGCCGTGCCAGGGCAGCGCGGATCTCATTTCCCGCCCTGTCCATTGAAGCACGCCCCGTCTCGCCGGGCCTGCGCCCGATATCCACGGCCTCGCCGAAGCTGACGTGCAGCCGCCGGCCGGGCCGCGGAACGGCGTCGAGGTGTTCGCCGGCGATCCTGGTTCCCAGGATCGCGACGGGGACCACCGTCGCGCTGGAGTTCAGCGCAAGCCAGGCGACCCCGTTGTTGATGCTGGAGGCCTCGCCGCTCCCCCGCGTTCCTTCGGGGAGGATGCCGACGCACCGGCCGGCGTCGAGCGCTTTTTTGCTCAGCTGCAGGGCGGCGCGATCGCCGGAGCGGTCAACCGGCAGCTGGCCGGAGGCCGTGAGGACCCGTCCCAGGAAGCCCTTGAACATTTCCTTCTTGACCAGGATGTGCATGGGGCGCGGTGACGCGCCGAACATCACCGGTCCGTCCAGGAAACTGATGTGGTTCGCTGCGAAGATCACGGGACCTCCGGTTGGAACGTTCTGCCGGCCGTGGACAGTCGTCCGGTAGACGATGTGGTCCAGGAACCAGCCGACCGGCCGGCTCCAGGCCATGGTCCAGGCGCCCGGAAGGTCGCGACGGGCCGCCGGAAGGGTCAGCGGAGTCCGGCCGCCTGCGTCAGTCACGGTTCAACACCTTGTTGACTATTCCCAGGGCCGCGTCGACGGTGCCGTCGAAGTCCAGGTCCGAAGAGTCCAGGGTGACCACCCCGTCCGCCGCGGTGGTGAAGTTGACGACGGTCGAGTCCTTGGCGTCGCGCTGCGTGACCTGGGCGGCCAGCTGCTCTGCGCTCTGCGTTCCGCCCAGCTGGACGCCCCGGCGGCGGAGCCTGGCTTCCTCGCTGGCGGTCAGCAGCATGCGGACTTCGGCGCCGGGAGCGACGACGGTGGTAATGTCGCGTCCTTCCACCACGATGCGGCGGTGGTGGACCTCAATCAGCTCACGCTGCCGGCGCACCAGTTCCTTCCGCGCACCGAGGGTGGTGGCGATGGCACTGACGGCCGAGGAGATGGCCGGTTCCCGGATCGCCTCGGTGACGTCCGTGCCGCCGACACGGACGTATTCCTCGTTCGGGGTGGTGCTGACGTCCAGCGGCAGGTCCTCGGAGGCCTGCTCGATGGCCGCGGCGTCGGTCAGGTCGATGCCCTGGTCCAGGCAGTACCAGGTCAGCGCACGGTACATGGCACCGGTGTCCAGGTAGGCAAGGCGCAGCCGCCGTGCCACTTCCCTGCTGACGCTTGATTTTCCGGACCCCGACGGTCCGTCGATGGCGACGACCAGCGGCCTGCCCTGGCGAAGCATGGGCACGGTATCGATGAGTTCCTGTGTCATTACTGCAGTACCCGCCATCCACGGTCGTTGAGTGCTTCGATGAGCAGATCATGTTTGTTGGGCAAAACCGACAGTTCCACCATGCCCACATTCTGCCCGGAGGAATGATCCAGCCGCAGGTCTTCGAGGTTGACCCCGATTTCGCCGATCTCCGTCAGGAGGCGGGCGATCTGTCCCGGCTTGTCGTCCACCAGGACGGTCAGCCAGGAATAGGCCTGCGGGGGTCCGCCGTGCTTGCCCGGAATGCGGGACTGCCCGGCGTTGCCCTCGCTGATCAGCTGCGCCAGGTCAAGGCGGGCACCGGGGGCTGCCGGATCTTCGAGGGTCCCGATCAGCCGGTTGAGGTCGTCACGCACGCCGTGCAGGATGTCCACCATCGGGCCCGCATTGGCGCCCAGGATCTGCACCCACAGCGTGGGATCACTCGCCGCGATCCGGGTGACGTCGCGCAGGCCGTTTCCGGCCAGGGACAGCGCGTGCATGGGCGTGCCCTGCAGCCGGCTGGCCACCAGCGATGACATCACCTGGGGAAGGTGGGACACGAGCGCCACGGCCTGGTCATGTTCTTCGGCGCCGAACTGCGTGACCACGGCGCCCAGGTCGGTCGCCAGGGCGCGGGCGGCCTGCAGGGCACCGGGCGACGTTTCCCCGGAAGGGCAGACCACCCACGGCATGGAGGTAAAAAGCTCACCGCGGGCCGCGACGGGTCCTGACTTTTCCCGGCCTGCCATGGGATGCGTTCCCACGTATCGGGCGAGGTCCACGCCGCGTCCCCGAAGGTCGGCCAGGATACCGGCCTTGACGCTGGCGATGTCCACCACCGTTGCCGCGGGGTAGTCAGCCAGTGAGCTTTCCACCACGTCCGCCGTTACGTCCGGGGGCACGGCCACCACAACGAGTTCAGGCTGCTCGTCGCCAAGGCGCGACAACGGAAGGCCTGCCCCGATATCGACGGCGACAGCCTGGTTGGTGGGGGAAGGGTCGGACAGGAACACGGACACGCCGCGCCCCCGCAGTCCGAGACCGATGCTGGTTCCCAGCAGTCCGGTTCCGATAACCACTACCGGGCCGTTCAGGTGCCCGCGGCCGTGGGCGTGAAAGGCAGACATAAGCTACAGCCCTACGGATGCCAGCAGGTGGCCGACTTCCTGCTTGCCGAGGTTGCGGATGCTCCCCTGGCGCTGGTCTCCCAGGCCGATGGGGCCCACCTTGACGCGGACGAGCCGGAGTACCGGGAAGCCCACAGCGTCGAAGAGGCGGCGCACGATGCGGTTCTTGCCCGAGTGCAGCACAACCTCGATCAGCACGTGGCCCGGCGTGGAGTCCACCAGCTTGAACGAGTCCACCGAGGCGAACCCGTCCTCCAGTTCAACACCGGCCTTGAGCTGCGCGCCGATTCCCTGGGGGAAGGGGCCGCGGACCTGGACCAGGTACGTCTTGGGTACCTCGTAGGACGGGTGCGTCAGACGGTTGGCGAGTTCGCCGTCGTTCGTCAGCAGCAGCAGTCCCTCGGTGGCGACGTCGAGGCGTCCCACGTGGAAGAGGCGTTCGCCGTGCGTGTTGCGGACGAAGTCGCTGATGCACGGACGGCCGTCCGGGTCCTCCATGGTGGACACAACGCCCTTGGGCTTGTTGAACACCATGTAGACCATGTTTTCATCCAGCTGGATGCGGAGCCCGTCAACGTGGATCACTGCCGTTTTCGGGTCGACGCGGACGCCGAGCTCGGTGACCACCTTGCCGTCCACTTCAACGCGGCCTTCGGAGATCATTTCCTCGCAGACGCGCCGTGAAGCGACGCCGGCTGAGGCCATGACCTTCTGCAGGCGGATGCCGTCGGCGTCGTGCATTTCGGACTGCGGAACATCGCCGCGGGGTCCGCGCTTGCGCGAAGGCTTGCGGACGGGGCCGAGGTTCTGTCCGAACCGTTCGCCGCCGAAAGCGCGCGTACCGAAGGTTTTGGCTGACGCGGACCGCGGCTTGGGCTTGAGGGCGCCGGGCGTGCCTGGCTCCTTGCCGGCGCCGGGCTTCCGTGAACCGGGCTTCCGGGCGGCAGGTTTGCCCTGCTTCCAGTCAGCGGCTGCCGGGCGGTCTGCCGGTGCGCCGGCCGGACCCTGCAGGTCCGGATCGATGAAGGCCTCTTCGCGAGGCTTGGGGCGTTTGAAGGGGCGGTCGCCGCCTCCTTTGTAGCCGGCGGCGCCGCCTGCGCGGCTGGCACCGCCCTGTACCGGGCGTCCGGCTTTATTGTGTCCGGCGCTGTTGCGTCCCGAACTGTTACGTGGTGAACCCTGGCGTCCCGCCTGTGTCATGACCCGTCCTTCGTTATGGTGGCCGGCGATGGTTGTCTCCCGACAACCCTAGCCAGCCGGGCGGATTAAGTCCGCCCTGGTGGATACTCGTGCGCAGGCGTAAATGTGCCTACATTCTTCCGGCGTCGTAGAACTCTTCGATGCCTTCAAGCCCCGGAAGATGGAGTGAAAGCTGCGGCAACTCAGCCACCGAGCCGATTCCCATGCGTTCCAGGAAATACGACGTCGTACGGTAGAGGATGGCCCCGGATTCGGGATCGGTCCCCGAGTCTTCGATCAGTCCCCGCTGCATCAGCGTCCGCACGACAGAGTCAACATTAACTCCTCGAATTGCAGACACCCTGGCCCTTGATACGGGCTGGCGGTAAGCGATGACGGCGAGCGTTTCCAGCGCCGCCTGCGTCAGCCTGGCTGTCTGTCCTTCCAGCACGAATCCGCCAACGACATCGGCGAAATCCGCGCGGGAATAGATGCGCCAGCCTCCGGCGATATTCCGCAATTCAAAACCCCGGGGTCTGGATTTGTGGCCAGCAGTGGTGATCACAGCGGCAACGTCCGAGTCCGGGGCATTAACAGTATAGCCGTTATACTCGCGCTGAAGTTCCGCGAGCAACTGCTCGACGGCGTCCACCGTCAGGTTGAGTCCTGCGGCCAGCTCGACGGCGGTGGCCGGCTGGTCGATGACCATCAGCACTGCCTCGATGGCGGCGCGGGCGCCGCCGGGGAGTTCGGCGACGTCCACTCCCGTGTCCGCTTCCCCGCGGGCGGCCGGATCCGGCGTCGTGTCGCTCAAGTCTCCTCCTCGTATTGCTCGCTGTATTCCTCGGTCAGATTTTCGCTGTTCCAGTCGTTGGTTCCCGCCGTCCAGTGCACCGTCAGGTCGCCCAGGGGAAGGATCTGGTCGAAGCCGACCACCTTGTCCCGGAACATTTCCAGCAGCGCCAGGAAGCGCGCCACCACAACCAGCGTTGATTCGGCGTCGGCGGTGAGGGCCCGGAACGACAACGGCCTTCCGGCCTGGAGCTTCAGTCCCAGGATTTCGGCCTGTTCCTTCACGCTGACGGCGCTGCCGTGCAGGTGCGCCAGGCCGACTTCGCTCGGCGTCGCCTCCTTAGGCACCAGCGCGGCTTCCGCCAGGGCGGCAAACTGTCCGGGAGTGTGCCGCCAGACGAGCTCCGGCAGCAATGCCGCGAACTGTGCCTCCAGGGCAACCTGCCGGGGGAAACTGCGGGCCTCCAGCTCCAGGGTGGTGTTGATCAGCCCGGCCACATGCTTGAAGGCTTTGTATTGGAGCAGGCGGGCGAAGAGCAGGTCCCGCGCTTCGAGCAGTGCGACGTCTTCATCATCCTCGACCTCGCCGGCCGGCAGGAGCCGGGCGGCCTTGAGGTCCAGGAGCGTGGCGGCGATGACCAGGAATTCGCTGGCCTCGTCCAGCGCCCACTCCTCGCCCAGCTGTTGGAGGTTCCTGATGTACTTGATGAATTCATCAGTCACGGTGGCGAGGGCCACTTCGGTGATGTCCAGCTGATGTTTGCTGATCAGGCCGAGCAGCAGGTCAAAGGGACCGGTGAAGTTGGCCAGCCGCACTTCGAAGCCGGCCTTCTTCGATGGCTCCGTCTGCGGGGTGACTGCCAGTGCCACGGCTATGGCTAGGGCGCGCCGCCGCGCGAAATCAGCTCTTTGGCCAGGCGGCGGTATGCGTCGGCGCCGATGTGGTTGGCGGCGTAGCTGGTGATGGGTTCCGCGGCCACGGTGGCGTCGGCAAACTTGATGGAGCGCTTGATAACGGTCTCGAAGACTTTGTCCCCGAACGCTTCCACGAGCCTGCTGATGACCTCGCGGCTGTGCAGGGTGCGGGCGTCGTACATGGTGGCCAGCACTCCGTCCACCTGGAGCCTGGGGTTCAGCCGGTCCTGGACCTTGTCGATGGTTTCCACCAGCAGGGCCACGGCCCGGAGTGCAAAGAACTCGCAGATCAGCGGAATGATGACACCGTGGGCCGCCGTGAGGGCGTTGACGGTCAGCAGCCCCAGTGAGGGCTGGCAGTCAATCAGGACGACATCGTAGTCGTCCTCAACCTTCTTCAGGGCCCGGTCCAGCACCTGTTCGCGGGCAACTTCATTGACGAGCTGCACTTCCGCGGCGGAGAGGTCGATGTTCGCCGGCAGCAGGTCAACGTTCTCGACGCCGGTGTGCTGGATGGCGTCCCGGATGTCCACCTTGCGGTCCATCAGGACGTTGTAGACCGTCAGGTCCAGTTCATGCGGATTGGTTCCGAGGCCCGCGGACAGAGCGCCCTGGGGATCGAAATCCACCAGCAGGACACGGCGGCCGTATTCGGCGAGCGCGGCGGCCAGATTAATGGTGGAGGTCGTTTTGCCGACGCCGCCCTTCTGGTTCACCATCGCGATCACACGCGCGGGGCCGTGGGACGACAGCGGCGCAGGCTCGGGAAATTCGCGGTAGGGGCGCCCGGTAGGACCCATGACGGCGTCTTCCAGATCGAGTTCGGTGCCTTCCAGAGTTGCTGAACCCTGCTCGCTGCTCACGTATCTATCCACACTTTCGATGACGTTGATGTCCTGCCGCTGAAAGTTCAGCGCCTATGGTTCTTCCCACCAAGGTTACAGCGCCGCATCCGTGATTCAACGGAACTTGACACGCGCCCTTGCCTGAGCCTTTACCTTCTGGTAAAGGTCGAAGGTTGAGGCCGGGGGCACACAAAACCGCCCGTGCAGGATGATCCTGCACGGGCGGTTCCTTTGTAGCTACGGGTGTCGGTCCGGGTGTTGGTCCGGGCAGGCGCTTCAGGCGCGGGCGGGAACCTGAGCCGGAGCTTCCTGCTCAGTGTGGTGGCCGGCGATCATGGTCTGCTCGTCGAAGGGCTCTTCGCCGGACAGGACACGCTCCACCTGGCCGCCGTCGATCTCCTTGACCCAGGTGCCGATCAGGACCGTGGCCACGGCGTTGCCGGTGAAGTTGGTCAGGGCGCGGGCCTCGGACATAAAGCGGTCGATGCCGACGATCATGCCGACGCCGCCGAGCAGTTCGGGCTTGTGGGCCTGCAGGCCTGCGGCCAGGGTGGCCAGGCCGGCGCCGGTGACGCCGGCGGCACCCTTGGAAGCGATGATCATAAAGACCAGCAGGGAGATCTGGGCGCCCAGGTCCAACGGGGTGCCCATGGCGTTGGCCACGAACAGGGACGCCATGGTCAGGTAGATGGCCGTGCCGTCAAGGTTGAAGGAGTAGCCCGTGGGAACGGTGACGCCGACAACCGGCTTGGAAACACCCAGGTGTTCCATCTTGGCAATAAGGCGCGGCAGGGCTGCTTCGGAAGAGGACGTGGAGAAGATCAGCAGGTATTCGCGGGCCAGGTACTTCATGAGCCGGAAGATGTTGACGCCGGCCACAACCTGCAGCAGGCCGCCAAGGATGATCACGATGAAGAGTGCACAGGTGATGTAGAAGGCGAGCATCAGGGTGAACATGCTGACGATTGCCTGGAAGCCGGTGGCTCCGACGACGGCGGCGATGGCGCCGAAAGCTCCGACGGGCGCCAGCCACATGACCATGATGAGGATGCGGAACACCAGGGCCTGGCCGTGGCCGATGGCCTTGAGGATGGGGGCGCCCTGCGGACCCATCTTCTGCAGGGCAAAGCCCACGAGGATCGCTGCCAGCAGGGTGGGCAGCACCGGAATATCTCCCGGGATGATTCCCAGCAGGAAGTCAACGGTGCTGTCGGTGGCGGCCTTCTTGTTGGGATCGTAGGGCGTCAGCTTCAGGCCCTCACCCGGGTGGATAAGGTTGCCCACCACGAGGCCGATGGCCAGCGCGAAGGTGGACATGACGATGAAGTAGCCCAGCGCCAGGCCGCCCACCTTGCCGACGGTGGCGGCCTTCGCGATGGAGCCGATGCCCAGGACGATGGTGCAGAAGATCACCGGAGCGATCATCATCTTGATCAGCTTGATGAAGCCGTCGCCCAGCGGTTTGAGTGATTTGCCGACCTCCGGGAACAGAAGCCCGATCACGGCGCCGAGGATTACGGCGGCGATGACGGCGATGTAGAGGTAGTGCGACTTGTCGAGTCCTTTGCGCTTTGCCTTGACGGGCGCAGCTGACTCTCCTCGTTGAGAAGCCATGATGTGTCTCCTTATGGATAATCTGGAAGACGTTGCGGCACAGTCTCTGGGCTCCACACGTCCGTCCGGTGTGATATCCATCATTGGGCATGGCGTGACCTGGCTCACCGTTGCGTTCATATTGGTCGTGGAAGGGTTGCATGAGGCACAAATGGAGCATTGCGCGCCGGCTGTTCGTGGCGCATTTGTTGTTCATGCTCGCGCTGACCGCAACAGTTGGGACCGCCACGTTTATCGATGCCCGGGACCACGCCTACGACGAAGCCGGACGGCGGATGTCCGGTGTTGCCACGGCCATCGCGGACAATCCCCTGGTCCTGCAGGCTGCCGGGTCGGCCGACCCGTCCGCAGTGCTGCAGCCCTACGCACTGGACGTCATGGACGATGCCGACGCGGATTTCATCACGATCATGGCTCCGGACCGGACCCGTTGGACGCACCCGCGCAGCGAGGAACTCGGCAAGCCGTATATCGGGTCCATAGATGCCGCCCTGAACGGGCAGGTATTCACGGAAATCACGGCCGGCACGCTGGGTCCGTCGGTGCGGACGATTGCGCCGGTCAAGGACCAGTCGGGGAACGTCAGGGCCCTCGTGGCCGCGGGCGTGACAGTGCGGACGGTGGACGTGGCCATTTCAGGGCGCCTGCCGGCCCTGCTGGCCATCGCCTTCGCCCTCCTGGTGGGCGGCTCCGTGGCGTCCTGGCTTCTGGGCCGGTACCTGCGCAATGTAACCCGGGGCTGGGGACCCGAACAGCTCGCCCAGCTGTTCGCCTACTACGAGTCCGTGCTGCACTCCGTCCGTGAAGGGGTGATCCTGATCGACCCCAAGGGGCGGGTGGTGATGTACAACGACCAGGCCGCGGAGCTCCTGGGGCTTGCCCCTCGGCCATCCGGGGGTGATCCCGCCGACGCCTTCCTGCTGAGCGACCTCCCCCTGGCACCCAGCCTGAAGGACCTGTTTGAATCCGGCCGGACGACGCAGGATGAAATTCACCTGGCGGGTCCCCGCGTCCTGGTGATCAACCAGGGTCCGGCGGTGGGACCGGCGTCGTCGGCCGGCCGGCAGCGCCCGGCGGTGTTCGGCACCGTGGCAACCATCCGCGACCGCACGGAGATCGAGTCCCTGGGCAGTGAACTGGAAACCATGCGCACGCTGTCGGATGCCCTGCGGGCCCAGACCCACGAGCACGCCAACCGCCTCCACACCATCGTGTCGCTGATGGAACTGGGCCGGTCCGACGAGGCCCTGGATTTTGCCACCAAGGACCTGGAGCTCAGCCAGCAGCTCACCGACGAGATGGTGGGTGCCATCGAGGAGCCGGTGCTGGGCGCACTCCTTATGGGCAAGGCCGCCGAGGCACACGAACGCGGTGTTGAACTGGGCCTGCAGGCGAACAGCACGGCGGGGACGGCCGGTGTGGCCGTGCAGGACCTGGTGACCATTCTCGGCAACCTGCTGGACAACGCCATCGATGCGGCGGCGGATGCCCCGGCACCGAGGTGGGTTGAGCTGTCCGTGGAGTCGGGAGCCCGGGGCGTTGAGATCACGGTGGAGGACTCGGGCCGCGGAATCGACCCCGATGCCGTGGATGATGTGTTCCGGCACGGTTTCAGCACCAAGGCCCCCGGCAAGTATGGCCGGGGGCTGGGCCTGGCCCTGGTCCGGCAGGCCGTCCACCGGCTGGGCGGCACCATGGCCATCACGAATCCCCGCGGGGCGCACTTCCACATATTCCTCCCCGCAGCGGGCACCACCAAGGAGACACCATGAGCGACATCCGAGTTCTCGTCGTTGAGGACGAACCGGTAGCCGCGGCAGCGCACGGCGCCTACGTAGGGCGGCTCAACGGCTTTTCGCTGGCCGGCACGGCCCCGGACGGCCAGTCCGCGCTGCGCCTCCTGGCTGAATTCGCCGCGGCAGGCAACCCGATTGAACTCGTCCTGCTGGACATGAACCTTCCCGACCTCCACGGCCTGGACATTGCGCGGCGGATGCGGGCCTCCGGGCTGCTGCCGGACATCATCGCGATTACTGCCGTGCGTGAGCTGAACATCGTGCGCAGTGCCGTGTCCATCGGAGTGGTCCAGTACCTCATCAAACCCTTCACCTTCGCCACTTTCGCGGACAAGCTGGCCAGTTACCGGCAGTTCCGCGAGCAGCTCGCCGCCGGCCCGGGCGGGACCAGGTCGGGAGCGTCACAGAGCGACGTCGACCAGGCGTTTGCGAGCCTGCGGGCGCCGAGCGAGCTGCCCCTTCCCAAGGGCCTGTCGACGTCGACCCTGGACGCGGTGCAGGAGTTCATGAAGCAGCAGGCGGAGGCGGTCTCGGCCACGGAGGTCATGGATGCGCTCGGGATGTCGCGGGTGACGGCCCGGCGCTACCTTGAGTACCTTGCGGATGCCGGAACCGTCTCCCGGACAGCCCGCTACGGCGCACCGGGCAGGCCGGAGAACGAGTACCGCTGGAACCGGAGCTGACTGCTGGTTGCGGGGCGCTAGTTCCGGGGCGTTGCGGGGCGAAGGGTTCCGATGAGCTGGTCGATCACGCCGGCGTCCTCAATGGTGGACGGCACCACGTACTCCTCGCCGTCGGCAATCTGCCGCATGGTCTTGCGGAGAATTTTGCCGGAGCGGGTCTTGGGCAGTGCATCCACCACTGCCACGTGCTTGAAGTCCGCCACGGCCCCGATATCGCGGCGGACCAGCGCGATCAGGTCCTTGACCAGGACGTCCTCCGCCACCTCCACACCCGATTTCAGCACCACGTAGCCGCTGGGACGCTGGCCCTTCAGCGGGTCCGCCAGGCCGATCACGGCGCACTCCGCAACCGCGGGGTGCTGGCCGATGACCTGCTCCATGGCGCCGGTGGACAGCCGGTGGCCGGCAACGTTGATGATGTCGTCGGTGCGGCCCATCACGAACACGTAGCCGTCCTCGTCCCGGTAGCCGGAGTCTCCGGTTGCATAGGAACCTTCGAACGCCTGGAGGTAGGAGGAGATGTAGCGGTCGTCGTCGCCCCAGAGCGTGGTCAGCGTGCCGGGCGGAAGCGGGAGCCCGAGCACAATGTTGCCTTCGGTCCCGGGTTCGACGTCCTCCCCCAGTCCGTCCACGATGGTGAGCTTGAAGCCCGGCATCGGGACGCTCGGCGATCCCGCCTTGATCGGGAGTTCTTCCAGTCCCCGCGGGTTGGCGCAGATGGCCCAGCCTGTCTCGGTCTGCCACCAGTGGTCCACCACCGGGACGTTCAGCGACTTCGTGGCCCAGTGGAAGGTATCGGTGTCGAGCCGCTCCCCGGCCGCGAAGAGCGTCCGCAGGCTGGAGATGTCGTAGTCCTGGAGCAGCTTGGCCTCGGGGTCGGCTTTCCGGATGGCGCGCAGCGCGGTGGGCGCGGTGAACAGGACATTGGCCCGGTGGTCCCGGATCACGCGCCAGAAGGCACCTGCGTCGGGAGTTCCCACCGGCTTTCCCTCATAAAGGACGGTGGTGGCGCCGGCCAGCAGCGGACCGTAGACGATGTAGGAGTGCCCCACCACCCATCCGACGTCCGAGGCGGTCCACATGACGTCTCCCGGGCCGATGTCATAGATGTTTTCCAGGGTCCAGCTGAGCGCCACGGCATGGCCGCCGTTGTCGCGCACCACTCCCTTGGGCGTGCCGGTGGTTCCCGAGGTGTAGAGGATGTAGAGCGGGTCGGTGGCTTTGACGTCGACCGGAGCCGCCGGTTCCGCGGCGGCCATCTCGGTTTCCCAGTCCAGCCAGCCATGGTCCGAGGCTGAGGAGGTGAAGCCGTCCCGTGCGGTGACGATCACCGGCAGCTCCGGAGTTCCGGCCAGGCGGAGGGCCTCCTCGACCGCAGGGAGGTATTCGATCCGGCGAGACGGCTCAATGCCGCCGGATGCCGTGACCACCACGGCCGGAGCGGCATCCCGGATGCGGGCCGCCAGCTCCTTGGGCGCAAAGCCGCCGAAGACCACCGAATGGACGGCGCCCAGCCGCGCAGTTGCCAGCATGGCGATCGCGGCTTCGGGGATCATGGGCATGTAGATCACCACCCTGTCCCCCCTGCCGACCCCGCGGCCCCGGAGGACGCCGGCAAAACGTGCCACAAGCTCCGTGAGTTCGGCATAGCTGAAGCGCTGCTGGGTCCCGAGCATCGCGGAATCGTAGATGAGCGCATCCTGGCTGCCCCGCCCGGCCTCCACATGGCGGTCGAGGGCGTTGTACGACGTGTTAAGAACGCCGTCCGGAAACCAGCTGTACAGCGGTGCCCGGCTGGAATCCAGGGCACGGCGCGGCGGCACCGACCAGGTAATCTTCCCGGCGGCATCCAGCCAGAAGTCTTCGGGGTTCTCCAGGCTCTGTGCGTAGCTGTCCTGATACCTCTTGGTAACCATGAAATGCATCCCGTCCACGACATTGTGATGCGAGCCATGCTAGTCCGGCCGGGGAAGCGCGCACAAGGGTCTATGTATACAAATTCGAAGCACTTTTGATTTTCTAGGGCAATTGCTGGGCAAAACTGCCGTCTGTGTATACACTGAGGAGCGTCAACCAACGAAGGAGGCAGGGATGCGCGCCAGCGATAGGGCCTACGCGGCACTGCGCGACGACATCATCGAATGGCGCCTCCTGCCCGGGACGGTACTTGCCGAAGTGGAGCAGTCAGAGCGGCTCGGCATCTCCCGCACCCCTCTCCGGGAGGCCCTGAGCCGGCTCACCGCTGAGGGACTGACGACGACGGCGGGCAGCCGCGGCGTCGTCGTCACCGATATTTCGCTGGAGGACATCGACGAGCTGTTCGAACTGCGCGAAACCCTCGAAGGCAAGGCGGCCGCACTGGCCGCCGAACGCGGCGATCCCGCCACCTTCGAGCAGCTCAGGCTGGAGCTCCTCCAGGCCCCGGAACTGATCAACGGCGGCGGGCCGGGCCTCCACGCGTACTACGAGCTCGCGGGCCGCCTCGACGCGGCCATCGATGCCGCGATTTCCAACTCCTACCTTGCCCAGGCCATGCGCAGCCTTCGCGTGCACCTGGTCCGGGTCCGCCGCCTGGCCGCCGACGACGCCCGGCGGCTCACAGCTGCCGCCGCCGAGCACGCCGCCATCGCCGAAGCCATCGCCGCCGGCAACCCCCGGCTTGCCGAGGCTGCCACCACCGTGCATCTGCACCGAAGCCTTTCCCACGTCAAAGTCACGCATACACCTCACTAGAAGGAGCACCATGGTCAAGGAACACCACGTCCGCGTTTACAAGAGCGAGGAAAACCTGCCACGCGAGGACCAGCTCGCGTACAAGATCGCCAAGGTTGCCACCGATCCCGTCGCCGTCACCGACGACGTCACCGACATGGTGATCAACCGCGTGATCGACAACGCGTCGGTGGCCGTCGCCTCCTTGAACCGGGCCCCCATCGTTGCCGCCCGCGCCCAGGCCCTGACCCACGGACCCACCACCGGCGGCAAGGGATCCAAAGTCTTCGGCATCGACGAGCGGGTGTCCCCCGAATGGGCTGCCTGGGCCAATGGCGTCGCAGTCCGCGAGCTCGACTACCACGACACCTTCCTGGCTGCGGACTACTCCCACCCGGGAGATAACATCCCGCCGATCCTTGCCGTCGCCCAGCACGTGGGCTCCAGCGGACAGGACCTGATCCGCGGCATCGCCACCGGCTACGAGATCCAGGTGAACCTGGTCAAGGCCATCTGCCTGCACAAGCACAAGATCGACCACGTAGCCCACCTCGGCCCGTCCGCCGCCGCCGGCATCGGCACCCTCCTGGGGCTCGACGTCGAAACCATCTTCCAGTCCGTCGGCCAGGCGCTGCACACCACCACCGCCACCCGCCAGTCGCGCAAGGGCGAGATTTCCACCTGGAAGGCGCATGCACCGGCGTTCGCCGGGAAGATGGCCGTCGAGGCGGCGGACCGCTCCATGCGCGGCCAGACCTCCCCCGTGCCGATCTATGAAGGCGAAGACGGCGTGATCGCCTGGATGCTGGACGGCCCCGACGCCTCCTACATGGTGCCGCTGCCCACGCCCGGCGAGGCCAAGCGTGCCATCCTGGACACCTACACCAAGGAACACTCCGCCGAGTACCAGGCCCAGGCCTGGATCGACCTCGCCCGGAAACTGAACAAGGAGCACCCGGAAACCATCGATCCGGCAAATGTGAAGTCGGTGCTGATCAAGACCAGCCACCACACGCACTACGTGATCGGCTCGGGCGCCAACGACCCGCAGAAGTACAGCCCCACGGCCAGCCGGGAAACCCTGGACCACTCCATCCCTTACATTTTCACGGTCGCCCTGCAGGACGGTGCCTGGCACCACGTGGACTCCTACGCCCCGGAGCGGGCAGCGCGCCCGGACACCGTGGAGCTGTGGCACAAGGTCACCACGGTGGAGGACCCGGAATGGACCCGCCGCTACCACTCCCTGGACATCGCAGAGAAGGCCTTCGGCGGATCGGTGGAGATCACCCTGACCGACGGCACCGTCATCACCGACGAAATCGCCGTGGCCGACGCCCACCCGCTCGGCGCGCGGCCGTTCGCCCGGGAGCAGTACGTCAACAAGTTCCGTACCCTCGCCGCCGGTGTTGTTGACGAAGAGGAGATCGAACGCTTCCTCGCCGCCGCGGCCCGGCTCCCGGAACTGGCAGCCGGAGAGCTGGACCAGCTGAACATCAAGGCAGCCGACGGCGTGATCGACCTCGCCGCCGCTCCGAAGGGACTCTTCTGATGCTGTACTCGAAGGTCACGCCGGAGCAGAAACGGATCCGGTTCCGCGAACTCCTGGCGTCCGGGACCATCCAGCAGTTCCCCGGTGCGTTCAACCCGCTCTCGGCGCGGCTGATCGAGGAGAAGGGCTTCGCCGGCGTCTACATTTCCGGCGCCGTGCTGGCCAACGACCTGGGCTTGCCGGACATCGGCCTGACCACGCTCACCGAAGTGGCGACGCGGGCCGGACAGATCGCCCGGATGACGGACCTGCCCAGCATCGTGGACGCGGACACCGGGTTCGGCGAGCCCATGAACGTGGCCCGCAGCGTCCAGGAAATCGAGAACGCCGGCCTGGCCGGCCTGCACATTGAGGACCAGTTCAACCCCAAGAGGTGCGGCCACCT
The DNA here is from genome assembly GCF_000685965.1 of Arthrobacter sp. UNC362MFTsu5.1. Lineage (GTDB taxonomy): Bacteria > Actinomycetota > Actinomycetes > Actinomycetales > Micrococcaceae > Arthrobacter. Next base: position 14,697 of record NZ_JMLE01000017.1, on the reverse strand, counting down.
GGACGGCAAGAACGTGGTGGACCTGGAAACCGCCACCAAGCGCATCCGCGCCGCAGCCGACGCCCGCCGCGACCCCAACTTCCTCATCATGGCCCGGACCGACATCCGCGCCACGGACGGTCTGGAAGCGGCACAGGAACGCGCCAAGGCACTTGTCGAGGCCGGGGCGGACGCCATCTTCCCGGAAGCCATGAAGGACCTCGGCGAGTTCCAGGCCATCCGCGACGCCGTGGACGTGCCCATCCTCGCCAACATGACCGAGTTCGGCCAGAGCGAGCTGTTCACCGTGCAGCAGCTGCAGGACGTCGGGGTGAACATGGTCATCTACCCGGTCACCCTGCTCCGTAGTGCCATGGGGGCAGCTGAGCGTACTCTGGAATCGATCAAGTCCGACGGCACCCAGGAGGCACAGGTAGAGAGCATGCTGACCCGTGCGCGGCTGTATGACCTGGTGGACTACGAGGCCTACAACCGCTTTGACACCGGGGTCTTCAATTTCAGGATTCCCGGCACCAACTGACCCCCTATTCATCCGGACTTCCGGCTCCGGCCGGCACACAGCATAAGGAACGAAGGAGTTTCAGCATGGCTGAAAATGAGATCAAAAAGGGCCTCGCCGGCGTCGTGGTGGACTACACCGCGGTGTCCAAGGTCAACCCCGACACCAACTCGCTGCTGTACCGCGGCTACCCGGTGCAGGAACTTGCAGCCAAGTGCAGCTTCGAGGAAGTGGCCTACCTGCTCTGGAACGGTGAACTGCCCACGCCCGAGCAGCTGGCCGAGTTCACGGCCAAGGAACGTGCCGGCCGCGCTTTGGATCCGGTGGTCAAGCAGGTGATCGACGCGCTGCCCATTACGTCCCACCCGATGGACGTCTGCCGGACTGCTGCATCGGTCATGGGCGCACGGCACCCGCTCGCCGAGGATTCCTCCCGGGAAGCCAATCTGGCCAAGGCTATGGATCTGTTCGCCGCGATGCCAGCCGTCGTAGCGTATGACCAGCGCCGCCGCCACGGCCTGGAGCTGGTGGAGCCCCGCGATGACCTGGGCTATGACGCCAACTTCCTCTGGATGACGTTCGGCGAGGAGGCTGTCCCCGAAGTGGTCGACGCGTTCAATGTCTCCATGATTCTGTACGCCGAGCACTCCTTCAACGCGTCCACGTTCACGGCCCGCGTGATCACGTCCACCCTGTCGGACCTGCATTCGGCAGTGACCGGCGCCATCGGCGCCCTCAAGGGAACACTCCATGGTGGTGCCAACGAAGCAGTGATGCACACCTTCGACGAAATCGGCATCCGGCCGGAGGAATCCCTGGAAGAAGCCGCCGCCCGGGCCAAGGCCTGGATGGAGGACGCCCTGGCCCAGAAGAAGAAGGTCATGGGCTTCGGCCACCGTGTCTACAAGCACGGCGACTCGCGCGTCCCCACCATGAAGGCCGCGCTGGACAAGATGATCGCGCACTACGGCCGTCCGGAACTCCTGGGCCTCTACAACGGGCTGGAGACCGCAATGGACGAGGCCAAGGGAATCAAGCCGAACCTCGACTACCCCACCGGCCCCACCTACCACCTCATGGGCTTCGACACTGATACGTTCACTCCCCTGTTCGTTGCCAGCCGAATCACCGGCTGGACTGCGCACATCATGGAGCAGCTGGATTCGAACTCGCTGATCCGTCCGTTGAGCGAGTACAACGGCGTGGAAGAGCGGCACCTTTCCTAGGCCCTCAGGTCCTTTCCCCAGGACTGCGTGCGCAGGACTTTAGGAGCGCACGACGGCGGCCGGTCACTTTTCAGGTGACCGGCCGCCGTCGTGCGTCATGCTCACAGGTTCCGCAGGACGCTCACTGAAGACGCCACCGTCTCGTTGTCGGCGTTGAGGGTGACCAGGATGTCCACGGTCCCGCCTTCCAGCACCGGCGGCAGCCAGTGGTCCGCGTCCTGCCACATGCGGTCCACCGGCAGCGACAGCGCATCAAACCATTCGGGTTCTATCTCCGGACTTTCCGCCGGTTCGCCGTGCCACCGGCGGGCGGTAAACAAGGTGGTGTGCATGTTCCACTCCGGCCGGTGGGGGAAGACAAACTCCACAACGCCGGCAGGGTGCAGATCCCGCTCGAGCACGACGACGCCGGACTCTTCCTGGACCTCCCGGCAGGCCGCCTCGGCGTGGCTCTCTCCCGGCTCCACGTGACCGCCCAGCCCCACGATCTTGCCCCTGCCGAAGCCGGTCTTCTTGAGGCCGAGCAGCACATCCGTTCCCCCGTCAGGCCGGTCCCGGAGCAGGAAGCAGAGTGTTACGGGGGTCGAAGTCATGGACCCAGACTAGCGTTGCCGGGCTCAGCCGGCGTTGATCTGCAGCGATGTGATCATGCGCCTGGCGTTGAGGTAGCCAGGCGTCTTCATATACGCCTGCGCTTCACCGATATTGGCAAACACCTTTATGCCTGTTTCGTGGGCAGGCAAAGGATCCGATCTCACCTGCACTGCGTCAGCGAACATGTACGTGGGAGACTCTTCCGGGCCGTTGACCATGTTGTAGAACAAGCACGATTTTCCATCGATACCGGCGGTGGTGGACGTGATACCGAATGAGGCATTGACTCCGGAGCCTGTTTCGACGGCCCGGAAAACGAATCTCGGAGTCACGTTGCTTCTCTCGGGGTTGTAAGGCACTTGCATCTCTTCGGTATCGAGCACGGTATAGGGCCGAGGCCCTTCACATCTCCCACCGAGGCCCCCGTGGACCCCATAGACAAGTTCCGCGACAAACATTCCGTCATCGTTGGTGACCTGGAGCCTCACTGCGTTGCCGTCGCCATCCCCTGGCAGCGGAACGATATCCCAGCTGGCAGGGTGGTCAAAGGTAACTTTTCCGTTCGCGCTTGCATACGCCAGCCAGCCCATTTCTGCTGCGGAGGGTGCCGGCGGCGGCACTGCGGAAGCGGACGGTTGAGGGATGTCGGCCGCCGTGGCCGGACTGCCGGGGGACGGCCCGGACGAGGGGGCTGAAGCGCCCGCCGTGGTGCCGGCAGCAGGTCCCGGCGGGGGTGTGTTGATGAATCCCGTGTTGCCCGCCACTGTGGCAAGGGCCACCACAGCTGCCGCTGCCAGCCCTGCAACAGCCGTCCGAATGACAGTCCGGCGTTTGGAATGGCGGGCACGTTCGGGGGCCATGACGCCGTTACGGTCCGTGAACGGCGAAGAGGACTCATGCCCGGCGGCGGATACCTCCAGTTCCCCCGGGACCGAGTAGGGGTCCGGTGGCCCTGCCTGCTGCCGAAGCACCGGCACCTGCGGTTTTGCGTTCCTCATGAGCTGTTCGATCCGGTCCATGGCTAGGGCATCCTTTCGTTCATCAGGTGTGCAGGAACGATTCCGGCAAAAGCCTTCCTGGCCCGGTGCAGGCGGACGCCTGCGGCCGAGATGGAGCAGCCGAGGCTTTGTGCGAGTTCGGCTGTGGTCAACCCGTCCCAGTAGGCCAGGATCAGGACTTCACGGTGCTTTTCGTTCAGCTTCGCCAGGACGTCCGCCACGGCACCGCTTTCAGTGTCGTTGGCCGCCCCGGCAGCCCTCGCCCCTTCCTGCAGCCCTTGCCGCAGCAGCTGCTGACGGAGACGGCCCTTGTACTCGTTCGCCACAACGTTCCGGGCGACGGCAATGAGCCAGCCAATCCCGGGTTCCTCCGGGAGGTCCTTCTCCCAGGCAATCCTGAAAACGTCTGCCGCGAGCTCCTCTGCCCGGTCTGCATCGTTGATTCGATAAGCGATATACCGGTAGATGCGTCCGAAGTGCTCCGAATGCAATGCCGTGAATGAGCGCTCCCGTGCCCCCAACATTCGTCCCCCCAAGAATCCTGAACCAACCTGCTAACAGTTAAGTGTTTGGCGGGTCGGAGTTATTACATCCGGCAGGAGAATATTTCGTCCGCCAGGTCAGCCCAGCGCCCGCGGGTGGGCGGCGGCGTAGATCTCCCGCAAGGTATCGGCCGTGACCAGCGTGTAGACCTGCGTGGTGGTCACCGAGGCGTGGCCCAGGAGTTCCTGGACCACACGGACGTCCGCGCCGCCTTCCAGGAGGTGGGTGGCAAAGGAGTGCCGCAGGGTATGGGGCGAGACGTCCTTGGTGATGTTGGCTTTGTCCGCGGCTGCCTTGAGGATGGTCCAGGCGCTCTGCCGGCTGATCCGGCCGCCGCGGGCGTTCAGGAAGAGCGCCGGCGTGCCCTTGCCCTTGGCGGCAAGCAAAGGCCGCCCGCGCACCAGGTACGCGTCAAGGGCACGTGCGCCGTAGGACCCCAGCGGCACCAGGCGTTCCTTGGATCCCTTGCCGAACAGCCGGACAATCGCCGGGCCGGCCAGCTCCGATTGCAGCGATATGTCGTCCACATCCAGGCCCACCGCCTCGCTGATGCGGGCGCCGGTGGAGTAGAGGAATTCCAGCAGGGCCCGGTCCCTCAGGCCTGTTGCCGTGTCCGTGCCGGCCGCTTCCAGGATCCTGGTGACCTCATCGACGCTGATCGCCTTGGGCAGGCGCTTGCCCGGCATGGGCGGGTGGACGTCGCTGGCGGGATCCGCCGTCGTGATTCCCTCAAGTGCCCAGAACTTATGGAGCCCGCGGACCGCCACGACCGTCCGCGCCGCAGACCTGACACCGAGGGCAGTCCCGCCGTCGGAACCGTCGGACAATGCCTGCACGAACCCGGTGACGTGCCGGCGGGTGACTTCACCCGGCCGGTCCGGGCCGCACGCCGCGAGGTAGTTGGCATAGCGGGACAGGTCGCGGCGGTAGGCGGACAGCGTGTTCGCTGCAAGCCCCCGCTCCACGCCCATGTGTTGGAGGTAGTCGCCCACTGCCCGGTCTATGGCGTTGCGCGGCCGGACGGCCGCTTCCGCGCCGGACGCCGCCTGCGCCTGTTCGGCACCGGCACGTTCCGGCGCGGGAGTGACGGTGCTTCCCATCAGCGCTGGCTGGGATGGGCGGGCCAGGGTGCGTTCCCCGGGCGCAGGTGCTCGAAGCCATCTGCGCGGGCCGCCGCTGCGGCAAGAATTCCGACGACGGCGGACGGGTTGTGCAGCCGGCCCTCCAGGACTGCAGCGACCGCGTCCTCCAGCGGCGTCCAGTGCAGTTCGATCTCCGCTTCCTCATCCGTGCGGACATGCAGTTCGTGATCGGGCACATCGCTGAGGTCCCGGGCGAGGTAGATGCGGATGGCCTCGCTTGAGGATCCGGGCGAGTTGAAGAAGTCCGCCAGCACATTCCAGGTCCCGGCTACCAGGTCCGCTTCCTCGGCCAGCTCCCGGGCGGCGCCGACGACGAAGTCCTCACCCTCAACGTCCAGCAGCCCGGCCGGGATCTCCCACAGGTCCATGCCCACGGGATGCCGGTACTGCTTCATCAGCAGCACCTCGCCGGCTTCGTTCATGGGCAGGACGGCCACCGCGCCCGGATGGTCGATGTAATCGCGGACCAGCTCGTCGCCGTGTTCGCTGAGCTGGAAGCTGTCGCTGACAACGTCCCAGATGCGGCCTTCGTACACCTTCCGGGACGACAAAAGACGGCGCGGGCTCGGCGCATCCGAAACCTGCCGTGCAGCATTGGGGGTTTCAGACATACCGGGCATCGCGCCGTCCTTTGATTTAGTTGGTGACTACTTGGCCGAAACCTTGCGGGCGGAGCCGCCGGCCCCGGCCGGTGCTTCCGCACTGGTTACTTCCGCACTCTTCGTTTCCGCGCCGTTAGCGACGGGAAGCAGGTCCCCGCCCTTCTGGTGATCCAGCGCAGCCTTGACCAGGCCCGCGAACAAGGGATGCGGCCGGGTGGGGCGTGAGCTGAGCTCGGGGTGCGCCTGCGTTGCCACATAGTACGGGTGGACGTCGCGGGGAAGCTCCACGTACTCCACCAGCTTGCCGTCCGGGGAGGTTCCGGAGAACACGAGCCCCTTCGCCGCAATCTGGTCGCGGTACTTGTTGTTGACCTCGTAGCGGTGGCGGTGGCGTTCGCTGACCTTCGTGGTCCCGTAGGTCTCGGCGATGACGGAGCCTTCGTCCAGCTTGGCTTCGTAGAGGCCAAGGCGCATGGTGCCGCCAAGGTCGCCCTTGCCGTCCACGATGTCCAGCTGCTCTTCCATGGTGGCGATGACCGGGTACTTGGAGTCCGGTTCGAATTCGCTGGACGATGCGCCCTCGAGGCCCACCACGTTCCGGGCGTATTCGATGACCATGCACTGGAGGCCCAGGCACAGGCCCAGGACCGGCAGCTTGGTTTCGCGGGCGTACTTCAGGGCGCCCAGTTTGCCTTCGAGGCCGCGGATGCCGAAGCCGCCGGGCACGCAGATGGCGTCCACGCCGTCCAGCGAGTTGACGGCGCCTTCGTGCGTTTCGCATTCGTCCGAGGGGACCCAGCGGATCTTCACCTTGGTGTCGTTGGCGAAACCGCCGGCGCGCAGGGCCTCGGTGACGGAGAGGTAGGCGTCCGGCAGGTCGATGTACTTGCCGACCAGGGCGATTTCCACCTCGTGCTTGGGGTTGTGGACCGCTTCGAGCAGCCTGTCCCAGCTGGTCCAGTCAACGTCCTTGAACGGCAGGTCCAGTGCACGGACGATGTAGGAGTCCAGGCCCTGGGAGTGCAGGGTCTTGGGAATGTCGTAGATGCTCGGGGCGTCCGGGCAGCCGATCACGGCGTCGATGTCGACGTCGCACATGCGGCCGATCTTGTCGCGCATGGCCTGCGGGACTTCGCGGTCCGAACGGATCACGATCGCCTCGGGCTGAATGCCGATGGAGCGCAGCGCGGCAACGGAGTGCTGCGTCGGCTTGGTCTTCAGTTCCTGGGACGGCCCGATGTACGGGACCAGGGACACGTGCAGGAAGAAGACGTTGCCGCGGCCGATGTCCTGGCGGACCTGGCGGGCGGACTCGAGGAAGGGCTGCGACTCGATGTCGCCGACGGTTCCGCCGATCTCGGTGATGATAACGTCCGGCGCATTCTTGCCTTCGGCAGGAAGGCGCATCCGGCGCTTGATCTCATCGGTGATGTGCGGGATGACCTGGACGGTGTCGCCGAGGTACTCGCCGCGGCGTTCCTTGGCGATAACCGTGGAGTAGACCTGGCCGGTCGTGACGTTGGCCGACCCTTCGAGGTTTTCATCGAGGAAGCGCTCGTAGTGGCCGACGTCCAGGTCAGTCTCGGCGCCGTCGTCAGTGACGAAGACTTCGCCGTGCTGGAAGGGGTTCATCGTGCCCGGATCCACATTCAGGTAGGGATCGAGCTTCTGCATTGTTACAGACAAACCGCGTGCCCGCAGCAGGTGGCCGAGGCTCGAAGCCGTCAGTCCCTTGCCTAGCGAGGACGCCACACCGCCGGTGACGAAGATGTGTTTGGTCGTCTTGGACGAGCCCGGGAACCGGGAATTTACACGGGAATTTGATCGCTGCACCACGGAATTCGAGCCTATCATCAATTGAGCCTTCCACGGGTCGAAAATCGGATTCCCCAAATGCTTCAGTCTCCCCCGCTGTCCCCTCCTGATCAAGCCTGCTCAGGGGACGGCGGCTTCCGGGTGCCTGACCGGTCCGGCGGATGTGACCAGTCTCGCAGTGTTCTCAGGCCCGCTGCGGCAGCAGCTTGGCGTCGTCCAGAAGCTCCTGGGCGTGGGCCTGTGCCGTCTCGGAGTCCTCCTGGCCGGCGAGCATCCGGGCCAGCTCCTTGACCCTTTCGGGGCCGTCGAGCAGCCGCACGTCGCTTGAGGTGAACCCGGTGGCGGTGCCGCCGTCGGCCCCTCTGACCGATGTTTTAGTGACGGTGATGTGCTGGTCCGCGAACGCGGCCACCTGCGGCAGGTGCGTGACCACCAGGACCTGCACATGCTGTGCCAGCATCGCCAGCCGTCGGCCGATCTCGACGGCGGCCCGCCCGCCCACGCCGGCGTCCACTTCGTCGAACACAAAAGTGGGCACCGGATCCACAGCCGCCAGCACCACTTCAATGGCCAGCATCACGCGGGAAAGCTCGCCCCCGGAGGCACCCTTGCCCAGCGGCCGTGCCGGCGCTCCGGAATGGGGCTGGAGCAGGAACGAGATCTCATCCGCGCCGTACGGCATCAGCTGGGCGGCAGGTTCGATGGTGATCACCAGGGTCGCGTCGGCCATGGCCAGGGCCTTCAGCTCGGCGCTGACCCGTGCCGAGAGGTCCTTGGCGGCCTTGCCTCGGACCTTGCTGATGGCCGCAGCCTCTTTCTTCAGCTCAGCCTCGGTCCGGGCAACCTCAGCGTCCAGCGCCTCGATCCGGGTGGAGTCGTCCTGGAGTTCGTCGAACCGGACGCGTGCATTCTCCGCCCACACCAGGACCTCGTCGATGCTGGGCGCATATTTTCGGACCAGCTTGGCCAGGGCAGCCCGCCGGTCCTCGATTTCCGCGAGCCGTTCCGGCCCCTCTGAATCCAGCCCGGCCTGGTAGCTTGCCAGTTCCGTGGCGATGTCGTTCAGCAGGAAACCGACCTCCGCGAGGCGTGCGGCTGCCGCCCCGAGTTCGGCGTCGTGCTCGGCGACATGTTCGAGGGTCCGTTTCGCCGCGTCCACCAGGGTGGTGGCGTCGCCCTCGTCGCCATAGTCCTCCGCGATGAGCGCCTGGTGCGCGGTATTTGCCGCAATCCTGAGTTCTTCCACGTTGGCCAGTTTCACGGCCCCCGCTTTGAGGGACTCGTCCTCGCCCGGCTGCGGATCCACGTCATCGATCTCCGCCAGGGCAATCTGCAGCGATTCCGCTTCCCGGAGCCTGTCCCGTGCAGCACCGCGCAGCGTGTCCAGCTCCGCCTGGCTGGCCTTCCAGTGGCTGTACAGCGACTGATACGTGTCCAGGGGGCCTGCCAGGGCGTCGCCGGCGAACTTGTCGAGGGCGCCCCGCTGGGCAACTGCCCCCTTAAGCCTGATCTGGTCCGACTGGCCGTGGACCACCACCAGGCTTTCGCCGATCTCCGCGAGGACCCCCACCGGGGCGGCGCGCCCGCCAAGGTACGCACGGCTGCGTCCGTCCGCCCCCAGGCGACGGGCAAGGATCAGCTCGGCGCCGCCGTCGAACTCTTCAACGTCAGCGCCGGCTTCCCGGGCCCGGTGCACGGCCGCGTGGCCGGCGTCCAGCTTCAGGACAGCCTCCGCCGAGGCGCTCTTCGCGCCGCTGCGGACAGCGCCAGCATCGGAGCGGGCACCCAGCAGGAGCCCGACGGCGGTGACCACCATGGTCTTGCCGGCGCCGGTCTCGCCGGTCACCACGCTGAGGCCAGGGCCGAGCGGGAGGGTTGCGTCGGTTATGACGCCGAGGTCGCGGATTCTCAGTTCTTCAAGCATGATTCACTTCGCAGTCGTCGGATCAGTCTCGGACGTCCCGGTGTGCCGGGGACCCGCAGGCGGCACCATCGGCCTGGGGGTACGGATGATGGGCACGGGCCCGGTGTGGATGGATTCGGACTGGGGCATGGGCCCGCGCCAGCCGTGAATGGGAAGCTGGAACTTCCGGACCAGCCTCGCTGAAAACGGTGTCTGGTGCGTCCGCGCGAGCCGCACCGGCGTAGCCGAGCGGGTAACTTCCACGCGTGCGCCCGGCGGCAGGTCAACGGAACGGCGGCCGTCACACCAGAGCACACCCTGGGCATCGGTCCGGTTCAGGACCTCCACCGCCAGCCTGGACCGGGGTGAGACCACCAGGGGCTTGGCGAAGAGCGCGTGGGCACTGATGGGAACGATCACCAGGGCCTCCACCTCAGGCCACACCACCGGACCGCCGGCGGAGAAGGCATAGGCCGTGGAGCCGGTGGGCGTTGCCATCACCACGCCGTCACAGCCGAAGGAGGTCAGCGGACGCTCGTCCACTTCCGTGACCACCTCAAGCATCCGTTCCCGGTTGCCCTTCTCGATGGCGGCCTCGTTCAGCGCCCATGTGTGCCAGATCTTCTGTCCGCGGACCCAGACCTGGACGTCGATGGTCATCCGCTCTTCCACCGTGTAGTCGCGGCTGGCGATCCATTCCACGGTCTGGGCAAGGTCGGCCCGCTCGCTCTCGGCGAGGAAGCCCACATGGCCCAGGTTGACGCCCAGCAGCGGCACGTCCACTTCCCGGACCAGCTCGGCGGCACGGAGGATGGTGCCGTCACCGCCGAGGACCATGACAAGCTCGACGTCGGCGAGCTGGATGTGGTCATGGAGGATCTCCACGGGGTCATCGAGCCGGCCGAAAAAGCCTTCCATGTCTTCGAGTTCGGATTTTTGCATCACGGGAACAATGCCTGAAGCATGCAGTTGGATGCATGCCTCCCAGGCAGCCTTCAGTGATTCCTCGCGGCCGGTGTGGGCAAGGACCAGTACACGCCTGCTCATCGGGTTCCGCTTTCTAGTGGTTCGGCCAGATTGTTCCGAGCAACGCAGCAAGGGCTGCGTCCCGCTCTTCGATCTTAGGCAAGTCTGAGGTGATCCTGCGCTTTATCCACAGGAAGTATTCGACGTTTCCGTCCTGGCCGGGGAGGGGGCTCGCCGCGAGGCCGCGCAGTTCAAGCCCGGCGTCCAGCGCCGCATTGGCGACTTTTTCCACCGCCATCCTGCGTTCACGCTCGGAATTCACCACGCCCGTGCGGCCCAGCCGGTCCTTGCCGATCTCGAACTGCGGCTTGACCATCAGGACCAGGTCGCCGCCGGGATGCGTGCATGCCGCCAGCGGCACCAGGACCAGGGTCAACGAGATGAACGACAGGTCAGCAACCGTCAGCGCTGCGGGACCGCCGATCGCGTCCGGCGCCATGTAGCGCACGTTGAGGCCTTCGTGCACGGACACGCGGGGGTCGTTCCTGATCTGGGGAACCAGCTGGCCGTGTCCGACGTCGACCGCCACCACATGGTCCGCACCGCGCCTCAGCAGGACCTCAGTGAAGCCGCCGGTGGAGGCTCCGGCGTCCAGGCAGCGCTTTCCTTCCGCAGTGACGTCCGGGAAGGCGTCCAGGGCCCCGGCCAGTTTGTGGCCGGCCCGGCTGACGTAGGTGTCCTGCCCGTCATGGGCAACGTCCAGGGGCGTGAGATCGTCCACCTGGACGGAGGCTTTGGCCAGAACTGTTCCGTCTGTACTGACTTTGCCTTCGGCAATCAGGCGCGCGGCATGGGTGCGGGACCTCGCCAGCCCGCGGGTGACGAGCATTTGATCAAGCCTTGCCATCCTCAGGCGTCGCTTTCAGCCGACGGGTCGTCATCGTTGAGTGCGTCCAGCAGTGCATCGTGGAGGGCGGAATACGCCTCGGCGTGCGCGGCAACGGGCAGGCCCGGAATGCCGGCCAGGCGGTCCAGGACGGCGTCGACGGCAGAGTCTCCGACCGGGCTCACGCCGCTGCCGGCGTCCGGAATGTTGTTCAGCTCGGTCATGTTCCCAGTCTAGTGAGTCGTCTTAGTGCGTCAGCCATTCGATGGCCGGTGCCAGCGGAGCGTCTTCCTGCGGATTTGCCGTCCACCACGCCGAGCAGGCCGCACGCCACGAGTCCAGGTCACCGGGAAGCCCGCTGATGTGGACCGCTTCTCCCCGTACGACCGCGGAGGCCGCACCGCAGCGGAACGTGCCGCCGTCGTGCTCTTCCACCGCGGGGTACGGGCGGTACAGATCGCTGAGGTCATTGATGAGGTAGTCCGGCCGCTCGGCCGTGCGGGCGGCGAGGATCGATTCCCTGGTGTCGACGCCGGTGAGCACTGCCACGGTGGCGAAGCCGGCGTTGTTCCCCCCGAGGATGTCCGTGTCCAGCCGGTCGCCGACGACGAGCGGCCGGTCGGAGGTCAGCCGCTTGGCGGCCGTGCGGAACAGCGGAGCCTCCGGCTTTCCGGCCACCAGGGGCCGCTGTCCGGTGGCCGCCGCAACGGCAGCCACCAGGGTTCCGTTGCCCGGAGCAATGCCACGGGCCTGCGGGATGGACATGTCCGTGTTGGTGGCAACCCAAAGGGCGCCGCCGGCGATGACATACGAGGCCTCGGCGAGGTCCTTCCAGCCGATCTCGGGATTGAATCCCTGGACCACGGCCACTGGATTGTCCTTGGCGCTGTGGACCGGGGTCAGTCCCACCAGTTCCACCTCATGCGCCAGTGCCGGGCTCCCTGTCACCAGGACTTTTGCGCCGGGGGGAAGGAGGCCGGCGAGCAGCTCGCCGGCAGCCTGCGAGGAACTGACCACCTGCTCGTCTTCGGCGGGAGCGCCAAGCTCGCGCAAGTGGGCTGCCACCTGCGCGGGCGTCCGTGAGGCGTTGTTGGTCACGTAGCCAAGTCCGACGTCGATACCTGCCAGTTGCCGCAGGGCCTCGACAGCTCCCGGAATGGCGTGGGGACCGGCGTAGACGACTCCGTCAAGGTCCGACAGCAGGGCGTCGAACCTTGAGATCAATGAAGCACCGCTCATGGGCAGTTATTCCCTTTCGCGGTCCGGGTTTGCGGTATCGGCATCTCCGGCATCGTAGGCGTAGTCTTCGGCGGCGCCTTCGGCGTCTTCGGTGGTGCCGTCTTCGAGTTCGTCCGCTTCGACGGAGTCCTGGTCCGATTCAGCGTCGTCGGATTCGAAGTAGTCACCTTCCGCATCGTCGGAGCCTTCGTCCAAGGCAGCGGCGTCTGATGCGGCAGCGTCCGAGGCCGCAGCCTCGACGACGGCCGACTGGCTCTCGTCACGAACGCCGGGCGCTGCGGCCGGAGCGCTGTCGGCCTGCTGCTGGGCAAGCAGGCGGCGCCGTGCTTCTTCTTCGCGGGCTTCTTCTTCCTCGTCCCAGCCGAGGTCGATGATGTCAGGTTCCTCATCCTCGCCAAGGCCGAGGGCGTTCTCGGCCACAACGGCCTGGCGCTGCCACTTTGCGGATTCCTCCGTGCGGCCCACTGCCGCGAGAGCATCGGCATAAGCGCGGAACAGCCGGGGGCTGTAGGAGAAGGCGCGGTTGATATCCAACTGGGCGATTTCCAGTTCGGCCACGGCAGCGTCGAGCTGGCCAAGGTCGGTACGGGCGCCGGCAGCCACGATGGCCAGTTCAACCTTGCCGGGTGCGTCGAGGTCGTTGGCTTCCTCCGAGCGCGCCACATCAAGGGCACGGTCCGGACGTCCCAGGCCGCGTTCGCAGTCCGCCATCACGGGCAGGTGGACGTTGGAGCCGCTGATCCGGCGGTAGGTGCGGAACTCTCGGAGGGCTTCACCGTAGTGGCCTGCGGCGTAGGCGGTCAGGCCAACTGCCTCGCGCACTGCGGACAGGCGTCCGCCGCGCCGGCTGGCGGCCAGGGCATGCTGGAAGGCAAGCTCCGGTTCTTCGTCAATGAGGCGGCCGGCCATCACCAGGTGGCGTGCGACCCACTCAGCGCTCTTGGGTTCGAGGGTCTTGATCTCGTGCTTGGTGGCGCGGTCCAGCTCCTGGCCCGTGACGTCCTCGTCGATCTGGGGAGAACGCTCGCGGTCCGGACGGTTGGCGCTGCGCAGGTCGCGGGCGTTGGGCACGCGTGCAGGGCGGTCCTCGGGGCGGTCGCGTCCGAAGTCGCGGGGGCCTGATTCGCTTCGGTCAAAGCTCCTGGGAGCGCGTTCCTGGCGGTCGCCGAAAGGCTTGCGGTTGTCGCCGCCACCAAAGCTGCGGCGTTCGCCATCGCCTTCACGGCGCGGACGGTCGCCGAACGGTTTGCGGTCACGGTCGCCACCGCCGGCACCAAACGGCTTACGATCACGATCGCCACCACCAAAGCTGCGGCGTTCGCCATCGCCTTCACGGCGCGGACGATCACCGAAAGGCTTACGGTCACGGTCGCCACCACCGGCACCAAACGGCTTACGATCACGGTCACCACCACCAAAGCTGCGGCGTTCCCCGTCGCCTTCACGGCGCGGACGATCACCGAAAGGCTTACGGTCACGGTCGCCGGCGCCGAACGGCTTACGATCACGGTCACCACCACCGGCACCAAAGCTGCGGCGCTCTCCACCACCCTCACGCGACGGACGCTCACCGAACGGCTTGCGGTCACGGTCGCCGGCGCCGGCACCAAAGCTGCGGCGTTCCCCGCCACCTTCGCGCGACGGACGCTCGCCAAAGGGCTTACGATCACGATCGCCACCACCGGCACCGAAGCTGCGGCGCTCTCCGCCACCTTCGCGCGACGGACGCTCGCCTCGGTGCTTCCTGGCACGGAATCCGCGGGGTTCGCCCCCTGAGTTATTCGATGGGCGGAAGGGGCCGCCGCCCGAGGGCCGGCCGCTTCCGGAACTGCCGCGGTCTTTTCCGCTTCGATTTCCGCCGTTGTGCTCAGCCATGTTGGATTCCTCCTGTTGTGAGCCGACCACTGGCGCAATCGCAGCCGCTCTTATCCGTGTTTCGTTATCCTACGCAACCCGAAATAAAGCGCTTCGAAGTCCGTACATCTCATGCAATTCTAGGCGAGTCACCGCTCACGAACTAACTGCCCCGGCCCCATGAGCCGCTGCCGTGGCAAGCCTCACAAGGACCTCGAACCCAACTCGGCGTTTGGGCACGGACGGCTTCCGGTCCGCTCCGCGCGGGGGAAATCCCTGAGCAGCGGACGCTCCTCCCCCACCAACGCTCTCTCACCTTTCGTGCCCGCCCCGGCAACGCTCTCTCAGTTCCTGCGGGTTCCAACCCGACGCTCAATCATGGGGGTTCGACGGCGGTGGCTGGGGTTGGGTGCCTGGCCGGCGTGGCCGG
>NZ_JMLE01000016.1 GCF_000685965.1 Arthrobacter sp. UNC362MFTsu5.1 | reverse complement strand
CACCCCGGCATCAACGAAGCCGGCGCCGTCGCAGCCTTCACCGCCGCCGGCACCGCCTACGCCACCCACGGCGTGCCGCTGATCCCGGTCTACGTGTTCTACTCCATGTTCGGCTTCCAGCGCACCGGCGACGCCTTCTGGGCAGCCGCGGACCAAATGACCCGCGGCTTCATCATCGGCGCCACCGCAGGACGGACCACCCTCACCGGCGAAGGACTCCAGCACGCCGACGGCCACTCCCCCATCCTCGCCGCCACCAACCCGGCAGTGGTCACCTACGACCCCGCCTACGGCTACGAAATGGGCCACATCGTCCGCGACGGCATCGAACGCATGTACGGACCGGATTCGACCGACCGCAACCTGATGTACTACATCACCGTCTACAACGAACCCATCACCCAGCCGGCCGAGCCGGAGGACCTGGACGTTGAAGGCGTGATCAAGGGCATTTACCTGCTTGCACCGGCCAAGATCGACGGCCCCCGCACGCAGATCCTGGCCTCGGGCGTTTCGGTGCCGTGGGCGCTGGAAGCCCAGCGCCTCCTGGCCGAGGACTGGGGCGTCTCCGCCGACGTCTGGTCCGTCACGTCCTGGAACGAACTGCGCCGCGACGCCATGGCAGCGGAAGAGGACGCGTTCCTCAACCCCGGCCAGCCGGCACGGGTTCCGTTCGTGACAGCACAGCTCGAAGGTGCCACCGGCCCCATCGTGGCGGTCACGGACTACATGAAGGCCGTCCCGGACCAGATCCGCCAGTACCTCCCGAACGAGTTCGCCTCGCTCGGCGCGGACGGCTTCGGCTTCTCCGACACCCGCGCCGCGGCCCGCCGCTTCTTCAAGAACGACATCCACTCCATCGTGGTCCGTTCCCTCGAGATGCTGGCCCGCCGCAGCGAAGTGGACGCCCAGGCTCCCGCCCAGGCGATTGAGAAGTACCGGCTGAACAACGTCAATGCCGGCTCCACAGGAAACGCCGGCGGCGAATCCTGATCCGGACGCAGTGAATCACGACGGCGGCGGTCCCCACCACAAGGCGGGGGCCGCCGTCGTCGTTGTGCTCCCGGCGTCGTTGTACTCTCGTCGCCGTTGTGCTCTCGGCGTTTGTGACGCAGCGCAAATCGAGTTGTAGCCTTTGCACAAATGGAGCTTGGCCGGCGCGCACCGTATGCTCGATGCATGGCAGAGCCAACCCCCACTCCCGCAAAGCGCAAGCCGGCCTCCCGCGCCCTGACGCCGGAAAAAACCCAGACGCTGAAGAAACTCCGGGCCAGCGTGGGGCAGTTGTCCACCACCACCATGCGACAGCTCGAAAAATCGCTGCCCTGGTACGGGCGGCTCAGTTCCGATGAGCGGTCTGCCCTCGGCATGGTGGCCCAGAACGGCATCGCCGCGTTTGTGACCTGGTACGAGCGGCCCAGCTCGCCGTCATGGATCCTCACGGATGTTTTCGGGACCGCCCCCACCGAGCTGACCCGCTCCATCAGCCTGCAGAAGGCGCTCCAGCTCATCCGGATCGTGGTGGAGGTGGTGGAGGACCAGGTGCCAGTCATCGCGCCGGAGGCGGACCAGCCTGCGCTGCGGGAAGCCGTGCTCCGCTATTCACGGGAAGTGGCCTTTGCCGCCGCCGATGTCTATGCCCGGGCAGCCGAGTCCAGGGGTTCCTGGGACACCCGCCTCGAGGCGCTGATTGTTGACGCCATCCTGCGCGGCGAAAACACCGATGCCCTGCGGTCGCGGATTGCCGCCCTTGGCTGGAAAGCACAGGAGCGATTTACCGTCATGGTGGGCAATTCGCCGTCGGAACCCAGCGCCAGCTACGTCAGCGAGCTGCGCCGGACCGCCGGCAGGTTCGCCGAGGACGCGCTGGTGGGGATCCAGGGGGACCGCCTGATCCTGATCCTTGGCGGAGTCCAGGACCGGGAGAGCGCCTACCTGAAGCTCAGCGAACTTTTCGCCCCGGGCCCTGTTGTCTACGGGCCGGAAGCGGGATCCCTGCTGGAAGCCAGCAGTTCGGCTCAGTCCGCCTTTGCAGGGCTGACCGCGGCGCGGGCCTGGCCCTCGGCGCCGCGCCCGGTGGCGGCTGACGACCTGCTGCCGGAGCGGGTGATCTCCGGGGACGACGCCGCACGCCGGTCCCTCATCAAGAACATCTACCGGCCGTTGATTGCCGCGTCCAACGGACTGGTGGAGACCCTGGGCACTTATCTCGAACTTGGACACTCGCTCGAAGCGACGGCGCGTGAGCTCTTTGTGCACGCCAACACCGTCCGCTACCGGCTCAAGCGCGTTTGTGACGTCACCGGCTGGGATCCGCTGCTCCCCCGGGAGGCATTTGTGCTGCAGGCGGCCCTTGTGGTGGGACGGCTTTCCGTGCCGCCCAAGGCGCCCACCGAACGCCAGACGTCCCGGAACGGCAACTGAACCGTTGTAGACTTCCTACAAACTGACCCAGTGAGCTTGGTGCATGAATACACCGAGAATCACGCGGTAATTTGGAAAGCTGGATACGTGCTTGCAATCGTCTGCCCTGGACAGGGCTCCCAGACCCCTGGTTTTCTGGCCCCTTGGCTGGAACTGCCTCCCGTCGCCGGCCATTTGGCCTCCCTCAGTGAAATAGCAGGCATCGACCTCACCGCACACGGCACCACGTCGGATGAGGAAACCATCAAGGACACGGCGGTGGCGCAGCCGCTGATCGTCGCGGCCGGCCTGGTCGCCGCAAAGTCTCTGTTCGACGTCGAACTCAGCGCCCTCCCCGTCATCCTCGCCGGACATTCCGTCGGCGAGATCACGGCGTCGGCGCTTGCCGGAGTCCTGACCGAGACCGAGGCGATGACCTTCGTCCGGGAGCGTGCCAACAGCATGGCCGCTGCCGCCGCTGTCACCCCCACCGGCATGAGTGCCGTGGTTGGCGGGGACCCGGCCGAGGTACTGGCCGCCATCGAAGCCGCCGGCGCCACGCCGGCCAACGTCAACGGCGCCGGCCAGACGGTCGCGGCGGGCACGTTCGAACAGCTCAAGGCCCTCGCGGAGAATCCTCCGGCCAAGGCACGCGTGATCCCGTTGAAGGTTGCCGGGGCGTTCCACACCTCGCATATGTCACCCGCCGTTGCGGCGCTGGAAGCGCTGAAGCCCTCGCTGCAGCCCCGGAACCCGCAGGTGCCGCTCCTGTCCAACTTTGACGGCCAGGAAGTGACCGACGGCGACGCAGCTGTCGGCAGCCTCATCGCCCAGGTCTCCCGCCCGGTCCGCTGGGACCTGTGCATGGAAACGCTGGTGCAGCGCGGCGTCACCGGAGTCATCGAACTTGCACCGGCCGGAACCCTGGCCGGACTCGCCAAGCGGGGCATGCCCGGGGTCAAGACCGTTGCCGTCAAGACGCCGGACGACCTCACCGCTGCCCTGGCCCTATTCGCAGAACTGGAGGGACAGGCATGAGCGCTCCCGCACTCAAGCAGGCGCCACTGCGCGAACACACCCGCATCCTCGGACTCGGTGCTTACCGGCCAGACGTCATCGTCACCAACGAAGACGTCTGCCAGTGGATTGATTCCTCGGATGAATGGATCCGGCAGCGCACCGGCATCGTAACCCGTCACCGGGCTCCCGCAGACGTCAGTGTCATTGACATGGCTGAAGGCGCGGCCCGCGAAGCCCTGGCGAAAGCGGGCATCGAGGCCAGCCAGCTGGGCGCCGTGATCGTGTCCACTGTGACGCATCCGTATGCGACGCCCTCAGCTGCTGCCAGCCTGGCGGACCGGATTGGGGCCACACCCGCTCCGGCCTTCGACATCTCCGCTGCGTGTGCCGGCTACTGCTACGGCATCGCGCAGGGCGACGCGCTGGTCCGTTCCGGCGCAGCCGACTATGTGCTCGTGGTGGGCGCCGAGAAGCTTTCGGACGTCATCGACAACACTGAACGCACGATTTCGTTCCTGCTGGGCGACGGCGCCGGCGCCGTCGTGATCGGCCCCTCCGACATTCCGGGCATCGGCCCGTCGGTCTGGGGTTCGGACGGCAGCAAGTGGGACGCGATCGGCATGACGCATTCCCTGCTCGACGTCCGTGAGCTTGCCCTTGCCGCGAACAAGTCAGGGGCGCTGAGCACCGAAGAGGCCGAGGTTACCGACGCCGCCATCTGGCCCACCCTGCGCCAGGACGGCCAGACTGTCTTCCGCTGGGCTGTGTGGGAGATGGCCAAAGTTGCCCAGCAAGCCTTGGACGCGGCCGGGATTTCGGCCGAAGACCTCGCAGCCTTCATCCCCCACCAGGCCAACATGCGCATCATCGACGAGATGGTCAAGAAGCTCAAGCTTCCGGAGACCGTCAAAGTGGCCCGGGACATTGCCGAAGCCGGAAACACGTCCGCGGCCTCCATTCCGCTTGCCACCCACCGCCTGCTCCAGGAAAACCCCGAACTCAGCGGCGGACTCGCCCTGCAGATCGGATTTGGCGCCGGACTGGTGTTCGGTGCCCAGGTCATAGTGCTCCCGTAGCCGAACCCTTTACCCACAACTGAATACGTTCTGAAAAGCACGGATTCGCGAACCAAGCCGTAATCGCGGCTTGAATCATTTCCGGCAGCACCTGCCGGCAACAACAAGAAAAGGAGCCATCAATGGCTAGCAACGAAGAGATCCTGGCCGGCCTGGCTGAAATCGTCAACGAAGAAACCGGCCTCGCCACCGAAGCCGTCGAGCTGGACAAGTCCTTCACCGAGGACCTGGACATCGACTCCATCTCCATGATGACCATCGTGGTCAACGCTGAGGAAAAGTTCGGCGTGCGCATCCCGGACGAAGAGGTCAAGAACCTCAAGACCGTCGGTGACGCTGTCAGCTTCATCGCTGACGCACAGGCCTAGTCCTGGCTCCTGCCGGCAACGGCCGAATCCGGTAGCCGGTCCGGGGCGCTGTTCCAGCGTTCCGGACCGGACACCGCTGAATGACCCCAAGTTTTCCCCACGCATCCCCGGCCAGGCATTTCCCGGACTCGGCATGCGCACCGATAGAGAGTGATCCCATGGCACGCAAAGTAGTCATTACCGGTCTGGGTGCCACCACGCCCATTGGCGGCGATGTCCCCACAATGTGGAATAACGCGCTGAAGGGCGTCTCCGGCGCACGCACGCTCGAGGACGACTGGGTAGCGAAGTATGAACTGCCCGTCCACTTCGCAGCCCGCGCCTCCACTCCCGCCCTGGACGTCCTGAGCCGCGTCGAAGCCAAGCGCATGGACCCGTCCACGCAGTTCGGCGTCGTGGCCGCCCGCGAAGCCTGGGCCGACTCCGGCATTACCGAAGTGGACCACGACCGTCTGGCCGTGGCTTTCGCCACGGGTATCGGCGGCGTATGGACCCTGCTGGACGCGTGGGACACGCTACGCGAGAAAGGCCCGCGCCGCGTCCTGCCGATGACCGTGCCCATGCTGATGCCCAATGGCGTGGCAGCAGCGGTAAGCCTCGACCTTGGCGCCCGTGCCGGTGCGCACACTCCGGTGTCCGCCTGCGCGTCAGGCACCGAAGCCCTGCACCTCGGCCTGGACCTGATCCGTTCCGGCAAGGCAGACGTCGTGGTCTGCGGTGGCGCCGAAGCGGCGATCCACCCCATGCCCATTGCCGCATTCGCCTCGATGCAGGCTCTGTCCCGCCGCAACGACGATCCCGAGCACGCCTCGCGCCCCTACGACACGGGCCGCGACGGCTTCGTCATGGGTGAAGGCGCCGGCGCCCTGGTCATCGAGGCCGAGGAACATGCGCTGGCCCGCGGAGCCCGGATCTACGGCGAGCTGGCCGGAACGTCCGTGACGGCAGACGCCTATCACATCACCGCCCCGGACCCGCAGGGCCTGGGCGCCACCCGCGCCCTGAAGGCGGCCATGTTCGACGGCCGGATCCAGCCCGAGGAAGTGGTCCATGTCAACGCACATGCGACGTCCACGCCCGTGGGTGACAAGCCGGAATACACCGCCCTTCGCGCCGCCCTTGGGGCGCACGTCGACAATGTTGCGGTCTCCGCGACGAAGTCTCAGATGGGCCACCTGCTGGGTGCCTCGGGCGCCGTAGAGGCCGTGCTGACCGTGCTGGCCGTCTACGAACGCAAGGCGCCGGTGACCATCAACCTGGAAAACCAGGACCCGGAGATCCCGCTCGACGTCGTCACCAAGACTGCCCGCGACCTGCCCGCCGGCAACATCGTGGCACTGAGCAACTCGTTCGGGTTCGGCGGCCACAATGCCGTGATTGCAGTCCGCAGCATCTAACGTCCCCCGCTGGCAATCGCAAGAGGCCCCTGCCGTCCGGCGGGGGCCTCTTGCATTATGGAGGGTGTAGCAAGGCGGGGGCCGGTCAGCCCACCTGGTGCAGCCAGCGCACGGGTGCGCCCTCGGCCGCGTGCCTGAAGGGCTCCAGCTCTTCGTCCCAGGCTTCGCCGAGCGCAAGTGACAGCTCGTGGTAGACGGCGGACGGGTCGCCGGCGCCGGATTCGTAGGCGTAACGGATGCGGTCCTCGGAGACCATGATGTTGCCGTGTACGTCGGTGACGGCGTGGAAGATTCCCAGCTCCGGAGTGTGCGACCACCGGCCGCCGTCAACGCCCTGGCTGGGCTCTTCCGTGACCTCATAGCGAAGATGCGCCCAGCCGCGCAGGGCGGACGCCAGTAGCGCGCCGGTGCCCGGGGTGCCGGTCCAGGACAGTTCCGAACGGAACATTCCGGGCGCAGCAGGCTGAGCAGTCCACTCAAGGTCCGTCCGCTTGTCCACGACCGACCCGATGGCCCACTCAACGTGGGGGCACAGGGCGGTCGGGGCCGAGTGAACGAACAAGACACCGCGGGTCATTGCAACAGACATTCCATCCTCCATAGCTGTAGGTACGTCTTCCCCAACGACCTCTGCCTGGATGTGTGTCTGCCGCGCCGGGTCCGCATGCTGCCGGTGGTCCCTGCAAAGCTATGAAATTAGTGCCGGCCGATGCCTGAAACCGCTTGAGGGCGAGCTTCAAGCCTGACTTGATAGTTGCCGGGCATGAGTCTTATTGTGCCGTACCCCGCCTAATTACGCCAGTGCAATTCGGCGCGCCGGAAGCGGCCGGGAAATTTCACGCGCGCGGGTGCGCCTGCTGGTAGCTTCGCCGGAGCCGGTCCACCGAGACGTGGGTGTAGATCTGCGTGGTGGCCAGGCTGCTGTGGCCGAGGATTTCCTGCACGGCCCTAAGATCGGCTCCGCCGTCGAGCAAATGGGTGGCCGCGGAGTGCCGGAGTGCGTGCGGACCGGTGGCAGCGGTGTCGCCCAGCGCATCGAGCAGGTCCTTCACCACCGCGCGAACCTGCCGTTGGTCCACCCTGCGGCCCCGGACCCCCAGGAAGAGTGCCGGACCGCTCCCCTCGGCGGCCAGCAGTGGCCGTCCGCGTCGCAGCCAGTCGTCGACAGCGACAGCGGCCGGGAGCCCGTAGGGCACCGTCCGTTCCTTGTTGCCCTTGCCGAGCACCTTCAGTGTCCGCCGGTCGGGGTCGAGATCGTCAACGTCCAGCCCTGCCAGCTCCCCCACCCGGACACCGGTGGCGTACAGCAACTCCACCATGGCGCGGTCTCGAAGGGCGAGGGCACCGCCGTCTTCTGCAGCAGCCTGCAGCCCGTCCAGGACACGGACAACCTGTTGCTGGTGCAGAACGCCGGGCAGGGATTTGTCCCGCTTCGGCGCCTTCAGGCGAAGCGCAGGGTCGGCATCGAGGAGCTCTTCACGGACTGCCCAGGCGGTGAAGGACCGTGCGGTGGCTGCCCGCCGCGCCAGTGTGGAACGGGACATGCCAGCTTCGCTCTGCGTGCCGAGCCAGCGCCGCAGGGTGGCCAGTTCGATCCCGTCGAGGTCGGTGGCCCCGTCGGCAGCGGCGGCCGACAACAGGCTGTGGACGTCGGACAGGTAGGCACGAACTGTGTGGGGCGACCTGGCGCGTTCATGTTCAAGGTAGCGGCCGAAGCCGTGGGCCGCGCCAGCGAGGGCTGCGGGAAGTTCGGGGGTGTCCACGCTCCCACTTTCCCACTGTTTGGCAGCCACACAACGGACCGCAGGGCTCAACACGCCTTGCGGGAACGCTTCCAGCCGCCGCGTTCGGATTCAGCGAGCCCCAGCAGCCCCAGCCTGCCCAGCCCCGCCCTGACGGAATCAGCACTCAGCCCGGCAACTGAGGTCAGCTTTTCGACCGAACTTGTGGACCGCAGCGGCAGCGCGTCGAGCAGGATGAGGTCCTCCAGCGTAAGCCCGTCATGGTCGGCGGGCTGTCCCGGGCCCGGTTCGGCCATCGATTCACCGCTGGGCGAGGCAAGTTCGGCAATCTCCCCGGCATCTGTGACGCACACGGCTCCCCCCTCGCGAATCAGCCGGTGGCAGCCGGCGGAATTGGCACTGTGCACGGACCCGGGGACGGCGCCGACGGCACGGCCCAGCGTTTCGGCATGGTGGGCTGTGTTCAGTGCGCCCGAGCGCCAGCGGGCCTCCACCACCACTGTGACGGAGGACAGCGCGGCGATGAGGCGGTTCCGCTGCAGGAACCGGTACCGGGTGGGAGCGGATCCGGGCGGGACTTCAGCCAGGACAGCCCCCTGGTTTGCGACGGCCCTGAGCAGGTCCTCGTTGCCGGATGGATAGAAGCGGTCCACTCCCCCGGCCATGACGGCGATGGTGGGCATGGTGTCGCCGGCACCGGCCAGCGCAGCCCTGTGGGCGTGGGCATCAATCCCGTAGGCCCCGCCGGAGACGACGGTGAAGCCCCGTTGGGCCAACGAATACGCGAGGTCGCCGGTGACGGCTGCACCGTAGCTGGTGCTGTCGCGGGACCCGACCAGCGCAATGGACCTTGACGCTGCGGGCAGGGGCTGTTCCACGCCACGCCACCAGAGGCAGATGGGTTCTTGAAGGTCCAGGTCCGTCAACTGCCGGGGCCACAGGGCATCGGAGGGCATGATCATGCGCCCGCCCAGCCGGTGCATGGTGGCGAGGTCCCGCTCCGGAGCAAGGTCCGGTATCCGGGGAGCCCAGCGTTTGAGTGAGGCGTTCATTCCCGGCCAGCTGCTGGTGCCGTTCTCTGCCAGCAGCGCGGTCAGAGCCTGTTCAAGCTCCGGACCGGATGCCAGTTGTCCGGTGGCGATTCGAAGCGCATCCACCGCGCCTGCGGTCCTCACGAGCGCCAGGCCCACGGCGTCCTGGGGCTCCATCAGACGCGACAGGGCGGCCCGCGCCAGGCGTTCAGTGTCAGTCATCGTATTCCTTTCAGGCCGCAGCCGAGGCAGCTTGCCGGAGACCCAGCGCTTGCCCGATATCGTCGTGGTCCGGGGTGTCACGCCCGGCGAGGTCCGCCAGTGTCCATGCGAGGCGCAGGACGCGATCGTATCCGCGGGCCGTGAGTACGCCGCGTTCGAGCGAGTGGTCCAGGATTCGCGTGGTGGGTGATGAGAGGCGCAGTGCCCCGCGGAGGACGCGGCCGGGCACTTGTGAGTTGGTTTCCAGCCCCAGGGGATGAAGCCTCAGCAGCTGACGCTCCCTGGCGGCACGGACCCTGGCGGCGATGGCGGGAGTGTCTTCCTCCGCGCCCGTCCGGCCGAAGTCCGCAAGCGATACCCGTTCCACCTGCAGCTGGATGTCCACCCGGTCCAGCAGCGGCCCGGACATCCGTGCCAGGTAGCGGCGACGCATCATCGGCGTGCAGGTGCAGTCGAGTCCTTTGCCCGATGCCTTACCGCAAGGGCAAGGGTTGGCGGCAAGCACGAGCTGGAACCTTGCCGGATAGGCGGCGGTACCGGCGGACCGGTGGATGACCAGTTCGCCGCTCTCCAAGGGTTGCCTGAGCGCGTCAAGGACCCGCCGCTCGTATTCCGGGGCCTCGTCAAGGAACAGCACGCCACGGTGGGCCCTGGACGCCGCTCCCGGCCGCGGCAACCCCGAGCCGCCCCCGATGATGGCGGCTGCGGTGGCGCTGTGATGGGGATTCTCAAATGGCGGCCGCCGCACGAGCTGCACGGCGGCAGTCGGCAACGCACACAGGGAGTGGATTGCGGTCACCTCCATGGCCTCGGTGTCAGCCAAATCCGGCAGCAGGCCCGGAAGCCGTTCAGCCAGCATTGTCTTCCCGGCCCCCGGCGGACCGGAAAGGAGGAGATGGTGCGCACCGGCGGCAGCAACTTCGAGCGCCCTCCTCGCATCACCCTGCCCGGAGACATCGCACATATCCGGCACCACCCCGGCCCCGGAGGCAGCGTCGCCTGAGGCATCTTCGTCGTCGGGTTCGAAGTCCAGGGCCAGTTCCTGCGGATCCGCCCCGAAGTCACAGGCGAGCCGGGCCAGGGTCCTGTACCCGCGGACCCTGGCTCCCGGCACGAGCTCTGCCTCAGCCGCATTTGCGTTCGCCACCACAATGTCCGGAAACCCGGCCTGCACGGCGGCCATCACAGCGGGGAGGATCCCCCGGACCGGCCTGAGCCTGCCGTCGAGGCCCAGTTCGGCGATGAACACAGTCCGCTCAGTTGATCTGATGTCATTCGCGGCGCGAAGGACAGCCATGGTGATGGCCAGGTCAAAGCCGGAGCCCCGTTTCGGCAGCGACGCCGGGATAAGGTTCGCGGTGATCTTTCGGCGGCTCAACGGGATTCCCGAGTTTTGCGCGGCGGACCGGATGCGTTCCTTGGCTTCGTTGAGTGAGGCGTCCGGAAGGCCGAGAATGACGAAGGCCGGGAGGGTCTGGCCGATGTCGGCTTCGACTTCGACGATGTACCCGTTGAGTCCCACAAGCGCCACAGAGTACGTCCTGCCCAGGGCCACCTACCCCACCCCCTTGAGGTGCTCGACACGCGGCTGGCCCGCCCCGTCATCCAGGACCGCAACGACGTCAACGCGGCGGAACGGCATGCGGAGTTCGTGGTCGCGGCACCATGCCGACGCGAGCCGGTGCAACCGGGCCAGTTTGGCAACGCCGACGGCTTCGAAGGGATGCCCGTAGGCAAGGGATTTGCGCGTCTTCACTTCGGCGATGACGAGCGAGTCGCCGTCCAGGGCGACGATGTCGATTTCACCTTCAGGGCAACGCCAGTTGCGGTCCACGATCCGCATGCCCTGTGATTCCAGATATCCGGCAGCTAATTCTTCCCCGCGCCGGCCAAGCAAGTCTTTGGCTCTCATTGTTACCTCCGCCACCAGCCTGCTGGAGGGCCGAAGGCCGGCATACCGGCGGAGGGAGCTATGTGGGAAACCCGGTCAAAAGGGTCCTGTGGAGGAGATGTTGACGCGTGGAGTCAGCCGCTAGGCGCGGGTTCCGCATCTCATGCAATGGGCCGACTGGTGTGGCCGCTCATCATAGAATCCGGCATGGCTGCTCCAGATGTGCCCAAGGAACCAACAGAGTATTTTCATGGTGAGATCTTCTCTGATTTCAGCCAGGTAGGCGGTGCCAGTAAGAGCCCGCGGTGCTCGTACTGAAGCACCGCCAGTATTTGTCTGCACGACGCGGAACCCCTCCGCACTGCGGCAGGCCGTCGGACAGAAACTACGAATCAATCCCTAAGAGTAGTCTCGCGCCAAGGACCGCCGGGAGGCCAGACCCCGGGCAAAAAACAGGTAGCGCAACCTGCAGATAAGGGGGTCGGCTACGGTGCCGGGCGCCCGGCCCGGCAGCGCGCGTGTCCGCCGCTGCGGTCAGTTGCCCAGGTCCACGTCCTTGGGAAGGGCAAGTTCCTCGTTTCGGGGCAGTTCTTCGACGTTGACGTCCTTGAACGTAATCACCCGCACGCTCTTGACGAACCGGGCCGAGCGGTAGACGTCCCATACCCAGGCGTCCTGGAGGGTGAGGTCGAAATAGACTTCGCCATCGGCGCTGCGCGCCTGCAGGTCCACGTGGTTGGCGAGATAGAAACGCCGTTCGGTCTCGACTACGTAGCTGAACAGCCCGACGACGTCACGGTATTCGCGGTAGAGCTGCAGCTCCATGTCGGTTTCATAGTTCTCAAGATCCTCGGCACTCATGGTTCCATCTTGCACCATTCCGCGCGGCCCCGCGGCCAGGGTCGGAGATCCGGGGTCAGAGAATCTGCCAGCTGACCCGGTGATAGGGGGTTGGCCCGGCAGCTTTGAGGGCCTCCTTGTGGGACGCCGTTCCGTAGCCCTTGTTTTCGTTCCAGCCGAAGGACGGGTACTCATCGTGCAGCGAACGCATCAGCTGGTCCCGCTCCACCTTGGCCAGGATGCTGGCTGCCGCCACGCTCAGGCACTGCATGTCCGCCTTGACCAGGGTGTGGACCGGCGCGTCGCAGCTGGGCCCGGCCGGTGCGTCGTCGAAGAGGGATGCCTGCGTTTCCGGTGAGAGCCAGTTGTGGCTACCGTCGAGCAGCACCACGTCGGGCGTGATGCCGGCTGCCAGGATCTGGAGCCAGGCCCGCGTCCCGGCTGTCCGCAGGGCCGCGATGATGCCCATCGCGTCGATCTCGGCCGCGGAGGCGTGGCCGACCGCCGACGCGACGCTCCAGCTCCGCACCAGGGGCTCCAGCCGTTCCCGGTCGGCTTCCTTCAGGAGTTTGCTGTCCCGGACGTCGTCGAGCAGCACTGGCCGGCTCAGGTCCACGACGGCAATTCCGACGGTCACTGGTCCTGCAATGGCGCCGCGTCCTACTTCATCGATCCCGGCCAGCAGCCGGGCACCGGAGCTCAGGAAGCGGTGCTCGTAGTCGAGGGTTGGTGCAATGGACATCTATTTTCCAGCCGGCGCGGGAACGTTCCGGAACACATCGGGATAGTTGCCCAGCCCTGTCAGCCGGTTGAGCGGCCAGGCAATGACGGCCGCCTTGCCCTCAATGTCAGGCATGTCGATGAAGCCGCCGTTGCTTTCCTGGTGGGCGCGGGAATCGGCTGAGTGGTTCCGGTTATCGCCCATGACCCAGATCTTGCCGTCAGGGACAACGACGTCGAAGTTGCGGATGTCCGGGACCTCCGCCGGGTTGATGTACGTTTCGTCCACGGCCTGGCCGTTGATGGTGAGTTTGCCGCCCGCATCGCAGCACACCACATGGTCGCCCGGCAGGCCGATGACGCGCTTGACCAGGTGCTGCTCCGAATTATCGGGCAGGAGCCCCACGAAGGTCAGGCCGTCCTGGACCCAGGTGAAGGGTCCGTCCGCCTTTTCCGGCGTGGGCACCAGCCACCCCTTGGTGTCTTTGAAGACCACCACGTCGCCGCGTTCGAGGGCAAACGGCTCCGGAACAAGGAGGTTGACGAAGATCCGGTCGTTCACGTCAAGCGTGCTGACCATCGATTCCGACGGGATGTAGAACGCCCGGAACAGGAACGTCTTGATCAGGAATGACAGCACCACGGCGATGGCCACCACCGTGAGCACCTCTTTGATCCAGAGGTACACCGGGCCATGGGCCCTGCCTTCCTTCGCCGGCTTCGACGGGCCCGATTTCGAATGTGCGCCTCTCGAACCGGCGGCCCGGCTGTCGGTCGGGTGAGCGGGCGCATCGGACTCTGCCGGCAGGCTCGTCGCCGGAGCCGCCTCCGGAAAGGAGGTGTCCCTGTCCGTGGCAGTCCCCGCGAGGTCGCGGCCGGCGCGATCGCGCTTGAACGGATCAGGAGTCCGGGGGTCAATCTCGGGCATCTACTGTCCGTCCTTCGTCGTCGTGCTGGTTTCTGCGGGCCGGGGTACGGCCGCAAATCTGTCGAGTGGCCAGATGATCTGGACCGGCCTGCCGATGATCCGGTCCAGGGGCACCATACCGCCACCCGGTGCGCCCAGCAGGCTTCGGGAGTCGGCGGACATGGACCGGTGGTCTCCAAGCAACCATAACCGTCCGGCCGGAACGATCACACTGAACTTCTGCTTGCTCGGAGCGTCTCCGCCATAGAGGTATGGTTCCTCAAGCGCCTGACCGTTCACTGTGAGCCGCTGCCGGTCATCGCAGCAGATCACATGATCGCCGGGCAACCCGATAACCCGCTTTATGTAGGTTGTATCACTGCCGGTGATGCCAAGCCAGTGGCCGGCCGCCGCCACGCCGTCCTGCAGCGGTCCGTTGCCGCTGTTGAGCGGGGCGAACGTCCCGCGGCCGTCGAAGACCACAACGTCACCGCGCCGGACAGGTTCGGACTGGAAGTCGGTGCGGGAAACGAGAATCCTGTCACCCGCACCGAAGAGCGGCTCCATGGAGGCGGACGGGATGTAATAGACATCCAGCCAGAGGCCGCGGACAAGCCCGCTGATGAGCAATGCCAGCGCGATGGCCAGCAACGCAAAACGCCAGCCCAGTTTCCTGGGCTGGCGTTCTGACTGGTCCATGATCCGTATCCTGTGGCGCTGTTGCGGAAGAGCTCCGGCGCGGGCCGGATCCGGGTTCTGAACCTGCCGTGGAAGTCCGGAGGACTTACTTGGCGGTGCTGAAGTCGCGCTTTTCCTTGATCTTCGCAGCCTTACCGCGCAGTGCACGCATGTAGTAAAGCTTGGCGCGGCGGACGTCACCCTTGGTGACGACCTCGATCTTGTCGATGATCGGGGAGTGTACCGGGAAGGTACGCTCTACGCCGACACCGAAGGAGACCTTGCGGACCGTGAAGGTTTCGCGGATGCCGTCACCCTGGCGGCCCAGGACAAAGCCCTGGAATACCTGGACACGGGAGTTCTTGCCTTCGATGATGTTCACGTGAACCTTGAGGGTGTCACCCGCACGGAACTGGGGAACATCGGTGCGCAGCGAGGCTGCATCTACGGTATCGAGGATATGCATTGATCCACTCCTGGTGAACGCCACAGGTCATCCACTTTGGGTCACGACGGCCAAGCCGGGACTTGCCCGGAATCACCGCCGAAAGTTTTCTGATCCGGCCCCTTCACTGCTTGAAGGCGCCGGGGTGCCGGGCTGTTGGTGACGCTCCCCCTGTGGCAGGTGCGCACCCAGCAGGCACAAGGACTAATTTTGCCACATCCGGAGGATTCCGGCTAATCCGGTCCTGCCTGGGACGAGGCGCCGGCGGAACCTCTGTCAGTCTTCCGCCGGAGTGCCGTTCCCGCCCTCGGACGGGCGGCGCCTGAGGCGACCGTCGACGACGTCGTACCCCAGATCCCCGAGCGCGGTGCGGTCCGCGCGGGGAAGCTTGCCGGCGTCGAACTCGGCCAGCAGATCGGGGCGGCGTTGCGCCGTACGGCGGTACTGCTCGTGGCGGCGCCACTGGGCAATCTTGCCGTGGTTGCCGCTCAACAGGACGGGCGGAACGTCGCGGTCCCGCCAGGTGGAGGGCTTGGTGTACACGGGGTACTCCAGCAGGCCGTCCGAGTGCGACTCTTCAACGAGCGATTCCGGGTTGCCGACAACGCCGGGAAGAAGCCGGACGATGGCTTCGGTCATAGCCAGCACGGCTACTTCGCCTCCGTTGAGGACGTAGTCACCCAGGCTCATGGGCCGGACCGTGAAGTGCTCTTCCGCCCACTCTATGACCCGCTCGTCGATGCCCTCGTACCGGCCGCAGGCGAAGATCAGCTGGTCCTCCTCGGCCAGTTCGTGCGCCAGTGCCTGGGTGAACCGTTCGCCCGCCGGTGACGGGACAATCAGCACCGGCTTCCGGTCGGTGGCATCGTCCCTGGCTGCGGCCACCGAGCTGAGCGCCTGCGCCCATGGTTCCGCTTTCATCACCATGCCGGCGCCGCCGCCGTAGGGGGTGTCGTCCACCGACCTGTGCTTGTCCGTGGTGAAGTCCCGGAGGTCGTGGACGTTCAGGTCCAACAGGCCGTCCTGGCGGGCCTTCCCGATAAGGGAAAGTTCCAGGGGCGCGAGGTACTCCGGGAAGATGCTGACGACGTCGATCCTCATTTAGGCGTTGTCCCCGGCCTCAGACTTGCCCTGCCCTGTTGCGCCGGACTCATCGTCCCCGGAATCCTCAACGTTGATCTCGAACAGCCCGGGCGGCGGGGTGACCAGGATGTACTTCTCCCCCACGTTGACCTCGGGCACGATCTCCTCGACGAAGGGAATCAGGATCTCCTTGCCGCCCGCCGCCTCCACCACAATCAGGTCCTGGACCGGCATGGTACGGAGCCCGGAGACCTTGCCGACGACGGTGTCGCCCACGCGGACCTCGAGGCCGACGAGCTCGTGCTCGTACCAGCCTTCGTCGTCGTCCTCGTCGAGCTCTTCCGTCTCGATGAACAGCCGGGCGCCGCGCAGGGCCTCAGCCTGGTTGCGCGTCTCGACGCCCTCGAATCCCAGCAGCAGGATGTCCTTGTTCCAGCGTGCACTGTCCACGGTCAGCGTTCCGACCGAGGCGGGCTCAACCACGAATTCCGTGCCCGGAACGAAGCGGTCCTCCGGCGCATCGGTCAGGACCTGGACGGTCACTTCGCCGCGGATGCCGTGCGGTTTGCCGATTCGTGCCACCTGAAGCTGCATCTGTTCCTCTGTTCCGGGATTCGTTCTGTACTGGTTTTACTGCGGCCGGTTGCGGGGACTCGCTCCACCGCGCGCCCGCCGCCGCGCCGGGTTCTTCCTGAAAACAGTCCGGCCCCTCCACCATAATCTGGTGAAGGGGCCGGACTTGAGACAAATAGTGCGGGGCGTTTACCGGCGGCGGTCGGTGTCGACGACGTCGACCCTAACCTGTTCGCCGCCGGCCAGCGCCGCAACGACAGTGCGCAGTGCGCGTGCCGTGCGGCCCTGACGACCGATCACCCGTCCGAGGTCATCCTGGTGAACTCGCACCTCGAGGGTGTCCCCGCGGCGGTTGTTCTTGGCGCTGACCTTGACGTCCTCAGGACTGTCAACGATCCCGCGGACAAGGTGTTCGAGCGCTTCTGCCAGCAATTTACTCAGCCTCGGTGGTCTCTGCTTCAGCTTCGGTGGAAGCTTCGGCTGCTTCGTCCTTCTTGGCCTTCTTGGTGATGGCTTCCGGGATGATCACGGAACCCTTTTCCGGGGTAACGAAGGCAGCCTTGGGAGCCTTGGTCTTCAAGGTGCCCTCCTGGCCGGGGAGACCCTTGAACTTCTGCCAGTCACCGGTGATCTTGAGGATCGCGGCAACCTGCTCGGACGGCTGTGCGCCGACTCCGAGCCAGTACTGGGCACGGTCCGTGTCAACCTCGATGTACGAGGGCTCTTCGGTGGGGTGGTACTTGCCGATCTCTTCGATCGCACGGCCGTCACGCTTGGAGCGTGCGTCCATGACAACGATGCGGTAGTACGGTGCGCGCATCTTGCCGAAGCGCTTAAGGCGAATCTTTACGGCCACTTTTGTGGTCACTCCTGTTTCTGAAACGGGGTCGAGCCCGGCGTTCTGCACCCGTGGGGCGGGCCGTACTAGGGGGTTCTAAAAGGACAAGATCCGGACGCGGAGAGAGGGGCCACGCAGATCAAGTACCTGTTCATTGTGCCAGATCAGCGCCGGGATTTCGACTTGACACCCGGCGGCCCGGTCAGGCCGACCAAACGTACAGGCCGGTCCGGGCGTTGGCGTCCACGCTGCCGGCCATCTGCGCGAGCCGCTGGACATAGCCAAGGGCCTCCTCGGAGCCGAAGGGCATGTCCTCCTCGGCCGCCCACCTGGCGGCAACATCCTCCAGAACGTTGCCCTCGCCCTCGATCTCGTAGCTGAGGAGTTCCGCGAGCGCCCGGACCATGGCCGGCGGTACGCCCAAGAGGGAATCACTGGCCACGTCCACCATGGCGAGTTCATAGTCCGCGCCGGCCGCGTGCACGGCCGCTCCGGCCAGGTCGCCGAGCTGCTCAATCTCGAAATCGCTGATGTCCGGAATCCGCAGCGAGTCAGGAGCCGCGGGCCCGCCGCCCTCAAGTGCCCCCGCGCGCTTGAGCGCCTCATCGTGGGTGGAAACAAAGATTTCAGTAAAACCCATGGAAATCATCCTCACTCCGTCGGCGCTGCGATGGTCCCGCCGGGCACCTTTACAGCTGCCCCGGACGTCCGGAATCAGCCTAACGCAGAAGGACGCGCAGGTCAGCGACGCCTCAGCGGACGGCGACGCGGATCCGGTTGCGCCACGGATCCTCGAACCGCAGCTCCACTCCGGTGTGGTGCGACGCCACACCGGCAACCCGCAAACGGTCGGCGAGTGCGCCGACGTCGTCCGTTCCCGGCACTTCGATCAGGACTTCGCCCAAGCCCAAGGTGTCCTTCCGGGGCCCCGCTCCGCGGCTGTTCCAGACATTCATTGCCATGTGGTGGTGGTAGCCGCCGGCGGAGACGAACAGTGCCTGCCCGTGCCATCCGGCGGTTTTCTCGAAACCAAGAGTGCCCACGTAGAAGTCATGGGCCGACCGGACATCGCCCACCTGAAGATGGACGTGGCCGACGCCGGCATGGGACTCACGCTGGCCGCTTACCGCTTCCTCAGTGAGGAATTCCTGCAGGAACCGCTGCGGCGGGAGGGCAAGGCTGTCCATGACCACGCTGGTCCCCTCCCAGGACCAGTCACTGCGGGGACGGTCCCAGTACAGCTCGATGCCGTTGCCCTCGGGGTCGCTGAAGTAGAAGGCCTCACTGACGAGGTGGTCGGCGCTGCCGGTGAACAGCCGCGGCTCATACCGGGCCGCCGAAGCCACCGTGGCAGCGAGCGACGGCCTGTCTTCGAAGAGCAGGGCGGTGTGGAACAGTCCGGCTTCACCCCGGGCCGGAAGGTTGAGCCCGGGGGCGGGTGCCAGATGGACCAGGGGCGTTCCGCGCCGGCCAAGGTACACGCCGCCGTCCTGCTCAGCCACGACTTCCAGCCCGAGCGCGCGCTGGTAATAGTCCGTCATCAGCTTCATGTCCCCGACCTTGAGCATCACCGTGCCCATGGCGAGATCCGCCGGCAGCAGGTCCTTGCTGCTGGATTCTGTGGTCATGGCAACTCCAAACTCCCGAAACTCTGCCGCCGGTCCTCCGGTGACGCTTACATAGAATAAATTACTTGAACCTTCAATTTATTCCTGGCGGAGCCGACGTCCCCGAAGAATGATGTGCGCCAGGTTCCGCAGCGTTTCCGGACTGATCCTGGGGTCCTGTTCGCACAGTACGACGTCGGCGCTGGCACCCTCGGCGATACCCTCCGCTCCGAGCCACTTCCGGGCGCCCCACGACGCCGCGTCCAGCGCCGCCGCCGCCGGCAGGCCGGCGGTGTGGAGCGCCTGGATCTCGTCCACGATCCGGCCATGGCCGATGACGCTGCCCGCATCCGTCCCGGCGTAGATCGGCACACCCGCTTCGAAGGCTTCCACAATCCGCTCGTTCCGCCGCTGCCACAAGGCGCGCATGTGTGCGGCATACACCGGAAACTTCGCTTCCGCCCGGGCCGCGATGTCCGGGAACGTTGCAATGTTGATCAGCGTGGGAACAATAGGGACGCGCTGTTCCACGAAGCGCGGTATGTGCCGCGGGAGGAGTCCGGTGCCGTGTTCGATGCAGTCGATGCCGGCGTCGAGCATGTCATCCAGCGTGTCTTCGGCGAAACAGTGCGCGGTCACCCGGGCACCTTCATCGTGGGCGGCGCGGACGGCATCCCGCACCACGGCGGCCGGGAACGACGCCGCGAGGTCGCCGGCGCCGCGGTCGATCCAGTCCCCCACGAGCTTGACCCAGCCGTCACCCGCGCGCGCCTGCTTCCGCACGGCTTCGACCAGTCCGTCCGGCTCGACTTCAATGGCGAATCCGCGCAGGTAGCGGCAGGTCCTGGCAATGTGGCGTCCCGCCCGGATGATCCGCGGCAGCTCCGGACGCTGCTGGATCCACCGCGTGTCATGCACCGCTCCGGCGTCGCGGACCAGCAGCGTGCCGGCCTCAAGGTCTGTCACGGCCTGCTCTTCGGCGATGGACTCGGACACATCCCCGTCGGGTCCAAGGCCGATGTGACAATGTGCGTCCACGAGGCCCGGAAGCACCCAGCCGTCCAGCACCACGTCCGGCGGAGCGGCCGGCCGGGTGAATGTCAGCCTGCCGTCCAGGGCCCAAAGGCCGTCCCGTTCCTGGTCGGGGGCGGTCAGCACGGTCCCGGTGAATTCGATGATTCCACGCATGCCTCCAGCCTAGACCGCGGTTCCGGGTCGTGGATGTGAACCTCGTGTGACGTGGAGGCTGCCCGGGCCTGTGGTAGCTTCGTCTACGACCACACGGGTGCCCCTGCAGGGGCTGAGATCGGGCTGACGCGGCCTGCGACCGTCGAACCTGTCCGGGTAATGCCGGCGAAGGAAGTGAGTATTCCGTGAATACACCAGAAACACAGCTGAACCCTGCCCAAAATGGGTCCGCCGCCAGCCAGGCGGGCACTCATGAAACGCAGTCCCTGAAGTCCCATTCACTGGCGTTCATCGCCGACGAGGCCACCGGGATCCGGGTGCCGGTGACCGAAATTGCCCTGGAGGATTCGCCGGGGGGCGCGGCCAACCCGCCCTTCCGGGTCTACCGGACAGCAGGGCCCGGCAGCGATCCGGTGGTGGGATTGGAACCGTTCAGGACCCGGTGGATTGAATCCAGGGCGGACACCGAGCCGTACAGCGGCAGGGAACGGAACCTCCTCGACGACGGCAAGTCGGCCGTGCGCCGGGGCGCTGCGTCCGCGGAGTGGAAGGGCGCGCAGCCGGTGCCCCGCCGTGCGGTCGCGGGCCGCACCGTCACCCAGATGCACTACGCCCGGCAGGGCGTGGTGACTCCCGAAATGCAGTTCGTCGCGCTACGGGAAAACTGCGATGTTGAGCTGGTGCGCAGCGAAGTTGCCGCGGGCCGAGCCATCATCCCCAACAACATCAACCACCCGGAGTCCGAGCCGATGATCATCGGCAAGGCCTTCCTCGTGAAGATCAACGCCAACATCGGCAACTCGGCTGTTACCAGTTCCATCGCCGAGGAGGTCGACAAGCTGCAGTGGGCCACCCAGTGGGGTGCAGACACGGTGATGGACCTGTCCACCGGAGACGACATCCACACCACCCGGGAATGGATCATCCGCAACTCGCCGGTGCCGATCGGCACCGTGCCCATCTACCAGGCCTTGGAGAAGGTCAACGGCGAGGCCAACAAACTGACGTGGGAAATTTTCCGCGACACCGTCATCGAGCAGTGCGAACAGGGTGTGGACTACATGACCATCCACGCCGGAGTCCTGCTGCGCTACGTACCGCTGACGGCCAACCGCGTCACCGGCATCGTCTCACGCGGAGGATCCATCATGGCGGGCTGGTGCCTGGCCCACCATCAGGAAAACTTCCTGTACACGCACTTCGACGAACTGTGCGAGATCTTCGCCAAGTACGACGTTGCGTTCTCGCTTGGCGACGGGCTGCGGCCCGGCGCGACGGCGGACGCAAACGACGCCGCGCAGTTCGCAGAGCTGGATACGTTGGCTGAGCTGACGCAGCGCGCCTGGGAATTCGATGTGCAGGTGATGGTGGAGGGCCCCGGACATGTGCCGTTCCACCTTGTCAGGGAAAACGTGGAGCGCCAGCAGGAACTCTGCAAGGGAGCACCCTTTTACACGCTCGGGCCGCTGGTCACGGACATAGCTCCCGGCTACGACCACATCACGTCAGCCATCGGCGCCACGGAAATCGCCCGTTACGGCACGGCCATGCTCTGTTACGTCACACCCAAGGAACACCTGGGGCTGCCGAACAAGGACGACGTGAAGACCGGTGTGATCACTTACAAGATCGCCGCCCACGCCGCCGACCTCGCCAAGGGCCACCCGGGGGCCCATGAACGTGACGACGCCCTGTCCAAGGCCCGGTTCGAATTCCGCTGGCGGGACCAGTTTGCCCTGTCTCTGGACCCTGTCACGGCTGAGGCCTTCCATGACGAGACGCTGCCGGCGGAACCGGCAAAGACTGCGCATTTCTGCTCCATGTGCGGGCCCAAGTTCTGCTCCATGCGCATCAGCCAGGACATCCGGGACGAATACGGTTCAGCCGAAGCCCAGACCGCCCTGGCCGAGATGGCGGCAGGCATGCGGGAGAAGAGCAACGAATTCCTGGCAGCCGGCGGCAAGGTCTACCTTCCGGAACTGCAGCTTCCCCGCCAGGAACAGCCGGACCTGCGCAATGCCACAGCGGGTGAAGGCGCCGCTAAGACGCCTGTGAGTGCTGACGCCGGCTGACCTCTGCAATAAATGACCGGATGAACCGGTCTCCCTCCACGGAGTCCTGAGGCCGGTGCCCGCCCGCTGCAACGCGGTGCAGGGCACCGGTTTCGCGCAGGTACCCGGCAATCTCCTCGTACAGCGGCTCCCAGCCGCCGGTGAGCACAAGCGTAGGGACTCCCGGGACGATCTCCAGCGGCGCCTCCCACGGGGGCGCCTGCAGCCGGAGCCTGCGGGCGCTGTTGAGCGCTTCCGGTGTGGCCGGGCCGTCGCTGTGAACGGAAAATGCGCGCCGGACGAACTCCCGCTGGAAGTCGTCGTCGCCCAGCTGGTGCCGCACATCGAATAGGGGCTGCATCAGGGACCGGTGCGCTGCCGTCGCGGGCAGTTCGGCGGTCAGCGACAGGCACGCGGGCTCCACCAGGGTGAGGGAGTGCACCAGGTCCGGGCGCTCCACAGCCGCCATCATCGCCGCGATGGCGCCCTGGGAATGGGCCACCACATGACCGCCGGCAGCGCCGCGGCCTTCATCCGCCAAAGCGGCCAGCACAATCCGGGCGTCGGCCTGGAAGTCCGACTCAAGAGGTTCCGCCACCGGGTCAAAGCCGTAGCGGCGCAGGAACAGTGCGTCATAGGCAAGTGCCATGCCGTGCTGCTTGGGCCACGCGGCGGACCCGAAGGCCCCCGAACCGTGGACGAACACTACGCGCTGCTTAAACATGCCCCAACCCTATGGCAATGGCCGGATAATTCGGCGGGCGACATTGAACCGGCCGACAATCACGTTGCCCGCGCGGAAGACTGCCCTGCCGGTAACTTACTTGCTCCCGCCGAGGAACTTGTCGAAGCCCTTGGGCAGGTTGAGCTGGGACGGATCGAAATCCGCTCCCTGCTGGCCGAAGGCGGCACCGGTGGGCAGTGCCTTTCCGGCGTTGGCACGCCGGGCCTCCGCCTCGCGGAGCTCCTGGGCTGCCTTGGCCGGGTTTCCCGACTTGGCCTTCTTCTTGGGCGCGTTCTTGGCGCCCTTGCGGGCACCTCCCGCGCCGCCGCCCATGCCCGGCATCCCCGGCATGCCGGGCATTCCGCCGCCGGCTGCCATCTTCTTCATCATCTTCTGCGCCTGGGCAAACCGCTCCAGCAGGCCGTTGACGTCCGACACATGCATGCCCGACCCCTTGGCGATGCGGGCCCGGCGTGATCCGTTGATGATTTTCGGGGCCACGCGTTCGTGCGGCGTCATGGAACGGACGATCGCTTCCACGCGGTCGATTTCGCGTTCGTCGAACTGCTCCAGTTGCTGGCGGATGTTCTGCGCGCCCGGCATCATCATGAGCATTTTCTTCATGGAGCCCATGTTGCGGATCTGCTGCATCTGGGCGAGGAAGTCGTCGAGGGTGAAGTCTTCCTGGTCGGCGAACTTCTTCGCCATCCGCGCCGCTTCGTCCTTGTCCCAGGACTTTTCCGCCTGCTCGATCAGGGTGAGGACATCGCCCATGTCGAGGATGCGGGACGCCATGCGGTCCGGGTGGAACAGCTCAAAGTCGTCAACGCCTTCGCCGGTGGAGGCGAACATGACCGGCTTGCCGGTGACCGACGCAACGGACAGGGCGGCACCGCCGCGGGCGTCGCCGTCGAGCTTTGAGAGAACGATGCCGGTGAAGTTGACGCCTTCATCGAAAGCGAGCGCCGTGTTGACGGCGTCCTGGCCGATCATGGAGTCGATGACGAAGAGCACTTCGTTCGGCACGATGGCGCGGCGGATCTGGCGCGCCTGCTCCATCATGTCGGCGTCCACGCCAAGTCGTCCGGCGGTGTCAACGATGACGACGTCGTGGAGCTTCTGCCGCGCTTCCTCGACACCGGCGCGGGCAACCGCCACGGGGTCGCCCGCAGGATGGTCCAGTTCGGTGGACGTGGCACCCGGGTGCGGGGCGAAGACGGGAACTCCGGCGCGCTGGCCGACCACCTGGAGCTGGGTTACGGCGTTGGGCCGCTGGAGGTCGCATGCCACGAGCATGGGGCTGTGGCCCTGGGACTTCAGCCACTTGGAGAGTTTGCCGGCGAGGGTGGTTTTGCCGGCACCCTGAAGGCCCGCGAGCATGATGATGGTGGGGCCGGTCTTGGCCAGCCGGATGCGCCGGGTTTCGCCGCCCAGGATCTCTACGAGTTCCTCGTTGACGATCTTGACGATCTGCTGGCTGGGGTTCAACGCACCGGAGACCTCGGCGCCCAGGGCACGCTCGCGCACCCGGCCCGTGAACTCGCGGACCACTGGCACAGCAACGTCGGCGTCCAGGAGGGCCCGCCGGATCTCGCGGACCGTGGCGTCAACGTCCGCCTCGGTGAGGCGGCCCTTGCCGCGGAGATTCTTGAAGGTTGCTGTCAACCGGTCAGAGAGTGAATTGAACACGCGCCGTGCACTTCTTTCAGTGGATCTACAGCTGGCGGCCGGTGCGGCTCGCCAGAGTCGTGACTGTTGTTGGCCTGGACCAACTGCCTCGACAACGGGACTCGACTATCTAGGGTACCAAGACAGCCCTTCAAGATGGCATGCTGGCAGGATGGCCACCCAAACAACTGTAAAAACCCTGCTCATCCTTGGTGCGTCAGGGGATCTTACCGGCCGGCTGCTCCTGCCGGGGCTCGCACGGCTGGCCGCCCGGGGCCGCGCCGACGGGCTGACGCTCGTGGGGGCAGGGTCGGATCCCTGGACCCGGGAGCAATGGCTTGAACGTGTGGAGACGTCCTTTGCCGACTCGAACTCCCAGGCGGACGCCGCCGGCAAGCGCGAACTCAAGCGGATTGCGGGGTCAACGTCGTATCACCAGCTTGACGTGACTGCCCCCGGCGGACTTGCCTCCCTGCTGTCCGGCCTCGAAGCCCCGGTGGCCGTGTACTTCGCCCTTCCGCCCCACGTCAGCCAAAAAGCCTGCGAAGTGCTGGCCCCGGAGGACGTGCCCGCCGGCACGCGCCTGGTGATGGAAAAGCCGTTCGGCTCCAGTGAGGATTCCGCCCGCCACCTCAACGTGACCCTGGCGGCGCTGGTCCCGGAGGACCACATCCACCGGGTGGACCACTTCCTGGGCAAGGCGACGGTGCTCAACATCCTCGGCCTGCGCTTCGCCAACACCTTCCTGGAGCCGGTCTGGAACCGCGATTACATCGAGAAGGTGGAGATCATCTTTGATGAGGACCTGGCGCTGGAAGGCCGCGCACGCTACTACGACGCCGCCGGCGCGCTCCGTGACATGATCCAGAGCCACCTGCTGCAGATCATGGCCCTGATGGCCATCGAGCCGCCGGCAACCGTCGATGAGCGCGATCTCCGCGACGCTGTGGCCACCCTCCTGCGCGCCAGCAGCATCAAGGCCCCCTACCGCGCGAACACGCGGCGGGCCCGATACACCGCCGGGTCCATCGACGGCAGGCAGGTCCCCGACTATGTCAAGGAAGCAGGCGTGGACGCGGCCAGGAACACCGAAACACTCGCGGAGGTGCAGGTGGGCATCGACAACTGGCGGTGGCAGGGTGTCCCCTTCATCCTCCGTTCCGGCAAGGCGCTCGGAGCAAAACGCAAGGAGGCAGTTGTCACCTTCAAGCCAGTGCCGCACCTGCCCGCAGGATTCACCGGCGTCGACTCGCCTAACCAGCTCCGGATCGGGTTCGGACCCGACACCCTGCAGTTCGACGTCGACGTGAACGGCCCCGGCAACGTCCTGAGCCTCGACCGCGTAACGCTCAACGCCGAACTCAGCGCTTCCGACCTGCTGCCGTACGGCGAAGTGCTCGAGGGCGTCCTCACCGGCGATCCGCTGCTCTCAGTGCGGGCGGACACCGCCGAGGACTGCTGGCGGATCATTGAGCCGGTGATCAAGG
Organism: Arthrobacter sp. UNC362MFTsu5.1; assembly: GCF_000685965.1. Lineage (GTDB taxonomy): Bacteria > Actinomycetota > Actinomycetes > Actinomycetales > Micrococcaceae > Arthrobacter. The sequence goes on along the minus strand of NZ_JMLE01000016.1, from coordinate 81,280 downwards.
CATGGGAACGCGGCAGCGTTCCCATGGAGGAATACGCGGCCGGAACGTCCGGTCCCGAGGGCTGGCCGGCCTAGGTGCTCCCAGCGCCGCCGTTACCAAGGTAACTGTTCCCAACACAGCGGTTCCCAACGCAGTTCTTCGCAACGCAGCGGTTCACAACGCAAAAGCGGGCCCGGCACCTTGTCAGGTGCCGGGCCCGCTTGAGGCAAAGCTCATTGGGCTGGCCGTCGGCTAGATGGCGGCTGAGCCGCGTTCACCCGTTCGTACCCTTACAGCTTCAAAGACGTCCACCGTCCAGACCTTGCCGTCACCGGCACGGCCTGTGTTGGAGCTGGCGATGATGACATCCAGGATGTCGTCCGCCTGTTCGTCCGTGGCCAGGACCTCAACGCGGATCTTGGGAAGCAGGTCCACGTTGTACTCAGCCCCGCGGTACACCTCGGTGTACCCGCGCTGCCTGCCGTACCCGCTGGCGGCGCTGACCGTGAGGCCCTGCACGCCATAGGATTCGAGCCCCTCCCGGATGGAGTCGAGCTTTTCCGGCCGGACGATTGCTGTGATCAGTTTCATGCCCCCACACTTTCCTTACCTGTTGCTGCGTCAGTCTTCTTGCCGTCTTCGGCTACCGGAGCGGACTCCTCGCCCTGCTTGCCGGTGATCAGTTCATGCAGCGGCTGGAAGCTCCCGCCGTGGCCGCCGACGCCGAATTCGTAGGCAGTTTCTGCGTGCAGGCTGAGGTCCACGCCCACAACTTCCTGCTCCTGGGAGACGCGGAAGCCCATGGTCTTGTGGATGGCCAGTGCGATCACGGTCGTCAGGACGGCCGAGTAGGCGATGGCAATGCCCGCCGCTGCGAGCTGGGCCCACAGCTGGGTCAGTCCGCCGCCGTAGAACAGGCCGCCACCGACACCTTCAACCGGGAGGGCGATGAAGCCGAGTGCCACGGTACCGATAACGCCCGAGACGAGGTGGACGCCGACAACGTCCAGTGAGTCATCGAAGCCCCAGCGGAACTTCAGGCCGACTGCCAGGGCGGAGGCCACACCGGCGACGACGCCGAGGCCCAGCGCGCCGATCGGGCTGACGTTTGCACAAGCCGGGGTGATGGCGACCAGGCCGGCCACCACGCCGGAAGCTGCGCCCAGTGACGTGGGGTGGCCGTCGCGGATGCGTTCGGTGATGAGCCAGCCGAGCATGGCAGCTGCCGGTGCGGCGAGGGTGTTGACCCAGATCAGGCCGCCCTGTTCCGCCGTGGTTGCTGCGCCGCCGTTGAAGCCGAACCAGCCAAACCACAGGATCGCTGCACCGAGCATTACGAACGGGATGTTGTGCGGGCGGTGGTTCGGGTCCTTGCCGAAGCCCCTGCGGTTGCCGATGATCAAAACGAGAATGAGTGCGGCCACACCGGCATTGATGTGCACCACGGTGCCACCGGCGAAGTCAATGGCAGGACCGAGAGCCTTGCCGACTGCGCCTTCAGGCCCGAAGAGGCCTCCGCCCCAGACCATGTAGGCGATCGGGCAGTAAACCAGCGTGACCCAGACCGGGACGAACACGGTCCAAGCGCCGAACTTTGCACGGTCCGCGATGGCGCCGCTGATCAGTGCCACTGTGATGATGGCGAAGGTTGCTGCGTAGCCGACCTTGATGAGTCCGTCCGGGGTGGTGATTCCCTCGAGTCCGAACGTTGCGAACGGGTTGCCGACGATCTGTATGAAGCCTTCGCCGGAGCTCATGGATGCGCCCCAGAGTACCCACACCACACCGACCATGCCGATGGAGATGAAGCTCATCATCATCATGTTCAGCGCGGCTTTCGCACGCGTCATGCCGCCGTAGAAAAATGCCAGCCCTGGTGTCATGAACAGCACAAGTGCCGCCGCAACCATAAGCCATACGTGACCTGCGGTAAGTTCCATGGTGCACGTCCTCCCTTGCCTAGATGCTTTGTTGATCCCGCGGAGTTCTCCGCATGCCCAACGCCTATTTGCGTTCTAAGAAGATTTTTGCCGGGCTGTGTTTCGCCGGCGGAGGAATTAGATGTCCGGGTTGTTACAAGAACCTCCCGGAAGTAAATGGTGCATATCTCACTTGTTACGGTTATGTTTCACCAGTCCCAAACGCCCTCCACAGCACTCCGCAAGGACAACGGCACCATGAACGATCGTTTCCGCCCCGGTAAGGCCTTGCCCGGCCGAAATGGCGGCCCACCAGGCCACCCCGGCCCCGCAGCACAGGCTGCCGGCACACGCCTTCCGCGCGATATTAAGGTGATGCTGGTCGCAGCCTTCCTGATTGCGCTTGGTTTCGGGCTGGTGGCGCCTGTGTTGCCCCAATTCGCCACCACCTTCGACGTCGGAGCAACTGCCGCCGCCGTCATTGTGAGCATTTTTGCCTTCATGCGGCTGCTGTTCGCGCCTGCCGGCGGCGCGTTGATCGTGAAGCTGGGCGAACGTCCCGTCTATGTTGCCGGCCTGTTGATCGTGGCCGTCTCAACTGCGGCGTGCGCGTTCGCCCAGGACTATTGGCAGCTGCTCATTTTCCGGGGACTGGGCGGCGCGGGCTCGGTGATGTTCACGGTCGCATCCATGGCCCTGGTGGTTCGGCTGGCACCGCCGGAAAGCCGCGGAAGGGTTTCCGGCGCCTACGCTTCCGCTTTCCTCATCGGCAACGTCTGCGGCCCCATCGTCGGCGGATTGCTCGCCGGCTTCGGCCTGCGCATCCCGTTCCTGGCGTACGCGGCCGCGCTGGTCCTGGCGGCACTGGTGGTCCAGACCCAGCTCAGCCATGTGCCGGGGAAATCACGGAAGGACGGCGGCACCGGGCCGGCGATGGGGCTGGGCGAGGCGATGCAGGACAGTGCCTACCGTGCTGGACTCTTTTCCAGCTTCGCCAACGGCTGGGCTACGTTCGGTGTGCGCATGGCCACGGTGCCGCTCTTCGCCGTGGCGGCGCTGGGTGGGGGGCCGGCTGCGGCGGGCTGGGCGCTGGCCGTCTTTGCCGGCGGCAACGCCGCGGCACTGACAGTCTCGGGGAAACTTGCTGACAGCCTGGGACGCAAGCCCCTGATGATTGCCGGTTTGGTCCTGACGGGCGTGGCGACGGCGGGAATCGGGTTGACCCACGACATGACCTGGTTCCTGGCGGCCTCCGCCGTCGCCGGAATAGGTTCCGGCCTGCTGGGTCCGGCACAGCAGGCCGCCATTGCCGACGTGATCGGCAACGGGCGCTCCGGCGGCCGGGTGCTGGCGGTCTTCCAGATGATGTCCGACGCGGGTGCCATCGTCGGCCCCGTCCTCGCCGGTGTGCTCGCGGACCGGTTAGGGTATGGCTGGGCCTTCGGCGTGACCGGTGGTGTGCTGATCGTGGCTGCCGCCGGCTGGCTCTTCGCGCGGGAGACCGTCCATAGGCCTGCCTGAGCAGTGCACGTAGTTCAGCAGCGCACCTAGTTCAGCAGCGCGTCCACGAAGCTCTCGGCGTCGAACGGTGCGAGGTCGTCCGCGCCTTCGCCCAGCCCGATCAGCTTGACCGGAACCCCGAGCGTCTTCTGGATTGCCACCACGATGCCGCCCTTGGCGGTGCCGTCCAGTTTGGTGAGCACGATGCCGGTGATGTTGACGACCTCGGAAAACACGCGGGCCTGGTTCAGGCCGTTCTGTCCGGTGGTGGCATCCAGCACCAGAAGGACCTCGTCCACTTCGGCCAGCTTCTCGATGACGCGCTTGACCTTGCCGAGCTCGTCCATCAGCCCGACTTTGTTCTGCAGCCGGCCGGCGGTGTCGATCATCACGACGTCGACCTCCTGGTCGATTCCTGCCTTGACCGCTTCATAGGCGACTGAGGCGGGGTCGGCGCCGTCGACGTCGGACTTCACGGTGGGAACGCCGACGCGCTGGCCCCACGTGGCGAGCTGTTCGGCGGCTGCGGCACGGAACGTGTCCGCAGCGCCCAGCAGGACGTCCTTGTCTTCGGCCACAAGGACGCGCGCGAGCTTGCCCACGGTGGTGGTTTTTCCTACGCCGTTGACACCGACCACCATCATGACGGAGGGCTTGTCAGCGTGGCGTTCGGTGCGGAGGCTGCGGTCCATGGTCGGGTCCACGAGCTTGATCAATTCTTCGCGAAGCAGGGCCTTGACCTGCTCGGGGGTCCGTGTCCCCAGCACCTTGACGCGTTCCCGGAGGGCGTCCACCAGCTGGATGGTCGGTGCGGTGCCAAGATCCGCCAGCAGGAGGGTTTCTTCGACTTCGTCCCAGACGTCTTCGTCAATCTTGTCGCTGGACAAGAGCGCGAGCAGGCCCTTGCCGAGGATGTTGTTGGACCTGACAAGGCGTTCACGGAGCCGGGTCAGCCGTCCGGCAACCGGCAGCGGAGTTTCGACAGCAATGGTTTCAAGCCCCGCCGCCTCGTCCGGGACCTCGGCCGGTTCCAGTCCTTCGAGGTCGACGGCGGCTGGCGCCTGGCGCTCGGTTGTCACCGCCGGGCGGTCCTCCACCAGCGTTCCGCCCGCGCCGCGCACGGGTTCGACAGGATCGTTGGCGTCGCGGGTGCCCGGGTACTTCGTGATGTTCCGGCGGGTCTTCAGGAGGACCGGGATCAGTCCGCCAACGACCACCAGGGCAGCGAGGATGGCAAGGATAATGGGGAGGATGTCATTCACTCCCCTAGCTTCTCACAATCGCGGGACGCGGCCGGAGACTGACGCCGGCGTCGGCCGCGGGGCCGCAGCCGGGCTAGACTTCGGCGCCGAGGCGCTGGCTGATGACCGTTGACACCCCGTCGCCCCGCATGGTGACGCCGTACAGGGCATCGGCAACCTCCATGGTCCGCTTCTGGTGCGTGATGACGATCAGTTGGCTGGACTCACGGAGTTCCTCGAAGATCGTGATGAGCCTGCCCAGGTTGGTGTCGTCCAAAGCAGCCTCCACTTCGTCCATCACGTAGAACGGCGACGGGCGCGCCTTGAAGATGGCCACGAGCAGGGCCACTGCGGTCAGCGAACGTTCGCCGCCGGACAGCAGGGAGAGCCGCTTGATCTTCTTGCCGGCCGGCCGTGCCTCCACCTCAATGCCCGTGGTGAGCATATCCGACGGGTCGGTCAGGACGAGCCGTCCCTCGCCGCCGGGGAAGAGCCGGGCGAACACACGGACGAACTGTGCCGAGGTGTCCGCGAACGCTTCGGCGAAGACCTTCTGGACACGGTCATCCACTTCCTTGATGATGTCCAGCAGATCCTTGCGACTGGATTTGAGGTCCTCCAGCTGGCTGCTGAGGAACTGGTGCCGTTCCTCCAGGGCCGCGAACTCCTCCAGTGCCAGCGGATTCACCCGGCCCAGGGAGGAGAGATCCCGCTCGGCCTTGCGAAGCCGTTTTTCCTGCTCGCCGCGGACGAACGGTTTGCCTTCCGGGATCGGCCTGCCGTCCTCGTCCACCGCCGCGCGGAGGGCCGCCCACTTGTCGGCGGATTCTTCGGCGGTCACGGGCACGGGCTGGTCCGGACCGTAGTCCGCTACCAGCTGGTCCGGAGACAAACCGAGCTCCTCGACCGAGCGCAGCTCGAGGGCCTCGATCCGCAGCCGCTGCTGCGTCCGGGCAAGCTCGTCGCGGTGCACCGAATCCGTCAGTTCCGCCAGCTCGCGGCCCAGGGCGTCATTCTGTGACCGTACCTCCACAAGTTCGCGATCCCTCAGCTCCCGCTCTTCCTCCGCAAGGTCCCGGGCGCGGAGGGCGAGATCCACGGAGGTGTCCATGAACGCGATGGCCTGCTCCGCCGCAGCCGAAACGGCAGCGGCCCGGCCCGCCTGGAGCCTGCGGCGGCGGGCACGCCGCGCCGCTTCTTCCCGCGCCCGGCGCTCGGCCGCCGCGGCACGTTCCAATGAAAGGGCCCGGTTGCGGGTGGCGGTGAGTTGTTCCTCGGCGCTCCGGAGCGAAAGCCTGGCCTCCATCTCGGCAGACCGTGCCGCGGACGCCGCCAGCGCCAGCTCGTCACGGAGCTCGGCCGAGGGCTCCTCGTCCGCGGGGGCCTGCCGGGCTGCATCGAGGCGTGCGGTCGCGGCTTCGAGGGCCTCCTGTTCGGCGACGATGTTTGCCTCGGCCCCGGCCAGCGACGCACCGAGCCTTTCGCTCTCCCCCACTGCGCTCCGGAGGACCGAGTTTAGATGGCCCAGCCGTTCCGCCACGGCGGCCAGCCGGGCATCTGATTCGTGGAGACGGTCCAGGGCGGCGTCTGCGCGTTCCTGGGCCTCGGCCTTTCGCGCCACCGCCGAGGCCAGTGCAAACCGGTTCCGTTCGAGATCGGCGCCAACCGCGGCGAGCCTCGTTTCGGCGTCGTCGACGGCAGCCTGCACTTCCAGCAGCGACGGTGCACTCGCCGAGCCGCCCCGGACGGTGAAGGCTGTGAAGACGTCGCCCGCGCGCGTCGCAACCGTCAGACCCGGCTGCTCGCGGATAAGCTCCGACGCCGCCTCCAGGCCGTCAACAACCACAGTGGCATCCAACACGCTGCGCACCAGGGTGTCCAGCAGCAGGTCCGCCGCGGCACCGCCGGCGTCAGATGCCCTGACCAGCTCCGCAGCCCATCGGGCACCCCGCGGAAGGGGACGTCGGGCGGACACAGCGGGTACAACAGACATCGCTTCCGGGTTGTCCTGCCCAGCAGGGGCCGCCAGCAGCAGCGAGGCGAGGCCGGCGTCGTCGTCCTTAAGCAGTTGCAACGCTTCGACGGCGGTAACGTCGTCCCGGACGACGACGGCGTCAGAGCAGTTCCCCAATGCGGCGGCGACGGCCGCTTCATAGCCGGATTCGACGGCGAGCATCGAGGCCAGGGGCCCGATGACCCCGGGCAATCCCGAGCCGGCCACGCGGCCGGACCCGTCCTTGCGGTTGAGCCCGAGCTGGAGTGCGTCGCGCCTGGCGAGCAGCGAATCGCGTTCCCGTTCCCCGTCGCGCCCGGCCGACGTGAGGGCTTCAATGTCGGTCAGGATTTCGTCCAGGGCAGCGCTGGCATCCTCGTAATCGGCGTCAAGGGATTCCTCGCCGTCCTCGACGCCGGCGACCTGCGATTCCAGCGCCGTAAACTCGCTCTGGGCGCGGCGCCGCCGCTCGTCACCGGCGGCCTGGGATTCCCGGAGCCGGCCAAGTTCGGCTTGTGCCGCCTCAACGCGTGACCGTGCCGCACCCACCTGGCCGGCCAGTTTTGCCAGCCCCTCCCGGCGGTCGGCAGCCGCACGAAGCACAGCAGCCAGCCGTTTGTCTTCGGCACTCGCCGCACTCTCGGCGTCCTGCTTGGCTGCCGTCGCGGCTTCCAGCGCGGTGCGTTTTTGCAGGATCCCGACTTCCAGTGCGGCTTGTTCTTCGCGGACGCGGGCAGCGTTTCTTTCAAGCTGTTCCGGATCCCGTCCCGAGTCCGGCATCTCGTCCGCGGCGCCCAGCAACCGGCGGCGTTCCTCCGCAAGCGACCCGAGGGAACGGAATCTTTCGCGGCCTGCCGAGAGCTGGTACCAGGTGTCCCGCGCAGCGTTGAGCTTGGGCGTTGCCTCGGCCGCCTGCCGTTCCAGCGCCGACTGCCGCTGACGACCGTTTTCGAGGCCCTGCTCCACAATCGCCCTGCGCGCCTTCAGCGCGGATTCATCCGCCACCTCCTGGGCCAGGACGGACCGCAGCTGCACAAGGTCGTCCGCCAGGAGCCGGGCTCGGGCGTCCCGCACTTCAAACTGCACGCTTTGGGCGCGGCGGGCCACTTCCGCCTGTTTGCCGAGCGGGGTCAGCTGCCGCCGGATTTCACTGGTGAGGTCACCCAGTCGCTGCAGGTTCGCCTGCATCGCCTCCAGCTTCCGGACCGTCTTTTCCTTGCGCCGGCGGTGTTTGAGAATCCCGGCGGCTTCTTCGATGAAGCCGCGCCGGTCCTCCGGTGTGGCGTGCAGGACCTTATCCAGCTGCCCTTGCCCCACAATCACGTGCATTTCACGGCCCAGTCCGGAATCGGAGAGCAGTTCCTGAATGTCCAGGAGCCGGCAGCCGGCGCCGTTGATGGCGTACTCCGACCCGCCGGTGCGGAACAGCGTGCGGGAGATGGTCACTTCGCTGTACTCGATCGGCAGGGCGCCGTCTGTGTTGTCGATGGTCAACGAGACGTGGGCCCGGCCCAGCGGCGGCCGGCCCGACGTGCCCGCGAAGATGACGTCCTCCATCTTGCCGCCGCGCAGTGTTTTGGCACCCTGTTCGCCCATGACCCAGGACAAGGCGTCCACAACATTGGATTTTCCGGAACCGTTCGGACCGACCACTGCAGTGACGCCCGGCTCGAAGTCGAACGTCGTGGCTGACGCGAACGACTTGAATCCGCGGACGGTCAGGCTCTTGAGGTGCAAGGTGGTTCGGATCTCCTGAGTGGCTGATGTTCTGAGCTGCTGAAATTCTGAGTGCTGAACTTCTGAGTGCTGAAATTCGGCGTGTTCCTGCCTCAAATCTACTGCGTGGCACCGACATTGCCCGGATTTGGGCATGTTCACGCCATGAGCCCCTTGCCTCGCGTCCCCGCGTGCCCTTAGACTCGCGGCTAGAGGTTGCTTGACGCTGCTCGACCCGGTGGTCTCACACCGGATCGACTTGGCAGGATACAGCGAAGCTGGACTGGCCATGATGCAGTGAGGGGCGTTTTGGACGCAACCTTCTGTTGGACGACAACTGAATATCTTGGTTTGGCTGCGCCGGGGGGCGGCATGCAGGGCAGTGCATTGAGCACCGCCTGATCCGCAACTGCGCACTCACTCCAGGAGTTCACATGTCCGTATCCTCAGTCGATCGCACCATTAAAGCCTTCAAGCAGGTCGTCTTCCTGCTGGCGTTGGCCATGGTGGCCGCGCTTCTGCCCGCTGCGGCACCGGCCGCGCTGCTACCGTTTGCGTATGCGGCGGACCCCTGCGCCCCGGTTGTGAACGCCATAGCATGTGAAAACTCCAAGCCGGGAAGCCCTTCATCCGAGTGGGACATTACCGGCGCCGGCGATTCGGATATCCAGGGATTTGCCACCGATATCAGCGTCAACGCCGGGCAGCCGATCAACTTCAAGATTGACACCAACGCGTCCAACTACACGATCGCCATTTACCGGACCGGCTGGTACCAAGGCCTCGGCGCCCGCAAGATTGCGGACGTCACGCCCCTTGCCTTCCGGCAATCACAGCCGCAATGCCTGAACGATGCGGCAACCGGCCTCTATGACTGCGGTACGTGGGCCGTTTCCGCAACGTGGCAAGTCCCGCCGACTGCCGTCTCGGGCGTGTATGTCGCCCTCCTGAGGCGCCCGGATAACGGGGCTTCGAGCCATATCACGTTTATCGTCCGCTCCGATGGCAGCCACTCGGATGTCGTCTTCCAGACCTCCGATACAACGTGGCAGGCCTACAACGACTATGGCGGTTCGAATTTCTACTACGGAACCAACGGCAGGGCGTACAAGGTCAGCTACAACCGGCCGGTTGCCACGCGTGGTGGTCCGGCAGGCCGTGACTTCTACTTCAGCAACGAGTACCCCATGGTGCGTTTCCTGGAGAAGAACGGCTACGACATCAGCTACATCAGTGGCATCGACACCCACCGTAGCGGCGCGCAGCTCCTCAACCACAAGGTTTTCCTCTCCGTGGGCCACGACGAATACTGGTCCGGACCACAGCGGGCAAATGTGGAGGCCGCGCGCGATGCCGGCGTGAACTTGCAGTTCCTGTCCGGTAATGAGATGTACTGGCGCACTCGGATCGAACCGTCGCCAGTGGACAGCGCGGCCGGGCGGACAATCACGTCCTACAAGGAGACCTGGGCCAACGAAAAGATCGATCCCAGCCCCCAATGGACCGGAACCTGGCGTGACCCCAGGTTCGCTTCGCAGGCCAACGGAGGCGGTCTGCCGGAGAACGGACTGACCGGCACCATGTACATGTCCAACTTTACGGATCTTCCCGTTACCGTCAGCGCGGCGGAGGGCAAGTCACGTCTCTGGCGGAACACATCCCTGGCCTCCCTCGCCGCGGGAACCTCTGCCCAACTGGCACCCCATACAGTGGGCTACGAGTCCAACGAGGACCTGGACAACGGATTCAGGCCCGCAGGGCTGATCAGGTTGTCGACGACAACCGGCCCCACACCGGAGTATCTCCAGGACTTCGGCAATACAGTGAAACCCGGAAACACCACTCACAACACCACGCTTTACCGTGCTCAGAGCGGAGCGCTGGTCTTCTCGGCCGGCACGGTCCAGTGGTCGTGGGGACTTGACCAGGAGCACGACGGCAACGGTGCAGCCGCGGACCCTCGTATGCAACAGGCCCAGGTCAACCTGCTGGCGGACATGGGGGCCCAACCCGGGACGCGCGATGGTGCCTTGGCCGCGGCAAGTCCCAGCAGTGATACGGCAGCGCCAACAGCGACGATCTCGTCCCCCGCCGAAGGAGCTGCCGTTCCGCACGGCACCAGCGTCACAGTTTCCGGCACTGCAAGCGACGCCGGCGGCATTGTCGCCGGCGTCGAAGTCTCCACCAACGGCGGAGCCACCTGGCATCCCGCCCAGGGCAAGCAAAGCTGGACCTATACGTACATTCAGAAAGGCCTCGACACGGCAAGCGTTAAGGTCCGAGCTGTGGATGACAGCGCCAACATCGGCACCGCGGTGACGCGGAACCTGCAGCTCAGCGGCCCGTATACGGTGTTTGGACAACAGGTTCCCGCGGTACCGGATTCCCAGGACGGCGGCGCCTATGAGCTAGGCATGAAGATCACACCGAGCATCGACGGGTTCATCACCGGAGTCCGGTTCTACAAGAGCACGGCCAACACGGGAACCCACATCGGGTCCCTCTGGAACTCGTCCGGACAGCGGCTAGCCACCGCGACCTTCACCGCCGAAACGGCCTCGGGGTGGCAGAAAGTGCAGTTCAGCCAGGCCGTGGCAGTTACAGCAGGGCAAAAATACACGGCCTCCTACACCGCTCCCAAGGGCCATTACGCTTCGCAGGAGTATGCGTGGTCGAGCTTCGGGTCCAATGAGCCGCCGCTGACAGTCGCGGGAGGATTCGGCAGCGAACCGGCCGGCGTTTACGGCAGTCCCGATGCTTTCCCGCAGAACAGCTTTGGCAACGGAAACTATTTCGTGGATGCCGTGTTCGAGACGGTGGACACCACCCCGCTGACCGCTTCGGGACAGTGGCCGCTGGGCGGCTCAACCAGCGTTCCGCAGGCCACAACGGTCGGGGCGGTCTTCTCCAAGCCAGTGACGGCGTCAAGCGTTCAGCTGACTCTTAAGGCTGCCGACGGCACTACTGTGGCAGGCACAACCAGCTACGACTCCACAACCCGCAAAGTGACGTTCACGCCGGGCGCCCCCCTCGCGCTGGCAACCACTTACACTGTGACCCTCAGCGGCACTGCCGCCAGCGGCGGGGCCCTGACCGGCGGCGGGACGTGGTCGTTCACCACGGTCCTGTCGCCGCCCCCTCCAGGAAGCTGCCCGTGCAGCTTCTACGATGACTCGGTCCTGCCAGGAATCCAGGAGGTCAGGGACGGCGTACCGGTGACCCTGGGTATCCGTTTCTCCAGCACGGCAGACGGCACCGTTACGGGCATCCGTTTCTACAAGTCAGCCGGCAACACAGGCACCCATACCGGCACACTGTTCACGGCCGCAGGGCAGCAACTGGCAACAGTTACCTTCGCCAATGAGAGCACCGCAGGCTGGCAGACGGCGTACTTCAACCAGCCCGTGGGGATGTCCGCGAACACCGAGTACATCCTGGCCTACAAGACCTCGACGGGAGCCTACTCGGCGACGGTGAACGGCTTCGGCCCCGGACTGACCGTGGGTAACCTACGGGCGAACTCCGATGCCGGCGCCTATTCGTACAGCAACGACTTCCCGAATGTCCGTTCCACTGCGAGCTACCTGGTGGATGTCGTGGTGCAGTACCCGGAGCCGGCATTTGTGGCGGGCGCCCAAACCCCGCTCCCCGGTTCGTCCAGTGTTGCGCTGAACACAACTGTCAGCGCGACGTTCTCCAAACCGGCCACTGCAGCGAGTGTCCAGTTCACACTGGCTGGTCCCGGGGGCACAAACATCACCGGGACCACGAACTACGACCCGGCAACAGGCAAGGTGACATTCACGCCGTCGGCACAACTTGCGGCGGCCACCAGCTACACGGCGAGCCTGACGGCCACCTCCACCACAAACCAGCCGCTCAGCGCCGGGGGGACCTGGACCTTCACCACGGTGCCGCTCCCCCGGACCGACGGAGTCTGCCCCTGCACCCTTTACCAGGACACGGTCACCCCGACCGTTCTGGAAGTCAAGGACGGAGCCCCGCTGGCCCTGGGCGTACGGTTCGCCAGCTCCACCAGCGGACAGGTTACCGGCATCCGCTTCTACAAGTCCGCCGGCAACACCGGAACCCACACGGGAAGCCTCTTCAGCATCACGGGCCAGCAGCTGGCGACAGTGACATTCACGGCCGAGTCCAGCGCCGGCTGGCAAACGGCTACCTTCAGCCAGCCAGTGGCCATCGCAGCTGACACCGAGTATGTGGCAGCCTACAAGTCGCCCACCGGCACGTATTCGGCAACACCCGGCGGCTTCACCACCGGGTTTACGAGCGGACCGCTGCGGACGGCAGCCGACTCCGGCGGGTTCTCCTACAGCGGCGACTTCCCGGGTTCGTCGTCCAGCTCCAGCTACCTTGTCGACCTGGTCTTCCAAACGTCGGGTGTGGCGCCTCCGCCTCCGCCGGAGCCTTTGACGGTGACTGCGCAGTCGCCGGCACCGAATGCCACCGCGGTGGCGCTCAACGTCCAGCCGAGCCTCACGGTGTCCTCGGCCGTACAGCCCGGCGCTTCACTCACCCTGGCGGCCGGCGGAGCCAACATTGCAGGAGCGTCGGCGCTGTCCGCGGACGGCCGCACGCTGACGTTCACGCCGGCACAACAGTTGCCTGCCAATACCGTCATCACAGCGAGCGCGTCCAATGTCGTGTCGCTGGCGGGCGCGGCGCTGGCGCCCACCTCGTGGCAGTTCACCACACTCACTCCTCCGCCGCCCACGCAGTCCCTCTTCGCGTCCTTGCTGCCGCAGATCGCCGCGTCAACGGATGTCCGGGCTGTGGAGCTCGGCGTGGTGTTCAAGTCCTCCGTTGCCGGTTCTGTCACGGCCATCCGCTTCTACAAAGGGACAAGCAACACGGGCACTCACACAGGTTCGCTGTGGACGGCATCTGGTGTGCGGCTGGCCAAAGTGACGTTCACGAACGAAACGGCCAGCGGCTGGCAGACCGCATTGCTGCCGACCCCGATAGCGCTGACAGTAGGCACGAACTACGTCGTGTCCTACAACGCCCCGGTGGGCCGCTACTCCTATACGCCGAACTTCTTTTCCAAGGCGTGGACAAGCGGTGCCCTGACAGCCAGGGCCAACAACAACGGGCTGTACCGTTTTGGTTCGGGAACGGCGGTTCCCAACCAAACAAGCAATTCGACCAACTACTTCGTGGACGTTGTCTTCGCCCCGAAGTAATCCGGATCCGGAAAACGTGACACCCTGAGGGCCCCTCGGCCAAACATCGAGGGGCCCTTTGCTATACCCAGGGAGCCCTCGGGCCTCACCGCGGAAGAAGCCCTCGGCCGTACCGCTCACGGCGGTGCGGCGGGGACCCTCGCCTACGGCTGGGGTTGTGTTGCGGGGTAAGAGGTCGCCGGTGCGGCGGGCGGATCCTGCGGCGGGCGCTAGCGCACGACGGACGGCGACCAGGCGTGCTCTATGAAGAGCGAGGCAGGGGCAGAAGGATCTGTCCCGATCTGCCAGATATCGCTGTCGCCCGCGGCGCCGTCGCGGGGCAGCCCGTAGAGCAGTGTTCCGTCATCGAGCCACTCGATCTGGTCGTCGACGCTGCGGGCCTCTGACAGGACCGTTTCGACTCCGCTTTCCAGGTCCAGGACGGCGATCTTCCAGTGTGCGGCCATGGCCGTGCCGGTGTTCTTCTTGTAGGCAACGCGGGTGCCGTCCGGCGAAACCGAGGGGCACTCGACGCCGTCGTGGACTGCCGTAAGGGTCCTGGCCGAAATGCTTCCTTTAACGAGCCAGATGCGCCCTGACGACGCCGCCGTGGCATAGAACGCGTCAGCATCCCCGGGGACGAAGGTCACGCCCCAGATATTCCGGTCCGCCGCCGTCACCTGCACCCCGTTGGCCAGGAGGGCGAAGCCTTCCAGGCTCCCGGTTCCGGCGCCTCCGTCAGTCCGGCTGATGGACGTTTCGGTAGAAAAGCCGGCAGCGCCGTAGGAGTGGCCGGAGACAAACACCGTGGTGGACACCAGTGAGCCGTCAGCGCTCATCCGTGTACGGCTGGGGATCCCCGGCAGAGCCCACCGGCCGGTGGGCTGCCATTGCCGGTCCAGCAGGACTGCCTCGAAGTTGGTGACGAGCCCGCGGTTTGTCTTCAGGCAAACGAGGTTCCGGGCGGTGCCGTAGACCCGGTCGCAGGCCTCGGACGCCAGCGACCGCCGGCCGCCGGGTGCCGCCAGCGGAACGGTCCCGGCCATCCCGTACCCCTGTCCAGCCGCCGTGTTGCGGAACAGGACAAAGGGGGCTTCCGGGAGGGCACCGCCGGATGCCACGTTGACGGCGGACGCTGCCGAGCGGCTGTCCTGGAAGCGCTGGAAGGCGACGGCAGCGTAGGAGCCGGCAGCCGTAAGGACCACCACTGTAATCGCCAAAAGGATGATCCAGCGTTTCCTGCGGCTTGCGGGGTTCAAGCTGCTTGCCTCTGGCGTGCGCCCGCCCGCAGGATCAGCAACGAGGCAGGTACGGCGACGGCCAGGCAGCTGCCCACCACCACCATGGCCGTGGACGGACCCAGTGCGAACCACAGCACGCCAAAGCCGGCCGAAGCTGCCATCCGGCTCAGGGCCACGACCGTCTGGGCTGCGCCGATGCCCGTGGCCAGCTTGTCCGGCGGAGTGAGCTGGCTCGCCAGGGCGGCGAGGACGCCATCAGTCGCGGCGTAGAAGGCTCCGAGTAGGACCAGGCAGGCCAGGGTCGGGCCCAATCCGCCAAGCGGCGCCGCAGCGAGGAGATAGCAAAGCAGGAGGGCCACATGCCCCGCCACGAAGACTTTCGCTTTTCCCCAGCGGTCCGCCAGCTTGCCCAGCGGGATCGCAAGGACGAGAAACACGACGTTGGTGCCCACGTAGAGCAGCGGAAACCACTGCACCGCAAAGGAGTCCCGGTCCTGCAGGACGAGGTAGATGAATCCGTCGCCCACGGTCAGCAGTCCGAGCAGTCCCGAGGCGACGAGCAGCCTGCCCAATCCGGGCTCCCGCAAGAGGCTCCAGCGGAAGACGAACACCGGGCCCGGCCTCCGTTCCGGCGCGGGTCCCGCCGGGTTTCCCGTCTTCAGGTTGGGCACGAGCAGTGCGAGCGCGGCGACGCCGATCACCGCGAAGGCCAGGGAGACCACGAAAAGGGTGCCATAGCCGTTCGGAATCAGCATGAGGATGAAGAATGCCAGCAGCGGTCCGCTTGCGGCACCGATGTTGTCCAGCATCCGGTGGACGCCGAAGTGGCGCGCCAGGTATTCGGGCTGGGCGGACACCGTGATCAGCGCATCCCGCGGTGCCGTCCGGATCCCCTTGCCGATCCGGTCACCGGTCACGATCGCGGTCAGCGCCCAGAAACCGCCGGCGAAGAGGAAACCGATCCTGGCCACCATTGACAGTCCGTAACCGGCGAGTGCTATCCGTTTTGGATGCCCGCTGCGGTCCGCGGCCCAGCCTGCAGCGATCCTGACAATCGCGCTGGCCCCTTGGTTGATTCCATCCAGAATCCCGAACGCAATGGCGGACAGGCCGAGAAATCCGGTGATGTAGAGCGGGAGGACGGCGGATACCGATTCTGAGGAGACATCGGTGAACATGCTGACGACACCGAGCCAGAGGATGACGGGGGACAGCCGGAATGCCCGCGGGGGCACCGTGGAATCGTTGGCTGCCGGCAGCGCGTCCTTCTTGCCGCCGTTCCGATCCGAGACCGAGATATACATGGCCGCTACCCCGCCGTCGTGTGAAGGTTGCCGAGCAACATGAAGCGGGTACTGCCCGTGCCCGTCGCTGATGTTGTCAGGGTCACCGAATCGGCGCCCCTGACAAAACGGACCGCCCGTTGTCCCTCCGTTGCGGGGGCCGGCTCTGACCAGAAGTTGAGTTTTGCGAGCTGCTGCTGGAAATGGCCCACGACGGAGTCCTGGCTGGCCGCCGATATGGCATCGGCCGTCACCTGCAGCACCGTATCAGCGGCTGATACACCGGTGGAGACCACAACGCTTCCGTCCGGAAAGCGGAGGGATTCCTCGGGGAAGCCAGCCACGATTTTCCCTTGGGCCGAGGCTGTTGGCGGCAGCGGCATGCTAACCAGTGCCGCCGGCGTGGACGGCACCGGAAGCCCGGTGGGGGCCGCCGCCACAGGGGGAAGAACCTCCTGCAACCCGGCGGCCGGTGCGGGGCTTCCCGTTCCCTCCCCTGCTCCGGGAGATTGTCCGGTCCCGCTGTCTGTCGCCGTTCCAGGCGCGGCGGGTATCCCTGCGTCCGGACCTCCCTGCGCCGGAGAGGCTTCGGCCCCGTCCGGGGCGGCAGTGCCGGTGCCTGACGGAGCCGACAGGCTTGCGTCCGGGGCTCCCGCCAGCTGATCGAAGACAAGAGCGGCACCGCCCAGCGCTGCCGCGACACTCACCCCCACGATGACAAGCCTCTTCGCTAACATTGGGCCCCCGCCTCCCGTTCAGGCGTTGAAGACCAACGCGCCTGCGATTCCGGCAGCCTCGGCCGCCTTGGGCACAGTCTGACACCGGGAAAGACAGCTTCGATAGAGTGGCGCTACCTGCTTTTTCGGCCTACCACCGGCCGTTGCGGGGCCTCGGCTGGCAGACGGGGCAGGTGTAGGAGGACCGGTTCATGAATTGTTCGCGTTTCATGAGGCTCACTATTCCTGCAGCTGCGCAGCGCCTGCACTCCTGGTTTTCCCTGCCGTAGGCGTTGAGGGACCGGTCAAAGTACCCCGAGGCGCCGTTGACGTTGACGTACAGGGAGTCGAAGCTGGTCCCGCCCGCGGCGAGGGCATCCAGCATGACCTCACGGGCGGCGTCGAGAACCCTCAGGGCATCGGCGCGGCGGAGCGTATCGGTGGGTCGGGCGTAATGGAGGCGTGCACGCCACAGTGCCTCGTCCGCGTAGATGTTGCCGATGCCGGAAACAAGCCCTTGATCCAGGAGGGCACGCTTCAACCCCGTCTTCCGGTTCCGCAAGCGGCGGTAGAAGGAGTCGAAGGAAAAGTGCGGGTCCAGCGGATCCCGGGCGATGTGTGCGGCTTCCGCGGCAATGTAGGGTGCGGGCACCTCCCCCAGGCCGCCGGGTCCGCCGTCGGCCGTGGGAACCAGCGACGTCACGAACAGTCCGCCAAAAATGCGTTGATCCACGAACCTGAGCTGTTCCGGCATTCCATCAACAGGGCTCAGCCGCAGGCGGATTTTCAGGTGCTTTTCGTCCGGCACACCGGAATCCTGCATCAGCAGCTGGCCGCTCATTCCCAAGTGCGCCATCAGGGCCACGGCAGGACGGTCATTGGCCGGCGTCGCAGCTGCCGGTTCCTCCAGGGGAAGCCAGAGGAACTTGCCGCGGCGCACCACATCCATGACCCGGGCGCCCTCAAGGTTGCCCGCGAAGTCCTCGGCGCCGAGCACATGCCGGCGGATGGAACGCGGATCCAGGACGTCAACGGAGGTGATTGTCCGGCCGCAGACCCAGCTCACCAGGCCGCGGCGGACAACTTCAACTTCCGGCAGTTCGGGCACGAAGAACCTAGAGGCCGGCTTCGGATTCCGCCGGAACGCTAGCCTCGCCGGCAGCCGACAGCTTCCGCCAGGCATCGGCTGCGGCTTCCTGCTCAGCTTCCTTCTTGGAGCGTCCGGCCCCCTGCCCGTAATCGGTTCCGCCGATCCGGAGCACCGCCACGAACGTGCGCGCGTGGTCCGGGCCTGAGCCCTCCACCGCGTAGTAGATGCTGCCCAGCTGACGGCTGGCTGCGAGTTCCTGGATGCTGGTCTTCCAGTCGGTGCCTGCCCCGAGCGCGGCGGCATCCTGGAGCAGCGGGCCGATCAGCCGCATCACGAGTTGGCGCGCCGTCTCAATGTCGTTGGACACATAGGTGGCGCCAATGAGCGCTTCCATGGTGTCGGCGAGGATGGACGCCTTGTTCTTGCCGTCGGTGAGCTTTTCGCCCTGTCCGAGGTAGATGTATTCGCCAATGCCAAGGCTCCGGCCGATTCCGGCAAGTGCCCTGGTGCTCACCACGGCTGAGCGCCGCTTCGCGAGATCGCCCTCGGGCAGTGCAGGGTTGTCCCGGTACAGGGCATCGGTCACGGAAAAGCCTAGGATGGAATCGCCCAGGAACTCAAGGCGCTCATTGGTGGGTATGCCGCCGTTTTCGTAGGCATAGGAGCGATGTGTCAGAGCAAGACGAAGCGTCCCGGCATCAATAGAGACACCGAGACGCTTCAAAAGCTCTTCAGTTGAAGACGTCATGTTCAGCCAGTGGGCCGATTAGACGTCCGCGACCTTGCGGCCCTTGTACTCAAGGAACAGCGCAGTGCCAGCCGAGTCGGTAACGACCTTTGCCTGGTGCGGCAGGCTGTAGGTAACCTGGCCGTTCTCAACGGTCTTCACCAGGTGGGGGGCGGTTGCCTTCCACTGGGAGCGGCGGGCGCGGGTATTCGAGCGAGACATTTTCCGCTTCGGGACAGCCACGGCTAACTCATTTCTCTCTAGAAAAACACTTACAAATCAATTTTGCCGGTCAGGCTTAGCCAGATCAGCTAGGGCAGCCCAGCGAGGATCTACGACCTCGTGGTGATGCCCCGGCTCGTCTTCCAGGCGTACTCCGCATTCGGAGCAAAGGCCCTGGCAGTCTTCCCGGCACACCGGCTGGAACGGCAGCATGGTTACAACTGCGTCCCGCAACACCGGCTCAAGATCGATTAAATCGTGCTCGATTCGATATTGCTCTTCTTCGTCTTCTTCAGCAGAGAACTGGGCGTCCTCGTAGAAGAAAAGTTCTTGCACATTGACCTCAAGGTCATACGCAAGGGGATCCAGGCATCGGCCGCACTCGCCGGTTACTTCGACGTGAACGGTTCCTGATACCAGGATTCCTTCGTGTACGGCCTCCAGCCGCAGATCCAGCCCGACATCCGAGCCTTCCTGCACGCCAATGAGTGCCACACCAAGGTCACTTGGTGCGGGTACATGTTCCGTCAGCGTCCGCATGCTCCCCGGACTGCGCCCGAGGTCCTTGACGTCGAACGCCAAGGGCGAACTAGCATCTCGTTTAATGAGAACTCCTGTTGAACATATGACCGACGTACTATCTTAGCCTGATCTTCCGGATGGACTCAAACCGGGCGAAAGCCACACAGTTCAGCACCGCGGGACAAACTAAGGAATGGGCCGCGAATCCGGCCGGGGCCGTTGCGTACCGATATAGCCTACCCTCTGCGGGGCTGATCCGGAGACGACTCGCCCGCCAGCAGCCGTTTCAGCACCGACCTCGGCACATAGTCCGACACACTTCCGCCCAGATTGAAGACTTCCTTGATCAGCGTTGATGACAAGTGCAAGTAGTGGCCCTCGGTGGGAAGGAAGACCGTTTCCACGCCGCTGAGCTGGCGGTTCATGGTGGCCATCGGCAGCTCGTAGTCAAAGTCCGAGGACGACCGGAGGCCCTTCACAATGGCGGACACCCCCCGCTGCTTGCAGTATTCCGCAAGCAGGCCCTCCCCCACGGGCTCCACCACAATGCCGCGAAGCGACGCAAGGGTCTCGCGCGCCATGTCGATCCGCTCCTCCAAGGTGAAACGGTACTTCTTGGCGTAGTTGGTGGACACCGCCACAATCACTTCGTCAAAGAGGCCGGCGGCCCTTGCGATGACTTCCAAGTGGCCATTGTGGATCGGGTCGAAGGAGCCTGGGCAAACGGCGCGTCTCATGTTCCGAACCTACCGCATACACGGAGCGGGATAACATGACTGGATGCCCGAGTCGAACATTCCCTTCACCGTTGCAGGGGGCGTAGTTCTTGTCACCGGAGCCGCCATGGGCATGGGCCGGCTGCACGCCCTCCGTGCCGCGGCCGACGGCGCTGCTGTCGTGATCCTGTGGGATGTGGACGGCGACCGGCTGCAGGGCGTTGCCCGCGAAGTCACGGACCTCGGCGCCCGCGCCGTGGCCCGGCAGGTGGATCTTGCGGAACGTGACGCCATTGCGGCGGCCGCACGGGAATGCGCGGCCGAAGGCCCCCTGACGCTGCTGGTGAACAATGCGGGAATCGTGCGCGGCGCCCTGTTCTGGGAGCACCGGTCCGGCCCGGACATCGCGTTGACCATGGACGTCAACGCCCTGGCGCCGATGTACGTCACCCTTGCGTTCCTGCCGGACATGATGGCCGACGCCGGGCGTCCCCGCCGGATTTTGAATGTCGCCTCTGCGGCCGGAACAGTCCCAAATCCGCGGATGAGCGTTTATGCAGCTTCCAAGTGGGCCGTGGTGGGCTGGAGCGACTCGCTGCGGATCGAACTGGAGCAGGAGGGCTACCGGCACCTCCGGGTCACAACGTTCTGCCCGAGCTACATTTCCACCGGAATGTTCGCCGGCGCCCGGGGTCCGCTGCTCACGCCGCTCATGACGCCGGATGACGCGGTCCGGCGGGCATGGCGGGCGATGGCCGCGGGGCGCCCGCTCCTGATCGCTCCGGCGACGGCCAATCTTGGCAAGGTCCTTCGCGGGATTCTCCCGGTCCGCGCATGGGACTTCATCGGCGGACGAATCTTCCGGATCTATACGGGAATGGAAAAATTCACCGGACGGGCAGAGAACTCCGTCACCAACCGACAGGCAGGCAAACAGTGAGCACAACAGTTCCGGCACCGTGGCAGCGGGCAGCGTCGGGAGCCAACCTGCTGGCAGCCGACGGCAGCCTCGGTGTCACGATCTTCGAGGAAATGACCACCCTCGCGGTCCGGACCGGCGCAATCAACCTTGGCCAGGGCTTCCCCGATGAGGACGGCCCGGCGGAAATCAAGGCGGCCGCACAGGCGGCGATCAACTCGGGCGCCAACCAGTACGCGCCGGGCAAGGGAATCCTTCCCCTCCGGGAGGCGATTTCGGCACACCAGCAGCGGTTCTATGGACTGTCCCCGGACCCGGAAACTGAAATCATCGTCACCACCGGCGCCACGGAAGCCATCGCCGCCTCGCTGCTGGCCCTCGTGGAGCACGGCGACGAAGTGCTCACCTTCGAACCCTTCTATGACTCCTACGGCGCCATGATCGGGCTGGCAGGAGCCACGCACGTGACGGCGCCCCTGCTGGCTCCGGATTTCATGCCGGACATGGACGCCCTGGAAGCAGCCTTCAGCAGCCGCACCAAGGTTGTGCTCATCAACAATCCGCACAACCCCACCGGCGCCGTTTTTCCGCGTGAGGTGCTGCAGCGCGTCGTCGACCTTGCTGCCAGGCACAATGCCGTAATCATCACCGATGAGGTCTACGAACACCTGACCTTCGGTGCGCAGCACATCCCCGTGGCAACGCTGCCCGGGGCTGCCGGCCGGACCATCACCATCTCCTCGGCAGGCAAGACATTCTCCTTCACCGGCTGGAAGATCGGCTGGCTGAGCGGACCCGAACACCTCGTATCCGCCATCAGGACGGTGAAGCAGTTCCTCAGCTACAGCTCCGGCACGCCGTTCCAAGGCGCCATCGCCGTGGGGCTGGCCCTTCCGGACGATTTCTACACCGGGATCTCCGAGACCCTCAGGCGGAAGCGGGACATCCTCAGCGACGGGCTCAGGGCTGCCGGCCTGGACGTGTTCACGCCGCAGGGAACCTATTTCGTGAATGTGGACACAGCTCCCCTGGGGATCTCCGATTCCGTCGACCTGGCCCGGAGGCTTCCGGACCTGGTGGGGGTCGCCGCAATCCCGGTACCCGTCTTCTGCCACCCTGCGGGCGCCGAACGGAGCCGCAGCCTGCTCCGTTTTGCCTTCTGTAAAAAGACCGAGGTCCTTGAAGAAGCCGCATCGAGGCTCGCTACGCTCCGCGACAGGCTCTGACGATGCCTCCGCGGCCCGCGGCGGGGTCACGCTTCCTCCGGACCACCGGCCAGCACGCGACCATCGAACCGGACGCCTTTACGGAGGGATCCTTCGTGCTGAGCATCGGCGGTGCGGAGCAGTCACACGTGAATCTTGCCGAGCCGGGAGAAATATTCTACGAGTACCTTCGCCGGATCGGACACGTTGTGGACCTGGCAGCCCCTGCCGGTGAGCCTGTCAGCGCCCTGCACCTCGGGGCCGGGGCACTGACACTGGCCCGCTACATCCAGGCGACCCGGCCGGGGTCCCTGCAGTACGCCGTGGAGCTTGAGCGGGAGCTGCTGGACTTCGTCCTGCAGCAGTTGCCGATGCCGGCCGGAACGGTGCTGCACACGCTGATCGGCGACGCCCGGGACGCACTGGCGGAGCTCCCGGCGGGGCTGCGGTTCGACGTCGTGATCCTGGATATCTTCTCCGGACCGGAAGCGCCGGCGCACATTGCCTGCGCCGGGTTCTACACGGAAGCGGCTGCCCGGCTGACGCCGGATGGCGTGCTGATCGTCAACGTGGGTGACGAACCCGGGCTGACGCTGGTCCGGAGCCAGGTGGCAGCGCTGCGGCAGGTCATGGACGGGGTGGCCGCGTTCGCTGAGTCCGGCATGTTCGCCGGGCGGCATCCCGGCAACATCATCCTCATCGGCACGCGGGGTCCGTGGCCGGCGGGATGGACCGAAGAGCTGACGGCCCGCGGCCCGCACCCAGGGACGGTGCTGGCCGGCGTGGACCTCGACGGGCTCTCTGGCTAATCAGGCGCCATCCTAGTCAGCTGCCGCCGCCCACGGGTTCGGCAAACCACAGCTTGGTCTCGCCGTATTTCTTCTCCGCGAACCGTTCCAGCGACGCCGGCCACGCCGGTTCCGGGCTGCGGGACGAGCGCTCCACGACAACGACGGCGCCCTCCGCCAGGTAGGGTGACAGCTCCTCCAGCACAGCGGCCATGGCGGGCTCATCCAGCGGATACGGCGGGTCCAGGAACACAAGGTCCCACAGGGTTCCCGGCACGGTCCGTCCCAGGAAGGACTCCACCCGGGACCGGTGGACCGACACCGCCTTGCGGCCCACGGACCCGTTAATTAGGTCAGCGTTGCGCTGGCAGGCCTCGCTGGCCTTGCCCTCGAACTCCACGAGGTCAACCGTTTCCGCCCCGCGGCTGGCGCTTTCCACGCCCAGCGCCCCGGAGCCCGCATAGAGGTCGAGAACGCGGGCACCTGCCACCACATTGAAGGCCTCAAGCCGTGAGAACAGTGCTTCCTTGACCCGGTCCGTGGTGGGACGGGTCATGGACCCGGGCACGCTGGCCAGCGTCATTCCACCGCCGGCACCCGCAATGATACGGCTCATGCGCGTACCCCCATGCCGCCTGAAGCTGTGCGTCCGCTCCTAGCCACGCTCAAGGAACGCCTCCTTTTCGGGGTTCAAATACTCTTCGATTGCCTCCGCCAGTGCGGAATGGCCCGCCAGGGCCGGATCCGCGGCCACGATCTGCTGCGCGTCCTGGCGTGCCTTCGCAATGACGTCCTCATGTTCCAGCACGCGGAGCAGTTTCAGTGCGGAGCGTCCGCCTGACTGCGAAGCCCCGAGGATGTCCCCTTCGCGGCGCAGCTTCAAGTCCTCCTGCGACAGTTCGAAGCCATCGGTGGTGGCTGCCACGGCATCCAGCCGGCGTCGGCTGGGGTGTCCGGGTTCCAGGGTGGTCACCAGGAGGCAGGTGCCGGGCAGTCCGCCGCGGCCCACCCGTCCGCGAAGCTGGTGCAGCTGGGATATGCCGAATCTGTCCGCGTCCAGGATCACCATCAGCGTGGCGTTGTGGACGTCAACACCCACCTCGATCACCGTGGTGGACACCAGCAGTTTGGTTTCATTCGCGGTGAAGGACGCCATGGTTGCGGACTTCAGGGCCGGATCCTGCCTGCCGTGGAGCGGCGCCAGTGAAACGCCGGCCAGCGCAGGTTCATCCTGGAGGTGTTCGACGACGGCGGTAACGGACGCGAGCTCGCGGGCAGGTCCGTCCCCTTCCAGGTCCGCGGCTGTCGGTTCCGCTTCCCCGGGGCTGAAGTCGCCGTCGTCGTCCTCGCCGATCTTGGGACACACCACGTAGACCTGGTGGCCGGCGTCGATCTCTTCCCGGGAACGGGACCAGATGCGCCCGGCCCAGCCGGGATTTTCGGCGAGTCCCACCACGTGCGTGGAGATGGGGGCACGGCCCGCCGGGAGTTCGTCCAGCACCGATGTTTCCAGGTCGCCGAACACGGTCATCGCCACGGTCCGCGGGATGGGCGTGGCGGTCATGACCAGCAGGTGGGGCGGTTTGCTGGCCTTCGCGCGGAGGGCGTCGCGCTGTTCCACGCCGAAACGGTGCTGTTCATCCACGACAATCAGCCCGAGGTCGTAGAAGGAGACATTGTCGCTCAGCAGCGCATGCGTTCCGATCACGATCCCGGCAGTGCCAGAGGCCGCATCCAGCATGGCCTGCTTGCGGGCAGCAACGGGCATCGATCCGGTCAGCAGCGTCACCTGGACGGCGTCCGGCCCGGATCCGCCCAGGAGTCCGTCCCGGGAGAGCGGACCGAGCGTCCGGCGGATGGATTCGAAGTGCTGCGCGGCCAGGACTTCGGTGGGCGCCAGCAGCGCGGCCTGCCCGCCGGCATCAACCACCTGGAGCATGGCGCGCAGGGCAACGATGGTCTTGCCCGAGCCCACCTCGCCCTGGAGGAGCCGGTTCATGGGGCTGTCCTGCGAGAGCTCCTCCGCGAGGGTCTTGCCGACGGCGGACTGGCCGGCGGTGAGGGTGAACGGCAGCTGGCGGTCGAACGCCGTCAGGATTCCGACTGCGACCGGCCGCCGGGCCGTGGCCTCTTCGGCCGCCAGCTGGGCGCGGCGCCGGGCCAGGGCGGACTGCAGCACGAGGGCTTCCTGGTACCGGAAGCGGTCCCGGGCCCGTTGCCAGTCCCCCGGCACCTCCGGCGTGTGGATGAGCCGGTAGGCTTCGGCGGCCGGCAGGAACTTTTCCCGCGCCGAGACGTCGCCCGGCAGGGGGTCGTCCAGGAGTTCCAGGTCGGCGGTGTCCAGAAGGGTTGAGATCACTTTCTGGATGGACCAGCTCGTGAGTTTTGCCGTTGCCGGATAGATCGGGATGGGCATGGCGGCGAGCTTCTCCGGATCCATGCCCGGAGTGTCAGGGTCCTCGTCGAGCAGCTGGAAGTCAGGGTTCGTGAGGCTCAGGTTGCCGGCGTACCGGGTGACTTTCCCCGAGAACAGGGCCCGCCGGCCCGGGAGCAGCTCCGCTTTGGCGCGGTAACCGTTGAAGAAGCTCACCTTCAGGGTGCCGTCGTCATCCGTGATCACAACGTCGGTCAGGGTGCCGCGGCGCGCCCGCATGGCCCGGGTGCTGCTGGACACGACGCGCGCGATCAGGGTGACCTCTTCGTCCAGCGGGACCTCGCTGATGGGCGTCAGCTCGCCGCGGTTGAGGTAGCGGCGCGGAAAGTAGTTGAGCAGGCCGCCGACGGTGGTGATACCGAGGTGTTTCTCAATGACGGCCGCGGAACGTTTGCCGATACGGCGTTCCAGGCCCAGTTCCAGCTCAGCGTTCATCTCAGTCGGGGTCCCGCGGCAGGGCGAGCTGGCTGACAGAGATGTCCGTGGGTTCGCCGAGGGATCCGATCAGTGCCACGGCCGGTTCAGGGGCCGGGACGTGCACGTGCACCCGCCAGCGGTATTTCCCGTCAGCGTCAGTGGCACCGCCCACCTGGCTCATGATCACCGAATCACCCATTTCATCCAGCCGCTGGCGCAGTGTGGCGGCGTCCAACGGCGAAAGGCTGATGGTGCACATGACTTCCACGCCGTCGTCGTCGGGCATGTCCGCATGGATGTGCGGATCCTGGACGTCATAGCCGTGGAGGCCGTCCAGCATGTCGCTTTGAAGTTCCTCGCCGAGCACCGATGAACGCAGGCAGTCGAGGATGAGGAGCATTCCGACCCCGCCGGCGTCCACGACATGGGCCTCGTGCAGGGCCGCCAACTGGTCCTCGGTCCTGACGACCGCTTCGAGGGCCGCCTCAACCGCCGCATCGAGGGCAAGGCCCAGGGCGTGGTTGCTGTCATCGCCGTTCTGGTCGGCATCCACTCCGGCGGCAGCGCGCGCGGCCGCCTCCATGACCGAGAGCATGGTCCCGGGAACGGGATCGCTCAAGGCGGACCAGGCCCTGATCTGGGCGCGGTTGAGGGCCGCTGCCAGCAGCGGCGAGCTCAGGCGGGCATGGCCGGCCAAAGGCTCAGCGGCGGCGCACAGGAACACCGAAAACAGGGTTCCCGAATTGCCGCGAGCCTGTTCCATGGCGGCCTGGCCTGCCCGCGCAAGCACGGCCCCGACGTCCTGCTGGCCCGGGGTCCTCCCGGGCTGCTGCGAAAGTTCGGGATCGGGCGATATGGCGGCGCCGTTGACCGCCTGCGCAGCGGCACGGACCGTCAGGTAGAGGTTGGTGCCGGTGTCGCCGTCGGCCACGGGAAAAATGTTGATGGCGTTGAGGCGGTCGCTGTGGTTCCCGAGCGCTGTTTCGGCCTTGCCCAACCACCGCTTCATCGCTTGCGCGTTGGCGGCAATCTTAGTCTGCAAAGTGATCCCATCCCACAGTGTCCGCGGGCCGGCCCGCTATCTTCACGCCAGTGCTTTCCGTTGGTGCAAGGGCTTCTACTGAGCCTATCGCAGCGAAACCCGGAGGCAGCTGTACGTCCGCCGGGAATGTGGCAAGGAGCCCATGGTCTTCCCCGCCGCCCAGCACCCAGGCCATGGGGTCGGCGTCCACCGCGTCCGCGGCGGCGGCTAATGGTTCCGTGAGCAGCTTCAGTGCCGCCGGATCGAGGTTCAGGACGATACCGCTGGCGGCGGCCAGGCGGTGGCCGTCGCGGACCAGTCCGTCGGAAATGTCCATCATGGACGAGGCACCCGAAGCCAGGGCAGCCGGCCCGGCTGCCAGCGGCGGCAGCGGCCGGCATTGCCTGTCCATAATGGTTCGCAGCGCCGGAGACAGCAGGTCAACGGCCGGCCCGGATTCAAGCAGGGCAAGCCCGGCCGCCGCATGCCCCACCGTTCCGGCCAGGGCGACGGTATGGCCCGGGCGGGCGCCCGAACGCAGAACAGGCTGCTGCCCGGCCAGGGTGCCCAGGATGGCCACCGTGACCGCGAGTTCGCGGCCACGGCCGAGGTCGCCGCCGGCCACCGAACATCCGTCGGCGCCGAGGTCGTGGATGGCATGGGAAAGCCCGTCGGCAAAATCCTCGACCCAGGAAACGGGCGTCTCGGGCGGCAGGGTCAGGCTCACCACCATGGCCGTGGACCGCGCGCCCATGGCGTTGATGTCGCTGAGGTTTTGCGCTGCAGCCTTCCAGCCGACGTCGAAGCCCGTGGTCCGGTATCCGTTGCGCCACACCAGCCGGAAATCCTGGTCCTGGACCTGGGTGTCAATGCTGACCACGGTCCGGCCGTCCGGGGCTGCCACGATGGCGGCGTCATCACCCGGTCCCAGCAGGAGCGCCGAGGCCGCTGCTCCGCCGTTCGGGTGCAGATTGTTCAGGCGCGGGAAGATCCTGGCGAGGAGTTCGGATTCGGAAAGTCCGGCGACAGTGAGGTGAGATTCAGGCACACCACTACGCTACAGTCCGGGACCGACATCCGGTTCCGGGGCCGGGCGCCGGCCTCTCCTGCCCGTCCGGCCGGGCGCCCGGGCCGGGATAGGCTTAAACCATGCACCAGCTCCGCACCCCGGCTTCCCTCCGTTCGCTTCGCCTGCCCGCAACGGCGGCGGCTGTGGTGCTGGCCCTCAGCGGATGCGCCCCGGTGGTGGATGTGGCGCCGGCCAAGGATGCGGCCAACCCGGCCTGCGCCCCCATGATGGTGGCCCTGCCGGACAGCATGGGGGATGCGGGGCTGCGGAAGACCAACAGCCAGGCAACCGCCGCGTGGGGCGATCCGTCCAAGGTCATCCTCCGCTGCGGGGTCAATGTTCCCGGCCCCACCACCGACCGCTGCGTCAGCGTCAACGGCATCGACTGGGTCATCAAGGAAGGCGACCCCGTGTGGACGCTGACGACCTTCGGCCGCGAACCGGCCACGGAAATCCTCATGGACCCCGACCAGATCAGTTCCGCGACCGTGCTGGCGGAACTCTCGGCCGCTGCCGGGAAGATCAAGGCCACGAGGAACTGCGTGGGCCAGGAAGAGCTGCAAAACCTGCCCACCGGGCAATAGGGTCCCGACCAAGGGTCCCGACCGGCCGGGGCCAACGGCACACGCGTCCCGGCCGGGCGACGCTAGCGCAGCCCGGTCTTCCGGTTCAGCGCCAGGTAGATCAGTTCGTCAATGAGTTCCGCGTAGCCCAGCCCGGAGGCGGCCCACATCTGCGGGTACATGCTTTTCGGCGTGAAACCGGGCATGGTGTTGATCTCATTGATGATCAGCTCACCGTCGGGGGTGTAGAAGAAGTCCACGCGGCTCAGCCCTTCGGCCCCCACGGCGTCGAACGCAGCGGCGGCAAGCTCGCGGACCCGGGCGATCGCCTCATCGGGGAGGTCTGCGGGGCAGCTGAGCGACGCGGCGTCGTCCTCCACGTATTTTGCGTTGAAGTCATAGAACTCGTGTTCGCCCGGTGCCACGGCGATCTCTCCGGGCATGGACGTGCGCGGTGCATCGGTGCCGCGCCCTTCGAGGACGGCGCATTCGATTTCGCGGCCCACGATTCCGGCTTCGATCACGAGTTTGAGGTCATGCTCACGGGCCGCCTCGATGGCCGCATCCAGGCCCTCCAGTGAATCCACCTTGGAGATGCCCATGGAGGACCCCGCCCGCGCCGGCTTGACGAATACGGGGTACCCCAGCAGGTCAACGCGTTTGCGGACGGACTCGGGGTCCGTGATCCACTGGCGGTCCGTCACGGCAATGTAGGGTCCCACCTGCAGGCCGGCGGCTTCGAAGACCACTTTCATGTAGTGCTTGTCCATGCCCACGGCGGAGGCCAGCACGCCGGCACCCACATAGCGGGTATCCGACAGTTCCAGCAGGCCCTGGATGGTGCCGTCCTCACCGAACGGACCGTGGAGCAGCGGGAAAACAACGTCCACGGTGCCGAGTTCCTGCGGCACTTCGTTCG
This sequence comes from Arthrobacter sp. UNC362MFTsu5.1, assembly GCF_000685965.1. Lineage (GTDB taxonomy): Bacteria > Actinomycetota > Actinomycetes > Actinomycetales > Micrococcaceae > Arthrobacter. The sequence goes on along the minus strand of NZ_JMLE01000016.1, from coordinate 51,897 downwards.
GGGACGCCACGATGAGCTGGTGTTCGCCGCCGATCTCAGCAAGCGTTACCGTCCGGGCCGACGGCGCCACCTCGGGAAGCGAGGAGGCCGAGAGGGACCACTGCCGGGTGTCCCCCGGGGCGAGGACCCACTGGCCGGTCTTGGCGATGCCGATGGGGATGACATCGTACTTGTCGTAGTCGATGGCCCCGAGAACGCCGGCGGCCGTGACGCAGCTGACGGCGTGCTCGCTGGAGCGGCCCCCAAACAACACGGCGACGCGGGGTTTGGTGTGGCCGTGGCCGTTCTTGTTCACTTGTACTTCCGACACAGTCAGTAATCGCCTTCGGATTTCAGGTCCCGGGCCAGCAGCAGCGGTCCCAGTTCGTCAACGGACAATTTTCCGGCCAGCACGGCAACCACTGCCGCGGTGATGGGCATCTCGACGCCGAGCTTTCCGGCAAGTTCGTGCACGGCCTGCCCGGACTTGATCCCTTCGGCTGTCTGGGTCATTTCGGCGGTGACCTGTTCCAGCGTCAGCCCCTTGCCCAGCAGGCGTCCGGCGGTGTGGTTACGGGACAACGGCGAGGAGCAGGTGGCGACCAGGTCGCCCAGGCCCGCCAGGCCGGCCATGGTCTGCGCTTCTCCCCCCAGTGCCAGGGCGAGCCTGGAGGTCTCGGCAAGCCCGCGGGTGATAACCGAGGCTTTGGTGTTGTCACCCATCCTTTTGCCTTCGCAGATACCTACCGCCAGGGCGATCACGTTTTTCACGATGCCGCCGATTTCAACGCCGACGACATCGGTGGTGGTGTACGGCCGGAAATACGGCGCGGTGCAGCTGCGGGCGATCCAGGAGGCCACCCCGGCGTCGGAACAGGCCACCACGGAGGCGGTGGGTTCCTCGCGGGCGATTTCCATGGCCAGGTTCGGCCCCGACACCACAGCGATCCGCTCGGCTTTGATACCCAGTTCCTCGCAGATGACCTCGCTCATGCGGGCATCCGAACTGAGTTCGAGGCCTTTCATCAGGGAAACCACGTAGGCATCCGGTGAGATCAGGTGCCGCCACTCGCGCAGTTGCAGCCGCAGCGACTGGGCGGGAACCGCCAGCACCACGAGGTCTGCGCCGGAAAGCACCTCGGCGACGTCGGTGGAAGCGGTGATGCTGTGCGGGAGGTCGATGTCCTTGAGGTACTGCGGGTTCCGGTGCAGGGTGTTGATCTGCTCAACGACCTCGGCGCGGCGCCCCCAGAGCCGTATGCTCCGCTGGACACCGGATGCCGTTGCTGCATCGGCAAGGATCTTGGCAAAGGTGGTGCCCCAGGAGCCTGCTCCGAGGACAGCGACCGACATGGCTGAGCCCGCTGCGGCCTGCTCAGGGGTCATTTGCCGCCCCGATCGATGTTGCGCCCGTGCTTGCTCTGGTTGTGGGCGGCCGGATCCCACCGCTCAGCGGGAGGCTGTTCCGACCGCAGGGTGGCCAGGAGTCCGGTGATGGCGTCCATGATGACGCCGGTGGCAGCCGTCAGCGTGGCCTTGTCCAGCGGCCGGCCCTCAAAGGCGCTAAGGTCCACGGGGTTGCCCACGATGACGCGTGAGGTGCGCCGGGGAAAAAGGTGGAAGCGCTTCGCATAGCGCGGGAACACCTGGTGCGCTCCCCAGTGCGCCATCGGAACCACGGGAATGCCACTTTCGAGCGCCATCCGGGCGGCACCGGTGTGCCCCTTCATCGGCCACAGCTCCGGGTCCCGGGTCAGCGTGCCTTCGGGGTAGATGACGATGGCCCCGCCTTCGTCCACCACTTCCTTGGCGACGTTCAGCGACCGGTTGGCGCCCGCCGTCGAGCGTTCCACCGGGATCTGCTTGGTGGCCCGCAGCACCGCTCCGAGGACCGGCACCTTGAACAGGCCGCCCTTCGCAAGGAAGTGCGGCATCCGCTTCTGGTTGTACAGCATGTGGCCGATGACCAGCGGGTCGATCTCGGTGCAGTGGTTGGGGGCGGCAATGAAGCCGCCCGCCGGGAGCTTTTCCAGCCCTTCCCACTTCTTATTCATCATCAGGTTCATCACAGGCCTGACGATTCCGGCGACGATGACAAAGGTGATGCGGCTCTTGGCCGTTTCCTTCACTGGGGCCCCGTTACTTGGCTGAAGTGATGTCGAAATCGGCGCCCAGCCCGGCGAGCTTCTCCGTGAAGCGCTCGTAGCCGCGGTTAATGATGTCTATTCCGGTCACCCGGGACGTGCCCGTGGCGGCCAGTGCGGCGATGAGGTGGCTGAAGCCGCCCCGGAGGTCCGGGACGTCGATGTCGGTGCCCTTGAGCTGCGTGGGTCCCGAGATGACGGCGGAGTGCAGGAAGTTGCGCTGGCCGAAACGGCACGGCACGCTGCCGAGGCATTCGCGGTGCACCTGGATGTTGGCGCCCATCCGGATGAGGGCGTCAGTGAATCCGAAACGGTTCTCATAGACGGTTTCGTGGACGATCGACACGCCCTCGGCCTGGGTCAGGGCAACCACGAGGGGCTGCTGCCAGTCCGTCATGAAGCCGGGGTGGACGTCCGTTTCCAGGACGAGCGGGTTCAGTTTGCCGCCGCGGTGGTAGAAACGGATGCCGTCCTCACCGATGTCCATGCCGCCGCCCACCTTGCGGTAGGTGTTCAGGAACGTCATCATGTCGCGCTGTGAGGCGCCCTCCACGAAGATGTCTCCGCGGGTCACGAGTGCCGCTGATGCCCAGGATGCGGATTCGTTCCGGTCCGAGAGGGCGCGGTGGTTGTAGCCCCCGAGGTCCTTCACGCCTTCGATCCGGATGGTGCGGTCTGTCTGGACGCTGATGATGGCGCCCATCTTCTGCAGCACGGCAATGAGGTCGATGATTTCCGGTTCCGTGGCGGCACCGGAAAGCTCCGTGATGCCCTCAGCCCGGGTGGCACTGAGCAGAACCTGCTCGGTGGCGCCCACCGACGGGTACGGCAGCGAGATCTTGGCGCCCTGGAGTCCCTTGGGCGCGGAAATGTGGATGCCGCCCGGACGCTTTTCCACAACGGCCCCGAACTGGCGGAGGACGTTCAGGTGGTAATCGATGGGGCGGTCGCCGATTTTGCAGCCGCCAAGGTCGGGAATGAATGCTTCGCCGATGGCGTGGATCAGCGGGCCGCACAACAGGATGGGAATCCTGGAGTCGCCTGCGTGGGCATCGATGGCGGTGCTGGATGCGGTCTTGGCACCCTTCGGATCCAGGGTCAGGTCACCGGTCACCGGGTCCTTTTCGACCGTGACGCCGTGGAGCTGGAGCAGGCTGGTGACAACCTCGACGTCCTTGATTTCAGGGACGTTGCGCAGCACGGACGGCTCGTTGCCCAGCAGGGCGGCCACCATGGCCTTGGGGACAAGATTCTTGGCCCCGCGAACGGTGACGCGTCCAGTTAGCGGGACGCCTCCGCGGATTGTCAAAACACTACTCATATACCGGTTTCCTCACGACTACTCGCCCCCAAATCCTTACAAAGGCTCCAGCTAAGCATAGGAGCTAGCGTTACCGATCTGAAATACGGCGCGATTTTCCCAACACTGCAGAGGAGATCTGAAGCGGGCGCGGCGCGGACCGGTTAAGGGTGCGGCGTGTACCAGGCGGGGGTGCGGCTGGGATCCCGGGGACCGCCCCGCCTAGGACAGCCGTGCGGGCAGTGTCTTCGGCTTGAACGCGGGCCTGGTGGCCTCGTAGGCCGTGATGTCTTCCTCGTGCTGGAGGGTCAGCCCGATGTCGTCCAGGCCTTCCAGGAGGCGCCAGCGCGTGTAGTCGTCAATCTCGAACGGTGCCACCACATTGCCGCACATCACGGTCTTGGAGACGAGATCCACGGTCACTTCGGTGCCCGGGGCGTTCTCCAGCACCTTCCAGATGAGTTCGATGTCATCCTGGGCGACTTCAGCCGCCAGCAGGCCCTGCTTGCCGGAGTTGCCGCGGAAGATATCGGCGAACCTGGAGGACAGGACGGTCTTGAAGCCATAGTCCTTCAAGGCCCAGACGGCGTGCTCGCGGGACGACCCGGTGCCAAAATCCGGACCGGCCACCAGCACGGAGCCGGCGTTGAAGGGGGCCTGGTTCAGGATGAAGGCCGGGTCCTTGCGCCAGGCCGCAAACAGCGCGTCTTCGAAGCCGGTGCGGGTGATGCGCTTGAGGTATACGGCGGGGATGATCTGGTCGGTGTCCACGTTGCTCTGGCGCAGCGGTACGCCGATCCCGGTGTGGGTGCTGAACTTTTCCATGGCGGATCCTTCGGTACTGAGTGGGTCTGGGCTGCGTGCTCTGGGCTGCGCGGGCTAGCCGGTGTTGCCTAAGAGGCGTTATCTAAGCAGCGCTGCTGCGGGCTGCGGCGGACTCCGGAGCGGGGTCCAGGTCCGACGGCGAACTGAGCGTTCCGCGGATTGCAGTGGCTGCCGCGACCACCGGTGAAACGAGGTGCGTGCGGCCGCCCTTGCCCTGGCGTCCTTCGAAGTTGCGGTTGGAGGTGGAGGCGCAGCGTTCGCCCGGCTCCAGCTGGTCCGGGTTCATGCCCAGGCACATGGAGCAGCCGGCGAAGCGCCATTCGGCACCGAAGTCCTTGAAGACCTTGTCCAGGCCCTCCGCTTCGGCCTCGAGCCGGACCCGGGCCGAGCCGGGAACCACGAGCATGCGGATGTTCGGGTCCTTGGTGCGGCCCCGGACGATGTCCGCCGCCGCGCGCAGGTCCTCCATCCGGGAGTTGGTGCAGGAGCCCAGGAAGACCGTGTCCACCCGGATCTCCTTCATCGGGGTGCCGGCTTCCAGCCCCATGTACTGCAATGCCCGTTCAGCCGCGGCCTTGGCGTTTTCGTCGCCGAAGTCCTCCGGCGACGGCACCTTGGCGGACAGCGAAACGCCCTGGCCGGGGTTGGTACCCCAGGTCACGAACGGCTCCAGGGTGTCGGCGTCGAGGTCCACCTCGACGTCGAACGTTGCGTCGTCTTCGGAGCGGAGCGTGTTCCAGTATTCGACGGCGGCGTCCCACTCAGCGCCCTGCGGCGCGTGCGGGCGTCCGTACATGTAGTCGTAAGTGGTCTGGTCCGGAGCAACCAGGCCTGCGCGGGCGCCGGCTTCGATCGACATGTTGCAGATGGTCATCCGGGCTTCCATGGACAGCGCACGGATCGCCGAGCCGCGGTACTCGAGCACGTAGCCCTGCCCGCCGCCGGTGCCGATCTTCGCGATGACGGCCAGGATGATGTCCTTTGCCGAAACACCCGGACGCAGCGCGCCCTCCACATTGATGGCCATGGTCTTGAACGGCTTCAGGGACAGCGTCTGGGTGGCCATGACGTGCTCCACCTCGGAGGTGCCGATGCCCATGGCGAGTGCGCCGAAGGCGCCGTGCGTGGACGTGTGCGAGTCGCCGCAGACCACGGTCATGCCGGGCTGGGTCAGGCCAAGCTGGGGACCGACCACGTGGACGATGCCCTGTTCGGCGTCGCCCAGGGAGTGCAGGCGGACGCCGAACTCCTGGCAGTTGTTGCGGAGCGTCTGGATCTGCGTCCGGCTGGTGAGATCGGCGATAGGCTTGTCGATGTCCAGCGTGGGGGTGTTGTGGTCCTCGGTGGCGATGGTGAGGTCCGGGCGGCGCAGCGGCCGTCCCGCCAGGCGGAGACCTTCGAAGGCCTGCGGCGAGGTCACTTCGTGCACCAGGTGGAGGTCGATGTAGAGAAGGTCCGGCTGGGCGTTGGCACCTTCGCCGTCGCCTTTGCGCACCACGTGCGCGTCCCAGACTTTCTCGGCCAATGTCTTTGCCATGGCCATCTCCCTTCACTGCTGTTGGCTGTTTACATCCACTGAACCAGCACGCCCGCGTAATACGCCAGCCAAATGATTTGCATCTCAGATATTGAGACGGCAATATCATTACATGGACAATTCTAGTGGAGTCGGTGTCATCGATAAAGCGGCCCATGTGCTTGACGCACTTGAGGCCGGTCCCACCACTCTGGCGCAGCTGGTGGCTGCCACCGGACTGGCCCGGCCGACCGTACACAGGCTTGCCCTGGCGCTGGTCCACCACCGGCTTGTGAGCCGCGACATCCAGGGCCGCTTTGTCCTGGGAAGCCGCCTGGTGGAGCTCGCCTCCGCCGCCGGCGAGGACCGGCTGATCGCTTCCGCCGGACCGGTGCTGATGCAGCTGCGCGACGCCACCGGCGAAAGCGCCCAGATCTTCCGCCGGCAGGGCGACTGGCGTGTGTGCGTCGCGTCGGCCGAACGCCCCATCGGGCTCCGCGACACCATCCCGGTGGGTACGCAGCTCTCCATGAAGGCCGGCTCCGCCGCCCAGGTGCTGCTGGCGTGGGAGGACCACGACCGGCTGCTCGAAGGACTGCAGGCGGCGCGTTTCACGCCCACCGTCCTGGCGGGAGTACGACGGCGGGGCTGGGGCCAGAGCCTCGGCGAACGCGAGCCGGGGGTCGCCTCCGTCTCCGCGCCGGTCCGGGGACCGTCCGGACGCGTGATTGCCGCCGTCTCCATTTCCGGCCCGATCGAGCGCCTGACCCGCCAGCCCGGCCGGCTGCACGCCGAAGTCGTCTGCAACGCTGCACGGGTGCTGACCGAGGCGCTCCGTAAGAACAACGACTAAGTAGGCTGTGCCCATGAACAGCTATGGGGTATTCCTTCGCGGCATCAACGTGGGCGGCATCAACATCAAAATGGCGGACCTCCGCAGTGCACTCGACGAACAGGGTTTCGCGGGCGTCAAGACGCTGCTGGCCAGCGGCAACGTGGTGATGGCCAGCGATCTCGGCGCGGCGGCGGTCAAGAAGGACGTCGAAACCTGCCTCCGTAAGGCCTTTGGCTACGACGCCTGGGTGGTGGTGCTGACCGCAGACCGCATTGCCGCGCTCGTGGAGGCGTGCCCGTACCCGGCTGAGGACAAAACGACGCACACGTACGTCACGCTGAGTTCGGACACAGCCGTTCTGGACGAGCTGTACGAGGCGGGTTCCCGGCTGGACGGTACGCAGCAGCACCGCCTGGGCCCCCAAGCGATGGCGTGGCTGGCGCCGGCGGGCGGCACTCTGGACAGCCCGTTCAGCAAGCTGTCATCCAAGGCCCGCTACAAGTCCACAACCACCACACGCAACCTTCGCACCATGATCAAGGTGCGCGACGCCACGCAGGCCCTGGACGACCGCTAGTCGCGGCGGGCGGATTTCAACGCGGCGTTGAAGGACTTCAGCCTGCTGACCTCCACCTCCACCGGCTCCACCACCAGCCTGTCCGCGACCGCAGCCACGGCGGTCCTGAGCTTCTTCCCGGCCGCGGCGGCCCGCAGCCCGGCAGCGGCGGCCGCCACGAACTTCCCGGCGAGGGCAAGCACAATACCAAGCACCGCTCCCCCGGCGATCATCAGTGTGGGAACAGGCCACCCTTCCACCCTGGGAACCTCGGGAACCGGGAGCTGGAGATACGCCAGGCCGGCCAGGACGCCCAGCCACGCCAGGCCGCCCAGTGCCGTGACGAGGGCCAGCCACTGGATGACGTTGAACAGTCCCCACCACCACGATTTCCGGCCGGCCATCAGCTCGGTGCCGGCAATAGCCTGGTCAAGTGCGTCAGGCAACCGGTCACGGCCTTCACGCGCCGCGCTGCGGATGGCAGCACGCCAGGGACCCGGGGCTCCGGCGCTGGCTGCATCCGCGAATTCCCGGACGGCCGCGTCCGTCCTGGCACGTTCCGGTGCCCCCGCGGGCGGCAGCGAGGTCCGGTTGACCTCGGACCTGGCTCCCTCCCGGCGCAGGTTCAGCCGCCGCAGCGGGTCGGGCCGGAACCGGACCAGCCACCGGGTCAGCGGCCAGCCGGTGCGCCGGGTGGCTTCCTGCCGGTAGGACCGCGACACAGCGTCCACCACCAGCTGGACGTTGGCGGCAGCCGCAAGCTCAGCCGCCAGTTGCGACCGTGTGCCCGCCGTGACCCCGGCAGCCTCTCCCGCCCCGGAGGCCTCCGCAAGCTGCGCCGAGGCCTTGGAGACGTCCGCGGCCAGCCGCTGCGACAATGCCTGCCGTTGCACCACCACGTGGCGGATGGCTGCCCGCACTTTGTCCACTCCCGTTCCAGTCAGGGCAGAGGCGCCGAGGATCTGGACCTTGCCCAGTCCGTCCCGGGCAAGGATGGCCTTGAGAGACTCCAGGACCGGCTCGACGTCCCGGGGCGGAAGCCGGTCGATCTGGTTGAGGACCACCAGCGTTACCGCTCCGTGGGAAGCCAGCGGCGTCAGGAAGTCGTTGTGCACAGCGGCGTCCGCATATTTCTGCGGGTCCAGCACCCACACCAGGACGTCCACCAGTCCCACCATGCGCTGGACGATCTCCCGGTTGGCGGCCTTGGTTGAGTCGAAATCGGGCAGGTCCAGCAGGACCAGTCCGGTGGATTCATCGGCGAACCCCGGTACCGCTGCGGAATGGTGCCGGCTGGTGACGCCAAGCCAGTCCAGCAGCGGCTCACTGCCCTCCGCTCCCCAGACACCCGCCAGCGGTTCCGACGTCGTGGGGCGGCGGGCCGCCGCCGTCGCGATTTCCGCGCCGCTGACCGCGTTGAAGAGCGACGACTTACCGCTGCCCGTGGCGCCGAAGAAGCCCACCACCGTGTGGTCCGAGGACAAAGAACGACGGGAACTGGCTCGCTCGAGCACCTGGAGCACGTCGTCCAGGGCCTCGTCGGGCACTACGCCGCCGGCGAGCTCGCGTGCGTCGTTGAGGGCTTCCAGGCGGGAGCCCAGGCGGGAGGCCTCCCTGGTTCCGCTGTGCCGGCTCATGCTGACTCGGCCAGACGCTGAAGGGCGCGGGCATGGCCCGAGAGGACATCCGGCGATACGCCTGTGCTGACGTCGAGGCGGTCCAGGAAACGCTGCTGTTCGGCCTGCAGCAGCTTGTGGCACCTCGCGTTCAGGTCCTCCCGCGCAGTCTTCGCGAGGCGCCTGACCGCATCCTCGCCAAAGACCGCTTCCAGGAGCCGTTGGCCGACGACGGCGGTGCCGCCCGCCACGCCGATTTCCAGTCCGGTGAGCCCTGCGGTCATCGAGAAAACGACGATCATCAGGGCGGCCCCGAGTCCGTTGACCCCGAAGGACAGCCACCGGGCCTGGGTCCGTTTGCCTTGGCCTTCCGTACGGATGAGCTCCATGAGGGCTTCCTGCCAGGCGCGGATCTCCGCGGCCACCTTGTCCGGGAAGCCGGGGCCGGTGCCGGAAAGGTCGTCGGTGCCCAGCAGTTGACGTCCTGCCGGGTCGGAGCGCCAGCGCTGGTCGGCGTCCTCGGCCGCAGTGGCGGCTTCGTCGATGATGACCGCCTGGAGTCCGGTTTCAATGGCTGTTTCGACCTTGACCGCCGGTGCCGGCTCACCGCGGAAGAATGCACCCATCCGGTCCCGCATGCGCCCGATGTTCTGCTCCAGGACGCGGAAGAACTCCCCGGTGCCGACGAAGTCCTGCCACCGGGCAAGGACCTCGCCCCGGAGCAGGGCGCCGTCCCTGGTAGCGTCCAGAATCCGGGCCACAGCATCCTGATAAGCGGCTCGGGCATCCTTGGCCAGGACATCCCGCGATTGCTGCTGTTCCAGCGAAGCCTGCGCCAGCGCGGCCACGCGGCCGCTGAGCGCACGAACAGTGCCGTTCAGGGTCCGGCGGGCGATGTCGGCCCTCCCGGCGGCGTCCGCTGCCAGTTCTCGCACCCAGCGTGCCAGCGGCTCCACGGCCCCGTCGGGCAGCATTCCGAGGCCGTCGAGGGTGACCTCCGGAATGATAAACAGGCGGGCCGCGCCCAGGCCCTCCCGCTGCAGCATCATGCGCAGGTCTGTGCTGACCTCCGCCTCGGCTGCCGGCGGCACCCGGTCCAGGACCACTGCCACCATGATGTCCCTGGAGGCAGCGTCCAGGAGCAGCTTCCAGGGAACGGCGTCGGCGTAGCGGTTCGCGGTTGTGACGAAAAGCCAGAGATCCGCGGCGGCAAGCAGCTGGCCCGCCAGCTTCCGGTTGTCATCCGAGACGGAGTCGACGTCGGGAGCATCCAGGAGGGCGATTCCTTCCGGCACGGCAGGGTGCCCCACCAGCACCAGGGACGATATTGACGCAGCGTCCGGCGCGGCTCCGGCCCGGTTGGCGGGCAACTGCGTGTCCACAACAGTGCCCCTGATACGGCTCAGGCTCGGCAGGACCCGCTGGTCCTCGAACCAGGCCGCGTCCGCCGGGTGGTGAAGCAGGATCGGCTGCCTGGTGGTCGGCCGGATGGCACCCGCCCTCGTAACAGGGTGGCCCACCAGTGCATTGACCAGGGTGGATTTGCCGGCACCGGTGGATCCGCCCACCACCGCCAGCAGCGGGGCGTCCAGGCTGCGGAAGCGCGGGAGGATGTAGTCGTCCAGCTGCGCCAGCGCGTTCCGGATATCGAGGCGCGCGGCGTCCGCGCCGGGCAGTGCGAGCGGCAGCCGGGCCGCGCCAAGGTCCGTGCGCACAGCTTCGAGCAGTTCCACGGCGGCGGCCGCCCGCGTGTTTTGCGCGGCAGGTCCCGGGGGCGAGCTCTCAGATGGTGACGTCACAGCTTCATCATGCCAGTTCAGCGCTGGTCCGGCTCGAATCCGGCGCTGGCCGCGCGGCTGCAGCGGCTGCAGCGGCTGCTCAGGATACAACCGGAATTAAGAACAAAACGGCCCCGGGCTGTTGCCCGGGACCGTTTCAGTGGTGACCCCAGCGGGATTCGAACCCGCGTTACCGCCGTGAGAGGGCAGCGTACTAGGCCGCTATACGATGGGGCCGCGTACTTTCCAGATAGCATTTCTGCTATCAGGCTCAGTGAGTATTTCACACACAAAGCCAGTGTTTCAAATCGGATAAACCGCTCGAAACCCCTGATCTTCCGCATCGGAATGCAGCTTTCTCAGAGCTGGGATACCAGGACTCGAACCTAGAATGACGGTACCAGAAACCGTAGTGTTGCCAATTACACCATATCCCAATGGAACTTTCGGGCCGGACTTTCAGGCCTAAACCTTCGCTCTCAGCGCCTCAGCACGAGTAATTACTTTACCCGAGAGTTTTGGATGGCACAAATCGGGGCCCGACTCCCCTTCCGCTGCACGCCCAGCCCGCTGCGATGACGCACGATTCGGGTCGCCCCGCGAGAAAACCCTTGCAATTCCGGGGCAAACAAGTTTACGCTCGGTAAGTTACCGCAGAGTAACAACCTCCCCGAAGCCGGCCTGACCGGCAGTTCTACGCCCTGTTCGGAATGTTAGCTGCATCACGGCTGGAGGCTTCCGGGGCCACACACGCTTCCGCCAGGACCGTCGAGAGGAACCAACCGTGCCACAGAGTCGTGCCACTGCTCCCCCGAACCCCCGCACACGCGGCCAGCAGATCGCCATAGCGCTGCTTGCTTTGCTCCTTATTGCCTTGCTGGGTTTCTACACCGTGGTCACCGGCCGCATCACCGAAGGATCATCCAGGCTCAAGGACGGAGCCGGCCAGGCCTCCGCAGGCGCCGATCAGCTCAAGGACGGAGCCGGGAAGCTCGCCGCCGGCGCCACGCTGGCAGACACCGGGGCCGGCAAGCTCGCCGCCGGAGCGCAGAAGGTCCGCGCCGGCATCACCGACAAGCTGGCCCCCGGCGCGGACCAGCTCCAGGCCGGAGCCGAGAAGCTTGCGGCCGGTGCGGTGAAGATCGAGACGGACGTCACGACGAAGCTCGCCCCGGGTGTCTACAAGGTCGATGACGGTGCCGGCAAACTGGCTGCAGGCGCGGTGCAGCTCTCCGCAGCGCTGACGCCCACTGCATCCGGGAACGCGGAGAACAACCTCGCCGACGGCGCGACCCGGCTCAGTGCCGGTGCATCGAAGCTGGAAGCAGGGGCCGGCCAGCTTGCCGCCGGAACAGACCAGCTCAAGGGCTACCGCGGGGCAAACGGCAACCCGGAAACAGGCACGGGGACCGCTGCCCTTGCGCAGGCTTTGGAGCTGCTGCAGGCTGCCGCGAACGATCCCGTGCAGGGACTCGTGCCGCTCTCGGTCGTCAAGGACAAGATCGCAAAGATCACAGCAGGTGCCCACAAGCTGGACGCCGGCGCCGCCCAGCTGCAGTCCGGCGCCTCACGGCTCCATGACGGCACGGGGGAACTGCAGGCCGGGGCCGGCAGGCTGACCGCGGGCTTTGCCACCCTGAGCGGCAAGCTCAACAGCCAGGATCCGGAAAACCCCGGTGTTGTGCTTGGCACCCGGCTCCTCGCCGACGGGACTGCCAAGATCAGGGTGGGCATGGACGGCGTACCCGGAAACCCCGACCGCCCGGGCCTGCTCAAGGCCGCCGCAAGCATGACCGAAGGTTCCGCCCGGCTCGCCGCTGGAACCGGAACCCTGAATGCCGGCATCAAGGGGGATCCGGCAGATCCCGCGAACCCCGGCCTGCTGGGCGGTTCGGAGGCCCTTGCCGTCGGAGCGGCACAGCTCTCGGAGGGCAACACCAAGCTCGCTTCCGGTTCCACGCAGCTTGCCACCGGGTCCGGCAAGCTCGCGGAGGGGAACGCGAAGGTGGCTGCCGGCACGGAAACGCTCTACTCGAGTGCGGCCGCGGTCTCGCCATCCGACATGGTGGGCCAGCCCGATGCGGTCACGGCCGTCGGCATGGTGGGCGTTCTGGGGCTTGGTTCGGTTGGCGCGTACGTTGCCTTGCGCAACCGGCGGAAAGCCGGCGCCCCGGTGTGATCACGCCGGTGGCCCGGCCCGGACCGGGCGGGGCCACCGGCAGGGGGCTATCCCAGCAAGTCGACGAGCGACCCTACCTGGTGGCCGGCAAAGGCGGACTCCGTTTCACCGCTGCGGTTCAGCCATACGCCCAGCAGGCCTGCCGCCGTCGAACCTTCCGCGTCCAGCAGGCGGTTGTCTCCCACATAGAGCGTTTCAGCGGCATTGCTGCCAAGGAGGCGTACGCCCTCGAGGTAGATGGCCGGATCCGGCTTGGGCACGCCCACGGTGTCCGTGCCCACCAGCACCCGGATCCGCTGCAGCCCCGCAGTATCCAGCTTCACGCGCTGGTAATCGTGGACGTTGTTGCTCACCGCTCCGTACGGAATTCCTGCGGCGTCGAGGGCGTCCAGAACAGGGGCCACATCTTCGAACGCCCGGACATAGCCGTGCTGCAGGGCAGCGTAGGACGTAACCCACGCGTGGGATTCCTCCCCCTCTTCCAGTTCCACCCCGAAATGTCCCAGGGCGGCCCGGCCGCGGAGGAGCCGCTGCTCGTTGAACGTCAGCTCCCCGGCCAGGTAGCGGTCGTAGAAGTGTGTGGTCTCGTGCGTGAAGATGCGCCCGAATTTCTCCCACCCGGCCTGGTCCAGGCCGGGCAGGAGATGCTCGCTGACATCACGCAGCGCCGTGGTCATGGCGTATTCGAGGTCCACCAGGGTGTCGTCAATGTCGAACAGCACGCCCCGGATGACACCAAAGCCCGTGTGCAGCACACGGCCGCCGTCGCCGCGCAGTGCAGTCATCAGCCGCGGAAAGCGTGCAGGCGGGCCAGTGAGGATGCCTTGCCCAGGATCACCATTGACTCGAAGAGCGGCGGCGAAATCCGGCGCCCGGAAATGGCGGTCCGGACCGGGCCGAAGGCCAGCCTTGGCTTGACGCCCAGGCCCTCCACGAGCGCCTGCTTCAGCGCTGCCTGGATGCTCTCGGCGTTCCAGTCAGCCACGGCGTCGAGGGCTGAGATTGCCGCGTCCAGGACCTCGGTGAGGTTTTCCGGGAGCCCCTTGCGCGCGTCATCCGCAACGTCGATGGCGTCGTCCTTCTTGAACAGGAAGGAAATCATCTCGGGAGCCTCGCCCAGCAGGGCGATGCGCTCCTGGATCAGGGGTGCTGCCTCGGCAAGGATTTCCTCTTCGCGGGCCGTGAGCGTCTCCCCCACGAGGTTGGCTGCGCGCAGGTACGGAACCAGGCGGCCCCTGAAGTCGTCCGCTTCCAGCATCCGGATGTGCGTGCCGTTGATCGCTTCGGCCTTCTTGATGTCAAAGCGCGCCGGGTTGGCCAGTACATCGTGGACGTCGAAGTGCTCGATGAGCTGTTCCACCGTGAAAATGTCTTCGTCGGCGGACAGGCTCCACCCCAGCAGGGAAAGGTAGTTGAGCAGGCCTTCGGGGATGAATCCGCGGTCCCGGAGCAGGAACAGGTTGGACTGCGGATCACGCTTGGACAGCTTCTTGTTGCCCTCGCCCATCACATAGGGAAGGTGGCCGAACACCGGCATGTAGCTTGCGACGCCGATGTCCATCAGCGCGCGGATCAGCACTACCTGGCGGGGGGTGGAGGACAGCAGGTCCTCGCCGCGCAGGACGTGGGTGATCCCCATGAGCGCGTCATCCACCGGGTTCACCAGGGTGTACAGCGGGGAGCCGTCGGCGCGGACAATCACGTAGTCCGGGATGCTTCCGGCCTTGAAGGTAATTTCGCCCCGGACCATGTCGGTGAAGGTGACGTCCTCATCGGGCATGCGGACACGGAGTACCGGTTCGCGGCCTTCCGCCTTGAACGCGGCCACCTGCTCGGCGCTGAGGTCGCGGTCGAAGTTGTCGTAGCCGAGCTTGGGGTCGCGGCCGGCGGCACGGTGGCGCGCCTCAACTTCATCCGGGGAGGAGTAGCACTCGTAGGCGTAGCCGGCTTCCAGCAGCTTGGCCACGACGTCCTTGTAGAGATCCAGGCGCTGCGACTGGCGGTAGGGCTCGTGCGGTCCGCCCGTTTCCACGCCCTCTTCCCACGAGATGCCCAGCCACTTCAAGGCCTCGAGCAACTGCTCGTAGCTCTCCTCCGAGTCCCGCGCCGCGTCCGTGTCCTCGATGCGGAAAACGAAGGTTCCCTGGGTATGCCGGGCGTACGCCCAGTTGAACAGCGCCGTACGGATCAGGCCGACGTGCGGCGTGCCCGTGGGGGACGGGCAGAACCGCACCCGGACCGGGGTTTCGGCGGTGACGGCAGGACTGGAGACGGCGTTGGACACAGAAGGAGTAGTCATAGTGACTCCAACTTTACCGCCTGCCCGGGGGGCCGGGCCTCGCCGCTAGCGCCGGACGATCGGGTTGGACAGGCGGCCGATGCCTTCGATCTCCACCTCAAAGCGGTCGCCGGCCGCAACCACGCCCACGCCAGCCGGTGTACCGGTCATGATCACGTCGCCGGGAAGCAGCGTGAAGGCCTGGGAGACTACCGAGACGAGCTCGCGGACGCCCCGGATCATCTGGCTTGTGCTGCCGTCCTGGCGCAGCTCCCCGTTGAGCCGGCCCTGGATCCGGAGGTCCTCGGTGTCCAGCTCGGTTTCGATCCACGGGCCCAGCGGCGCCGACGTGTCAAAGCCCTTGGCCCGGGCCCACTGCAGGTCCGTCTTCTGAACGTCGCGGGCGGTGAGGTCGTTGCCGCAGGTGTAGCCGAAGATGACGTCATCCACGCGGTCCTCGGGCACGTCCTTGCAGATCCGGCCGATGACGACGCAGAGCTCGGCCTCGAAGGAGACTTCCTCGGAGAATTCCGGAAGCACGATGGGATCGTTGGGGCCGATCACCGAGGTGTTCGGCTTGAGGAACAGCAGCGGCTGCTTGGGGACCTCGTTGCCCAGTTCCGCGGCGTGCTCCACGAAGTTGCGTCCCACGCCCACCACTTTGCTGCGCGGAATGATGGGGGCAAGCAGCCGCACGTCCTCCAGCTTGTGCTTTTGGGTGGTTCGTTCCACGCCGTGAAAGAAGGGGTCACCCTTGATAACAGTGACTTCCTCACTGCCGGGCTCGCCTTCAACAACACCGTAGAGGGGATCAGAATCAGCTACAAAACGGGCGATACGCATGGTTCCTAGCGTACAGTCTCCGCCCGCGTGTCCTGCCGCGGGCACTGCCGCCCAAGCACCGCGCCGGAGCTCGCATCCCGGTGCTCAGCTGCGGAGGAATTCCAACTGGGCGGCCACGGAGTTCGCCGCGGCCGCCCGGACGGCGGGCTCGATATCCGTATAGACGGCATCAGTGATTTCGCCCACTCCCGCAGAGGGACCAAGGTCCGCCAGGGCGGCCCGGATCTGCGCGAGCCGTTCGTGCCGGTGGTTCCGGTAGGCACGGACTACTGCATCGAGCGCCGGGAGCACGGCTCCGTGCCCGGGCAGCACGGTGGCCGGCCCAATCCCTTCGAGTCTGTCGAGGGTTGCCAGGTAGTCGCCCAGTTTCCCGTCCGGAAAGTCCAGCACCGTGGTGCCGCGGCCCAGGATGGTGTCGCCGGTCAGCACCGATCCGTGCCGGCCGTCGGCGGGCAGGTGAAAACAGAGCGAATCGGAGGTGTGGCCGGGCGTGGCAATGACACGGATCTCAACCCCCGCCGCGAGGATGGTTTCGCCGTCAGCCAGGGGAATCCCTCCGTGGCAGTGCCCTGCATCCGCTGCGCGCACCGGCGCCCCCGTGAGTTCGTGGAAGCGCGCGGCCGCCGCCGTATGGTCCGCATGACGGTGGGTGATGAGGATAAGCTCCACCCTCCCTGCCCCGGCAAGTTCCTGCAGGTGCTGTTCATCCAGCGGCCCGGGGTCCACCACGACGGTGCTGCCCGCACCGGGGCTGCCCAGCAGGTAGGAATTGGTCCCGTCCAGGCTCATGGGGCCGGGGTTGGGGGCAAGCCGGAACCGTGTCAGGTCGCTGGCCGGACGAATCGACGGAAAGATTTCGGGATTCACCCGTCCATCTTCGCATTGTTAACGCACGACGCCGGGTGGGCCGCTTCGATTGCGACCCACCCGGCGTCGTGCGTCAGGAAAGTGGGGAATCTCAGGCGAGGCGCGTCAGCCAGCCGTGGGTGTCCTCGACGGTGCCCGTCTGGATGCCAAGAAGCTGCTCGCGGATGGCCATGGTGGTCTCCCCCGCCTTCGCATCCTCGGAGCCGATGAACTCGGTGGCGTCCTTGAGTACTCCGATGGGCGTGATGACAGCGGCAGTTCCACAGGCGAAGACCTCCGTGATCTCGCCCGAGGCGACGCCGTCCCGCCATTCGTCCAGGGTGATCTTGCGCTCGGTGACGGTGCGGCCCATGTCCTTGGCCACCTGCATGACGGACATCCGGGTGACGCCTTCCAGGATGGTCCCGGTCAGCGCGGGGGTGACCAGCGAGCCGTCCTTCATCACGAAGAAGACGTTCATGCCGCCGAGTTCTTCCACGGCGTTGTCATTGAACTGGTCCAGGAAAAGGACCTGCTTGCAGCCGTGGGCCTCGGCCTCCTGCTGGGCGATGAGGGAGGCTGCGTAGTTGCCGCCGCACTTGGCCGCACCGGTGCCGCCGCGGCCAGCGCGTGCATACTCCCGGGAGATCCAGATCGACACGGGCTTCAGCTCGCCGCCGAAGTAGTTTCCGGCCGGTGATGCAATCACGCGGAAGGAGACTTCCCTGGCCGCGCGGACGCCCAGGAACGCTTCGGTGGCGATCATGAACGGGCGCAGGTAGAGCGCCTCGCCGTCGCCCGCCGGAACCCACTCACGGTCGGCCTGCACGAGTTCGCGGATGGCGCCGAGGAAGTACTCTTCCGGAAGCTCCGGCAGCGCCAGCCGGCGGGCGGACTTGTTCAGCCGGGCGGCGTTGGCCTCCGGACGGAAGGTCCAGACCGACCCGTCGGCATGCCGGTAGGCCTTGAGGCCCTCGAAGATCTCCTGGCCGTAGTGCAGCACCGCCGCTGACGGGTCAAGCGAGATGGGACCGTATGCCTCGATGCGCGCGTCATGCCAGCCGCCCTTGCCGTTCTCGTCGACGCTGTAGTCGACAATCGCAGTGTGGTCGGTGAAATAGTTGCCGAAACCCGGGTTCGCCAGGATGGCTGCTCGCTCTTCAGCAGACTTCGGGGTTACCGAAGGCTGATGGGTGAATTCGACGCCATGGGCAGTCTGAGTCATGGTTCCTCCACGGTCGGCTGCCTGGTGTGTGAACGTGGTTCAGCGTCGGACCACGGCAGCATTATTGGTGATTCGAAACTAGCTTACGCCCGATGCGTGGCCCTAAACGGCGGCGGCGATAGCGTCACCGATCGCGCTGGTGGTACGCTCCCGGCCATCCCGGGTTTCGACGTCGGCAATGACTGCCGCTTCGATCTTCTTTGCCGCCTCGGCATAGCCCAGGTGGTCCAGGAGCAGTGCCGCCGACAGGATCGCCGCCGTGGGATCGGCTTTTTGCTGGCCGGCAATATCGGGGGCGGATCCGTGCACGGGTTCAAACATGGACGGGGCGGTGCGTTCCATGTTGATGTTGCCGGAGGCTGCGAGGCCGATGCCGCCGGTGACTGCGGCGGCGAGGTCGGTGATTATGTCGCCGAAGAGGTTGTCCGTGACGATGACGTCGAAGCGTGCCGGGTCCGTGACCATGAAGATCGTGGCTGCATCGATGTGCAGGTAGTCGTGGGTGACGTCCGGGAATTCCTGCGCCACCGCTTCAACCGTGCGCTTCCACAAGTGGCCGGCGAAAACCAGGACGTTGTGCTTGTGGACCAGGGTGACGTGCTTGCGCGGGCGTTCGCTCGCCCGGCGGAAGGCGTCCCGGACAACCCGTTCCACGCCGTGGGCCGTGTTCAGCGAAACCTCGGTGGCAACCTCGTGCCTGGTCCCGGCACGCAGGGTACCGCCGTTGCCTACATATGGACCTTCGGTGCCTTCGCGGACCACGATGAAATCAATGTCGCCGGGATTGGCCAGCGGGCTGCCGACGGTGCCGAAGAGGCGTGACGGTCGCAGGTTGACGAAGTGGTCCAGGCTGAAGCGAAGCTTCAGGAGCATCTCCCGTTCGATGATGCCGGACGGGATCCGGGTGTCACCGGGGGCAGCACCGACGGCGCCGAACAGGATGGCATCCCGGGTGCGGAGATCGCTGAGCACTTCCTCCGGAAGGGTCTCGCCCGTCTCAAGCCAATGCTGGGCTCCCAGCTTGTAGTGGGTCTGGTCCAGCGTGACGCCTTCGGCGGCTACAACCTTCTCCAACACTTTCAACGCTTCGGCGATGACTTCGGGGCCGATGCCGTCGCCGGGAATGACAGCAAGATTTATCGTGGATGCGCTCATCTTTTCAGGGTAGCCAAGCCATCCACATGATGGTCAAGTCGTCTCAATATTCGAACACATCGGCAGCCCGGAATGGTGCGTGTCAGCGGCCTGCCACGGGCGACGCGACCACGGCAACGTTCTTACCCCACGGATCCTCCGTGTAGCAGCTGATCAGGACCAGCCGGTTGGGGACCACCGCCCAGATGGGGCTGTCCTTCAAGGTGGCCTTCGTGTACGTGGTCACCGAGTCCACCCGGTAGGTCATGGCGCCGGTTGAGGTCGTGACTGTGAGTTCGTCCCCGGCCGCCGCGGCGGAACTCAAGTGGTTGAACGGCGCGTCGAGCCCCTCCCAGCTGTGGCCGATGACATAGCTGGTATTCACGGAGCCGGTCCCGGGCATCCCCAGGTTTGCAAGCCAGTAGCCATCCATCGTCTCCGGTGGCACGATGCTGTGGCTTGCGGCGTCCACGGACTCCGGTTCGAGCGGATGCACCACAACGTCCATGCCGGCGGCCGGGTAGATGATGCGCCGGGGTGCCGCCGCGGCGGGATAGGAAGGAGCAGGCGGTGCCGCGGGCGACCCGCCGGCGGCCAACGGTGCGGCCGGCGCCGGCACGGCGGGCAAGGCAACTGGATCCGACGTTGCAACGGACTCGGCGGCCGCCGCTTCGGCGGCAGGCACCGTGGCCGGCGCCAGCGGATCCGGCAAGCGCCCGGACAGGACGATGGCCGCCGGTTCCCCGGCAGCGGATGCTCCGTGGTCCCCGGCTCCGGTCACGCCGTATGCCAGCCACGCCCCGAGAATCCCCGCCACGCAGAATGCCAGCACCAGAAGGTCCCTGCTGCTAAGAACCAGGCCGCGGATGCGGGCGGCATGCCGGTGCCGGTTCCGGACGTGACAGACCATGCGGGGCTCCTGAAGATTTTGGGAAGGTGATGCCAAAACCGGAGGACGGGTGCCGTAAGGTCACGGCACCCGCCCCGGGTTTACTGTCCTAGCTGCTTGCTCCGCGGGACCGCAGGCCGCTCTTCACGAGCACCCACGCTCCTGCAGCGGCAAAGAGGCCGGTCAGGATGGACAGCCAGGCGGGAATTCCGCCCGGGGAGCCAACGGCCGTCTGGACGTTGTAGCCCGTGTTGCTCGCTGCCGGAACGGACGCTGCGGCAGCCCCCAGGGGTGTTGACGCAACCGGGGTCACTGCGGCGGGCGCCGGGGTGACGGCCGCCGGTGTGGTTGCCGGCGGCACCACCACGGTCACCACCGCAGGCGTCGTCGGGGTCGCCGACGATGTATCCGACGGCGTCGGGGTCGCCGACGGCGTATCTGACGGCGTCGGGCTATCCGTCGGAGTCGGCTCGTCCGTCGGCTCATCCGTCGGAGTCGGCTCATCCGTCGGAGTCGGCTCGTCCGTCGGCTCGTCCGTAGGCGGAGGCGGCGGCGGAGTTGTCGGAACCACACCCCCTGCCACACAGCCCTGGGCGAGGAGCGCCAGGTTCGCCGTTGTCAGGTTCTGGCCGCCCGGCAGCGTGGTGCCATTGTTCTGCGGGACAACGTCGTCAGCGTGCCCGCTGTGTCCCGAAAGCCCGTTGACACTGACTTCCACCGCCGTATAGCTCCCGGATCCGCCCTTGGCGTGGCAGATGATAATGCTGTTTTCGTCGCTGGACGGTGGCGCGGCGTAAGCCGCCACTGTGGCCCCCATAATGCCGAGGCCCACCACCCCCAGAGTGGCTATTGTCCGTTTCATGTTCGGTCCCTCCATACCAATCCGATTCGAACTGACCAGACTGCGCGGAGTAACCGTCTTCGAGACCAGTGAAAACAAAACCTGTGTGAGACCTCAAACAGCGAAGTGAAGGCGACAGTTACTCCCCAGACAGTGTCATCAGTTCGCTTGCCTTTTCAGGCTAGGTTTGCCGCTCCGGTTAAACCCGAGTAACAGGTACGCGTTTACTCAAACTGGCACAGGTATCAATTACCTGCTTCGTGAAAATATTCACTCGCACGCATACGGCTGACTACTTGGATACCTGGACCCTTGCTACCGCGCCCCGGGCCACGCTCCGGGATAACAGCGGGCACAAAAACGCTCCCCCGCTTGCTGCGGCAAGCGAGGGAGCGCCGGGGTAACTATGGCGGGACGACAGGGCGTCCGGAAGTACTACGCTTCGGCTGGTTCCTCGTACTTCGGGAAAATCGGGGCCGGGGCAGGGAGCTCGGTGCCGGGGACGAGCGGCACGGCGACCGCCGTGAACAGGCGGGCGTCGCCGTCGTGCTGGCCGAGCGTTTCCAGGAGGGCGGCGGACGCCGTCGGCATAACCGGCTGGACCAGGATCGCAACGATCCTGAGCACCTCAAGCGTCACGAACAGCACCGTGTTCATGCGCTCGACGTCGGTCTTCCGCAGCACCCAAGGCGCCTGCTCGGCGAAGTACGCGTTGGTGTCGCCAAGGACGCCCCAGATCGCTTCCAGGGCACGGCTGAATTCCTGCTTCTCGAACGCGGCCCGGGCGGCCTCCAGGAGGCCGTTGGCCTGCGCCAGCAGCGCGGAATCCTCCGCTGTGAATGCGCCGGGAACCGGGACCCGGCCCTCGCAGTTCTTGGCGACCATCGACAATGAGCGCTGTGCCAGGTTGCCGAAGTTGTTGGCGAGGTCGGAGTTCATCCTGCCCACAATGGCTTCGTGGCTGTAGCTCCCGTCCGCGCCGAAAGGCACCTCACGCAGGAAGAAGAAGCGCACCTGGTCCAGGCCGTACTGTGCCACGAAGTCCGACGGAGCCACCACGTTGCCCAGCGACTTGGACATCTTGACGCCGTTGTTGTTCAGGAACCCGTGGATCATGATCCGCTTGGGCAGCTCCAGCCCGGCGCTCATGAGGAACGCCGGCCAGTAAATGGCGTGGAATCGCGAAATGTCCTTGCCGATCACGTGGACGTCCGCCGGCCAGAACTTCCGGAACGACTCCGAATCGACGTCCGGGTAGCCCACGCCGGTCAGGTAGTTGGTCAGCGCATCCACCCACACATACATCACGTGCTTGTCGTTACCGGGAACCGGAACACCCCAGTCGAACGTCGTGCGGCTGATGGAGAGGTCTTCCAGCCCCCGCTTGACGAAGCTGATGACCTCGTTGAAGCGGGACTGCGGGGCACCGAACTCAGGGTGTGCCTCGTACAGTGCCAGCAGCTTGTCCTGGTAGGCGGAGAGCCGGAAGAAGTAGCTTTCCTCGGCCGTCCAGGTCAGCTCGGTGTCCGTCTCGCGCGAGTAGCGGAGGCCGTCTTCCTTGACGACGGTCTCGTCTTCAACGTAGTAGGCCTCATCGCGGACCGAGTACCAGCCCTCGTACTTGGACAGGTAGATGTCCCCGTTGGCCTCCATCTTCTTCCAGATGGCCTGGGAAGCGGCGTAGTGGTCCTCGTCCGTGGTGCGGATGAAGCGGTCGTACGAGATTCCCAGGGCGGAGTGGGCGGCCTTGTAGATTTCGGCGTTCCGATCCACCAGCTCCTTGGGCGTGATGCCTTCCTTGTCGGCCGTCTGCGCGATCTTCATGCCGTGCTCATCCGTGCCGGTCAGGAAGAAAACGTCGTAACCGTCCAGGCGCTTGAACCGGGCCATTGCGTCGGTGGCAATGTACTCGTAGGCATGGCCGATGTGCGGCACGCCGTTGGGGTACGTAATGGCGGTGGTGATGTAGAACGGGGTCTGGGCTGAAGACGACACTCTGGGAAGTTACCTTTTTTCGGAAGCGGTGCGGGCCGGGAGCTGGTGGAACGCTACCCCTAAATCTAGATCAGTTCGGTCAGGGTATCGCTGAGCCGGACAAGTTCGTGGTCATGTGACGCCACCAGCACGGCAATTCCGTCGGACGTGGTGTCCTTCAGGATGCTGATGATGCGGTTGGCCGAGGTACGGTCCAGGCTCGCCGTCGGTTCGTCGACCACCAGGACGCGGGTGCCCAGGATCAGGGCACGTGCGATCGCCACGCGCTGACGCTCGCCGCCGGACAGCTGGGCCGGACGGTGGCGCATCCGCCGCCCCAGGCCGACAAGGTCCAGGAGGTCCTTTGCCATGTCGCGGCGCTGGTCCACTTCGCCGTCCGGCACGGCCGGCAGCAGGACGTTCTCCAGTGCGCTCATGCCGTCAATCAGCGCGCCGCCCTGGTCCACGTAGCCGATCAGTGCCCGGCGGCGGTCGGCGATTTCGTCGTCGCCCATGCTCTCGAGGGACTGGCCCTCCCAGTACACCCGGCCCGACGTCGGCAGGGTAAGGCCTGCTCCGACGGTCAGGATACTGGTCTTGCCGGAACCGCTTCGGCCGGCGACGCAGTGCATTTCCCCGGCGTGGAGGGTCAGGTCAAAGCCTTCGACGACGTTGACGGCGTCGGCTCCGCCCTTCTGGCCGCCGTAGCGGATGGTGATGTTGCTCAGTTCCAGCGGGGTCCCGTGGTCTGCGGCCTTCAGGATGGTGTTGGCACGGGTCTGGAGCGAGCCGTCCCCGGCGTCATCCTGGGGAATCCGGTCGAGATTCAGGTCGTTGTTCATTGGACCACTTTCGTTGCAATTGGAATCCAGCAAAGTACAGCCACGAGTCCGGCCAGGGCGGCCCAGAGCGCGGCATAGGGAGCGAGCAGGAGGCCGATGCCGAGGGCGCCGACCACGCCCAGCGGCAGGGCCACCGTGCCCACGAGGGCGTTTTCGAACAGCCGGACCTGGCCGAGCATGTCCGGGTTCCAGCCCATGGCTTCGAGCGTGCCGAGGTACTGGCGCTTGGCCTGGAGCTCGAAGCGTCCGGTGACAAGGGTCAGCACCAGGCCCACAGCTACGCCGGAGAGCGCCAGGACGATGCTGGGCAGCGCCACGCTGGCGGCAGCGAGGCCGCTGAGGGCACTGGCGCCGGCGGCTCTCGGGATGTCGATCAGCAGGGCGATCAGGCCGCCGACGGCCGCACCAAAAACGCCTACTGCCACGGCCAGCGAGATGGTGTTGAATTTGTTGGTGCTCAGCTGGCGGTTGGCGAACGTGAGCGGGGAGTCGACGGCGATCAGCCGCTCGTCGTGCTGCGGCTCCTGGTCGATCTCGTCACGGTGCCTCAGCTGCCGGGCCGCGAAGTAGGCTGCGGCAGCGTAGAGCACCAGCACAGAGGCGGAAACAATGACCGTAGCGAGGTTCCAGCTGACCAGGCTCAGGATGGTGCCGGCAATTGCCAGCATGGCCGCTCCCACGCCGAACTCGGCGAGGACCCAGCTGCGGATCCTGTTCTGCGTCCAACCCATGGCCCGCAGGGTGCCGGCCTCGCGGCGGCGCTGGCGGATGTAGCTGACCGTGGAGGCACCAGTCAGCAACGCGGCACCGCACAGAGTGAGGAACAGCAGCGTCACATTCGTACCGGTCAGGGAACCGGACACGGCGTCGGCCGCATCCTGGCGGACCCACGACTGGGTGACGGTGCCCAGCGGGGATTCCTTGCCGGCGCCGTCTTTGGAGTATCCGGGAACGAAAATGTTGGCGTCTTCACGCGCCGAGCCGGCAACAACCGTCGCTTCGAGGCCCATGTCGCGGATTTCGTCCGCAAGCTTCTCGACCTCCGGCTGGGACTCCTTCCAGCTGCCCGGCGCCTTGGCCTTGACGCGGACTGCGTCGATGACCGAAGCGTTCTGTTCGAATCCCCGGGCGGCGGCGAGGCCGTAGTAGTCGGTGATCGCACCGGCAGACTGGCTGACCAGTCCCGTGGCGCTCAGTGACGGCTTGAGTTCGGTGTTCTCCACCTTCTTGCCCTGGGCGTCCTCGGTCAGGGTGAGCGGCGACGGATCGTAGCCGCCCAGGGGCAGCCGGTTGATGTCCCCGGCGGCTTCCTTAACCTTCTCGGCGTCGAACGTGCCGTAAACCATGGCCAGCGGCGCGGCGACCTTGGTGCCGGTCTCCAGGCTGTCGCGGTAGGAACGTTCGTCAACAGGCTCGCGCTGGGTCTGGTCGACGGGCGCTCCGCCGGCACCCTTCTCCGGAAGGCGGTTGACGGTCACCCACTCCCCCGGTGTGGCGGTCTTGTCCACGGCTCCGTTGCCGGCAGTGGCACCGTCGGTGTACTTGGGGGCGGACGCGAAGGCGGTGCTCCACGTTGCCGGGTTGTAGAGGCCCTGGCTGAAGTTGCCGGTGTTCCCCAGCAGCTGGGAGAAGTCCTGCGAGCCCGGCCAGGACAGGGCGAACGGCGACTTGGAAACGAACGGAAGGTAGTCCTTGTCCAGCGAACGGGTCACCGTGCCCACGTCTTTGACCACGTTTCCGGAGTCGTCGATTTCCTCGATCTTGACCGAGTACTTGAGGTCGAGGGAGGTGCCGGAGCGGACGATCAGCGGGATCGCCTGGGAATCGGCCGTGAGCTGGCCGGCGCGCTTGGCCTGCTGGTACTGGGTCATCAGGGGTGCCCAGTACTTGAGCTTGACGCCGAGGAAGTCGGGCCCCTCTTCCAGTTCCTCCATGCTGATTCCCGTGGTGAACAGGCTTTCGAAGTGCCGGCCGATCGCTCCGGCGTTCCGTGCATCTGCCGGCGGCGCCTTTTCGAGCGGTGCGAGGAAGTCGCCTGCGGTGCCCAGGAGGGCCCGCTCGGACACCGGGTCGACGGCGACGACGGACTCCGTCACCTGCGGCGCCAGCGGCAGCGATACCGAGAGGTTGAACAGGTTGTGTTCGGAGCCGCCCGCGGGGGCCGGGAACTTGATGCCCGTTTCCCCGTCGGCGCCCGCGATGCGGATGCTCTTGCCGCCGGCGGTCTGCTCTTCGACGAGCTTGGCCTTGCCGAGGGAACCCTCGGCCATGGACTTGAACAGGGTCTGTTCCGACTGGCCGTCGGAGCTGACGGCGCTGGCCGTCACGCGGTATTTCTTGGCCTCGTCAGTGAGGACCGATTGCGCTGCCGGCCACTTGCCGGGGTCGGTTCCGCCGGGCTCCCCTGCGGTCGCCGTGCCCACCAGGCCGGCGTTGAATCCCAGGTAGTCCATGGCGTCAAGCCGCGGCGCTTCGAGGTTCTGCGATACCCGTGAGACGAGGCTGATGGGGGCCGCCACGGAGGTGCCGGTGAGCTTCCTGATGCCATCCAGCTGATCGAAGCTGATGCCGCCCTGGCCGTTGGCGATTTCCGGCTGCATGAGTGCGCCGCCGGAACCTGCCTTGGCCTGGACGAGGATGTCATAAAGTCCGCGGGAATTCTGGTCGACTGTTCGGTTGAGCGCCGCCTGTGACTGGCCCTGGACGAGGACGGACAGGCACATGGCGACGATCAAAATGGCCGCGGTCAGCAAAAGCACTCGGCTTCTGATGAACCTCTGGACGGCGTTCATTGGGCTCCCTGAAAGCTGGATTGCGTGAGCGCACACCTCTGTCCACACCTAACGGATGTGAAGGCGTCCCCTGCCGGGTGTGCAAAAAATAATGGCCGGTCTGCCGGCCGGATCCGAAAATCGGACCCAGCCATTGTACGCAGACCGGCCAATCATACGTGGCAGAAGTTAACGTCTGTCACGAGAAGTTCACCGAATAGGCGGGATGTCAGTCTTCGAGGTCGACTTCCCGCACCATCTCGGCACCGATGCCGGCCTTGATCGCGTCAAGGACCTGCTGCGGAACCGAGCTGTCAATGGTCAGGAGCGCCAGGACCTGGCCGCCCTCGGCCTGGCGCGCAACCTGCATGCCGGCGATGTTGATGTTGTTCATGCCCAGGATGTGGCCGATGGTGCCGATCACACCCGGACGGTCCGCGTAAGCAACCACCACAAGGTGTTCGCTGATGGGAATCTCCACCTCGTAGCCGTTGACGCCCACGAGCTTCTGGATCTGCTTGGGGCCCGTCAGTGTGCCGGCCACGGAGATCTGGCTGCCGTCGCTCAGGGCACCGCGCAGCGTCAGGAGGTTCCGGTACGACTCGGTTTCCGGCGTGGTGATCAGGCGGACGTTGATGCCCCGCTGCTCGGCGATGACAGGGGCGTTGACGTAGGAGACCTGTTCGGTCACGACGTCGGCGAAGATGCCCTTGAGCGCGGCCAGTTCCAGCACCTTGACGTCCAGTGAGGAAATCTCGCCGGCAACTTCGACGTCGAACTGGGTCAGGGAGGCGTGGGTCAGCGCGGTGAAGATGCGGCCGAGCTTTTCGATCAGCGGGATGCCCGGGCGAACGTCCGGAGCAATGACGCCGCCGGCAACGTTCACTGCGTCGGGGACCAGTTCGCCGGCCAGGGCGAGCCGGACCGATTTGGCCACGGAGACGCCTGCCTTTTCCTGGGCTTCGTCAGTGGAGGCGCCCAGGTGCGGGGTCACCACCACGTTGTCCATGTCGAAGAACGGCAGGTCGGTGCTGGGTTCCTTGACGAACACGTCAACGCCGGCACCGGCGATCTCGCCGTCCTTCAGGGCAGCGTGCAGGGCTTCCTCGTCCACCAGGCCGCCGCGGGCGACGTTGATGACGTAGGCGGTCTTCTTCATCTTCTTGAACGCCTCGGCGCCGAGCATGCCCACCGTTTCCGGCGTTTTGGGCATGTGGATGGTGATGAAGTCCGACTGTGCCAGCAGCTCGTCCAGGGTGACCAGCTGCACGCCCAGCTGGGCGGCGCGGGCGGAGGTGATGTAGGGGTCGTACGCCAGGATCTTGGTGTCGAAGCCCTTCAGGCGGGCTGCCACGAGGGCGCCGATCCGGCCGAGGCCGATGATACCGATCTTCTTCTCGTAGAGTTCAATGCCCGTGTACTTGGAGCGCTTCCATTCGCCGTCCTTGAGCGCGGCACTGGCCTGCGGAATGTGGCGGGCGAGGCTCAGGATGTGGCCGACCGTCAGTTCAGCGGCGGAGACGATGTTCGACGTCGGCGCGTTGACCACCATGACACCGGCCTGCGTGGCAGCTTTGATGTCGACGTTGTCCAGGCCCACTCCGGCGCGGGCAATGACCTTCAGGTTCTTGGCCGCAGCGATGGCCTCAGCGTCCACCTGCGTGGCAGAACGGACCAGGATTGCGTCAACGTCCACGATGGCAGAGAGCAGCTGGGAACGGTCGGAGCCGTCTGTCTGGCGGATTTCAAAGTCCGGGCCGAGGGCCTCGACTGTGGCGGGTGAAAGTTCTTCGGCGAGCAGTACTACGGGTTTTGACACGGCTGATCCTCTGCGTTGCAGTCCTGGGGATAAATCAAGTCTAGGCGGACGGAAAGGCCGGGCTCACATTGTTAAGTGTGAACCCGGCCTCACTACTGCCTTGTGAAGGGCACCTGGCCGACGGCCTTGGTGGCGGCAGCCTTAGCGGGCTGCCGAGCCCTCTACGTAGTCCTCGTCCTGCTGCTGCCAGGAGAACAGGCCACGCAGTTCGCGGCCGACGCTCTCGATGGGGTGCTGCTCAGCCTTGGCACGCAGCGCCTTGAACTCCACGCCGCCGTTGTCCTGGTCTTCAATGAAGCGCTTGGCAAACGCGCCGTTCTGGATGTCGCCGAGGACAGCCTTCATGTTTTCCTTCACCTCGGGGGTGATGACGCGCGGGCCGGAGACGTAGTCGCCGTACTCTGCGGTGTCGGAAACGCTCCAGCGCTGCTTGGCGATGCCGCCTTCCCACATGAGGTCAACGATGAGCTTGAGCTCGTGAAGCACCTCGAAGTAGGCGATCTGCGGCTGGTAGCCGGCTTCGGTCAGGGTCTCGAAGCCGTACTGGACCAGCTGGGAGACACCGCCGCACAGGACGGCCTGCTCGCCGAAGAGGTCGGTTTCGGTTTCCTCGGTGAAGGTCGTCTTGATGACACCGGCGCGGGTGCCGCCAATGGCCTTGGCGTAGGACTTGGCCAGGTCCCAGGCTGCGCCGGTGGCGTCCTGCTCGACCGCGATGATGTCCGGGATGCCGCGGCCGGCTTCGAATTCGCGGCGCACGGTGTGGCCGGGAGCCTTCGGGGCGATCAGGATGACGTCAACACCCTCCGGCGCCTCGATGTAGCCGAAGCGGATGTTGAAGCCGTGTGCGAAGGCCAGGGCCTTGCCGGGGGTCAGCTTGTCCTTGATGGAGTCGTTGTAGATCGAGCGCTGGTGCTGGTCCGGCGCCAGGATCATGATGACGTCGGCCCATTCGGCGGCGTCGGCGACGTTCTTGACCGTGAATCCGGCGTCCTGTGCCTTGGCGATCGACGCCGAGCCCTCCTTGAGGGCGATGGTAACTTCAACGCCGGAGTCGCGCAGGTTCAGGGCGTGGGCGTGGCCCTGCGAGCCATAGCCGACGATGGCTACCTTCCGGCCCTGGATGATGGACAGATCAGCGTCGTCGTCATAGAACATTTCAGTCACTTGCGTAACTCCTTTTGAGTGGATTCTCGGGTGTAAATAGTCTGTGGTGTTGCGTTACTGCACGGGCTGTACGTGGCGCCTAGGCGCTGCGCAAGGCCCTGTCGCTCATGGAGCGGGATCCCCGTCCAACGGCCAGGGTGCCGGACTGCACAATTTCGCGGATGCCGAAGGGCTCGAGCACTGACAGCAGTGCGGTGAGCTTTTCGGGGTGGCCGGTTGCTTCAATGACCACCGAGTCTGTGGAGACGTCGACCACTGAAGCGCGGAACAGGTCTGCAGCCTGGGTCACCTGCAGGCGTGTTGCGGCATCCGCACGTACCTTGACCAGGATGTGGTCTCGCTGTACGGAAGATTCTGAGGTCAGTTCAACAATCTTGATCACGTTGACAAGTTTGTTCAACTGCTTGGTGACCTGTTCGATCAGGTCACCGTCGGCGTCGACGACGACGGTCATCCGGGACATGCCCGGAACTTCCGTCGGGCCGACGGCCAGGGAATTGATGTTGAAGGCCCTGCGCGCGAAGAGGCTCGCGACTCGGGTCAGCACACCGGGCTTGTCTTCGACCAGAACGGACAGCGTGTGGCGGGTCATGATCAGTCCTCCTCTTCCCATTCCGGGGTCATGTTGCGGGCGACCTGGATCTGGTCGTTGCTCACTCCGGCGGGCACCATCGGCCACACCATGGAGTCGGGGCTCACTACGAAGTCGATGACCACGGGGCGGTCATTGATCTCAAGGGCCTTCTGGATGGTGGCGTCGATGTCCTCAGCGCGTTCGCACCGGAAGGACGCGCAGCCGTAGGCCTCGCCCAGTTTCACGAAGTCCGGGATGCGGACTGTCTCGTGGCCGGTGTTCAGGTCGGTGTTCGAGTAGCGGCCCTCGTAGAAGAGGGTCTGCCACTGGCGAACCATGCCCAGCGAGGAGTTGTTGATGACCGCAACCTTGATGGGGATCTTGTTGATGGCACAGGTGGCCAGTTCCTGGTTGGTCATCTGGAAGCAGCCGTCGCCGTCGATGGCCCAGACCACACGGTCCGGTGCGCCCACTTTGGCGCCCATGGCCGCGGGAACGGCGTATCCCATGGTGCCGGCTCCGCCGGAGTTCAGCCAGGCGTGGGGGCGTTCGTACTTGATGAACTGCGCAGCCCACATCTGGTGCTGGCCGACGCCCGCAACGTAAATCCCTTCGGGGCCGGTGAGGGCACCGATGCGCTCAATGACGCGCTGCGGTGCGGTGAGGCCGTCTTCGGGCTCGGTCCACCCCAGCGGATACGTATCCTTCAGGTTGTTCAGGAACGCCCACCAGTTCTCCAGGTCCGGCGTGCCGGAAGCAGCGAACTGCGTCTTCACGGCCTCGGTCAGTTCCGGGATGATCTCCTTGACGGAGCCCACGATCGGAACGTCCGCGGTGCGGTTCTTGGAGATCTCGGCCGGATCGATGTCCGCGTGGATCACCTTGGCGTTCGGCGCGAAGGTTTTCAGGACGCCGGTCACCCGGTCATCGAAACGGGCGCCCAGGGTGATGAGCAGATCGGACTGCTGCAGCGCGGTAACGGCGGACACCGTGCCGTGCATGCCCGGCATGCCGACGTGCTGCGGGTGTGAGTCCGGGAACACGCCGCGGGCCATCAGGGTGGTCACCACCGGTGCGCCGGTGATTTCGGCGAGCTCCCGCAGTTCCGCCGAAGCATGCGCCTTGACCACGCCGCCGCCGACGTAGAGGACGGGCTTGCTGGCCGCAGCAATCAGCTTCGCTGCTTCGCGAACCTGCTTGTTGTGGCCGCGGACCACCGGGCGGTAGCCGGGCAGGTCGATCTTCGGCGGCCAGGAGAACGTCATCTGGCCCTGCTGGGCGTCCTTGGCGACGTCCACCAGCACCGGACCGGGACGGCCCGTGGAGGCGAGGTGGAATGCCTCAGCCATGACATGCGGGATGTCATTGGGGTCGGTCACCAGGAACGAGTGCTTGGTGATGGGCATGGTGATGCCCACGATGTCAGCTTCCTGGAAGGCGTCCGTGCCGATGACACCGCTGGATACCTGGCCGGTGATGGCCACCAGCGGCACGGAATCCATGTGCGCATCCATGATGGCGGTAACGAGGTTGGTGGCGCCGGGACCCGAGGTGGCAATGCAGACGCCCACCCGCCCGGTAACCATGGCGTAGCCTTGCGCGGCGTGGCCGGCTCCCTGTTCGTGACGGACCAGCACGTGATTCATGCGGGAGGCCATCAAGGGGTCATAGGTGGGCAGGATCGCGCCACCGGGCAAACCGAAAATATCGTCCACGCCGAGTTCTTCGAGCGAGCGGACAATAGCTTGTGAACCGGTCATCACCGTCGGGGGTACGACGTTGTTCGGTCCGAGTACAGGAGAGACAGCAGCAGCGTGCTCGACGCCGGCATCGGCCGTGCGGTCGGCGCGTTCCGGAGCTTTGGGGGCTCCAGCGGACTTTGTAGCCATCAGCGAGGGGCTGATCGGCGATCCTTTGCTCATCGGACTCTTCCTTTGTGGATCTTTATTAGCGGGTAAATCTCATGACGGGTTCAATATGTGGAACAAATAAAAAAACCCCTCAGCCGTGAGGCTCTTCGAGGGGTTTGCGCGTGACGGTTCGTTACCAGTCGGGCTATTGAGCCACGCGCTTGGTAAGGACGACGACTGCCTCTGCAGCAGCGAAGCTAGTAACGAATGCGATCATGCGTTCAGTTTTCCCTCTGATGAGAAGCGTGTCAACGACGACGGTACGCATCTCACTATGTGGACGCCGTTGTCCACGGATTGGGCTGCGGGTACTACCCGCAGTATGCGCCGGTGGAGGCGCTGTGCACCAGCTTGGCGTACTTGGCGAGCACGCCCTTGGTGAACTTGGCAGGAAGCGGCTCCCAGCCGGTCTTGCGGGATTCCAGCTCGGCCTCGTCGACCAGGAGGTCGAAGGTTCGCGCGGCGATGTCGACACGGATCCTGTCGCCGTCCTGGACGAAGGCGATGGGGCCGCCGTCGGCTGCTTCCGGGGCAACGTGGCCGATGCACAGGCCGGTGGTCCCGCCGGAGAAGCGGCCGTCCGTCAGGAGCAGGACGTCCTTGCCGAGGCCCGCGCCCTTGATGGCGCCGGTGATCGCGAGCATCTCGCGCATGCCCGGACCGCCCTTCGGACCTTCGTAGCGGATGACGACGACGTCGCCGGCTTTGATGTTTCCGTTGTCCAGGGCATCCAGGGCGCCCTGTTCGCGCTCGAAGACGCGGGCGGTGCCCTCAAAGACGTCGGCGTCGAAACCGGCGCTCTTGACGACGGCGCCTTCCGGCGCCATGGAACCGTGCAGGATGGTGATGCCGCCGGTCTTGTGGATCGGGTTGTCCAGCGCACGAAGGATCTTGCCGTCGAGGTCCGGCGGGTTGATGGACTCGAGGTTCTCGGCAAGGGTCTTGCCGGTAACGGTGAGGCAGTCGCCGTGCAGCAGTCCGGCGTCGAGCAGTGCCTTCATGATGACCGGCACGCCGCCGATCTTGTCCACGTCGGTCATCACGTAGCGGCCGAAGGGCTTGAGGTCGCCGAGGTGCGGGATCTTGTCGCCGATGCGGTTGAAGTCGTCGAGCGTCAGTTCGACTTCGGCTTCACGGGCAATGGCGAGCAGGTGCAGGACGGCGTTGGTGGAGCCACCGAATGCCATGGTCACGGCAATGGCGTTCTCGAAGGCCTTCTTGGTCATGATGTCGCGGGCAGTGATGCCAAGGCGGAGCAGGTTGACCACCGCTTCGCCGGACTTGCGGGCGAACTCATCACGACGGCGGTCTGCCGAGGGCGGGGCAGCGGAGCCCGGGAGGGACATGCCCAGGGCTTCGCCGATGCAGGCCATGGTGTTGGCCGTGTACATGCCGCCGCAGGCGCCTTCACCCGGGCAGATGGCCTTTTCGATGCGTTCCAGGTCTCCGAGGCTCATCTTGCCGGCGGCGCAGGCACCCACGGCTTCGAAGGCGTCAATCAGGGTGACTTCCTTCTCGGAACCGTCCTCCAGCTTGACCCAGCCCGGCATGATGGAGCCGGCGTACAGGAACACGCTGGCGAGGTCCAGGCGGGCAGCTGCCATCAGCATGCCCGGGAGGGACTTGTCGCAGCCGGCCAGGAGCACCGAGCCGTCGATGCGCTCGGCCTGCATCACGGTTTCGACGGAGTCGGCGATGACCTCACGCGAGACCAGGGAGAAGTGCATGCCCTCGTGGCCCATGGAGATGCCGTCCGAGACGGAGATGGTGCCGAACTGCATGGGGAAACCGCCGCCTGCGTGGACGCCCTCTTTGGCGCCCTGGGCCAGCCGGTTCAGGGAAAGGTTGCAGGGAGTGATCTCGTTCCACGAACTTGCCACGCCAATCTGCGGCTTCGCGAAGTCGTCGTCGCCCATGCCCACGGCGCGGAACATACCGCGCGCGGGGGCGGCGTGGATCCCGTCGGTGACGACCCGGCTGCGGGGCTTGATGTCAATCTTGTTCTCGATTGCTGCTTGGGTGTCCTCACTCATGGGTCAAAGTCTATGACTCCGATCGGGACGCCAACGACCCGGAGGGGACCGTTAAGCCGAAAACCGGGAATATTTCGATCAAATAGTGGACTCTCGTCTCGAATAATGAGATCGGCTGAGGCCCGAGCTGCCTTGGATTGTGTCAGGCATCACGGAGGCCGGCGGCATCGATTGATGCAGCTTCGGCCTCCAGCATGGACAGGACCTGCGCGATTGTGGTCCGTGCCGCCACATCAGGGCGGGCGAGCGCCACGATGCTGCGGCGGGCAGTCACCCCGAGCAGCGGGCGCAAGACGAAGCCGCGCTCCTGGTTCCGCAAGGCGGTGTACCGGGGCAGCAGGCTCAGCCCGTGACCTGCACTCACGAGTGCCTCCAGGACGCGAAGATCGGGAAACAACTGCGCGCGTACCGCCGGAGACCCTGCCTGGACCTCGATCTGGCGCAGCACCGTGTCGAAGGGGAAACCCTCCGGGACGCCCATCCATGGAAAACCCACTACGTCGCCGGCGGTCAGCGAGGACTTCGCCGCCAGGACGTGGCCGGCCGGCACGGCGACGTCCAGCGGCTCGTTCAGCAGGGGAACCACCACGAGCCCCTGCCGGGCGAAGACATCGGGACCATCAACGCTGTGGGCCAGGACGATGTCGTAGTCGGCGGCCAGGGCAGCGAAGCCCGCGACGCCGGGGTCCTCGAAGGAGGCCTCGAACCGGAGTCCTTCCACCGCCTTGACGCGGTGCAGGAGACCTGGGAGGAACATTTCCGCCGCACTCGGAAAGAAGGCTGCCTTAACGTGCGTCTGCCAGCCCTGCCGGTACGTGTCGATGGTGGCTTCGGCGCGGGCCATGGCAGTGGACACATCCGCCGCTGCCGCCGCCATCGCGCGCCCTGCCTCGGTCAGGCGCACTCCCCTGCCGGACTTCTCCACCAGGACAACGCCCAGCTCGTCCTGGAGGGTCTTGAGTTGCTGGGAAACGGCCGACGGCGTCACCTCCATGGCCTCGGCGGTGGCGCCCACGGTTCCCCGGTCCGAGAGTTCACGGAGAATCCGGAGCCGTTTCAAATCCATGAAGCGAGGCTACAGGACAGTGCTGCAGGACAGTGCCCGCGCACTGAGCCCGCATGCAGCCCGGACATGACAAGGCATCCTGCGCCGGCTCTGGTAGCGTGCAAGCCACCCTGCCGGTCGACCATCAGGACTTCACTGTGAACAGCAAGCCCGTGCCGGTCAACCCGGACGCGACCAACCCGGAATCGGACACTGACGCCGCTCCCCCGCTCAGCAGCGAAGAGCTCAAGGCCAGGCTCCGCGCCGTTTTTGATCACCAGATTCCCAACTACGGCGACTACAACCTCGTCTGCGGCTCCAACAGCTTTGAGGGTGCGGGTGCTGCGGCCCGGGGCTGGGCTCCTCCGCGCCGGCGGAGCTTTGTGATCGGCTACCGCTGGCATCCGGCCGAGATCATCGTGGCCCCTTTTGATGAAAAGTCCCTGGCCGCGGCCGGGGTTCCGGTGGCGATCAACATGACAAACCTTTCGCATGCCCTCCGGCTGCCCGCCGTCAAGTCTTCGCTGGGCGGTTACGAAGTGGCCGCAAGTACCGGGAAAGCCTTCCGTTTCGGGGTGGAAAACAGCATGCGCCTGGCTTCGCCGCCGGGAGGACCGGCTCAGCGGGCCGGTCGCGGAACCCGGAGCATCGAACAGGCCGACGACGCCGCGGACTTCCATGAATTCATGGCTGACTTCATCCGGCGCGGGCTGCCCCTCTGAACCTTTACAGCCCTAATCACACCGACGTAACGTCAAGCAACGGCAACCTTGCCTTATGGACAGAAGGGCTCTGCTATGGACTGGATTATCTGGGTCATCGTCATCGTAGTCATCGTCGGAGTTGTTTGGTGGCTCCTGAACCGCAACAGTTCGGGAAATACCACCGGAACATCGACGCCCTCCGATGCCGGCGTGTCCGTTCCACCGTCAGGGCAGGCAGGAACTCCGCGGCCCGCTGCCGGCGCACCGGCCGGAGGCAGTGCAGCACCTTCGGCAGACGCAGCCGCCACCGCCGGGATGCCGGGTGCCGCAGGGTTCAGCTCGGCAGCCAAAGCCGCACCGATGACGTCAGCACCGGCAGCGTCCGCACCCGCCGGTGGAGATGTGGATGACTGGGACGAAGACACAGCAGCCACGACGGCGGCGCCCGCCGCGGGTATGGCAGCGGTGTCCGGCGAAGCAGCCGTTTCCGACAAGGCAGCTGCGTCCGACAAGGCAGCCGTGTCCGACAAGGCAGAGTGGGAGGCGCAGTGGTCCGAGGCGGCAAGCACGCCGCACGCGGCGGAAGCCCACGCCGAACCGCACACCCTGGCGGCCCCGGCTCAGGAATCAGCAGGGGAATCCCCGGCCGCCGGGAAGGCTACCGCGGCGCCTGTCCATCACCCCGAGTACACGGAGCCGCATTCTCCCACGCTCCCCGGCGCCGAATCCGCCGCAGCGGAAGACGTCCCGGAAGCAGCTGTCCAGGAAAAAGAAGTCCAGGAAAAAGAAGTCCGCACAGAAGGAGCCGGGGCGGAACTGCCACCGGCCGGCGGGACCGGGCCAGCCGTTGCGGGCGACACACGAGCCCCGTCCGAGGGGGATGCCGAAACCATGCAGGCGGCCGCCTCGTCAGCCGCGACTGAAGGGTCCGCAACCCACACGGCCGAACCCGCCGGACACCTTGCGGCAGACAAACCGTACGGGGAAGGATCAGCCGCCCCGGGTCCGGATGGCAGCGCACCCGAGGGCTACACGGTCAAGGGCAATGCGCAGTCGATGATCTACCACGACGAAACCAGCCCGGCCTATGAGGAAACCGTAGCGGAGGTCTGGTTCGAGTCGGCAGCCCATGCCGAAGCGGCCGGCTTCCGTGCGCCGCGACGGAGCCGGCACTAGGCCCGGCATCCGGAGGGCCGCCGTCACCATGAACCGGGACAAGGAGCGGCGCCGACCCGGGCCGGCGCTCCTGCTGCGGCCCGTCACCGCCGTCGGGCCTGTCACCGCCGTCGTGTCGTTGCTGGCGCTGGTTGCCTGCACCGGTGGCGGCAGCAGCATCCCCAAGGGTAACGCCGGCCAGGTCACAGGCAGCAACAGTGCGGGCCAGGAACCCCGGGTGCTGCGGACAGTGGAGGGGCTGCGCCTGCCATGGTCCACGGTGTTCCTGCCGGACGGCACGGCCGTTATTTCCGAACGGGACAGCGGCGAACTCAAAGCGGTCCGGGACGGGAACACAACGGCACTGGGGAGTGTCCCCGGAGTAGTCCCGGGCGGTGAAGGCGGCCTCCTTGGGCTGGCGGTGTCGCCGAACTTCGCTTCCGACCGGTCACTTTTCGCCTATTTCACGGCCCGGTCCGACAACCGGATCGCCCGGCTCACACTGACTGAGCGGGTTCCAGGGGGCGCGCTGGAGCTGGGCACGCCCGAGACGATCTTCGCCGGCATCCCGAAGGCCTCGACCCATAACGGCGGCCGCATCCGTTTCGGACCGGACGGGAACCTCTATGTGGGAACCGGAGACTCGCAGCGCCGCGACCAGCCCCAGGATCCGAGCGCGCTTGGCGGGAAGATCCTTCGGATTACCGAAAAGGGCGAGCCGGCGCCCGGCAATCCGTTCGGAGACAACCCGGTCTACAGCCTTGGCCACCGCAATGTGCAGGGGCTCGACTGGGACGACGCGGGCAGGCTCTGGTCCAGCGAATTCGGTCCGAACGTGGATGACGAACTGAACCTGATCCAACCCGGCGGGAACTACGGGTGGCCCGAGGTCACCGGAGCTCCGGGAAGGGCCGGCTTCATTGACGCAAAAGTCGTCTGGCCGTCCACCGCGGAATCCTCTCCAAGCGGACTCGAGATCGTCGGCTCCACAGCGTATCTGGGAGCGCTGCGGGGCCAGAGACTGTGGGCAGTCCCCCTCGCCGGTGAAAATGCAGGCAATCCTGTGAGCCATTTCACAGCGCGGTTCGGGCGCATCCGCGACGTTTCGCTGGCCCCGGACGGCACCTTGTGGATGCTTACCAACAATCAAAACCCTGATTCCGCGCTGATTTTGGCGCCTCCGGGCAGCCCCGGAGGCTGATGCAGGCGCCGATTTCACACCGGGCTAAAACTCGTGTAGAGTTTCATGTCGTTGCGGAGATGAACGAGGGAAACAAAAGCCATCGGGAAGAACCAAAACAACAGCTGCACCTCTAGCTCAACTGGCAGAGCAATTGACTCTTAATCAATGGGTTCCGGGTTCGAGTCCCGGGGGGTGCACCAGAGAAACCCCGTCTTCACAGGCCACAAGCCGTGAAGGCGGGGTTTCGTTTTGCCCGAAAACAGCGCATCGGGCCTGGCCGCAATTCTTTAGGAAATATTCACCTTAAGCATCGGAGAACCTGCGCGGCACTGGATAGAGTGACGTCACTACTAGGTGTGGGAGGGGCTAACCATGGCTGTCTTTCGGTTTACTGTGACGGGCACGATCGAAGCCGACGCCGACGCGCTTGGCGCCGCGATGGCGGCCTCCCTGCCTGCGCCCTCCACGGATGCCGACGCGCTGGGGATATTGGAAAGCAGCCTCGAGTTCAGCGAAAACCCCGGTTCGGCTTTACAGGCTTTGCTGGAGATGGGCGTCATGGCCGTCCTGCAGGCCAAACTGGGTCCCCTGAATAAGGGCTGGGACGTCCAGGCGCTGGAGGCCATTGCCGTCCGGCTCCTGGGGTAGTCAATCAGCTGGTCAGTTGGCGCTGTTCGCGTCGACAGTCAGTCCGGATTCGGCACTTGCCACAATTGCCTTGGTTTCAGGCGAGGAAAAACGGCTGGCCAGGACGGTCACCACCGCCTGGAGCTCCTGGCGAAGGATGTCCGGGTCGATGGAAGCGGCGGCAAGAACTGTTCGTTCCATGTCCGCCGCAGCGGCCACAGCTTCCACCCCGCGCTCGGTCAGGGACACCACGTGGCTTCGGCGGTCGGACGTGCTGCGCTCGCGCCGGATGTGGCCGTGGACCTCGAGCCGGCTGAGTGTTTTTCCCATGGTCTGGGCCTGGACGCGGACCAATTGGGCCAGCTGGGCCTGCGTCATGGGTCCGTTAAGGGAAAGTACCTCCATGGCGATCACTCCGGCATGGGTGAGCCCGATGGCTCCCAGCTTCTCGTTCCAGGAGTGTTCCACGAGACGTGCCGCGGTGGACAAGAGGCGCCCTGTGGGCCAGCGATCCATATCAGGCATACAACTTAGTATAGCCAGCGTGGGATTCGTCCCTCGCTCCCCCGCTTACTAAGCTTGGATGTCCAGAACATTCCTAAGGAGAAAATCTTGGCTGAACGACTCACTCCCGGCACTCCGGCACCGGACTTTACGTTGAAGGATTCCGCAGGGAAGGACGTCAGCCTGAAGGATTACCGCGGCCGGAACACCATCGTGTACTTCTACCCGGCGGCGTCGACGCCGGGCTGCACCAAGGAAGCGTGCGACTTCCGCGACACGCTCGCCTCCCTGCAACGCGAAGGCTACGACGTCGTCGGCGTGTCTCCGGATCCGGTCGGGAAGCTCGCCACATTCGCAGAAAAGGAAGGGCTGACCTTCCCGCTCCTGTCCGACGAAGACCACGCCGTGGCTGAGGCCTACGGTGCCTGGGGGGAGAAGAAGAACTACGGGCGGACCTATGAGGGCCTCATCCGGTCCACCATTGTGGTGGACGCGGACGGCACGGTCTCCATAGCCCAGTACAACGTGCGGGCCACCGGCCATGTGGCCAAGCTGCGCCGGGACCTCGGACTGTCCTAGTCGTTTTCGCCAGGCCGCGTGCGGCACACCGGCCCATCGAGCGGATGGCGCCCCCGGCAGGTACACTGGAGCCTGGAATCCGCCGTCGGACGTTCCCTGCATCCGCAGGAACAGCAGGAAAAACATGCACGACGGCGGCGCGCGCGAGTGGTGAAATTGGCAGACACGCAGGATTTAGGTTCCTGTGCCTTCGGGCGTGGGGGTTCAAGTCCCCCCTTGCGCACAACAGCACAACCCTTGGAATCCCGGGCCTCACGGTCCGGGATTCCTTCGTTTAACTTCCCTGCGCCAGCGTCCGGGGGAACCTCGGAAAAAAGATTCTCCCCGTCCACCCATCCATTCCCGCCGAACGGCCGAATACCCATTGAGACACCAACCAAGGGTCGGTGCCCGCAGTCGGAAATTCAGCCAGTGCAGTGATCGGCAAAGTCGTTCACCGCAGGCAATGGTCGGCACTAACAAGGAGAATCGAAATGCAGTCATTCAAGCGCACAACTTTCACCGTCGCAGGTGTTGCAGCTGCAGCACTGCTCAGCCTGACCGCCTGCGGCGGTTCAGCCACGACGGCGAACAGCTCTTCCGCACCGGCTTCGACGCCGTCCGCTTCGAGCATGGCACCGTCACCGTCCGCCAGCTCTTCGGCCGCCATGGATCCGGCCGCCAACCTGGTTGGCCCCGGCTGCGCCGGTTACGCGGAAAAGGTTCCCAGCGGCGCCGGCTCGGTAGCAGGGATGGCCCTCGATCCGGTTGCGGTTGCAGCCTCGAACAACCCGCTGCTGACCACCCTCACGGCAGCCGTGTCCGGCAAGCTCAACCCGAAGGTCAACCTCGTGGACACGCTCAATGGCAGTGAATTCACGGTCTTCGCACCGGTGGATGACGCGTTCGCCAAGATCGACGCCGCCACCATCGAGACGCTCAAGACCGACGACGCCCTCCTGAGCAAGATCCTGACCTACCACGTGGTTCCGGGCCAGATCACTCCTGACAAGATTGTGGGCACCCACAAGACGGTCCAGGGCGGGTCGGTCACCGTGACAGGCACCAAGGATGCGCTGAAGGTCGATGACGCCAGCGTCATCTGTGGCGGCGTTCAGACGGCCAACGCCACGGTCTACCTGGTGGACTCCGTCCTGATGCCGAAGTAGGCAACCCTGCACGCTCCTGCTCCGGCTCCAGACTGACTCCCTGGACCGATCCTGGAGAAATCGAGGCCCGCACCGCACGGTGCGGGCCTCCTTTTTTGCCCTCAGCAAAGGCTGGCGGCAGCCCGGCATGCACCACGGCGCGCGGCCGGCACGCACCCGGCGGGTGTCCAGGATCGGTCAATTAGACTGGGGACCGGTCCGTTGTCCGCGGGCCTTCCTGCCGTCCAGAGGTGATCATCGAGTGCCCAGCAGTAAATCGCGCCGCATTGCAGTCAGTATCGGCGCAGGGGTCCTGTCGCTGCTTCTGGCCTCGTGCACGGGCACGCCCGCTCCGGCACCGGCGTCGTCGTCTGCGGTTCAGACCAGCTCGGCACCCGCCGCGCCCACGGCGACATTCACGTTCGGCACCGCGGCCCAGCCGCTGGGACTCGATCCTGCCCTGGCCTCTGACGTCGAGTCCTACCGGATCACCCGCCAGGTCCTCGAAGGCCTCGTCGGAGTGGACCAGACAACCGGACTTCCCACTCCACTGCTGGCCACCGAGTGGGCAGAGTCCAGTGAAGGCCGCGCCTACACCTTCAAGCTCCGTGAAGGCGTCACCTTCCAGGACGGCTCCCCCTTCGATGCGGCAGCGGTCTGCACCAACTTCAACCGGTGGTTCAACTTCCCCGAAAGCCTGCGGAAGCAGGCCCCGGGCACATCGTTCAAGGGCGTCTTCAAGGCCCACGCCGACCAGGCCTCGCTGTCCATCTACAAGGGCTGCACGGCACTTACCCCCGGAAATGTCCGGATCGACCTCACGCAGCCCTTCACCGGGTTCCTCCAGGCCCTGACGCTCCCGGCCTTCGCGATGTCCTCGCCGACTGCCATGGCGGCGCAGAAAGCGGACAGCCTCAGCCAGAGCCGCGACGGCCAGCCGGTCTCGGCCTATGCCCTGCATCCCGTGGGCACGGGCCCCTACAGCTTCGCAGCCTGGGAGGACTCCAGCGTGAAGCTGGTCAGCAACAAGGACTACTGGGGCGACAAGGGCCAGATCGGCACCATCAACTTCGTCACCTACGACCATCCGCAGTCCCGGCTCCAGGCCCTCCTCGACGGGAAGATCGACGGTTATGACGCCGTCACCGTGGGCAACTTCGACCAGCTCGTCAAGCGCGGGAAGCAGATCATCCAGCGGGACCCGTTCTCCGTGATGTACCTCGGCATGAACCAGGATGTGCCCATCCTGCAGAACATCAAGGTGCGCCAGGCCATCGAGCTGGCGGTGGACAAGGAAACGCTGATCCGCCGCTTCTTCATCGACAACACCGCCCAGGCGTCCCAGTTCGTTCCGCCCAAACTCAGCGGCTTCAATAACAACGCCCCCTCCCTGGGCCATGATCCGGCCAAGGCCAAAGCGCTTCTGGAGGAGGCCGGCTACAAGGGCGAGGAACTCAAGTTCTACTACCCCCTGAATGTGACCAGGCCGTACCTGCCGACACCCGAAAAAATCTATGCGGAACTCAGCAGGCAGCTCACCGCCGTCGGCCTGAACATCAAGCCGGTCCCGGTGGACTGGACGGACGGGTACCTGCAGAAGGTGCAGTCTCCGGGCGACCATGCCCTGCACCTGCTGGGCTGGAATGGTTCGTACTCCGATCCGGACAACTTCGTGGGGCCTTTGTTCGGCGAGAAAACCGGCGAGTTCGGCTACCAGGATCCGCAGGTCTTTTCGAAGATTGCGCGGGCCAGGGGCCTGCCGGAGGGACAGGACCGGACGGAGCAGTACCGCACCATCAACGCCCAGATTGCGGAATCCGTCCCTGCCGTCCCCATCGCCTTCCCCATTTCTGCCCTGGCGCTCTCCGACCGGGTGCTGAAGTACCCCGCCTCGCCGGTATTAAACGAGGTTTTCACAAAGGTGGAGCTTAAGCCTTGACGGACCGCCCCAATTTCAGTTAGAGGGGCGCTCGGGATATTCTGTGACAGCCAGAGCCGCTGCTATCGGAGACTGATTGTGACTTTCATATCCAAGACCCAACATGCCGACGTCGTCCTGATTGGCGGCGGCATCATGAGCGCCACCCTGGGTGCGTTCATCAAGCAGCTCGAACCGAACTGGACCATCTCGCTGTTCGAACGGCTCGACGAAGCCGGCCTGGAAAGCTCAGGCCCGTGGAACAACGCAGGTACCGGCCACGCCGCGCTGTGTGAGCTTAACTACTCCCCCGCAGCCAAAGACGGCTCGGTTGATCCTTCCAAGGCACTGCACATCAACGAGCAGTTCCAGCTGTCCCGCCAGTTCTGGTCCCACCTGGTCAGCAACTCCCTCATCGGGTCCCCCAAGGGCTTCATCAACACCGTCCCGCACATGAGCTTTGTGATCGGGGACGCCAACGCCGACTTCCTGAAGGCCCGGTATGAGGCGCTGAAGCCGAATACCCTCTTCCGCTCGATGGAGTACTCCGAGGACCACGCGCAGATCGCCAAGTGGGCGCCGCTGATCGTCAAGGGCCGGGACGCCAAGCAGCGGATCGCTGCCACCCGCGCAGCCGAGGGGACCGACGTCGACTTCGGCGCCCTGACCCGCGAGCTGACCACGTACCTGGGCAACAACGGTGTGGAGATCAATTACGGCCACGACGTCAACGGCATCCGCCGTGCACCGGGCGGCGGCTGGGACCTCACGCTCAAGCACAAGCAGTCCGGCGAGCACGGCAACATCCGCGCCAAGTTCGTCTTCGTCGGCGCGGGCGGCGGCGCGCTCCACCTGCTGCAGGCCTCCGGAATTCCGGAGAGCAAGGGCTACGGCGGCTTCCCGGTCTCCGGCCAGTTCTTCCGCTGCACCGACGAGGCCCTCGCAGCCCAGCACAGCGCCAAGGTCTACGGCCAGGCCTCCGTCGGAGCACCGCCCATGTCCGTACCGCACCTGGACACCCGCTACGTCAACGGCAAGCGTTCACTGCTGTTCGGCCCGTATGCCGGGTTCTCCACCAACTTCCTCAAGAACGGCTCGTACCTGGACCTGCCGCTGTCCATCCGCCCGAGCAACATCATCCCGATGCTTGCCGTGGCCAAGGACAACATGGACCTCACGGCCTACCTGGTCAAGGAAGTGGCCAAGCGTCACGGCGACAAGGTCGAGGCCCTGCGCGAGTACTACCCCGAAGCAAAAGACGGC
This sequence comes from Arthrobacter sp. UNC362MFTsu5.1, assembly GCF_000685965.1. Classification (GTDB taxonomy): domain Bacteria; phylum Actinomycetota; class Actinomycetes; order Actinomycetales; family Micrococcaceae; genus Arthrobacter. The sequence goes on along the minus strand of NZ_JMLE01000016.1, from coordinate 7,918 downwards.
GATTGGGAACTCATCACCGCCGGCCAGCGTGTTCAGATCATCAAGAAGGACCCGAAGAAGGGCGGTGTCCTGCAGTTCGGCACCGAGGTGATCGCGGCACGCGACGGTTCCATCGGAGCGCTGCTGGGGGCTTCCCCGGGAGCATCCACCGCCGTTCCCATCATGATCGAACTCCTGCAGAAGTCCTTCCCCAAGGACTTCAAGGGCTGGCAGTCCAAGCTCAAGGAAATGATGCCCGGCTACGGCATCAAGCTCAACGACAACCCGGAGTTGGCCGCACAGCTGGAGGCAGAAACTGCCAAGGCCCTCCAGCTGGAAGCCGTGGACGCGCCCTCCAGCTGACGCCCTGTTCGGGTTACGGCCGGTTCCACCTCCAACCACTAGACCGTCAACCCACCAGGAGACCATGAGATGTACCGGCTGGCTAAACTTTCGCTGGCAAACAGGGCACTGATCGCGCTGATTACCGTCTTTGCGTCGGTGTTCGGCGTGATCACCATGTCCTCGCTGAAACAGGAGCTCATTCCCTCCATCGAGTTTCCGCAAATAACGGTCATCTCGGCCATGCCCGGGGCCTCGCCGGAAGTGGTGGACAAGCAGGTGAGCGGGCCCCTCGAGACCGCGCTTAATGGTGTCGAGGGGCTGGAGTCGACGTCGTCCACGTCCCGCACCGGCGTTTCCCAGATCACCATGGTGTTCACGTACGGTTCCAACCTGGACCGGGCACGGAACCAGATCGACCGTGCCATCTCCAATGCCAAGCGCACGTTGCCCGACGACGTCCAGCCGCAGGCCATTGCGGGCAGCATCAGCGATTTCCCGATTGTCTTCCTGGCGGTCTCCTCCGACAAACCGCTCAGTGAGCTGAACGCCGATCTCCAGCGCCTCAGCGTCCCCCGCCTCCAGAAGCTCGACGGCGTCAGGGGCGCCGACGTCACCGGCGGTGCGTCCCAGCACATCCAGATCCTCCCCCGCCCCGAGGCCATGGCAGCCAAGGGCGCCACCCTCCAGTCCATCACCAACGCCCTGAAGAACAACGGGGCGCTGGTTCCGGCAGGCACCATCGAGGAACAGGGCAAAACGCTCTCGCTGCAGATCGGCAGCCCCGTGGACTCCCTGGACGCCGTCAAGGCCCTGCCGCTAGGTGGCGCCAGGGACGCCGCCACCATCGGCAGCGTGGCCGATGTCAGCATTAAGGACGACACACGCACCTCGATCACCCGGACCAACGGCAAGGAAACGCTTGCCCTCTCCGTGACGAAGAAGCCCGAAGGCGACACCGTGGCGATCTCCCACGCGGTGAAGGACTCCATCAGCCAGCTTGAAGCCGAGCTGGGATCCAACGCCAAGTTCACCCCGGTGTTCGACCAGGCCCCGTTCATCGAAAAGTCCATCAAGGACCTCACCACGGAGGGTCTCCTGGGCCTCGGCTTTGCCGTCGCGGTGATCCTGGTGTTCCTGATGTCCGTGCGGTCCACGCTGGTTACCGCCGTGTCCATCCCGCTCTCGCTGCTCATCACGTTCATCGGGCTCTCCGCCACGGGATACTCGCTGAACATCCTGACCCTCGGAGCACTCACCATCGCGATCGGACGCGTGGTGGACGACTCGATTGTGGTCATCGAGAACATCAAGCGGCACCTGAGCTATGGCGAAACCAAGCTCTCCGCCATCCTCACGTCCATCCGGGAAGTCGCCGGTGCCATTACGGCATCCACCCTGACCACCGTGGCCGTCTTCCTCCCCATAGCCTTTGTCGGGGAACTGGCAGGCGAACTGTTCCGGCCTTTCGCCCTGACGGTGACCATAGCGCTGCTCTCGTCACTCCTGGTGTCCCTCACCATCGTTCCCGTCCTGGCGTACTGGTTCCTCAGGACGCCGGCCGGCAGTGCGGGCGCCGAGCTTTCCGCAGAGGCGGCCCGGGAAGCCGCCGCCAGGGCCCATGAGAAGGAGCAGCGTAGCCTGCTCCAGCGGGGATACCTGCCAGTCCTCAACAAGACACAGAAACACCCGGTGGTGACACTCATCGCGGCTGTCCTGGTGCTCGGCGGAACGGCGGCCATGACCCCCCTGCTCGCCACCGACCTGCTGGGCCGCTCCGGCGAGAACAGCATGACGGTCCGGCAAGTCCTGCCCGCCGGAACCAGCCTCACAGATACCAGCGCGGCCGCCGTGAAGGTCGAGGAAGTCCTGCGGGACATCGACGGCATCAAGGACGTCCAGGTCACGTCAGGGAACGCACAAACGGGCTTCACCGCGCTGACGTCCAGCGGCGCCTCCAACTCCTCGTTCACGGTGGTCACCGAGGAGAAGGCCAACCAGGCCAGGCTCCAGGAAACCGTCCGCACCGAACTGGCCAAAATCAGTGACGTCGGCAAGATCTCCGTAGGCTCCCAGCAGGGCGGGTTCGGCACCACGTCCACGGTGGACATCACCCTGAAGGCGGCAAATTCCGCAGACCTCAGGGCGGCCAGCGACGCCATGGTCAAGGCCATGGAAGGCGTACCCGGCAGCACCGAGGTTGCCACCAACCTTGCGGCCAGCCAGCCGGTGGTCCAGGTCAAAGTGGACCGCGCCAAAGCCGTCGCGGCGGGGTTGAACGAGGAGCAGGTGGCCGGTGTCCTGGCCTCCACCATCAGCCCCTTGCCGGCCGGAACGGTGCGGATCGACACCAACGACTTCCCGGTCCAGATCGGCGAGGGAACCCGCTTCACCAGCGTTAGCGCCGTCCGGAACATCCCGCTGCCGGCCGCTGGCGGTGCCGTTACGCTGGGAAGCGTCGCTTCCGTGGAACAGGTGGACATCCCGGTGTCCATCACCGCCAGCAACGGCCAGCGGACCGCGCGGGTCTCGGTGACGCCGTCGGGCGCCAACCTTGGCGCCGTGAGCACAGAGGTGCAGAACCGGCTCAAGGGAGTGGAACTGCCCGCAGGCGTGACGGCGGAGATCGGCGGGGCCACCACCCAGCAGACAGAATCCTTCCAGCAGCTGGGCCTGGCCCTGCTCGCCGCCATCGCCATCGTGTACGTGATCATGGTGGCGGCGTTCAAATCGCTCATCCAGCCGCTCATCCTGCTGGTGTCCGTCCCGTTCGCCGCCACGGGAGCCATCGCGCTCCTCCTGGTGACCAGGGTGCCGCTGGGGCTGCCCTCGCTGATCGGCATGCTGATGCTGGTGGGCATCGTGGTGACCAACGCCATCGTCCTGATCGACCTCATCAACCAGTACCGGCAACCGCGGACCGGGCCCTCCGGAATGAAGGCCCCCGGAATGAGCGTGGCCGATGCCATCACGCACGGGGCCCGGCAGCGCCTCCGCCCCATCCTGATGACCGCGCTGGCCACCGTCTTCGCCCTGACGCCCATGGCACTCGGCCTGACCGGCGGCGGCGGATTCATCTCCCAGCCGCTGGCGATCGTGGTGATCGGCGGCCTGGTGTCCTCGACGGCGCTGACGCTGGTGCTGGTACCGGTCCTGTACCGGCTGGTGGAAGGGCGCCGCGAGAAGAAAGCCCTACTCCGGGCAATGCACGAACGTCCCGACTTCGGGCCCCCGGACGACGTCGACGCCGAGTTCCGCGACTGGACAACGGGCATGGTGCCGAAGGTATCCGGCCGCCGCGCTGCGGCCGGCGAACCCGAATAGCGGCGGTACCCGAACGCCTTTCTGCAGCCGAACAACAGCCGTGCCCGTGCCACCAAGTGGCACGGGCACGGCCGTTTAACCATGCGGGAATATCCTGGCGTGCCTGACGTTACATCCACCAATAGATGCAAATGCATGTATCTCGGGTACACTGAAACCAGACCCGAACAGTTCAGGAACGGAAGGCACATCATGCAGATCGGCGTATTCAGTGTCAGTGACATCACCACCGACCCCACCACGGGCCGCACGCCCACGGAGCACGAGCGCATCAAAGCGTCCGTAGCCATCGCCAAGAAGGTCGAAGAGATCGGCATGGATGTCTACGCCATCGGCGAGCACCACAACCGCCCGTTCTTCTCCTCCTCCCCCACCACCACGCTGGCCTACATCGCGGCGCAGACAGAACGCATCATCCTGTCCACGGCGACCACCCTGATCACCACCAACGATCCCGTGAAGATCGCCGAAGACTTTGCCATGCTGCAGCACCTCGCCGACGGCCGCGTGGACCTGGTGATGGGCCGCGGCAACACGGCACCGGTATACCCCTGGTTCGGCAAGAACATCCAGGACGGCATCGAACTGGCCATCGAGAACTACAGCCTGCTGCGCAAACTGTGGGACGAGGACACGGTGAACTGGTCCGGCAAGCACCGCACGCCGCTGCAGAACTTTACGTCCACACCCCGCCCGCTCGACGGCGTCGCCCCCTTCGTGTGGCACGGCTCCATCCGCACGCCGCAGATCGCCGAAGTGGCCGCGTACTACGGCGACGGCTTCTTTGCGAACAACATCTTCTGGCCCAAGGAGCACTACCAGCAGCTGATCGGCCTCTACCGCGAACGCTACGAGCACTACGGCCACGGCAAGGCCGACCAGGCGATCGTGGGCCTCGGCGGACAGTTCTTCATGCGCAAGAACTCGCAGGACGCCGTCAAGGAGTTCCGCCCGTACTTCGACAATGCCCCGGTCTACGGCCACGGACCCTCCCTGGAGGACTTCACCTCGCAGACCCCGCTGACCGTCGGCAGCCCGCAGGAAGTCATCGAAAAGACCCTGACGTTCCGCGAGTACTTCGGCGACTACCAGCGCCAGCTGTTCCTGATTGACCACGCCGGCCTGCCGCTGAAGACCGTGCTGGAACAGCTCGACCTGTTCGGCGAAGAGGTCCTGCCGGTCCTGCGCAAGGAGTACGCCGCCCTCACGCCCGCGCATGTGCCGGAACCGCCCACCCACGCCGGGCGGGTGGCAGCCCGGCTGGCCGCCCAGGTGCAGGAGGATGCAGTGACCAATCCGACAGCCCAGGACGCCTGATGAACGCCCAGCCAGGCGGCTCGCCCGTCAGACTCGCTTCGGAAACCTGGGAGTCTCTGTTCCGTGCCCAGGTGGCGGTGATGCGAAGGCTCCAGTCCGGCCCTGCCTTCAAGTCGCTGGCCGTCAACGAATACGACGTCCTTTTTACCCTCTCGCGCTGCCCCTCCGGCTGGCTGCGGTTGAATGAGCTGAATGACAACGTGCTCCTCAGCCAGTCCAGCCTCAGCAGGCTTGTGGAGAGGCTGGAGAAGCGGGGACTGGTGGAGCGTATGCCGGCACCTCAGGACGGACGCGGGGTCCTCCTGAAGCTGACAGATGCCGGGCGGGAGCTGCAGAAGCAGATCGGACGCGAGCATGTCCGCGACATTTCCGCGCTGATCACGCCGGCGCTCACCGCCAGTGAACAGCGTGAACTGCTGCGGCTTACCGAGAAACTGCGAGGGTCCCTGTCAGGGCGCTAGATGCTTAGCCAGGGCCGGCGTCAGGTTAGCGCGACGAGCCTGGCGGGGTCCTCCGCAGGCAGTTGCCCGTCCACTACTGCGGTCACCCGAAGTTCCCGCAGGGACAGGCTTCCGCCCACCGTGGACAGGAAGGCCGTGTCCGAGGAGTCCCGGCCCGCGGTGATCCTCAGCATGCTCTCGCGCGGCGCCAGCCCGGTGGGGTCGATGACATGCCAGGCGCCGTTGACATAGGCCTCTGCCACGGCATGGAAATCCATCGGGCTCAGCCCGGGTGCGTATACCGCCACGAGCCTGGCCGGGACGTCCTTCGAACGCAGGAGGGAAATGGCCAGGTGCGCGAAGTCCCGGCACACGCCGCGGCGGTTCAGGAGCGTCTCCACCGCCCCGTCGGTCCCCCGGGAGGAACCGCTGACGTAGCGAAGCTCGCTGAAGACCCAGTTGCGGACGGCCAGCAGGAGCTCTTCGCCCTGGAGCCCGCCGAATTCCGCGTAGGCCGTGGGCAGCAGCCGGTCGGACTCCGCGTAGCGGCTGGGCCGGACATAGCGGATGAGTTCCATCCGGGTGGGCTCTTCCGGAAGGGCCAGCCCGGAAACCGTGGCCGAGTAGTCCACGGTCACCTCCGTGGGATCCGCGAACTCCATGTAATGGAAGCGGCCCCCGTGGTGGTCGGACAGCTCCGTCACCGGCACCGGGTCCGTGCCGGAGGTCACCGACAGCGTCTCCACGAGCGACGAATAGCCCGGATTCCTTGCGACGGCAACCGCCAGCGCGACTTTGGTTTCAGCTGCGGTCTTGAAGACGAGGCGGGCGGCCACGCTGCGTTCCATGTATCTCCGGGGTGTGAGGTAGTTGCCGAACAGTCCCCGGTGCCGGCCGGTTGGGTTTACGGGCGGGCGGCGGGACTAACTTTTGATCTTCAGAGACATTAGCATCCGCTGGACATTCGCAAATTCAGAGCCCTCGTTGACATACCTGGCCGCCTGGTCCAGGGTGTCGAAAGCCTTGGCGGGGGCTACCTTCTCATCCGCGGCGAAGGCCCTGATCGCGGCCAGGTCACCGAACGAGACGTCGCCCTTGCCTTCGGGGCCACGGACCACGTTTTGCAGCGCGCACGCTTTGCCGTCGCTTCCTCCCACCACGTTGGTGATGCCGAAGGAGCCGAAGTACTTGTATCCCTGGATCACGCGGAACACCACGTGCGGGGTGATCAGCCCGTCGCCCTCACGGTGCGGCAGGTCCAGCGGAACACTGCTGACCACCACGTACGGCCTTCGGGCCGCGTCCGCGCAGGCAGCCGGGGATGGCGATGGCAGGCCGGTCTGAAGCGTTGCCAGATACGTGCCCTTGGCGTCCTTGACTTCGACCTTGAGGGCCCCCGGAAGCGTCCCCTGGTCCGGTGTGACCGACTGCGCGATCCAGTCCTGGGGCAGTTCGAAACTGACCACCTTGGCGGGGTCCGAAAAGACCTTCCACGCGGCGGCCGTCGCACCGGCGGACGCGGATTCCGTACCGGACGCCGAAGGCTGTCCGCCGGTTGCGGAGGGTCCGGGAGTTGCGCCTGTTGCCGACGCCGACGGCGTTCCTCCCGCCGTCGAACTCTCGGACGGGCTGCTGCCCGCCGTCCAGGCCGGTTGCCCCTTGCCGTCGCCGCTGCATCCGGACATCACCGCGGCCGCAACGATGAACGCCGCGCCCAGCCGTGCCCTGCGGGCCATTGCCTTCCCTGTCATGAGGCAAGAGTAGCCGCGCGCCCGGCGCGGCCGCCGCCTTCGGGCCGGAGTGTTGACGCACGGGCTTTCCCGCCCGCAAAGAGGGCTACGCTGGGGGCATGGCGGAACAGCACTTTGAGACGGAGCAGGACAGCGTGGCGCACATCTCGGCCCTGGACATTGCCGACTGGCGGGTCCGGACCTTCGCCATGTACCAAAACGTCCGCAGGATAGCCGTGGACAGCCCCGCCGAGGCGCACTCGTATTGGCGGCAGGAACGCGACAGGATGTTCGGCACCCACCCGGCGTCGGCACTCACCGCCGCCTCCAAAGCCACGTTCAGCGGCCTCCGGACAGCGGACTACGATCCCATCTACAGGTTCCACGTGCGCCTGACGAAAGAGGGAGCCGGCCGGGAAATGAACGTTGAGACGGGCACCGACGGGGTGGTCAGGTTTGTCCGCCTGGGAACCTTCGACCTGCCCGAGATGGGCCAGCTGGCCGTCTGGAAGCTGCACGGTTACGGCGGCGGCATCTTCGTGCCGTTCCGGGATGCAACGGCGGGTCAGCCCGGCGGCAGCTACGGCGCCGGACGCTACCTGCTGGACACGATCAAGGGCGCCTTCCACGGCGTGCTGGGATCAGGGCCGGACGCCGAGTTCATCCTGGACTTCAACTTCGCCTACAACCCTTCCTGCGCCTACAACGAGGCCTGGGCCTGCCCGCTGGCCGGCCCGTCCAACCGGCTGGCCGTGGAGATCCCGGTCGGCGAACTGTACTGACGGG
>NZ_JMLE01000015.1 GCF_000685965.1 Arthrobacter sp. UNC362MFTsu5.1 | reverse complement strand
GGGGTTGATGGCCACGTCGCCGCTGCCGTCGGTGTTGGTTTTGTAGCCCTGCGCGGCCAGCCAGGCCCGCAGCGCCACGTCCTGGGTTCCGCCCAGCTGCGGCGTGGACAGGGTCTTGCCCTTCAAATCCGCCGCGGCGGCGATCTCCGGTTTCACCACCAGCTGCGCGCCGCCCGCCGCGGCCCCGGCGATGATGCTCACGGACTCGCCCTTGCTCTTCACGAACGAGTTGATCGCCGGGTTCGGGCCGATGTAAGTGGCATCGATCGCACCGGCGTTGAGGGCTTCGATCGCGGCCGGGCCGGCGTTGAACACCTGCGTGCTGAGCTTGGTCTCGCCCAGGCTCCTGGCAAGGAAACCCTGCTTGACGCCCACCAGCGCGGGGGCGTGGGTGACGTTGCCGAAATAGCCCAGCTTCAGTTCCGCAGCGGGCGTCGGAGCGGGGGCCGCTGCCTGGGCTGAGGAATCACGGGAAAGGGTTGACGCCACCACGGCACCGGCGGCAATGAGCAGCACCAGGCCGAGGGCAACCAGGACCTCCACGGCGCGCTTGCGCTTCGGGTTGTTGCTCTCTCCTGCCACGATGCGGATCATTCCGGGCTGGGGACTTGTCATTGTTTCACCATAGGGAGTGACATAAACCCGTTCAATGAAGCGGAAACGGGGGGTCACGCGGGTTCATCTAGCGTCACATTCGGACGCCCGCCGGCAGCATCCCTAGGCGACATAGGCGTCGGCTGCGGCTAGGGCGTCGTCAAGAATGGCAAGGCCGGCGGCGGCGTCGGAGCGGTCCACGTTGAGCGGAGGGGCCACGTGGACACGGTTGCCCAGGACCAGCGGCAACAGGCCCCGTTCCCGGCAGGCCTTGACGACGGAGACCATCGGTGCGTTCGCCGTACCCGTGGCTCCGGCCGGCACCAGGGGCTCCTTGCTCTGCCGGTCGCGGACCAGTTCGAGGGACCAGAGACCGCCGATGCCGCGAACGTCCCCGACGGACGCGTGCTTGTCGGCGAGCGCTCTGAGCCCGGGCCCCAGGACATCCGCGCCGAGGCGGGCAGCTGCCGCGACCGTGCCTTCCTCGTGCATGGCATTGATGGCGCCGACGGCGGCGGCGCAGGCGAGCGTGTGGCCGCTGTAGGTCAGGCCCGCCGGGTAGGGCCGTTTGGTGAACATCTCATAGATCGCCTCCCCCACGAGCACACCGCCCAGCGGCACATACCCGGAGTTCACGCCCTTCGCGAACGCCATCAGGTCTGGTGCCACGCCGTCGTGGTCAACACCGAACCAGGCTCCCGTGCGGCCGAAGCCGACCATCACCTCGTCCGCGATATAGACGATGCCGTGGCGGTCACACAGTTCGCGGACTCCTCGCAGGTAGCCGGCGGGCGGCACGATGACGCCCGAGCTGCCGATCACAGATTCCAGGACCAGGCCGGCGATCGTCGACGGGCCTTCCAGGAGGATGACCTGTTCAAGGTGGGCGAGTGCCCGCTCCGACTCCTCCTCCGGGGTGCTCGACCCGAACGCCGACCGGTACAGGAAGGGTCCGAAGAAGTGGACGGCGCCCTGCGAGCCCGTGTCCGAGGCCCAGCGGCGCGGGTCGCCTGTGAGGTGGATGGAGGCCGCCGTCGAGCCGTGGTACGAGCGGTAGGCGGCGAGGACCTTGGGCCGTCCGGTGTACAGCCGCGCCATCCTGACCGCATGCTCGATGGCTTCTGTCCCGCCGGTGGTGAACAGCACATGCCCGAGGCCCTTCGGTGCCACCTCCACAATCAGCCGCGCCGCCTCGCCCCGGACATCGGACGCGTGGCCGGGTGCGAGCGTGCACAGGCGGTCGGCCTGCTCCTTGATCGCAGCCACGATGCGCGGATGCTGGTGGCCGAGGTTGGTGAACACCAGCTGCGAGCCGAAGTCCAGGTAGCGCCGTCCGGCGTCGTCGACCACGTAGCTCCCGGAACCGCTGACCAGGGTGGGCACGTCGCGCGGCCCCTGCACGGCCCAGGGGTGGAAGACCAGGTCGTCGAGATTCATGACATCCTCCGTTTCATTTCTGTGGGCTGCCCGGCTTCAGTCGCCTTTGACGTTGACGAGCTGCCGGAGCCGGTGGCCGATCCTCACCAGATCCTCCGCATCGCGCATTACGACGTCGATGGGTTTGTACGCCGCCGGAATCTCGTCGATGAAGGCTTCGGTGGCACGGAATTCAATCCCCTGCATGGCCTTTTTCAGCTCGGCCAGGGAGAACGCCTTGCGCGCCGCCGTCCGCGAGTACTCGCGGCCTGCACCGTGCGGCGAGGAATTCAGGGCCACGCGGTTCCCGAGCCCGGCCACCACGTACGACGCCGTTCCCATGGACCCCGGAATGAGTCCGGGATCGCCGCGCTCGGCTTTGATGGCCCCCTTCCGGGACACCCACACGGATTTGCCGTAGTGCGTCTCCTGCCGGGTGAAGTTGTGGTGGCAGTTGATCCGTTCCCGTTCCAGTACTTTTCCGCCCGTCCAGTTGCCGAACTGGCTGATCACGCGGTCCATCATTTCCTCACGGTTCAGCAGGGCGAACTGCTGGGCCCAGTGCAGCTCCTCGATGTACCGCCTGAACTCTGCCGTGCCCTCTTCCAGGTAGGCGAGGTCGGCGTCGGGAAGCGCGATCCGTTTCTCCCGCGTCACGCGCTGGGCGACGCTGATGTGGTGCTGCGCGATCTTGTTGCCGACACCGCGGGAACCGGAATGCAGGAACAGCCAGATGGCATCCCTCTCGTCGGCGCAGACCTCGATGAAATGGTTGCCTGATCCCAGCGAGCCAAGCTGGAGCTCCCACTTCGGGACGTACTGGCCGGGATCAAACCTGGCCTTGGCAGCCCGCCGCCTCAGCTCGGCGATGCGCGGTTCGGCCGTGGCCAGGACCCTGCGGTTGTTGTGTCCGGCCGAAAGCGGGATGACGTGCTCGATGGCCTCCCGCAGCCGTTTCCGGTCCGGCGGGAGGTCCTTGAGGAAGTACTGCGTCCGGACGGCAATCATGCCGCAGCCGATGTCCACTCCCACGGCCGCCGGAATCACGGCGCCCAGGGTGGGAATGACGGAGCCCACCGTGGCGCCCTTGCCCAGGTGGGCGTCCGGCATCAGCGCCAGATGCGGATAGATGAAGGGCAGCCGGGACGTTCTCACTGCCTGCTCCCGCGTCTGTGCGTCCAGGATGGAAGCCCAGTTGATGAGCCGGCTGTTGATGCGTTCCACGATCTTCCCTCCCGGCGGGATAGGGCGAAAGTAAGGCCGCGGCCCGGCAGTGTCAACACCCCGCGGCTCTAGTCCTGCATGCGCTCCAGCCGGTACGTAAGCTTCGCTTCCCGTTTGGGGTCGTCCCCCAGGGATTTAGTGCGGGCAATGTAGTCCACGCCCCAGGTCTTCAGCAGGAAGTCGTCGGCAATCCGCACGTGGCCGGCGGGGAACTTGTAGTCCATTCTCTTGGCCACACCGGACCAGTCTGCGGCACCGAAGAGCTCCTCGGCGTCGGCCACCGTCCGCACGCCGTTGGCGGCCAGCAGGTCCCCCAGCCAGCCGTACTGCCGGGCCTGGCTCCTGGGGTGTTCGGAGAGCAAGCGGGCCAGCATGTCCTGGAGGATGTCCCCGGTGAGCTCGGTAGCGGCGGGGTTGGCGGCGAACTCGGCCGTACTTTCGGCCTGACGGCGTTTGACGATGTCGTTGATCGCCGAGAACTGGGCGTCCGCGAGTTCGATGAGGGTTGACGCCATGGTGAACGCGCGGTCCACTTCCGCGTTGGCCTCCGCGAGGCTCTTGTAGCGGATGTCATGCTCGAAGGCGGCCCACGCATGCTGCAGCACGGTGCGGATCTGGACTTCGAAGCGCTCCCCGATGAACGGCTGGCAGCCCACGGGAACGTTTTCGTCGGGGACTTCCAGGATCAGGTGCCGGCCGGCGTAGCCGATCTGGCCGTTGCGCCGCTGGGAGCTTGTCTTGTCATCGTCCTCGCGGCAGTTGAATTGCCCCTTGAGTGCCGTTGCAACGTCGGCAATGTCGGGTTCGAGGAACATGATCACCCGGACCCCGATGAGGTCGTCGAGCTGCTCGAGCCCGTGTTCATACTTGAATCTGCCGTCCGCAGTGACCCGGTCCAGCTTTCCCTTCACCGAACCGGGGTCCTTGACCCGCGCCTGCACGGTGTGGTGGTTGAGGCCGTCGTCGCGGAGCCGGGCGCGGATCGCATGCCCGATGGCATCCGACGCCGCATTCAGCCGGGGCAGCAGCGCACTGTAATGCTCCAGGGAGCTGGCAACAACCGAATCATGATCTTCCAACCGGTCCCCCTCAGATCAGCGCGCAGCGCATCTACCAAGCAGGGTATCCAAGGCCGCGGGTTTCAGCTACTGCCGGGCTTCCAGGTCCCCCGGAAAAAACAGCGGCTTGTTCGCAGAACCCGTCCTTGAAGATCAGGTTTTGCGAACAAGCCGCGGTTCAGCGATATCAGATCGAGTAGCGCTCGTCCTCGTGGTCACCCGGGTGGTCGTTGACCAGGCCGGCGGCCAGCGTGTTGCCGTCCAGCGGATCAATCACCAGGAAGGCACCGGTCCGGCGGTGGTGCAGGTAGTTTTCCAGCGGCAGCGGGGCGGCGAGCCGGAGCTGCGCGTGGCCGATGTCGTTGAGTTCGAGGCTGGACGCGCCCTCGAGCTTGAACGTGGCGAGGTCCAGTTTGCCGCTGACACTCCGGACCAGGGCCTGCACCGTGCGGGTGCCGTGCTTGACCAGCACCTTGGCGCCCTCGCGGAGTGGCTTCGGGGACAGCCAGCACAGCGCGGCGTACAGGTCGGCGGAGGCTTCGCGGACGGTGCCGGCAGCGGCAATCGTGTCACCGCGGGCGACGTCGAACTCGTCTGCAAGGCGGATCGCCACGGACTGCGGTGCAACAGCTTCGGTGAGCGAGGCGCCCGCGAAGTCGATGCCCGTCACCGTGGTGGTGCGCGGGTCCTGGCCGGGGGTCAGCACGCTGACCTTGTCCCCCACCTTCACCGAGCCTTCGGTGATCTGCCCTGCGTACGCGCGGTAGTCGCGGTATGCCTCGACGTCCAGTCCACCGGCAACAGCGTCGGGAGCCAACGCGCCCTGCGGCCGGATGACCAGCTGCACGGGGAAGCGGAAGCTTTCGAGGTGGCTTTCCAGCTCGTCTGCGGCGGGCAGGGTCTCAAGCACCTCGAGCAGCGCGGGTCCGGTGTACCAGGGGGTGCGCTCCGAGCGCTCCACCACGTTGTCGCCGTCGAGGGCGGATACCGGAACCACCAGCAGGTCGGTTATCCCATCGGAACCAAGGCCGAGCTCGCGGCCCACCTGCTGCACGTCGGCTTCGATCTCGCGGAACACGGACTCGCTGAAGTCCACGAGGTCGATCTTGTTCACGGCCACGATCACGTGGGCCACGCGCAGCAGCTGCAGCACGGACAGGTGCCGGCGGGTCTGCTCCAGGACGCCCTTGCGGGCATCAATGAGTACGACGACGGCATCCGCGGTGGACGCGCCGGTCACCGTGTTCTTGGTGTACTGCACGTGCCCGGGGCAGTCCGCCAGGATGAAGCTGCGGCGGTCGGTGGCGAAGTAGCGGTAGGCGACGTCGATGGTGATGCCCTGCTCGCGCTCGGCACGCAGGCCGTCGGTCAGCAGTGCCAGGTCGATCGCTTGCACACCGGCTGCGCCGGGTCCCCCAAATCCGCGGTCCGCGGAAGTGCGGGCAACGGCGTCCAGCTGGTCGGCAAGGATGGCTTTGGAGTCGTGCAGGAGCCGGCCCACCAGGGTGGACTTGCCGTCGTCGACCGATCCGGCGGTGGCGAAGCGGAACAGCGAGGCATGCGCCAGCGGTGCCTCGTCAAGAAGGGCAGCCGCGCGGGCTGTATCGATTTCGGTGCTCATTAGAAATAGCCATCCTTCTTGCGGTCTTCCATGGCGGCCTCGGAGATGCGGTCATCCGCACGGGTGGCGCCACGTTCGGTGATGGTGGAGGCGGCAACTTCAATGACGACGTCGCGCACCGTGGCGGCGGCTGACTCAACAGCGCCGGTGCAGGACATGTCGCCGACGGTCCGGTAGCGGACGGTCTTGGTGATGACTTCCTCATCCGGGCGCGGCTGCGAGACCTCGCCCACTGCCCGCCACATGCCGTCGCGGGCAAAGACTTCGCGGTCGTGGGCGTAGTACAGGCCGGGCAGCTCGATGTTTTCGCGCTCGATGTAGCGCCACACGTCCAGCTCGGTCCAGTTGCTGATGGGGAATGCGCGCACGTGCTGGCCCACGGTGTGGCGGCCGTTGTACAGGTTCCACAGCTCCGGGCGCTGGTTGCGCGGATCCCACTGGCCGAATTCGTCGCGGAGGCTCAGGATGCGCTCCTTGGCGCGGGCCTTGTCCTCGTCGCGGCGGCCGCCGCCGAAGACGGCGTCGAACTTGTTGCGCTGGATCGCGTCCAGCAGCGGGACGGTCTGCAGCGGGTTGCGGGTGCCGTCGGCGCGCTCGGCCAGTTCGCCGGAATCGATGAACTCCTGCACGGAGCCGACAACCAGCTTCAGGCCCAGGCGCTCCACGGTGCGGTCGCGGAAGTCGATGACCTCCGGGAAGTTGTGGCCGGTGTCCACGTGCAGCACGGGGAAGGGAACCTTGCCCGGCCAGAACGCCTTGGTGGCGAGGTGCAGCATGACCACGGAGTCCTTGCCGCCGGAGAACAGCAGCGCAGGCTTCTCGAACTCGGCAACCACTTCGCGGATGATGTGGATGGCCTCTGACTCGAGGGTGTCCAGGCTGGAGAGGCGCGTGGAAACGGCAGCGTCAGTCACCTGGGTGGGCTCCTCAGTTAGGTAAGTGCTCATACGTGTAGTCCGCATTCTGTCTTGTCGGTTCCTGCCCAGCGGCCGGCGCGGGGGTCATCGCCGGGCGCTACCTTGCGGGTGCAGGGCTGGCAGCCAATGGACGGGTAGCCCTGTGAAAGCAGCGGGTTGACGGGAAGGAGGTTGTCGTCGGAGTACTGCACCAGCTGGTCGAAGCTCCACGCTGCCACCGGGTTGACCTTGACCAGGCCGTTGGTTTCGTCCCAGGTGATCAGCGGGGTGTTGGTGCGGGTGGGGGCTTCGTCGCGGCGCACACCGGTGAACCACAGTTCGTAACCGGCGAGGGTGCGGCGCAGCGGGGCCACCTTGCGGAGGGCGCAGCACTGGGCGGCGTCCCGTGCAAAGAGGTCCTTGCCCAGGAGCCGGTCCTGCTGCTCCACGGTGTTTTCCGGGAGCACGTCCACCACGTTGACGCGGAGGTTTGCGGCCACCTCGTCGCGCGTGGCGTAGGTTTCCGGGAAGTGGTAGCCGGTCTCCAGGAACAGGACGTCGACGCCGGGAAGCTGGTCGGCAACGAGGGCCGGCAGGACGGCGTCGGCCATGGAGCAGGCCACGGCAACAGCGGGCAGGTCGAAGTTCCGGGCAACCCAGGCGATGACGTCGCGGGCCGGGGCGTCCCAGCCTAGCTCGGCAGCGCCGGCCTCGGCCAGGGCCTTGAGCTCGTCGTGCGAGCGGAGTACGGGATCTACCCCCAGGGCGTGCTTGCTCACTGAAGTGCCTCCTCATCTGCTGCGTGGGCCCACTCGGCGAAGGTCTGGCCTTCGGCGTGCTCGGCCACGAACTTCCGGACGACGCGCTCGACGTAGTCGGGCAGGTCCTCGACGTAGACCTTCAGTCCGCGGACGGTGCGGCCGAGGCCGGCCTCTTCGCGGGTGGAGGAAGCCAGCCCGCCGCCCAGGTGGACCTGGAAGCCGGGGCTGGGATCGCCGTCGGGCGTTGGCAGCATCATGCCTTTGAGTCCGATGTCCGCGGTCTGGATGCGGGCGCAGGAGTTGGGGCAGCCGTTGATGTGCAGGGACAGGGCGTGGGGCAGCTGGCCGCTCTCGGCGAGGTCGGCCAGACGGCGTTCCAGCTCGGCCACGGCGGTTGCCGCAGTGACCTTGGTTTCCACGATGGCCAGCTTGCAGTATTCGATGCCGGTGCAGGCGATGGTGCCGCGGCGGAACACGGACGGCCGGGCGGAGAGGCCCAGGGCGTCGAGCTCGGCCACGAGCGGTTCAACCTCGTCCTTGGGCACATCCAGCACTACGAGCTTCTGGTGCGGGGTGGTGCGCAGGCGGTAGGAGCCGCGGGCCTCGAGGGTGTCCGCGAGCTTCACCAGCTGGGCGCCGGAGAGCCGGCCGGCAATGGGGGTGGCGCCGATGAAGAACTTGCCGTCCTTCTGTTCGTGCACGCCCACGTGGTCGCCCGGGGTCGAGGGCTTGGGGGCCGCGGGACCGTCAGCCAGCTTGTAGCCGAGGTATTCGTCCTCGAGGATCTGGCGGAACTTCTCCGGACCCCAGTCGGCCATCAGGAACTTCAGGCGTGCCTTGGTGCGCATGCGGCGGTAACCGTAGTCGCGAAAGATGCTGGTGACGCCGAGCCACACGTCGGCCGCCTGTTCGGGCGTGACGAAGGCGCCGAGGCGCTTGCCCAGCATGGGGTTGGTGGACAGCGCGCCGCCGGCCCAGAGGTCGTAGCCGATGCCGAGTTCGGGGTGCTTGACGCCGACGAGGGCGAAGTCGTTGATCTCGTGCACCACGTCCTGGCTGGGGTGGCCGGTGATGGCGGTCTTGTACTTGCGCGGCAGGTTGGACAGCAGCGGGTTGCCGATGAACCGCTCTCCCAGCTCGTGGATCAGCGGGGTGGGGTCGATGATCTCGTCCTTGGCGATGCCGGCCACGGGCGAGCCCAGGATGACGCGGGGAACGTCGCCGCAGGCTTCGGTGGTGGACAGGCCGTTGCTTTCGAGGCGGCGCCAGATCTCGGGGATGTCCTCCACGCGGATCCAGTGCAGCTGAATGTTCTGGCGGTCGGTGAGGTCCGCGGAGTCCCGGGCGAAGTCGACGGAGATCTGGCCGATGACGCGCAGCTGCTCGGTGGTGAGCGCACCGCCGTCGATCCGGACGCGGAGCATGAAGTACTTGTCTTCGAGCTCGTGCGGCTCCAGCGTGGCAGTCTTGCCGCCGTCGATCCCAGGCTTGCGCTGCGTGTACAGGCCCCACCAGCGGAAGCGGCCGTGCAGGTCCTGGCCCGGAATGGAGTCGAAGCCGTCCTTGGAGTAGATGGACTCGATACGCTCGCGGACGTTGAGGCCGTCGTCCTCCTGCTTCCAGGTTTCGTTGGCGTTGAGCGGCGTGGTGCCGTCCACCTTCCACTGGCCGTGCGGCTTCGCTGCCGGTCGGTTGGCGCGTGCGGGTCGCTTTGCGGCAGCGGAGTCCGCGGACGCTCCGGCTAGAGCTGTATCAGTCATGCATCGACTGTAGGTCCCACCGGAAAGCCGTCACAAAGGGTCAGAAACGCGAGGTCACCTAGGGAAACATTTCGTCATGAATCGCCGGAAAGCCTTGAAGAAGCCCGGTGCCTGTGCATGGTCCGGGGGCTTTTAACCGCCCGCTGCGACGGCCGCGTCCGCAGCAGCGACGGCCGCGTCATAACGGTCCAGCGCAATCTGGGCCATGAGCTTGGAAGGCAGCAGCGGCTCCGTGACGATGTCAGCTTCGGCCTTGGCCAGCTGGTCGTGGAAGAAGCCGTGCGCCAGCAGGTAGGAGGCGATGAGGACCCGGCCCTGGCCCTCCCCGCCGGGGTATTCGGCACGGAGGGAGGCGACGGCGTCGGGCACCGACGGCTGGGCGGCCGCACCGTAGGCGGGAACAATCCTGTTGCCCCGCAGCGCCCGGAGGTGTCCGGCGAGCTCTTCGACACTGACCGATGCTTTGGGGTTGGTGGATCCGGCGGCCGCCAGCACCACGGCGTCGTGCTCGGTGGCACCGGCCTCCCGCAGCCGCTGGTCGAGGATCTCCGCCAGCCGCGGGTCCGGCCCCAGCGGCTCCGAGGCACTGGACCCTTCCCTGCTGCGCGCCGCCTTCGCGATGTCCACCTTGGTGTGGAAGCCCACGCTGAGCAGCAGCGGCACGATGACGGCTGCTTCCCCTTCCGGCAGCCCGGCCATGACGTCCACCAGGTCGGGGTCCTGGACATCCACATAGGCTTCCCGGACATCCAGGCCGGGGCGCAGCGAGCTGATGTCGACACGGAGGCCGTTGACCTCGGCGCCGCCCAGCGGGCTGGACGTTCCGTGGGCACAGGCGATCATGATGGGGCTATTCATAGGGGCTAGCGTAACGTTGGAGCAGCCCCATCCGCCCCTTCCACACTGACCGGGACGACCATTGACCATCTCATTCGACGCCGTTCAGGTCTGGCTGGATCTGGCCGGTGTCTTCTTCTTCGCGGTCTCCGGATCCCTGCTGGCGGCGCGGAAGCAGTTCGACATCCTCGGGTCCCTGCTGCTCGCCTCCCTGGTGTCCCTGGGCGGCGGCGTGATCCGCGACATTATCCTCAACAGCGGCCCTCCCGCGGCGTTCACCAACCCGGCCTACCTGGCTCCCCCGCTGCTGGCCACCGTGCTGGTGTACTTCCTGTTTTCCAGCGTCCAGCGCTACACGTCGCTGCTCATCCTGTTCGACGCCGGCGGGCTGGCACTGTTCTGCATCACCGGCACCCTGAAGGCGCTGTCCGCCGGGATGAACCCGGTGGCGGCCGTGCTGCTGGGGGTCACGACGGCGGTGGGCGGCGGCCTGCTGCGCGATATCACTGCCAATGAGGTGCCCCAGCTCTTCGACCCCAAGGACCTCTATGCGCTCCCCGCGTTCACCGGGGCTGCCCTCACCACCATCCTGTGGGTTTCGGGTTCCTTCAACGCGCTCACGGCAGGCGCCGTTGCCGCCGTCGTATTCGCCTTCCGGGTGACGGCGTGGCGCCGTTCCTGGTACGTTCCGCTGGCCGTCCGGGGGTGGCACCGGCTGGGCCTGGGGGCGGCGGAAAAGGGCGGCCGCGATTAGCTAGGATAAGAACCATGACTGACATGTTCCTCGAGAAGTTCCGCGCGCTTGTTCCGAAGTATCTCGAAGACGAATGGCAGGAAGAGGACGGGCTGTCCCCCGAAGAACTCGACGAGGCCCTGTCCGAGCACCAGTTCCAGGTCCCCTTGGTCCTGCGGGAGTTCTACCTGGCAGTGGGCGGCTGCGAGGACCTCATGGAGGCGTACCACTACTTCTGGGACCCCGAGGAACTCGAAGTTGATGACGAAGGCTTCCTGATGTTCCTCGAGGATGAGGAAGAACAATTCACCTGGGGCTTCCGTGTGGGCGACCTCGGCGTCCCGGACCCCATCGTGTACCGCCGCAACAACGCCCGCGGCCAGTGGAAGAGCGAAGAAGGCACGTTCTCCGAGTTCGTGTTCGACATGTTCGAGTGGGCGTTCGAGGGCGAAGAGGACTAGGGTCCGGCCGCCGCCTTCCGCGTTTCTCCTTCTGCCTTCGTGACCCTGTTTCAGCCCCAAGGCCCCGCGACACGCCCCTGCTCCGGCGTGTCTGGCCACGGCCCGGCCGAAAAAGGGTCACGACGGCGACGCGAGGCACTGTGCCTGGCTCACCACGCGGGGGCGAACCTGCCTTCCCTGTAGAGCCGCAGTATGGCCAGAACCTCCTCCACCATGGCCTCGGGGTTGTGCACCACATCGCCGTAGTAGTAGCGAAGTGTCAGCCTTCCCCCGAGCATGCTGACCCTGCTCCGGCGGTGGTCCTTCTTGATCTGCCGGGGTTCGAAATGGGTCGAGCCGTCCAATTCAACCACCAGGCATTCCTCCACCAGGCAGTCCACTTCGCCTACGCCGGGCAGTTCCACGTGCATTCGAACTCTGAGGCCTGCACGGACGAAATGAGTGTGGGCCAGTATTTCCAGCGGCGAGTCAGCACGTCGAATCAAGAGGTCCAGTACGGAAAGGGCCCTGCCGTTCCGCCTCCCCGGCAGCTGCTTCCTGAGGAACTCGGGCGTTATCAGCCCGCGGCCCACTGCTGACTGCACCATCACCAGCGCTTCGAGTTCGGGCAGGCACCTCAGTGCGTGGATCAGCACGTCCGCCAGGCCGGCCGCAGGCAGTGACGGATGCCCCGGGTGGGTGCAAGGTGCGTGGTCCACGACTCCTGGCCTCGGGATTCCGTTCCCGCAGCTCAAATGCACATTCCGCGGCTGGTGCAGAGCCCAGAGATCGTAGAGCGGGGCCGCGGAAAGACACGTGAGCCTGCCGTTCGCCCGAAAGGCGGCCAGGACGGCGTCGTCCGCGGTTGCTGTCGCGTAGATGCCCCTCAACGGGCGGATCAGCAGGCCGCCTGCCACCGCGGCCTCAAGCTCCGCCCGCTGAAAGCCGCCGGCCAGCAACTGGCTTCGTTTTGCCGCTCCGCCCCGATGCCGGAGAAATCCAAGGAGGTCCATCCCGCCATGGTGCTTCCGCGATTCAGGCTGCAACAGCACGCGGCGAGGCTATGTGGACAAACTTCAGCCGCCGTGCCGACCCTGTTTCTAAGCCAACTTCCTGCGACAAGCCGTGTCCGCCGCGATTTAGTGGATGCAGCCGGCAAAACAGGGTCACGACGGACGCGGCCGGCACCCCAAGAACTGTGACACGCTGATTAACATCATGGTTCGCATTTGTGACAAAGCTGTCATAGACTAATTCACGGATCCACTAAATGCCTCCGGTGGATCTGATGCGAACGGAGAAATGGCCCCGGTTCGACGCAGCGTATGACTCGTATTGCTGCAGAGAACCGGGGCCATACCGTTTAAGCCTGACATCGCCCCGCACGCGGCAGGGCCCGAGGGACACCAACCGGCGGACCAGGACCCGGCTACACGTCCCCGAGGTCTTGGCGGTCCAGGCGCTCTTCCATCCGCCGCAGGGCTGCCGCAGCAACGTCAGCTTCCCGGCCCCGTTCTCCGGCCAACGCAAGGAGCGGCGCCGCGGAGTCAGCCTCGCAGATGTCGCCGATTGCCTTGAGTGCCGCCAGTCGCACACGCTCGACAGGGTCTCCTGCCAGACGGACCAGCGCGGGCGCGGCCTCCGCGATTTCCCGCAGCCTGCACACCTTGGCGCACATCTCCCGGACACGCCAGTGCGGGTCGGCCAGTCCCGCGATCACAGGGAGTTCGGCCCGCGGGTCCCATACATAGAGAAAGGTCCGGGCACCCCACACCCTGAACCAGTAGGGCTCCCAGTCCGGATTGCCGCCGAGCAGCCTGACGTCAAGGCCGCCGGCAGGGCTGCCAGCAGGGCTGCCGCCGGCCAGGAGTTCCGCGGCCCATTCCACCACCTCGTCCATGCCGTAGAGGTCCACGGCCCGGCCGATAAGCACTGACGGATGCGGCCTCACGGCAGGCGGCTCCCCTTCACGCGGCTCCACGCGGCGTTGAGAAGACTAGCTCGCGCGGTCCACCACGGCCAGCGCGAAGCTGGTGAGCGATGACTTGACCACGCCTTCGGGCAGCGGCGCCAGCGCGGCGATGGCCTCATCGGCCCAGGCGCGCGCCACAACCCACGATTCCGCAGTAACCCGGTGCTCGCGCAGGCCCGCCACGGCGGCGGCGAGTGCCTCATCCGAGGAGAGGTCGCCGTCGATTAGTTTCAAAAGTTCGACGGCGGACTGGTCGCCTTCGGCGGCGGCGTTGCGCAGGAGCAGCACCGGCAGGGTGGGCACGCCTTCGCGCAGGTCCGTGCCCGGGGACTTGCCGGACTTGACCTTGACGCCGGTGACGTCGATGACGTCGTCGGCCAGCTGGAAGGCCACACCGATCTTCTCGCCGTACTCCACCAGCAGCGGCTCGTACGCTTCATCCGCACCGGAGAAGATGGCGCCAAGCTGGCCGGAAGCAGCCACCAGGGATCCGGTCTTGTCCGCGATGACGGACAGGTAGTGCTCCACCGGGTCCTCGTCGGGGCGGGGCCCCACGGTCTCGTGCAGCTGGCCGAGGCACAGCCGTTCGAAGGTGCGGGCCTGGATTCCCAGCGCGCGAGAGCCGAGCTCGGACACCAGGATGGACGCGCGGGCGAAGATCAAGTCTCCAGTGAGGACGGCCACGGAGTTGCCCCAGACCTCGTGGGCGGTGGGCGCGCCGCGGCGGAACGGGGCCGAGTCCATCACGTCGTCGTGGTACAGGGTGGCCAGGTGCGTCAGCTCAACCACCACGGCAGCCTGCACTACGGCCGGCCTCGAGGCGTCACCGAGGTGGGCGCAGAGAAGGGCCAGCAGCGGGCGGATCCGTTTGCCGCCGGCTTCCACCAGGTGGCGCGACGTTGCGTCAGCCAGCGGATCGGAGTTGGCGATGGCCTCGCGGAGCTTCTTTTCCACGCGGGCAAGGTTGGTGGTGATGGCGGGGCCCAGCTCCGGGTCTTCGGCGATGGCGGCAAAACCGGCCGGCAGTTGGAGCCCGGTGGCGATGGCGGTGGTGCTGGGCTCGGGCTCCCTGGCGTCCGGCAGGCCGTGTCCGGCGTGGGTCCAGCTGTGCTTGGCAGAGTTCGTCACGGGTTAACCCTAACTTTTTGTTGCGGAAACCGCGGAGGTGTAGCTGGACGGGGACAGGGAGGTGTTGGACGTGGCAGGCACCAGCGCCTCCAGGAGCCTGATCACCCGGTCCTCGAATCCCTTGGCTGATTCATCCGTGACGTTGGCCATCAGCCGGACTACGAACTTCATGAGGGCGGGCAGCGGCATGCCGGTCCGGAGCGCGAGCTTCATCACGGACGGCTTGCCGATCACCGAGGCGAACGCGCGGCCCAGGGTGAAGTGGCTCCCCCACTGGCCGCGCACATAGTCCGCGTACCCCTTGAAGTGGAGGTCAGCGTCGTCGTGCGTCCATTTGGCGTAACGGCTCTGCCAGGTGCTGGCGTCGATGACATATTCGGCCGCAAAGCGGGCGGATTCCATGGCGTAGGAAATGCCCTCGCCGTTGAACGGGGACACCATGCCGCCGGCGTCGCCCAGGAGCAGCAGGCCGGGATAGTAGTGCGGGGTGCGGTTGAAGCCCATGGGCAGGGCGGCGCCGCGGATCTCGCCCACCTGGTTTTCCGGGGTGAAGCCCCATTCGGCGGGCATGCCGGCGGTCCATTCGCGCAGGACCTGTTTGTAGTCGAGCTTGCCGAATTCCGCGGAGGAGTTCAGGATGCCCAGGCCCACGTTGGAGGTTCCGTCGCCCACGCCGAACACCCAGCCGTAGCCGGGGAGCAGTCCGCCGTCGCGGCCGGGGAGCTCCAGCCAGCCTTCCATCCAGTCGTCGTCGTGGCGCGGGCTGGTGAAGTAGGTGCGCACGGCGACGCCGAGCGGACGGTCGTCGCGCTTCTGGATGCCCAGGGACACGGCGGTTCGGGATGAGTTTCCGTCTGCTGCCAGTACAACGTCGGCATGGAAGTCACGCGTCTCGCCCGTCTTGCGTCCGGACTCGTCAAGGAGCGCTGCGCGCGCGCCGATGACGCGGCCGTCCGGCGCGCGCAGGGCTTCGGTGACGCTGTGCCCTTCGAGGACGGTGGCCCCGGCGGCCTGGGCGTGCCGGGCCAGTTCCTCGTCGAAGCCCAGGCGCGTGCGGATCAGCCCGTACGTGGGGAAATCGGAAACTTCCGGCCAGGGCAGTTCGATGGTGCGGCCGCCGGCGATCAGCCGAAGGCCCTTGTTGCGGCGCCAGCCGGCCTCCTCGGAATGCGGGAGGCCGAGCTTCTGGATCTCGCGGACGGCGCGGGGAGTGAGCCCGTCACCGCAGACCTTCTCGCGCGGGAACCTGGTTTTTTCCAGCACCGTGACGGGGATGCCGGCCTTGGCGAGGTAGTAGGCGGCAGTGGACCCTGCGGGGCCGGCGCCGACGATCAGTACGTTCACGGCAGGTTCGGCTAGCCCGCGGGCCGGGTGATGTTGCGGCGGAGCTTGGCCACGGGGCCGGTGTGGTTGGCGATGGCCGAGGCACTGCCGTCCGGCGTTGAAGCAGCGGGCTTGTGCGCGCGGTGCACGGCAACGATGCCGCCGCTGAGGTTGCGGTAGGTGACCTTTTCCCAGCCGGATTCCTGCAGCCAGCCGGCCAGGTGGTCCTGGTCCGGCCAGGCACGGATGGACTCGGCCAGGTACACGTACGCGTCCGGGTTGGAGGAGACCTTCACGGCGATGGCGGGCAGTGCGCGCATGAGGTATTCGGTGTACATGGTGCGCCACAGGGGAACCACGG
Organism: Arthrobacter sp. UNC362MFTsu5.1; assembly: GCF_000685965.1. Classification (GTDB taxonomy): domain Bacteria; phylum Actinomycetota; class Actinomycetes; order Actinomycetales; family Micrococcaceae; genus Arthrobacter. The sequence continues at coordinate 116,026 of NZ_JMLE01000015.1, read as the reverse complement.
GCTGGGAGAACTCGGCGATGACCAGCTTTCCGCCGGGCTTGGTGACACGCAGCATTTCCGCCAGGGCCTTCTTGGGCTCGTTGACGTTGCGCAGGCCGAAGGAGATCGTGGTGGCGTCAAAGCTGTTGTCAGCGAACGGCAGGCGGGTGGCGTCACCGGCGATGAAGTCGATGTCGGGGCGGCGGCGTTTGCCCACTTTGAGCATTCCCAGGGAGAAGTCGCAGGCGATGACGTCGATCCCCGCGTCCGCGTAGGGCTCGCTGGAGGTGCCTGTTCCGGCGGCGAGGTCCAGCACCCGCTGGCCCGCCTTCACATCCATCGCTTCGACGACTACCCGGCGCCAGCGGCGCGTCTGTCCCATGGACAGGACATCGTTCACGACGTCGTATTTGGGGGCGACGTCGTCAAACATCGTGGCTACTTCGTCCGGACGCTTATCCAAGGATGCTCGGTTCACCATGACATTGTCTCAAATGTTGGGCGCACCCACGAACCGGCGCCCGGGCAGCGCGGCGGCGGAGGTTCCGCAGCGCGGCGGCGGAGCTCAACAGGGTGCCGGCCACACTCGGGAGTAGTGTTATCTCATCATGACGAGCACGCTCCGCACCGGCACTATTAAGACACTGACAGTCCCCCTGGATGGAAGATCATTCTCCGGGGGGCTGCCGTCATTTCTGGTACGGGACGATGTCCTTTGCTGGACCCGCCGCGAAGCCGGGCTGGTGGGCTTCGGCGAGATCGCCCGCTTCACCGCCACCGGGCCCGAGCGCTTCCTCGAGGCCGATATCTGGTGGCGGCACCTGGTTCTCGAGGCGGACGTCACCGACTCCGTGGACTGTCCCGGCACCGGTCCCGTGGCCTTTGGCTCCTTCGCGTTCTCCAAGGTGTCCACGCACCGCTCCCGGCTGATCGTCCCCGAAATCGTGGTGGGTGTCAGGGACGGCCGCGCCTGGCTCACCCAGTTAACGTTCGACGACGGCGAACTCACCGAAGCGGGCGCCCTCGCCGCCCTGGACCGCTGGCTGGATGAGGACCCGCTTGACTCTGACCCGGGAGCCGACCCGATTGACGCCGAGGGCGACGGAGCCGGGAACCCGGCCGCCGCCGTCGTACTCGCCCAGGGCAACCGTCCCGGCGGCGGGAGTGCCGCAGACCTGGGCGCCGACGTCGTACCCAAACTTGAAACCGGATCGCTCAGCGAGCATGACTGGATGGCGGCGGTGACTGCAGGCGTCGCCGAAATCCGCACCGGCAAGCTGGAGAAGCTGGTGCTGGCGCGGGACATTGTGGCCACGATTCCCGAAGGCGTGAATGCCGCCGAGATCCTCCGCCAGCTGGCCGTCCGGTACCGCGAATGCTGGACCTACGGCGTGGACGGCCTGGTGGGTTCAACCCCGGAAATGCTGATCCAGGTGGAGGGACGCACGGCGCAGGCCCGGGTTCTTGCCGGCACCCTGGACCGGCGCGACGCCGAGGGGATGGACGGCTCCCCGCTGGAGTTTGCCGAGCGCGTGCTGGCAGGGTCCGAGAAGCAGCGGCACGAACACGAAATCGCGATCCAGTCGCTCACCACCCAGCTGGCGCCGTTTTCCGAGGCGATGAACGCGCACAGCGAACCGTTCATCCTGGAATTGCCCAACGTGTGGCACCTGGCTTCGGACGTGAAGGCCGAACTGACCGAGGTGGAGGGACACGTGCCCACCTGCCTCGCCCTCATCAACGCGCTGCACCCCACGGCTGCGGTCTGTGGAACCCCCACCACTGTGGCCGGCGCGCTGATCCGCAAGCTGGAGCACATGGACCGCGGGCCCTATGCCGGTCCGGTGGGCTGGCTGGACGCGGCGGGGAACGGCGAATGGGGCATCGCGCTGCGCGGCGCCGTTGTCGAGGCACCGGACTCCGTGCGGCTCTACGCCGGCTGCGGCATCGTGGAGGGCTCCCATCCCGAGGCTGAACTCGCGGAGACCTGGGCCAAGTTCCGGCCGATGCTCGAGTCGCTGGGCATCAAGAGCTAGAGTCGCTGGGAGGCCCGCGCCGTGAGTCCGGGATTCCAGACAATGCTGCCGCGTGGGGTCTTGCGCTAGCCTCGGTATTAGTTATCCAATAGTGAAACTAAGTTTTCTGTGATGCACATCTCTTATTCGGCGATACACTATAAGCCGTTTTAGTCACGCATACCCCTGCAACAAAAGGTAAGAAACTATGCAGCCCATGTCCTCCGCCACGGCAAAGCTGGCCGCCAAAGCAGCCGCAATCCTCGCCGTCGGCGCCCTCTCCCTCACGGCCTGCGGCGGCAGCTCCACCCCTGCTGCATCCTCCGCGGGCGGCGTCCAGCTCATCAACGCCGGCAAGCTGACCGTTTGCTCCGACGTTCCCTACGAGCCGTTCGAATTCCAGAAGGACGGCAAGATCGTCGGCTTCGACATGGACATCGCCGCCGAGGTGGCCAAGGACCTCAAGGCCGAGCTCAGCGTAGTGGACAGCTCCTTCGAGGCCATCGAGACCGGCACCGCACTCACCGGCTGCGACGTCTCCATCTCCTCGGTCTCCATCACGGACACCCGCAAGGCCGTTATGGACTTCTCCAACCCGTACATGGACGATGACCTGACCCTCGTGGCCAGCGAAGCCTCCGGCATCAAGGACATTGACAGCGCCAAGGGCAAGAAGGTGGGCGTCCAGCAGGCCACCACCGGCGCCAAGTACGCACAGGAAAAAGGCATCGACGCGCAGCAGTTCGAAGATTCCGGCCTCCTGGTCCAGGCCCTCCAGGCGGGCACCATCGACGCCGCCCTGGGCAACCAGTCCGTCCTGGCCTACGCCATCAAGGACGACGCCAAGTACAAGCGCGTGGAGAACTACGCCACGGGCGAGAAGCTGGGCGTCTCCATCAAAAAGGGCAACACCGCCATGGCTGACCAGGTCAACTCCACGCTCAAGCGCCTGACCGATGACGGCTCCCTGAAGAAGTACGAGACCACCTGGTTCGGCGAAGCCGCCAAGTAGCACCCCGGCCTGAGACCGACTCAGTTGAGGCCCCGTACCGCTGGACGACAGTCCGTACGGGGCCTCATCTGCGCAAAACGAATGTGAGAACACCATGGCAATGACCGCACGTCAACGAGCCAAAGTCAGCCTGTACGTCCAGGCCGGAATCTTCGTTGTGGCCGTGGCCGCGCTGATTCTGGCCACGGACTGGAAGACCATCGGCACCAGCGTCTTCAACTTCGGCAAGATCGGCCCGATGTTTCCGGACATCTTCCTGTCGGGCCTCAAGAACACCCTGATCTACACGGCCCTGGGCTTCATCGTGGGCCTGTCCGGCGGACTGCTGCTGGCGCTCATGAAGCTCTCCAGCTTCCCGCTCTACCGCTGGATCGCCACCGGCTACATCGAGTTCTTCCGCGGCATCCCCGCCCTGCTCGTGTTCATCGCCTTCGGCTACGGTGTTCCGCTCGCGTTCGGCGTGCAGTGGAACGTGACCGTCGTGGTGATGATTTCGCTGGGCATGGTGGCCGCGGCCTACATCGCAGAAACGCTCCGCGCCGGCCTGCAGGCCGTGCCCAGGGGTCAGCTCGAAGCCGCCCGCTCGCTGGGCATGCCGCAGTGGCGGGCCATGGTATCCATCGTGATCCCGCAGGCATTCCGAATCGTGCTGCCTCCGCTGACCAACGAGGTCATCCTCCTGACCAAGGACTCCTCGCTGATCTACGTACTGGGCCTCACCGCTTCCCAGTACGAGCTCACCAAGTTCGGCCGCGACGGCATCTCCAGCCTGGGCGCAGGGCTCACCCCGCTCCTGGTGGCCGGCGCCTTCTACCTGGTGATCACCATCCCGCTGAGCCTCTTGGCCCGGAAGTTCGAAAGCCGCTCCGCGCGGACGAAGCGATAGGCAGGACAGTCATGAACGACGTCGTACATCCCTCAGACACAGCCGGCACCCGCGGTTCCGCCGTGCATGCCGCCGGAGTTTCCCTCAAGGACCTCCGCAAGTCCTACGGCACCAACGAAGTCCTCAAGGGCATCAGCCTGGACGTTGCCCCCGGCGAGGTTGTCTGCCTGATCGGCCCGTCCGGCTCCGGCAAGTCCACCCTCCTGCGCTGCGTCAACCTCCTCGAGAAGCCCAACGAGGGCACCATCCACGTCGGCGGTTTCGAGGCCACCGACCCGGACGTGGACATCGACAAGATGCGCCGCAAGGTGGGCATGGTGTTCCAGCAGTTCAACCTGTTCCCGCACCTGAACGCCCTGCAGAACTGCACCATCGCCCAGACCAAGGTGCTTAAGCGCGGTCAGGCGGAGGCGGACAAGGTGGCCCACGCCAACCTCGAACGCGTGGGCCTGGGACACCTGGCCGACCGCTTCCCGGACCAGCTCTCCGGCGGCCAGCAGCAGCGTGTGGCCATTGCCCGCGCGCTCAGCATGGACCCCGAGCTCATGCTGTTCGATGAGCCCACCTCGGCCCTGGACCCGGAGACGGTGGGCGACGTCCTGTCCGTCATGCGGAACCTGGCCAAGGAGGGCATGACCATGCTGGTGGTGACCCACGAGATGGGCTTCGCCCGCGAAGTGGCCGACCGCGTGGTGTTCATGGACGGCGGCGTTGTGGTGGAGGAAGGCGTGGCCGAGCAGGTCATCAGCGCCCCCACGCAGTCCCGCACCAAGGAATTCCTGAAGCGCGTGCTGGACCCAACGCACATCGACATCTCGAAGTAGGGGTCCGGCCCGCGCGTTTCGACGCGCAAATGCCTTGGCGCACCTGGTATTCCGGGTGCGCCAAGGCATTTGCGCGTCACGGGACATTTTGCGCGTCGAGAATGGCAGAACGCGCACGACGGCGGGGCACCCCGCCCGCCGCCAGCTTCCGTTCCAGCCGGCCCGGCTGCATCAGGTCGGCCCACACCCACCGGACCACCGTGAACCCGAGGGCCCGGATCCGGTCCTCGCGGAATTTTTCTTCGACGACGGCCTGGGACGGCGTGCGCCCCTTGAGGTACTCCGGTTTGAGGTACTTCTCCTCGCCGTCAAACTCACCAACCACCTTGGCCCGCTTCCAGCAGAAGTCGGAGTAGCCAATCAAACCCTGGCCATCCCTGAATGCCTGCTGGAGGACCGGGGCTTCGAACCCTGCAACGTGAAGGAGCGAGCGGCTGTAGGACTCCCCTGCGGAACCGGAGAGGGCATTTGCGAAGTCGAGCGCGGCGTGGATCTTGCGCTGTCTGGCCGCGCTATAGATTGATCCGATGCCCGCCCTGAGGTCGTCCTTACCCAAGGCGGACGGCCGCGCGGCAGTCCCCGGCCGAAGTACAGCGCCCGGCCGCAGTACATGGTCCAGCGGGACAACAGCCTCCGCGAACGGCGTGAACGCAGCCAGGTCCAGCACGGTGCGGACCCGGGACGTGACCAGCAACCCGTCGCGCCGGACTACTTCCAAACCTGACGGGGCCGCGAAGTGGCGCCTGACCCCCGCCCGCGACCTCCCGCCGTCGTTCGTCAGGGCTAGGGCTTGAACCGGATGGCGGACGCCGATGGTAGGTACTCCCCACACGTTTGCCGCCGAATGCCTGGCAAAGATGGTGGGCTTCTGGAACATCTCCGCGGCAGCTTGGATCTGCAGCCGGTACTTTTGCCAGTCCTTCAGTTCCCGCCAGGCCGGCCCGTCCGCGTACACACCGTGCCGGATCCTCACCAGGGCACCGGAGTTCACCTGCTTCGAGAGGTCCTTGGCAGTGAGCCCATGCAGCCCGCAGTCACGGGCAAGGAGGAGCGTTGGGAGATCCGGCATGCACTCAAGCTGTCAGGACCAAGCCGCAGAAACGAGGAGACTGGGCTCGTATGTGGACAACGCCCGCAGCCTTTTTTCGACGCGCAAATGTCCCTGCGCACGGGTTATTCGGGGTGCGCCGGGACGTCTGCGCGTCATGAGACCTTTTGCGTATCGCGGACTACGGCGCCAGCACGTTCCGGACCGCGTCTCCCACTGCCGCCTTGATCCGGCCGTGCAGCTCCCGAAGGCCCTGCCGGTCCGTGCGGACCTCAATGATGCTGCGGCCCTGCCGCGGTGCGGAAAGCGCCTCGGCGAGTGCCGCCGTCGTACTTACCGAGCAATGTTCGACGCCGTACGCTGCGGCGAGTGCCGCGATGTTCACGCTGTGCGGGGTGCCGAAGAGCCGTTCGACGGCGTTCCCGTACGTTCCGGACTCCTGCACGGCGCCGTGTTCCAGGAGATTGAAGATGGCCCCGCCCGCGTCGTTGAGGACCACGATGCGCAGCAGGGGATCGTTCTCGGCGAAGCCCAGGAGGAGCCCGCCGGCGTCGTGCAGGAAGGTGACGTCGCCTACGAGCAGGGTGGTTTCCTGCCGGCCGCCCCACGCGATGCCCGTGGCGGTGGAGATGGTGCCGTCGATCCCTGCGAGGCCGCGGTTGGCGAAGACGGTGGCCTGCGGTCCGGGCGCGGGCTGGCCGGCGAGGTCCACGTCGCGGATGCCGTTGGAGGAGCCCAGCATGAGCTGCCCGCGCGCGTGCTGCCACACCAGGGCGCCCACCGAGGGGCCGGACGCTGCGGTTTCCCCGGACAGCACCTGGTCGAGCGCATGCTGGGCGGCAGCACCGGCCAGGAGCCACGCGTCCAGCCACGCCGCTGAGCCCCGGCCGGAGAAATCGGCAAGGTCGCTAAGATTGTCCAGGGGCAGCTCGGTGCGGCGGCCCGGCTCGTACCAGGCCACGGGAACGGGCTGGTAGAGGGCCGAGGGGACGTCGGCACGGGCCAGCAACTGCGCCACGGGCCGCGACAAGGTGGGCCGGCCGAACAGGACGACGCGCTCGATCGGCTGCGCGGAGTCCGGGCCGAAGTGCTCCAGCAGGAGCCGGTAGGGGCCCACGGCGTTGGGGCCGAAGCGCGAGTTGGAGGACGGTTCGGCGAGCAGCGGCAGGCCGTGCGCGCGGGCGAAGGCTTCGGCGACCGGCCCGGCGTCGTGCCCTGCGAGCACCACCGTGCGCCGTTCCTGCAGCCCGGCGGGGGCGGGCGTGAGGGTGAGCGGCTCCGGGCCGCGACCGATCTGCCAGATTCCCGGCCCGGCTGTCTCCGGCAGGTGGTCGCCGGCGGCCGGGACCAGCGGATCGCGGAAGGCCAGGTTCAGCTGCACGGGCCCGGGCGGCGTGTCCTCGAAGGCTCCCGTGGCCGCGCTGAGGGCGGTCTCCACCGCGCGCTGCGGGTCGCTGCCGGCGGGGACGTCGACGGCGAACCGGACGTGTTCGCCGAAGAGGTCCAGCTGGTCAGTGGTCTGGTTGGCACCGGTCCCCCGCAGTTCGTCGGGCCGGTCGGCGGAGAGCACCACCATCGGAACGGCGGCGTGGTTGGCTTCCATCACGGCCGGCATGAGATTCCCGACGGCGGTGCCCGACGTCGTGAGCACGGCAACCGGCGCTCCCGTGGACAGGGCCAGGCCCAGTCCGGTGAACCCGGCCGAACGTTCGTCGATCCGGACCAGGAGTTCCACCCGGCCGGCGGCGTCGGCCTCGGCGAGCGCGTAGGCCATGGGTGCCGACCGCGATCCGGGCGAGACCACCACGTACCGCACGCCGCCGTCGAGCAGGGTTTTGACGGCGATCCGGGCTGATTCGACGGCAGTCAGGATGCCTGCTGATGATTCGGCGGGGGTGCCGGTAGCTTCGGGATCTGTGGCGGCGCCGGTGGGATCACCTTCGGAAAGGGGGGCATCCTCGGCGGCGGCGTAGGTGTTGAGCGGGTCCAGCGGGTTCTCGGAAGTCACCAATCCAGTCTGCCACCAACCCCGCACCCTCTCTCACTTCCTGCCGCCCAACCCCGCACCCTCTCTCACTTCCCTCAACGCAGTGAGAGAGCGTTGCCCCAGACCCCGCAGGAAGTGAGAGAGGATCCCAAGCCGCACATCAGCTCACACGAGTTAGGTAAACTGCAGCGAAGAAGTGTTTCCCATCCGGAGGATCAGCCGATGAACCGCAAGGCCACCGCACTGGACGTCGCCAAGCTGGCGGGTGTCTCGCGCAGCGCTGTGTCGCTCGTGCTCAACGGCCGCGGCGACGGCAACGTTGCCCTCGAAAGCCAGCAGCGCATCCGGGAAGCAGCTGCCGCCCTCAACTACTCGCCGAACAAAATCGCCTTGAGCCTGCGCAACCAGCAGTCGCGCATCATCGGCATCGTGTCGGACCAGGTGGTCACCAGCCCGTTCGACGGCAACATCATCGCCGGTGCGGACGCGGTGGCACGGTCGCACGGCTTTGTCACCGTGGTGATGGACACGGAACTGGACGAGTCCCGGGACGAAAGCGCTGTGGAAACCCTGCTGGACCGGCAGGTGGACGGGTTGATGTATGTGACGGTGGGCCTGCGTCCGCTGCACGTGCCCCCGAACATGGCCCGGGTCCCGTCCATCCTGGCCAACTGCTTCGACGACCGCCCCGAGGCCGGGCTTCCGTCCGTGATTCCCGACGAGGTCCGCGGCGGACGCGAAGCCGCCGAGCATGTGATGTCGCTCGGCCACCGGGACATCGCCTTCCTCGCCGGCGACTCCCTGACTCCTGCGGCGCCGCGGCGGATCGACGGCTACCGCGATGCTTTCAAGGTCGCGGGCATGCCCGTCAATGAGGACCGGGTCATCCAGGTGGGCTGGGATATCGACGCCGGATTCCACGGCGCCATGAAGCTCCTCGACGGGGTGGAACCACTCGCGCGTCCCACCGCGATCCTCTGTGCCAACGACCGCCTTGCCATAGGCGTCGTGCTGGCCTGCTACCGGCTGGGGCTCAACGTTCCGGAGGACGTGTCCGTTATGGGCTACGACGACGAATTCCGCGTCGCCAAGGCCATGGTCCCGGCGCTCAGCACCATGGCCCTTCCGCTGCGGGAAATGGGTGAGGCTGCCATGACGGCGCTGCTCGCCGAGGTGGAAGCGGTTCCGAACGGAAAGAACGACGACGGCGGCACGGGCGCCAGCGCCGGCGGCGCTTCCGCTACCGGCGCTGAGCCCGCGTCAAGCTCCGAGACTATGGTCCCCTGCCGCCTGGTGGTCCGGGATTCCACCGGCCCCGTCCCGGCCGGACGCTAAGTCCCGGCCGGTTTAGCCGGCCGGGCCGCAGCACCAGTCGCTACGAGGGCTGCTTCAGTTCCCAGACGTCCGCCATGGCCCCGGACGGAAGCCGCAGCTGCCACTGCTCCCCCGCAGCCGGGTAGGCCCGCAGCGTCGTGGCCACGGAACCGGCCCGGTAGACCTCCACCAGGGAGGCATCCACGAAGACCCGCAGCTCCTCCCCCGGTGCGATGGTTCCGCTGAACACTGTCTGCCGGCTGGAGTCCCCCACGAGCAGCAGTTCGACGGCGGAGTCCCCGCTGCCGCCGGAAGCGTCCCCGCTGCCCGGACGAGCCCCGCCGGTCACCAGGGCCTCGGCAAAAGCAGGCAGCACAACGGGCCCTGCAGCCTGGCTGGCCGTCAGCGTTCCGCGGTAGGCATCGATCTCCGGGGCGGGGCCCACGGCCAGGGTGCCGTCCACCACGGAGAGCTCACGCGGGAAAGTCAGGACTCCGGCCCAGCCGGCGGCGTCGATTTCGTCCTGGCTGCGGCCGCGGCGGCCGTCGCGGCCAGGTCCCTCGTTGGCCCAGCCCCACAGGAGCGCCCGGTCTTCGAGCGCCACGATCTGGGGTGCGTAGAAGTCGCGCCCGAGGTCGGACTTTCCGCCGCCGCGCGGCGTGAACACCGGCAATCCGGTCGCCGGGTCCTCGGTCAGCGCACCGACCAGGTGGCCCACGCCGTTGGCATGTTCGTGCGCATCCCCCGAGAGCCAGAGCGAGAACATCATCAGCCAGGTTCCGGAATCGCCCGAGTCCCCTGCACCGCCGGAAGAGGCGCCGGACGCATCCGGAACCCGCACCAGCTGCGGGCATTCCCAGATCTCGGCCGGCGTGGATTCGGCGGCCACCGGGTTCTCCGAGGTCAGCCAGATGCCCTGGTACTTCCAGTCGGACATATCCTCCACCGTGTACAGGAGCAGCGCGGCGTGCCCGTTGGCGAGGCCGGCGCCCTGCATGGCGTACCGCTTGCCGTTGAACCGGAAGATGAACGGGTCGCGGACGGCGGTGACCTGTCCGTCGGCGGGCATCGAGGCGGCAACATGGCCGGTCTGCTCCCAATGGACCAGATCCTCCGAGCCGCGGGCAATGACCACCTGCGAGTGGCCGCCGTCGCCGCGGACGCCCGAGTAAGCGGCGGTGGGGACACCGCCGTCGTCCGTCACCACACCGGTCCAGCAGCCGTACTCATCCGGCCCGCCGTGCTGCGGGCGCAGTGCCACCGGGTGTTCCTCCCAGCGCACCAGGTCGGCGGAGCTCACGTGGCCCCAGGCGATCTTGTGGTGCCGGGCGGAGTCCGGGTTGTACTGGAAGAACACGTGGTAGCGGCCGTTGATGTAGCTGATGCCGTTGGGATCGTTGATCCAGCCCTGTGCGGGACGCGGGTGGAACCGCGGGAAGGCGGGGTCGGGGTGGGCGGCGGCGACGTCGTCGAAGCGCATGGCGGCGAGGTCCGGGGAGGGCATGGCGGGGCCTTTCGGTGGGGAGGTTATTTTCCGGTGCCGGCCGTGAGGCCGTCCTGGAGTGCGCGCTGGCCGAACATAAAGACCACCAGCGCCGGAATCATGGACAGGACCACGCCTGCGAGAACTACTGAGATGCTGCCGGTTCCCAGGTTGCCCTGGAGCGAGACCAGTCCCAGCGGAAGCGTGAAGTTTTGTTCGGAGATGGTCAGGATGAGCGGGCGGAAGAACTCGTTCCAATGGAAGTTGAACGCGAGGATTCCCACGATCGCCATGCCGGGCATCGCCAGCGGAGCATATACGGAACGGAACGTCCGCCAGGGCGAGGCGCCGTCGATCGAGGCGGCCTCGGCCAGTTCGGCGGGGAGCCCCATGAAGTACTGGCGCATCAGGAAGGTGCCGAACGCCGTCGGAATGGCCGGGAGGATCAGCGCCAGCAGCGTGTCCGAGAGGCCCATGCCGCGGATCAGCATGAACACGGGCACGATCGTGACCTGGACCGGCACCATCATGGTGGCCAGCACGATCGAGAAGAGTGCGCCGCGGCCGCGGAACTTCAGGTGCGCGAACGCATAGCCCGCCATCGCCGCGGACACCATCTGGCCCACCGCGATCAGCCCGGTCACCAGGGCGCTGTTGAGGACAAGGAGGAAGATATTCAGCTGCTGGAATACTTCACCGTAGGACGTGAAGTCCGGGTTCCACGGGAAGAACGACGGCGGCAGCTTGAAGGATTCCGACGGCGACCGCAGCGAGGTGGACAGGGTCCAGAGCACCGGGCCCAGCGTCAGGGCTGCCGCGATCAGCAGCAGGCCCACGCGGAGGGCGAAGGTCCAGCTGAACCTGCGCCGCCTGGGAGTCGTTACGGGGAGGCCTTCGGAGAGCCGGGGGGAATGCCCAGCCAGGCCGTGGTCTGTTGTGGTTGTCATGGCTGGCCTTACTGGTAGAAGACGAATCGTTTGCTGAGCCGGAACTGCGCGGCCGTGATGGCCATGATGATCAGGGTGAGAAGCACGCCGATGGCGGACGCCTGACCGAACTCGAGTCGCTGGAAGGCCGATTCAAAGATGACCATGACTGCGGTGCGCGTGGAGTCGCCGGGGCCGCCGCGGGTCAGCACGTAGGGCTGGTCGAACACCTGCAGCGCGCTGATGATCGCCATCACCGAGGCCACGAGGGTGGTGGGGCTCAGCAGGGGAAGCGTGACGTGGAGGTGCTTGCGCCAGCCGGTGGCGCCGTCGATCGATGCCGCTTCGTATGTCTCCACGGGAATGGAAGCCAGGCCGCCAATGAACAGCAGGAAGGAGAACCCGAAGTTCTGCCACACGTAGACAAGGATCACGACGGCGGCAGACCCGCCGGGGGTGGTCAGCCAGGGCACCGCGGGGATGCCCGCCAGCGACAGGAACCAGTTGACCACGCCGAACTGTTCGTTGAAGAGGTAGCGCATGAAGATGGATACCGAGGCCGCGGACAGGATCAGCGGGAAGAAGAAGGCCGAGCGGAAGAACACCCGCAGCCAGGCCGGCATCTTCTCCTGCACCATGATGGCCAGCGCCAGGGCGAGCCCCAGCTGGAATGCCACCGCCACCACCACGAACACGATGGTGTTCAGGAAGGAGACCCGGACGGTGGGGTCCTGGACCACTTCGGAGAAGTTGTCGAAGCCCACGAACGTCGGCGCGGAAATGATGTCCCAGCGGAAGAAAGCAAGGACCACGGAGGCCACGATCGGGATCAGGGTGAACAGGCCCATGCCGAGGATGGTGGGGGCCAGGAAAATCCAGGCCAGCCAGCGCTGGCTGTGCCGTGACTTGGCGGTGGGTTGGTGCTGGGCCGGCACGGCCTGCCCGGCCGCCTGCCTCGGCCGCTCCCGTGGCGGGGTGGTGGTGCTCATGACTGCCTCCTCAGGGCCAGTTCAAGGTCGCGCTGCATGGAGGCGAGGGCCTGCTTGAGCTGGCGCTCGTCGCCGCTGACAGCCAGCGAAACGTTCTTCATCAGGGCCGTTTCGACGGCGGCCTGCTGCGGTGGGGCCGGGATGGGCCCGGTGGTGGGGAACCTGTCCAGGGTGTCGTAGAAGACCTTCCAGTTGGCGGGTCCCTTGCCGGCGTAGAGCTTCTCGTTGACCATGGAGCGGCGCGCCGGCGTCGTAATCGGGTTGGGGAAGATCAGTTCCATGGCCTCGCGGCTGGAGCTGAACTTGATCCATTCCCAGGCGGCATCCTTGTCCTTGGCGGTCTTCATGATCGCGTAGCCGGCGGTGCCGAACTGGTGGCGCTGGGTCTTCCAGCGCGGGAAGAACTGGACGTCGAAATCGTTTTCGCCCATGCCGGCCTCGTGGAGGCCCTGCACCCAATAGCCGCCGGCCGGCGTCGTACCGATGCGGTTGGAGGCGAACAGCCCGACCAGGGAGCTGCCGCCGCCTTCCTCCGGGCGGACGCCGAGCCCGTCCTTGACCAGGCCGCGGAGGTAGTCGAAGGACTCGAAGACGCGGTCGTCGTTGGCGTTCGGCTCCAGCCACTGGTATCCGCCGGAACGGAGACTGCGGGAGGGATCGTTGGCGTAGAAGCCGTCCCAGAGCCACTCCCCGCCGGAGGACCGGGTTTCCTTCAGGAAGCTGGTGTCGTTGGCGTAAAGCCAGGGCACCACACCGCCGAAGAGCCGGTTGGTCCAGTAGTACGGGGTGAAGTCCGAGGGGCGGGCCTTGCGCATGGCAGCCAGGCTGTTGCGGAAGTCCAGGTGGGTCCAGTCATCCGCCGGGCGGTCCAGACCGGCCTGCGCGAATGCGGTGGTGTTGTAGTACATGTTGGCCGCGTTCCAGTCCATGGGGAGCTGGTACAGGCTGCCTTTGTACATGAAGGCCTCCACCAGGCTGGGGTGGACGTCCTCGAAGAACTCCCGCATGTCCGCGGCGTCGCGGCGCACGTACTCGTCGAGCGGGTGGGCGAGCTTTTCCGCGAACAGCTGGGCGCCTTCGGTGGCCACGTAGACCACGTCCGGCGGTGTGCCTGCGGCCACCATGGTGAGGATCTTGGTGAAGAAGTCCTTCCAGTCGACGGCCTGGATGGCCTGGACCTTGACCTTGATCTCCGGGTGGAGTCGGGTGAAGGCGTCGATGGCGCGCTGGCGGGCGGCGGCGTCCGCGGCGGTGCCCATGATGGCGATGCTGAGGCTGTTGTCCCCGCGGCCCGGAATGTCGGTCCCGGAGAGCCGCGGCCACGACGCCACGGTTGCTCCGATGATTCCCGCGCCGAGGGCACCAAGGGCGGTACGGCGGGTGATTTCCCGCAGGTGCCCGTTTGTGGCTCCGGTCATGTCAATTTCCTTCCTAACACGTGTTAGGAACTGTAGATCAAGGACCTAACACGTGTCAAGCGTCACAACTGCGCCCCCTCCCCAAACGCTCTCTCACCTCCTGCCACCCCAACCCAAACGCTCTCTCACCTCCCGGCGCCTCAACCCGAACGCTCTCTCACCTCCTGCACCTCGAAGACCCCAATGCCCCGCCCGGCACGTTCTGACCTCCTCCACGCCCTGGCGGGCCGCGGCGTCGACGTCGGGGACACAGGGAGCGAGCGTTTCCCCAAAACCCGCAAGAAGGGACAGAGCGTTCCCCAAAAACAGGCATGACCTGAGAGAGCGTTGGAACCGCCATGCACTCCACAGGGGAATGCTAAGCGCATAGACTCGTGGGAGAAGGAGGCCGACAATGGCAAAAGGTCCCACGGTTTATCACGTCGCAGAGCGGGCGGGCGTCTCCATCGCGACCGTTTCGTTCACCTTCCGGCAGCCCGACAAAGTGAAGGCGTCCACGCGCGAACTTGTCCTCGCTGCCGCGGAAGAACTGGGTTACGTCCCCAGCGCCAGCGCGCGCGGCCTGGCAAGGGGCCGCACGGGCGCCCTGGGTCTATTTGCCTACGACTACCTGCTGGACCCGGCCGACGGCATGCACGGCGACGGCCCGGCCCCCGAAAACACCGAAAACCCCGAAGACCCGGAGAATCCGGCGGCCGCCGACCTTGAGCGCCGGAACGAGGATCTCCGGCTGTTTCCGCTGTACGTGGACGAGGTCCAGCGTGGCGTTGAGCTCGAGTGCTGGCGCCGGGGGCAGGCGCTGCTCGTTGGCGGCGGAAACCCGGAAAACAACGAGGCCGTGCTGTCGGACATTGCCGGCCGCGTCGACGGGCTGGCCGTGTTTCCGCGTTCCGTCCCGAGCGAAGCCCTTGCCCGGATCGCCCGCCGCATCCCCGTGGTGGAAGTGTCCGAGAACGTGAACAACCGCGCGTTGGACCACGTCACTGTGGACAACATTTCCGGGGTGCGGGCCATCACCGAACACCTCATCTCCGCGCACGGCCTCTCGGATCTGCTGTTCCTTGGCGGCATGCCGTCCTCGGACAATGAGCAACGGCTCGAAGGTTTCCGGGCGGCACTTCACGACGCGGGACTGCCGGCAACGCGTGAGCCGAAATACCCGTGCGGCAGCGAACAATCCCTGACGGAAGTCGTCGCCGACATCCTTCGGCAGGGCTCATTGCCCGAGGCCTTTGTATGCGCCACCGATCAGGACGCGCTCGTGGTGATGGACGCCCTGGCCGCCGCCGGTGTCGGGATTCCCCAGGACGTTGCCGTGACGGGCTTCGACGGAATCGCTGCCGGGCGGGTCATCAAGCCGTCGCTTACCACCGTGCGCCAGCCCATGGAACAAATGGGACGCACCATGGTGGAACTGCTACTGGACCGGCTGGACCATCCCGACAAACCTGCCGTGAACCTCAGGCTTCCCGTGCGCGTCGTGCTACGTGAAAGCTGCGGCTGCCAGCCGGGCTAAGCCCGCCGCCGCAAACAACAGAAGCGCCCGACGACGGCGGGACTGCCCGCGCGGCACTCCTCGCCTTCGCGCTCCCCCACTTGAGCTTCGAAGCGCACCGTGCGCCAGGCCCCACACAGCCCGAACCCGCGCACGCCCGCGGGGCCCGAACCCCCGTCGCCTTCGCTCTCCCCCGCTTGAGCTTCGACGCGCGCGCCCCGAGCACCCCGTCGGCAGCCACTCCGGAACCCCTCCGGAACCCCTCCGCCGCTCCTCCGTCGCGCCTCCGTCGCGCCTCCGGAGCACCCCCGCCGCACCCGCGCACCCACTCCCCGCGCAACAACTTTCTTCCGGCTACCTGTTGCCAAGATCACATTCAATGCGCTTAGATTGGTTCGAGCGATAAATCAAAGCGCTTAGATACTTTGCAGAACGGTGCCCTCACCGGCCCCGCCCCGCTACGCACCAGCCGAAGCACCGGCCCGGCATGAGCCGAACGCCAAGCCCACGCCGGCCGCGCCTGCGGGACCGATGAAAGGAACAATGATGATCCATCCGAACGCCAAGAAGGCAGCCGCCGTCGGCCTCGCTGCCGCACTGCTGCTTACCGGCTGCGGCCGGGACTCCGCAGGTTCGTCCGCCGCGTCGTCGGCCAAGCCCGTTGCCTCGGGCCCGGCATCCGGCACCATCACGCTGTGGGCCCAGGGCAGCGAAGGCGAAGCCCTTCCGGCGCTGCTCAAGGAATTCGAAGCCGAAAACCCCGGCGTCAAGGTCAACGTCACGGCCATCCCGTGGGACGCCGCGCTCAGCAAGTACCAGACCGCCATCGCCGGCGGCACCACCCCGGACGTCGCCCAGATGGGCACCACCTGGATGGGCGATTTCGCCAATTCCTTCGACGCCACGCCCCAGGAGATCAGCACCAGCGACTTCTTCCCCGGCTCGGTGAAGTCAACCGAAGTCGAAGGCACCACCTACGGCGTCCCGTGGTACGTCGACACCCGTGTGGTCTACTACCGCAGCGACCTCGCGGAGAAGGCCGGCATCACCAAGGCGCCCGAAACCTGGGATGACTTCAAGGCCCTCGCCAAGGGCCTGCAGGAGAAGGCCGGGGCAAAATACGGGGTCCAGCTGCCCGCCGGCGTCGCAGGTTCGTACCTGGACACCCTCCCCTTCCAGTGGTCCAACGGCGCGAAGCTGATGAACGACGACGGCACCAAGTGGACCCTCGACACCCCGGAAGCGGCAGAGGCGCTGAAGTACTACTCCAGCTTCTTCGCCGACGGGCTCGCGTCCAAGGCCGTGTCCACCGGCACCACTGCCGAAGCATCCTTCGTGGACGGTTCCGCCCCCATGATGATCAGCGGCCCGTGGCACGTCGGCCTGCTCAACAAGGCCGGCGGCGCAGGTTTTGAGGACAAGTACAAGGTTGCCCCCATGCCCAAGGAGAAGACCTCAACGTCCTTCGTCGGCGGCTCCAACATGGTGGTGTTCAAGAAGTCCCAGAACCGCGACGCTTCCTGGAAGCTCCTGCAGTGGCTGTCCAAGCCCGAGGTCCAGCTCAAGTGGTACAAGGCCACCGGCGACCTCCCCTCGCAGCAGAGTGCCTGGAAGGACCAGTCCCTGGCGGGAGACAGCAAGCTCTCCGTTTTCGGCGACCAGCTCAAGACCACCAACAACCCGCCGGCCGTGACCACGTGGACCCAGGTTGCCGCGGCCGCTGACAGCGAAATCGAACAGATCGTCAAGGCCGGCAAGGACCCCGCGGAGGCGCTGAAGTCCCTGCAGCAGGCCGCAGATTCGATCGGCACCGGGAAGTAACAGTGGCCACCACCAACGCGCCGCCTGCCGGCACCAAACCGCCTGCCGGCACCAAAAGTGCCGGCAGGCCTCCGGCCCGCGCCAAGGTGCGCGCAGGGCAGACGCGGCGGCGCAGGAACGCGCTGACGGCGTGGCTGTTCGCGCTGCCTTTCGTCCTCATCTTCTCCGTGTTCATGCTGGGACCGCTGGTGTCGTCGTTCCTGATGTCATTCACCGACTTCACCAGCCGCGACATCGAGAACCCCCTGGCGGTCGGATTCGTCGGGACTGACCAGTACGCCGCGCTTTTCCGGAACCCGCAGTTCCTGCACTCCGTGTTGAACACGGCCTATTTCGTAGTGGTCGGCATCCCGCTCACCACGGTCCTTGCCCTCGCGCTTGCGGTGGCCCTCAACAACGGCATCACGCGTTTCCGCACCGCCTTCCGCGTGGGTTTTTACACCCCTGTGGTCACCAGCATCGTGGCCGTGGCTGTGGTGTGGCGGTTCATCCTGCAGCCTGACGGGCTCCTGAACGTCATCCTCGGCTGGGTGGGAATCGCCGGCCCGGACTGGCTCAACAGCACCACCTGGTCCATGCCGGCCCTGATCCTGCTGGCCGTCTGGCGGAACCTGGGCACGCTCATGATCATCTTCCTGGCCGGGCTGCAGGCTGTTCCGGGCGACATCCTCGAGGCCGCCGAAGTGGACGGCGCCAACGCCTGGCAGCGGTTCATGCGGATCACCCTGCCCATGCTGCGCCCCACGCTCCTGCTGGGAACCGTGCTGCTGTCGGTCGGCTTCCTGCAGTTCTTCGAAGAACCGTTCGTCATGACCAAGGGCGGCCCGCTGGATTCGACCCTGTCCGTCAGCTACTTCACGTACAACCAGTTCGGGTTCGGCAAATACGGCCTGGCCTCCGCGGCCAGCTACGTGCTCTTCGTGGCCATCGCACTGTTGAGCCTGCTCCAATTCCGAGCCCTGCGATCCAAGGACTGAGGACCGATCCCCATGACGATCCCCGAAACTTCAGCGCCGCTTCCCGCGGCCCCGGCACCCGCCGCAGCGTCCACCGGAACGGAACCCGCCGCCGTCGTACGCGGAGCGGTCCCGGCCGGAAGCACTGGTGGTTCCCCTCAACAGCGCAACGCACGACGGCGGTCCAGCCGCCGCGCGCCGGCGCGCCGCACGCTGACCTACGCTGTCCTGGTGGTGGCCGTTGCCGCGACTCTCCTGCCGTTTGCCTGGATGTTCCTCGGCGCGTTCAAGACCCAGGGCGAGCTCCTCCGCCGGCCCATCACCTGGTGGCCGGAGCAGCCCACGCTGGACAACTTCCTGGTCTGGTTCAACGAGCTGCACATCGGCACGTTTTTCCTGAACAGCGTGGTGGTGGCCGTGTTCACTGTCCTCGGCAACCTGCTGTTCTGCTCCATGGTGGGCTACGCGCTGGCCAAGATGGATTTCCCGGGCAAGCGCTTCCTCTTCCTGCTGGTCATGGTCATGCTGATGGTCCCGGGCGTGGTCACGTTCGTGCCGCTGTTCGTGATGGTGAGCAAGCTGGGCCTGGTCAGCACCTACCCGGCCCTGATCCTGCCGTTCCTGGCCGCTCCGATGGGCGTGTTCCTGATGCGCCAGTTCATCATGGGCATCCCGGACTCCCTGATCGAAGCGGCCCGGATCGACGGCGCCGGCGAACTCCGGACGTTCCTGCGGATCGTCATGCCGCTGTGCGGGCCGCCGCTGGCCACCCTCGGCATCCTGACCTTCCTCGGGTCCTGGAACAACTTCCTGTGGCCGCTGGTGGTGGCGCAGACCGAGGACATGTACACCCTGCCGGTGGCCCTGTCCCTGTATTCCACCGGCCAGAACGCCACCGACTACGGCCTGCTCCTCGCCGGATCGGTCCTGGTGATCACGCCCATCATCCTGCTGTTCGTCTCCCTGCAGCGCTACTTCATCCAGGGCGTCGCAGCCACCGGCATCAAATAGAGCCGCCTTCTCCCCTGCCCTTCCAGACTTCACCTGACGCAAGAGAGCACCCATGACTTCACACACCCATACCAGCCCGCGCCCCGTCACCTCCGTGGCTGACGGCGGCACCCCCTACCGGGACCTCAACGGCAACGGGATCATGGATCCCTTCGAAAACCCGGACCTCAGCCCGCACGAACGCGCCGCCGACCTCGTGGGCCGCCTCAGCCTCGAGGAAAAGGCCGGGCTGATGTTCCACACGGTCATCGAAACCGGCCCGGACGGCACCCTGCTCGAGACACCCGGCAACATCAGCAAGTCGCCCACCAGCACCGTGATCCTGGGCAAGTTCATGAACCACTTCAACATCCACGCGCTGGGCACCGCCCGCGAGGCGGCCCGCTGGAGCAACGCCCTGCAGGCCCTTGCCGAGCAGACCCCGCACGGCATCCCGGTGACCATCTCCACCGACCCCCGCCATGCCTTCATCGAGAACTCCGGCGTCTCGTTCACGGCGGCCCATTTTTCGCAGTGGCCCGAGCCGATCGGACTGGCCGCCGTCGGCAGTGCGGACCTGATCCGCCGCTTCGCCGAGATCGCCCGCAAGGAGTACACCGCCGTCGGCATCCGTGCCGCCCTGCACCCCACGGTTGACCTCGCCACCGAGCCGCGCTGGTGCCGGCAGGCGGGGACCTTCGGGCAGGACTCGGACCTTAGCTCCAAGTACGTCGTCGAATACCTCCAGGGCTTCCAGGGCGACGAGCTGGGGCCGGACAGCGTCGCCTGCACCACCAAGCACTTCCCGGGCGGCGGGCCGCAGCGCGACGGCGAGGACGCCCACTTCCCCTACGGCCGCGAACAGGTCTACCCCGGCGGCCGCTTCGACGAGCACCTGGCACCGTTCCGCGCCGCCATCGCGGAGAAGACCAGCGCCATCATGCCGTACTACGGCATGCCGATCGGCGTCGAACTCGACGGCGAACCGGTCGAGGAGGTCGGCTTCGGCTACAACAAACAGATCATCACCGGCCTGCTCCGCGAGAAGCTCGGCTACGACGGCGTGGTGCTCAGCGACTGGGAACTGGTCAACGACAACATCGTCGGAGACCAGGTGCTGCCGGCCCGGGCCTGGGGCGTCGAAGAGCTCACTGCGCCCGAGCGGATGCTGAAGATCCTGAACGCAGGCGTGGACCAGTTCGGCGGCGAGGAATGCACCGAACTGCTCCTCGGCCTGGTCCGGGACGGGCTGGTCAGCGAGGAGCGCCTGGACGAATCCGCGCGCCGCCTGCTGCTGGTCAAGTTCCAGCTCGGCCTGTTCGACAACCCCTTCGTGGACGAGGACGCCGCGGCCGAAACCGTGGGCAACGCCGAGTTCCGGCGTGAAGGCCACCGCGCGCAGGCACAGTCCATCACGGTGCTGGCCAACGGAACGCACGACGGCGGGACCGCCCTGCCGCTGACCGGCTCACCCGCCGTTTACGTGGAGGGAATCGACCCGCTGAGTTTCGACGGTTTCGGGACCGTGGTGGAGGACCCGGACCAGGCGGATGTTGCTGTGATCCGGCTGCACTCCCCGTGGGACCACCGCGACGACCTGTTCCTGGAGCAGCACTTCCACGCCGGCAGCCTGGACTTCCCGCCGGGGCTGGTTTCCCGGCTCCGCACCCTGGCCGCGAAGGTTCCGCTGATCATCGACGTGCGGCTGGACCGGCCTGCCATCCTCACGCCCATGGCGGAGTTCGCCTCGGCTCTGGTGGGCACCTTCGGCGTCTCGGACGCGGCACTCCTCGACGCCCTGTTCGGACGCATCGAGCCCCAGGGCAGCCTTCCCTTCGATATCCCGCGGTCCATGGACGCCGTGCGTGCTTCGCGCTCGGATGTCCCCGGAGACACCGCCGATCCCCTGTTCCCGTTCGGGCACGGCCTGCGCCTGCCGCACGTCGTGGCCACCCACGCACCCCGGTCCGGAACCGCCGCCGCTAGCCAGTCAGGACTGAGCTCATGAACCAGCGCTTCGATGCCGCCCCGGGATTCTCCACCGCCACCCGCCGCCAGCTCCTCGCCGGCGCGGCCGCCTTTGCCGTCACCGGACTCGCCGCCGCCACAGCAAAACCCGGCTTCGCAGCGGCAGGTGCGGAACCGGCGTCGTACTTTGCCCGCGCACGGAACCTTGGCGGGGTGGACCGCAACGTCATCACGCGCTGGGCCCAGGACACCTGGAAATCGCTGGTTGCCATGACCGATTCCACAACCGGCCTGCCTGCCGACTACATCGGCGAGTCCATCACCGCGCCGAAGCGCAGCGGCTTCACCTCGCCCACCAACATCGGCGGCTACATGTGGAGCACCGTGGTGGCCCGGGAGCTGAACATCATCAGCGCCAGCGAGTGCCGGGAGCGGCTCACGCGCACCCTCACCACCCTGGCCGGACTTAAGCACCACGAGCCCAGCGGCATGCTCTACAACTGGTACAACGAAGCCACCGGCGAAGTCATCACCGTCTGGCCCGAGAACGGGAACCCCGTGGCGCCGTTCATGTCCAGCGTGGACAACGGCTGGTTCGCTGCCGCACTGATGGTGGTCCGCAACGCAGAGCCGAAGGTGGCCGGGCTGGCCAACAGAATCCTGGGCCGGATGGACTTCGGGATCTTCTACAACAAGGACGCCCGGCCCGGCATTGCCGCCGGGCTGCTGCGCGGCGGCTTCTACGACGTCAAACCGCCGGTGGAAACGGTCCAGGGCAACTACCTCGGCCGCGGCCCGGACGTCTACTACACGATGAACCACTACGACGTCACCAACTCCGAGCCGCGGATCGCCACCTACATCGGCATTGCCCTGGGCCAGCTGCCGCCGGCGCACTACTTCGCCACCATGCGGGTCTTCCCGGACAGCTGCGACTGGTCGTGGCAGGAGCAGAAGCCGGCGGGCCAGACCCGGACGTACCAGGGCATCGACGTCTTCGAGGGCGCCTACACGTACCGCGGCATGCGGATCGTGCCGAGCTGGGGCGGGGACATGTTCGAGTCCCTCATGCCGGACCTGTTCGTTCCGGAGTCCAGCTGGGCGCCGAAGGCCTGGGGCATCAACCATCCGCTGACCGTCCGTGCCCAGCGCGAGTTCGGCCTGGACGACGCCAAGTACGGGTACTGGGGCTTCTCGCCAGCCAGCCACCCGAACGGCGGCTACTCCGAGTGGGGCGTCGATGCGCTGGGCATGAGCAGCGACGGCTACCCGTCCGACGTCGAACGCACCAGCGTGGACACCGGCTTCGACGGGTGCCGCCCGGCCGGCAATCCGACCCCGGCCTGGGGCGACGGCGTGGTGACTCCGCACGCTGCGTTCCTCGCGATGGAATACGAGCCTCGCGAGGCGTACGACAACCTGGTCAAGATCGAACGCGACCTCGGCGCATACGGCGCCGGCGGCTTCTTCGATGCCGTGGCCGTCAAGTCCGGAACCATCGCCCGGCGCTACCTCTCGCTGGACCAGGCCATGGTCCTGGGCGCGATCGGCAACGTCTTCGGCAACAACGTGATCCGCCGCAACTTCGTCCAGGGCGAGGTGGAAGCGGTCATCAAACCGCTGATCGAGGTCGAGGAGTTCGGCGCGGGCCTGGCCGGCTAGGACGCTCTCTCACTTCCCGGCGCCCCAACCCAAACGCTCTCTCACCTCCCGGCGCCGGGCGGCGGCGGGTGAGAGAGCATCGCCGGCGGCGGGCCACGGCGGGAATAGGGCCAGTGCCGGCAACCTACTGCTACATGTTCTCGGGCGCCTCGATGCCTAGCAGGTCCAGACCCTCGGTGAGCCTGTGGAGGACCAGTGTGCACAGGGCGAGCCGCGACTCGCGGACGGACTCGTCCGCTTTCAGGACGGGGCACTGGTCGTAGAACGAGGTGAAGAGCTGCGAGAGTTCGAACAGGTACGCACACAGCCGGTGCGGCTCCAGCAACTCGCCGACCCTCCGCAGCGTAGCGCCGTACTCCAGCAGGTGGAGCGCCAGGGCGCGCTCGGCGGGTTCGACGACGGCGATCCTTGCTCCCGCCGTCGTCTCCCCTTCGAGGGGCCCGGCCACCGCCGTCCCCGGCTCAGCTCCCAGCGGAGCCCCGCCAACGGACACAGCCTCCCCCGCCTTCCGCAGGATGGAGCGGATCCTGGCGGCGGCGTACTGCACATACGGGCCGGTGTTCCCGCTCAGTGCCAGCATCCGGTCGAAGTCGAATACATACTCGGTATCATGCCCCACGGAGAGGTCTGCGTACTTCACGGCACCGATCCCCACCTGCCGGGCGGTCACGGCGCGTTCGTCCTCCGAGAGGTCGGGGCGGCTCGCATCCACCACGGCGCGGGCGCGTTCCACGGCTTCGTCCAGCAGCGCCATGAGCTTCACCGGAGTGCCCGAGCGGGACTTCAGGATCTTGCCGTCTTCGCCGAGTACGTTGCCGATCTGCACATGAGTGGCCTCGACGGTGTCCGGCAGCCATCCGGCCTCGCGGGCGGTTTCAATGACCATCCGCAGGTGGACGTTCTGCGGCGCGCCAACGACGTACAGGATGCGGTCGGCATGGAGTTCGTGCACGCGGTACCGGATGGTGGCGAGGTCGGTCGTCGCGTACCCGTAGCCGCCGTCGGATTTGCGGATGATGAGCGGCAGCGGCTCGCCATCCCTGCCGGTGAATCCCGCGGGGAACGTGCACAGCGCACCCTCGCTGACGCGGGCCAGGCCGCGCTCCTCCAGTTCCTGGCACAGCTGTGCTAAATGGGGATCGTACGAGCTTTCGCCGGCGATGTGCTCGTCCTCAAGGCTCACCCCCAGCGTGGCGTAGATGGCATTGAAGTAGACCTTCGAATGGTCCACCAGACGCTGCCAGACCTCCAGCGTCTCCTCGTGGGCCGACTGCAGCGACACCACGCGAAGGCGGGCCCGCGTCGCAAAGCTGTCCGGACCGGAATCGGAGTTGTCGAACTTCGCCCGTGCTGCCTGGTAGAACGCGCTGGGGTCCTCCACGAGCAGGGCGGCTTCGGGCGAATCCTCGCCGATCTCCAGCCAGTGCTCGATCAGCATGCCGAAGGGAGTGCCCCAGTCGCCGATGTGGTTCTGCCGCATCACCGTGTGGCCCAGCGCCTCAAGGACCCGGACCAGGCTGTCCCCCACCACGGTGGTGCGTAGGTGGCCAACGTGCATTTCCTTGGCAACGTTCGGGGAGGAATAGTCGACGACGACGCGACGGGCTTGCGTCTCCGGCCCGCCTTGCGGCTGGGGCGCCTGAGCTGTGTCAGCCTGGGCGTTGAGGAGTTCTTCGATCCACGTGCCGTCAAACGTGAGGTTGATGAAGCCGGGCCCGGAGATTTCCACGCCGGTGCAGAGTCCGTCGAGTTCCAGAGCCTCGACGATCCGGGCAGCGGCATCGCGTGGCGGGAGGCCCACCTTCTTGGCAAGGGCCATGGCGGCGTTGATCTGGATGTCCGCGAACTGCGAGGGCCGGACCACCGGATCGGTGTCGCGGAATTCTTCGCCGAACGCTTGGGCAATAGCTGCCTGGACTCTGGGGACAACCATCTCGGCCGGATTCTTCACAAACTCAAAATTATCAGCCCAACCCCCTTCCGACCCTCTCTCACTTCCTGCGGCTAAATCCAAAACCCTCTCGCACTTCCTGCCGCCCAAAAAGAAACGCTCTCTCACCTCCCTGCCGTGCGGCAGCGGAGGTGAGAGAACGTTCAGAAAAAACCCACCAAAGGTGAGAGAGCGTCCCGAAAAAACCGGCAGGAACTGAGAGAGCGTCGGTAGTAGTCGGGACTGGCGGGTGTGCAGGCCGGGAAAGGGCGCTGAGGCCGGAAGGGGCTAGGCGTCCGTGCGGAAGACCTGGACCACGGACGGGCGCGGGGCGCGCGCCTGGCCGCGTGCCGGCGTCGTGCCTGCCGGAACGTAGTCCGGGAAGTACGAGTTGGGCGCGTCGAACGTGCCTTCCTCACCCGGGTGCTGCACGGAGACGAAAACGGTGCGCTCGTCGTCGTGGATGATCGGTCCGCAGGTCTCGCCGTCGCGGGGCACGGCCAGGAACTGCTCCACCTTGCCGCGTTCGGCGCCGTCGAGCGTCACCTTGAACAGGCCGTCCGCGCGGCCGATGCCGGAGGGGGCGCCGTCTGTGGAGATCCAGAGGTTGCCCACGGAGTCGAACGCGAGGTTGTCCGGGCAGGAGATCGGCGAGACCTGGTCCACCGGGAAGCCGGAGAAGTAGGTGACGTCGCCCTGCGCCGGATCGCCGCAGACCATCAGCAGGTTCCACGTGAACTTGGTGGAGGTCTGGTCGCCGGTTTCGGTGATCTCCACGATGTGGCCGTCGCGGTTGGCGTTGCGCGGGTTGATCTCGGTGGCGCCTTCCTTGCCCACCTTGCCGCGGTCGGAGTTGTTGGTGCAGGCCACGTAGACCTTGCCTGTGTGCAGGCTGGGCTGCACGTCCTCGCAGCGGTCCATCTTGGTGGGGCCCACCTTATCGGCCGCGAGGCGGGTGTACACCAGGACTTCCTCGACGGTCATCCCAGGCACGGCCGAGGCGCCGTCAACCACCAGCGGCAGCCACTCGCCGGTGCCGTCGAACGAACCGTCGGACGGAACAGCGCCGGTGCCGGTGATCTCGGCCGCCGGCGAACTGCCGGTGAACTTGGCCACGTACAGGTTGCCCGCGGACAGCAGCGTCATGTTGTGCTTGCGGTCGCCCTCGCGGTACTTGTCCTTGGAGACGAACTTGTAGAGGTAGTCGAAGCGCTCGTCGTCGCCCGAGTAGGCCACTACATGGCCGGACTCGGCCACGATCACGTTGGCGCCTTCGTGCTTGAAGCGGCCCAGCGAGGAGTGCTTCTTCGGTGTGGAGGTGGGGTCGAACGGGTCGACTTCCACGATCCAGCCGAAGCGGTTGGCCTCGTTCCCGTAGTCGGTATTGCGGGTGTCAAAGCGGGGATCGTCCAGTTCCCACTGGCGGGCCGTGGGCTTGTTCGTCAGGCCGTAGCGCTTGTCGTAGTCGGACGTGCCCGGGGAGACGAAGTAGCCGTTGAAGTTCTCTTCGCCGGAAAGGATGGTGCCCCAGGGGGTGGTGCCGCCTGAGCAGTTTCCGAGGGTTCCCTTGATCCAGCGGCCCGCATAATCGTCCTTGGTCTTAACCAGGGAGGAGCCCGCAACGGGACCCGTGAGTTCGTAGACGGTGCTGTTCAGGTAGCGGCGGTTAAGCCCGGCACCCTTGACGTAGCTCCACGGCTTGTTCTTGTTCTTCCGCTCCAGTTCCACCACCGTGAGGCCGTGCGCGGCGGCGCCGACTTTCCGGACATCCGCTGCCGGCATGCTGGCCGGGAACATGATGGCGTCGTTGGTGTACTCGTGGTTCGCGAACAGCAGGGCGCGGTGGCCCTTGCTGCCCGGGATCTCCAGGATGTCGGAGTAGTCGTTGTTGTAGCCGAACTGCTGTTCCTGGGCGGCGGCCGTCTGGTTGTTGAGGTCGAAGTCCGGCGCGGTGTTGAAAATCGGGTCACCCCAGCGGATGACCGGCTGCCAGGTGAACCCTGCGGGCACGGTCATTTTGTCCACGTCCGCGGCGATGGACGGGATCGCGGTGAACTGCAGCTTGGACTTGCCGAAGCCGTCCTTTGCAGCGGCGGCGAGGCCGGTCCCGCCGTCGGCCACTGCCGTCCCGGCAGACGTTACTGCACTGCCGAGCACGACGGCGAGCGCGCCGGCGGCGCCGAAGCCGAGGGCGGCGCGGCGGGACATCGTGGCAGAGGCGATGTCGCGGAAGTAGCTGTTGGAGCTGGTGTTGCAGACCTCGCCCGAGCAGGCGTTGTCGCACTTCAGCGCACAGGTGACGGGGCTGCGCTTGCCTTTGGTGTGGCCGAGCATGGGTAGCAGGGCAAACTTACGTCCGGTCGTATCAGACATGGGGGCCTTCCAAGGGATGTGATGCGGTCCCGCCCACCCTTCCAGCGGATCCCTACCGGCAGTTGTCAGACAGGTGAAGATCCGGTGAACAGGCGGCGTGGACGCGGCGGAGGCGGTCCAGCCACCAGTCCCGGCGGTCCGGGGAAGCCGCGTAGCGCTCCAGCAGCCCGGCGTCGGCGGCGACGTTGCGAAGGCGGATGGCGCCGTCGTCGGCCACCAGCGGATCCAGCGTGATGTCCTGCTCAAAGAGGGACACCGTTCCCAGCCCGCAGGCATAGGGCAGTTCGGGGAGCGCCGCCGCCAGGGCCAGCCCGGCCCGGATCCCCACAGACGTGTCCAGGGCGGAACTGACGACGGCGGGCAGCCCCGCTTGGGCGACGATGTCCAGGGCGCGCCGCACTCCCCCGAGCGGCGCCACCTTCACCACGATGAGGTCGGCCGCGCCCGCCCGCGCCACACGGAGGGGGTCGGATTCCTTGCGGACGCTTTCGTCGGCGGCGATCAGCACGGGGATGCCGGCAGCCCGCAGCCGGCGGCGCACTTCGGCCAGTCCTTCGATGTCCGGCACCGGCTGCTCGGCGTATTCAAGCCCGACGGCGGACAACCGGGTCAGTGCCTCCACAGCCCCGGGTACATCCCAGCCGCCGTTCGCGTCCACC
Source organism: Arthrobacter sp. UNC362MFTsu5.1 (assembly GCF_000685965.1). Taxonomy (GTDB): domain Bacteria; phylum Actinomycetota; class Actinomycetes; order Actinomycetales; family Micrococcaceae; genus Arthrobacter. The sequence continues at coordinate 88,291 of NZ_JMLE01000015.1, read as the reverse complement.
CGGATGGCTGCGTCCGGGAGGGCGCTGCGGACGGCGGCAACCCGGGCGGCGTCGTCGTCGAGCGTTTGCCCGCGTTCGGCAACCTTGATCTTGACGGCGTCCACCCGGCCGAAACGGGCCAGGACGTCCGGGACGCGGTCCGCGGCAACAGCGGGAACCGTGGCGTTGACGGGGATCACCGAACGGAGCGGCGGCGGAAATCCCTGCCAGCCGGCTTCGATGGCGGAGGCGAGCCAGCGGGAGGCTTCGGCGTCGTCGTATTCGGGGAAGGGGCAGAATTCCCCCCAGCCGAGCGGGCCGTCCAGCAGCAGTGCCTCACGCCGGGTGATGCCCCGGAACTTCACGCGCATGGGCAGGCTCACCACATGGGCGGACGCCGCAAGCTGCTCCAGCGAAGGCAAAGCCGGGAACGAGTCAGGGTGCTGGCGTGCTGCGTCGGCGGGCATGATTTCACTCTACCGGCCGCGCCTGACGGTCACGGCTGAGGTTTACGGCTGAGGTCACGGGCCCGCGCTTTCAGCGTCTGGGCCGGCAAATCCTGGGCTGGCAAATCCAAGGCCAGCAAATCCTTGGTAGGGCCGGCGGCGACTGGGGGCGAGCTTCACGTTTTATGAGACTCGTCGCCGCCGGCCCAGCTCAAGGAGCCCCGGGCACGCATTCCCTGCGGTTAACCGCCTGGTCTGTTGCGGGGCGGCCGATGTAAAACCCGGCCGGTAATAAAATCCTAGGGATTGGACTCCGGGCCCGCATGAGTGGGTGCTACTCGTTTTTACCGCCGGAAGGTACTCAAGGAAACGGCCATCACGCGCCGCCAACAGCGCATGATGGCCGCCTCCGGTAAGCGGGCATTCAGTGGGCGTTTGACCCGGGGCTACCGGTGCCCGTGGTCGTCATCCTTGGCGCGGTCCAGCAGCTTGCAGATGTCCTTGGCGTTACGGATGCTGTTGTGCGTAATCTCGCCGGAGACTACTTCCTTCTGGTCGGTCGAAGAGTAGACAACCTTGCCGGACAACCGCCCTTCCTTGAAGTAGAACGCCTTGGGCAGTCCCTCATCCTCAAAGGCCTTCTCCTCGGCCGGACTCATGGCATACACGAGGCCGGGACCGCGGCCGGAAAGGTAGGCGCTCAGGCCATCCGCAGCCAGCTTCATGGTGAAGGGCCCGGAGATGTCCAGCTCGTCGATGGTGGCCTTGTCTGAGTCGCGGGTCAGGTCCACGGTAATGTCGCCCCGATATTTGATCACCAGGGTTCCGTCGTCCTTCTTCTCGCCCTTGTACTTCAGCTCGCGCTCGTCCCCGTATGACACCTTGATGGTGGTGTCGCAGGCCTCGAACTCGTAGTCCGCGTAGTACGCATCGGGAACGGAGACGTACTTCCCGTCGGTGTCCTGCGGGGGCCACGGACCCGCGGCCCCTCCTCCGCCGTCGGATCCGGCAAACGCGGGGGCCGAAACCCCCGATAGCAGCGCCAGCGACAGGGTGGCGGGCAGGCACAAAATCCTCATTGTTCGGTTCATGGCAGCACTCCTGAAATGTGGCAGGAGGGGATGCCCAGTAGCCTGTCCTGCCGATGTATCAACATCAAATGCCATCAAGGCGGCGAGACCAGTTGTGATGCGGTGATCTTGCGGCCGCTGTGTTCAGGCCTGCAATACGTTCAAGCTAGCGCCGCCATCTCCGGGGTGTCAACGGGCATGGTTTTGCGGACGCCAATGCCCGGCGTGTCACCGTCCCGGGTCATTGGCATCCGCTACGGCCGCCGGCTTAGTGCTGATCGGCTGACGCCCGCTACGTCCCAGCGTAGGAAAAACTGCCACCGCCCGGCACGAGTATTTGCTACCTGTTTTGGCGCAGGATTGTTGCCAGTGTCGGCGGCGGATACGGTGCTCCCCTCCCCCGATCCAGCACCGGCCTCCGGCCTGTTCCCAGCTTTCTGTGGGACGCTGATGGTGATGAGCTCCCACCTTAGAGATTCCCGACGACGGCGGCCCGCCGGGCAGATGCGCGGCGACGCGGCGCTGGGTGTGCTGTGCATCCTCGCGACGCTGGCCTGTGCGGCCGGCCTGATCGCGACATACTATTTCTTCGTCCGGACCACCACGGGCCAGTACATTGACGAATCCGCACTGGTGGAGGCCGTGGCCATCCACGGGCCGGCCGGGAAGGCCGCCACCCGGTTCCTGGACTGGCTGCCCACGGTGTCACTCGTGGTGGGCGCCGTCGTCGTCCTCTTCGTCACGGTGATCCGGAAGCGCTGGCGTGCCGCCGGCATTGCCGTTGGCGCGTGCGTCGGCGCGAACATCGCCACGCAGGTCCTGAAGGCCCTGTTGCCGGACCGGCCGTTTCGCGGCGTGGAAACCCTGGAGCTTAACTCGCTGCCGTCCGGCCACACCACGCTCGCTGCCTCCGCCGCGGCCGCGGTCTTCCTGATGGCGTCACCACGATGGCGGCCGTTCGCAGGTTTTGCGGGTGGCAGCTTCGCGATCATTTCAGGGGTGTCCACCGTGGTGAACCAGTGGCACCGCCCGGCCGACGTGATTGCGGCCTTCCTGCTGGTGGGCGCTTTCGTCATACCGGCCGGCTGGCTCATCATCCGCACCGGGAACGCCTGGAACGTGTGGGACGGCTTCGGCGGTCACTGGGCGTCGTCGCGCTGGTGGCTGCGGCTGCCCGGCCTGATCTGCCTGGTATTTGCCGCGGCCGCTGCGTTCCTGCTCACCCGCTACGTGCCCGGCGAGGGCGGCAGCGGCACGAGCTACTTCTGGGGCGGCATCTCGCTGATCGTGGTGGCCGGATACCTCGCCGCCGTTGCAACCACCGCCCTGTTCGCGTTTGCCGCACGACGGCGGGCGGCTGACAGTCCGGCTACTTCAGGAACGAGGCGTTGAAGGAGTTCAGGTCCACCGGTACGCCGTTGAGGCTGTGCTCGAACTTCTGCTGAATGCCGATCCGCATGGTGCTGGCGGTGTTCCAGCCGCCGTACTGCACGGGGGCGGGCGCGAGGTAGTCGGCCGTCCAGGTGGAGTAGTTGAGGTTGGTGGCGGTGTTGGTGTCCCAGAGCGGCACATCGGCGAAGGCCGTGCTGTTGCCCATGAGGTCCGGCCACATGCCGCTGCCGCTGTAGATGACCGGCCGCACGCCCATGCTGCGGACGCCGTCCACCATCTCGCGGGTCACCGGAGGGCTGCCCGGCTCAACGTCCAGGGCGAAGAACTGAAGCTGGGCCGCGTACGGTCCCGCTGCGCTGATGCCGCCCCGCCAGCAGGTGGCGTCCCGCGTGTAGACGGCGATCTTCAGGCCTGCGTCCAGCGCCATCTTCAGCTGGGCCTGGGTCCGGTACCACGGGTCGCAAGTACCCCAGGCGGTGGAGTGCATCACGTAAAGCCGGATCCCGGCGTCGTACGCTTTTTTGAACCAGGCGGGATCAGAGATCGCGGCTGTGGTGTCCACAACCTTGACCGACGGGCCGCTGGCGGGCGGACGGACCTTGGCGGGCTGCATCTTCGCCTCCTGCACTGAGTCGGTACGCGCTGCGCCTTGACGCGCTGAGGCCGGCTGCAGCGCTGCCGCCTGGACGTCCGACTGGACGTTCGTCGTCGGCGCGGCCGCGGCGGGCGCCGAAACCGGTGCCGCGGCGGGGGCCGTGCCGAGGCCCAGCAGGAGGGGCAGTGCCGCGAGGGCGGCAACAAGGTTGATCTGAAGCAAAACGATACTCCTGGGTCTGGCCGGCCCGGTTGGATCGGGGGCAGGCATGGCGCAGCGAAGGCCGCGTTCGGGTGGGATGCGCAGTTGATCGAGCCCAGTTCCCGGTCAACCCGTGGGACCGCGCACAAGGAGCGCCGAGGTCCGCCCCCAACTTTACGGAAGTTGAGGCAGGTAGCGAAAAGCGGAAAAACGAGTGTTGACCTGCCGGGTGCCTGATTGGTATGGCGCCGCGGAGTTCTGTCCCATTTACATTGCCGCCGGCGGGGGCCAGAATAAATCGCACAACAGCCTCCACTGGCTCAGCAGCGAGCTGCCTTCCGTACTGCTTATCCAGGGGGTTGCTTTCATGGCCGGCATCTACGATTCCAAGCTCTCCACCCGCGTGGATTTCCCGGCCCGGGCCAGGGCGGTTGCGTCGATTCCGTCACTGTTGAGGGTGCAGGGATTCCTGCGGACGCATGCCGGCCGCCAGCACAACCCCGGAATCTGCGACTTCACTTTGGGCAATCCGCACCAGATGCCGCAGGAGGCGTATGTCTCGGCACTGCGGGACCAGCTCGAACCCCGCAACGAAGGCTGGTTTGCGTACAAGACGAACGGCGCCGAAGCCCAGGTTGCCGCGGCCCAGTCGCTGCAGCGCCTGCTCGAACTGCCCTTCGAGCCGGAGGACATCATGCTCACCACGGGCGGTTTCACGGCCATCGCCATGGCAATGAAGGCCGTGGCGGATCCTGGCGACGAGGCGCTTTACAGCCTGCCGCCATGGTTCCTGTACGAACCGATCATTGTTGAGGCCGGGCTGGTGCCGGTCAAAGTGCACATCAACCCCGAGACGTTCGACCTGGACCTGATGGCCATTGCCTCCGCCATTACGCCGCGGACCAGGGTGGTGATCGTCAATACGCCCAACAACCCCACGGGCCGGATCTACCCGGAGACACTGCTGGTGAAGCTGGCCGCGATGCTGGAACTCGCCTCGGAGCGGAACGGGCGTCGGATCTACCTGCTGTCCGATGAGGCTTATAACCGGATTGTGTATGACGGCGCCCGCTTCCACAGCCCTAGCGAGTTTTATCCGTACACGCTTTTGGCCTACTCCTACGGCAAGACGCACCTGGCTCCCGGCGAGCGCGTGGGGTACCTGGCGCTGCCACCCACCATGCCGGACAGGGAGGGCCTGCGCGAAATCCTGAGCGCCCTGCAGGTTGCCATGGGCTGGATCTACCCCAACGCCCTGCTCCAGTACGCGCTGCCTGCGCTGGAGACGTTCACCATCGACGTCGGGCGGCTGCAGCGGAAGCGGGACCGCCTCTACGAGGAACTGACCGGGATGGGCTACCAGCTGCACCGGCCGGAAGGCTCGTTCTACCTCTTTGTGCACTCGCCCGTGTCCGACGACGAAGCCTTCACCGAAACCCTGGCCACCCGGAACGTCTATGTGCTGCCGGGAGTCCTGTTTGAAACACCGGGGTTCTTCAGGATCTCGCTGACCGCCAACGAGGACATGGTGGAACGCAGCCTGCCCGTGTTCGCAGAGGCAATCCGGTTGGCTGAGGTTGGGTAGGGGCAGGGGGCAGGTGGGTGATCTGCGCCGGCGATAAACAGGAGCCCTAACTGTTGCCCTGCCCGAGCCTGGCCACAATGGACGGGTGCACCAGCATGTTGCCTGTTTTCGCATGACGGAGGGTTTCCAGCACCAGCGCCAGGTGGCCGTCCTTCGGAAGGAAGGCGCACACTCCCAAGGCCGCGGCTTCGCACAAAGCCGCTGGTGTGCATTCGGTGGTCAGCATTACGATCCTCGTCTCCGGCAGGGCCTGCAGGATCTGCCTGGCGGCGTCCAGCCCGGTACCGTCAGGCAGCCGATAGGCCATGATCACGGCATCGGGCTTCAGGGAACGCGCCATGGCCACTCCGGACTCAATGGACGTAGCGGCTCCCGCGCCGTGCAGGCCGGGTTCGCGCTCCAGGGCATCGCTGAGCTGTTCGACGAACAGTGCGGAGTGCCCAATAGTCAGGACCGTCCGTTCGGACTCCCCCGGTTCCGGCCGCCCGGGTTCGGGACGCGCGTGTCCGGCGCCTCCAGCGACTGGGGTGCCCGCGATCTCGAAGGCGGATTCCGGTTCGTCCGTGGCGGCCGTGCCTTGCAGGAGGCGGGCGTGCGCCGCCTGCAGGATCGGCCCCGGCGTACACCCCATTTCCTGGTCCATCACGTGGCGGCACCGGTCGAATGCCCGCAGCGCTGCGGTCAGCTGCCCGGACCGTTCCAGGCCCAGGACCAGCACAGTCCAGGCGCGTTCGGCCAGGGTGTCGTCCTCCAGCGCAGCGGTTGCCCACAGGATGGCCGTTTCTGACTCTCCCAGCGCGCACGCCGCCTGGGCCGCCTGGACTTTGGCTTCCACCACCCGCGCCGCGTGCAGGGTTCTTTCTTCCTCCGCCCAGGCTGGCAGGAGTTCCCCGCCGAGCAATGGCGCTGAGGCCAGGGCGAGTGCCTCTGTCAGGAAGCTGAGTGCCCGCCGAGGTTCAGCCTGCGCGGCCAGGCGGAACAGGACATCGAACCGGTCCAGGTCCAGGTCCACCAACGCCCGGTCCATCAGGTAGCCGCCGGTCACTGTCTTCAGCGGTCCTGCCCTGCCGGATCCGGGCTGCAGGTGGCGGCGCAGGACGCTGACGTGGCTTTCCAGCGTCGGGTGCGCCAGGACGGGGGCGTGCCCCTCCCACAGCAGGTCGATCAGGCGGCCTTTGGACACCGGGGCACCCAAGTGGAGCAGCAGGATTTCCAGGATCTGGCGCGGCTTGGGTCCGCCCAGATCATGCGCTCCCAGCGTCAGAGTCCCCCGCCGGATGGTCAGCGGACCCAGGATATTGACGTCCAGCTTGGCGGACGGAACGCTGGCTTCCGAAGCCGACACCGCTGTGTGCGGTCCTGAAACCACATCCACTTCCAGCATGCGGGCAACCCCCAAATTCACACCGACGGCAATTAGGGACCATCCTTACTCAGCAAGCTGATCACTTACCTGAGTACCCGCTACTTGTTAATCGGCCCCGGCTCCCCCACAAACCGCCGTCGGCTACCCAGAGTGCCCGCCGTTCGGTCGAACACGCCGGGCCGCGTGTTGACTCGCAGCTGGTCGCGGAGGAATATCGCAGGTGTCCGCACCGGCGCTGTCAGGGCTCCCGCCGCCGTGCAGCGCGGGTGGCCCCAGCCGGAAGAAGGATCGCCCATGTCCATATTCGCCACCACTCCCGAAAGCCAGGCGTTCGGCCAAAAGGCGAAGATTTACGACGACGAGCTCCGGTCCCGCGGTTACGTCGCCAAGCATGCCAAGGATCTGGCGGTGAACCCGGAAGCGTATCTGGCGTTCGAGGCGCTCATCAGCGCCATCACCCAGAACATGGATCTGCGGCGCTACGAGCTGGTCACGCTTGCCGCCGCCCAGGCGCTCGGATCCGCCCACTGCCGGCTAGCCCACGGGCTGAAGGCACTGCGTGCCATTGACGAGGAAGAGCTGATTCAGATCGCCCGGGACTACCACAACGCGGGGCTGTCACCGGCGGAGGTGGCCATGATGGAGTACGCCGAACGGATCAGCACCGACGCCGTGAACATGACGGACTCGGACACGCTGGAGCTCAGGGACCACGGCTTCACGGACCGGGAAATCCTGGACATCACCCTCGCGGCCGGCGCCCGCAATTACCTGAGCCGCGTGCTGCAGGCCATCGCGGCCGAGGTGGACGTTCCCACCAAGCTCTCCCCGCAGCTCCGCAGCGCCCTGCTGGCGCCGCTGGCAAAGTACGGAGCCGCCGCGAAGCCCCGCCACCGGGACGACTGAACCGGCCGCCGTCGCCCGTTTCTTGGGCCGTCGCCCGTTTCTTGGGCCGTCGCCCGCCCCTTGCGCCACAGGGGCCTACGCCAAAGCAGCTGCGAGTGCCCTGAGGATCCACTCCCGGTATGCTTCCGGCGTCCAGCCGGCATCGTTCACCAGCGTGCGGTAGGCCTGCGGGTGCCCCAGCGACCAGATGGCGGCGGCAGCGTCCTCGTCTGACATGCCCGAGGTCAGGCCGCCCAGCTCCCGGACAGCTGCGGCAGCCTCGTGATACCGGGTCAGCCGTTGCAGCGCCCGCGCCTTTTCCAGCTTCGCCACGTCCGTATCCACTGCTGCCGCCTGGGCAATGACACCCAGCACCGCCCCGGTCCGCTGATGGACTTCCACGAACCAGTCCGCCAGCACGGCCAGCACCGCGTCAAGATCCAGAGCCTGTCGGGTCCGTTCCCGCATGAACTCCAGCACCTGGGCCGGCGCGTTGGGGCCCGATGCTGCGGCATCCAACACTGCGGAGAGGAGCGCCGCCTTGTTCCCCACGGAGTTGTAGACCGTCTGCACCGCCACCCCGCTCTCCACAGCAATGCCTTCGATGGTGGTGCGCACGTAGCCGTTCGCCAGGAACAGCCGGCGGGCGGTGGCCACAATGTGCAGCCGGGTGTCGGCCGCCTGGGCCGTCCTGCGGGTGGCCCGCGGCGCTGAAGAGGTGGTCTTTTCTGGCATGAACTTAGACTATTCCTCCACTCACTGGAATGGTATTCTAACGACATCGGAACACACGGGTTGTTCGGTCGAGGGAGCCAGTCATGGACCAGGACGTGCAGCAGTTTGATGTAGTGGTGCTCGGCGCCGGGCAGGCTGGTCTTGCCGCGGGTTATCACCTGTCCAGAGCGGGGCTGCGGTTCGTCATTCTGGAGCAGGCGCCCCGGATCGGGGATGGCTGGCGGGCCAGGTGGGACTCCCTGCGGCTCTTCACTCCGGCCCAGCACGACGGCCTTCCCGGCCTTGCCTTCCCGGCGGCCCGCAACACGTACCCTTCCAAGAACGAGTTCGCCGACTACCTTGAGGCCTACGCCCGGGAGTTCAGCCTGCCGGTCCGGACCGGGGTGCACGTGGCGGGTGTCCGCGTAACGGGCACCGGCTTTGCCGTCACCACAAGCGAAGGCGTGCTTCAGGCGCACAACGTCATTGCCGCCGTCGGCGCCAACGCGCTCCCCCGCATCCCGGCGGCGGCCGCGGGGCTGGATGACCAGATCCTGCAACTCCACAGCTCGCAATACCGGCGCCCGTCGGACATCCCGGACGGCGACGTCCTTGTGGTCGGCGCCGGGACCTCCGGTGCTGAGATCGCCCTGGAGCTCGCCGCCACCCGCCGGACCTTCATCGCCGGCCGCCCCACGCCGCAGATTCCCGACCCCGTGCTGCGCTGGGCCGGCCCCCTTTACTGGCGCTTCATCCATCGTGTCCTGACGACGGACAACCCGCTGGGACGGAAAGTGCGCGCCAACTTTCACCGGCGCGGGGCCCCGCTGATCCGGATCTCGGTCAAGGACCTGGACAGGGCCGGTGTGGTCCGGCTGCCGCGGTTCAGCGCCGTTGCCGGCGGTCAGCCAGCATTCGACGACGGCACGTCCCGCAGCGTACGGACCGTCATCTGGGCGACGGGCTACAAGCCGTCGCTCGACTGGATCGAAGGCCTGAGCCTGACGGACTGGGGCTGGCCGGAAACCCGCCGCGGCGCCGTGCCGGAACTGCCCGGACTGTATTTCGTGGGCATGCCGTTCCAGTACTCGCTCACGTCGGGCCTGATCGGCGGAGCGGGCCGGGACGCGGGCTACGTCGTGGACGGCATCCTTGCGCGAACCAGGGAAGGCGTCCCCGCCCCGGTTGAGTAGCCAGGTCCCCAACTAGGTAGCAGCAGATGTCGTTATGAGGGCTCAAAACGACATCTGCTGCGACCTAGTTGGGCGGCGGGGTGAGTTCGAAGATCCCGCAGCCGAAGCCGCCGGTCACGACGGCGTGCCCGGGAGTGCGTGGTGCGCGGCGGGGTCGAACGTGTCGAATGCCGCGGTGCCCATCATGAAGATCCCGCGTTGGGGAATCCAGAAGTCGCCCAGCCGGGTCTGCACCGGGAGGGGCTTCAGGCTGCCCAGGTCCTCGCCCCGGAGTGTGGCGGTGCTGCCGGAGATGAACCACACCCGCCTGGGGCTGGCCCGGAAGCCCTGCCCGTTGGGGACCCGGCCGAGCAGTCCCATCTTTCCGGCCTGCAGCACCGGCCCGGCCACGGCTCCCATCACCCGCAGGAACGCCGGGTTCCGCCAGAGTTTCGCCGGCAGCGCGGAGGCAACCGAGGACATCGCCCGGGTGATCGGGGTGGCGGCGAGGCTGACCTCCCAGTGGAGGCCGACGTCGTCCGCTATATCCACCGTGAAGCGGTGGTCATCAAGCCACGCGACGTCGATCTGGTGTACCGAGGTGGACTCCAGGGCGCTGCCGAAGTAGCGCGGGCAGGACACAGCGGCGGGCACACTCGTGTACATGGTCCAGGACCCGGAGGGTCGGCGCACCCACACCGAGGTGTAGCCCGGCCCCACGGAGGTGACAGGAAACCTGCGCATGGCCAGCAGGTAGCCCGAGCTGAAGGCCTGGCCCATGAGGCCGTAACCGGAAAACCGCTCGTCTTCCCCGTCGGGCAGCCGGGATTCGTGTTCGGCGGAGGCGATGAGTGCCCTGATGGACTCCATGGCGCGCCCCTAAGCCTGCCGGCGGTACGTGGCTTCGACCACCTGGTACGGGTCGTATCCCGGAACCAGGTTGTGCATGGTGATGCGTCCGCCGTTGCCGCTGCCGGGTTCGACGTGGATCTGCCAGCCCCAGTCGGGACCTTCCGGGGCGGGATACGTGCAGGCCAGCCGGACCACGCCGTCGTCGTCGATGGTCCCGGACAGGGTGAGCCACTGCGGCGCCGCATGGAAGGAGTCCACCCACACCGCCGTCGCGCCCGTTCCGGAAGCGTCGGAGTCCGACGGCGGCGCCTCGCCTGCCGCCGTCGCCTCGCCCGCCGCGTTGGCGTCACCCGCCGGGCCCGAGTCCGCCGGGCCTGAGTCCGCCGGGCCTGAGCCCAGGAGCAGCAGGCCGTTCTGCGGCTGGCCCTCGTGCGACCACGTGTACTCGATGGTCACGTAGTCCTTGGCCGTCACGGCGACCATCGCGGCGGACACTGATTCCTGGTAGTCATCCGTGGGCATGAACCGGAAAAGGTTGTGGCCCTGCCAGCTTCCGGTGAAGGGCGCCAAAACTTCGACAATTTTCATACGGGCAGTCTGTCCCGGATCCGCCCGGACCGCTAGTGGCGCCGCGCCATCGCGGCGCCCGCACCGCACGCCAAGGAACCCCAAAGCGACCGCCGAGGAACCCCCAACGAACCCCCTACCCCTCCGGCTCGACCTCAGACATATCGCCGACGCCGGGCGTGCCCTCGGCGAGCGCGTAGCGCTGCAGCACCGCACCCTTCGGCGAGACGACCACCGGCTCGATGATGGTGAGGTTGGTCGGAACCACCCCGTCGGCGAAGACCTTCTTTCCCTTGCCAAGCAGGATCGGATACACCCAGAGCGTGAGCCGGTCGAAGAGCCGCTCGGCGAACAGGGTCTGCACGAAGTTGAGGCTGCCGATCACGTGGATGTTCTGGTGCCGGTCGCGCAGTTCGCTCACGCCCGCCGCCACATCAGCGCCGAGCAGTGTGGAGTCCGCCCACTCGAGGACGGGCGCCTGGCGCGAGGCAACATACTTCGGGATGCTGTTGAACAGCCGCGCGATCTCACCGTTCTGGTGCGGCCAGTACGCGGCGAAAATATCGTAGGTCCGGCGCCCCAGCAGCAGCGCGTCCATCCCCGCCATCCCTGACTGGACCTGCCCGCCCACCACCTCGTCGATGAGGGGTGCCTGCCAGCCGCCAAATTCGAAGCCGACTGCCGCGTCCTCCTCGGGGCCGCCGGGCGCCTGCGCCACGCCGTCGAGCGTCGTGAACAAGTCAATATGGATCAGTCCCATGCCGTGTTCCTCCTCTGCCGCCCGTCGTCGCCCCGGCGACGGGATCACTTCGAGGCTGGCACACGGGGCCCTGTGAGGCAACAGGTAAATGGACGCCCGCCGTCAGTAGTTCCGGCGGTGCTTGAGCCGTGGAATGGTGATGGCAAATACGACGGCGGCGGCGAACCCCAGTACGCCGGTGGCCCATACGCCGGCCCCCAGTGAGACGGCGGCGGTGACGCCGGAGAGGAGCACCGGACCGCCGGTGGCGCCGGCGTCGGCAATGAAGCGCCAGAGCCCCAGGAACTGGCCGCGGCCGCGGTCCGGGGAGAAGTCGGCGCCGAGGGTCATGATCAGGCCGGAGCTGATGCCGTTGCCGAACCCGATCAGCAGCGCCGCCAGGAGCAGGCCCACAAAGCTGCCCGTCAGCGGGATGAGCATCAGCGCGGTGCCCATGATCACCGTGGACGGGATGGCCACCCACTGCCTGCCCTTGCGGTCCATGAGCTTGCCGGCCGGGTAGAACACCAGCATGTCGATCGCCCCGGAGAGTCCGTAGATCAGCGAGGCGTGCGTGGCGTCCATGCCCAGGTTGTCCGCCCACAGCGGGATGACCACCTGCCGGGAGGCGCGCAGGGCGCTGAGCAGCAGGATGCCGGCGCCCACGGTGAGGAACACGCCCGCGTGGGACCTGGCGATGCCGCGCATGGTGGGCTCGGGGCCGCGGTGCGCGTCGCCCGAACCGCCCACAGCCGGGAGGTCGGGGATGGTGACGGACAGGACGGCGGCGGCTGCCATGGCTGCCACCCCCACCCAGTACGCGCCGCTGATGCCCGCAAACTGCATCACGCCGGCGCCCACGAACGGCCCGATGAAGATGCCGATCCTGCTCACGCCGCCCAGGGTGGACAGGGCGCGGGCGCGGAAGGCCACCGGCACCGCTTCGGTCAGGTATTTCTGCCGGGCCAGGCTGAAGACGCTGGCGGACATTCCGACGACGATCATCGCCACCGCGAGCAGCCACAGTCCGTGGGGAATCACCGAGGACAGCCCCGCCGCCGTCAGTGCCAGGGCACCCGCCGCCGCGGCGCCGACGATGGACCAGCGTTCGCCGAATTTGAGCGTGATCAGGGAGGCCGGCAGGTTGAAGAACCACGACCCCAGGCCGATCAGCGTGACAATCAGCGCGGCCACCGCCACGGACGCGCCAAGGTCGCGCGCGGAAAGCGCCACCACCGGCAGCACGGCTCCCTCACCGATGCAGAAGAGCAGCGCGGGTCCGAATGCGGGGACGGCAATGCTGCGGAGGCTGAAGGGTTTGGTGGCTTGTGCGGAGGTCATCCCTTTCATCCTATGCAGGCCCGGCCCGGACGGCCGCCGGCGTTGCCGTTCCAGCCTTTTTACAAGTTGCGACGGGCATCATCTGATCAGGATTGAGCAAGCCATGACCTGACGCTGAAAGGGATGAAGGCTGACAGGCCTCAGGACAGCTTGATCTCCGGCATTGGGTGCCCATGCGGTGGTCTGCATGGGCATGCATTACTCACCATTGAGGAGAGGTCATGACAACTCGCAGGGAAGTTCTAAAGCTGGGCGGAACGCTAGGGGCATTCAGCCTCGTCGGGATGAAGGGGGCACCGCTCACCGTTCCTCCACCTACCACGCCGCCCATCACCACCAGCCAGCTGGCGCCTCAAAACACGCCGGTTCCGTACGCCGGCGTCTTCCGGCGGCCGCCCGTGCTGGAGCCGTTCGAAACAGGATTCGACGACGGCGACCCCGCCCGGCCGTATGCCAAGTACGCGTTGACCCAGAAGCTTGGCCAAACCCAGCTCGTCCCCGGCCTCACCACCACGCTCGCCGGCTACAACGGCATTTTCCCCGGCCCCACCATCCGTGCCATCCAGGGAACCCGGACGGAGGTGCGGATCCGCAATGACTTCCCCGCGCTGGGCCTGCTGCATCCCCTGGCCTTCCAGACCGTCACCCACCTGCACGGCTCGGCGTCGCTGCCGCAGTACGACGGCTACGCCAACGACGTCACTCCGCCTGGATACGTCAAGAACTACCACTATCCCAACTGGCAAACCGGCCGCACGCTCTGGTACCACGACCACAAGCACCACGTGACGGCCCAGAACGTGTACTCGGGCCTGGCCGGCTTCTACCCCCTCTCCGACAAGTTTGAACGTGACCAGCTGCCGCAGGGTGAGTTCGATGTGCCGCTGATGATCTCGGATGCGCTCTTCAACGCCGACGGCACCTTCGGCTACAACGACAACGACCACAAGGGCCTGTGGGGCGACATCATCATGGTCAACGGGGTGCCGTGGCCCACCATGAAAGTGAAGCCGCGCATCTACCGTTTCCGGGTCCTGGTGGCCTCGATTACCCGGTCCTACCGCCCCACGCTTTCCACGGGCGAGCCGGTCTATATCGTCGGCACGGACGGCGGCATGGTGCCCAAGGTCCAGGCTGTCCAGTCCTGGCGGCAGGGAACTGCCGAGCGCTACGAGATCCTCATCGACTTCCGGAAGTACAAGCCCGGGCAGAAGATCCAGCTGAAGAACCTGAGCAACAAGAACAACGAGGATTTTGCCAATACGGACAAAATCATGCAGTTCGAAGTGGTCCGCAACTCCGGCTCGAGCAAGGGGACCATCTCCGCGATTCCCAAGACGCTCGACGACGGCGGCTCGCCGAATGCGGCGCGCGGAGGACTGCCCACCATGAGCCTGACACCGGACCTGGTGGTGGCCAAGCGGGAGCTGAGGGTGGAACGCGAAAACGGGGAATGGGTGGTCAGCGGCGTCACCTGGGCCGACGTGGAAGCGTCCGGATTTACCAAGCTGCTGGGCAACCCCCAGGCCTTTGACGTGGAGCAGTGGACCATCACCAACGCGTCCGGCGGCTGGTTCCATCCGGTGCACATCCACCTGATTGACGCGAAGATCATCGGCCGCAACACCAACGGCGGGCAGCCGTTCGCCTGGGAGACGGGGCCCAAGGACGTCTTCTATACCGGGGAGAACGAGACCGTCACATTGCTGACCCAGTTCGACACCGGAGCCCACACGGGCGGGCGCTACATGGTGCACTGCCACAACCTGGTGCACGAGGACCACGACATGATGGTCCAGTTCTCCGTAGGTGACCTCCGGAACAACGATCCGATCACGTCGGACCCGGCCGTCCCGGACACCCTGCCGGCCAACTTCTTCGTCCCGAAATACCAGCCGGGCTTCCCGGCGGGCACCTGAGATGAAGGCGGCCGCTGTTGCCGTCTCGGTGGTGCTGGCTTCCTCGCTGCTGGCCGGCTGCACCGCCGGAGCTCCCGGTCCGCGCCCTTCCGACCCGTCCGGCGTCGTCCTGACGTCCGGGTCGGGCTCCGAGCTGGGGAACGGCCGGCCCCAGGTGAGCCACGACGGGCTCATGGTCCGCCGGCGCATTGCGGTGGCGGTCCACCCGGCCCCGGACGCGGACGTGGACAAGCTCCGCACGGCGCTCTTTTCCGCCGCCGACAGCCTTGGCCTGGCCGTGTCCCCGATATCACCGGACGTCCTGGGGGCCAGCGTGCTGCAGCATACGGTCCCTGAGCTCATTGTTGCCTTGCCGGCTGATGCCACCATCGCTGACGGCGGCGAGCTGGTTGACCTTGCCTTCGGCCACGACCAGGCGTTTCCGGGGCTGGAACATGTCCACGTGGCCCAGGTGCTGGTGCACGACCTCCGTTTCACGGTGAGCACGTCCACCCCCGGCACGGTGGCTGAGGCCATCACGCTGGAAGGAATCCTCGCCGATGCGCTGGGCAACTACGACACGCGGGTGGGCGACGGCGAGCTCGAATTCGCTTACACCGGCCCGCTGCTGAGCGACAAGACGGTGGAGGCTGTCCGCCGCGGCGTTGCCCGCGCCGCAGGAAATTCCGCCGACGACGTCAAAGTGGCTCCGCGGTCGGAAACGGGCACGGGCGTGGACATGGCCAAGGAACCGGCTGAGGCCGCCGCTGCCGAGGAACCGGTGCACGGCCACTAACAGCAAATCACGACGACGGGCCAGGCCGGCTGAGAGGGCATCTCAGCCGGCCTGGCCTTTCGTTGTGCCTGCCGACGGTGAGCCTGCACGTGGGGCGCCGCGCCGGCAGGGTCTGCGCCTGCAGGAGGCGCTGCCGGCAGAGCGGGTACCCGTACCTTCGAGCTGTGAGCAGCGCCTTGGCTCTCCCCTGCCCAGGAGCCCCGCGCACAGCGAAGGGGGTGGCCGGCGGGCCACCCCCTTCACTTGCCAGCAGCTGCTAGCTGCGCTGTGCCATACTTACCGCGGCACCACGCTGTTCGAACGGGCGGACTCCGGGCTGGTGCCCGCCGCGTTGATGGCTACCACTATGAAGCGGTAGTTGTTGTTGGTCAGGGTCATCTCCAGGGACCTGGCCGTCGCCGGCAGGACTGCGGAGTCTGTCCGTGAGACCACGGTGGCGTTGGCTGCGGCCGAGCTCATCCGCAGTGCCGTTACCTTGTAGCCCGTGATCGGGGAACCGCCGGTGGCGGCTGGCGGCGTCCAGTTGGCGATGGCCGTCACTGCTCCCCGGTTGGCCCCTTGCCTGGCGGTTCCGATCACCGGAGCGCCTGGCGCGGCTGGCGTGTTGACCGCATTCGACGGTGCAGAGCCCGCGCTGGCCCCGGCGGCGTTGACCGCCCGGACCACGAAGGTGTACTGGGTACCGTTGTCCAGCCCGGTGACCACCTGGCTGGTGGCCGCGTCGGTGAAGGTGACGGTCCTGACCACCGCGGTTCCCATGCGGACGTCGATCTGGGACCCGGTAATCGGGGACCCGCCGTCGCTGGCCGGCGCCGTCCACGTGACGGTTGCCGATGCGGCGCCTGCCGTGGCCGCCACATTGGTCGGCGCACCGGGAGCCGTGGCGGCGGGTGTGACCGCGTTGGATGCCGCGGACATCGCCCCTGCGCCGAACTGGTTCACCGCGCGCACCTGGAAGGTGTACGAGGTGCCGTTGGTCAGTCCGGTGACCGTGGCGCTGGTGGCCGTGGCCGCAATGCCGGTGACCGTCCGGACAGCCGCGCCGCCGGTGTTCACGACGACCTCGAAGCCCGTTATCGGAGAGGACCCGTTGGCGGCCGGAGCCGTGAACGTCACCGTGGCGGAGGTGTTGCCTGCGGTCGCCGAGCCGATGGCCGGCGCATCAGGCACCTGCAGCACAACCACCTGGTCGGCGAACTGCAGCCGCTCGATGTTCCGCAGGGTGTCGATCCCGTCGCTGGCCCGCTGGCCGGCCACGTCGGCGCCGGTCTGGGTGACCGTCACCTTGGCCAGCTCGGTGTCCGTTGCCGGGGTGGCGACGATCGTGTAGTTGGACAGCGGCCCGGAGAACAGTGCCGTGTCGGTGCCGCCGGTACCCGTCAGGATTTCGCGCACTGCCACGATGTTGCCCGGGTTCACGGTTCCCGCGAACACTGCCTCCTGGAGGGTGGGACCGGTGAGGTTGCCGGCGCCGTCCCGCAGGTACTGCGTGGTCATTCCGGCCGCGCTGCCAATCTCGGAGGCCGGGTTGTTCGCGTCCGTGCGGACACTGAGGCGAACGCTGAAGTACCTGTCGCCGTCGATGATGTCATCGGCGCCACGTCCTTCGATCAGGTCGCTGCCGCCGCCGCCAAGGAGGATGTTGCCATCGCCCCAGACGTTGCTGCCGGGGACCAGCAGCGGGCAGCTCCTGGATGCCGATGCCGCGATGACCGTGTCAGCGGGAGTGCTGAGCGCGGGTACCAGCGGGTCGAGGCCGGCGATGCGGTCAAGTCCTGCCTGGTCCAGCACGTCGCATCCGATGAATCCGGCGCCGCCGACGGCGCTGGGAACCAGGTCGTCGCCGCGAAGGATGTCGTCGAGGTTTGCACCGGAGAGCGCCTCAAGTTCGTTGAACTTGTCGCGGACGCCCACCTGGAGGATGTCCAGCGGCGGGATCGGAAGATTCAGGTCAGCGTCCTGCGCCTGCGGATCCTGAAGGCCGATTTCCCAGTCGTACCCGGAGGCTCCGGCGACCTTCTCGATGCCGGGTCCTGCGAGGCCGACGTCGTCGCCGCCTTCCATGTCGTAGTCGTCGTCGCCGCCCTGGCCGATGAGGATGTCATGGCCCGGCTTCTGGGAATCGTCCAGGAAGAACAGGTTTCCGCTGTCCCCCTGGAGGAGGTCCGGCTGATCGCCGCCTTCCTGCCAGTCGTCGCCGCTGTCACCAAACACTGCGTCTTCTCCCTGCCCGGCGATGATGAAGTCGTCACCGGCACCAGCGAAGGTTTCGTTGATGTTGGCTCCACCGTTCGAGAAGTCCTTGCCGTCGCCACCCATGAGGATGTCCAGGCCCGGACCGGCGTCGATCGCGTCGTTTCCGGGACCGCCCTTGGGTACGTCGTCGCCGGCGAGGTCGGTGATGATGTCATCACCTTCACCGCCGAGTGCGACGTCGGCGCCGTCACCGCCCTGGATGATGTCGTTGCCCAGGCCGCCCCAGAAGGTGTCGTTGTCGTTGCCTCCGTACATCCGGTCCACGCCGGCGGTGCCGTTGTAGACGCTCTGGCCGTTGATCCCGGAGGGGTCCACGGTGTTGATGGCGCGGTACTTGATGGTGCCGTCGGGCATCCGGATCAGGAGCGCTGTTTCGTTGCATTCCGACGCCGGGTCATCGGCCACCGTGTTGCCCGAGGCCGTGAAGCCGTCGGCGGTGCCCGCCAGGTTCTTGAGTTCGAACTTGCAGTCCGCCGTGGCGAATGCATCGGCCTTCAGGGTGTGCACGTTGGTGTTGCGCATCATCATTTCGGCGAAGGAGTTGCCTTCCAGTTGCGCCCTCAGGTTCATGCCCGGGGTGCGCGCGAGGTAGTACAGGCGGTCGCCGTTCTGGAGGTCGGTGAGCTGGCTTTCAAACACGAAGTTGAAAGTGCTGCCCAGCAGGCCGCCGAACAGGTTGGTCCGCTCGGCCAGGCCGCCAACCCAGAGGTCAACGGTGTCGAGTCCGGTGATGGACCTCGTGCCGTCGTTCGCCCAGGCACCGATGCTGTTCATGAACGCCGCGGCGTCACTCGGGCCGACTTCGCCGGCGAGGGTGTCGGGGCTGACGATCTTACGGGCAGCCGTGCGGCGTGAATCGAGCGTGGCCGGTCCGTCGTCGGCCGTCCCCAGGGTTGCATCGGGGCCGGCATCCGTGAGGATCGTCGGGTGCTGCCCGTAGGCTGCCACGAAGTTGATCAGCGACTCCGGGTGCTTGAGGTTCTCGCCGAAATCGATCCAGTTGGTGTAGGGCTGCAGCTGGCCGTCGTTGGTGGCGGCGTGGAGCTCCCGGCGGAGGTTGTTCAGCGTCGGGATGCCTTCGGACCGGGCCCTGGTCATGTTGATCGTGGGCAGGTCCAGCGGGAGGCCCAGCAGGTTGTTCCGGAGGGTGTCGGTGACGAACTCGTCGAGCTCGTTGCCTACCTGGTCGGACATACCCATGATGATGCTGCCGGCTGCTTCCTCGGAGGTCAGCTGGCCGGCGGGGCCGCCGTTCGTGTAGGCCGGCGGGTTGAGGAACCCGTCGAGCAGCGAGATGTCGTTGTCGCTTCCGCGGATGTCATCGGCGGTGCCGAACACAGTGTCCGGGCCGGGCTGATCCTCGTTGCGGCGGGAGATGGTCTCCGTCAGCATCGAGTGGCCGAACCGGTACACGGCATGGGCGAATTCCGCCTTGATGGCCGGGTTGAGCTCGGTCTGGGTGAAGGCGAACGGCTGGAAGGGGTTGATCGCAGGCTGAACCTTGCGGGCAAACTCCTCGAAGACCAGGTGCTGGTACTCCATTTCCGTGATGAACCGTGCCGCCTGGAAGAGGCGCTCACCGTTCCAGCCTTCAGCACCCGCGGCCAGCTGCCATTCCTGGAGCGCAGCAGTGCCGCTCGCCGTCGTGTCGCCGGTCAGCACATTCTTGATGTCGCCCACCAGACGGTCGTGCTCGGAGTGGAAGATCTGGTGGATGGCCGTGAGGCCGATGTTTTCGTTGACGCGGCCGTCGCCGGCGATGAAGTGTGCGTTGAGCATTTCGTCGTCGTACGTTCCCGCCGGCTGGTTGGCGAAGTCGGAGGAGGCAACGTTGTCGCCGTCCGGGACCGGGGCCACCGGGGGTGTGTCGGGGTTGCGGTCGGTGTCCACCGGTGTGGGATCCGCGTTGTGGGCAATATCCGTCAGGAACGGCGTGTCGAAGTGCAGTGCGTTGGCCGGAACCGGAACCGGGGAGGCGATGTTGCCTTCCACCAGGCCGGTGGCGGTCACGTACTGCGGCAGTCCGTTGGGGCCGGGAATGAACTTGCCGTAGGGGTCCGCGGCAATCATCGGGATGTTGGTCACATCGGTGTCCACCAGCCGGAGGCCCAGCAGTGCTGCAGCCTGCGCCTTGGTGGTGGCCCAGGTGGCCATGCCGCCGGCGGTGGGACCGGCCGGGCCGCCCAGCAGCTTGCCCGTGGACACGGGCCTGCCGGCGTTGTTGTTCAGGTATTCGCGGAGGAATACCTGGTGTGAGGGGTGGGAGGTGTAGGTCTGGCTCTGGTCAACCCAGGGCGAGTCCGTGTTCACGGCGTCCTGGATGTCGTCCTCCGTGCCCAGGATGCCGTCCGCGCCCGGCTGGTTCTGGCCGCGGGTCAGCACCATGAAGCGCAGGTTCGGGTCCAGGTCGTCGCCGTTGCCCAGGATGTGGTCGGGCCCCGCGATCAGCGGATCGTCGGCCTTCAGTGGCACGAACACCGTGCCTCCGCCCTTGACGGTCTGATCCACGCCGTGGTCGAAGAACTGTCCGAACAGCGTGAACATCGAGTTGTACGGTGGCGAAAGGCCCACGTCGGTGGTCACGTTCGGCATGAACAAGGTCTGGTGGGACGGAACGCAGCCTGCAGGGATGCCGGCAGCGTCCGGGGTGGGATCCGTGGTGCACGGCACCACGCCCTCGGCGCCCTGGGTCCTGACCGGATTACCTGCCGCGGCCACGGCGGCGGGGTTGGTGGAGGTCTGGTCAACCACCAGGTTGCTGATCACACGGGGCTGGGAATCGAAAACGACGCCGGACTTCTGCTCGTAGCTGGTCGGCGCCGGCGGTCCCCCGAGTGATCCGGACTCCGCGGGGCGGAATGATTTGGAGCCCAGCCGCGGGAAGATTTCGTCGGCCGCGCCGAAGGTTTCCTGGCCGGGCACGAGGTTGTTGCAGGAGCCGTCCACCGTGCGCAGCCCCTTGGAGACGAGGGGGCTGGCGATCTGGTTGGGGCCGGTGCCGATCATGGTGTCGCACGGGTGTTCCGGCGAGAGGGTTGCCGCGTGCGCTTCGGCGATTTTGATCTGCTGCAGAATGAACGCCAGGTCGGCGGGGCTCACCGTAAACCCTTGGCCGACGGGAGCCGTAACGGCGTGGGCGGCTACGGGAAGTCCCATGCCAACCGGCATGACGATGGCCGCGATGGCCGCGACCAGCCGGACCCGCGCCGGCCTGACTCGTGCCGGGCGGGGGGCTGCGTGCCGCCCGCGTCTGGCGTAAAAACTGCTGTCTTCAGGGTTTGGGGGCGCGGACGCCTTAGCGTCGGACGGGCCCAGGGGCATCCAGTTGAAGGGTCTCATGACATGCCTGCCGTTGGAGGGATGGAATGAGGCCATGGTGAACCGGGCACCTAGGAAAAACCTTGTTGGGGCAACCCCCGCCCTGCGGCAAAAGGAGTGTCAAACGGGTGCGCAGGAAGTGACGACGGGCAAATAAGTAACTTCGAGGGGCAAAAGACCAGTAGGGGCTACTCGTGTCCCCGGGGCGGTAAGTAGCGACGATGGACAAAAGCTTCCCGACTGAATCGCAGGTCTCTTTGATGTCTTCAGTGGATTTAGCGAAATCAGACCAGGCAACGCCGCCCGCACTGACGGGGCCGGCAACATGCCGTCTCGAGGCCAACATCATCGGCCCGCTCCGGATCCGGCGCGGCGAAACAGTACTCGGATACGGGGAGCTCGGCGGCCCCAAGCCCCGGCAGATTCTCGAACTCCTGCTGCTGAACCTGGGCGCTCCCGTTTCCAAGGACCGCCTCATCGACATCCTCTGGGCCGGGCAGGCCCCGCCCGAGGCACTCCCCACCCTGGAGAGCTACGTGAGTGTGCTGCGGCGCCACCTGCAGCCCGGGATGGGCAAGGACGGCCCGCTGCGGACCGTGACCGGCGGCTACATGCTGGACCGGGCGCTGGTGGACCTGGACCTGGACCGCTTCGAATCCCTGGTACACGGTGCCGAATCCGCCACGCCCCAGCGCGCGATTGTGCTGCTCCAGGAGGCCCTGGGCCTGGCCTCGGCGCCCCTGATGGGCGATGAACTGGTGCCGTCCTGGGCAGAGGCGGAGCGGACACGCCACGCGGCGCGGGTTTTCCATGCCCGGGTGCTGGCGGCGGAGTCAGCCCTTGCCCTGGGAAAAACGCAGCTCGCCGCTACCTGGGCGAGGGAAGCGGTGGCTGATGATCCCCTCAGCGAGCAGGCCTGGACGGCCTTGGTCCTTGGGCTCGAGAAGAACGGCCAGCCCACGGAGGCGCTGCGTGCCTTCGATCAGTGCCGGCGGATCATGGACCGGGAAATGGGCTGCGCTCCGGGTCCTGTTTTGCGGTCCATCCACGCCAGGCTCCTGGAGGCCACGGCCGACGTCGCCCCGCCCGGCGCCGGTGGCGCCCCGGCGCCGCGAAGAATCCGCGTCATGACCATCAACCGCCACCGGACGTTCACCGAGCTCCTCGCCGGCGCACTGGACCGCGAACCGGACATGCTCAGCGTGGGTACTGCGGACTCGGCGCAAGCGGGTGTTGACCTGGTCCGCGAACTTGCTCCCGACGTCGTCATTCTTGACTACCGCCTGCGCGGCGAGGACGGCATTGCGGCAGCGCTGCAGATTCTGGCTGCCGCGCCCCACACCCGCATCGTCATGCTGGTCGGGGCGCCGACTCCGGAGGCGCAACGGCAGGCGGCAGCCGCGGGCATCTGCGCGTTCCTGCCCAAGGACGGCTCGCTTGCCACACTGCTGGAAGCCCTCAGGCAGACAAGCAATGTTCATGCACGCTGACTGGCGCCGCGGCGCGCGTCCGCCGGATCAGCACGGCGCGCGTCCGCCGGATGAGCACGGTTCAGCCGAGCATTCCGAAGTGCGCGCGGCGGTGGTGAAGTTCCTCCTGATGGGCGTCCTCGCCCTGGTGCTGGTGGCACTCCCCGTGACGTTCTGGGTCCGCGCCGAGGCGGAAGACCATGCCCTGCAGGAGGCGATCCTCGTCACCCAGCGGCTCGCGGACCATACCGCCGGTCCCCTCGCAACCGATCAACTCCTGGCCGGTGACCCTGCCGCGATTTCCGAGCTGGACCAAAAGGTGGGGCCGTGGCTGGATAAGGAGGGCGTGCTGCGGATCAAGATCTGGAGTCCGGACGGCACGGTGGTGTATTCGGACCAGAGCTCCCTGATCGGCCAGGTTTTTGAACTACGGGCTCCGGAGCGGCAGCTGCTGGCGGGGGGCGACGCCACGGCCGCCCTAGGCCATCATCAGGAATTCGAGAACCAGTTCGAATCGGCCCGCGGGGAACTGGTTGAGGTGTATGTCCGCTTCGCGGCTGCAAACGGGACGCCGCTGATCTTCGAGGCCTATTACGACGACGAACCGCTGCGCGGGGTACAGGAAGAGGTCCTGTTCGGCATGGTTCCGCCGCTCCTGCTCTCGCTGTTCGCACTCCAGCTGGCGCAGCTGCCCACCGCGGTCCGGCTGGCTCGCAAGATCCAGGCGAACCGAACCACCGGCCACCGCTTGCTCAAACATGCTGTGGAGGCTTCTGACCTGGAACGCCGGAGGATTGCCAGGGACCTCCACGACGACGTGATCCAGGACCTGTCCGGCCTGTCCTACGCCCTCGAATCCGAAGAGCTCCACGGCCAGGGCAACAATCCGCTGCTCACCGAGGCACGCTCCATCCTGCAGCGCAACATCCGGAAGCTGCGGGAAATAACAACCGAGCTGTACCCGCCCGACTTGGCTGAGTTCGGGCTGCCGGCGGCGTTAGCGAGGCTCGCCGGTCCGGTGCAGGACCGGGGCATCACGCTGCAACTGGATCTCCCGGCGGACATTGACCTGGACCGCGACCAGTCCGCCATGCTGTACCGGGTTGCCCGGGAATCCCTGGCCAACGTGGCCAAGCATTCGCACGCCACCAACGTCCGCGTCAGCTTGACGAACGACCCCGGCGGCGCCGAGATTTCCGTCGCCGACGACGGCATCGGCTTTGACCAGGCCCAGGGTTCGGCGGAAGGGCACAGCGGCCTGAGGATTCTGCGGGACACCTTCAATGCTGCGGGCGGGACACTGGAAGTCCGGACGGCGCCGGGGGCTGGCACCACTGTCAAAGCCCGGCTTGAAAGTCCCGCTGCGGCCCTCCTTTAGCCGCGAATTTTGCCGCGAAATAATTGCTTTCGAACGGTGATTGTTTGGCCGCAATGTCTGTGGCATTCTTTGCATGTCGCTGCGCTTCCGGGGCCGGCGAATACTGGGGGCTACCGGAGGTCTCATCGCTGCACCATTTTCCCCCGGCTCACATGTCTAAACGGGGAGAAATCAATTGCACCTATTCACCACAAGTCTGCGCTCGTTGCGGAATACCAGAACTGCAACAAAGGCCGCAGCCGCCCTCACCTGCACCGCACTGCTTTCGGCCACTTTCTTTGTGGGCGGCACGGCAGCCACCGCAGCGCCGGTGGCGCCGGGCACGGAAACGTCCAATGCCCAGGGCGAGCAGGTGGGAGCCCCTGCAGTCGCACCGGCACCCGCTCCTAAGGCGCTCGACGCCGGTCAGGCACCCGCCGCCGGCAGCGGCGCCGTCACCGAACGCGGTGCCGTCACCGAGGGGGCCACGCCTGCCGGCGGGAGCATCGACAGGACAAACAGCCAGCAGATCACCGATGTCTTCAACGCCATCAATGCCTTCCGCGCCACCAAGGGCCTGAAGGCAGTGACGTTCAATGCCACGGTGTCGGAAATGGCCGAGGACTGGTCCGACACCATGGCCACCAGCGGCACGTTCGCGCACAACCCCGGCTTCCACACGGATCCCCGGGTGGCGGGCCGCTGGACCATGGCGGCGGAAATCATCGCCGGCCGCCCTGACTACTCCGGAGCCGGCCTGGTGGATCAGTGGATCGCTTCAGCCCCGCACAATGCCATCATGAGCGACCCCGGCTTCACCACCATCGGCGTCGGCATCGCCCGCGTCCAGAATGAGGTGTACCTCCTGGGCACGGTCAACTTCTTCAACTTCGAGGTTGCCCCGGCCGGCAGCTACACCACGGCTGCGGACTTCCTGAACGGCGGATCCGAAATTTCCGGGCCGTTCGCGGATGTGCCCGCCGGAACGCAGTTCGCGGGCGAAATCAACTGGCTCGCCAGCAAGGGCATCAGCACGGGCTGGAACGTGAACGGCACCACCACGTACCGCCCGGTGACACCCGTCAACCGCGACGCGATGGCCGCGTTCATGTTCCGCCTGGCCCGCCTGGGAGGACAGCCCGACTACACCCCGCCGTACTACTCGTGGTTCGATGATGTTGCTCCCGGAACGCAGTTCTACAAGGAGATGAACTGGATGGCGGAGTACGGCATCTCCGGCGGCTGGGATGAAGGCAACGGCCAGTACACGTACCGTCCGCTGACCACCGTGAAGCGTGACGCCATGGCGGCGTTCCTCTACCGTCTGGCGGGCGAGCCCGCGTTCACTCCCCCGGCCACCTCACCGTTCGCGGATGTGACCACCTCAACCCAGTTCTACAAGGAGATCACCTGGCTTGCCTCCGTGGGCATCTCCTCCGGCTGGGACGAAGGAAACGGAAGGTTCACCTACCGTCCGTTCAACTCCGTCAACCGCGATGCTATGGCGGCCTTCATGTACCGCCTGTACAGCATGTAGGTCAGCGTGGGTCGTTAACGGTCGATGCGGCAGGCGAGTTCATAGCCCTCGATCTCGTGAGTGACGGCGTAGTCGGTGGATGGGTGTAATCGCTCAGCAATTTTTTTCAGGTTGCCCCATTCCTTGGGAATGCCTCCGGCAATCCGGTCCACGAGGATGCAGTCCGGGGTGGGGTTCGTGTTGCCGATCCAGTACACGTCATGGTCATCGACTAGATAGTTCATCAGCCCGATGTCTGTCTCAACGCTCGCCCCCGCCGGCACGGGGGCGAGCACGGCCGCGGCGGCGTCAGCCCGGGCGGGCCTTGTCCAGGCTTTCGGGTCAGTGATGGTGCGCAGCGGAAGACTCGGTTGAAGCACGACTGCTGCAGTGATCGCGATGGCGACACCATGGGAGGTATATGTGCGCAGCCACGCCCAGCGGCTATCGGGTCCGCGATCGATCGCGTCGAGGAGGGCGACGAATGCGATCGGCATGAGGACCGCACTGTAGTGCCAGGTGGGCCCCCAGTAGCCGTCATTGGTGGCCAGGAACCGCCATGCCAACGTCGGAACCAGCACGAGCGCAATTGGAGACCTTGCTATCAACCCTCCGGTGAACACGATGAGCAGCAGCACAGTCTCGCCCTTGGACGGATTGAAGAGCGAAGCGGGGTCGGACAGGATGGCCATCGGGTTCGCATTGCCTGCATATGCCCATGCCCCCTTTGGGTTCAGCAGAGGCAGGATGACCAGGGTGGCCAGCGCGAACCAGCCGAACCCCCACGCGGCCAGCCAGAAACCGATCGGTTTGCGGACACGGTAGGCGATGAGAAGGCCGATTGCGACCACGGTAAGCCCGAGGTCTTCTTTCACGAACACCAGGGGTGCTGCCCAGATCGCGGCCGCGCACCACCGGCTCTCAAGAACAGCGACGAGACTGCCGGTGAGGAGAGGAACGGCGAGGGCAATTTCGTGAAACTGAGCTTCCGCGGCGTACTGCAATCCCCAGCTTAGCCCGAATGCGATCCCAAGAAGGATGCCCGCCGCTAGGCCGAGGCGTCGTTGCGCTGCGCGGGCGAGGATGCCTGCGGCAGCTGCGAAGCACAGCGCCTGGATCACGAGGAGGGTGAAGGCGTGGGGGAAGGCAGCGTAGACCGGAGCGAGGATGGCCAGCAACGGGTGGAAGTGGTCACCCAGGAGGTTGAACCCGTCACCCTTCACCGTCACAATCGGCACCTGGAGCGTGGCGTACCGGTCGAGGAGTTGGGCGAAAATGCTCAGATCCCACGACTTCACCGTGAACTGCGACCACTGCCACGCTGCGAACACGACGTACGCCGCGGCGACGATAACTGCCACGGCGCCCGGTGCTATCCACAGAGCGTGAGCGCGGCGGGCTGGCTCTAGGCGAGTGGCAGGCAGCACAGCGGCCACAGGCCAGACAAGATGTTCATCACGGAAACGACTCTAACCCGAGTTCACTGCATATCGGCGGCCCGATCCTGGATTGGCCTGACACGCCGCGCGGTGCATGGAACGGTTGGAGGAAGCATTTGTTCGACATGTTAATCCGGCCCGAATAGACTTCGCTCACTTGCACTTTTCCGGGTGCCGTTTGGATTCATTCTCTGGGGGAACAATTGAAAATGCTCGGGCGGCCCAAAACATTGGGGCCGGTAATCCTCGCGGTGATTCTGCCGCTGCTGTTTATGGCACCGGCGCCGGTGGCCACCGCGGCAGTCGAAGCCACCATCAGCGGCACGCTATCCGTTCCCCGGGGTGCGGATGTGAAGAATGCGTACGTGGCAATTTCGGGGACCAATTACTCCCGGCAGATCGGCGTTTCCGCGGACGGTTCATACCGTTTCGGCGAACTCGCCGCCGGGTCCTACACGGTGCGTTTTGACTACCAGTCGTGGCCCAGCCCGGACAGCGCCCGTCCCGCCCCGCAGTGGTACAAGAACGGTGCCACCTTCAGCCAGGCCACCAGCATCACGGTTGCAGCCGGCCAGAGCGTCGGCGGTGTTTCGGCAACGCTCGACGACGGCGCTTTCATCAGCGGCCGGCTCACCGTACCGTCGGGCGTGGACGCCTCCAAGGTCAGGATTGTTGCCAGCGAGACGGGCCATACCAGCTACCTGCATTCCGCCACGGTGTATGCGCGGGCCGACGGCAGCTACACGCTGAGGGGCCTCCCGCCCGGCCGGTACCAGCTGTCCTTTTCCTCGCAGGACCGGGCCGGCGGCGGCATTGTCAGCACCTACTACGGCGGGTCCACCGAGGCCGCCGCCAAGGTGCTGGAGGTCCCCCACCTCGGCGGCATCAACAACGTGGACCAGTCACTCACCGCCGCCGGGGCCATCAGCGGCACGGTCACGGTCCCAGACGGCATCTCGCCGGCAGGGGTCTTCGTCACGGCCAATCCGCAGGACGGGTCCAGCGGGGTTCCCAGCGCCCGGACGGATGCCGGCGGAAACTTCGATATCGGGCATGTGACGCCGGGGACGTACAAGCTCCTCTTTGAAGCGGACGGCCTGGAGCCGCAGTGGTACGGCCAGACTGACTGGTCCGTGGAGTCGCCCGTGCTGACGGTGGAGGCCGGGCAGGTCCTTTCGGGGCTGACGGAAAACATCCTCCTCACTGCCCCCGCCTCGCCGCTGGTGTTCGCCGACGTTCCCCCGGGCACCCAGTTCGAGGCGGAGATCAACTGGCTCGCGGGCCAGGGCATCAGCACCGGCTGGATTGAACCGAACGGTTCCAAGACGTACCGTCCGCTGGGGCCGGTGAACCGCGACGCCATGGCCGCCTTTATGCACCGGCTGGCCGGCAAACCGGATTTCTGGCCGCCGCCCGTCTCGCCGTTCGCGGACCTCGCTCCGAGCGACATGTTCTTCAAGGAGATCATCTGGCTCACGGCCCGGAACGTTTCCACGGGCTGGGTTGACGGCAACGGCACCCGGACGTTCGGTCCGAGCAGGCCGGTCAACCGTGATGCGATGGCCGCCTTTATGTACCGCCTCGCCGGCAGGCCCGCATTTGATCCGCCGGCTGCCTCGCCGTTCACGGATGTGGCCAAGGACAACGTGTACTACCACGAGATCACGTGGCTGGCCGCCCAGGACATCTCCACCGGCTGGAAGGAAGCGGACGGGACCAGGACCTTCCGCCCCTACCAGGCAGTGAACCGGGACGCCATGGCGGCGTTCATGTACCGCTTCGCATCCAAGTTCACCCCGGTGTAGCCCAGGATCGAATCCTCCCCGGGGACCCCTCTCGTGCCGGCCCTTTGCGGACTACGATCAGAAGTATCGCGGAGCACATCTTCGCAGATCCCGGCTTTAGGACGACTTAGGGACGAGACATGACATCGAAGTCCGCCAACACGCGTGAACCGGTTGACCAGCCAGCTGACCTCGGCGGCGGACTGGCCGGCCGGCTTAGTGAGCTTGCCCGCGAGCTGCAACAGGAGCAGGACACCGAAGCGATCCTGGCCATCATCGTCCACGCCGCCCGGGAACTGATCCCGCACGTCACCGAGGCCTCCGTCAGCCTGGTGATCGGCCGCCGCGAGATCCAGTCCCGGGCCGCGTCGGGTGAACTTCCCCTCAGGGTGGACGCGCTGCAAAGCGAAAGTGGCCAGGGTCCCTGCCTCGACGCCGCGTATGACCAGCGGGTGGTCCGGGTGCCCGACCTGAGCAAGGACATGCGGTGGCCGGACTTTGCCCAGGCGGCCTATGACATCGGCGCCCGCAGCATGCTCTCCATCCAGCTCTTTGTGGAGGGGGACAAACTGGGTGCCCTGAACCTCTACGGCGATGAGGTGAACGTCTTCGACGAGGAATCGGAACAGATCGCCCTCCTCGTGGCTGCCCATGCCGCCATCGCGTTCTCCGATGCCAAGGAAATCGAGCAACTGACCCAGGCACTGGACACCAGGGACCTGATAGGCCAGGCAAAAGGGATCCTGATGGAAAGGTTCAAGATCACTCCCCAGCAGGCCTTCCTGGTCCTGACCAAGGCGAGCTCCGAATCGAACATCAAGCTCAGGGACGTCGCAGACCACCTCACCAGCAGCGGAGAAATCCTCACCCGCCGGAGGTGAGCAAAGGAGGCACGATATGAACATCGCCGTTGCCGGGGGAACCGGAACTGTGGGCCGTCATGTAGTCAGCATCGCCAGGGCCCGGGGGCACCAGGTGGTGAGCCTGAGCCGCGCCGACGGCGTGGACCTGGTCACCGGCCGCGGCCTGGACGAGGCACTGCGCGGCGTGGAGACTGTCATCGACGTGTCCGGCCCCCGGGCGGTGTCCACCAAGAAGGCCGTGGACTACTTCACCAACAGCACCCAGAATCTGCTGGCTGCCGAGAAGAAGGCCGGCGTGCGGCACCATGTTGCCCTCTCGATTGTGGGCATCGACAGGGCGACGTCGGGGCTGTACGCGGGAAAGCTGGTGCAGGAGGACACCGTCCGGCACGGGGATGTGCCGTGGACCCTGTTGCGGTCCACGCAGTTCCACGAGTTTGTGCCGTTGACCGTCAGCGTGGCTTCACTGGGCCCGCTGGTGCTCGTTCCGCAGATGCGGACCCAGCCCGTGGCGGCGCGTGAAGTGGCCGAGGCACTGGTGGATGCCGCGGAAGCAGGGCCACAGGGCCGGGTGGCGGACCTGGGCGGTCCGCGCCATGAGGAACTCGCCGCCCTGGTCCGCGCCTACCTGAAGAGGACCGGCAGGCGGAAGCGGGCGGTGAAGATCTTTGTCCCCGGCTCCATGGGCAAAGCCATGCGCAACGGCGACCTGATCCCGAAGCCGGGCGCCGCCGTCGGACGCCAGACGTTCCGGGAGTGGCTGGACACGCAACCGTCCGCGCCCAAATAGCAGACGCGGCCCACGCCGTAAAACCTACACGTACCCGTCCACAATCGCGGCCGCGATCTCCTTGTACGCGCGCCGGGTTTCCGGCTTCAGCACGTCCAGGGTGACCAGGTCGCCGTCGGCCACTCCGCGGTCGTGCGGGACGGCGATCAGCTGCCGGCAGATGCCGGCGAGGTGTTCCTCGATGGCGTCCTTGTCCACGCGGGAGGACACCTCGTCCTTGTCCGTGATCACCACGATCGCGTTGCGGGCCAGGTCCTCGTAGCCGTGGCTGGCGAGCCATTGCAGGGTGCTGCGGGCACGCTTGGCGCCGCTCACCGCATACCCGGCGGCGATCACCAGGTTGTCCGCGGACTGCAGGATCCCGCTCATGGCGTTGTGCGTCACGCCGGTGCCGCAGTCGGTCAGGGCCACGGAGTAGTAGCCGGAAATGAGCTTGCGGATCCGGAGGTATTCCGCGGCCGTGAGCGAGTCGGACACTTCCGGGTCCTGCTCCCCCGCGATCAGGTGCAGGCGGCCGGCGTGGTGCATGTAGCGGGCCAGCGCGGTGAGGGAGTCCACGGAGTCGATGTTCTTGAGCAGGTCCGTGATGGTGCGCGGGCTGGACTGCTGGTAGATGCCTTCGCCCAGCGCACGCTCCACGAGGTCGCCCGAGTCCGGGTTGGCGTCGATGGCGCAGGGGGCGTCGCCGCGGAATTCGGCGAGGGTCAGGCCCACGCCCACGGTGGTGGAGGTCTTGCCGATGCCGCCCTTGAGGCTGAGCACCGCCGTGTTGTAGCTGCCCTGCAGCTGGCGCGAGATGCGCCGGCCCAGTTCGTCCTCTTCACGCTGGCGGGGGCCCGGGCCCAGGTTGATGGCTCCGCCGGTCAGGGCGAACAGGGCGCCGCGGAAGCCGCCTTTGGGGCGCGGTTTCTGTTCGCGGACAAAGGAGCCGGGTGAGGTGATGAAGTCGGAGACGGGCGCGTCCGCCGCCGCCAGTTTGGCTGCCTGGCGGGTAGTGTTCGACGGCGGTGTGCTGGGTTCCGCGGGCACGGCGCCCCTGCGTGAGGTGGCGGGCGGAGTGGCCGGCTGTGCGGTGGCTGGCTGTGCAGCGGGCCGGGCGGGAGCAGCGGCGGGAACCGGGGACGGCACGGAGTCCTGGACCCCGGGCTGAACCGGGGCCGCGGCGCCAACGTCGGAGCCGGCCCCGGCTTCCGCCTGGGCTTCGGTTTCTGCCTGCGCGTCCGCGACGGCTGCCGCTTCGGCCCAGGAACTCCGCCGGGTGGGTGCGGTCCGGCTGTTGTTCGGTGTGGCAGCGGCGGGCATGGTTCCTGTCCGGGCATCCGGAGAGGCACCAGCCGGGCGACGGAGGTCGCGGCGGCGGCGCGTCTGGGGCTGCCCTGCATTTTTTGCAGTGGCGCGTGCGTTCTTATCGGCCGATTCGGGCATGTTCGTCCCCCCAGGACATTCGGCAAAGCGTGCAACGGCTCTTTACGTCTTCGGTCAAGGAGCAATTCTAGGCGCAATAGGCCAAAAGTCCCCCATATAGGGCCACGTCCCGGGGGAACGAGACGCCATTCACAGTTGCCCGGACAGGGTGCGGACCATAGATTGAGCTATGGCAAACTCTCCCGAGCACGAACGTGTCCTGGAACTTCAGGACCTCATCATCGGCACTGATAATGTCGCCGAGTTCCTGGGCCGCCTGTCCGTTATGGCCGCCGCAGCGCTGAGCCGTGAAACGTCGAGCAAGGTCGAATGCGGTGTCACCCTGAAGCGGCGGCGCCGGACCTTCACCGTGTCCGGGAGCAGTCCGAAGGCGGTCCTCCTGGATGAGATCGAGCAGCGCATCGGGGACGGCCCGTGCATCGAGGCGCTCCGGGTGAAGGCGCCGGTGCTGCTCGCCAACATGGACACGGATCCGCGCTGGCCCACGTACCAGGAGGCACTTAAGGCGGAGGGTTGCCGTGCCACCCTGGGAGTTCCGCTGGAGCTCGGCGAGGATGCCGCGGCGGCGCTGAACTTCTTCGCGTTCGAATCAGGTGTTTTTACCCCAGCCGTCATCCAGGAGGCCGCGGATTTTGCGGACATCGCAGGGGGTGCCGTCCGGTTGGCGGTCCGCCTGGGCACCGCGCAGTCGTTGGTGGATGATCTCGCCGCCGCCCTGGAGAGCCGCACGTCCATCGACCTGGCGTGCGGTGTGATTATGGGCCAGAACCGCTGCAGCCAGGCTGAGGCAATGGCCATCCTCACCAAGGTGTCCAGCCACCGCAACCAGAAACTGCGCGTGGTGGCCGAGGAGATGCTCGCCAACTTGGTGGGCGGCGACGTCAAGACGCACTTCGATCCCTAACGGAGAACGAACCGCAGAAGTAACGCACGACGTCGGCCCGGCGGCTGATTGCCGGCCGCCCGGATGGGCGGGGGCGGCGCGGGCGGGGCCCGCCCGTGCTGACGAACGTCAGCGAGCCAGCGCCGCCCCGCCGGTCAGCCTTTCGGCGAGCCCGGAGAGCAGGATGCTGATTCCTTCATCCAACTCTGCCTCGCCGTCGTAGTCGGCCAGGACGGGGGCCAGTTCGCGCAGGTGGGGGAAGTCCCTGGCCGGGAGCCGGTGAAGGCCCAGCCTCAGCAGCGCCACGTTTTCTTCCGGGTCCACGATGAATTCCTGAAGTTCGTTCAGGATGTGGCCGTAGAGGAAGCCGTAGTAGGCGCGGTAAACGTGCAGGGCATCGTTGGGCGCAAAGCCGGCCTCGATCAGCAACCCCAGGATCTGTTCGAGGGGCCGGAGCGTCCCCAGCGGACGGAGGCCCAGCGGGGTGGACAGCGGACGCGTGACCAGGAGCGGCACCACGTTGGGATGCCTCAGGGCCAGGAGCCGGAGGTCGTGCGCAATCCTGCGCAGCTGCGCCTGCCAGTCGGGGTCCGTCGGGAAGATGGCCAGCTCGTTGAGGACCAGTTCCGTGATCCCGTCCAGGAGGTCCGCGCGGTTGGCCGCGTAGCGGTAGAGGCCCATGGGGTCCCGGTCCAGCGCCTGCCCCAGCCGGCGCATGCTCAGCGCCTCAAGTCCTTCGGAGTCCACCAATTGGAGGGCGGTTTGGAGGACCACCTCGCGGTTCAGCCGTCTTCTGGAATCTGTGTCCTGCGGGGCTGACATGGCGGGGTCCTTACGTCGGGGATGGCCGTTGGAGCGGGCGCATCCGGCTGTTCACTCTTGCTTAACCCGTAGTCTACGCCTAGAGTCTACGGTGTAGAGGCGTTCGGCGGGATCATTTTGAAAACGTCCGGATGTTCCTCATCACTGCCGCTATTTCAGGGCGTGGACCGCCACAGGCCTTGTGCAGGTATCTGAGGTGTAGCTGCTGTAGCCGAATGGCGGCACTTGACGCACAGTACGGAAAGAGCCAATCATGGGCGTTTCAAAAATCGACCGTTTTCTCAGCGAAGCCACCACACCGGACCAGGAGGGCGACGCATCGCTCAGGAAAGACCAGCTCTACGGGCTCTACACCAGCTGGTGCATGCTCAATCAGTTCGCCCCGGCAACCGCCGGGGAATTCTGGTCTGAAATGAAGAGCCGCAGGATCAGGTCTTCGGACAGCCGCCTGCGTATGACCGGAGCCGCTGCCGCAGACTACATCCTGGCCACCCGACCGGTTCTGGTCTAGCAGACCCAAGCGCGTAGACGCACGACGACGAGAGGCCGGTTCGCGGTCAGCCTTGGGGGCTGACCCGGGAACCGGCCTTTTTCGCGCCTTCCGCGGCCGGCACTTCGCCAGCATCGGATCAGCCTGCTCAGACGGTTTCGGAATATCCTTCGCTGATCCACGTGAGGAGTTCGGCATCGATCTCTGCAGGGTCCTTAAGAATCAGTTCGTTGTGCCACCGGTTGGCCGACACACGCTCGGCTCGGTGAATCCGATCCGATTCGAGTTGCCTGGTCAGAACGATGTTGACCAGAATCCCGCCTCGACGGGGATGGATACCCAGAAAGGCCCGTCCGTGGGCCACGTGGAACGACGACGCGTTCTCCTGCAGCTCGAACTCGCCCAGCGCAGAAATCTTGTCCAGTAGCGCCCTGTAAACGCCGGACGAAATCGGGTCACCGTCTATGCGTTCTCTTGCCGTGCGAGCCATCCTGCCAGCATACGACGGCAACTACCGGGCCAGGGCCTTCATGCCCTGCTTTGAAAGCGACGAACGCTGCCCGCAGTTGGAGCAGGTGATGCGGTACGCGCGGGACATGGTGAAAATCGGGATGAAGAAGACGGTGAACTTCGATGCCCGCTCCTCGAGGTGCTGCTCCACGTATTGGCCGCAGTAACGGCACAGTGAATGCCGCCCGGGCAGTGCCCGCAGGACGGTCTTGAGGCCGAAAAGCAGAAGCATGGCTTCCTTTCTGGGTTTTCTCGACCCGGGACGGCGAAACACCCGAATTGCCAGAGTGTTTACGGTCCAATAGTAATCATGCTTACTATTGGAGTGAGGTTTTACACGCAAACCCACCACCGTGCCCCCAGCCGCGGTCTCCCGGAAGGCAGGCAACAAGCACATGGCTTTGGCCCAGAACAGACCGGCAGGATGGTCCACCCACCGCCTATTGTCGACGGCGGCCCGCCTGGACGAGCGAAGGATCAACCGTCGGCTGGTTGGTCTGGGCCTGACCAAGTCGTCTTTCGATGCGCTGGATTGCGTGGAGGAGCTGGGCCCGGCCACCCAGAACTGCCTGGCCGATGAGCTCGGCATCACGGCCCAGAGCCTGGGCAAGATCCTGGACCGGCTGAAGGACCTGGGGCTCCTGACCAAGGAGCGCGGTGCGGGCGATGGCAGAATCAGGAGCGTCCGGCTGACCACACGGGGCCGGTCCGTGCTGCGGACTGCCGAGGAGCTGGTGCGCGGACTCCCCCGGCCCGAGGTTGAGGCGGAGCAGGACCTGCGCCGGCACCTGGAACAGCACATCGCGCACCTCGCCGAGGCACAGCACGCGCCGTCCCGCGCCGAAGCCTAGCTGACGCGCAAAAGCCTGATGCGGTAACTGAGCCTGGCGTGGAAAGAGCCGGCCGTGAGTGCGTGAACTGCACCCGCGGCCGGCTCTTTCGAACCGCTAGCTAGTTCCGAACTTGGCGTTGTACCTGTACATAAACGCTGCCATGGCGTCCCGGTTCACCGCCTGGACCGGAGCATAGCTCCTGGATCCGTCCCCGGCCGTCCAGCCGGTGGTGATGCCGGTGGATGCCAACCAGGTGATCTCCTTGTAGAACTGGTTGTTCGTGGCCACGTCCGTGAACGGGGACACCGCAGGAGGCGTGAAGGCCGGCTTGCCTGCCAGGCGGTACATGAACGCAGCCATGGCGTCCCGGTTCACTGCCTGGACGGGGCCGTACGTCCTCGTCCCGTCCGGTTCCGTCCAGCCGGTGGTGATGCCGGTGGATGCCAGCCAGGTGATCTCCTTGTAGAACTGGTTGCCCGTTGACACGTCCTTGAACGGGGTCACCGCCGGCGGTGTGAAGGCCGGCTTGCCGCGGAAGCGGTACATGAAGGCGGCCATGGCATCCCTGTTCACGGGCAGCACCGGACCGAAGGTCTTGGTGCCGTCCCCGGCAGTCCAGCCGGTGCTGATGCCGTTGGACGCCAGCCAGGTGATCTCCTTGTAGAACTGGTTGCCCGTTGACACGTCCGTGAAGGACGGCGCGGGAGCAACCGGGGCGTCCGGTGTGGTCGCCGAGGCCAGGCTGGTTCCCGTGCCCTTGCCGTCACCGTAGATCCGCACCTGAATGGTGCTCTTGGCGGCAAGCCCGGTCAGCGCGACGTCGGACTTCTGTCCCGCCGCAACCGTCACCTTCGGACGGGTCAGGTCCCCGTTGACGATCACGTGGTAGTCAACAGAAACGGTCGACGCCGCGTTGTTCAGTGAGACTGCTGCCTCCGCCGGCTTGGCCGGATCCAGCGTGATGGTTGCCTTCGGATCAGTAACCGGCGTCACGGGGGCGTCCGGTGTGGTTGCCGAGGCCAGGCTGGTTCCCGTGCCCTTGCCGTCACCGTAGATCCGCACCTGAATGGTGCTCTTGGCGGCAAGCCCGGTCAGCGCGACGTCGGACTTCTGTCCGGCTGCAACGGTCACCTTCGGACGGGTCAGGTCCCCGTTGACGATCACGTGGTAGTCAACGGAAACGGTCGACGCCGCGTTGTTCAGTGAGACTGCTGCCTCCGCCGGTTTGGCCGGATCCAGCGCGATGCTCGCCTTCGGATCCGTGACCGGCGCCGGGGTTGCTGTCCCGTAGGTCAGTTCACCCGCAGGCTTGTCAGTTCCAACCGTCGCACTCACCTGAAGTGCTGCGGTTTCGGTGGTGACGCTGCCGGAGTAAAGCTTGCCCAGATCGGCCTTGCTGAACGGCGGAGTGACAACCAGCAGGTACTTCCCGGTGGTCAGGCCGGTGACGCTGAACTTGCCCTGCGCATCGGTGGACCCCATGCGGGTGACCAGCGAACCGTCCTTTGTATAGGCCTGGACCATCGCGTTAGGCAGGGTTGCCTTCAGCTTGTCCGTAACGGTGCCGCTGATGCTGCCTCCCTTGACCAGGCTTCCGTCCTTACCTGTGGTGGTCTGACCTGCGGTGACTGCGACGGTGCTTGCCGCACCCACACCGGCGGACTCGGCCTTGTTCTGGAAGAACTGGGCCTCGGCCAGGGAGAAGCCGCTGGAGCGGTTGAAGGCCACCTTGTAGCTTCCTGCTGCCAGGCCGGTGACGCTATAGGCACCGGTACTGTCGGCGTAGCCTTCCTTGACCGGGGCGCCGGTGCCGTCAAGGACGGTCACCGGGTTCTGCTCCCCGGCAGAAAGTCCGGCCACCTTGCCGCTGATTGTGGCGCCCTTGACCAGCGTGGCGTTGATGCCGGTCAGATCCTGGGCCGCGGTCAGCGTCAGCGCGTTGGCGGTACTCGCCGTCGCTGCGTTGTTGTACCACTGGTCCACGGCACCGCTGCTGTTGCCTGCGAACCTCACTTTGTAGGATCCCGCAGGGAGCCCGATGAGGCGGTAGCTGCCATCGGCGGCCACCCAGGAATTTGCCATGTAGATGGATTTACCGTCTGCACTGTCGGCGTTGACGCTGACGTTGTTCAGGTTGATCCCTGCAGGCGTAGTGATCTTGCCGCTGATCGTGGCGCCCTTGGCCAGCGAAGCGGTGATGCCGGTGACGTCCTGGCCTGCCGTGACGGCCACGGGATTGGCCGAGTCCGGCGTTGCCGCGTTGTTGTACCACTGGGTCAGGGCACCGCTGCTGTTGCCGGTGAACTGGAGTTTGTAGGATCCGGCGGCGAGGCCCACCAGCTTGAATGAGCCGTCGGCCCCTACCCAGGTGTTCGCCACGGGAGTGAGGACTGACCCGGAGGTGTAGGCCACCACGCCTGTATTCGAGGCGCTGATGCCGGCGGGGGTCGTGATTTTTCCGCTGATGGTGGCACCCTTCGCCAGGGTGGCGTTGATATCTGCGACGTCCTGGCCTGCTGTTACAGCAACGGCTTTGGCTGTTGCGAAAGTCGCCGCGTTGTCGTACCACTGGCCAAGCGCTCCGCTGTTATAGCCGGAGAACTGAATCTTGTAGGACCCTGCCGGCAACCCGAGGAGGCGGTAGGTTCCGTCCGCGGCCACAGGGGATGATGCCACGTATTCGTTCTCAGAGGCAGCGTTGTTGGCCGTGACACTAAGCTGGGCGGCATCAACTCCGGCCGGCAGGGTGATCTTTCCGCGGATGGATGCACCCTTCACCAGCGTGGCGTTGATATTGCCCGCATCCTGACCCGTGGTGACAGACACGGCCGAAGCGGTCTCCATCGAGGCGGCGTTGTTGTACCACTGGGACAAGGCGCCGCTGGTGCCCCCGGAGAACTGCAGTTTGTAAGACCCTGCAGGCAACGCGGTCAGTTTGTACTTGCCGTCGGCTCCGACCTGGGAGTTCCCGATGTAGCTTGCAATATTGTCGCCTGTGTAGGCCGTGACGAAGACTCCGGTCAGTGTCACTCCGGCCGGGGCGCTGACGGTTCCGCTGATGGTGGCGCCCTTGACCAGGGTGGCGTTGATGCCGGTTACGTCCTGTTCAGCTGCCACGTCAACGGCGTTCGCGGCTGCGAAGGTCGTTGCGTTGTTGTACCACTGGGACAAAGCGCCGGTGCTTCCGCCGGAGAACTGGACTTTGTAGGACCCTGCCTTCAGGCCGGCCACTTTGTAGCTGCCGTCGGACGCAACCTGCGCACCTGTGCCCCCCATTTGGGAATCCGCGTTGTAGACACCGACGTAGGTGCGGCTGGCATCCATCCCTGCGGGCACGGTGATCTTGCCGCTGATGGACGCGCCCTTCACCAGGGTGGCGTCAATGCCGGTGAGGTCCTGGCCCGCCGTTACGGTCACAGGGGTGGCGGCACCAAGCGAGTCGGCATTGTTGTACCACTGAGGCAGCGCACCGCTGTTGTAGCCGCCGAACTCCACTTTGTAGGACCCGGCGGGCAGGCCGACAACCCTGTATGTTCCATCGGCAGCCACACCCGAGTACGAGCCGAAGAAGCTGCTCTGGGGATCTGCCGATGTCACGCTGATCTGCACGGACGCCAGATCTACGCCGGCGGAGGCGGTCACCTTACCGCTGATGGTTGCACCCTTGACCAGGGTGGCGTTGATCCCCGTCAGGTCCTGCCCGGCTGTGACATTGATGGCGTTCGCGGTACTAAAGGATGCCGCATTGTTGTACCACTGCGCGAGCGCCCCGCTCTGGTAGCCGTCGAACTTCAGCTTGTAGGAACCTGCGGCCAACCCCGCCAGCAGGTAAGTTCCGTCCTCGGCCACCTGGACGCTGCCAGAGTCGTTGTACTGTTCATCCGCCGTGTACGCGGATACGCGCATGTTAGCCATGTTCGTCCCGGCAGGCGCGGTCACTTTCCCGCTAATGCTGGAGCCCTTGACCAGGGTCGCGTTGATACCGGTGAGGTCCTGGCCTTTTGCCAAAACCAAAGTTTCAGCGGCGGCGAAAGTCCCGGCGTTGTTGTACCACTGGCTAATCGCCCCGCTGTTGTAGCCGGAGAACTTGAGCTTGTAGGAACCCGCGGCCAGTCCGGCGAGCCGGTACGTGCCGTCTGCGGCCACTGACCTGTACCAGGTCGGGCCGTACTCTGTATCGGCAGCGGTCGCCGAGACCTGCATGTTGGACATGTCCACGCCGGCAGGCACGGTGATCTTTCCGCTAACGCTGGCGCCCTTGACTAGCGTGACGTTAATGCCGGTCAGGTTCTGACCGTCTGCCACGGTCACTGCCGTGGCGGTTTCCTGGGTCGCAGCGTTGTTGTACCACTGCGTTTCGGCCCCGCTGTTGTCTCCGGAAAATGCGAGTTTGTAGGATCCCGCTGCCAGACCCTCCAACCGGTAGCTGCCGTCGGAGGCTACGTAGGCCCATCCCCACCCAGAGGATTGCGGATCCGTCGGTTGCGCGTTGACATACATGGACGTCAGGTCCACCCCGGCCGGTGCGGTCACTGTGCCGCTGATGGTGGCCGTGTTGGTGTCCGCGGCAAGTGCCGGGACGTTTCCGATGAGCAATGTTGCAGCCAGAACGGCTGCAATAGTGGCGGTAATCCGCCTGAAAATGTGCGTGCGCAAGCGCATTAAGATGATTCCCCCATAAATCATGCGACGAACACTGCCCCCGCAAGTGAACCCTGTTAGTCACAGGTGATCGCACTATATAGCCACGTAATCAATTTTCCAGTCGTTTTATCCTCAAGACGGTAACAAATGCGATTGCCGCAGACCATTTCCTTTCCAGGCGGCAGAAAGGCACTCCTGAAAGCGCAATAATGATGAGCGTTGCCCATTGTTTGACTTGGAGATTAGTGAAAAATCCTGTCGGCGTGCGGACGTTCACTTGGGCGCCCGCGCTTTCCATTTGTGTCATGGTGGGTTCCTTGCTCGCATTCCTGCCCGGCGGCCTGTTCCGATTTGCCTGGGCAAAGGTGGTGGTTGTGCTTATTGCGTTGGGCGCAGGGCTCCTGGCCGGACGATACAACCGGGAGGCTGCGGGCGGACGGCTGCCGCGGTCCACCGTAGTTCTCCTGGGCGCGGGCTCGGT
This sequence comes from Arthrobacter sp. UNC362MFTsu5.1, assembly GCF_000685965.1. Taxonomy (GTDB): domain Bacteria; phylum Actinomycetota; class Actinomycetes; order Actinomycetales; family Micrococcaceae; genus Arthrobacter. Next base: position 47,813 of record NZ_JMLE01000015.1, on the reverse strand, counting down.
TGTCCTTTTGATAGCCGCGTTGCTCTCCCCCAGCCCTGCCGCGGCACTCCTTGGCCGGTGGCCGCGCTACGAAGGGGCGGTGGTCCTCGCGGCCTACGCCGCCACGCTGGTCCTCGGCGCAAGAGTCCTGGGCGGTGCGGAAAGCACCTCTAGGTGGCAGGTCCTTCACCGTGCCCTGGCTGTGGTGTCACTTCCCCTGGCCGTGATCTGCGTCCTGGAGTCGGCGGGTTTGCGGCCCTTGGGCGGCGCGGCTGATCTGAGGCCGGGCGCAACGCTGGGAAACGCGTCCGATCAGGGTCTGGCGGGCGTGATGATCGCTGGCGCCCTGGCTCTTCCGTCGCTGCAGCCCGGCAAGTCATCCTGGCTGCTGCGGACAGGGTGCGCCGCGGGAGTACTGATCGCGGTCCTCTCCGGATCGCGCGCGGCGCTGCTTGGTCTGGTTGCAGTGGCCATCGTCTGCGCCCTTGGCGTCTTCCCCGCCAGCCGCACCAGCAAGCAGAGCACCACGAAGAGCCCATTCTGGAAGGGAACGGTCGCAGTGGGAGGCTCGCTCGCAGGGCTGGCGCTCCTCGTGTTCCTGATTCCCGGTGCACGGGACCGTCTCTTCTACGGCGACACAGTGACCGGCCGGTGGCTTCTGTGGCAACAAACACTGGAAATGGCATGGGAAAAACCATGGTTCGGCGTAGGCCCAAGCGGCTTCGTCGATGCTTTTCCGGGCTTTCAGACCCAGCAATGGGCGGTGCAGACGGGCGGTGACTTTCCACCGGATTCGCCGCACTCCTGGTTGCTCCAGGCACTTCTCGCCGGTGGATTTCCGCTGCTGCTCCTAGCCCTGTTCCTCGCTGTGTCCACCCTCCGGACGGCCGTCGTCCGGATCCGCTCCGCCGACGGGACCCACCGGAACACCCTCATCGGTGCGTTGGCCGCCGTCGTGGGTTACGGCGTCGGGCTCCTGACAGGATTCACGTCCCCCGGCACCACGCCGCTGGCTGCCTTCCTCTGCGGAGGCCTCCTGGCGTCAACGCTCGTCGCACCAGCGCCCCGGCCCGAGACGCGCAAGCCGGAAAAATCGAAACTCCGCAGTTGGCCCCAGACTCCCGCCGCCAGAACAGCAGCCACAGCGGCCGGAGCCCTCGCCCTGGTCGGGGGCCTGATATTTGCCGTACCGGCTGCTGCCGCAGAGTGGCCGATGGCGGCCGGCGTGAGCGCCGCCGGGAACGGGAACATTGCCGAGGCGCAGCGCCAGTTCCAGGCGGCGCAGGCGCTGCGGCCGTGGGACAGCGACACCGCCCTGCTGGCTGCGCAGGCCTTTGCCGGGCCGGCCGCCGAGGGCGACCCCGAGGCTGCCGCGCGCACCGTGGAGTGGGCCAAAGTCTCGCTGGCCCGGACGCCGGACTCCGTCGAAGCCGGGCTGGCGCTGGCCGTCGGCCAACTCAACAGCGGGGACATTCCGGAGGCCAAGCTGCAACTGGACGGCATCATCAGCCGCGCTCCGTACATTTCCGGGCTGTACGTGCAGCGCGGCATTGCGTGGTTCGGGCTGGGCCAGCCGGAGCAGAGCATTGCGGATCTGCGGACGGCCGCCGGGCAGTCACCGTCGTCGCCCGTTCCGTGGCAGGTGCTGGCCCGGGTGTACCAACGCGTTGGCCAGGAGGGCAACGCCGCCCAGGCGCAGCAGGAAGCAGACCGGCTTGCAGCCCCGGAAAGCTTGTTACAGAAGTGACAGAAGGTGCAGAAATAAAGTTGAGTTATTCTTGAGCTTTCCTTAACTGCTACTTGATTTTGCTCCCCGAGACTTTTTCTATCGGAGCCGGACAGGCCTCGAAGGTCTGCGGATACGCCGCACAAGTTCAAGGGGAACTTCAAATGAGCAAAGTAGCTGGACGCAAGAAGCGCATCATCATCACCACCGCTGCCCTGGTGGCCATCGGCGGCGGCGCGGCCTTCGCCTACTGGACTGCCGCCGGCGTCGGCGACACCACCACCACAGCCGGCACCTCCACCAACTTCACCATCACCAGCACCGTGGCCGGCCCTGCACTCTCCCCCAACGGCTCCGCTCAGACGTTCACCTTCACCGTCACCAACCCCGGCACCGGTGTCCAGAAACTCACCAACATCACCGCTGCTGTCGCAGGCACCAACGGCGCCGCCTGGACCAGTGTCACCGGCTGCTCAAAGGATGACTTCGCCGTTGGCAGCCCGTCCTTCACCGCCACCGAGATCCCCGCCAACGGCTACATCACCGGCACCGTCACGCTGCAGATGATCGATCGCCCCGGCGTCAACCAGGACGGTTGCAAGGGCGCCACGGTGCCCCTGCACTTCGCCGCCAGCTGAAGAGCTCACGGCATAACCGTCCTCCTAAATACCGCCACGTTCATCCCCCAATGGTGAACGTGGCCCCACCCCCTGAGCCAATGTCGAGAAGGTGCGAATGTCCGGCAGGCGCAACACCAGCTCCCCCGAAAGCCCCCGCGGCTTTCGGCGGGGGCTGGTGCTGTTTCAGCGCCTGCTCGGGCGCGGCGCATTGGCCGGAATCGCCATGGTTCTGGTTGCCCTGATGGGCGCCACGGCAGCTTCCGCTTACTGGACGGCAGCCGGAACGGGAAGTACGACGGCGGCAGTCGGCACCCTGGCGCCGCCCACTAATGTGACGGTCCCGGCGAACAGCACCTCAAGCGTTCCGGTGGCCTGGACCGCATCGGCCGGACCCACCGTACCGACCGGTTATTACGTCACCCGCATCACCGGTGCGACGTCGATGCCCGCCTGCGGGAGCAGCCCGGCCGCGCTCATCACCGGCACCAGCTGCACGGACTCCTCTGCTCCCGAAGGAACCCACTCATACGTGGTCACGGCGGTCCACCGTTCCTGGACCGCAGTGAGCGCTGCCAGCGGAAACGTCCTGGTGTGGAGCATGCAGAGCGCAACGTTCACGGTCCAGCCGGCAAATGTTGTGGCCGGGCAAACCCTGCCCGCCGTCAAGGTGGCCGTCCGCACGGTTGACCTTCTGCCCGTGATGTCGGCCCGGGTCACCCTGGCCATCGGCAACAACCCCGGCGGCGGCACATTGTCCGGCACAGTCACTGCGGACACCGATATGACGGGCGTGGCAACGTTCAGCGGCCTGTCCATCAACAAGGCCGGCTCCGGCTACACGCTCACGGCGTCGAGCCCCGGGGTTGCCGGTGCCGTCAGCGCCCCGTTCACCGTCACGGCAGCGGCCGCCAGCCGGCTGGTTGTCGCCGGCCCTGCCTCGGGCACCGCGTCGGCAACGGCAACGGTGGGCCCCTTCACCGTGCAGCGCCAGGACTCGTTCGGGAACCCCGTAACCGCCGGCAGCACCGAGGTCACCCTCGCGTCGAACTCCGCGGGCACCAGGGTCTTCGCTGCAACGGCCGGCGGAGCACCCCTCACGAAGGTGACCATCCCGGCAGGGGCCGCGTCGGCGTCGTTCTTCTATGGCGACACGAAGGCCGGATCGCCCGTCATCACCGGAGCTGCGACAGGCCTGGGGCAGGCCACGGCGCAGGTCAGCGTGACGGCGGCAGCTGCCGCCAAGCTGGTTTTCGGGCAGCAGCCCACCAACACGGCGAAGGGGCAGAGGATTACGCCGGTGACGGTGCTGGTGGTGGATCAGTTCGACAACCCGCAGACCACGAGTGTAGCCTCCGTGACCATGGACAAGACCGTGAAGCAGGGAAACCTGGGCGGGACCCTGGTACAGAACGCGGTGGCCGGCGTGGCCACGTTCAGCGACCTGACCATCAACCCGGCCGGCGTGCACACGCTGATCGCCACCAGCCCGGGCCTTGGGTCCGTCACCAGTGCGGAGTTCACCTCCGGCGGTTAGCCCCGGAACGTCGCACCTGCCGCCACACTCGGGGACCAGAGGCGGGTGTTCGTGAGTGATACGTATGGGGCTATTGATACAAGTAGTGCCACGTGGGGAAGACGGGTAGCCAGCACTCGTGCACCACCCCCGCGTCTGCTTCTACTGTGGATTCATCGCATCCGGCCGAAGCGGGGCTGCCAACAGGCCCAGGTGGTACCGGTTCCGGCCAGGCGATAACCAAGGGCCCGCCCTTTGGGCTGTGAAGGGGCTGAGCACCCTGCCCGCCCAATGGCGGGCCCTTTACTGTCCAAGAAGGGTCGGTTCCGCCGCCGCGCGCTGCGCGCGGCGGCCAGCCCAACGTTAGACGCGGAACAGCGCTGCTGCCACCACGCCCGCGGTGATCACCAGGAGGATGCCGAGCAGCACGTAACCGCGCCATTTGGGGCCGGAGCGGTGGGGATTGATGTCTACGTAGGGCACTACTGGCGGACCTTTACGGGAACGGGCTTCGCTGCGGCGCCGCGCTTGAGGCGGAGCAGCAGGTATAAAGCGGTGAACGGAATGAACAGGGTTCCCATCAAGGCGCACAGCGCAAAGGCATAGTCAGTCAGGGCCACGGAATTACCTCCAGAATGCGTCGTTGCACTCGAGGCTGGCACGCTAGGTGAATACTCTTCGCGTCAACGGCCGGCAACGAACGGTGGGATCCCCCATGTCGGATCGCTCATCACCCTACGTGTGCCGCGCCCAATTTGTCCAACGCAGTATAGGCGCGCCACAAAACCTGTCAACCCAATGCCGGTTTTAGGCCGTGTGATTCCGGACTCAGCGCCCCAGCGCCATCCAAACCACGACGGCGGTGGCGGCGGCCAGCGCCGCCAGCCCCACGTTGGCCAGCACGCGGAAACGCCGCTTCCGCACTTCTCGCCGCCAGTCCCTGGACGTCAGACCACTCGTATATTTCCCCATGACGGCGATAGTACCGGCACAATGTTTCGGGAAGAACAAGTCACGAAGTTTAAGACGCCGGACTTAGTGCGAGAAACCGTTGGCGTCCCGCAGCGGCGGCGGGAAAGAGCCCCGGGTTTCCGGGGGCATGTTCTGCTGGTCCAGCCAGGATCGGACGGGGTACGGATCATCAGCGACGATGTTCCTCGCCACGAAGCGGTGGAACGCTTCCTTGATGGCTCTAATCATGCACTTACGCTACGGGGCAGGTAACTCCTCTAGACAGAGTGGTCTGTACTCGTCTTTTCGGGGTTTCACCACTCGTTAAAGGGTGAAACCGGTACTTGTTTTTCTGCGGATGCGGCAAAAGTGTTAGCGGGCATTTCCTTCATTCAATAACTGCGAAACCCCCGGCTTTTAAACATTTGCACCACACCTAGCGCCGCTTCCCGGCCGAGGAGCATACTTTTAACGCCGCCCCAATCGATGGATATTTTCCACCCGGACGGCCCAACACCGGCAGTGCCCATCGGGCCGGCCCGGCATCCTGGCGAAGGCGGGGCATCCCGCCCCGTGCTTCGCGTCCCTTGCCGAACAATGAAATCTCGGGTCTCAGAGGGTTGGAAGAAAAATGAGGAATCGCACCAGAACAGGACTGATGTCCATGGTGGCCGCGGCTGTGCTGGCCGTGGGGTTAGCACCCGCTACAGCCGTCGCGCATGACGGGTCCGGCCGCGGCGGCGACTCGGACAAGAGCGATGACTGGAAGAAGAATTCGCAGCAGCGCAAGCTGGTCAACACGCTGCGGGATGTCACATACGATTACCGCTGGCTGGAGAATGCAGAGAAGGACGGCTACACGGAAGTCACCAAGTGCGTCGAGAAGCCCGGCGTCGGCGCGATGGGATTCCACTACGCCAAGGAATCGTTGATCGATGACAAGACCCAGGCCCGCAAGCCGGAGATTCTCGTCTACATGCCCAACGAGCGCGGGCGGATGAAGCTGGTGGCGGTGGAGTACCTGTCCACGGCGGCGGAGCGGCCGAAGCTGGCCGGCGTGAAATTCGACGACGGACCGTTCCCGAAGACCTTTGCGCTGCACGCATGGGTGTGGAAGGACAACCCGGACGGCATGTTCGCGGCCTACAATCCTGCCCATAAGTGCCCGAAGTAGCCGACTCCTAGAAAAGGTCGCCCGTGAAGGGTGGCGGCGCCGCGGTCCTGCCGGGGCGCCGCCACCCTTGCCAACGGTTGCAGGGGTCTTAGCCCTTCGCGCTGATCAGTGCCTTCTGCAGGAGGGGAACCAGTTTGGAGTTCCTGCCCCAGACGGGGTCGAAGATCTGCAGTTCCCAGCACTCGGCCAGCGATTTGGCCAGGGTCTCGTTGGTCCAGTCAGTGTAGGTCTCGTGGGCGTAGGAGGGGCCGCCGGAGCTGCCCAGCCAGGTGAACTCCCTGGCTCCGTCCAGGGTCACGCAGATCTGCCCGTTGCCGGATTCGCCCGGAGGGAACACCAGCACCACCAGGTCCGTTTCCACCAGCACTGCCGAGATGACGGCTGCCGACTGTTCGGTGCAGCGGCCGGTCACAAAGGCGCGCTGTCCGTGGCCGCTGGACATCTCCGCCCCGGGCTGTGAGTCGTCCGTGAGGAAGCCGAGCCGGTTGATGGCGGCCAGGGCCTCGCTCATGGGGCCGTTCTCGCCGGCGTACTGCGGCGCGGCATAACCGGGCACGTAGCTGAGGGAACCCTCAAGCCAGCGGGCGGTCAGTTCGCAAGCGCCTTCAAGCGTGGTGCAATTCCGCCACGCGTCCTCGTCGGGGACACCTTCAAACATGCAACTATCTCCTTCAAGTTCCCCAGTAGTCACTAGCAGAATGTATCACTGCTCACACTCGTTGCGCTCTGTCACTTGTGTAACACGTTGGTGTATTCGGGCGCCTGCACGGATGACGCAGGAGCCCAGCCACGGTTGACGACTTCAACTTTCAAAGGGCAAGCACCCAACTGACATCGGCCTTCTAAGCCGCCATTCGGTCTACCTCTAGTGGTGCGCCTGTGTCTCTTGCAGCCGCTTGATGAACCAGCGGGACTGCTCCGGCCCGTAGGGCAGCACCGGGATGGCCTTGGTGGCGTCGCTGGGGGTGTCGCGGATGGACTGCAGGGCCTGGCGGACGGCGGTGCCCATAGTGTTGGCCATGGTCTTCACGAACTGGTCGCTGCAGGGTTCGCCGTGGCCCGGGATGAGGAATTCGTAACGGTGCCGCAGCGCGGAGATGTGCCGCAGGGCGTCGGCCCATTCCTCCGGGAAGGCGTCCTCGAAGGACGGGTGCGAGCCCTGCTCCACGAGGTCGCCGGCGTACAGCGTGGTGGACGTGCCCACCAACAGGTCGCCGTCGGTGTGGCCCCTGCCCAGGTAGAATAGCGTGACCGTCTGGCCGCCGAGATCCACCAGAACGGGCCGGTCCTTCACGATGGCGTTGGGGACTACCAGCTCGGCGTCGGCGCCTTCACCGGCTGCCATTTCCGGTTCCAGCGCGGCGACCATGCGGCGCTGCCGGTCACCGTTGTCCTCGATCTCACGGGCACAGTTCTCATGGGCGTAGAACTCGGTGACGCCCTCGTCATTGAAGATCGCGTTGCCAAAGAAGTGGTCGTAGTGGGCGTGGGTGTTCACCACCACCAGCGGCAGCTGGGTCTTTTCGCGCACAGCGGTCAGGATTTCGCGGCCCTGCCGGGGTCCGCCGCCGGTGTCGATCACCATGGCGCGTTCGGCGCCGACTATGAGTCCGGTATTGAGCTTCGAACCTTCGGTGGTCAGCACATGGTTGCCCTGGCCGACCTCCATCCATCGCGACATTCTGTTCTCCGTATTCATGCGTTCCGGCGATCTTAGGCCTCGATTCTACCCACGCCTTGCTGGTGGAAGCCTGATGAAAGGCATGCGGCGCGGTGGAGCAATAGGGGCCGGCAATCGCCGGACACTGCCCTGCTGTCCTAGGAGGCGCCGCCTTCGTGCAGACTGACGCTCTGCCGGCGTGGCCGGAGAATAGTATGCGTTGCTGGGGGCCCGGTACCGGCGGTCTGCTGGCTAAAGTTCGTCTGGCCGTCCGAGAGAGACGGCTGGAGTGCGGCTGCCGCAATCAGTCCAGCCACGGTCATTGCCCGGAAGCTGCGGCTTGTCGGGACGAGAAAGGGCGATGATGCCGTGCCAGCAGTTTGCTCCTCAGTAGTAACCCACCGGAAACCTAACCCTGTTTATAATCTCGCTATGGCCACTAAACAGCAAAAGACCCACTGCGAGCCGTGTGGCGTCATGACGAACCACGTCACGTTCTATGGATCGTGTGACGGCGGCAACGGCGCTTTTTTTGTTGTCAGTGTCGAATGCACGCAGCATTCCGCCGTGCCTTCATAGTCTGGGGCCCTATTTCCCCTATCGCCCCCAGGGCATACTGTGCTGCTGCTGAGGCGCTAGCCGACAAGACCAGAGTCAGTGTTCGAGTTCTGTCGACTTGGCTTCTTCGACATGCTCATTCTCCTCGAGCAGTGCAGCTCCACCTCGCCGCGTGCTTTCTGGCGGAGCCACGCGCTTCCACATGGCAATGATCACCACTGGAAGGACCGCAACCCACGACTGCGGATCTACGTCCCTGAATCGCGTGGGGACTTCGAGTATCGCGAGTACTCCGAAACACACTGTGTAGGCCAATGGAAATATATTGCCCACTCCGGCCTCGGCGATGGATACGGACACCAGCCTCCAACAGAGCAGAACTAGGGCCACCAGCAGAAGGACGCCGCCGGTTGCGAGCGCGTGGACAAAAAGGTTATGCCCGTTGAAGGCCACGGCCGTCAGATCGTTGGCTACTTTGGCGATTTCCGAGTACCAAGCATACCCATTGCCAGAACTTGGAGACTCTGCCCATGCGGCCATGCTGGCAGCCCATATCTGCCCTCGGTCAGAAAACGCGCTGAGATCGTCCGTGACGAGCGGCACATAGGCAACCGCAGCCAGCGAGGGGACAACAACAACGAATGACCAAAACCTCCGGGGGGACGCATTCTTGAACCTTGTAACCCACCAGCAAGCGACTAAGAAGACGCCCACTGCCAGCAGTGAACCGCGTGAGGCAGACCACGCCAGCGCAAGTACGGTCACGGCGAATATCCAGAACCGGTCAGAACGACGATGAAGCAGCAAGATGGCTGGCAGCCCGAGTGCGAGAATAACGCCCAACTGGTTGGAGTGATTGAACGGACCCGCGAGAAGTGTGTCTCCGATTATCGCTTTGTCTGCAGTGGACACGTACCCCGATGATCCATGAAGAAGACCTCTAGTAGGAGCGAGCAATCCCATAACCAGGGCAATTGCCGCCGTGCACCCGGTCAACCAGGCGACGGCAGTGAGGTCTTGGAGCTTTGCGTTCAATCGCCAAAGTGCGAAGGCAACTGCCGGTAACGCCAAGGCGTTGAAAGGGATGTTACTGCCGCTCTCAGCACTGGAGAGCATAGCGATCATCCATGGCGCCAGTAGTAGACCGACGCCGAGCAAGCCCAGAGTATCGGTCGCAACTTTGGCCGTGAGCAGTTGCCAGAGGCAAAGCGCAATCAGAAGGGCGGCTGTCAGATAAGCAGCCATAGTTGAAAGACCAGTTGACGCTGCAACGTCCACAACGGCATTGGCTCGTCGTGTTGTTGTCAGGTTCTGAATCAGGCTCGGCAGTGTAGAGGCTGCCCAAGCGAATATGATAATCCAACGCACACCACTATTTGCACTTGCCTCAGGTGCCAGGACTTGACGGCGCCTTTGTCTTGGTCTTTTCATCCCAACGAGAAAGATCAGAGCCAGTACAACCGAAGCGCCAATAGCGGTAATGACCAACATGGTGTCGAGCGAATCGGCGCTCACTGACCCGTGGCCCTTCTAAACCCCGGCGCCCTAACGAGAACTCCTGCAAGAACGAAGACCTGCATCGGGGTCAAGAGGACCCCACGAATGGTGAAGATTAGTCCTACGCCAGCATGCCCTGGATTTGAGACTCTCGACGCCTTCATGCGGCTGTCATCGCGATCCTGTGTTTCCTGCACGTATGACCCCCGGTGTTGTGAGTGCAGTTCCCCATCATAATCGACACGCGTGGACAGTTTCATTCATAGTTTAGTTCGCCTCGCCATCCCATGACGCGCGGCACACGTAGCCGGCGTTCGACGGCTGCCCTAGCGCCCTCCAGAGTCCGACTGGTGTCGACCGGAAAGTTTAACAGCCCTGCGAGCTAGTGCTTCACCGACCTGGTCTTGCGTAAATGAGCATTCGTCACACTGGTCACTCTAGTTAGACTGAGTAACACGATGCTTCAACCGAGTAATCACTGCAAAATAATCACGTAATCTCCACGGTGTTTTATGAAACTCCAAGCAAATAGCGTCTAGGCATGACTAGGGAGATTGGGCAAGAGGATCCGTCGGTATTCCAAAACGACATCAGTGTGAAGCGCCGCGGGTTGCTGAAATTCGGAACCGTGATATCTGCTTTCACCAGTGCTTCCGCGTTGGCAACGCTTGGTGCCAGTACTGCCCAGGCCGCCCCGGCTGCTCCAGGGGACAAATACGTTCCCATGGCAGAGAAGGGCGCCCCGTCGGGTGTGGCAGCCCTAGATGCCAATTCGAAGATCCCGCCTGCCCAGCTTCCAGACCTCTCGGCTACTTATTCGAAGCGCAGCTTTGTCGATGTGGAAGACTTCCGAAATCTCTCCGGCGCCGACGCATCCGACGACGTCTGCATCCAAGCGGCCATCACCTACGCCAGCGCCAACACGATCCCGCTGGTGAAGTTGACGCGCAAGGCGTACACGATTCGCAAGCAGATAAACATGGCTGGCGTGTACAGAGTCTGCGTCGAAGGGCTCGGTCGAGACCAGACAGTCATCACAGTCCCCGGGACGCTGGCTGACATCAACGTCGCGCTGGGCTCCGCATTCACAGCCACTGGATCCGCCGGCGGTTGCGGCGGTCTCACCTTCCGAAACTTCACGGTGCAGGGCACAATCGTTGATGATACGAATGGTGTCCCTCGACGGTCCCGCACCAAGGCAGGTGGTGCCGGCGTCTCTCAGGCGTTCACGTTCAGGGGCGACCTCACTCCGCAGTCAACTGGTGGTAGCGACACCAGCCTGTACGCCATCACGGACATCCGCATCGAGAACGTGCGAGTAGCCCACACCAATACACTGCCACTCCTGCTTTCGGGTGTGCGCGGTGATGCATCAGTAACCAACTCGCGCTTCCACAACACCATGGATCCTGGCTGGATATTCTGCGAAAGGGTCATCGCACACAACCTAGTCACAACTAACGGTTCCGACAATGGCTTCTCAATCAGCCGAGGAAACCAAAGGGTTATAGCGTCCAACCTACATGCCGAAAACTGCGCCGCCTACGGGATCTGGATAGGCGGATTTCTTGTCAACCAAAACTCCACCGACTATGGCCCCTCCAACTTCAACGTCTCGAACATCACCGCCATCAACTGCGGACTGGGCGGGGTCTACCTAGACGATGCTCCTAAAGATGGGAAAGTAACCGGGATTTATGTAAAAGGAATGCTACGTGGCACGCCCTCAGGAGACTTCGGAGACGCGAGCTCCGGGATAGGTATCCGCATCGGCGGCTCCCCCTCGAACGACTTGGCGAATCAGGTGGCCCTTGCAACAAATATTGAGATCAGCAACTTCGTGCTGATCGATTGTGCGAAGGGTGGCGTCATCGTATCCGGAGCGCAGGATGTCACTGTGCGCGACGGAATGATTATCAACCCCGGTTCCTTAAACGACTACACAGGAGCGATGATTGTAGACACGAGTTCATCCGAAAACTTCGGGATCGCCGCGAAGGCGGGCAGCACCAGCAAGATCACTCGCTTCTCTGCCCACAACATCGCCGTCGTGGACACGCGAACAAAGCCATTGCTCAACTACCCCATCTTCCTGACCGGAACCGTAGACGCAGTCTGGACGAACCTGCGCGGGGTCAACTCTCGGCGAACCGTCCCCAGCGATTCGAGCCTCTACCGGGAATTCTCCGGCTCCATAAACTTCAACACCCTAATCCGCCACGTAGCGGGCACTGTAGCCGGATCAAACGCGGCGGCCGGCACGGTGGTCGGGTTAGGCGTGAACGGTGCAGCAGGTTCCCGTCGAGTCCTTGGGCAGGGCCAAACGGCTGGAGTGTCCCGCGCCGAGCTTGCTATAACGAGCGATCCCGAGTCGGGCTCGAACGCCGGATCAAACGTTGAGCTCACTACCCGAACCGATGCGGGTGGGGCGCTTCACACGATATGGCAGATCGCGCGAAACATGGGCACGCATGTCTGGAGGCGCGCTTACGTCGACAGCAGGATGTCTCAAACGCTTGCCGCCGAAGGTGCAGTAATCATTGATGCGGCGGTCGGCAACATCCAGTCCATTGCTCTGGGTGCCAACGCCACGGCGTCGACCATTATCAACGCGTCAGTAGGGCAGCGCCTCACTATTGTCTGGTGCCAAGACGCCCTCGGTGGGCACACGTATGCGTGGCCGGCTGGCGTCAAGTTTGCAGGCGGCGTTGCTCCCACTGCCTCCGTAGCGGCATTATCGCTGGACTCAGTCACGTTCGCGTACGACGGCACAAACTGGGCTGAAATTGGGCGGGCACTAGCCGTCAAGTGATTCTGCATCTGCTGTAAGGAGTCGAAGTTAGGCTCCCAGGAGGCTGGATCTGAAGCTGATGATCCGGCAAGGACACTTAGCCCACGCTACGGAGCCACGCCAGTGGCAAGGTGTGAAAAAATATCAGTACATGCTAAGTCGCGGCACCTTTAGTGGAGATCCCGCCGCTCTTGTCTCCCCATCGAGCCCCTTCGCATCAGATATCCGCGAGCACGCCGCCCGGGCTCTCGATCGCGTCCGCCACGTACCGAAGGAACCCGCCAGCGGTCCCGCCGTCGCAAACCCGGTGATCGAAGGTGAGCGTCAGCTCGGTAACTTTACGGACTGCCAGTTCCCCGTTGACCACCCAGGGCTTGTCGATAATGCGCCCCACGCCCAGGATCCCGACCTCCGGGTGATTGATGATCGCGGCTGAGCCGTCCACTCCGAAGACACCGTAATTGTTCAGTGTGAAGGTACCGCTGCCCAGCTCCGATGGCGTCGCCTTTCCTGCGCGCACCACGGAGGTGAGCCGTCGAATTTCGGCATCCAGCTCGCGGGCACTCATCTTGTCGGCGTTGCGAACTGACGGCACCATAAGTCCGCGGTCAGTCTGAGCTGCGAAGCCCAGGTTGACACCGTCGAAAGCGACGATTTCCTGACTCTCCCCACCAACAGCGTCCTCGGTAGTGACTAGCCGGGTGTTCAGCTCCGGGTATTTCTTCAATCCAGCTGTCACAAACCGCGCAATGAAAGCCAGCAGGCCGGGGGTGTTGTGCGGGTCCGACTTCTTCAACGCGGCACGCATTTCCAAGAGAGCTGTGGCGTCAACGTCGACCCACACCGTTGCCTCGGGAATCTCGAAGCGGCTGCGGGACATGTTGGCGGCAACAGCTTTGCGAACGCCTCGGACAGGTGTCCGGGCGGTGATGCCGAGACCTGTGCGGGAGTCGGTCTCGCTGCGACTGGTTTCGACGAAAGTAGCGACGGATCGCCTGGTTTCGACAGGCTCAATCACCGACGGACGTGCCACCGCAGGGGCGGGAGCGATCGCAGCTTCGACGTCCTTGCGCATGATCAGTCCGCTGGTTCCCGAGCCCTGTAGCCCGCTCAGGTCAACTCCGTGGTCGCGGGCCATCCGGCGGACCAAAGGCGAAATCACGGCACCGAGCTTGCCGGGAACGCGGGTGCGGAGGAGCGTGACATCGTCGGCAGACTTCTCCGCGCTGGTGATTTCAACAGGCTCAATCACCGATGTTACGGACGCCGATGACTTGCGTGCCCGCGTGCGACGGGCTAGGCCATGTCCTCCTGGTGTTCCGTATCCGATGAGGACGTTGCCGGAGCCGGCTTTTTCCTCTTCACGGTAGGTTTCGGCCGCGGCGGTTTCGGCAGGTGTGGTCTCGACAGGCTCAGCCGCCGGGGATCCAATGGATGTGACCGAGATCAGCGGCTTCCCGACGTCGAGCGTCTGGCCCGGTTCCCCGTGGAGCACGGCGACGGTGCCGGCGTACGGGGACGGGACCTCCACCATGGACTTCGCTGTCTCAACTTCGGCGATGGGCTGGTCTACTCGGATTTCGTCGCCCACGGCAACGAGCCAGTTCACGAGTTCGGCTTCGGTGAGGCCTTCGCCCAGGTCCGGCAGCAGGAATACTTTCGTTTCGCTCATCTGATCAGTCTTCCCACTGGAGGTCGTCAACGGCGTCGAGGATGCGGTCCACGCCGGGCAGGTAATAGTGCTCGAGCTTCGGCGCCGGGTACGGGACATCGAAGCCGGTGACGCGGCGGATCGGCGCGGCCAGGTAGTGGAAGCAGCGTTCCTGTACCCGGGCCACGATCTCCGAGGACACCGATGCAAAGCCATGAGCCTCGGCGATCACCACGGCACGTCCGGTCTTGCGCACTGAGGCGCAGACGGTTTCGTCGTCGAACGGCACGATTGAGCGGACGTCGATCACTTCGAGCGAGCGACCTTCCTCCGCCGCTGCAGCAGCAGCGGCCAGCGCGGTGGGCACGGACGGCCCGTAGGCGATCAGCGTGGCATCTGTGCCGGGGCGGGCGACGACGGCGCGGCCTTCCGAGGACGTTCCCCGCTCGGTGTTGACGGCGTGCTCGGCGCGGAGTGCTTCTAGGTCCACCAGGTCCTTGGACCAGTAGAGCTTCTTGGGCTCCATGAACATCACCGGGTCGTCGGAGTCGATGGCTTCCCGAAGCATGCGGTAGCCGTCGGCCACGGTGGCCGGGGTGAAGACCTTCAGGCCGGCAGTGTGGGCGTAGTAGGACTCGGAGGAGTCACAGTGGTGCTCGACTCCCCCGATGCCGCCGGCATAAGGGACGCGGATGACAATAGGCAGTTTGACCGTGCCCTTGGTCCTGTTGTGCATCTTGGCAACGTGGCTGACGATTTGCTCGAAGGCCGGGTAGGCAAAGGCATCGAACTGCATCTCGATCACCGGGCGCATGCCGTTCATGGCCATCCCCACGGCCATCCCCACGATGCCGGACTCGGCCAGCGGGGTGTCGAAGCAGCGGGATTCGCCGAAGGTCTTGGTGAGGCCGTCGGTGATGCGGAAGACTCCGCCGAGCATCCCGACGTCCTCGCCGAAGACCAAAACAGAGGAGTCGGCGTGCATGGCGTCGGCCATGGCGGTGTTCAGTGCCTTGGCCATCGTGATGGTCTGCGGGCCGGTAGCTTCGGCCGAGGCTGCTGCCTTGGCGGCGGCGCGGGCGGTTGCCGCGCTGACGTTGCCGTTGACCTCGGCGGAAGTGGTGGCGGTGGGGCTCATTTTGCGGCCTCGTCCCGGGAGATTTCGTCGGCGAGCATGGCGGCCTGTTCCTTCAGCTGCGGGGTGGGGGTGGAAAAGACGTACCGGAAGAGGTCCTGCGGGTCGACCGGGACGTCCTCGCCCAATCCTTCGCGGAGCTGCGTGGCAACTGCCTCCGCCTTCTCCGCAATCCGGGCGGCGCCGTCGTCGTCCAGCAGTCCGCGGTCCGTCAGGTAGGTCTGCATCCGCTTCAGCGGATCCCTGGCCACCCACTGGGCCACTTCGCTGTCCTGGCGGTAGCGTGTGGCGTCATCTGCATTGGTGTGCGCCTGCATGCGGTAGGTGTGGGCCTCTACCAGGAGCGGGCCGGATCCTTCGCGGGCCAGCTTGACCGCACGGCCCAGCACGGCAAGGAGGGCGACGACGTCGTTGCCGTCCACGCGTTCGCCGGCCATGCCGTAGCCCACGGCCTTGTGCGCGAGCGACGGCGCCACGGACTGGTGGGCCAGCGGCACCGAGATGGCGTACTGGTTGTTCTGCACAAAGAACACGACGGGCAGGTGGAAGACGGCCGCGAAGTTCAAGGCTTCGTGGAAGTCGCCTTCACTGGTGGCTCCGTCGCCGCACATGGCCAGGACAACCGTGTCCTCGCCTCGGAGTTTGGCGGCGTGGGCGACGCCGACGGCGTGGAGCAACTGGGTGGTCAGCGGTGTGCACTGGATTCCAACCTTGTGCTTTGTGGGGTCGTAGCCGCTGTGCCAGTCTCCGCGGAAGAGGGTCATGGTCTGGACGGGGTCCACGCCGCGGGCCATCACGGCCACGGAGTCGCGGTAGGTGGGGAAGATCCAGTCGCCGTCGGCGAGGCAGAGGGCGGCCGCCACCTGGCAGGCCTCCTGGCCGTGGCTAGACGGGTAGACAGCCATGCGGCCCTGGCGGACGAGGGCGGAATTCTGGTCATTCACGCGGCGGCCGACGACAAGCTGCTCATAGGCATCAAGCAGTTCGGCGTCAGCCGGCAGCGCGTATTCGTGGCCGGGCTGGGCGCCCTGCTCGGTGTGGGGGTTCAAGGTGCCGTCCGGATCCACCATCTGGATCTGGTGGCGGGCCGGCAGCATGTAGTCCTCCACTGTGATGCCGAATTTGCGCACAGCCTCGGCTGCGGCGCCCTCGCTTACGTGGTTCCCGGCCGGCTGTTCCGGTGCGTCCTGCCCGATGGCGGTGTGGTCCGCGGAGATCGTCATTGGTCCGTCCTTCTGTAGCCACTATTCGCTTCAAGTATCGCCCTGAAGGAACTTTCGTATCCAGTCCCGGCGCAAATCGTGGAGAAGTAAGAAATTTTGGCCTAGTCTGAAAGACGATTTGTAAGTGTGAGCTGCGTTACCGGCGGGAGTTGTGGACAAATGGCAGAGACCGAGGCGGACCAGGTGGCGGTGCCACTGGATGACGTGGACCGGAACATCATCGCGGAGCTGACCCGGGACGGGCGGATGTCCGTCACCCAGGTGGCGGAGAACGTGCACATCTCCCGGGCGCACGCCTATACGCGGATCGCACGCCTGACCGGCGAGGGCGTGCTGACCAAGTTCACGGCACTGGTCGACCCTATTAAAGCGGGGCTCAAATCGTCCGCCTACGTGACCCTAAAGGTGAGGCAGCATTCGTGGCGAGAACTGCGTGAGCTGCTGCGGGCCATCCCGGAGGTGCATCACATTGCTCTGGTAGGCGGCGACTTTGATGTCATCTTGCTGGTCCGGGCCGTGGACAACGTGGACCTTCGGCGAGTGATCTTCGATCAATTGCAGTCCATGCCGGGCGTGCTGGATACGCAGACGTTCCTGGTGTTTGAGGATGTGGATACGCGGTAGTGCGCGGTTAACGCCATCTGGAATGTGCAGCACGGCCGTTCAGGGGCGGACGTCACGATGTCAGTTACGTGAAACCTCAGCAGGTACAATTTGACTGACCGCAAGAATAAAGCCGTTCTGGGGACGTGCCATGCGGCAAATCTCCAGATCGTGAGACCAGGGGGCCACGGTTGGACCTGCGCGACTATTTACACATCCTACGCACTAACTGGGTTCTCATAGCGACCTTTGCCTTACTTGGAACCGGCATTGCTGGTGGCGCATCCGTGCTTATTAAGCCCACCTATACGGCCGAAACTCAGTTATTTGTTTCCATCCAAAGTTCCGGTTCGGTCCAGGAATTGCAGCAGGGGAATACGTTTAGTCAAGCCCGGGTTCAGTCATACGTGAAAACGGTGGCGACGCCTGTTGTGCTGCAGCCAGCCATCGACAGCCTCGGACTCCCAATATCTGCCGGTGACCTCAGCAGCCGAGTCAAGGCATCATCCGATTTGAATACTGTCCTAATCAATATTTCGGTTACGGATGGATCGGCAGTCCAGGCGGCAGCCACCGCTCAAGCCGTGGCCGACAGTCTCATTAAAGCGGTAGACACGCTTGAGAGGCCCAAGACGGGCGGATCCTCCCCCATCAGTCTCTCAGTCATAACCCCTGCCACGGCTCCAACGGCACCCTCCGCACCCAACACAAAGCTCAACATTTTGCTTGGACTTATGGCTGGATTGATTTTGGGGCTTGGTCTATCCCTTCTTCGAAGCATCTTGGACACGCGAATCAAGGGTGAACCGGACCTTCGAAATGTCACGGATGCGCCGCTGTTGGGGCGCATCGCTTTTGAAGCTGATGCGCAAAAGAAGCCCCTATTGACTCAGGCTGCCATTCAGAGCCCTCGTGCTGAGTCATTTCGACAGCTTCGCACCAACCTTCAATTTGCCAACGTGGCCGGCCACGCTAAGACGTTCGTTGTCACATCCTCCTTGCCGGGAGAAGGAAAGAGTACGACGGCAACAAATCTTGCCATCGCGCTGTCCGAGGCAGGCCAATCAGTCTGTCTCGTTGACGCTGACCTCCGGCGTCCGATGGTCGGCGAATACTTGGGCCTTGAGCGAAACGCTGGATTAACGACTGCTCTTCTGGGAGCCGCTGACATAAACGATCTTCTGCAGCCGTGGGGTCAAGACAACCTGTACGTCCTCACTTCGGGGCAGATTCCCCCCAATCCCAGTGAACTTCTTGGGTCAGAAGAAATGAAGATCCTGCTTTCACGGCTTGAGCAAGCTTTCGACACGATCGTGGTCGACGCTCCACCCCTATTGCCCGTGACGGATGCGGCTGTTCTTTCTCAGCATGCTGGTGGTGTCGTCGTCGTCGTCGGCGCGCAAAAGACCCGCACCCAGGATTTGCAGAAAGCTCTAGAAACGCTCAATCTCGTGGATGCCAAGGTACTCGGTGTAGTTCTCAACAGGCTGCAAATGAAATCAACTGACGCCTACTCCTACGCCTACTACAGTGCAGAGGCCAACCAACCGAGTGAAAATTTCGTCGGTGCAAATTCTGATGCTAGAGCCGCTCGAGGAATCCTGCGGCAGAATTCACGTGGCGGGACTAACCATTCAATAAGGCCGGGCACCCCCGTCGATCGTAAATTCTCGGGTTCAAATCACGACGACGACGAAGCGCTAAGTGTGACCCGCGAGGCACGCACGTTCCCTCAAGGGCTCAACAACCACTAGCCGCCCCCTAGCGCGTCTTCTACTCATTTCGAACTGCGGTAAATCACACCCTCCGCCAAGTGAGTTTCTCCAGATAAAGGTCTCCTACTGTGACATCCCCTGAAGCGCCCTCCCACAAAAGCAAGTCCACCCTAGTCGTAGTCCCTTGGCTCGAAGGCGGGGGCGCTCAAGGCGCTCTCGAGAATCTTCTTCAGAAGTTGCCTTCGGACGAGCTGACTCTGGTAATTCTGTTCTCGGGAAGCCGGAACCACGAACCAGTGAAAAAGCTCGTGCAAACAACTGTCGAGCTTAACTGTCCACGCAGTATCTTCGGTGTGCTGACCGCTGGTAAGAAGCTTCATCCTCTCCTCAAAGATGCAACGTCGGTCTATTCACTGATGCGCGCGAGTCACCTTGTACTCGGACTACTTCCAAGCGCCGCGCTCCAAGGCAAACGACTTGCCGCAACATTTCATCAGCTGCCATCCCAGGACTCCGTCGGTCTTCAGGGACGCTTGGAAGATCTGCTGGTAAAAAGGGGAGTCAAGTCAGCGGGATTGATTACGGCTCCCTCGGCAAGGGCGGTTACCGAACTCATCGACGGGAAGTTCGGAACATCGAGAAACACTCAGCTCGAGCACAATCTTATTTCGTTCTCCGATCGCCCGAAGACGCAGCCACGAACTGGAAGCTTAGACTGCTTGAGGCTCGTTTTTGCTGGGCGAATTACGAAACAAAAGGGACTCGACCGGATTCCTGAATTGCTGGCAGCTACTTCAATGCCGATTCACCTGATTTGCTTGGGAGATGGTGACGAAAAAGCCAAGATTTCTAAAATCGTCCAAGAAATAGACGAACCTCATCGAGTGGAAATGATTCCCCATGTGGACGACATTGACTCATATTTCGATTGGTGCGACGCAATATTCATGCCGAGCCGTTGGGAACTAAACCCGCTCGTAATATGGGAAGCCCGCGCACGTGGTCGCGGTGCCATCACATCTAATATAGATGTCTTCCACGATTTAGCGTCGAGCGGACCAACTTGGATGTTCAGCGACGCCAACTCTTTTGCCACAACCGTCACGCAACTATCCCAGGATGAAGAAGAACGCTCACGTGCGTTCGAATACGCACTCGAGTCCATCCACGAGCTAGATACAAGGAGCGCAATAGTTGAATACTTGGACGTCTGACGATCCCAAAGTCTTATTGCTTCACGCCTACAGTCCCAAGAACTCCGGCGATGGTCTGCTGGTTGAGCTTGCCCGCGCGACAGTTCTGAAAGCCCTAGGATCGGCTGATTTTCGTGTTATAGCTTCGGACGCAAGCGCGTTCGAAAGCGACGAATACAAGCAATGGGGTCCCCCAGTCGTCGGTGATTCACCGAGAATTCCGCGCCGCCTCGCAATGCTCGCGACAGGCGTCCTGGGCGGCTCCGAGTCAATTCAGGCACTAGTCCGTGAAGCCGACCTGGTGGTTGCTGTGGGTGGCGGCTACTTGAGGGGAGGAAGTCTCGGACCCGCAATCAAGAGCTGGGGTGCTCACTTCGGGCAGCTACGTCTGGCTGCTGGAGAAGGCCAGAAGGCCATCTACCTGTCACAGAGCATCGGGCCGTTTTTGGGTCTATACAAGCGCGCCATAGCCAAGAACCTTGCAAAAGTCCACACCGTATATGCCAGGGACGATAGGTCCGTAAGCGAATTTTCTGATGTTGCCTCCATCGTTCGAATGCCAGACATGGCGGTTCTTGAGTTGGCCTCGGCACCACAACACCCTCGGGCATCACTCGCGCTGGGTGCGAAACCCGTTTTTATTGCCCGAGAACTCACAAAACCGCGGAACTACTACGGACTATTGGACGAAGCAAGTAAATCGGGCCAATTCGAGTGGGCACTCCAATCGACAGGAGGGGGTAACGATGATTACCCCCTTACGAAAAGGCTGGGAAACCAGGAGCCTCGGACGATGAAAGCAGTCCTGGCCGACAATGCGCCGCGAATAATTGTAAGTACGCGACTGCACGGCGCGTTGTCGTCGCTCATCGCCGGGTTTCCGGCAATACATCTCAGCTACGAGCGCAAGGGCTGGGGTGCATATGAGGACCTGGGGCTCGGAGACTTCGTCCTAAACGCCAGAGACGCGACACTTCCGCAGATAAATGACCTCATGGATCGGATCCGTGCACACCCGGACGACTTCTGGAACATCATCGAGGTTAATCGAGTGAAAATTCAGGAAATGCACGAGGACCTGATAGCTACCGTTCGCTCAATTGCTACCCATCCCTCCAACACTAACTAACTAACTAAGGCCAATTTGGGGGTTCCGGATTGAAGATTTTACATGTCACTGAGGCTATGGGCGGGGGGGTGCAGAATGCGATCTCAAAGTACACCCAGATACTCCCTGCTCTGGAGCACGTTGTACTAGGGCGACCACGGACTGGCGAGGCCTCGGGAGAGTTCACGAGTGATACCCGTGTAGTTGAATACACCGGTGGAATGCTGAAGTATCTCTTGGAGGTGCGCCGTCAAGTCGCCCTTGAGCGTCCGGACGTGGTGCACCTGCATTCGAGCTTTGCTGGGCTTTCGAGACTTCTTATCCCCCGTGCCTTTCCCATCGCATACTCGCCACACTGTTATGCATTCGAAAGAAAAGACAAGAACGTAGCCTGGCGCGCCACCCTTTGGATGGCCGAATGGGTTCTAGCACGTCGGCGACAAGTGCTGGTGGCAGTAAGCCCACATGAGGCACGCCTAGGAAAGTCGCTTAATTCCAAAATGGATGTCCACTACGTGCCGAATGTCGTGACAGAATCCGATCTCACAACTGATAAAACGATTCTTCCATCCGTGACAATGGTAGGGCGCATTGGGAATCAGAAAGACCCGCGCCTGTTTGCCGCGGTGGCACGCGAATGCCGGGGCGAAATCGACTTCCATTGGGTGGGCGACGGAGACACGGACCTACGAAACGAACTTCTGAGTTCTGGGGTTCGAGTCAGCGGTTGGGTCGAACCACGGCAAGCCCGGCGTTTGGTGTCTGAGTCGCATTTGTATCTGCATACGGGATCATGGGAAGCGGCGCCGATATCCGCTGCAGAAGCGGCGGCCAACAGCGTTCCGGTCATTGCACGCGCAATTCCTACGATGGAATCATTGGGGTACTTCACGGTCAACGGATCAGTTGCAGATTTGTCCCAATCCGTTAAGCAATACTTCTCAGACCACCAATTCCGCCAGCAGGTTGCAGCGCAGACCCTTGAATTGGCGAATACGCTCGCGCCAAGCAGCGCCTACGCGCCGCTCTCAAGTGCCTACGTCGCGGCTGTTGGACCCAGCAGCCCTCAGCCCCTCTCCCCTAAGAAGAGCACAGAATGAAGATAAGTGTAATCACCATCGCCTACAACGATCTTGAAGGGGTGCGCAAGACCGTAAACAGTGTGCAACAGCAGAGTTATGCCGAAATCGAACACATCGTCGTCGATGGTGGCTCCACGGATGGAACCCGGGAATTTCTAGAGAGTCTGGACGGGTCGGTGCAGTGGGTAAGTGAACGCGATAATGGTCGCTATGATGCCATGAACAAGGGTGCGAAAATTGCGTCGGGCGACCTGCTGTGGTTCATGCACTCAGCAGATATATTTCATTCGAACTCTAGTACCGATTTCGTTGCCTATGAATTCTCTAAAAACAAATTTGATTGGGGCTATGGCCTTAGCCGAATCGTTGACGACAAGGACACCTTGGGAATCGCTGGCCAGATTCCTTTCGAGCATGCTCGATTCCTCATCGGCGGTAAAATAATTCCACACCAAGCATCAGTCTTCTCTCGTGAGTTTTTCTGGGCCCTAAACGGATATGACACTGAATTTGGGCTAACGGCCGACCAAGAATTTATGATGCGGGCGTCGATGGAATCACTGCCAAGCGTATGGGCGGAAGTTCTCTGCGACTTCGACGCGGGAGGCGCCGGATCAACTCGAAATGCGTGGGCGCACTACCAGGACATGATTCGAGCGCGATCAATATCAAAAATAAAGGTAACAAGCTCCGCTACTTTAGATTCAGCGTTATCCATATTCTTTTGCGGGTTCACAATGGTCGACAGGATTTTGCGTCGACCACTTCGGAGATCGAGTCCGACCGTCACCATAGCAGGATCGAGATGACGAAATGAGCAATATAACCGTAATTATCCCCGCGTTCAACGCCGAAGCGACAATCCTGCGTGCGATTAAAAGCTGCCACGATTTGGCCAACTGCCGCGTCCTTGTCGTCGATGACGGATCCACAGATTCGACTACATCTGTCGCAAGAAATTCCGGGGCGGAAGTAATCCAGCAGCCTAACGCCGGCGCGTCAGTGGCACGTCGCACCGGCATTTCTGCCTCAAACAGCGAATTTATCGTCTTGCTAGATGCAGATGATGAACTGATAACGGCAGGTGTGAACCGATCGATCGAGTTGCTTAAGGCGAATCCAAGCGCCTGCGTTGCAGGCGGACGGGTCATTGGAGTGTTGCCCAATGGGCGGTCTCGACTCCTCAAGCGTTCTTACACTGAAGTTACGACTCAGACGCTTATCACCGTAGGCTTCGGCCCCTGGCCCCCCGCCGCGTCAGTGATCAGAAGAAGCGCCTTGGAGGCCGCCGAACAGTTGGTCACGCAGGCTCTGTCCACTCGATTCGCTGAGGACTATGAACTCGTAATTCGACTCTCCATGGTTGGGCAGATAGAAGTCCATGATGAGCCGTCGACCCTCTATCGTCTCTTCGCCGGCAAATCGAGCCACGCGCCCAGCCAAGCGCTCCGCGACAAGGAGAGGATCCGCGGTTACTACGCAGAAGCTACGAACACTCCGGTTGTACTTTTGAGCGAGTCGGATGTGGCGTCCGCGGCCTATAACCGCGCGGCCAAGGCTGCGTGGGCTAATGGTCAACACGCCCGGGCGCTCGGCTGGGCCGTAAGATCGGCAGGCAAATCGCCTCGCCTCCTGGCGGCAAAGCTTCAGGACCGGTTTTCGCGGTTATCGAAAATGGCACGCTAAGGCCGAGCATTGAGGACCCTGATAACCCGCGCAAAAGAGTTTGACCTTGGGGGCACAGCGCTCTTCAGACTAGCCACGCTTGCCGCCGGTTTTGGCGCAAATATACTCGCAATCGCAGTCCTCTCTCGCCAGCATGGAAGCGAGGCATATGCGTCTTATGCTCTGATCGCATCCCTCGTCAACCTCCTCCCATTTGCAGATCTGGGTATGGGAGCCAGTGTCGTTAATGCGACCGCCGACCGTTCATCCGGAAAACTTTCCCGGATGCAGTACCGTTGGCATCTTTCCAAGGCGCGAGACTACATGGTCATGTTCTTGATAGTTCTTGCTGTACTGGCAACATTGGGCTATTCGGGCGGCGTCTACACACTCCTGCTTGGAAACCTTTCACAAACACCGGGAATTACGGAGGGGGCTTTCTACACATTCTTATGTATAGCTCTTTCCATACCACTCGGCTTGGGGGCGCGGGTTCTGCAAGGCCTTGGAAAAATGAAAGTTGTTGTACAAATTGGATTTGTAGGACCAATTCTGCAGATCGGGTTTTACCTCCCACTTTGGCTTATGAATGCTCCGGTTGAATATTACTTCATAGGTCCAGGCACGGCTTATCTGGCCACTGCTCTCGTTGGTTATATAATAGCGAGAAGAAGATTCGGGCTGCGCCTCAATATTCCGTTTGGATCTCTGGCTCGGTCGGAGCACGGCGGACAGAGCCTGTGGCGAACAGCCGCCCCCTTTCTCCTAATCTCCGTTGGCATGACGGTTGGTTTTCAAAGCCATAGGATCCTGCTCTCCCAGTTCGGAACAACTCAAGACGTTGCCAGTTACTCGCTTGTGGCACAGTTCCTCGGGCCTATGTTGGCCGTGACAAGTGTCGTGGGGCAGAACCTTTGGTCAAGGTACCGCCGCGAACTTCATGTGAGTACGTTAGAACTTAGTGCATTTCGTGCACATATCCTCATCTTCGTTCTGTTAGGCACGGTCTTTGCCGCCGGTCTTTTCGCCGTTGTGCCCTCTGCTGCCTTGGTTCTTACCGGGGGATCCGTCTCGCCCAGTCTGCTGCTAACGGCGGGGGCAGGCGCCTACCTACTAGTCACAGCCGTTCACCAGCCTAGCGCGATGCTTTTGAACGATTCCAGAGGGCTGTGGATTCAGGCCCTCTTAGTGTTTCAAGTGGCATTCTGCACCGTTGCGGGCACAATCTGGAGCATCCCCTCAATTGGAGCGGCGGCGCCATACGTTTGCATGGCAATTTCAATGTTAGTTCTGCAAGTGATACCAAGCATCCGAATGGCATGGAAACGCATACTAGGGCAGAACATTAGTCGAAATTTTGATGCATCTGATAAAAGGAATTATTCATGAAGAATCGGCTCATTGCTTTCATCACCCTCATTGCCGTCCTCAATTTACGACGTAAAGGTGTTGATGGGCTTGCAGGATCCAAGTTCGTCGGGCTACCAGTCGTTTCACGACGGGAAGGCTCCTCGATCACCATAGGTAGCCGGTTCGTAGCAGTATCCTGGGCATCTTTCCAAGTTATAGGTGTGAATCACCCAGCGGTGATTCGAACCGTGCAGCCTGGAGCCACCCTCGTAATTGGTGACGACTGCGGGATGAGCGGCGCAACTGTGGTCGCAGCGACGTCAATCCGAATTGGCAACGGATGCCTGATCGGCGCCAATGCCACAATCGTTGATACCGACTTTCACCCTATTCATTCTGAAGAGCGACGCTATGACTCGATGCCGCCGGCACTGGAAAAGCACGCTGTGGTCATAGGGAAGAATGTATTCATCGGAGCTAACTCAATTATCCTCAAGGGATCGAACATTGGCGATAATTCCGTAGTTGGGGCTGGCTCGGTCGTATCTGGTTCATTTGACCGCAATTCCATAATTGCCGGCAATCCAGCGACCATCGTGGGGACCGTTCGCTCAGCTCAGGTGACTGCTTGAAAGCCACCACGCAGTGGTCTCGAAGGTAGCCTTACCTCAGTTCGGACTCAGCGGCGCAATGTAACTTTTGAACGCCTCAGAGCGGCTAATTTCCGCGGCAAGTGCTTTTGGCCGTATGATTCATGCGTTACAAAGCCTGGCATCGACGCGCAGCCGCTAGGCTACGCGAATGATCTTAAATCGCATCTGGGGGCACCATGACTAAGCGCGCACTAATTACCGGCATCACGGGTCAGGACGGGTCATATCTGGCCGAGCTCCTCCTAAGCAAGGGCTACGAAGTCCACGGTCTCATCCGCAGGGCATCTACTTTTAACACCGCTCGGATCGACCACATGTATGTTGATCCGCACGACACGGCAGCACGGCTCTTTCTACACTACGGCGACCTGAGCGACGGAGCACGTCTGGTAACGCTTCTAGCCCAAATTCAGCCCGACGAGGTCTATAACCTCGCGGCACAGTCCCATGTGCGCGTCTCGTTTGACGAGCCGGAACACACAGCTGACACGACGGGTGTCGGCAGTGTGCGTCTCCTCGAAGCAGTCCGCATGTCTGGCATCGAGACAAAGTTCTATCAGGCATCCTCCTCTGAAATGTTCGGCGCCACTCCCCCTCCGCAAAACGAAGACACGCCGTTCTACCCTCGTTCCCCATACGGCGCTGCCAAGGTATACAGCTACTGGATAACCAAGAACTATCGCGAGGCCTACGGGATGTTCGCAGTCAATGGCATCCTGTTCAACCACGAATCACCACGACGTGGCGAGACTTTCGTAACTCGCAAGATCACACGAGCCGTCGCTGCGATCAAGGCCGGAAAACAAGACTTGCTGTACATGGGCAACTTGGATGCAGTCCGTGACTGGGGCTACGCCGCAGAGTACGTGGAAGGCATGTGGCGAATGCTTCAAGCTGATGAGCCTGACGATTTTGTTCTTGCCACCGGCGGAAACTACACCGTTCGCGACTTCCTGCAGATTTCATTCGAACATGCGGGCCTTAACTGGGAGAATCACGTACGCTTCGACGAACGCTACCTCAGGCCGACTGAGGTTGATGCACTTGTTGGGGATGCCTCCAAAGCTCAGGAGAAGCTCGGCTGGAAGGCGTCTGTCCACACCCCGGAACTCGCACGGATCATGGTGGACGCTGACATCGAAGCCCTCAAGCACGCCGGCAATCACTGGATCGACACCGTTGACCTTGCGACTTGGAAACAGTCGTGACTAAGTCTTCTGAATTCACACCTAGTCAGCTTGATAGGTCGGCCACATTCTATGTTGCTGGACATCGTGGCCTCGTAGGTTCTGCCATTTGGCGGAATTTGGAAGCCGAAGGTTTCACTAATCTCGTCGGCCGGACCTCCTCAGAACTTGATCTGAAGGATCGCGATGAAGTCTTCGCATTCTTCGCGGATACGAAACCACGGTATGTGGTGCTCGCGGCCGCCAAGGTCGGCGGCATCCTCGCCAACAGCACTTATCCGGTTGACTTCCTGAGTGACAATCTCCGCATACAAGTAAACGTCCTTGACGCCGCGCTCCGGTACGGCGTCGAACGACTATTATTCCTCGGCTCATCCTGTATTTATCCAAAGTTTGCTGAGCAACCGATTCGGGAAGACTCTCTCCTTACCGGTCATCTTGAGCCGACGAACGATGCCTACGCAATCGCCAAAATTGCCGGGATCATGCAAATACAAGCGGTTCGCCGGCAGTATGGCCTGCCGTGGATTTCCGCCATGCCTACGAACTTGTACGGACCCGGAGACAACTTTTCGCCCGAGGGTTCCCATGTGCTCCCGGCACTCATACGGCGGTATGACGAGGCCGCCAGGTCGGGTGCATCTACGGTCACAAACTGGGGCACCGGGTCACCTCGCCGCGAGTTCCTTCATGTTGACGACATGGCTGCCGCTTGCCTTCACCTCCTCGAGCACTACGATGGGCCCGGCCAAATCAACGTAGGTACCGGGACCGATATAACGATCAAGGAACTGGCAGCGATTGTGGCGGATGCTGTTGGATACGACGGGCAAATGGTCTGGGACACCACCAAACCGGACGGCACACCTCAGAAACTCCTGGATGTATCCGAACTGGCAAAAGCAGGCTGGACAGCCCAAATTGGCCTGCGCGAAGGCGTATTGCGAACAGTCGAGTGGTATCGCGCTAACGTCGACCGCGTCAGATCCTAAAAGATTTGAGGATGGGGGCTCTGAAGGCGTGAAAACTGAAGCAACAAGAGATGAACAAATGTCAACCAAGTCCGCAGCTTGGCGATTTCGATACACGGCACGCCTGCGGCTTGTCGATGCAGGCGTTGTAACCTGGGCCATTGCCGGTGCATTCGGAATTCGTTTCGGTTTCACGGAAATCGGTGACGGAAGCGTTCGTGATATCGACTACGTCCTATTATCTGCTGCTCTGATTTTGGCATGGTGGTTCATGCTCGAATTTTGGGGTTCGCGCGATGCGCGTGTTCTTGGTTCTGGATCTGAAGAATACAAGCGAGTGATTGCCAGTTCGGCTTGGCTATTCGGCTTCGTGGCAATCGTCTCCTACGCACTCAAGATCGATACCGCCAGAGGGTTTGTCGGATTGGCCTTTCCAGCCGGCGCCATAGGTCTGGTGGTCGCTCGATGGCTGGTACGTCAGCACCTGAGTTTAGAGCGTTCGCGGGGTTGGAGCAGTTCCCGAGTTCTCATCATCGGTGGCCCTTACTCAGCAGCTCACTTGGTTCGTTCCCTTCGAAGCGCACCAGCTGCTGGCTATCTACCTGTTGCCGCTCACGTGCCCGGCGCAACAGTCGAGGCTCCCGGTCTAAAGTCCCTGTCTATCCCGGTAACGGGAGTTGACACGGATTTCGAGACCATTCTGTCCGTGATATTGGATACAAACGTCGATGCCGTGGCTGTCTCAGCTGGTGTCAATATGCACCCACAGGATCTCCGAAGGTTGGGCTGGGAGCTGGCCGCCAGAGACATAGGGATGATCCTGGCTCCGGCACTTACCGACGTCGCAGGTCCGCGAATACACACTCAGCCAGTGGCAGGGCTGCCGTTGATTCACGTATCAACGCCAAAACTGACGGGCGGTAAGAAGGTTGCCAAGCGTGCATTCGATATAACCATTGCGGGAATTCTACTAGCGATGCTCTCACCGCTCTTTCTGACATTGGCAGTTCTAGTTCGATTCACCAATCCCGGACCTGTTTTTTATCGGCAGGAAAGAATTGGCCTCCGTGGGACCACCTTCAATATGCTGAAATTTCGTTCAATGCGGGTTAACGCTGACGACGAACTTAAGGCATTGCTTCAGGCGCAGGGTTCCGACGACAAACCGCTGTTTAAGGTCGAAAACGATCCACGTATTACGCCCTTGGGACGTATTCTTCGCAAGTACTCATTGGACGAATTGCCGCAATTACTTAACGTGATCGGTGGCAGTATGAGTCTCGTGGGCCCGCGGCCCCAGCGCGAGGGCGAAGTGGCTCTTTACGATGATGCAGCTCATCGTCGACTTTATGTAAGCCCCGGTATGAGCGGACTTTGGCAAGTAAGTGGTCGGTCGAACCTCAGCTGGGAGGAAAGCATCAGACTAGATCTGTACTATGTGGAAAACTGGTCGCTAATGGGTGACGTTGTCATCCTCTTCAAAACTTTCAAAGCAGTATTTGCAAGCACCGGCGCGGTCTGAACAGGGATCCGGTCCGTTCTATGCGGTCT
This sequence comes from Arthrobacter sp. UNC362MFTsu5.1, assembly GCF_000685965.1. Classification (GTDB taxonomy): domain Bacteria; phylum Actinomycetota; class Actinomycetes; order Actinomycetales; family Micrococcaceae; genus Arthrobacter. Next base: position 18,257 of record NZ_JMLE01000015.1, on the reverse strand, counting down.
CGTACCGCCCGTCCTGGTTTGGGGAAGGCAACAAAATGCGTATTTCAGTAATCGGCTGTGGTTATCTCGGGGCAGTACATGCCGCTTGCATGGCGAAACTTGGTCATGACGTCGTCGGAATTGACGTTGACGAACGGAAGATAAGCGCGCTATCCGCGGCTCGGGCACCTTTTTATGAGCCAGGACTCGAGGACCTTCTCAAGGAGGTACAAGCCACGGGGCGCCTCAGCTTCACAACAGACATGTCCGCAGCCGCCGGTAGTCGCGTGCACTTTATCTGCGTGGGAACCCCTCAGAAGAAGGGCGAGAACGGCGCGGACATGAGCTACGTCGATGCGGCTGCCACTGCGCTCCTGGAACATCTCGCACCGGGAGACGTCGTTGTCGGCAAGTCCACGGTACCCGTCGGAACCGCCTCCCGCTTGTCCCAAGTGGTGCAAGATATTGAACCGGGAGCCCACCTCGTATGGAATCCAGAATTTCTTCGCGAAGGACACGCCGTCGCAGACACTCTCAGTCCCGATCGCTTTGTCTACGGAGTTGCGGACGGTTCGGAAGAACACCCAGCGGTTGCCGTTTTGGATGAGGTATATGCAGTTCCCCTATCTGCTGGAACGCCACGTCTGATAGCTGACCACCCCACCGCTGAGCTTGTAAAAACAGCAGCCAACTCTTTTCTGGCCACCAAGATTTCGTTCATCAATGCCATGGCTGAGCTTTGTGAAGCCGCGGGAGCGGACGTCACAAGACTCGCGGATGCGATCGGAATGGACGACCGCATCGGACGGAAATTCCTTAACGCAGGTATCGGGTTCGGAGGTGGGTGCCTGCCAAAGGACATTCGTGCTTTCATGGCCAGGGCTGGAGAACTGGGAGCCGATCAAGCACTCACGTTCTTGCGAGAGGTGGACGCCATCAACATGCGCCGTCGCACTCGCGTAGTTGAACTCACGCGAGAACTCTGCGAAGGGACATTGCTTGGTAAGCGCATAACTGTGCTTGGTGCAGCATTCAAGCCCGAGAGTGACGACGTCAGGGACTCGCCTGCACTCAGCATCGCGGCCCAGTTGCAGTTGCAGGGAGCGGTGGTTACTGTCACTGATCCCAAGGCCCTGGCCAATGCCGCTAAGAGGTTCCCGGAGCTGCAATACGAGCAAGACACCGAAAAGGCCGTACGTGGGGCGGACGCATTGCTTCTCCTGACCGAGTGGCAACAGTATCGCGACCTTGATGCATACGAATTGGCTGGCTTGGTGTCCTCCTCGCGGATTCTTGACGGCCGAAACGTACTAGACGCTGCGAAATGGCGGGCCGCTGGTTGGACCTACCGTGGTCTGGGACGACCCTAGCAGTGGAGCGCAGTGATCCGCAGTCCAAAGCAAAGGCTGAAGCAGACGTCACGATCGGCAGTCAATCGGAAGCTCGACCGCACTTGATTCGGCGTGGCCAGAAGCGGCGCCGACTGCTGATCTCGGCGTTGTTGCTGGCGACCCTGATGGCCGGCGCAGCGCTTTGGCTCGGCAACAGGGCCAATGTTGTTAAGACGGAGCTTGAAGCCGCTGCGGACCAGATACCTCGCTTGAGAGAGGACCTGGCGGGCGATAAGCCTCAGGAGGCCGCCGATACGGTTGACCGTCTGCGCTCTCATACGGCGGCGGCCCGTGATGCTGTTGGCGACCCATTGTGGGCTTTGGCCGCTGCAGTACCTGCCATTGGCGCTAACTTCAGTGCCGTGGCAGAAGTTGCCCGCACGGCCGATGACGTATCGACTTTGGGTGTTGCGCCCTTGGTGAATGTATTCGGCACGCTCAACTGGGACAACCTTATGCCCAGCAACACCGGAACGAACTTGGAACCAATCCAGGCGGCCTCCCCCAGCGTGGTCTCGGCAGCTCATGCTGTCCGCGCTTCGGCTGAACGGCTGGATAGTATTGACTCAAACAGCCTTCTTCCTCAAGTCGCCGAACCGTTGGCACGAGCCAGGGAGCAACTCAGAGCTGTAACTGGAGCACTAGATGCTTCGGCAAACGCGTCACAGGTTGCCCCCAAAATGTTGGGGGCGCAAGGACCGCGAAACTATTTGCTTATGATCCAGAACAACGCCGAAGTGCGCGCCTCTGGAGGCATCCCGGGAGCTCTTGCCGTGCTAACCCTCGACCAAGGGAAACTCTCCCTCGGCGCACAGAGCAGTGCTGGGGATGTCGGCGTGATGCAACCGACTCTGCCAGTTGACGGCGAACAGCAGCAGATCTACTCGGCACGACTCGGGAAGTACATGCAGGACATCAACCTGACCCCGGATTTCCCAACCACAGCACGAACAGCGCAAGCAATGTGGGAGAGAAAAACCGGACAACAAGTCGATGGCGTGATATCGATGGACCCTGTGGCACTGGGCTACATTTTGGAAGCCACCGGGCCAGTCAAGGTAAGCAGCCCAGAACTACTGGCTTTGTCCAGCGAGATGCCTAGAGAATTAACGGGAAAGAATGTTGTGCAGACCCTGCTTTCCGACGTCTATTCCAAGATCGAGCAACCAAAGCTTCAAGACGCCTACTTTGCCGGCGTCGCCCAGGAAATCTTCGCTGCGCTCTCCACCGGCAAGGGTGATGCCAAAGCCCTCGTCGAAGGCATGACGCGCGGAACAGCAGAGGGTCGAGTACTCCTTTGGTCAGACAAGACCGACGAACAATCCATCATCGCAAAGTATCCCCTCAGCGGTTCAATAGCGGGCCCAAGCGTCTCCCCCGCCCAGTTCGGCGTTTACTTCAACGATGGCACCGGCGCCAAGATGGACTATTACGTCAAGCGCACCGTTCAACTGGTTGAAGAATGCACTAGTGACGAGTACGGCCAGATTAAAGTCCGCATAACCAGCACCAATACAGCGCCCGCGGATGCCGCGAACTCATTGCCGGAATACGTGACTGGCGGCGGCGTCTTTGGCGTGCCGCCTGGTTCAGTGCAGACAAATGTCATTGCTTACGGCCCAGTCCAAGCGAACGTCGAAACCGCGACCGTTGATGGCAAAAAAACGGATTTCGCCGCACACAGGCATGACAACCGGCCCGTGGGTGCCGTGACAGTAACCTTGGCGCCTGGCCAAAGCAGCACTGTCGAGCTGACTTTCGGAAAAATAGTCCAGCACACAGAACCTAACTTGGTAGTCACACCGACCGTTCAACCAGTCAAAGACGTCGTTCTTGGCACCAAACCGGCAGAATGCGTTCCCGGGAAGTAGACATCGCGTTAACAGTATGTAAAGCGACTTGATTCACTTTGGTAACACCCGTCACGGGATGCTAACGTCTACTTGGGCACAGCAAATGAGATTTCAACCTACGGTCACTCGACGGTCTCGGAAATCTCCACCAATCACGTGACACATCGTATTTACGGTCTCAGGGGGACTCATGAAGAAATCACTCGCAGCAATCGCACTTGCAGGTTCCATCGCACTTATCGGCGCCGTTCCGGCCGTCGCAGCCACCTACCCGGCACCGCCGGCCAACGCCGCAGTATCTGACGGCACCGTTGGCCCGGGCGAGCAGTTCGTCTTCCGCGGCAACGGCTTCCTTGCTGGCGAAGGCCTGTCCATCACCGTTACTCCGGGCAACCCGCCCGCAGCAAACGGCTCAAGCGTTTCCAACGGTAGCCGCACGGTTCCGACCAAGATCACCCTGCCGCTGGCACCGCAGACGTTCTCGACCACGGCTGACGCCAACGGCGCCTTCGCCTTCCCGCTGAGCATCAGCGAAGGCGGAACCTACACGCTGACCGCGACGGGCCTGACCTCGGGTAAGACTGCAACCGCCGTCGTAACCGTTGCCGGTACGGGCCTCGCCAACACCGGCGGTGCCCCGCTGGCAAACACCGGAACCGGTCTTGCCAATACCGGTGCAGACGCCAGCCTGGTTCTCTGGTCTCTGGTAGGCGCAGGCGCACTGGCCGCCGGCGCAACCTCAGTAGTTGTAGTTCGCCGCCGCGCCAAGGCTGAGGCCGCAGCGTAAGGCTAAACCAACAAGCACCAAAGAGGGTGGGTGGTTCTCCGGTAAACCGGAGAACCACCCACCCTCTGCTTTAAGGTTTTCGACAAGCTCAACTACGAATGTGGTATTCATATGAGTTATGGGGAGACATTGGCGGAGACCACGCTGGCAATTCAATTTCGCATTTCCGCTTCCCCCTCCGCAAGCACTCCCCTACATCCTCTTGGGGCTCCTAGCCGCCGCTACTGTCGGAGTAGCAGCCTTGGCACTCCTCCGGACATCCTGAGGTATGTTTGAATCGCCTCGAACGACCGCACCTGTGGCGGCAAGTCCTCGCTGCCATGATGGCGCCACTGGCTCTAGTAGCCTTCTGGCCCAGCCCCGTCGACAAACCCATCCAGGGCGAGCTTGGGGGGTTCCTTTTCCTCATACACGCCCTAGGAATTCCAGGCTGGGTGAATTACTCGCTAATTGAGGCCACGGCAAACGTGGTGCTCTTCATGCCGCTCGGCGCAGCTGCTTCACTGGCTTTCCCAAGGGAAAGGTTTTGGCAGCTTGGCGCCTTCGGGCTGGTGGTCTCCGGCTGCATGGAGCTCGGGCAGCAGCTTTTTCTTCACGGCCGTTTCGCGAGCCCGCTGGACCTCGTCACAAACACGGCCGGCTGTGTCATAGGAGCATTGGCCGCCCGAGCCGGAGTATTGCCGCTCAAACGACAACAGGCTCAACGCCAGCTGACGTTGAGCCTGTCGAAAAGCGATTGATGAATCGACTTACTCGTTCACGAATTCCTTCATCCACGTCTTCAATTCTTCACCGAAGTCCACGCGCTCCGAGGCGATGGAGATAACAGCCTTGATGTAGCTGAGCTTGTCCCCGGTGTCGTAGCGGCGCCCACGGAACACCACGCCATAAACACCGCCACCCTCACCCTCAGTGGTCGCAAGGGTCTGCAGGGCGTCCGTCAACTGGATCTCGCCGCCACGGCCGGGTTCCGTGTTCTCCAGCACGTCAAACACCGCCGGGTGCAGCACGTAGCGGCCAATGACGGCAAGGTTGGACGGAGCCTCATCAACCGACGGCTTCTCCACCAGCCGGTTCACCTGGAAGTAGTCCTCGCCATCCACTGCGGTGATGTCCGCGCAGCCGTAGGCGCTAATCTGCGAGGGGTCCACCTCGATCAGGGCGATTACAGAACCGCCGGTCTTCGCCTGGACGTCAATCATGATGCTCAGGAGGTCCTCCTGGGCATCTATGAGGTCATCACCCAGCAGGACCGCAAACGGCTCATCCCCGACGTGCTGGCGGGCGCACAGCACCGCGTGGCCCAAGCCCTTCGGATCGCCCTGCCGCAGGTAGTGCAGCGGCGCCAGGCTGGAAGCGTGCTGGACGGCCTCCAGGCGCTCCAGGTCGCCCTTCAGCTCCAGGGTGCGCTCTAGAGCCGGTGCGCGGTCAAAGTGGTCCTCCAGGGCGCGCTTCGAGCGTCCGGTGATCATCAGCAGATCATCCAAGCCTGCTTTGACGGCTTCTTCCACCACGTACTGGATTGCGGGCTGGTCAACAACCGGCAACATTTCCTTCGGCATTGCCTTGGTGGCGGGCAGGAAGCGAGTTCCCAGTCCGGCAGCAGGAATGACGGCCTTTTTTACTGTTTTCCCCAAAGTCATAGCTGAACCATACAAATCGATTGAGGAAACTGGCAATTCATTGCTGAGATTACGACGATTTCGACGGGCTCAATCACCGGGACCGATGGGGAGGCCTGCCCATCGCAGGCCGAGGCATATTCGGACATACTTCTGGTGCAGCTTTCACGAATATTGGGGGACATTTTGAATAACGACCAGCAGTCTGGCGTACCGCAGCAGCCGGAGCACAACGGATGGCAGCAGACAGGTCAACAGAACCAACCGCCCTATCCCCCGCGTGCGGACCAGTACGACTTCAACCAGCCTCCGTATGGCCAACCAGGACCGGGCCAGTACGGCCCGCCTCAGCCCAAGGGCGGTTTCCCCGTCTGGGGCTGGGTGGCGGGCAGCATCGGCGTTGTGGCGGTCTTGACCATAGCCGGCGTGATGGTCCTCGGCGGCCTCGGCTCAAACAGAGAACCTGAAGCCGCACCAGCGCCCACGGAGACTGCCGGCAGCTCGGCGTCTGGGGAAGCAACCGAGGAAGCCACCGCGGAGGAATCCTCGGCCGCAGCCACCGGCGACGAAGACCTGTACATCTTCCAGGATGCCGACTTCACTTCGGCACCTGTCTGGTCCACCAAAATGCCCGCAGGCTGGACGACGTCAGATATCAAAGAAGGCACCATCCAGTACCGCAGCAAAGAGAGCCCCTGCAACTTCACCACGCACCAGGCCATCCTGCCGCCCCGCGCTGAAACCACCGACGAAGAAGCCACCAAAACCTCGATGCAGCTCGAAATCGACGGCATCAAATCAACGGTGGGCAAGCCGGTCACGGTTGTGACCGATGCTGACTCGCTTTACACCAAGCTGCGGAATGCCGATGGCCGCGTCATCGAACTGCAGGAAGCGGAGCTTCGGTTCAAGAACAAGAGCGACGTGGACGTGGTGTACCGCATCGCCCTGCGGTCCATGCCCGCCGGCGACGGCCTGATGGAACTCATTCTCGCCTGCCCGGCAGACCTGCCCACAGAGCCTGACCTCTGGATGGAGCTGACGGACAGCGTCACCATGGTGGACGATCCGGCAGCTTAGTTTTACCGGTTCTTGAACTCCGGCGTCCGCTTCTCCTGGAACGCCTTGAAGCCCTCTGAATAGTCCTCGGACTTGCACAGCCGGGCCTGCTCCGCGTTTTCCTCCTCCATAGCCTCCCAGAGGCCAAGGCGCTGGTCGCGGATGTGCGCCACCAGGTCCTTGCTGGCGTTGAAAGCGCCCGTCGCACCAGAGGCAACCTTCGCCACGATGCCGCGGGTGTTTTCCAGCAGCTCGTCCTTGGGCATGGCCCGGCTGAACATGCCCTGCGCCACTGCCTCGGCGCCACTCATCAGCTCCGCGGTGTAGATCAGGTCCAGCGTCCGGTGCATGCCCAGCCGCTCGGTGAAGTACCAGTGCCCGCCGGAATCCAGCGTGGCCCCCAGCTTGGCGAAGGGCGAGCCGAACTTGGCGTCCTCCGCCACGTACACCACGTCCGTGGCCAGCAGCAGGCCCAGCCCCACGCCCAGGCAGGCACCCTGCGCCGCCGCGAACGTGGGAGCCGGGAACGCAGTCATCTTCTGCAGCAGCGGCTGCAGCAGGCCGCCCAGGTACGCCTGGACGTCGTCCGTCTCCGGCGTCACGCCCGCGATGTCCCGGCCCGCGCAGAAGGCGCGGCCCTCTCCCCTGAGCAGCAGCGCCCGCACCTCACCGCGCGAGGCGGCGGCAGCGGCGTCGTCGTACGCCTGGGTTAAATCCTTCAGCGCCTGCTCATCCAGTGAATTCAGCTTGTGCGGGGCATTGAGGACAACCTCGGCGATGCCGTCGGCGATGGAGAGGGAGATCATGGGGCTCCTGTTCGTGGCCGTGACAGCCGGGTTGGGAAAGGCTTAGACGTCGAAGTCGACCGTGACGTCCGGGGTAGTGGGGTGGGACTGGCAGGTGAGCACGTAGCCCTTGTCCAGTTCATCCTGCTCCAGGGCGTAGTTCTCATCCATCGTGACGGAACCCGTAACCACCTTGGCGCGGCAGGTGCCGCACACTCCCCCGGCACACGCGAACGGCACATCCGGGCGCACGCGCAGGGCGGCGTTGAGGATGGACTCGCGCGCATGGGTGGGGCTTTCCACCTTGCCTTCGAGGCCGTCCAGCTTGAACGTGATCTTGTAGGTTTCCTTGGACTCGTCCGCGATCACTGGCCGGCCGATGTTGCCCTCGGGGCGGTCCGGCTTGCCGGAGGTGAACAGCTCGAAGCGCACGTGCTCGGGCTGCACGCCGCGGGCTGCCAAGGTGTCCCGGCACAGCTGCACCAGCTCGAACGGCCCGCACAGGAACCACTCGTCCACGTCGTCCGCGTGGATGGCGGTGCCCAGCAGCGCCTGGAGCTTCTCGGCGTCGATCCTTCCGCTCAGCAGCGGCGCGATGCGCTGCTCGCGGGACAGCACATGGTGCAGGGCCAGGCGGCTCGGGTACTTGTCCTTCAGGTCCGCCAGCTCCTCCAGGAACATCACGTCCATGGCGGCCTTGTTGGCGTAGATCAGGTCGAAGCGGGTCTCAGGGTTGGCCGCCAGCAGCGTGCGGGCAATGGCGATCACGGGTGTGATGCCGGAACCCGCCGCGATGGCCACGAAGCTGCCCGGCTCCCCCGCCAGGTCCTCCGGGTGGTTCATGGAGTTCATGACGTTCTGCTCAACGGTCTTGCCGTCGCGGCCGTGCTTGGAGACGAATGCACCCATGGGGCTCATCACGTCCAGCTGGTCGCCGGCCTTCAGCTCGGCGTTCGCCCACGTGGAGAACAGCCCGCCCAGGTCCTTCTTGATGGCCACCCGGATCTCGCTGGTGCCGTCCGCGAAGCTGCGCGGCTCGGCGCAGATGGAGTAGCTGCGGCGCACCTCGTGCGGCTGGCCGGTCTCATCCGGCATGGTGGTGCGCAGGGCCACGTACTGACCCGGCAGGTAGTCGTACTGGCCGGCAAGCTCCGCCGGAACCCCGAACGTCACTTCGATGGCATCTTCGGTGAGCCGGCGGACTTCCGCCACCGTCAGCGTGTGGAAGGACGCACGACGGCGGCCGGTGGCCGTGGCCTGTTCGGCGGCAGTCTGGCGGACAACAGTCATGGGAGCACCTGTTCCTTACAAAACTTTGAAGTAGTCGAACGGTTCCTTGCAGTCCTGGCAGACGTACAGCGCCTTGCAGGAGGTGGAACCGAAGCGGGTGAGTTCCTTGGTGTTCAACGATGAACACTGCGGGCATTTGACGGCCAGGCTCAGGCGGACGGGCCCTGCGTGGCGTACTGCGTTGCTGTGGCCGCTGGGCGGCGCGATGCCGTACTCCTGCAGCTTGGCCTTGCCGGACTCGGTCATCCAGTCCGTGGTCCACGCGGGGCTGAGCACCAGCTCCACGTGCACATTGGGGTAGCCCTCCTTGGCGAACACCGCGTTGAGGTCATCGCGGATGGCGTCCATGGCCGGGCAGCCCGAGTACGTGGGCGTGATGGTCACCTGGACGGCGGGCACCATGCCGCCGTCATCGAACAGCTTCACATCCCGGAGGATGCCCAGGTCCGCAATCGTGAGCACCGGGATCTCGGGATCGCACACCGTGGCGGCGAGGTCCCAGGCCTTCTGCTCGGGCGTTTTCGCTTCCCTGCGGTCGCTCTCAGCGGTGGGGTGGCTGACGTACATGGCTACCAGCTCGCTCCTGGGTGCTGGCGGGCCAGCACCTGCATTTCGGCCAGCATGTAGCCCAGGTGTTCGGAGTGCTTGCCGCGGCGTCCGCCGCCCAGGGCGGCCGGAACCTGCGGAACCTCGAGTTCGGCTTCGGCCAGGACCTCGCCGGTGAGCCGGTCAAAGTCGGCACGCAGGCTGGAAGGCTCGACGGCGGCACCCGCCGCCGCGAGGCGGGCGGTGAGGTCGTCGTCGGCAAACAATTCGTCAACGTAGGGCCAGATGACCTTGAAGCCGTGGATCATCTTGCGGCGGGATTCGTCCGTGCCGAGGGCCAGGCGCAGCACCCACTGGGCACTGTGGTCCCGGTGGTAATCCACTTCCTTCACTGCCTTGGCGGCGATGCCGGCCAGGGTGGCGTCCGCGGACTGGGTGAGCCTGCGGTAGAGCTCGAACTGGTAGTAGCTCACCACGAACTGCCGGGCGATGGTGACGGCGAAGTCCCCGTTGGGCTGCTCGAAGAGTTCCACCGAGCGGAACTCATCCTCGGACCGGAAGTAGGCGAGTTCGTCCTCGCTCTTGCCGTTGAGCCCGCCGGCGTAGCTGAGGAAGGAGCGGGCGTGGCCCAGCTGGTCCAGGGCGATGTTGCCCAGGGCGATGTCCTCCTCCAGCTCCGGAGCGCGGGAGATCCAGTGGCCCAGGCGCTGGGCCAGGATCAGGGCGTCGTCGCCCAGGCGCAGCGCGAACTCGGCCACATCCTCGGTGGGCTTGGCGGTGCCGCGGCTGACGGCCAGTGCGATGTCCTCCGGGCGGAGGGCGTTGCCCGGCGTGATGCGGGTGGCGCTGGCGGTGGCGTCGCCGCTGGTGCCTGCGGTGGTCACGCCCACGGAGATGTCCCCGTGGCCGGTTGTTTCTGTCTCTGTTTCCTGGGTGGTGGTCTCGGGGGTGCTCACAGGTGCTTCACGCCCTCGCTCTTGGTGTAGTACGTGGCATGCCGGTAGTCCTTGCCCTGGGGCGATTCGAAGAACGCGCCCTTGGCGTCCGGATCGCTGGAGGCGATGGCGTCCGCGGGGACAACCCAGATGGACACGCCCTCGTTGCGGCGGGTGTACAAGTCGCGGGCGTTGCGCAGCGCCATCGCTGCGTCCGGCGCGTGCAAGGACCCGGCGTGCACGTGGGACAGGCCGCGGCTGGAGCGGACAAAGACTTCCCAGATGGGCCAGACGTTGCCGGCGGGGGTTTCGGGGCTCATGCTGCTTCCTCTTCTGCTTGCTTCTTGGCCTGCTTTGCTGCGTAAGCCGCTGCGGCTTCGCGCACCCAGGTACCGTTCTCGTGTGCTTCGCGGCGACGCTCCAGGCGCTGGGCGTTGCAGGGGCCGCGGCCCTTCAGGACCTCATGGAACTCGTCCCAGTCCAGCGGGCCGTGCTCCCATTTCTTGGTTTCTTCGTTGAAACGGATGTCCTTGTCCGGGAGGGTGAGGTCCAGGACCTTGACCTGCTCCATCATCATGCCGACGAAGCGGTTGCGCAGCTCGTCGTTGCTGAAACGCTTGATGTTCCACGCCATGGACTGCTTGGAGTTGGGTGAATCGTCATCCGGCGGGCCGAACATCATCAGGGCCGGGGCGTACCAGCGGTTCACGGCCTCCTGGGCCATCTGCTTCTGCTCGGGGGTGCCGTGCGAGAGTTCCAGCAGGATCTCGAAGCCCTGGCGCTGGTGGAAGGACTCTTCCTTGCAGACGCGGACCATCGCCCGGCCGTACGGGCCGAAAGAGGCGCGGCACAGCGGAACCTGGTTGGCGATTGCGGCCCCGTCCACCATCCAGCCGATGGCTCCCATGTCCGCCCAGGTGCGTGCGGGATAGTTGAAGATGGAGGAGTACTTGGCCTTGCCGTCCATCAGGTCCTGCATCATCTGGTCGCGCGGCTGGCCCAGGGTCTCGGCTGCCGAGTACAGGTACAGGCCGTGGCCGGCCTCGTCCTGGACCTTGGCCATGAGGATGGCCTTCCGCTTCAGGCTGGGGGCGCGGGAAATCCAGTTGGCCTCCGGCTGCATGCCGATGATTTCCGAGTGCGCGTGCTGCGAGATCTGCCGGATGAGGGTCTTGCGGTAGGCCGCGGGCATCCAGTCGCGCGGCTCGATGCGCGAATCCTCCGCCATCACACGGTCAAAGTACGCCTGACCTTCTGCCTCGTGCCGGGCTGCCTCTTCAGCGCTGATTTCTTGCCGTCCCGGCGTACCTTCAGCGGGCACTGACTGCAGGGTCTGCGATGCCATGGTTGCTCCTATGCATATCCGATAAATAATTACCGACCGTTCGTTCAGGATATGCGGAAGCCGTGAGATGCGTCAAGCACACGGCGCGTCTTGTGGGGTAGTTTTGGGGCGTGAACGCAGGCATTGGCAGGAAGCTCCCCCTCTGGGCCCTACTTGCCCTCAATATGCTGGTTGCCCTGCTGGCCATCGCCTTGGTCCAGGCTTTCCTGGTCAAGGTGTACCGGGTGCCGTCCGGGTCCATGGAACTGACGCTGCAGGGCTCGCAGGGCGGCGGCGACCGGATCCTGGTCAACCGCCTCGCCTACGCGGGCAGCTCACCGCGACAGGGGGACGTGGTGGTGTTCACCCGCCCTGCCTCCTGGCAGCGCGAAACAGCAGCGCACGACGACGGCGGGCTGGGTTCCGTGGCACGCGCCTTCGGCGATATGACGGGGATCGGCGTCTCCAACGAACAGTTCCTGGTAAAGCGGGTGATCGCCGTTGGCGGCCAGACGGTGAGCTGCTGCGGCAGCGACGGCCGGCTCAGCGTGGACGGCCAGCCGCTGGACGAGCCGTATATCTACCAGGACTTCCCGTTCCAGGCAGGGTCGCTGGACTGCAGCACGGTGCCCAGTTCCGCCCGCTGCTTCCCGCCGTTCACTGTCCCCGAGGGCCAGCTGGTGATGCTGGGCGACCACCGCTCCGGTTCAGCGGACTCGGTGGTGGACTGCCGGACGCAGGCCGGCCCGCCGTCGTCGGGCTTATCTCCTGGCGACTCGCCGGGGTGCGTCCGGACGGTGGGGACCTCCGAGGTTATCGGTGAAGTGGCCCTGCGGATTTGGCCGCTGGACCACGCCGGCGGAGTTGGCTGAGGTCCTTGACGATCTTCGGTACCGAGCGCAGGAACCGGACCCACCGGGCTTTGTGAAGCCGCAGGCGGCCACGGAATGACAGGTCCGCGTAGATGTTCCGGGCTAGGTGCGCTTGAGGCGCTGGGAATAGCCCGCGTAAGAGCAACTTTGGTTTGTGTCGCAGCGGAGCCTGAAGAATCGCAATAATCTGGGCGCTGCCCGGCTCCTTGGCCACCAGGCGGTTACGCCATACCGTTGACGTCTCCGGCCAGTCCACCGGCGACGGCTCCGGAAGTAGATCCTCAAGGAAAGGGCGCATGGCGGCCAGGGAGCCGGTTGCCGTGGCGATGTAAACGACCGCAGCTATGTGCTCTTCCTGTCCCGTGATCTCCGCCAGGAACTCGAGTTCCTGCCTGCACGCGGGCAGATGGGGCGAGCGGAGGGCATGCAGGGCAAGGATGAGGATGCCCAGCGCCTTCGACGGGACCCGCACCTCCTGCCCTGCAAGTTCGAGGATCTCCGTGTGCGCCCACATCACGTCGAAGGAGTCGCCCGGGGCGCCTTCCATGCCCGGAAACCGGAAGTGCACGTCGATGCAGCAGGGCCAGGACGGATTATCGATGGTGGCGGAGTGGTGGGGAAAGCTGCGCTCGTCCGGGTCCACCGGGCGTTCCCGCCAGCCCCGTTCCCGCAGGCCGCCGAGTAACGCTTCCAGGTCCGCCGGGGCCACAAAGACGTCAACATCCACGGACATCTTGGGCAGGCGCAGCCCCTGGACCACGCTGGCAGGGCCTTTGATGAAGAATGCCCGGATCCCCCGGCTGTCCGCCACCCGCTGCACCAGGGCATGCCCCAGGAGCACGGCTTCGGGAATGCTCAGCTGCGTTTCGTCGGCCGGGTTCTGCATGGCCTAGTTCCTGACGCGGCGTCCGGCTGACAGGGGTTCCAGGACCTCGTCAGCTTGGGTGTCCCAGTGGGCTGCGCGCTCCGTTTCGGGGTGCGCATATTCAGGCGCGTCCGCGGCTTCCGGTGCCGAGGTGTAGGTCCCGTAGTAGGAGTAGGCGTCCGTACCCTTGGTGGGCACGTAGTTGAGGACGGCACCCAGGATGCGGCCCTTCACCTTTTGGAGGTTGCCCAGTGACTGGCCCAGCTGCTCTTGGGTGGTTTTGCCCGTCCGGATCACCACGATGGCGCCGTCGGCCACGCGGGAGAGGACCGCGGCGTCCGTGACCGGGAGCAGCGGCGGGGCGTCGATCAGTACCGTGGCATTCTCGGCCAGGGCGTTGAGCATGTTCTTCATGGCCCGGGAGCCCAGCAGCTCGCTGGGGTTCGGCGGGATACGGCCGGAGCCCAGCACGGACAGGTTGGGCAGGGCACCCCAGGGCTGCAGGACATCATCCAGCTCAGCGGTGCCGGTGAGAACATCGGTGACCCCGACTCCCGGAACCAGATTGAAAACGTCCACCAGCGTGGGGCGGCGGAGGTCGCCGTCGACCACTACAACGTTTTCGCCGGCGGCCGCCATGGTTACTGCGAGGTTGGCGGTGACGGTGGACTTGCCTTCGGCCTGCATGGAGCTGGTGACCACGATGATCCGCGGCGGCTGGTCCACGTCCAGGAAGCTGAGGTTGGTGCGCAGTTCGCGGAGGGCCTCGGCCATGGCTCCGCTGCCGCCAAGCTCGTGGAGCTGCGCGAAAGTGCCGGCTTCGAGGATGGTGCTCTTGCCGTCCAGGCGGTGGTCCACGGGGAGGGTGCCGATCACGGGGACCTCGAAGAGCCGCTCGATTTCCGCGGCGTTGCGGATGCGCCGGTCCAGGTGGCGGCGGACCAGGGCGTAGGCCACGCCGAGGGCCAGTCCGATCAGGGCGCCCAGCGCGAGGGTGAGCTTGACGTTCGGAGACACCGGGCTGGTGGGGAGGACCGCCTTGCCAAGCGGCAGGATCCGCACGGCGGAGGCCGGAGCGGGAGTGGCGGCGGGAGCGTTACTGGACGTCCCGGCGTCGGGCGTGGTTGTTTCCGGGGTGGCGGTTTCGATCGCCTCCACCTGCGCGGCAAGGCCGTTGACCCAGGCATCGGCCACGCGCTGGGCGGTCGCCGGATCGGGCGACTGCGCCGTCACGCGGATCTCGGCGGTATCCAGCGGAACCTTCACGCTGATGGTGCCGAGCAGTGCATCTGCGGTGGTGTTCAGCTCCAGGGAGGCGATCACCCGGTCTGCCACGAGCCGGGACTTGGCCACGGACTCGTAGTTCTTGACCTTTGCCTTGGCCAGGCTGTCCCCGGCGAGGGAAAGGCTCACGTTGTCCGAGCCCGGCGTGACCACAATGCCGCTGGAATCGGACGAGTAGATCTTGGGCTGCAGGACCGTCCAGCCGAACGCCGTCAACGTGGCCAGCAGGGTGAAGGCGACGATTGCCTTCCAGTACACCCGCACCACCCGCAGGTAGTCGGCCAGGTCCAGGCCGGCAGGGGCATCTCCGCCGGCCGCAATGTTGACGCTCATGGGTGGTTCCTTCCAAGTGTGTATGTTTCTCTGCCGGTCTTCGTTGCCGGGTTACTGCGTCTGGTTTCCCAGGAAGTGGTTCTCCGCGCGGTAGTTTCCGGCGTGGTGGTTTGCCGCGCGGCAGTTCTCCGCGTGGCGGTTTCAACCGTGGCTGGCGGTTACTCGCCGCCCTGTTCCAAGACTGATTTGGCGATGAGCTGCCCGGTGGCTGCGGCGACGGCGGCCCGGTAGTCCTCCGGCCGGCCGTGCACATCGCCTATTTGTTCCGTCAGCCGGTCCAGCGGGACGGCGCTGGCGGTGGCCTCCCAGATGGCTGGCCCGATCCCGCTCAACCGCACGATCTCCGCTTCCAGCATCACCAGCAGGTCGCCGTCGACCGCCACGGCATCCTTGGGTTCCACCCGGCGGATCCAGCCGTCCGGGATGGCTCCCGATTCGGGTTCCTCTGCCGTGCGGGTCTCCCAGACTGGCTTCGAGCGGCGCTGCTTGCGGAAGAGCGGTGCCAGGGCCGCGGGCAGGTCCCCGGCTTCGGAGTACGTCACTTGCCACACTCCCCCGACGCGGTCGATCAGCCTGCACAGCGACTGCAGCGGCTCGTCGATTTCGGCCTGCGAGGACGAATCCGGGATCAAGGCCAGCAGCCCGTCAGCCAACGGGAGCTGGTGGAGCGTTGGTTCCTGGTGTGTGCCCTTGTCCGGCTCGACCCGGTTGAGCAGCACTATGGACTGGATAAAGGGCTTGGCCGGTACGGGCACGAGCCCGAGCTCGTCGGGACCAACCTGGCGCTTGGGTGCGCCGGGCCCCTGCTTCACGGACAGCGGCTTGGGGTACGGAACCACCGAACCGTCCGGGCCGATGGCCACGGTTTCGTCCGTGACATACCCGTACGTCCCGGCCAGCACCGAGGCGGCGGTGGTCTTGCCCGTGCCCGACTTGGCCACGAGCGCCACCACGGCGCCGGTCTCGGGAGAGGCCACCCCGCAGGCGTGGAGCATCATCAACTCGCCGGCGTTCTCCAGGATCGCGGCCACCGTGAGCCGGGAGGTGAGGTTCTCAGCCAGCTCCTCAAAGGAGGCGGCCTGCAAAGGGAACGTCCCGCCGTCGTACGTTTGGGACAAATACGAAACGGAAGCGGAGTACGGCAGGGACTCCGTGGGCTCCTTGGCGAGCGGCGGGAGCATCGGCGCCCCGGCCCCGGCACAGCGCGACCAGGCCGAGCGCATGCTCTGCTGCTGCTCGAGCGTGACCGAGCGGCCCCAGCGGATGGCGAACTGGGTGCCGAGGACGTCGACGCTCAACAGTTCCCCGCCGCCGCGCAGGTCCTCAAAGAGCCGGGCGTCCCAGCCGCTGGAGAAGTCCCAGTCGAGCTGCGAATCCACGCCGTGATTGTTGTCCTCGCCGCTCATGACTCCCCCTTTCCGTCCAGCCGGTTGGTTTTTCGTTTCTACTTACCCTTGGACGCCAGCAGCTTCGATTAGCCGCTGGGCTTCCAGGCTGGCCAGGAAATCTTCCACCTGCTGTGCCAGCTGGCCGGCCGCGTCCTCAAAGGTCGCTTCCAGTTCGGCGATGACGGCCGCCTGGTCGCGACGCCCGTCGATCAGTTCCCAGATCGTTGCGGCAGTGCCTTCGAGGACCACGGGCTGTGTTGCGTCCAGGTGGAGGAGGGCCACACGGTCTGTTGATTCGGTGCGGACTTCTGCGACGAGGGTGCTGCGGTGGTAGATCACGGGATCGTCATCGTCACAGTGGTGGGCAGGACGTAGCTCGCAGACCCCACGGTGAAAGTCACAGTGAATGTGTATTTCTGGCCCGCGACCGGCGCAGCCTTTCCGGTGCCGTCTACGTAAAAGAAGGAAATCGAACGCTCCGTCGTCTGGTCGCCGGTGATGGAGAAAGTTGACGTCGAAACATGGTTTGAGCTGAAGGATGGAGTACCCACGATGACGCCGTCCAACGTCTTGACGGCAAGGCCAGTTCCCACCGTTCCGGTGTCGACAGTCGCTACGATTCCGATGGATCCTGTCACGGTGCCACCCGATGTGTTCCGAATAACGACGTTAAGCGGGCCCTGCCCGGTTCGTAAAACCCCAGCTCCCTGTGCCTGTTGCTTTGAAATGCTGATCCCGACGGCGACGCCCGATGCTACAGATAATGTCGGCGTCGTCGTCCCACCCGACGCGGACGCTGCCGGAGCCGCAATAGCGGCAGCAATAACCGGCATAGACCAGGCCGCACCCTTGACGATCCTGCGACGGCTGAGACCGCCCTCTTCGCTGCTCGTGACCTCTGCGTTCAGAACCTCAGACAATTTCGCCCCCACATATTTTTCGGCTGGGGCCAGCCCCGATGGACCGGCCGCTTGCTATCACCGCGTTTTCGCCGGCTGCGACCACTCTTCCCAACGACGCCAAAGGTTCACGCAACCGTTTTGCAAGATTCGGTCAAGGTTTCCTGAGTCTGCAGAATTGAGGATTTCGGGTTCCCCACCTTAAATGTCAGACCCCGCTGGCAGAGTTATTCCATGGAAGCCGTTGGAGAACTCACCCCGAACCAGGCCCCGCGCCTTGGGTGGTTTTCCGACGGTCCATTTCCGCCGCTGGCGCCGGTGATGCCGACGAGGAACCTGCGCGCTGTCCCGCCAACTGAACTGGCCGGTGGCCTGCTGGGGGTTGAATGCCAACAGCCTCCCATAGCGTCCGACGTCGGCAGCATCTGTAATCTGGCCCGAAGCCTTGAGCTGTTCAAACGTGCCAGTTCGACGGCGGTCCAGGACGCCAGGATGATGGGCCTCCGGGAAGCGGCTGACTTTGCCGCCGGGCTCGAGGAATTCTCCCGGAATATGGAATACATGCAGGTCGTTGCGGCCGGGGCCGTGGACCGGGCCCGGCGCGAGGCCAGTGCTGCCGCGCGGGCTGGCTCGGGGTCCGGGGTTGGTTGGACCACCGGGTGGGGTGAAGCGACCGCCGTGCAAGGCCCCATCGGCTGGGCCACCAGCGAAGCGGACACCAACCAAATCGACACCAGCCAGGCTGCCAAAACGGCAGTGAGTGGCGAAGCTTCGGTCCCCGCGGAACCGGACCCTGCGGACGACGGCTGCCGGAACACCACCGAGTTCCTCCGTTTGCGGCTCCGGATCGGTGCCGGCGAAGCCCGCCGCCGGCTCGCGCTGGCCGGGGCGGTACTGCCGCGGACCGGGATCACCGGGCACACCCAACCACCGGAACGGCCGGAACTCGCCGCCGCCGTCGCAGCCGGGACCGTCGCGTCGCGGTCCGCGACCATCATCACGCTCGCCCTGGACCGGGCCGGCCACCACGCGGATGCGGAAGTTA
>NZ_JMLE01000014.1 GCF_000685965.1 Arthrobacter sp. UNC362MFTsu5.1 | reverse complement strand
GCCATCGGCACCGGCCTGAACGCCCCGGCCGGCTACGCCGAGGCGGCCTGCCGGCACCTGGCCGACATCACCGGCCTGCCGCTGGTCACCGCCGTGGACCTCATTGAGGCTACCCAGGACGTCGGCGCGTTCGTGCACCTGTCCGGCGTCCTCAAGCGCGTGGCCGTGAAGCTCTCCAAGATCTGCAACGACCTGCGGCTGCTTTCCTCCGGCCCGCGCGCCGGCTTCGGCGAAATCAACCTCCCGGCCGTGCAGTCCGGTTCCTCCATCATGCCCGGCAAGATCAACCCGGTAATCCCGGAAGTGGTCTCCCAGGTGGCCTACGAAGTCATCGGCAACGACGTCACCATCACCATGGCCGCCGAAGCCGGGCAACTCCAGCTCAACGCCTTCGAACCCATCATCGTCCACAGCCTCCACAAGAGCATCTCCCACCTGGAAGCCGCCTGCCGCACCCTCACGGCACGCTGCGTCCGGGGCATCACCGCCAACACCGAACACCTCCGCCTCACGGTGGAGCAGTCAATCGGCCTGGTCACAGCGCTGAATCCCCACCTTGGCTACGCCACCGCAACCGCCATCGCCCAGGAAGCCCTCGCCACCGGCAAGGGTGTTGCCGAACTGGTCCTCGAACACCGGCTGCTCACCGCCGAGCAACTGGAAGAGCTCCTCAGCCCGCAACGCCTGGCCAACCTGAGCAAGTAGTCCCTCAACTAAGGACCCCCCCATGACACAGCCCCAACAGGACACTGCCCCACAACAGCAGGCCATCACCGACCACACCATCCCGGCGCACGCGCACGCCTCCGAAGCCACCCTCCACCGCGAGGACGAGGGCTACCACAAGGGGCTCAAGCCCCGGCAGGTCCAGATGATCGCCATCGGCGGCGCGATCGGGACCGGCCTCTTCATGGGCGCCGGCGGCCGGCTTGCCACCGCCGGTCCGGCCCTCATCATCAGCTACGCGGTGTGCGGCTTCTTCGCCTTCATGATCCTGCGCGCCCTCGGCGAGCTCGTGATGCACCGCCCCTCGTCGGGATCGTTTGTCTCCTATGCCCGTGAGTTCTTCGGCGAAAAGGCCGCGTTCGTCACCGGCTGGCTGTACTGGCTGAACTGGGCGATGACCGCCATCGTGGACATCACCGCCGTCGCGCTTTACATGAACTTCTTCAAGAAATACTGGGCACCCATTGCGGACGTTCCCCAATGGGTGTGGGCGCTGACGGCCCTGGTCCTGGTGCTCGGCCTGAACCTGATCTCCGTCAAGGTCTTCGGCGAGCTGGAGTTCTGGTTCGCGCTTATCAAGGTGGTGGCGCTGGTGACCTTCCTGGTGGTGGGCATCTACTTCGTCATCTTCGGCACGCCGGTGGACGGCCAGCAGGTGGGCTTCAGCCTGATCGCGGACAACGGCGGCATGTTCCCCAACGGGCTGCTGCCTGCCATTGTGGTGATGCAGGGAGTGGTGTTTGCCTACGCTTCGATCGAGCTGATCGGCACCGCGGCCGGCGAAACCGAGAACCCGGAAAAGATCATGCCCAAGGCCATCAACACGGTGATCTTCCGGATCGCGGTGTTCTACGTCGGCTCCCTGGTGCTGCTTTCCCTGCTCCTGCCGTACACCGCGTACAAAGCCGGCGAAAGCCCGTTCGTCACCTTCTTCGGCTCCATCGGCGTCGAAGGCGTGGACGCCATCATGAACCTGGTGGTCCTCACGGCGGCGCTGTCCTCGCTCAACGCCGGCTTGTACTCCACCGGCCGCATCATGCGTTCCATGTCCGTCACCGGCTCCGCACCGAAGTTCGCGTCCCGCATGAACAAGGCCGGCGTCCCCTACGGCGGTATTGCACTGACCGCGGCTGTGGCCGTCCTCGGTGTGGTGCTGAACGCCATCGTTCCTGCCGAAGCCTTCGAAATCGTCCTGAACGTGGCATCCCTGGGCATCATCAGCACCTGGGCCGTGATTGTGCTGTGCCAAATGCAGCTGGCCCGGCTGGCCAAGCGCGGCGAACTCCTCCGCCCGGCATTCCGGATGCCCGGCGCGCCCGTGACCGGCTGGATCACGCTGGCCTTCCTGCTGGCAGTGCTGGTCCTGATGGCCTTCGACTCCCCCGTGGGAACCTGGACCATCGCCTCGCTGGTGATCGTGGTTCCGGCGCTCATGCTGGGCTGGCGCCTCTGCCGGGACCGGGTCCTGGAGCTGGCCGCAGTCCGCGACGGCTTCACCGGCCCCTACCCGCTGGTCGCCAACCGCCCAGGCCCGGGCGCTGGCCAGGGCTCAGGCTCAGGCTCGGCAGACAAGAGCTAACCACCCCTCCACCCACGCATCCCGGTAGCGCGAACGGACACTTGCGGCCCCAAAATCTTCGGATTCAAGGGCCGCAAGTGTCCGTTCGCGCTGGTGTGTGGCTGCTCGTGAATCGGTAGCATGAAGCCATTGCGGGCAGTTCCACCACCAGCGCGGGTCTTGGCACTCCGGGACCGGGGAAGAGGTAGCTCATGTCAGGATCCAAACTTGCGGTGGTGGGAGCCGGAAGCGTCGGCACCTCACTCGCATACGCCGCCCTGATCCGGGGTTCGGCCAGCAATATCGCCCTGTTCGACGTCAATGCCCTCAAAGCGGAGGCTGAGGTCCTGGACCTCGCCCACGGCACCCAGTTCGCCGCGGCTGCCGCCACCGTCACCGGCGGCGGAGACATCGCCGTGACGGAAGGCGCCGACGTCGTGGTGATCACGGCCGGCGCGAAGCAGGCGCCGGGCCAAACCCGCCTGGACCTGGCCGGGACCAACGTCCGCATCCTCGAACAGCTCATGCCGCAGCTGCTCCAGCACGCCCCGGACGCCGTCTATGTCCTGGTCACCAACCCCTGCGACGTTCTCACCGTGGCGGCGCAACAGATCTCGGGGCTGCCGGCGGAACGTGTTTTCTCCTCCGGCACCGTGCTGGACACGTCGCGGCTGCGCTGGCTGCTGGCCCGCCGTGCCGGCGTCTCCGTGGCCAGCGTCCATGCCAGCATGGTGGGCGAGCACGGCGACACGGAGTTCCCGGTGTGGTCCGGCGCCACGATCGGCCCCGTCCCCATCCGGGACTGGGAAGTGGACGGCGAACGGGTGTTCACTGCGGATTACCTCACCGAGACGGCCCGCGAAGTGACGCAGGCGGCCTACAAGGTCATCGCCGGCAAGGGTGCAACCAACTACGCGATCGGCCTCTCCGGCGCTCGGATCGTGGAAGCCTTGCTCCGGGACGAGAACGCCGTGCTGCCCGTGTCCACCGTGCTGGACGGCCCGTACGGCATCTCCGGCGTGGCGCTGTCCCTTCCGAGCATCGTGGGGCGCGGCGGCGTGCACCGCGTGCTTCACACGCCCATGGACGACGGCGAACTGGCAGCCCTGCAGCATTCCGCCGACACGCTGCGGAACACGATGGGCACGTTGGGAATCTAGACTGTCAGCAATGAAGAAGTACCTGGCAGTACCCGCTGCCCTCCTTCGCCGGGCGTCGCTGCTCGCCACCCTCCTGGCCATCGTGGCCGGGCTCCTCGGCATGCACGTCCTGGCCGGATCCCATGGCGTTCACGATATGGCTGTTGCCGCCGCCTCAGCAGACGGTTCCGTTGCGGACCAGCGGACGACGGCGACTGCCGGCCATGCCAGCGACGCCGGCCACGGCGGCCATGGCAGTCATCAGGCAGCCGCCATGGTTGGCCCGGCCAAGGCTGTCCGCGCCCCGGCGGCCGAAAACACTGCCGGGCAGCCGCCGTCGTGCTCCTGCCAGGGAAACTGCAGCGAAGTGGCAGCCGCCCACGGATCCTGCGTCCCGGCACCCGGGGGCGCATCCCTGGCCGCGCCGCAGCCGGGAACCGTTGCGTTTGCGGTACCGGACCTCAGCGCCGCCCGGCTGCAGGCCGTCGCCGCATACGCCTATGTTCCCGGCAGTCCTTCGCCAGGCGAACTGTCCATCAGCCGGACGTAAAACCGGGCCCGCGCCGTGACGTTTCCGGCGCCTGCCCTGCCCTGGATGCCGGTTCCCCGCGTTGTTTCCCCGCGCGGGAAGCCTGGCAGCCGCCCCTCCCGGCGCCCCATGCCGGATTCCCGAAGGACACCATTCACATGAAGAAGCCAATCACCCTTTCAGCCGCTGCCCTGGCCGCCGTCATCACACTCGCCGGTTGCGGCTCGAACGCCACCACCGGGTCCTCAACGATGCCCGCGGACCACGGGACAATGAGCTCCAGCGCGCCGGCGGGCAGCCCTGAGGCCATGGGCCACAACTCCGCGGACACGCTGTTTACCCAGTCCATGATTCCGCACCACGCACAAGCTGTTGAAATGAGCGGCATGATGCTCGGCAAGCGGGGCGTCAATCCGGCCGTCACGGAACTGGCCACCAAAATAAAGGCCGCACAGGGCCCTGAAATCGAACAGATGAACGGCTGGCTCAAGGGCTGGAATGAACCCACGGCCATGGCCGGGCACGGCGAAGCGGGCCACAGCATGGCCGGCATGATGAGCGACGACGACCTCAAGGCGCTCGACGCCGCCCAAGGCAAGGAAGCTGACAGGCTGTTCCTCACCCAGATGATTGCGCACCACGAGGGTGCCGTGCAGATGGCCAAGGCCGAAATAGCCGACGGGCAGAACAGCGACGCCGTAAAGCTCGCCCGGGAAATCGTCACCGCCCAGGAATCCGAAATCAAGGAAATGAAGGAGCTGCTGGCCACCGCGGCTCCCTAGCGGCAAAGTCGTCGACGGGCCGCAAGTGTCCGGTAGCGCACCAGTGCCGCGGCCCGGGGTTGCGGCGGCGTAATGCAACGCCGCCGCAACCCTTCGGAGCCCCGGTTCGCATATGCTCAGCTGAGAAGTTCACGCTGGCTCAACGACGAACCACCACAGGAGAAACGCTCATGACCACCTGGCGGATCAGGGATTTCCACTCGGCCGACCTTGACGGCATCCTGCACCTCTGGGAATCCCTCAAGGCCACCAACGTCGAGCCCGTCTACGCGCTCTCCGAAGTCCTGGCCTCCTGCGAAAAGGACCACGCCGTGGTGGCTGTGCAGGGCGACATGGTGGTGGGCGCCGCCGTCGGACGCGCCGCGCACGACCAGGGTTGGATCGTCTTCCTGGCCACCCTCCCCGAATACCGCGGGCGCGGGATCGGCACGTCGCTGCTGGCCGCCGTCGAGAACCGGATGGCCCCGCACGGGCTGAACAAGCTGTCCGCGCTGATGCCGGAGTCCGAAACGCGGGTGGAGGCCTTCCTCAGCCGCGGATTCGTGCTCAAGAAGAACCTGCGGTACTTCGAACGGACCATTCCCGTCCAGCGCCAGGAGCTTGAACCCCTGGGCCTCCTCGGCGGCCGCATCCTGGCCCGCGACCTCTGGGAAAACGTGGCCGGCATGCGCAACGAGAAGGAACTGCTGGAACGCCGGCTGGTGCTCCCCCTTGCCGAGGCGGACCTGGCGGACGAATTCGGTGTGGTGCCGCCCCGCGCGGTCGTCCTCTTTGGCCCTCCCGGTACCGGCAAAACAACGTTTGCGAAGGCCATCGCGTCCCGGCTCGAATGGCCGTTCGTGGAAGTATTCCCCTCCCGGCTCGCGGCCGACCCCAAGGGCCTGGCCGGTGCGCTCCGCGAGACCTTCCTGGAGATCGCCGAGCTGGAACATGCCGTGGTGTTCATAGACGAGGTGGAGGAGATTGCGTCCCAGCGCTCGGGTGAGCCGCCGTCGCCGCTGCAGGGCGTCACCAACGAACTCCTCAAGATCATCCCGGCCTTCCGCGAGCAGCCCGGCCGCCTGCTGGTCTGCGCCACCAACTTCATCCGCGCCCTGGACACCGCCTTCCTGCGCCACGGCCGGTTCGACTACGTCATCCCCATCGGCCTGCCCGACCGGCAGGCCCGGGAGGCCATGTGGCAGCGGTTCATTCCGGCCACCGTGGTGGACGACGTGGACGTGGAGCTGCTGGTGGACCGTACCGAGGGCTTCTCCCCCGCGGACATTGAGTACGCGGCCCGGAGCGCCTCCCAGCGTGCACTGGAAAAGGCAGTGTACGACGACGGCGGGCTGGCTTCCGGGGGCACCGCATCGGTCCGCGAAGCCGTCCGGAAGGGTCCCGCCACGCAGGACTACCTCGACGCGATTGCTGACACCCGGACGACGGTAAGCAAGGAGGTCCACCAGGACTTCCTTGAGGACATCGACTCGCTGGGCCGGGTGTAAGGGCCGGGTTGATTCTGTTCCTCACTGTTGTCAGCGGCATCGCCTGGACGGCGGTGTACGTTGAGGCAATCCGGGTCGGATTCCGGGACCGGAGCTATGCAGTCCCGGCGGCCGCACTGGCGCTGAACTTCGCGTGGGAAGCCATCTATGCCTCGCGTTCGGCGGCAACAGCACTCTCCGTCCAGGGCGTGTTCAACATCGTGTGGGCTCTGGCGGACGTCGTCATCCTGTACACGTTCTTCAGGTTCGGCCGGGCCGAGCTCCCCGCGTGGGTGACGCGGAAACTCTTTCTGGGCTGGGCGCTGCTCCTGGGGGTCACCGCCTTTGCCGTGCAGCTGCTGTTTGTCGCGGAGTTCGGCTGGGATGCGGCGGCGCGCTACTCGGCCTTCCTGCAGAACCTGCTGATGTCCGGGTTGTTCATCGCCATGTTCGCCGCCCGCGGGGGCGCACGGGGCCAGTCCCTGCTCATCGCCGTGGCCAAATGGATCGGAACTCTGGCACCCACCATCGTGTTCGGCTGGTTCGGCCACTCGCCCCTGGTTCTGGGGGTCGGCGCCCTCTGCAGCGTCTTCGATCTCGTGTACATCGGCTTGATGTTGCGGGCGCGGAGCGGGCGGTGTGGAGCCGCTGCTGCTCCCGCCGGTACTCTTTGAGCCATGTCCAACAATCCCCTCCGGCATGCCATGGCCCGCATGGGCGGCCGCGACCCGCACGAACGGCATCGGGCAGCAACGCCGCTGGAACTGTTCTTTGACCTGACGTTCGTGATTGCGTTCGGGGTGGCCGGGAGCCAGTTCGCCCACGAAATCGCCGAGGCCCACTACGGTGCCGGCCTGCTGGGCTTTTCCTTCTCGATGTTCGCCGTGATCTGGGCCTGGATCAACTTCACCTGGTTCGCGAGCGCCTATGACACCGACGACTGGGTCTTCCGCGTGGTCACCATGGTCCAGATGCTGGGCGTGCTGGTTCTGGCCATGGGCATCGAGCCCCTGTTCCACTCCCTCGTGGAGGGCCGCCATGTGGACAACGCCGTGATCGTGGGCGGCTACGTGATCATGCGCCTTGCCCTGGTGTTCCAATGGCTGCGTGCCGCGCGGCAGGACCCGGCCCGCCGCCAGACATGCCTCCGCTACGCGACGTACCTAGGTGTGGTGCAGCTCGGCTGGATCGCAGTGCTGATTATCCAGGCGGACGTACTCCCGACCATCCTGATGACCGTTCCGCTCTACGCCCTGGAGATGGCGACCCCCTACGTGGCGGAACGTTCACTGCGGACCCCCTGGCATGCGCACCACATCGCCGAACGCTACGGCCTGCTGGCCATCATCGCCCTCGGCGAATGCCTGATCGGTGCCATCGAAACGCTGCGCGCCATCGTGGCCCACCATGGCTGGAGCGTGGACGCGGCGATGGTGGGCTTCAGCGGAACGGCACTGGCCTTCGCGATGTGGTGGATCTACTTCATCCTGCCCGCCGGCCGCGCCCTGCACCTCCAGCGGCACCGTTCCTTCTTCTTCGGGTACGGGCACATCCCCATCTTCGCTGCCATCGCCGCCACCGGCGCCGGCCTGCACGTGGCGGCCTACTTCATCGACCATGTGGCGCACATCAGCGCCGCGGTGGCAGTGGCCAGCATCGCCATTCCCGTGGCGCTGTTCAAGGTCTCCCTGACCTGGCTTTACAGCGTGATGATCTGCGCGGACCGCACCGTCATTGCCGTGGCAGCGGGAGTCCTCGCGTCGCTGGCGGCCAGCGTTGGCCTGGCCGCCGCCGGCGTCTCGGTGCCTGTCTGCATGCTCGTGATCGTGCTGGCACTAGGCGCGTCGATTGTGATCGATGAGAGGCGCGGTGCCGGCAAGATGAACGCAGCACTGGAGCGCCTGGAACGGGCGTCTGCGACAGGCCCGGCCCGCAACGGGTGACCTTCGGCCCTTCAGCCGCATCGCTGCGGCCTGCCAGAGTGGGAGCCAACCCCAAGAAACCCGGGGCATTAAGGCGGCAGGCATGGACAGCGTTGTCAGTACCACGAACGGCCAGCTGCGCGGCAGCGTGGACGGCGGCGTGCACCGTTTCCTGGGCGTCCCGTACGCGGCGCCGGCGTCCGGCGCGAACCGGCTGCGCCCGCCGCGGCCGGTCCAGCCCTGGACCGACGTCCGTGACGCCACCCGGTACGGCGCAGCACCGTTCCAGCTGGCTCCCCCGGAAAGCGCCGGCACGGAGTGGGACACCGGGCTGGCGGGTGAGGACTGCCTGAACCTCAACATCTGGACACCGGACCCGGGCGGCTCGGGCCTGCCGGTCATGGTCTGGATCCAGGGCGGCGCGTTCGAAATCGGTTCGACGGCGGCGTACGACGGCCGGAACTTCGCCCGTGACGGGGTCGTATGTGTGGTGATCAACTGGCGGGTGGGCGCGGACGGATTCCTGGACCTTGGCGACGGGCAGGCCAACGTCGGCCTCCTCGACCAGGTCGCTGCCCTGGAGTGGGTCCGCGGGAACATTGCAGCCTTCGGCGGCGATCCCGGCAACGTCACAGTCTTCGGCCAGTCGGCGGGTGCCATGAGCATCGGCGTCCTTCTCTCGATGCCGCGTGCGGGAGGATTGTTCCGGCGGGCCATCCTGCAAAGCGGGGCAGCCCACCATGCGATCCCCACCGGGACCGCCCAGAGAATCGGCGGGTTCCTTGCCGGGAAGCTGGGGGTTCCGCCAACCCGGGAGGCCCTGGCAGCGGTGCCGGCCCAGCAATTCCTCGCGGCGCAGGCGGAGTTGAAGGCGGATCTCTTTGCCGACCCCGACCCGGCGCGCTGGGGACAGGAAGTGCTGTCCAGCTCGATGCTCTGGCAACCGACAGTCGACGGCGACGTCATTCCACGGCGCCCCATCGAGCGGATCGCGGCCGGCGCCGGGTCCACGGTGGACGTCATGGTCGGCACCAATACCGAGGACTGGAAGCTGTTCCTTGCCATCACCGGTGTCATTTCGAAGGTCTCGGAGCAGGACCTGGTGGAATCGAGGAGCGTGGACGGCTTCCCGCCCATTGGGGCTTACGGTCTTCCCGCCGGGACGGCATACCGCGAGTACCGCGCCCATTATCCGGACAGTTCTCCCGGCGACGTGCTCGCGGCCGTGGAAACCGACTGGTGGGTGCGGCTACCGGCCATCCGCCTGGCCGATGCCCGCGCAACGTCGGCCACCTCAGCGCGTACGTTCATGTACGAGTTCGCCTGGTCCGCCCCCGGCCTCGGCGCGGTCCATGCCGTGGAAGTGCCGTTCGTCTTCGGCACCCTGGACAAGCACTCCAGGCTGTTCGGACCGCTGCTCGGGGCGGATCCGCCGCAGGAACTGGCCGATGCGATGCATGCCGCCTGGGTTTCGTTCGCCGCCACCGGCGATCCCGGCTGGCCGGACTACGACCTCGAACGCAGGGCCACGATGCTTTTCAACATCGATTCCAGCCTGGTGTACGACCCCCGGGCGTGGGAGCGCGAACTGTGGGCGGACGTCCGCTAGGACTCGTAGGAGAGGTTCTCGTAGTCGGTGTCGTCCGCCTCGTCCAGGCGGTCGTCCAGTTCCTCGAGCAGCCACGGGTTTACCCGGGCCAGGATCTTGCGGACTTCCTCGACCGGGACGGCATCGTAAAGCACCGGCCTGGCTTCGTCGTAGCGGGTAATCGGCGGCTTGTCCGGCCATTTCTCGGCCAGGGCCTTGACGCGTTCAGGCAGTGAGTTGTGCGCGTTGTCCGCGATTTTGACCAGCGTGGCATCGTGGTCCTCGGCAATGAACCGGATGCCGGCCTGGTAATCGTCCGGGTTGTCGTGCAGCCGTTTGGTGACGCGCTCGATGATGCCCACGGCGCGTTCGGAGACGCCCATGTCCAGCAGTGCCTGCCGGGTGATCGGGGTGTCCTCGGCAATATCGTGCAGGTAGCCGGCAATCCGGATGTCGTCGTCGAAATCCGCCAGGGCGTCGCCGACGGCGAGGACATGTTCGCGGTACGGCCGCTTGAGCTTGTCCTTCTGACGGTTGTGCGCCACTTCGGCGAGGACCTTGGCCGTCTCAACAGTGAATCGTGGCTGGGGGACGCTTGCGTCCGTGGTTCCTGTGTCTGGCATGGTTCCAGCCTACGCGCCTAGGCGCCTGTGCCTGTGCCTGTGCCCGGAACACCGGGCCATACCCACGGCTCCCGCGGCAGCGCCGACGGGTCAAAGGATGGCAGGACCCGCGGCAGCGGGCCGGGCGGGAGCCCGAGCGATTCCAGGATGATGTCCCGGACCCGGCCGGCGTCCAGCCCGGCGTCGGCCAGGTCGGCCAGTGTCACCGCACCGTCGCGCTTGGCCAGCCGGGCGCCGTCGGAGTTAACCACCAGCGGCACGTGGGCATATTCCGGAACGGGAATATTCAGGAGTGAGGCCAGGTACGCCTGCCGGGGCGTGGACGGCAGCAGGTCGTCCCCGCGGACCACCTGGTCAATTCCCTGCGCGGCGTCGTCCACCACCACTGCCAGGTTGTAGGCAGTCACCCCGTCATTGCGGCGGAGCACAAAGTCGTCCACCACGCCCGTGTAGGTGCCGTGCAGCAGGTCCTCCACCGTCCAGCCGGTGACGGCCGAGCGCAGCCGGACAGCGGCAGGCCGGATGGTCCTCTTGAACTCACGCTCCGCCGGGTCAAGGTTCCGGCACGTCCCCGGGTAGGCGCCCTGCGGGGCGTGCGGCGCGGACGGCGCCTCCTGGATTTCACGCCGGGTGCAGAAGCATTCATACGTCAGCCCGGCGCCAGCCAGGCGGCGGATCGCCTCCGCATACAGCGGCTCGCGTTCCGTCTGGCGCACGACGCCGCCGTCCCAGGTCACGCCGACGGCCGCCAGATCGCGGAGCTGCTCCGCTTCTGCACCCGCACGGGCACGGTCCAGGTCCTCCACGCGCATCAGGAACCGCCGGCCGGTGGAGCGGGCGAACAGCCAGGCGAGGATCGCCGTCCGGAGGTTTCCGACATGGAGTTCGCCGGAGGGGCTCGGGGCAAAGCGGCCGGCTGAAGTCATGGCTCAAGCCTAGGCGTTTTGGCCATGGAGGTTGGCAGTGCCCCGACACAAGCCCGGACAACACAAGAGCCCCTCAGCTACCGATGACTTCGGGGATCCGACGTCGGGAGCTCAGGGGCTCTTGCCGTGTTTGCGGAGAGACGATGCGTGAACAAGAGTCAATCAGCGGCAGCCTCCTTGCGGGAAACCTTTTCCAGGGACCGGGTGGTGTGCCGGGGGTCCTGTAGCCTGCGGGATCCGGCGGTGGCCTGCGTCCCTTTGTTGCCATCATTTCAGCAGAAGACCTACAGTAGGCGCAACGAGCATGCGTTCCACTGGTCAGACTGATCAGTCGCCAGGGCGCCAGCAGGCAGGAAGTGATCAGATTGCAGGAACTCGATCCAACGGACCGGCGGATCCTTGCCGCACTGGACGACGACCCCCGCGTGCCCATCATGGTGCTGGCACAGAAGCTGGGCCTGGCGCGCGGAACTGTGCAGTCGCGCCTGGAGCGGATGACGGCGTCGGGCGCCCTCCGCGCCAACAGCAGCAGGGTGCTGCCTTCGGCGCTGGGCCGCGGCGTGGCCGCAGCGGTGAGCGCCGAACTGGACCAGAGCCACCTGAACGAGGCAATCGCCGCCCTGCGCAAGATCCCCGAAGTCCTGGAATGCCACGCGCCCGCCGGCGACACCGACCTCCTCATCCGCGTGGTGGCCAAGAGCCCGGACGACCTCTACCGCGTGTCCGAGGAGATCCGCCTCTGCCCCGGAATCGTCCGCACGTCCACCAGCATGTTCCTGCGCGAAGTCATCCCGTACCGCACCACCGGGCTGCTGGACGCCTGAAAGTGCGAGGCGGGGTGCGCGGGGGACTTCTCCCCATCGCCGCCTCCAGCCGGAGGCATTAGGCTGGCCGTGGACTTCAACAGGGGGAAATGTGGCGGGAAACTTCTACGGTGCGGACGTCGCACAGCTACGCCAGCTCGCAAAAGAGTTGGCGAAAAGTGCCAGCCGGCTGGACCAGCTGGGACAGCAGTTGGGCACCTCCATCGCCTCCAGTCCGTGGAAGGGCAACGACGGCGACCGCTTCCGCAGTGATTGGAAGGGAGCCCATTCGAAGGTGCTCCGGGAGGCTGCCGCCGGGATCCAGAGCGCCTCCAAGGCCCTGCTGCGGAATGCCGACCAACAGGATCAGGCCAGCACGAGTTCAACCGGCGGCAGCAACGGCGGCAACGGCGGGCCGGCCGGGCCCGGCGGCGGCAATCCACAGACGGACGGCGCCGCGCAGGAACTGACGGACAAACTCAACGGCATGACCGCCGAGGAACGCCAGGACTACCTGGAAAGCGATGAGTTCAAGCAGTGGGCGCTGGCCAACCCGGACGCCGCAAAGTCCGCCCTGGACGCAGCGGCCGACTCGGGACTGATCGAGAAGAATTCGCCGGAGTATTCGGCGTTCCTCACCGACTACTGGAACCAGCAGGCCATGCGGGACATGGGCATCGATCCCGCGGACTGGGATACGTCCAAGGGCACGGAATACAACTGGGAGACCATCAAGAAGGTCTACGACTTCTACGGGCAGGCCTACCTGTCCAACCCGGACCTGCAGTGGGCCGGGATGGCCAACATGATCGGACCGTCGTTCGCCGGCGGGTTCAAGGACATGGCCATGCTCCGGGACCTCGCGCAGCAGATCGCGGACAACCCGGCGTCTGACATTCCAGTGCCGGTCCTGGACCAGATCGAACAGCTGGCAGGCATGACCGACCAGGAAATCAAGTTCTACGAGACCAGCATGCTGGACATGAACAAGGAAATCTTCCTGGACCAGGCCCGGCAGCACCAGGCCTACATGAACGGCGGCCTGGCGGAGATCAACCGGCTCCGCGACTCCGGCGCCATCGACTACCCCACGGCCCGCGCCTGGGCCCAGGTCGATTCCGGCGACCCCGCGCAGGTGCAGGCAGGAAACACTGCCCTCCTCTACCGGGAGCAGAACGAAATCATCGCTGACGACTACGACACCATGCGCAGCCATCCCGGCGGCGAAGCCGTGACCTACATGGTGACCTTGGCCGGGGAACCGTCCATCCCCGGCGCCAGGAGCTACCCGGAAGTGTTCCCCTACAAGTTCAGTGTGGAGAGTCCGGGCCCGGAAAACGTGCCCTTCACCAACTGGGACAACCCCACCCAGTTCCGCACGGACTTCACCACCGGCTTCCCCGATGGGAACATCGCCAATGCCGACCAGCGCTGGGAGCTCATCAAGCAGGACACCCTGCCGGCCTATCAAAACCTGCTGGCCACTGACCCGGCGGGAGCCCGGCAAATCATCGGCTCGGATTTCAACGACCGCGTGGACCAGTACCGTCCCACGAACAATATTCCGGGCATCATGGACCGCTTTGCCTCGGGCTTCGACGCCGAGGTGCACCAGTGATGCCCGCGCTGCCGGCTGTCCGCCCGCGCCTTAGGCGGCAGGCCGCCGTCTTCCGCCGTTTCCTGGCCGTGCTGGGCCTGGCCGGAAGCCTGGTCCTCACCGGCTGCCAGCCCAGCAGCCCCAACACCACCGAACCGACGTCCGCCGCATCATCTTCTGCAGGGAGCACCGTGAGCACCTCCGACTTTTCCACCCTCGACGCCGCCGGAGTGGACCGGATCCGCGCCACTAGAACCGCGCGGCTGGACATGAGTTCGGGTTCGCTGAAGAAGGCTGCCGTGCGGGTCACCGAGGACAGCTCCGGTCCGGAAATCAACACCCGCGACGCGGGCAAGATCGCGCTGACCATTGTGGCCCCCAACGGCGAGATCGCGGGCGACACGGACCGGATCCGCTTCAACACCACGGACCAGAGTCCGGATTTCAGCGAGGTGACCTACTTCCTGACCGCAGATTCGGCGGCTGAGTATTTCGGCCTGATCCGCGACGGCGTTCAGCGCTATGGAATCGACGGCGGCTCCGCTGAGCGGTGGATTTCCTCGACGGAGAGGGACCCTGAGGGAAAGAGTGACTTTTCCATCACTCCGGGAACGTCCACGGGGTTGGAGGTCAACTACGACCTCCGGTACGACGGCGCCAAGGACACCCAGGTGATCATCGTCCACGTCAGCCCGGCAGCCTGAACGGCAGGCTCCGCCGGAATCCGGGACGCCTAGACCGGCGGACCGGCGTTCGACTTCAGGTTCTTCATCACCAGCGTTGACGTCAGCCGCTCGACGCCGGGCAGCGACGTGAGCTCGGAGTCGTAGAAGCGCTGGTAGGCGGGCAGGTCCTCGGCGATAACCTTCAGCAGGTAGTCCGGCGAGCCGAACAGCCGCTGCGCCTCCACGACATTGGGATTGTCCGCCACCCGGTTCTCGAAGATCTCCATGGTGGGCCGGTCCACCTGCCGCAGCGTCACAAAAACGATCGCTTCAAAACCGAGCCCGACGGCGGCCGGGTCGATGTCCGCGCGGTAGCCACGGATCACCCCCGAGGACTCCAGGTCACGCAGCCGCCGGTGGCACGGCGCGACGGTCAGTCCCACCTTTGCGGCAAGCGCGGTGGCCGTCATCCGGCCATCCGTTTTCAGGTGACGCAAGATATTTCTGTCAATGTGGTCAATCACGCAATTATCTTACTCACCGGCGGCATTTCCTGAGTAAATCAGGGAACACTTGTGGCGGCAATTTACCTAGAGTTTCTCCTATCAGCACACCGTAGGAGGCCGCCCGTGAATCCCCAGTTGTTCCTCGCATTCCTGGTGGTTGCCGGCGCCCTGGCCTGCACCCCCGGAGTGGACTGGGCCTACTCCATTGCGGCCGGCCTCAAACAGCGCAGTTTCGTCCCCGCCGTGGCCGGACTTTGCAGCGGCTACGTCCTGCACACGGTGCTCATGGTGGCGGGGCTGGCTGCCCTGCTGGCCGGTGCGCCCGGCGTGCTTGGCTGGCTGACCGTTACGGGAGCCGCTTACCTGCTGTGGCTTGGCTTCGGCACCATCAGGTCATGGCGCGGCGCCAGTTTTGGCCCCGGAGCGGCCTCCCCGGCAGGGGCTAATCCGGCGGACTCCAAACAAGCGGAATCCAACCAGTTCCGCACCTTCCTGCAGGGCGTCGGCACGAGCGGCATCAACCCCAAGGGGCTGCTGTTCTTCGTGGCACTGGTTCCCCAGTTCGTCAGCCCGGAAGCGTCCCTGCCGGTTCCGGTGCAGTCCGGGCTGCTGGGCCTGACCTTCGTCCTGCTGGCGGGCGTGGTGTACACCTGCGTGGCCCTGCTCTCCCGGAAGCTGCTGCACTCACGGCCCGGGGCTGCCCGGCGGGTGACCCTTGCCAGCGGGATCATCATGGTGGCGCTGGGCACCGTGCTGCTGTCTGAGCAGCTCATTCCGATGGTGGCCGGGATCGCCTGGCAGTAGCACCGCCGTCGCACTCTCAGACCTTGCGCTCCATGAACCACTCGGTGAAGGCGGACGCGCGGCCGTCCGGGCCGAGCCGTATCACCCAAAGGTTCTCGTAGCTGGGGCGGTCACCCAGGTAGTTGGTGCGGCCCTGGACAAAATGCAGGTCGCCGTCCGAGCCGAGCGGTTCCCATTCGAAGGTCCACTCCTCCGGCTCGTCGGCCTCGGTCAGCCAGTGTTCCACGATCTGCTCATGCCCGCGCCACGCGTGCGGATCGTACGGCCGGGTGGCGTAGACGGCGTCCTCCGTGAAAAGAGCGCGGATATCGTCCGGCTTGTTGGTGGTCCATGCGGTGACGTACTTTTCCATCCACTGCCTGATTGCATCGCTCATTGGTCCGTTGTACCGCGGCCCGGCATTGCCCACAAGGGCCCGCTGCGCCGGGCCGGCCTGCCCCGGACGAGGAGCTCTATTCCCGGTCCAGCTGCTTCCATTCCTGTTCCCACAGCCTGCGCTCCTCGACGTCTTTGCGGATGACTTCGAAGGTCTCGAGTTCGGCCGGCCGGCCCCGCAGCCAGTCCCGCGGGTTCAGGGATTTGCGGCCGTTGTCCAGCAGCAGGAGCGCGCGGTCTGTCATGGCGTCGTTCCGCAGCGACAGGTGGGTCTTGCGGCGCCGCAGGACCTCCTTGAGGGCCGACTGGGCGGCGGCGCCGGCCCCCAGCCGGCGGAGGGAACGCGCCCGCACCAGCAGCAGCGCGGCGGAGAGGTCATCGGAGTTGAGGAGCCCTTCCGTCCACACCACCACCTCCTTGTCGCGTCCCAGCGCGTGGGCCAGTGAGCACCGGGCCAGGGCCGCCGGCAGCGACGGCGGCAGCGAGGCCACGGTTTGCAGCGCTGCCTCAAGGTGGCCCGTTTCCCGCAGTGAGTGCGACAGCGCCAGGAAGACGGCTTCTTCGCTGAACAGGACAGGCACCTCGATGCGTTCGGCGACTTCAACCCGGGTGACCACACGCGTCAGGTAGCCCGACGCGAACTGGTTGGCGTCGTCGTCGTTCCTGGTGGTGAGGCCCCGCTGCAGGAGCTCGGAGGCCCGCAGGTAGCCGCCCTGTTTGTAGGCGAGGAGCCCGGCCATAACGTAGCAAAGCCCGGCCCAGCCGGGATAGGCGCGGCCGGCGGCGATCAGCCGGTTGGGGTCGGCGTTGTGGAAGACCGCCTCGTACACTGCCTTGGCAGCCTTTCCGGGGAGCCGCTTCATCCGGGGGACGGGGCCGTCCACGCTGAGCAGCGCGGCGTTCCGGCCGCCCAGGGCGCTGTGCAGGATGCCGCCCACGCCGTCTGCGATGTCACGCACCGGCGTGCGGACCAGCCCGTCGCCGAACGGGGTGAGGTCGCGCTGGTCGCGATAGATCGGTCCTGAGGTCTGTCCGGCGCTCATTCTTCCATGCTAGTGGTGCACGCTTGGCGGCTGCTGGGAGGGCCTCCGCGCAGCTAGCTGGCTGCGGCCACCCAGACGCCGATCACCCAGGTGCTCGCCGCCAGGCAGGCCAGGCCGAACTCCACCAGCATGCCCAGCCCGGTCGCTTTCAGGGCAGCCCAGCTGGTTGTCATGGCGGTGCGGAAATCGCGGGTGCGGTGCGATTCACTGAGCAGCAAACCGGCGGCGAATCCGACAAAGAGGCCCACCACCGGGATGAGGAACATGCCCACCACGCCAAAGACGAGACCCGCCACCACGCTGCGGCTGGGGATGCGGTGTTCCTTGAGCTTGCGTCCCGTCAGGACGGCACTGGCCGCCATTCCTGCCAGGACGAACACCAGTCCGATGCCGAAGACCACCCAGCCGGCCGTTCCGGCGCCACCCCAGATGGCCCAGGCCAGCAGGCTCAGTCCGATGAGGATGCTGCCCGGCAGCACGGGAATGACGGTGCCGGCTACGCCCACCGCGATGGCAAGGCCGCAGAGGACAGTCACGAGGATCTCGGGGTTCATGCCCCCAGTCTAGGGTTGCCCGGCGACGGTTCCGGCGGGGATGCCCGCCAGGGCCCCGCGGGCACCTGCGCGGGGTCCTTCCTGGCGCCCGGCGGGCAGGACGCTGTCAGATGCGACGACGGCGGCGCCACCCCAGCACGGGAGGCGCCGCCGTCGAACTTTCTGGCGGAGCGTGTTCCGCGGTTACTCGGCCTCGACCGCTGCGGCGACAGCGGCGGAAACGGCCGGTGCGACGCGCGGATCCAGCGGGCTGGGCACGATGTAGTCTGCGGACAGCTCAGGCTCGGCCAGCGCAGCGATGGCGCGTGCCGCGGCGAGCTTCATGGCGGGAGTAATCCGACGGGCACCGGCATCCAGCGCGCCCCGGAAGATTCCCGGGAAGGCCAGCACGTTGTTGATCTGGTTGGGGAAGTCGCTGCGTCCGGTGGCCACCACGGCGGCGTAGCGGGAGGCGACCTCGGGCAGGACTTCGGGGTCCGGGTTGGACAGCGCGAACACGATGGAGCTGTGGTTCATGAGCTTGAGGTGCTCCTCGGCCAGCTGCGAGGAGGAAACGCCGATGAACACGTCCGCGCCGAGCAGGGCCTCGCCCGGTCCGCCGGTAATCCCGCGCGGGTTGCTGCGCTGCGCCATCTGGGCCTTCTTGCTGGCGGGATCGGCCGCAATGTCCGCACGGTCCTTGTTGATGACGCCGCGGGAGTCCAGCAGGACAACGTCCTGGATTCCTGCAGTGAGCAGGATTTCGGCGACGGCGATGCCGGCCGCACCTGCACCGGACACCACGACGCGGAGTCCTTCGAGTTCACGGCCGGTCACCTTGGCAGCGCCGGTCAGCGCCGCCAGGACCACGACGGCGGTGCCGTGCTGGTCGTCGTGCATGACCGGGCAGTCCAGGGCTTCGATGAGCTTTTCCTCAAGCTCGAAGCAGCGCGGGGCGGAGATGTCCTCAAGGTTCACGGCGCCGAAGCTGGGGCGCAGGCGGACCAGCGTTTCCACGATTTCGTCCACATCGGTGGTGTTGAGGACCAGCGGGATGGAGTCCAGGTCGCCGAAGGACTTGAAGAGCGCGGACTTGCCTTCCATGACGGGCAGGGACGCGCTGGGGCCGATGTTGCCGAGGCCCAGCACGGCGGTGCCGTCGCTGACCACAACCACCAGGCGCTGGGCCCAGGTGAGGGTCTTGGCAAGCTCCGGATCGGCGTGGATGGCGCGGCTGACCTGGGCAACACCCGGCGTGTAGGCAATGGAAAGATCGCGCTTGGTGGCGAGCGGGACCGTGCTGGAGATGGACAGCTTGCCGCCCTGGTGGGATTCGAAGATCTCCTGGTCGGTCAGTACGGTCGGCTGCTCGGCGGAGGCGGTACCGGCGGAAATGCCGTCAGCGGGAGTGATGGTTTCAGTGGACACTTCGTTGTCTCCTGGGGCTAGCCGTGGGCGCACGGCACAAATGACGCTCAAGCACATAGGAGGCTCAAGATGGGCTGGCTGGAACTCGTGCGGCCCAAGGGATGGCGGGACCGCGGTGAAGCTCCTGCGAGGTACGGGCTGCTAGCCACTCCGGTCCTGCAATGGTAAACAGACGCGCAGCGGCCGAATGGACACTGGGCCGACCACCGGCCGTGATAAAACGTTTTTTCATTCATCGAGGTGATCCACGTCACAGAAACATGCCTCCAAAAGCGAGCCACTGGTCTAGACCAGTTACGCGTCGCTACTGGCGAAGCGTCGCTACTGGAGAAGCGTGGCTAGCGGAGAAGGAGCGCCCCGGGCGCTCCTCATGGACTAGCACCGGGTCAGCAGCGAGCAGGCTTTCTTCAGGTCTTCCTCGGCCTCAAACAGCGACAGCCGGCGGCAGCGGACTGACTGCACCAGGCCGGAGACCGTCAGCAACAGCACACGGGACTTGGCGGCGTCGCCGCTTGCCACCGTCACCGCCTGCTCGGCCAGGGCGTCGATCTCCCGCAGGAGAACCGTGGTGTCCTTGTCCTTCGCGTAGACGCCCTTGCTCAGGCACTGCTCCACGGCCGGCTGCATCAGCCGCATGTGGAAGATCTCCATCACCACGCCTGCCAGGGAATGCACGCGGCTTCCGTCCGACTCCGGCCAGCTTCCCACCTGCAGCTCGCCCAACTGCTTCCGGTACAGCCCCAGCATCAGGTGCGTGGGGGACGGAAAATACCGGTACAGGGTGCCCAGCGGGACGTTGGCCTTGTCCGCGACCTCGGAGAGGCTGACGGAGTCCAGGCCCTTCCGGGCAAATCCGGCGGCGGCATCCAGGATCCGGGCATAGCGGATCTGTTGTCGGGGCAGGGTCGGCGGCGCAGCCATGGGGGGAAGATCTGAATTGAGTTCAAGCATCAGCAGCGTTCCGGGAGTGGGTTTCGTACAGCGGTCAGGCGATCCCCATCAGAGCACTGCCGCAGCAATTCGAGTCCACTATACGGCACCGTTCCCGGCGCTCATTAGTCAAAACGGTGTGCTCTGCCGCGGCGCCCCGCGGCCGCTTTCAGTCCACGCCCTTGATCTTCACTACGAACACGGCGCCCAGCAATCCGATCACCGCGGCCGCGGAAAACAATGTGACGTACCCGCCAAAGTAGTGGATGGAGAAGAAGGCGATCGCCGGCGCGAACACCTGCGGCAGTGAGGCGGCCACGTTGATGACTCCCATGTCCTTGCCCCGGTCCGCCGCTTGCGGGAGCACCTGGGTCAGCAGTGCGAAGTCCACCGCCAAGTACGCCCCGAAGCCGATGCCCAGAACCGCGGCACCAGCCAGGGCGCCCGGCCAGACCGGGAAGAAGGCCATGATCAGTGCCGCCATGGCGATGGTGAGCGAGGACCCGATGACGAACGGCTTGCGTTTGCCCACGCGGTCGCTCCATGGCCCTGCCAGCACCGCCGTGATCATCACCATGGCCGCATAGATTCCGGTGAGGATCAGCACGCCCAGCGCCGGTTCCTCGTACCCGATGATGTCCCGGAGGAAGAAAAGCAGATACACGATGGTCAGCTGGTTTCCGACGTTCATCAGGAAGCGGGTGAGCCACGCCCAGGCAAAATCAGGATGACGGGCAGGGCTGATCCAGAAGCCCCTGGCGAAGACCTTCCAATGGAACGGCGGGCGGGCGGACCGCGGCAACACGGGATCATTCCGGTGAAACAGGTATGGCAGCACGGACAGCAGGAGCGCTGCGGCGCACAGCCAGTACCCCACCATGTAGTTTCCTGAGACGACGGCCCCGAAAACGGCACCGACGAGTATGCCCACTGTCTGGCCCATGGCCGCCAGGCCGCCCACGGTGGCCCGCTGCGGCACCGGCACCCGGTCCGGGACCGCCGCGGTAATGGCCGCATAGGCCGCGTTGGCTCCGAGCTGGACCAGGCACCAGAACAGCACAATCA
This sequence comes from Arthrobacter sp. UNC362MFTsu5.1, assembly GCF_000685965.1. Classification (GTDB taxonomy): domain Bacteria; phylum Actinomycetota; class Actinomycetes; order Actinomycetales; family Micrococcaceae; genus Arthrobacter. The sequence goes on along the minus strand of NZ_JMLE01000014.1, from coordinate 116,576 downwards.
ATGCCACTGTCGTGGCCCCGGACATCGCGAGCAGAGCCGCCGTCGCGAGGATGGCCCCCGCCAGGATCCATGGGGCACGGCGGCCGAAGCCGGAGACCGTGCGGTCGGACAGCGCCCCGAAGAGCGGATTCGCGACCAACGAAACTGCCGCGCCGGCGCTGGTCACGAGGGACAGGATGGCTTCCTTGCTGGGCGCGTCGATGCTGATGGCCTGCTGGCCGATGAACACGTTGATGGGGCCGAAGAAGGCGGCGTTGATCCCGACATTGACCAGCACCAGCCCCGCCACCCACCGCGCGGTGACCTTCCGCTCCGGTTCGGCGAGCGCCGCCGTCGTATGTCCCCCCGGGGATGCGGCAGCGGCGGATGGGTCCGGGACGTGCCCCGGCAGATCGGACAGGCTCATTGCGGCTCCCCCGGGAACAGATGATCAGTGTCCGATCAGACTATCGTGGGCATGACAGCCTGCATGCGGGTTGTCCACAGCCAGTTCCGAGGAGGACCAATGACCGCTTCCCCCGCAGACACCCCCGAGAGCCGCAGCATCAACACCGCCGACCTTTATGACGAGCGGGGCGAGGAACTCGATTCCATCGCGCTCCAGTTCCAGTCGCTGGGCGGACTCTCCCACTTCAGCGGGCCGGTGCGCACCATCCAATGCCTTGAGGACAACGCCCTCGTGAAGTCCACCCTGGGAACCCCCGGCGAGGGTGCCGTCCTGGTGGTGGACGGCGCCGGATCCCTGCGAACGGCCCTGATGGGGGACATGATTGCGGCGAGCGCGGTCGCAAACGGCTGGGCCGGCGTCGTCATCAACGGGGCCGTCCGGGACCGTGAGGTCCTGGCGGACCTGCCGCTCGGCGTCAAGGCGCTGGGCAGCAATCCGCGCAAGAGTGCCAAGGAAGGCGCCGGCGAAACGGATGTGGAGCTGGAGATCGACGGCGTCACGGTGCGCCCCGGCGCCATGATCTGGTGCGATCCGGACGGAATCCTGGTGGAACGCTAAGTTAATTCCTCATTTCGGCGGGGCAGGGGAACAAATCTCAAAGTAAGATAGTTACTGAAAGCAACTATCAAGCTTGATTCCCTTTTCTTTGTAATGGAGCAGTCATGTCCAAAACCGCCGCCGGGCCCGTAGCCGGGGACGTCCTGACGAAGCGTCAGACCATCACAGTGATGGTGGGTCTCATGCTCGGCATGTTCCTTTCCTCGCTGGACCAGACCATCGTGTCCACGTCGATCTACACCATCGCCAACGACCTCGACGGGCTCTCCCTGCAGGCGTGGGCCACCACCGCGTACCTCATCACCTCCACGGTGAGCACCCCGCTGTACGGCAAACTCAGCGACATCTTCGGACGAAGGCCGCTCTACCTCGCCGCGATCGTGATCTTCCTGGCCGGCTCCCTGTATGCGGGCTCCGTGCACTCCATGACCGAACTGGCCATCGCCCGCGGCATCCAGGGCATGGGCGCCGGCGGCCTGCTGGCCCTCGCACTGACCATCATCGGGGACATCGTGGCCCTGAAGGACCGGGCCAAGTTCCAGGGCTACTTCATGTCCGTCTTCGGCATCTCCTCCGTCCTCGGCCCCGTGGTGGGCGGCGCGTTCGCCGGCTCGGAGTCCATCCTGGGCTTCGACGGCTGGCGCTGGGTGTTCTTCATCAACCTGCCCATCGGCCTCGCCGCACTGGCGGTCGTGTTCCTTTACCTGCATCTGCCCGCCAAGCACGTCAAGCAGAAGATCGACTACTGGGGCGCCGCAGCCATTACGCTGGCCATCGTTCCACTGCTCCTGGTGGCCGAGCAGGGCCGCAGCTGGGGCTGGACCTCGGCGGCTTCCCTCCTCTGCATCGGGCTGGGCGTCGTCGGCATCATCGCGTTCCTGCTGGCTGAGAAGCGCGCCGGCGACTACGCCCTGATCCCGCTCCGCCTGTTCCGCAACCTCACATTCGGTCTGTCTTCGCTGCTGAACTTCATCATCGGCATCGGCATGTTCGGCGCCATCGCGATGCTCCCGATGTACCTCCAGCTGGTCAAAGGCCTCACCCCCACCGAGGCCGGCCTCATGATGATCACCTTCACGGTGGGCATCCTCACCGGTTCCATCACCGCCGGCCGGACCATCTCGGCGTCGGGCACCTTCCGGATCTTCCCGATCATGGGGACGGCCGTCCTGACCGCCGCCGCCGTCGTGATGGGCTTCTCGCTGGGCGTGGACACCGGGCTCTGGGTTCCGGGCGTCATCGCGGTGTTCTTCGGCCTGGGCCTGGGCTTCTGCATGCAGCCGCTCACGCTGGCCATGCAGGTCTCCGTCCCGGCGAAGGACATGGGCGTGGGCACCTCCTCGGCCGCGTTCTTCCGGTCCATGGGCGGCGCAGTGGGCACCGCAGTGTTCATCTCCATGCTGTTCAGCCTGGCCGCGGACAAGATCGCCACGGGCATGAAGGACGCCATGCAGAACGCCGACTACCTGAAGGTCCTCAAGGACCCCGCCGTGGCCGCCGACCCAGCCAACGCCAAGCTCTACGAGTTCTTCCAGAACGGCGCCACCAACGATTCCCTCAACGACACCAGCTGGCTGCACACGGCCAATCCCGTGCTCACCCGCCCCATCACCGAGGGCTTCGCGCAGTCGATCGACGCCGTGATGCTCACCGCCGCAGTGCTCACCGGTATTGCCTTCCTGATCAGCTTCGCCCTGCCGAACAAGAAGCTGACGGACCCGAAGGCCGTCTCCAAGGAGTCGGTACCGGCGCACTAGGCCACCCGTTCGCGCGAACGTCACGGCAGGCAGCCTTTCGGGCTGCCTGCCGTTTCGATTCCGCGGAAGTCCGGGACGGCCGTCGGCCACGGCCGGTAGAAACCTGCACAGCGTGACGCCGCGGATGAGGCCCCCAGCCAGGCCGGAGACGACGACGGCGGGAGCGCCGCCGTCGTCGTCCCTCCTTCCCTAAGTGGAACCTCACAGCGTGAAGTGGCACACTGTTTAGCGCGTGTGCGCCGGCCAACAGGGCCGGTTCCGTGGTCAACGATGTCCGCACAGCCAAAAACCCAACGCGTCAAAAGCCCAAGGGAGATCCATGTCCACATCCAGCACTGAAGGCCGCCCTGGCGTTCCCCGCAAGGTGATCGGCCTCGCAATCGCGGGAGCAGTGGGAGGGTTCCTCTTCGGCTTCGATTCCTCCGTCGTCAACGGCGCCGTAGATGCCATCAAGGGCGAATTCGCCCTCAGTGAGGCCGTCACCGGCTTTGCCGTGGCCGTCGCCCTCCTGGGCTGCGCCGCCGGCGCCTACCTGGCAGGCAAGGTGGCCGACAAGTACGGCCGCATTCCCGCCATGAAGCTCGGCGCCGTCCTGTTCCTGGTGAGCGCCGCCGGCACCGGCTTCGCGTTCGGCGTCTGGGACCTGATCTTCTGGCGCCTGGTGGGCGGGCTCGGCATCGGCCTGGCCTCGGTCATTGCCCCGGCGTACATTTCCGAGATCTCGCCCCGGCACGTCCGCGGCCGGCTCGCCTCGCTCCAGCAGCTCGCCATCACCACGGGTATTTTTGCCGCCCTGCTCTCCGACGCCCTGTTTGCCAACACGGCAGGCGGCGCGGACCAGCCGCTGTGGCTCGGCATCGACGCCTGGCGGTGGATGTTCCTCGCCGGCGCCGTGCCCGCCGTCGTGTACGGCTGGATCGCGTACACCCTGCCGGAATCCCCGCGCTTCCTGGTGTTCAAGGGCAAGGAGGACGAGGCCCGCAAGGTGTTCCAGACCATTGCCCCCTCCGAGGACACCGACCGCCACATCCGCGAAATCCAGTCCGCCATCGAGGAAGACAAGCTCGCAGGCCAGAAGGGCTCGCTCCGCGGCAAGGTGTTCGGCCTGCAGGCCGTGGTGTGGATCGGCATCACGCTGTCCGTACTCCAGCAGTTCGTCGGCATCAACGTGATCTTCTACTACTCCACCACGCTGTGGAAGGCCGTGGGCTTCCAGGAGAAGGACTCGCTCACCATCTCCGTGGCCACGTCCGTCACCAACATCCTGGTCACGCTGGTGGCCATCGCACTGGTGGACCGCATCGGCCGGCGCCCCATCCTGCTGGCCGGTTCGGTGGGCATGGCGGTTTCGCTGGGCGCCATGGCCCTGGCCTTCGCCTCGGCCACCGGCTCGGGCGAGGAGATTTCGCTGCCCGGCGCCTGGGGTCCGGTTGCCCTGGTGGCCGCGAACGTCTTTGTGATCAGCTTCGGCGCTTCCTGGGGCCCGCTGGTGTGGGTGCTGCTGGGCGAGATCTTCCCGTCCCGGATCCGCGCCCGCGCCCTGGGCCTTGCCGCGGCTGCCCAGTGGATTGCCAACTTCGCCATCACGCTGAGCTTCCCCGTGATGGCGGCAGGTTCGCTGCCGCTCACGTACGCCCTGTACGCGCTGTTCGCGGCGGCGTCGTTCTTCTTTGTGATGTTCAAGGTGCCGGAGACCAACGGCATGTCCCTGGAACAGGCGGAAACGCTGTTCGTGCCGAAGGGGACCGTCAAGGTCTAGCCGACGCTCTCAGCACCCCGCGCGAGCGGACAGATAAGGCCCATGCTCTTCGCGAGCATGGGCCTTATTCATCTCCGGGACCTTCTCCGGGACTGTCTCCGGGGGTCCGCCTTAGACCACGTGGGGTTCGTGGGCTGCCAGGTATCGCCGCCCGCCGAAGGCAACGGCGATGGCCGCCACCATGGCCAGCGCCCCGGCGAAGAACGGAACCTGCGGGCCGAAGTGCTCACCTAGCTGGGCCGCGGCGAAGGGTGCCAGGGCGCCGCCCATCCAGCGCACGAAGTTGTACCCGGCAGACGCCACCGGCCGCGGTGAATCCGAAACGCCCATGGCCAGTTCCGTGTAGACAGTGTTGTTGATGCCCAGCAGCGCCCCGGAAACAACCACCAGGACGACGACGGCAGGCACCGAGTGCCCGGCTGCCAGCCCCAGCCCGGCCAGGTCAAGCATGAGAACGGCCAGGGTGCCCATCAGCACCTTTGTGGCCCCGAAACGGTTCTGCAGGACGGGGGCCACAAAGACGGAGAACACCGCGACGGCCACACCCCAGCCGAAGAACACCCCGCCGATTCCGTAGGCGTCCATGCCGAGGATGAACGGCGTGAAAGCCAGGATGGTGAAGAAGCCGTAGTTGTAGAACAGGCCGCTGGCCGCCGTCGTGCGCAGTCCCTTGTGGCCCAGGGCCAGCAGCGGGTCGCGGAGCCGGACCTTCCGCTCCGGGAGCGGGGTTTTGGGCAGCAGGGCGATGAGCGCGATGAAGGCTGCGGCCATGAGCACCGCGGTCCCGAAGAACGGGGCACGCCATTGCCAGCCGCCCAGCAGGGCGCCGAGCAGCGGGCCGAGGGAGATGCCCAACCCCAGTGCCGCCTCGTAGAGGATGATGGCCGTCCCCGCGCCGCCGCTCGCGACGCCCACAATGACGGCGAGCGCCGTGGCCACGAACAGCGCGTTGCCCAGGCCCCAGCCAGCGCGGAAGCCGATCAGTTCACCCACGCTGCCGGACAGTCCGGACAGGGAGGCGAAGACCACGATCACGGCGAGGCCGATGAGCAGGCTCTTCTTGCCGCCGATCCGGGAGGACACAAAGCCGGTGATCAGCATGGCCAGGGCAGTAACCAGGAAATAGCTCGTGAACAGGAGCGAGACCTGGCTGGGCGTGGCGTCCAGGTTCTTGGCGATCGCCGGGAGAATCGGATCCACCAGGCCGATGCCCATGAAGGCGAACACGGCAGCGAGCGCCGTGGCCCATACCGCCTTTGGCTGCTTGATCAGGGAGGCCTTTTCAGCCTCGAGGGTTTCTTCCACTGCCGGCCGCGTGGCGGCGAGCTGGCCTTCCATGAAGGGTTCTCCTAAGTCTGGGATTCTAGTTCTGAACGGTGCTGTTGATTTTTTCGATCACCGGCAGTGCCGCGGCCAGTGCCTGACGTTCGCTGTCGCTGAGGGCCACCAGGATTTTCGCCATCACGGCATTGCGCCGCTCGTTTGCGGAGTCGACGGCGGCCCGGCCTTCCGCCGTCAGCACAACGCGCACGGCGCGGGAGTCGTCGGGGTCGGGATCGCGCCGCACAAGGTCTGCTTTTTCCAGCTTGATGATCTGCTCGGTGGCGCTGGGCACCTTGACGCCAAGGTTCCGGGCAATCTCACCCACGCGGACGCCGTCGTGAAGCAGCATCTTCAGCGTGCTGAGCTGTGCGGCGCTGAGTTCACCCTCGTTATCGAGGCGGCGGACCAGGTAGACGCTGTGCCTGAGGGCCTCGCGGAAGTCCTGGGCGAGGTTCTGCAGGGAGGCCGGCGGTAGTTCAACATCACTCATAGTTAGGTAGCCTAATAGTTAGGGCGCCTAATAGTCAAGAAGTCGGGCTCACGGGATTAGAGGGTGAGTTTCATGCCCTCGTGGCTGGCCGCAAAGCCCAGGCGTTCGTAGAAGCGGTGGGCGTCCTTGCGTGACTTGTCGGTGGTGAGCTGCATCAGGGCGCAACCCCGGCGGCGGGACTCCTCCGCGGCCCACTGCACCATGGCCGCTCCGATCCCGAGGCCACGCAGCCGCGCCGACACCCGGACGGCTTCGAGCTGGCTGCGCCAGGCGCCGCGGCGGGAGAGGCCCGGGATGAAGCTCAGCTGGAACGTGGCGACAACCGCCCCGGCCGGTTCCCCCGACTCCCCCGTCTCCAGGAGCTCGCCGACGACGAGAAGGTGGGCCGGATCGCCGTCGATCGCCTCGAAGGCACGCTCGTACGGCGCCATTTCCGAACTGTCCTCGCGCGTTGCACCCAGCTGGTCGTCGGCCAGGAGGTCCAGGATGTCGGGAAGGTCGGCCCGGGTGGCGTGGCGGAGGCGGAAGGTCCCGCCGTCCACGTCGAGGGTGAGCAGGGCGGACGGGTCATGTTGCGCTGAAGTCACCAGCCCAGCCTGCCACAGCCAACGCTCTCTCACTTCCTGTCCCCAAATCCCCAACGCTCTCTCACCTTTCGCGCGGAAACCACAAACGCTCTCTCACCTGATGAACTGGGGTGAGAGAGCGCCTGCGTAAACCGGACCGGATCTGAGAGAGGGTCGCCGAAAAACCGACGGAAAGTGAGAGAGCGTCGGGCTCTGGGAAGTGCGCGCTAGACCTTGGCCTCCGCTTTGACTTCTTCCACCAGTGCCTCCACAGCCGCGAAGAGCGGGTGCTCGGCGGTCAGGCCGGTCACCTTTTCCGTGGCCTCCGCAGCCGTGGACGATGCCACGATCTGCGCCAGCTCGGCTGCTTCGGCGTCCGCGGGGTCGTTGAAGCGCAGGGCCGCCGCAATGGCTCCCAGCAGCGCCTCGGGCACGATTCCGCGTTCGGCCAGCTCCGCCGCCGGGCCGATGAACCGCTCGTGCCGGCTGAGCTTGCGCAGCGGCGCCCGCCCCACCCGGTTCACGGTATCCGGCAGGTGCGGGTTGGTGAAGCGGCCCAGGATCTTCTCGACGTAGGCTTCCTGCTCCTCGCGGTTAAAGCCGTGCTTGTGGATCAGCAGCTCCTTGGTCTCGTCCAGGACGGCACGCACATCGGCGGCGACATCCTGGTCCGCCATGGCCTCGGAGATCTTGCCGAGCCCAGCCTCGAACCCGAAGTAGGCGGCCGAGGCGTGGCCGGTGTTCACGGTGAACAGCTTCCGCTCGATGTACGGCTCCAGGTTGTCCACAAACGTGGCACCCGGAATGACCGGCGCATTGTCCCCGAAGGGCGTGCGGTCGATGACCCACTCGTAGAACGTCTCCACCGTGACATCCAGGCCGTTGCCCGGCTCCTGGTTGGGGACGATCCGGTCAACGGCCGTGTTGGCAAACACGGCCGCGGCCTCGAGCGGTCCCGCGGCGGCGTCCCACTGAGCCGCCACTTCGTCCCGCAGGATGTCGGTGGCATTGATCGCGTTCTCGCACGCCATCACCTGCAGCGGAGCCAGCCCCGCCGCCCTGGCAGCAATGCCCTTGGCGATCACCGGCGCCACGAACTTCAGGATGTGCGGCCCCACCGCGGTGGTGACCACGTCCGCCGTCGCGATTTCCGCCACGACGTCCGCCTCCTGGGTTCCGGAGTTGAGCGCCCGAAAGTTGTCCACGGTACGGACAGTGGGGTTCTCCCCCACTTCGTGGACGTCATAGCTGTCCGCGGCGGCGAGCTGCGAGATCAGTTCCTCCGCGACGTCGGCGAACACGAGCTCGTAGCCTGCCTGGTGCAGCAGCAGCCCCACGAAGCCCCGGCCGATGTTCCCGGCCCCAAAATGAACTGCCTTCACTATGCGTTGACCTTTCCGAAGAGTTCCAGCACTTCGTCCACCGTGGTGGCCGCCTCAAGCTGGGCCACCTGGGCCTTGTTGGTGAAGACCTTGGCGATGGAGGACAGGATCTGCAGGTGCTCGTTGTTGATGCCGGCGACGCCCACTACGAACTTGACCTCCTTGCCGTTCCAGTCGATGCCGTTCGGGTAACGGATCACGGACACAGCGGATTTCATGATGTGGTCCTTGGCGGCGTTGGTGCCGTGCGGAATGGCCAGGAAGCTGCCCATGTAGGTGGACACGGATTCCTCGCGTTCGTGCATGGCATCGATGTAGCCGCTGTCCACGGCGCCGCGGTTCAGCAGGAGCCTGCCCGCTTCGTCGATGGCGCCGTCACGGGTGGTGGCCGTGCCGTTGAGGATCACGCTGTCTGCCACCAGGATGTCCGACGGCGGTGCGGCCTCAGGTGCGGCCTCAGCAGTTGCCGGGGCGGCAGCAGCGGCGGCAGGGGCAGCCGACCTTTCGGTGTTGCTGCTCTTGACCAGCTCCACGATCTCGTCATACCGCGGGCTGTTCATGAAGTTGTCGACGGACACGTGTACGGCACTGGCCGTGGCGGGCTTGGCCCGTTCGGTCAGGTCCTGGTGCGTGATCACAACATCGTAGGTGTCGCTCAGGTTGGCGATGGCGGAGTTGGTGACCTTGACGTCGGGGAAGCCGGCCGCCTTGATCTTGTTCCGCAGCACCGAGGCGCCCATGGCGCTGGAGCCCATGCCGGCGTCGCAGGCAAACACAATGTTCTTGATGGGACCTGCCATAACGGCGGTGGTTGCTCCCGCGCCGGTCAGGGTGGAGGAGACGGAGCTCTTCTTGCCCTTCATGGCTTCCATCCGGGAGGTGGCGGCGCTGAGGCTGTCCTCCTCGGTTTCACCCACGGGGGTCTTGCTGGACTTCAGGATCACCGAGGCGATCAGGAAGGACACCGTGGCGGCGAGCAGCACGGACAGTGCCACCCCGAAGTAGCTGTCGCTGGCGGTCGCGGCGAAGACGGCGATGATGCTGCCCGGGGCTGCCGGGGAGCGCAGGCCGGCGCCGGTGAGCACCAGGGTGAAAATGCCGGTCATGCCGCCGCCGATTGCGGCGAGGATGATGATGGGCTTCATCAGCACGAACGGGAAGTAGATTTCGTGGATACCGCCGACGAACTGGATCAGGGCAGCACCGGGGGCTGACGCCTTGGCCAGGCCCTTGCCGAAAATCATGTAGGCCAGCAGGATGCCCACGCCGGGGCCGGGGTTGGCTTCGAGCAGGAACAGGATGGACTTGCCGTTTTGCAGGGCCTGTTCCGTGCCGAGGGGTGTCAGGATCCCGTGGTTGACGGCGTTGTTCAGGAACAGCACCTTGGCGGGTTCGATGAAGATGCTGGTGAACGGCAACAGGCCGTTGGTGACGAGCCATTCGACGACGGCACTGGCGCCGTTGCTGAAAGTCTTCACCACCGGGCCGATCACCAGCATGCCGAAGATGGCCATGAGGGCGGCCACGATGCCGGCAGTGAAGTTGTCAATCAGCATCTCGAAGCCCGGCTTGACCCGGCCTTCCCAGACCTTGTCCAGCTTCTTCATGATCCAGGCGGTCAGCGGTCCCATGATCATGGCGCCGATGAACATGGGGATGTCCGTACCGACAATCACGCCCATGGTTGCGGCCGCGCCGACGACGCCGCCACGCACGCCGTGGACCATCCGTCCGCCGGTGTAGCCGATCAGGAGCGGCAGGAGGAAGGTGATCATTGGCCCGACGAGCTTGGCCAGTTCTTCATTGGGAGTGAAGCCGGCCGGAATGAAGAAGGCCGTGACGATGCCCCAGGCGATGAAGGCGCCGATGTTCGGCATGATCATTCCGGACAGGAACGTCCCGAATTTCTGGACGCCAACCCGCAGGCTGGTGCGGGGTTTTGCAACTGTCTCTGTTGCCATGTGATTTCCTAACCGTGATTCCTGCTGCACCGCAGGATGGTCCGATATTTTCGACGACTTAGCTGGAGGAACTGGTGGAGATCCGGTGGAGCCATTCGAGAAAGAGCTTGAGTTCCGAGCTGGAGAGCTGGTCCGAGTGCGACGCCTGGAGCGCGGCGTTCAGGGCGATTGCTGCCACCACGACCGACGACTTTCCGGAGTCTTCCGGGGTGCCGCTGGCCTGTTCCGCGGACACCGCAAAAATCATGGCGTCCCGGGTCATGGTGGATAGTTCAAGGTTCCGGTCCGCGGCAGGCTCCGCGATCAGCATGAGCGTCACGCCCACGTTCGCCGCCAGGATGCTCCTGGCCGCCTCACGCGGCTGGACGTTCAGCTGCCCCGCCACCGCAGCCTTGTTCAGCATTTCCTCCATGAGGGCCTCGGCATCGGCGACGATGGCCGGACGGCTCTCAGGGCGAATGTTGCCAAACATGACCAGGTAGAGTTCCGGCTGGTTCAGCCCGAACTGGACATGGTTGTCCCACATCCGCCGGATATCTTCCAGCGGCTGGCCGGACGGCGCGAAATCGCGTTCACCGGCCACGTACTCTTCGAACCCCGCCGCGACGACGGCGTCAAACAGCCCTTCCTTGTCACCGAAGTGGTGGTAGAGCGTCGGCGCCGAGACTCCTGCCAGCTGCGTGATCTGGCGGGTTGAAACGGCCGCGCCCGCCGATTTGGCCAGCAGCTCGGCGGCCGCACGCAGCAGCCGAACTTTGGGCGGAAGCTGGCCATCGAAACTCATAACCGCTACCCTAGCACCTATAGCAACGCTATATGAAGTGCATCACATACAATTTTTTCAGGCACCGCAAACGCCGTCGGACGTAGCCGTTGCGACGGTCCGGGCAACCGCCCGGGCAGACGAACGGCGGGGCCTGCTTACCGGCAGAGAATGAGGACCTTCAGTGCAGAACTTCCCAGGAGTAGGCGTCAGCCCCGGCCGCATCATCGGCACCATCCGCCAAATGCCCAAGCCCATCAGTGAACCGCCGGCGGGCGAGCAACTGCCCGCCGGAGTCACGGCCGAGGACGCCACTGCCGCCCTCAAGACGGCATCGCAGGCCGTGCATGACGAGCTGAAGGCACGCGCCGCCCACGCCACGGGCGACGGCAAGGCCGTCCTGGAGGCCACGGCACTGATGGCCAAGGACACCATGCTGATCAAGGGCGCGGCCAAACTGGTTGCCCGCGGCGTCTCGAGTGAGCGCGCCATCTGGGAGTCCGGCTCCTCCGTTTCTGAAATGCTCCACAACCTGGGCGGCTACATGGCCGAGCGCGCCACCGACGTCCTGGACGTGCGCGCCCGGATCGTCGCCGAGCTGCGCGGCGTCCCCGCACCCGGCATCCCCGCCTCCAACACGCCGTTCGTCCTGGTGGCCGAAGACCTGGCGCCGGCCGACACCGCCACCCTGGACCCGAACAAGGTCCTGGCTCTCGTCACGGCGGGCGGCGGACCCCAGTCCCACACGGCCATCATCGCCCGCTCCCTTGGCCTGCCGGCCGTTGTGGCGGCAGTCGGTGTGGACCAGCTCCCGGACGGAATGGAGGTCTATGTGGACGGCGCGGCCGGAACCATCACGGCCGAGCCCGACGATTCCCTGCGTGCCGCAGCAGAAGCCTGGGCGGCCACAGCTTCCCTGCTCGCCGAATTCAGCGGAACGGGCGCGACGGCGGACGGGCACCTGGTGCCCCTCCTCGCCAACGTCGGCGGCGGCAAGGATGCCGAAGCGGCAGCCAAACTCGGCGCGCAGGGCGTAGGGCTCTTCCGCACCGAATTCTGCTTCCTGGAACGGGACACCGAGCCCTCCGTGGAAGAGCAGGCCGCGGCCTACAAGAGCGTCTTCGATGCCTTCCCGGGCAAGAAGGTTGTGCTGCGGACGCTCGATGCCGGCGCCGACAAGCCGCTGCCCTTCCTGACCGACTCCACTGAGCCCAACCCCGCCCTGGGCGTCCGCGGCTACCGCACGGACTTCACCACGCCCGGCGTCCTGGACCGTCAGCTGGAAGCCATCGCGCTGGCCGAGAAGCAGTCCGAGGCGGACGTGTGGGTCATGGCCCCGATGATCTCCACGGCGGAAGAAGCCGCGCGCTTCGCCTCCATGTGCGCCGACGCCGGGATCAAGACCCCCGGCGTAATGGTGGAGGTCCCCTCGGCCGCCCTGACCGCCGAATCCATCCTGCGCGAGGTGGGCTTCGCCAGCCTCGGCACCAACGACCTCACGCAGTACGCCATGGCCGCCGACCGGCAGCTCGGCCCGCTGGCCGCGCTGAACACCCCCTGGCAGCCCGCCGTGCTGCGCCTTGTTGGCCTCACTGTGGAAGGCTCGCGCGCCGAGGGCCACAACAAACCCGTGGGCGTCTGCGGCGAAGCGGCAGCGGATCCCGCCCTCGCCGTCGTGCTGACGGGACTGGGTGTCACCACACTGTCCATGACCGCACGCTCGCTGGCGGCTGTGGCCGCCGTGCTCAAGACCGTCACACTGGCCGAAGCGCAGGACCTGGCCAAACTGGCGCTGTCCGCACCGAGTGCCACCGAAGCCCGGGCCTGGGTGCGCGAAAAGCTGCCCGTCCTCAACGAACTCGGCCTCTAACGGCCGCCGCCCACTCATAACCCTTTCAGGAGAAGCAATGCCCGAACGTACCGCAACCATCGCCAGCCGATCCGGCCTGCACGCCCGCCCGGCCGCACTTTTTGCCGAGGCGGCCGGCAATGCCGGCGTTGACGTCACCATTTCCATGCAGGGCGAGCCGGCGGACGAGGCCCTCGACGCCGCCAGCATCCTTTCGCTCATGACGCTGGGGGCGGCCAAGGGGGACGTCGTGGTACTCCGGGCCGACGGCGACGGCGCGGACCAGGCGCTGGATTCCTTGGTCGCGCTCCTGGAGACGGACCTCGACGCCGAATAGCGCCGCCGGTTTCCGGATCACAGGACAAGGCCGGGTCGCGCGGGGGCGCTAGGATTTCCGCATGGCACTGATTGCTCCCCGCGTGACCGCCGGGCTCCCCGGCGATGAAGCCTTGAAGCTGAAGCACGCCCTTAACGACAGTCACGACATCACGGTGTTTGTGGACGGCACGGTCCACCGGCTGCCGCCCCAGGCACGGGACGCCGTCGTGGACCTCCTGAGCCGCTTCAGCCGCGGCGAAGCCGTCACGGTCAGCAGCGTTGAGGAAATGCTGACCACTTCCCAGGCCGCTGAACTCGCCGGGATTTCGCACACGTACCTTCGCAATATGACGGACCGCGGGGAAATTCCCGTGGAGTACCGCGGCACGCACCGGCGGATCAGGCTGGCGGCCGTCATGGAATGGCTGGAAACGCAGAAGAAGGCCAAGGCGGCCGGCCCCGACGAGCGGGTTTGATGTAGCGCCGGACGCAATTTGTGAAGCAGTGATAAGGATCAAGCAACGATCCCCGTTCTTCGCCAAAACGCCGTAAAGGCCGGGGTTACCCTTTATTCGTGGGTAAGTTCAGAGGGTGGCATATTGTGGCGGGATTCGCCGCGATGCTGCTGACTGCCGCCCTCGGACGGGTCATGGGACTGAACGACACGGCCGCGTTTACGGCGAGCTGCGTGGCCTTCGTCGCGGTCTCCAAGGGCCTGGAAAGCCATCTAGCCCGGCGCCGCCGCGAAGCTGCCGAGCGCGACGGCGGCTCGTCATAGCCGGGCGCAATCGCCAGCGTCCGCCCCGGATCCCGGCCTACGTCTGAACGGCGGAATGCCATTGACACGTGGCGGACCCGGTCAGCAGAATTGTTAGCGATAACACAACCGCCGGTGGACGTTGGTCCGGCGCGAAAGGGATGCGATGCGCACTGAGGCCACCGAACTGCCCGGACTGGACAGCCACCCGGTCAGCTCCAGCATGACCCGCGGGGCCGTGCCGGAACTGAATTGGGCCGGCAATTACCGCTACACCGCGGCTGCCATCCACCGCCCACGCACTCTCGAGGAAGTCCAGGAAGTGGTGGCCGGCGCCTCGAAGATCCGCGCACTCGGCTCCCGGCACTCCTTCAACGACATCGCCGACTCCCCCGGCTCCCTTATCTCGCTGGAGGACCTGGACCCGGGCATCCGCATCGACGCCGCCGCACGCACCGTCACGGTATCCGGCGGGACCCGCTACGGCACGCTCGCGGAAAAGCTGGAGACCAACGGCTTTGCGCTGCCCAACCTCGCCTCCCTTCCGCACATCTCCGTGGCCGGCGCCATCGCGACCGCCACCCACGGTTCCGGGGATGCCAACGGAAACCTGGCAACCTCCGTGGCGGGGCTGGAAATCGTGGCAGCGGACGGAACCGTCCACCATCTCAGCCGGGGCGGCTCGCCCGACTTTGACGGCGCCGTCGTGGGCCTCGGCGCGCTGGGCGTGGTCACCAAGGTGACCCTGGACATCGAACCCACCTTTATGGTCCGGCAGGACGTCTTTGAAGCACTTCCGTGGGAGATGGTGCTGGAGGATTTCGACGCCGCCACCTCCAGCGCGTACAGCGTCAGCCTGTTTACGGACTGGAGCGGTGACGCCCTCGCCCAGTCCTGGCTGAAGAGCCGCGTGCCGGGCGCCGACGCTGCCGGCTCCGGCCTGCCGGCGTACCGCGGCGGGACGTTCTTCGGCGGCACCCGTGCCACGGTTGCCAGGCACCCCCTGCCCGGAGTTTCGGCCGAAAACTGCACCGGGCAGCTCGGAGTCCCCGGGCCGTGGTCGGAGCGCCTGGCCCACTTCCGGATGGCGTTCACGCCAAGCAGTGGCGAGGAACTCCAGAGCGAGTTCTTCGTCCGCCGCGAGGACGCCGTGGCCGCCATTGCGGAACTGCGCGCCCTCTCGGACCGGATCACGCCGTTGCTGCTCGTGTCGGAAATCCGCACCGTGGCAGCAGACCGGCTCTGGCTCAGCACGGCGTACGGCCAGGATTCGGTGGGATTCCACTTCACCTGGAAGCAGCGGCAGGCCGAAGTGGAGGAGCTGCTCCCGGTGATGGAGGAGGCACTTGCGCCATTCAGCGCCCGCCCGCACTGGGGCAAGCTGTTCCATGCGGGCGCCGACTCGCTCGCAGGACTCTACCCGCGCTTCGCCGACTTCAAGGACCTTGCCGAACGGATGGACCCGGAGCATAAATTCCGCAACGACTTCCTGGCCCGGAAGGTCTTCGGCGAGTAGGGACCGGGAGTTAAATCCGGGGCCGCCCGGACCAGCGGCGGGCCTTGAGCGCCGCGTGGAGTTCCAGCCGAACCATGCCCTTCAGCGGGTCCACGCCCAGTACCTGCCGGATGCGGCCCAGCCGGTTGTAGATGCTGCTCCGGTGCAGGTGCAGCTTGGTGGCGACGTCCTGCACGGACCCGTCGTTGTCGTACAGGAGTTCCAGCACGGGGAGCAGCTCGCCGTTCCGGTCGTGGTCTTCGAGGATGCGCGAGTAGACGGAGCCGGCGTCGGTCCACGCCCCGGCGCCGCCGCCTGCCGAAGCCAGCAGCTGGTAGACGCCCGTGGCCCGGCAATCCACCAGCTCGCCCAGCTGCGGGTCCACGGCTGCGGCCTGGGCAGCCTGCCTGGACTGGGCGTAAGCATCCGCCAGTTCGCGCGGCTTGGCGAAGCCCTCACTCGTGCCGAGGATGATCCGGCGCACCGGCCGGCCGGACCGCTTGGCGAGTTCAAGCTGGTAGTGCACCAGCACCTGTGCGTGGGCCGCACGCCCGGTGGACTCCCGGAACAGGACCACCGCATGTGTTTCCGTGCCTGCGCTGAACAGCGCCGCGTCCACGCCGATGGTGGCCTGCAGCGCCGCGGAACGGTGGATCAGCGTTGAGGCGATGGGATCGGATCCCTCCGCCCAGCCGTCGGCGTCGAGCACGGTGACCAGCTGCCACGGACCGCGCCCCTGCACTTCCTTCCACCCGCCCACAGCTGCCACCGCATTCGTTTCGCCCCGGCACGCGCTCAGGAACTCCTGCTCCCTGCGGCGCCTGAATTCCGATTCAGCGGTGTTCGACTCCAGGAGAAGTCCGGACAGCAGCTCGAGTTCGTCCCGGACGCCGGGCAGCTGGGTGAGGATCGCCGTCGCGCTTTGGTCTTCGATGTCCTGCTGCACCCACAGGTAGCCCACGCGGAAGCCGCGCACCAGCAGCGGGACGCAGACGCGTCCCAGCATGCCCAGCTCCTCGTTGGCGGGCACGACGACGGGACGCACCGCTGTCGCGATCCCGTGCGAGAGCTGCCACGCCTTCACATCCGCCGGCACACGCTTGCTGAGCAGGAAGTTCACGCGGACGCGGTCCGCGTGCGACTGGTTGGAGCTGTAGGCGAGCAGGACGCCGTCGAGATCCTCCAGCGAAAGTCCACGGCCGAGCTTCTCGGCCACCTGCTCAACGAGCTGTTCCACATCCTGCTGGTGCATGGTGCCACCTTACTGCCCGGCGCCGACGGAACGTGAACGGACACCAGGCGACACCTGACGCTTCACCACTCGACAGATGTCTAGGCCGCGGGCGGGAAAACCCCTGAAACAAGCGGAAGACACCTTGTCCGAACTGCGGCATCGTGTCGGCTACCTCACATGCGGATTTATTCTGGAAGTACCAGATTCCCCGCACATCCGGCCCACAAAGCCCACCAACGATGGAGCCCAAGAAATGATCATCGGCGTCCCCAAAGAGATCAAGAACAACGAATTCCGCGTGGCCATCACCGCCGCCGGAGTCCACGAATTCCGCACCCACGGCCACACCGTTCTGGTGGAACGCGGCGCAGGCCTGGGCTCCGGAATCACTGACGAGGAATACGCCATCGCCGGCGCCGAAATCGTCATCGAAGCCGACGATGTCTGGGCGCGCGCCGACATGGTCATGAAGGTCAAGGAGCCCATTGCCGCGGAATACCACCGCTTCCGCAAGGGCCTGATCCTCTTCACCTACCTCCACCTGGCTGCCGAGCCGGAACTGACCCGCGAGCTCATCAACTCGGGCGTCACCGCCATCGCCTACGAGACCGTCCAGGAAGGCCGCACCCTGCCGCTCCTGGCCCCGATGTCCGAAGTGGCCGGCCGCCTGTCCGTCCAGGTCGGCGCCACCTCGCTGATGGCACCCGCCGGCGGCAAGGGCGTACTGCTGGGCGGCGTCCCGGGCGTCCGCCCCGCCAAGGTGGTTGTCCTCGGTGCGGGCGTGGCCGGTACCAACGCCGCCGCCATGGCCCTGGGCCTCGGCGCCGACGTCACCATCCTGGACATCAACATCAACCGCCTCCGCGAACTCGACGCCCTGTACCAGGGACGGCTGAAGACGGTCGCGTCCAACAAGTACGAAATCGAAAAGTCCGTGGTGGACGCGGACCTCGTGATCGGCTCCGTGCTTATCCCGGGCGCCAAGGCACCCAAGCTGGTCACCAACGAACTCGTCTCCCGGATGAAGCCCGGCTCCGTCCTCGTGGACATCGCCGTGGACCAGGGTGGCTGCTTCGAAGACACCCACCCCACCACGCACCAGGAGCCCACCTACCGGGTCCACAACACGATCTTCTACTGCGTGGCAAACATGCCCGGCGCCGTTCCCAACACGTCCACGTACGCACTCACGAACGTGACCCTGCGCTACGGCGTGGCCCTCGCCAACCTCGGCGTCAAGGCCGCGTTCGAGAAGGACCCCGCACTGGCCGCCGGCCTCAACATTGCCGCCGGCCACGTGGCGCACCACTCGGTCTCCGAAGCGCACAACCTGCCGCTCGTAGCCGACTGGCACGAGCTGGTCTCCGCGTAAACCTTAGTTCGTCCGGCTGCGCTGGACGACACACATCCTCGGCGTGCTCGCTCTTTCGTCGCTTAGACGCACGCTGCCGGATGTCTGTCGTCTAGCGCAGTTTTGGTTAAGCCGTCGCCGTCGCCAGTTCCCGTGCTTGTTCGATGAGTTTGAGGACCTCGATGGGGCCGGCCGGGTCCACAGGCAGCGGCAGGGGCGAGGCCGTGCCGCCGTCGTGGATCTTGGCCGCGAGGAGCCGGTAGAACTCCGGGTAGGCGCCGCGCTCGGTGGGCAGGCGGTCCAGGTGGCCGTCCCGGCCCAGGAGCCCTGCCCAGTCCGTGTCTTCGATGCCGTATTCGGGGTCGAGCGGGCTGCCGCCGGCCACGATGTAGGGCTCCTGCGGGTCGACGCCGTGCTTGGTAAAACCGCCCTCGGAGCCCAGGAGCCGGTACCGCGGTCCCTGCTGGGCGCAGAGCATGTTCATCCAGAGGTGGCTGACCACGCCCGAATCATGCTGCAGCGCCACGAACACGTCATCGTCGGTCCTTTCGCCCGGCCGCCGGGCCCGGAGTTCCGCATGCGCCACCGTCGCCGGGCCGAACAACTGCAGCGACTGGTCGATGAGGTGCGTGCCGAGATCGAAGAGCACCCCGCCGCCGTCGTCCGCCGTGGCTTCCGCTTTCCACGCCTTCGAGACCTCCGGGGACCAGCGCTCGAACCGCGATTCGAACCGGGTCACGCCGCCCAGCACGCCGCTTTCCAGCAAGCCCTTCACCGTCAGGTAGTCGCCGTCCCAGCGGCGGTTCTGGAAGACGGTCAGCACCCGCCCCAGCCGGGCGGCAAGCTCCAGGAGCTCCTGCCCTTCGCTGCTGCGCACCGCAAAGGGCTTGTCGACGACGACGTCGAGCCCCGCCTCCAGCGCGGCCCTCGCCAGCGGGTAGTGGGTGGCCGGCGGCGTCCCCAGGACCACCAGGTCAAGGTCCTCGGCCAGCCCCAGGATGTCGGCCGGGGTGTTCACGAGGCGGGCGGCAGGGTAACCGGCGGACGCCTCAGCCTGCCGGCCGGCGTCGGACGTTGAAATAACGTCCAGGGAATATGACGGATTGGCGGCGATCAGCGGCGCGTGGAACACGCGGCCCGAGAGGCCGAAGCCGGCGACCGCCGTCCGGATCGCGGGTTTGCCCGGGCCGGTGCCGGGGGTTGCTTCAGTGCTCATGGTCCAACGCTACCCCCGCACGCCCCCGCGGGGACGGCGAAGGCCGGCACCCCGCGTGAAGAGTTCGTGTGAACAGATCACGGGAATGCCGGCCCTGGCGTTACTGCTGTCAGGCTATGGTTACTTCTTTTCCCAGCCGAGGGTGGTCCAGTCCGGAACCTGGGACAGGCTCTTGAACAGGGACGGGCCGTAGTTGGCCAGGCCGGTGCGGACGAAGGAGATCTGCGGGCCGTTCATCACAACACCCATGGAGAAGTACTTGGCCATGTGCTTCTTTTCAACTTCCATGGCCGCCTTGTTGCGCTCGGCGTTGTCTTCAATGCTGCTGAGCGCCTTGATCTCGGCATCCAGCTCGGCGTCGCCCAGCTCGTTTTCGTTGGTCTTGGAGTCGTAGAACTGCTTGACGGCGTCCGTTGCGTCGGCACCCACGGTGTAGCCGGAGACGCTCAGGAAGAAGTCGCGGCTGCCCAGGACCTTGCCGAAGTCGGCAGAGGCGCGCTGGTCGATCCCTACGTCCATGCCGCCGGCCTGGAGCTGCTTCTGCAGGGTCTGCACGAATGCCAGGGTGGTGGGGTCGTCGCCGAAGTTGCTGATCTTGAAGGCGGCCGGAACGCCGTCCTTCTCCATGATGCCCGCAGCGTTGGGCTTGTAGCCGGCATCGGTCAGCACCTTCTTGGCTGCTTCTGCACCGGATTCCGTGGCCGGGTAGTTGTCCTGGTAGTACTTGGAGAACGGAAGCAGCATCATGGAGCCGGAGCTGGTTTCTTCCCAGTTCAGACCGTTGAAGCGGACCTTGCGCAGGGCTTCGCGGTCCACGGCGGTGAAGATTGCCTTACGGATGGCGACGTCCGTGAGCGGAGCCTTCTGCGCGTTGAGATTCAGGCCGCCGGCGAAGAGCCGCTGGCCGCGGCGGATCTCGGAATCCTTGGTGCCGTCCAGCTGCTTGTACGGGGTGATGGTGTTCGCGGAAACGCCGTCAATCTCGCCGTTCTTGAAGGCGGCGATCGCAGCGCTGCTCTCGAGCTGGCGGAACACCACCTTGTCGAGGACAGGCTTGTTGCCCCACCACTTGTCGTTCTGGGCCAGGGTCACGGTCTTGGCGGCGCTGTCGTACTTGTCCAGCTTGAAGGGTCCTGCCATCCACTCCGGGTGCATGTCGCCGGTGAACCCGGTGTTGAATATCTCGGGAGTGTTCACGGCCGGGTGGATCAGGCCGGTGAAGAGGGCATCCAGCGGGTAGACGGGCTGGGTGGTGGTGACCACCACTTCCTTGTCACTGGAGCCGGCCTTCACGGAATCAACAAACTCGTAGGCGCCGGAGCTGACGATGTCGATGTCCTTGTTTTCGCCCTTGAGCATGTTCCAGGTGTTCTGGAAGGCCTTGACGTCGATCGGCGTGCCGTCGTTGTAGGTGGCTTTTTCGTTCACCTTGATGGTGATGGTCTGCTTGCCGTCCTTGACTTCGCTCTTGACGTCTTCGCAGAAGTCCTTGTTCGGAGTCGCCGTGCCGTCGAAGTCGAAGTTCCAGCAGCCCCAGGTGCCGGCCTGGTCGATGGGGCGGTGCAGTGCGGTGTTGTCCGCGCTGTTGCCGTTGTTGGAGAAGCCGTTGAAGTCCGGACCGATGTTGCCCAGCGGAAGCGTCACGGTGCCGCCGGGTTCCAGGTCCTTGGCATCCTTGGCGTTAATGCTGATCAGCTTGGTGAGGTCACTGCCGGCTTCCTGGCCCTTGCCTGCGTCGGGACCCGTGGGAGTCCCGCCTCCGCCACAGCCGGTGAGCGCGAGCGCTGCCGCTACAGCGGCCACCCCGCCAATCTTGGTCAGATTCTTCATTGTTTTCCCTTCATTCTTTGGTGCGAGAGTTGGTGCTTTGGGGATCGGGCAAGTTAGGGGCTGTCGTGGACAACAAGCATGTCCGCGTCGAGTTCACCGTCCGGGAAGAAGCAGGCGAACTGCTGGTCGGCGGTCTGGACGGCCGCCCGGGCCGCCCGGACGGCCGCGGCGGCAGTGGCCGCGGCGGCAGTGGCCGCGGTGGCCGGGGCCGCTTGCGGCGAAGAGACCGGTTCCAGCGGCGGCTCGAGGGTGAGGCATTTTTCCTGTTTCGCGGCAGGGAGCGCGGCAAACACCGGGCAGCGGGTGGCGAAATTGCAGCCCTTGGGCGCATCGAGCGGCGACGGGAGGTCGCCTTGCAGGATGATGCGTTCGCGGGTTCGTTCCAGCTGCGGGTCCGGCACCGGGATTGCGGACAGG
This sequence comes from Arthrobacter sp. UNC362MFTsu5.1, assembly GCF_000685965.1. Taxonomy (GTDB): domain Bacteria; phylum Actinomycetota; class Actinomycetes; order Actinomycetales; family Micrococcaceae; genus Arthrobacter. The sequence goes on along the minus strand of NZ_JMLE01000014.1, from coordinate 95,102 downwards.
AGTGCCCGGGTGTACGGGTGGCGCGGGTTGTCGAACACGTTGTCCACGTCGCCAATTTCCACGATCTTGCCCAGGTACATCACTGCCACGCGGTTGGAGATGTGCCGCACCACGGACAGGTCGTGGGCCACCATGAGGTAGCTCAGGCCGAGTTCCGCGCGCAGCTTGTCCAGGAGGTTGATGACGCCGGCCTGGACGGAGACGTCGAGGGCGGACACGGGTTCGTCGAGGACCACCAGCTTGGGGTTCACCGCAAGCGCGCGGGCGATGCCGATGCGCTGCCGCTGGCCGCCGGAGAACTGGTTGGGGAACCGGTTGACGTGGTCCGGCTGGAGGCCCACCAGTTCCATCAGTTCCATGATCCGCTTCCGGATCGCGGGCTTGTCCAGGCCGGCGTTTTCGAGCGGCTCGGACAGGACCTCAAAGACGGTGAAGCGCGGGTCCAGCGCACCGGTGGGATCCTGGAACACCATCTGGAGTTCCTTGCGCATGGCGGTTTTGGTCCGGGCATCGGAGGCAGCCTTGTTGCTCAGCCCGCCGATGGTCACCTCGCCGTCCTGGTCCTTGTGGAACTCCATGATTTCCAGCAGGGTGGTGGTTTTCCCGCAGCCGGACTCGCCCACGATGGAGAAGCACTCGCCCTCGCGGATGTCGAAGCTCAGCCCGTCCACGGCCTTCACGGTGCCGATCCGGCGCTTGATGAGCGACCCCTTCAGGAGCGGGAAGTGCTTCCTGACGTCCCTCAGTTCCAGGACCTTCCTGCGTTCAAGCCGCGGGACGGCATCGAAACGCGAGACCGGCACGGCCGGGGCGTGGAAGATCTCGTGGACGTCCACTTCGGCACCCAGTGAGTCGGTCTTGATGCAGGCCGCCTTGTGGGCACCGCTGCCGGCCATGCCGCTTCCCGCTCCCCGCGGACCGCTCACCGGCCACAGCTCCGGTTCCCCCTTCAGGCAGGCGTCGCTCACCAGCGGGCAGCGCGGGGCGAAGGAGCAGCCGGTGGGCTCGTGGATCAGGTTCGGCGGGATGCCTTCGATAGGCACCAGCGAAGCCTTTTCGGCAATGTCCACGCGGGGCACTGCGCCCAGCAGGCCCATGGTGTACGGCATCCGCGGGCTGTAGTAGATATCGTCCACGCTGCCGGTCTCCACCGGCTTTCCCGCGTACATCACCATGATGTCGTCCGCCATGCCGGCCACCACGCCAAGATCGTGCGTAATCATGACGACGGCGGCGCCGGTCTCCTCCTGCGCCGTGTGCAGCACCTCCAGGACCTGCGCCTGGATCGTGACGTCCAGCGCCGTCGTCGGCTCATCCGCGATGAGCACCCGCGGGTTGTTGGCGATCGCGATCGCGATCATGACTCGCTGGCGCATGCCGCCGGAAAACTCGTGGGGGAACGCCTTCAGGCGGTCCTTCGGGCTGGGAATGCCCACCATGCCCAGAAGTTCGACGGCGCGGGCTTCCTTGGCCTGGTTGCTCATCTTCGGGTGATGGACCGTCAGCGCCTCGATGATCTGGTGGCCCACCGTGTACACGGGGGTCAGGGAGGAGAGCGGGTCCTGGAACACCATGGCGATGTCGTTGCCGCGGTACCGGCACATGGCCTTGTCGCTGAGGCCCAGCAGTTCCTTGCCGTTCAGCTTCACCGAGCCGCTGATTTCGGCGGTGGTGGGCAGCAGGCCCATGATGGCCAGGGAGGTCACGGACTTGCCTGAACCGGACTCGCCCACGATGCCGAGCGTCTTGCCCGGCAGGAGGTCGAAGTCGACGCCCCGGACGGCGTGGACCACGCCGTTCTCCGAGTTGAACCGGACGTTCAGGTCCCGGACGGAGAGGACGGCCCCTGCCGCGCCGTCACCTGCGGCATGCAACCCGGCGACGTGCAGGCGCTCGGCGGTCATTTCGGCGCCGGCGGTGGTTTCGCGGCTCATTTGTTCCTCTTCCCTGCAGTCTTTTTGGCGCTGCCGACGGAGCTGGAGCTGGGATCGAAGGCGTCGCGCAGGCCGTCGTTCATCATGGCCAGCGAACCGGTCAGCAGGAACATCACCACGAGCGGGACCCAGAACATCCACGGGAACGTCTGGACCTGGGACGTTGCCTGGTTGATGAGGACGCCCAGGCTGACGTCAGGGACCTTGATGCCGATGCCGATGAAGGAGAACGCGACTTCGGCCAGGATGGCGCCGGTGACGCCGCGGGTGACGTCCAGGACCAGCAGCGATCCGATGTTGGGGACCAGGTGCCGCCAGACGATCCGGCGGGCCGGGATGCCCATGTACTGGGCTGCCTTGACGAAGTCCCGCTGCATGAGCGACATCGACAGGGAGCGGATCAGCCGGGCGGTGCCCATCCAGCTGAAGACCAGGAGCACGATGATCAGCAGCAGCCAGCTGGGCAGGTTTTCCCGGAGGCCGTTGCCGCCGCCGCTGGTGGCGACCGCCACGACCAGCAGTGCCGGCATCATGATGAGGGCTTCGAGGATGAAGAGCATCACCTTGTCCACTTTGCCGCCGAAGTAGGCCATGGTGCAGCCGTAGACGGCGGCGATCAGCACCGAGACCAGGCCGACCACCAGGCCGATGAGGATGGAGATCCGAGTGCCTTCCACCATCAGGGCGTAGAGGTCGATGCCGGCCTGGGACGTACCCAGGAGGTGCTCCCCGGACGGCGGCATGCCGATGTTGAAGGGGTCGATGGTTTCCTTGTCCCAGGGGGAGAGGATGCCTCCCACGAAGGAGAAGACCGTTAAGGCGAGGAAGATGACCAGGCCGGCCACGGCGGTCTTGTTCCGCAGGAAGCGCCGCAGGATGATCGCGGACTTGGCGATCACGACGTCGTCGTTCTCTATCCTTGCTTCCTCGGCCACGGCGGCGGGGTCGATCGCGTTCAGGTTGGTCATGGCTACTGCACCCGCACTCTCGGGTCGACAAGGGTAGTGGCGAAGTCCGCGAGGATCGCGCCGATGGCGAAGATCACCGAACCGTACGCGAGGGTGGCCGTGGCCGCGTTGACGTCCTGCAGGGCGATGGCGTCGATGCTCCACGAACCCACACCCGGCCACGCGAAGATCTTCTCTGCGAAGAAGCCACCGGCGAAGATGGCCGGAATGGTGAAGGCGATGCTTTGCGCCACCGGGATGAACGAGACGCGCAGGGCATGGCGGGCGATGGCCTGGTTTCGGGTGAGTCCCTTGGCCCGGGCCGTCCGGACGAAATCCGCGTTGACGTTGTCCAGCAGATACTGGCGCTGGGCGATCTGGTACGTGCCCCAGCCCACCAGGGTGATGGCCAGGGTGGGCACCGTGTAGTGGGCCACCATGTCAACGAACTGGACCCAGGCGCTGCCTTCCAGCCCGGGCGTGGAAATTCCGGTGACGAAGAAGATCCGTTCGCCGATGGTTTCGTTGACGTTGATGGCGCCGAGCTGCACCAGGAAGTAGGCGATCGGCGCAGGCACGATGTACACAAGGTAGCTGTAGGACGTGATCACACGGTCCTGGAACTTGTACTGCCGGGCGGCGGTGTACACACCCAGCGCAACCCCGATGACGAGGGTCAGGACGATGGAGGCCAGGAACAGCCGGGTGGAAATCCACACGCGGTCACCGAACTCGGCGTTGATGAAGGCGCCGTTGGGACTTCGTCCCCAGTCCCAGCGCGTGACCACTGCCGTCAGCCAGTCGACGTAGCGTTCCCAGGGGCTGAGAGTCGGATCAAGGCCCTTGAGCCGGAAGGAGTTTGTCACCTGCTCGGGCGTCGGCCGTGGAATGCGTTCCTGCTCCAGCAGCGCGGGCTGAAGCGTACTGACGGCCAGGAAGTACCCCGCCGTCGTAGTCAGGAAGATCATGAGCAGGTAGGTGGCTGCCCTTTTGGCGAGGTAACGGAACATGTCTGCCTAGCTCCGGATCGCCGGTGCCAGTCCCGCGCCGCGCAGTGACGGCGGCTCCTCGGATGAGCCGCCCCGGGCCGGTGTCATATCAGCATTCACAGCAGGTGATCCTTCCGTTATCTCCCGGACCGGCAGGGGTTCCGCCGCCGATCCGGGATCATGGCCAGCGGGTGTCTGGCCGCCCGCAGGCCCTGGGGGCCTTGTCCTTGTGGACTATGTTGCGGGTCACATTCCAGAGGAAACTACCACATATGGGGAACCCTCCACGGTGCCTAAAAGCGGAAACACGGGCGTCCTGTACCAGATCGTTATGAATAAATCACGAGGATTGATTTGACTGGCCGGACGGGGCGCCATGGACTAGCCTTCGTCCGGTTGAGACACGCCGTCCGGGCGGGGGACGCCTCCGGGGCAGCTGACCACGCGCGTGACGAGTTCGCGCCATGACTCCGCGAGCCGTTCCGGGGCCACATGGTGGACCCGCACCGCGTACAGCAGCCGCTCCGGGTCCAGGGTTGAGCTCAGCGACATCGCCATCAGCCAGGGATCGGCGGTGACGCCCGCGGCCTGCAGGAGCATTTCGATGTGCCGGTGCCACAGGACGGCGGCCGGCACGTCGTAGCGGTTGTAGGCGGAGGCGTCCGCGGCCCGGGCCAGCTCGCCAAACTCCAGCACGTAGGCGATCCGTTCCGCGCCGAACGCCACAAGCCGGTCCAGCGGCGGCGCCCCGGGGCCCAGGGGCGGGGGCCCGAACATGAACCGGCCCTGGAATGCGGCCTCCGAGTCGCTGAGCAGCGTCATCATGAGCCCCGCGCGGGAGCCGAACCGCCGGAAGACCGTGCCCTTGCCGACGCCGGCGCGCCCGGCCAGCCTGTCCATGGTGAGGCCGTCCGCACCGCACTCCTCAATGAGTTCGCGGGCAGCCTTGAGCAGCAGCTCCCGGTTTCGGGCGGCGTCGCTGCGTTCCGCTTCCCCGCCGAGCGGCGATCCGGAGCGGATTGGGATGAGGCTCACAAGAAATATTCTAGCCCCGGGAATAATATGCGGACCGCAGTCCGTTTAGCATGGATGAAGGCACCAACAGCCTCCGCAAACCAAACAGCCGGCGGATCCCTCCCGCGGCCAGATACTAGGAGTTCACATGTCCAAGAGCACCGTACTTACACTGGTCGGCAGCCTGCGCGCCGAATCCACCAACCAGAAGCTCGCCGAGGCCATCCAGCTGAACGCGCCCGAGCAGGTTGAAGTTGTCATCCACGAAAGCCTGGGCAACATCCCGTTCTACAACGAGGACATCGACGTCGAAGGCCAGGTTCCGGCTGCTGCCGCCGCGCTCCGCGCCGCCGCGAATGACGCCGACGCCCTGCTGCTGGTCACCCCGGAGCACAACGGAACCGTGCCGGCCTCACTCAAGAACGCCATCGACTGGCTGTCCCGCCCGTTCGGCGCCGGTGCCCTCAGCGGCAAGCCCACCGCCGTCGTCGGCACCGCCTTCGGCCAGTTCGGCGGCGTCTGGGCACAGGACGAAGCCCGCAAGGCTGTCGGCATCGCCGGCGCCCGTGTCGTTGAGGACGCCAAGCTGGCCGTTCCCGGCTCCATGGTCCGCTTCGCCGAAGTCCACCCCAAGGACGACGCCGAGGTCGTGGAGCAGATCAAGGGCGTTTTCGCTGCCCTGACCAAGGCCGAAACTGCTGCCGAAGCAGCCTGATTCGCCACCCCTGAAGCCCCCGGCAACCGCCGGGGGCTTTTGCGTCACCAATCCGTGATGGAGCTGACGCAAAACCGTCACTTGGCACCTGTTCCGCACACCGACGCCCCGCCGTAACGTGGAGACGGGGGACGTGCGAGAGCTGGAAGTGCGGTGCCTTCATGATGGTGATGCCTGGGGTCCGGGCAGTTGCGGCGGCCGCCGCGTTGATACTTCCGCTGTGGCTCGGATCCTGCTCGCTGCCCCTGTCGGCAAACCCGGCCGGCACCACCGCCCAGCCCGGCAGCGTGCCCGAACCGCAACCACTCCCGCCGCCATTTCCCGGGGCCACAACCGAGGCCCCGCTCCCGGCCTCAGCCGGATCGGAAATTGCGGCCTCCGGCCCCACGGCCAAACCCAGAACGGGCGGCAGCATCACGCCGCAGGCCGGCGGCGACGACGGCGCCGCGATCATTGATGACTCCGGCTCCGTCACCGGCTCCGCGTCCACAGCTCCGGGCTCTCCCGCTGCGGGCCGTTCGGGCAGTTCCGGATCCGGGAACCCGGCGGCGCCGACCAAAGCCGCCGACGACGACCAGGCTGCGCGCGGGCGGTTGTCCGGCGGGACGCCGGTCTACTTCGTGGCACTGGATGACGGCGGCAGCTCAGGCGTGCGGTTCGGTTGCAACGACAGCCTCGTGGCCGTTACCCATGACACCGCCGCGGCCCAGGAACCACTCCAGGCAGCCCTCGATTTCCTGCTCGGCGGCAGCGATCCCCCGGAGGGCCTGTACAACTCGCTGGCCGGCTCCGCGCTGAAGTACGTTTCCGCCTACTTTGACGGCACCACCGTGGTGGTGAACCTGACCGGGACCATCCGGCCGGGCGGCACCTGCGACATTCCCCGGCTGGAAGCCCAGCTCACGCACACGGCCGTTTCAGCCGTCGGTGCGGCGCGGGCGGAGATCTATGTGGACGGACGGCGGCTGGCGGACGTCCTGAGCCTCCGGTGAGCCGCCTCCGCCGGGCCGGGGCCGCACTTGCCGCCTAGCCTTTCCGGAACAGCCCATCCATGGCCTCGTGGCTGCGGGCGCCGGCCAGTTCGGACCAGTTGCCGTCCCCGAGCACGTCGTCCGCCACCCGGGACACGGTGGCATAAGCAGCCTTCGCCGTGTTGCCGCCGATGCTGACCCGGCGGACGCCGGCGTCGTGCAGTTCGCCCACGGAGGGCGCTCCCAGGCCGGCCAGCGCGTTCAGGGGCGCGGCGATCCGCCGCGACAGGTCATGGAGCAGGTGCAGGTCCTGCACGCCGGGCACGAAGATCCCGTTCGCCCCGGCCGCAAGGTATGCCTCCGCACGCTGAAGCGTTTCCGGGAAGGCGGTCTCCGGAAACCGGCCGGACAGGTAGGTATCGATGCGGGCGTTGATGAACAGGTCAACGCCTCCTTCCTCCGCTGTGCGGCGGACGACGGCGATGCGTCGCGCCTGCTCGTCAACGTCCGTTAGCGGATCATCGCCTGAGTCCTCGAAGTTGACGCCCACAGCTCCGGCCGCCAGGACGCTGCGGATCGTTTCCTGCAGCTCAGCATCGTCGAACGCACCGCTCGAACTTGCATACCCCGTCTCAATATCCGCTGTGACCGGCAGCGCCGTAGATGCCGCAATCCGGCCCAGGGCAGCCATGGCGAGTTCCCGCGGCAGGTGGTTGCCGTCCGGAAAGCCGAGGCTCCAGGACAGGGCGGAACTGGAGGTGGCCAGCGCGGTCGCCCCTGCTTCTTCCACGAGGCGGGCGGAGGCCACATCCCAGACATTGACCAGGACCAGCGGCGCCGGGCCGTCGTGCAGTGCGTGGAAGGCGGCAGCCAGGGGTCCGAGGCGACTCTGCGTTGTCATGGCTCTATTCCATGCCCTGCGCCGTCCCAGGTAAAGCAATTCGGTCCCCGCGCCGAGGGATGATTCAGATTTTCAGCAACAAACGTTGCCTAATTGACAACAACTGGCTGTATCCTGTCAGTGTGACCCACGAAACACTTGATGCCGCCGCAGACATCCTGCCGGCCGAGGCAATTGACGCAATCGAACGCGCGGCAACGTCCGCCCACCGCCACGATGAACTTTTCTCGGAGCGCGCAGCAAACATCAAGCAGTCCGCCGTCCGCGACGTCTTCGACATCTCCCTGCGCCCCGGCCTGGTATCGCTGGCCGGCGGCAGCCCCTACCTGCATTCGCTGCCGCTGGAGCGGCTAGGCCAGACAGCGGCGAAGATCATTGCCGAACAGGGCATGACCGCCCTCCAGTACGGCAGCGGCCAGGGGACCGAAGAACTCCGCACCCAGATTTGCGAAGTGATGGCAGCGGAGGGGATCCTCGACGCCGATCCCCGGAACGTGGTGGTCACCGCCGGCTCACAGTCAGCACAGGACGTGGCCACCAAGGTCTTCTGCGACCCCGGCGACGTGGTGCTGGTGGAGGACCCGACGTATGTGGGCGCCCTGAACACCTTCGAGGCCTACCAGGTGGAGGTGGCGCCCGTCCCCATGGACGAGCACGGCCTGGTCCCGGATCTCCTGGAAGCCCGGATCGCCGCCCTCCAGACGGCCGGGAAGAACATCAAGTTCCTGTACACCATCCCGAACTTCAACAACCCGTCCGGCATCACCCTCGCCGTGGAGCGGCGGCAGGAAATCGTCGATATATGCCGGAAAGCGAATATTCTGGTTTTGGAGGACAACCCCTACGGACTGCTCCGCTTCGAGGGCAAGCCGTTCGCTCCGCTGCGGGCCGCCAACCCGGACGACGTCATCTACATGGGCTCCTTCTCCAAGATCTTCGCCCCGGGGCTGAGGATCGGCTGGGCCCTGGTGCCGGCGCACCTTCAGCGCCGCTACTACCTGGCCTCCGAAGCCGTGACGCTCTGCCCGTCCACCCTGAACCAGATGCTGGTCTCGGCCTACCTGCGGGACTACGACTGGATGGGGCAGATCGAAACCTACCGCGGGCTATACGCGGAGCGCTGCCAGGCCATGCTCGCCGCCCTCGAGGAGTACATGCCCGAGGGACTGAGCTGGACCCGGCCCGAGGGCGGCTTCTTCGTCTGGGTCACCCTGCCAGAGGGTGTGGACACCTACCCCCTGCTTCGCAAGGCAATCGACGCCGGCGTGGTATTCATCCCCGGGGCGGCGTTCACCCATTCGGACGAACCCTCGAACAAGCTGCGCCTCGCTTTCAGTGCCGTGCCTCCCGAAGCCATCGCCGAGGGAGTGCGGCGGCTCGCGCCGGTACTGCGGGACGCCATTGCTGCGCTGTAGCCTGAATCATTACTGCATGCGGCCCACCATTTTTCATTAGGCTGACCAATCCCTGAGGAGCAGGACTATGACCGGAATTATTGTTGTCGGCGTTGACGGCAGTGAGACTGCCATGCGGGCCGCGGAAACAGCCCAAGGGCTCGCCGCCTCCCTGGACGCGACGCTTCATGTGGTGACCGCGTTCGACAGCGACCGCACCGAGGTTTACGGCAGCGGCAGTGACCGGTTCATCGTCTCCGATGCCGGCGAGGCCGAGAAGGTGGCCAAGGACGTGGCGGCACGGCTGAGCAGGGAAGGCCTCAAGGTCACCTATTCCTCGGCCCGGGGCAAGCCGGCGGAAGCCATCATCAGGGAAGCCGAACGGTTCGACGCCCGCATGATCGTGGTGGGCAACCGCCGGATGCGCGGACTCGGCCGGGTCCTGGGAAGCGTCGCCAACAGCGTGGCGCACAACGCGCCCTGCGACGTTTACATCGCGAAGACCGACGTCGCCGACTAGGACCTCCGGCTAGGGCGTCTTAAGCAGCCTGCGCAGGATCTTCCCGGACGCGGACTTGGGGACCGCCTCGATGAACTCCACCCGGCGGATTTTCTTGAAGGGCGCCACCCTGCCGGCGACGAAGTCCATCACGCCGGCTTCGTCGAGCGTCCCTGCCTGCCCGCCCGGCTGGCGCACAACGAAAGCCATCGGGACTTCCTGGCCGTCGGCATCGGGCGTCCCGATCACGGCGGCATCCGCGATGCCGGGGTGCGTCAGCAGCAGGGCTTCAAGTTCCGCCGGGGCGATCTGGTAGCCCTTGTATTTGATGAGTTCCTTGAGCCGGTCCACGATGGTCACCACGCCGTCGGCCCGGACCGTGGCGATGTCGCCGGTATGCAGGAACCCGTCCGCGTCCAGGGTGTCTGCTGTTTCCTCCGGGCGGTTGAGGTAGCCCAGCATGACGTTCGGACCCCGGCACAGCAGATGGCCCGGGGCACTGGTGCCCGCCGCGGGGACGCCGATGTCCTCACCGCTGGCGGGGTCCACCAGCCGGCATTCCATGTTGGGCACGGTGAACCCCACCGAGCTCACGGGAACGTCGGGTGCGCCCACCGGGATCAGGTGCGACACCGGGCTCATCTCGGTCATCCCGTAGCCCTGCAGCACGCGGCACCGGAGCCGTTCGGCGAGGGCAGCGCCGAGTTCACCGTCCAGCGGTGCGGCGCCCGAGAGCGTCGTGTGGACGGAGCCCAGATCGTAGTCGGCAACAAGCGGGTGCTTGGACAATGCCACGGCCACGGGAGGGGCGATGAACAGGTAGGTGCATTTGTGGTCCTGGATGATCCGCAGGAACTCGGCGAGTTCGAAGCGGGGCATCGTGACCAGGCAGGCCCGCTCCCGCAGGGCAAGGTTCAGCAGGACAGTCAGGCCGTAGATGTGGAAAAACGGCAGCAAGGCAAGGAGCCTGTCCTGGTCCTTCACGTTCAGCAGCCCCCGGGACTGTTCCACGTTGGCCACAAGGTTGCGGTGGCTGAGCTTGACGCCCTTGGGCCGTCCGGTGGTTCCGGAGGAATACGGCAGGACCGCCACGTGGGTTGCCGGGTCGAAGGAAACGGCCGGAACCGGCGCCCCGGCGGTGAGCAGGTCCTTCAGCGACGGGTGACCTGCGGCGCCGTCGAGCACCACCAGCCGGTCCGCCGGAATTCCGGCGCGTTCAGCGGCTTCCTCGGCCCCCGGGAGCAGCGCTGACACCGTGAACAGCCAGCTGGCGCCGGCATCCTCCAGCTGAAGCGCCAGTTCGTCGGCGGTATAGAGGGAGTTGACGGTGGTGACGGTGGCACCGGCGCGGAGCAGGCCGTGGAATACGGCCGCGAAGGCCGGGACGTTCGGGCAGAGGATGGCCGCGACCCCGTGCGGGCCCAGTCCGCGCGCGGACACGGCCCCCGCCACTGCATCGATCTGCTCCAGCAGCTGCCGGTAGGTGGTTTCCGCGCCGTTCGCGCCGTCCACGACGGCGGTCCGGTCCAGGTCCGCTTCCGTGATGCCGCCGAAGAGGTACTCATAAATGCTTTGGTCCGGAATGACCACGTCCGGGAAGGGGCTCGAAAACACGCAACATCTCCTTTGATTTGCTCCAGCAGCCGGGGGCCGGTGAGGGCGGCAACTGGTGCAACTCTAGTGCGGCGTGTCAAGGACGGAACCTCACGCGCTTGACCGGCGTCACTCCCCCTGGTGGGCAGCCTCACCCGTTTTCCGGCGGAATCACGCGGTTTACAGCGATAAAATTAGAAGGTGCTCGATGGTGCGGACATCCGAGTACCACCGACTTCAGGGGAACATTATGCTGACTCTTCAGCGCCGCCAGCTCGTAGGCCACGACATCCTTCTTGCCCGCCACGGGAACCACATCAGCATGATGCGTGTGGACCGCGCCAACGACCGGGTGATTGCTTTCCTCGACGACGGCTCCACCGACTCCGCACCCAACCTCATCACGCCCGGCCTGAACCTGCCGGAGACCATCCGCAGCGTCATGCGTGATGACTGGAAGTTCTTCGCCGTCGTCACCGCGTGCGTCACTGTCTTTTCCGGTCTGATGATCACAGCGGCTGTCGCCCTGAGCGGAATGACTTCCGATCCGGCCCTGGCCCAGATGCTCTCGAACTACCCCGCCTACTAGGCGAACTCCGCCGCGGGCCCCGCTGCCCGGCTGCCCGCCCTACTCCGGCTCGTCGACGGCCGGAAACGTTGGCAACGAATCAAACAGTGCCAGGAAACTGTTCAGGAGCGGTGTTTCATTGCCCAGGTTCCACGCAACGGCAAGGTCAACCGGATACAGTCCGCGGAGCGGACGAAACACCACGCCCTGGAAGGAAAACATCCGGGCGGTCATGGGCACGAGCGCTATGCCCATCCCGGCAGCCACCAGCGACAACAGCGTGGACGTTTCCCGGGCTTCCTGGACGAGCCGCGGCTGGAAGCCGGCCTTGCGGCAAGCATCGATGACAATGCTGCTCACGGCCGAGGACCCGGGGTAGCCAATGAAATCATGCGAGGACAGATCCGCAAGGTCCAGCGGCCCCTTCCCGGCCAGGAGCGAATCCGCAGGAAGCGCAGCCACCAGCTGATCCTGTTCCAGCAGCTTCAAGGCGATCTCGCCCGAACCCACCGGCGGCCGAAGGACGGCGACGTCGAGCCGGCCCTCCTCGAGGGCAGCCTCCATTTGCGGGGTCAGCATTTCGCCCTGGACCGTAATCCGCAGGCCTGGAAGGGCCCGGCGCGCGGCCTGGACCACTGCCGGCATTAGCCGGTAGGTAGCTGTGCCGGTGAATCCCACCCGGAGCACGCCCGTGGCACCGGCCCCCACCTGCTGCACATCCGATTCCAGCGCCTCAAGTTCGTGCAGCAGCTGCCTGCCCCGGTCCAGGAGCAGCTGCCCGGCAGGGGTCAGGTCCACCTTGCGGGTGGTCCTGACCAGCAGCTGCGTTCCCAGCTGGTCCTCGAGCTGGCGGATCTGCTGCGACAGCGGGGGCTGGGCCATGTGCAGCCGGACTGCCGCCCGACCGAAATGGCGCTCCTCGGCCACGGCAATGAAGTACTTGAGGTGTCGCGTCTCCATCGGTGCCTCTCGACTGGAAGTCCTGGTACTGATCAAGCAGTACTAATCCAGCAGGAGGGCTGGCTCCTCAAGGATCGCGGCGACGTCGGCCATGAAGCGCGCCGAGAGATCGCCGTCCACTACGCGGTGGTCGAAGGAACCGCCAAGGGTGGTGATCCAGCGCGGAATGACTTCCCCGTCCAGGACCCAGGGCTTCTGCTTGATGGTGCCGAAGGCCACGATGGCCACTTCGCCGGGGTTGATGATCGGAGTGCCGGTGTCGATGCCCAGCGCGCCTATGTTGGTGACAGTCAGGGTGCCGCCCTGCATCTGGGCAGGCTGGGTTTTTCCCGCCCGGGCTGTGGTGGCCAGGTCATTGAGCGCCAGGGCCAGTTCCTTGAGCGAAAGGTCCTGGGCGTTCTTGATGTTCGGCACCATCAGGCCCCGCGGGGTTGCCGCTGCGATTCCCAGGTTCATGAAGTGCTTGACGTGGATCTCGGCGGCATCGCTGCCGTCGGCGCTGTCCACCCAGGTGGCGTTGACGCTGGGATTGCGGGCGGCTGCCCAGATCACCGCTTTGGCGAGGATCAGCAGCGGGGAGACCTTGATGCCTTCGAAGTCGCGGGATGCCTTGAGCCGCTTGACGAACTCCATGGTGCGGCTGGCATCCACGTCCACGAAGATGCTGACGTGCGGTGCGGCGAACGCCGACTCCACCATCGCCTTGGCAGTGGCCTTGCGGACGCCCTTGACGGGAATCCGCTCGATGCGCTGGTCCTGCGGCCGGCCCGACTTGCCCCAGAAGGTGTCCGCCTTGTCCACTTCGGCGTCGCGCTGGGCCTGGTAGCTCACCAGGTCCTCGCGGGTGACTTCGCCCCGTGCACCAGTGGCCACGACGTCCGCGAGGTCAATCCCGAGGTCGCGGGCGATCTTTCGCACCGGAGGTTTGGCCAGGACCTTGTTCACCAGGCCGCTGATGGTGCCGCCGAGGGTGGGGCGCACCGCGCCTTCTTCGGGGGCTGCGGCAGCATCGGGGGCCGACGGCGCCCCGGCGTTGATCCAGATGCCCTGGGACTCGACCGGCTCGGTCATTGGGACAGGCTCGACCACCGGGGACGGCGCTGCGGCTGATGCCACAGGGGCCACCGCGGACGGCGATGCCTTGCGCGGGCGGCGCTTGACGGCGTCGGCCTTGGGGCCCGAGCCAACCAGCGGGCTGGCCGCACCACCGGTGACGGGCACGGCACGGGCTGCCGGCGCCGCAGTGTCTTCCGCAGGCAGGGTTCCATACATCGGCGCGGCCGGGGCAGCTGCGGCCGGAACCGGCGCATCCGCGGGCGTGGGGTCGCCGGACACGGCGTCACTCACGCTGATGATCGGAGTTCCGACGTCGACTGTCACTCCCACGGGCACGAGCAGTTCGGTGACGGTGCCCGCAAACGGCGACGGCAGTTCCACGAGGGACTTGGCCGTCTCGATCTCGCACAGAATGTCGTTGATGGCGACGCTGTCTCCGGGCTTGACGTTCCACGAAACGATCTCGGCCTCGGTGAGCCCTTCGCCCACGTCGGGGAGGTTGAACTTGTTTACAGTCATGGGGTCCTCGGTTTGAAAGGCATCGTCAGTGGGGAGGCTGTCAGCAGGCAGTCGTCAGTAGGCGAAGGCGCGGTCCAGCGCCTCGAGGATACGGTCGATGTCCGGCAGGTAGTCTTCTTCCACCTTCGCCACGGGGTAGGGCATGTGGAATCCGCCAACACGGATCACGGGGGCTTCGAGGGACAAGAACGCCCGCTCGCTGACCCGGGCCGCGATTTCGCCGCCGATGCCGCCGAACGTCGGTGCCTCGTGGGCCACGACCAGCCGGCCGGTCTTCTTCACGGATTCGGTGACGGTGTCGAAGTCGATCGGCGAGATGGACCGCAGGTCGATGACTTCCACGCTGTGGCCGTCCTCGGCGGCGGCGGTTGCCGCGGCGAGGGCCACCGGAACCAGCGGACCGTAGGCCACTACGGTGGCGTCGGTGCCTTCGCGCAGGACGTGGGCCTTGAACGGGTCCGCCGAGGCACCGGGTGACTCGGTGTCGACCTCGCCCTTGAGCCAGTAGCGCCGCTTCGGTTCGAATACGATCACCGGGTCCTGGCAGTCGACGGCCTGCTGGATCATCCAGTAGGCATCGTGCGGGTTGGACGGGGTGATGATGCGCAGGCCGGCCGTGTGGGCGAACAGCGCTTCAGGGGACTCCGAGTGGTGTTCGATCGAGCCGATGCCGCCGCCGTACGGAATACGGATGACGACCGGCACCGTGAGGTTTCCGTTGCTGCGCGCGTGCATCTTGGCCAGCTGGGTGGTGATCTGGTTGAAGCCGGGAAACACGAAGCCGTCAAACTGGATCTCGCACACGGGGAGGTAGCCGCTGAGGGCAAGTCCGATCGCGGTGCCGATGATGCCGGACTCGGCCAGCGGGGTGTCCACGACGCGGTCGGCGCCGAATTCTCCGATCAGACCGTCGGTGACGCGGTAAACGCCGCCGAGCGGACCGATGTCCTCGCCCATGAGCAGGGTGCGGGGGTTGTTGTTCAGCGTCGCGCGCAGGCCCTCATTGATGGCCTTGGCGATGGTCATGGTGGTCATCGGTTGGCTGCCCCGTCTGTATCTGCCTCGACTGTTTCCGATTCGTCGGCGAATCCTGCACTGTATTCCTCGAACCAGGCCAGCTCCTCGGCCACCAGCGGGTGCGCTTCGGCGTAGGTGTTGGCGAACGCCGTGCGGATGTCCGGGGTTTCGAGGTCGTGGGTCGTCTTGCGCACGTAGGCGGCGAGCTCATCGCCGTCAGCCTTGACCTTGGCGAAGAAGTCATCGTCCGCCAGGTTTTCGGCGCGGAGGTACTTCTCGAGCCGCTCGAGGGGGTCTTTCGCCCTCCACTGCGCTTCCTCATCGGAGCCGCGGTATTTCGTGGGATCGTCGGCGGTGGTGTGGGCGCCGACCCGGTAGGTAAACGCCTCGATCAGCACGGGGCTCTTTCCTTCGCGGGCGCGCTCCAGTGCCCACTCTGTGACGGCATGGACTGCGATGACGTCGTTGCCGTCCACCCGGATGCCCGGGAAACCGTAGCCCTTGGCGCGGTCCGCGAGCGGGACACGGGTCTGCACGGTGCTGGGGACCGAGATGGCCCAATGGTTGTTCTGGCAGAAAAACACCACGGGCGCGTTGTACGACGAAGCGAACACCATGGACTCGTGCACGTCGCCTTCTGAGCTCGCGCCGTCGCCGAAGTAGACCATGACGGCCGCCTTGGGCTCCTGCGGCTGGCCCGGCGTGGCGTTGGCGGCCGCGAGCTTCTGGTCACGCTGGATCCCCATGGCGTAGCCGACTGCATGCGGAGTCTGCGCCGCAAGGACCAGGGTGTACAGGTGGAAGTTGGTGTCCTTGGGGTTCCAGCCCCCGTTGGACACGCCGCGGAACTGGCGCAGCAGCTCAGCCAGGTCGACGTTGCGGGTCAGGGCCACCCCGTGCTCACGGTAGGTCGGGAAAATGTAGTCCTGCGGCTGGCTGGCCCGGCCCGAACCGATCTGGGCGGCCTCCTGGCCCGTCAGGGGCACCCACAGGGCAAGCTGGCCCTGCCGCTGGAGCGCGGTCGCCTCCTGGTCGAAGCGCCGGATGGCCGCCATGTCGGCGTAGAAACCCCGCAGCTTTTCAGCGTCCAGGCGGTTGGCATAGGCGGAGAAGACCGGGTCTTCACCCAGGGTGCCGTCCGGGCCCAGGAGCTGGACCATCTGGGTGGGAGGTTCACCCAGCACGGCCTCGGCTTCCGCCTCGAGCTGGTCGTCTACCCCGGTTCCGTCGAACTCGGTAGCGGGCAGATGTGTGGCGCCCATACCGTCTCCTTGCTTGCCGCTCACAAGAGCGTCGCAATCTCGCTGGGATATATGCCGGATCGGGAATACATTCCTGATCCGGCATATATTTTGGCTTACTGTCCCTTACTTTATCCGCAGTAGGCGGACGCGGGGCGTTATGTTAAGCGCTAGGAACGCCGTGGCGCCTTTGTATAGTTCGCACAGAGCTTGAGGAAACGGCTGTTCGCTTCCTCTTCCCCGATGCTTACCCGGACGCCCTCGTTGCCGAACGCCCTCACGGACAGGGCACTTTCACCCGCCAGTGCTGCGAACTCCGCGCTGTTCTCGCCCAGATTGAGCCACACGAAGTTGCCCTGCGCGTCCGGCACAAACCAGCCGAGTTCGCGCAGCCCGGCCGTGACGCGGTCGCGCTCGTCCACGAGGCTTTGTACCCTTTCTACAACCTGGCTGAAGTTCTGCAGCGAGGTCATAGCCGCCCGCTCGGCGATCTGCGATACGGCGAACGGCGTGGCGGCCACCCGGAGGTGCTGGGTGAGGTCCGGGTGGGAGACGCTGTACCCCACGCGGAGGCCGGCCAGCCCGTGGGCCTTGGAGAAGGTCCGCAGGACCACCACATTCGGGTGCTTGCGGTACATCTCGATACCGTCCACAGCGTGCTCGGCCCGCACGAACTCCTGGTATGCCTCGTCAATGACGATGACGACGTCGGCAGGGACAGAGCGGATAAACCGCTCGGTTTCGTCGGTTTCGAGGATGGGACCGGTGGGATTGTTGGGAGTGCACAGCAGGATGACCTTGGTTCGCGCGGTCACCGCGGCTGCCATGGCATCGAGGTCGTGGCGGCCGTCGGGCGTCAGGGGAATCCTTACACTTTCAGCGCCGGCGAGGCCGACACAGATGGGGTAGGCCTCAAAAGACCGCCAGGCGTAGATGACTTCATCGGCTTTGCCGTCATCGTTCTGCCCGGCAAAGGTCACCAGAAGCTGGTTCAGCGCTCCCAGGCTGCCCGCGCCCGTGACGATGTCTTCGGCAGGAACCTGCAGGAACTCCGAGAGGGCCCCCCGGAGTTTCGTGCTGAGGGGATCCGGGTAGCGGTTGAAGTCGGTCTGGTCCGCGATGGCCTGCAACACTGCAGGGATGGGCGGAAGCGGGTTCTCGTTGGAGGACAGCTTGTAGCTGGCTAGGCCCTCGACGGCGGCGGGAGGCTTGCCGGCGGCATAACGGGGAAGCCTGTCCACGACCGGACGGGGCCTGATTCCCCCGGCAGGGTTCTCTGGTGAAGTCATGCCAACTAGCCTACTTCTCCGGTCCTGCCGCTTTCCTCCGCCGTGTGAAAGCATGGGCCCATGTTTTCTTTCATCGTGCGGGTTCTCATCAATGGCCTTGCCCTCTGGATTGCCAGCTGGATACTGCCCGGCCTGGACATCTCCACCACCGCAACGACAGAAGCCGTTGCCCAGGGCGGCGTCACACAGGGAACCGACCCGCTGGGCATTATTCTTGCCTACCTGTTCATCGGCCTGATCTTCGGTTTGGTGAATGCGTTGGTGCGGCCGATCGTCAGCCTACTGTCCCTGCCGATCACGATCCTGACGCTGGGGCTGTTCACTATCGTCATCAACGCCGCCATGCTGTACCTGACCTCCTGGCTGAGCAGTTACACCCCCGTCCACTTCACCATCGACTCCTTCTTCTGGACGGCTGTTCTGGCGGCCATCATCATCACGCTGGTCTCCCTCGTGGCGGGCAGGATCACGGGCGTCCGCCGTTAGCGCGCAACCCACCTGGCAGCGCCCAATAGCGGCCGGTCCGGCTGGCGGGCAGGCGTAACCCGGGGCTCCCGGTTCACGGCGAAACGGGTTGCTGTCCCTGCGCCGCCGACTCCGAGGACTCCGGCCAGGACCGCCGTGTTGGCGATCAGGGAGGGGTCTTCGCTCGCGGACACCGCCCTTGCCCCAGCCTCGTAGTTTTCAAGGTTGTGGCCGGGCCCGAGACCTGGGTCTTTGCCCGCCGGGGTGACCACCCGGTCCGTCAGCGTGACGGTGACCCTGTCCCGGGTGTCCGCGTTCGGAATTCCGTCGCTGCCGGGGACCCAGTCCTGGCGGTGTTCGACATGAAGGGACGTGATTCCGGCTTCGGGGGTAATTCCGCCCACCGGCGATCCGGCCGTGAGGACATACTTCAGGTCGAATTCGGCCAGGAACGCCTTGTCGCTGCTGAGGTTCATGGCATGCACCCCGCCCTGGCTGTAACCGACAGCCACCACCTGGTCGCCCTTGGAGGCCCCTGCCTGGTGCAACGCCGAGGTGACGGCGGCATTGAGCTGCTCCGAGCCGTATCCCAGTGCCTCTACGATTCCTGCCTCATCCAGCGGGTTCACTCCTCCGGGCGGATCCGTGGGCTGCGTGCCGGGGATGATGACAATGAATGCTTTGTGCCCGCCGTTATCGACCTGAACCACCTCTATCGTTCCGTGCCCGTCCGCATCCAGCTTCCGGAGCCGGGCGAGCAACCCGGCCGGGGAGGTGTCGACGTCAACGTCGCGTGTCAGTTCCTCTACCGCGGTGACGGGCCGGGGCTTCAGCCGCGGAAGGTAGTTCTCCGCCAGCCTGCGAACGAAGGCGCCCGAGGCTGAAATGTGCCGCCCGGCAGCCACCTCTGCGGCCAGTGCCCTGGCGAGGTCCTCTTTCGGTGCAATCGTGCCCAGCAGCATGATCGATGCCTGCAGCGCGACGGCCTCGGCCGCGTCACGGCTGGGGTAGTTGGCCTGGGTCAGATCCACGAACAACAAAGGCAGGAAGCCCCAGCCGTCCTCCGGCAGGCGGATCCCGGCGGCGGCCAGCGACTCCGCCCTTTCGTAGTCGCGGTGGCTTGCGCGGACCTGGTCGCTGAGGCGCTGGAGCTCTTCCCTGACGGCGCGCACCGATTGACCGCCTTCACCCACCGCGATGAGTGCCGCCGTGCCGCTGGGCCGTGGATCGTACTGGTAGGGACACAGCTCTTCCCAGATCCGGCGGATACCTATCTCCACGGCGGCGAGTTCGTCAGCCATGCCTTCCAGCTCGGACACACCGGCCATGAGTTCCTCCAGCTGGAAGCGGATTCCGCCCACACCACCGCGGATCCGCATGCTCCCGTCCGTGGCCGGCTCCAGCGGTCCCAGCGGCCCGCCGCTGCCGGAGGGTGTGGCCTCTGCCATCAGTACCCGCCCCCGGGCGTCCGCTGGGATGAGAGCGGGACCTGCTGTGAGTGGCGAAGCACGGCTTCGTAAGCCGCCATCAGCCGCTCCCGTGCCCGGTCCAGCGCAGCCGCCTGCAGCGAGATGGCGGTGCGGTATGCCTGCCCTGCCGGGGACTGCCACTCAGCAAGCTGCACATGGCGGAACCTGAGCATCGATGTATCGAGGCCATGGGCGAAGCGGGCGACCCGCCAGGCCAGCTGCTGCACTTCGAAGCTCCGCGATCCGCACGCGTTGGCATCTGCTGCGGTGATGCTGCCGCTCATTTCAGCTCCCCTGACGTTGTTTGTTCTGCATGGTCGGTGATGACGACGCTACGGAGCGGCCTGCAGGCCTGGTACCGCCGGCGTCGACTATGTGGAAAACGGCGGGCGCCCCGGCAACCTCGGCGCTGGGGAGGAGAAGTCACACGGACTCCGCGCTTAAGGGGCGGCGCGACTTCGTGAAACAATCAGCACATGCCTGAAACTGCCGCCACAGCTGACACCCGTACGCCTTCCGGACGCCTGGCCCTCGCCGCGTCGCAGGACAAGATTGCCCTCGGCCCGCTGGACGGCCGGTACCAGTCCGCCGTAGCGCCCCTGGTGGACTACCTGTCCGAGGCGGCCCTGAACCGCGACCGCGTGGCCGTGGAAGTTGAATGGCTCATCCACCTGACCGGCAACAACGTGCTGCCGGGCGCCGGTCCGCTGACGGCTGAACAGCAGGACCAGCTCCGCGCGATCGTGACCGAATTCGACTCCGCCTCGGTCACCGAGCTGGCCGAAATCGAGGCCGTGACGGTGCACGACGTCAAGGCTGTGGAGTACTACATCGGCCGCAGGCTCCCGGCCATCGGCATTGAGCGGCTGACCGCCATGGTGCACTTCGGCTGCACGTCCGAAGACATCAACAACCTCTCCTACGCCCTGGGTGTCAAGGGCGCTGTGGAGGACGTGTGGCTGCCGGCCGCCAGGGCCCTGGTGGCCCAGATCAGCAAAATGGCTGACGACAACCGCAGCGTGCCCATGCTCTCCCGCACGCACGGCCAGCCGGCCACGCCCACCACGCTGGGCAAGGAGCTGGCCGTCATCGCGCACCGCCTGACCCGCCAGCTGGACCGTATCGCGAAGACGGAATACCTGGGCAAGATCAACGGCGCCACCGGCACTTACGCGGCACACGTGGCCTCGGTGCCGGGCGCAGACTGGCAGCAGGTTGCGAAGTCGTTCGTCGAGGGCCTGGGCCTGACCTGGAACCCGCTGACCACACAGATCGAAAGCCACGACTGGCAGGCGGAGCTGTACGCCGACGTCGCGCGGTTCAACCGAATCTTGCACAACGTGTGCACGGACATCTGGAGCTACATCTCGATCGGCTACTTCGCGCAGATTCCGGTGGCAGGCGCCACGGGTTCCTCCACCATGCCGCACAAGGTCAACCCGATCCGTTTCGAGAACGCCGAAGCCAACCTGGAAATCTCCTCCGGACTGCTGGATGTCCTCGGCTCCACCCTGGTCACCTCGCGCTGGCAGCGCGACCTCACCGATTCCTCCAGCCAGCGCAACATCGGCGTGGCGTTCGGGCACTCCCTGCTGGCCATCTCCAACGTGGTCAAGGGCTTGGAGCGCCTGGACGTGGCTGAGGACGTCCTGGCCGCCGACCTCGACACCAACTGGGAAGTGCTGGGTGAGGCGATCCAGATGGTAATGCGCGCCGAAGCGATTGCCGGTGTCGAAGGGATGGAAAACCCTTACGAACGGCTCAAGGACCTCACCCGCGGACAGCGCGTGGATGCCGCCCGGATGCAGGAATTCGTGCAGGGCCTGGGCCTCTCCCCCGACGCCGAAGCGCGGCTGCTTGCCCTGACGCCCGGCAAGTACACCGGCATCGCCACCGAGCTGGTGAACCACCTCAAATGAGGCTTCTGCTGATCCGCCACGGCCAGACCCCCGGGAACGTGCTGGGCCAGCTGGACACCGCACACCCTGGGCCTGGCCTCACTGAGCTGGGCGAGCGCCAGGCCGAGGCGCTGTCGCGTGCCCTGGTGAATGAGCCGATCCAGGCCCTCTATGCCTCCACCCTGATCCGGACGCAGATCACGGCTGCTCCCCTGGCGCGTCTCCAGGGCCTGGAGGCCGAAGTGATCGAGGGCATCCACGAGATCGAGGCCGGGTCGCTGGAAAAACAGACGGACCACGAATCGCACAAGCGGTACCTGGGGACCATATTCTCCTGGGCCGACGGCGACCTGGACCGCCGGATGCCGGCCGGCCCCAGCGGCCGGGACTTCTTCGACCGCTATGACGCCGCGATCGCTCAGGTCGCGCAACGGGCGAATGGCCTCGGGGATTCCTCGTCCGTGGCCGTGGTCAGCCACGGCGCAGCCATCCGGGTCTGGGCCGGCCTGCGGGCCGCCAACATCGAACCGGACTTTGCTGTCAGGCACGTCCTGGACAACACGGGCATCGTGGCGCTGGAAGGGGACCCCGACACCGGCTGGGAGCTCATCCACTGGGACGACAGCCCGGTGGGCGGCCTGGCTCTGGCCGACCCCACTGCCGAGGACCCCACCGGCGGACCTGCCTAAGCGCCTCCTGCCCGCAGGCACTGGACTGCTCCCCCGAACGCGTTCATGATGAAAGCAGGCGTGGGGACAGGATGGTCGGCCGCGGCGTGCGGTTGCTCCCGCGCAGTGGAGGCGCAGTGGCATGTCACGCAAGGCGGTACACCCCGAGCACGCCCCCGCCGGCGGTCTGCTCGGCGTCGACGAAAAGTTCCTCGCGGCCTACTACGAGCACGTAGCGCCGGAGGATCTCCAGGGTTACAGTTCCGAGAACCTGGAACAGCGGGCCCGGCGCCATGCCAAGCTGGCAGACACCCGTCCCGCGGGGACGGCGGCCGTCGACATCCTGAATGAAAGCGACGCGAGTGTCCTGCTCGTGGTTGCCGACGCCATACCGCATCTGCTGCATTCGCTCACCGCGGAGCTGACCCGCCAGGACGAATCCATCCGGTTGCTGGTGCACCCCAATTTCCTGGTGCGGCGGGATCCGCAGACGGACCGGTTGGCGGAAGTGCGTCACGGGCCGCCGCCGACCGGAGCGGCGGGTAACATCGCCGGCACCGCGGCAGGGCACACCACGGCAGTGCACACCGCGGCAGCGCACACCGCACGGGACCGGCGGGTGTGGTCGGCCGAGACCTGGGTGGCGGCGGAGATAGGGCGCCTGGCGGGGCCGCGGGCCATCGCGGAGCTCATCGGCAACGTGCGGCGTGTCCTGGCTGACGTTCAATTGGTCGCCGATGACACGCCGGCGATCCACACCAGTCTGGCGCGGGCCGTCACTTCCCTGGACCGGCTGCCCGCCGGCATGATGCCGACCCCTGAGCAGCTCGGGGAACTCCTGACCTGGCTGGACCGCGGCAACTTCATGTTCTTGGGATACAGCGAGTATGAATACCCGACGGCGGGCGGCCCGGACAGCGTAAGGCTGGCACCCGGCACGGGGCTGGGCCTGCTCAGGGACGGACGGCCGGAAGCCCTCCAGCCGGTCACCGGGCTCCCCCATTCGCAGGTTCTGACGATCGCCACCTCCGACCTGAGGTCCTCCGTTCCCCGCCCGGCCTACCTGGACGAAATCCTCCTACGGACCTTCGACACCGCGGGGACGGCCACGGGCGAAGTGCGGTTTGTGGGCTTGTTCGCCCCCGGCGCCACGGGCCGCTCGGTGCGTCGCATCCCGATGATCCGGGACAAGGTCCTTGCTGTCCAGGAACGGTTCGGTTTCACCGAAGCTTCCCATCCGGGCCGGCAGCTGCTGGCGGTCCTCGAGTCGTTCCCGCTGGATGAACTGTTCCACCTGGACGTGGACGAACTGGCCAGGCTCTCCCGCGAGATCCTGCTCCTGCAGGTGCATCACCAGACGCGGGTGTTCCTGCGGCCCGACACCTACGGCCGCTTTGTGTCAGCCTTGGTGTTCCTCCCCCGGCACAGGTACAGCACCGCAGTCAGGCTCCGCATCGAACAGGAACTCAAGCACGCTTTCGGCTCCTCATCCCTCGAATTCGAAGTCCGTTTAAGCGAATCCCCCATGGCGCGGGTTTTCTTCCGGATATTGCTGCCTGCCAGCGGCATGCCCGACGTCGATCCGGGCGTACTGGAGCGAAGCGTGGTCAACGCAACGCGGACCTGGGCCGAGGGGCTGGATGAAACGCTCCGTGACAGGTTGCCGTCAGCAGAGGCAAGCCGGCTGTCTGCGCTGTGGTCGGCTGCGTTCCCGGCCAGCTACCGGGCGGATTTCGAGGTCGAGGATGCCGTGGAGGACATCCGCCGGTTTGAGCAGTTCGATCTCGACGGCGCCGGCGGACGACCGCTGGACGACCCTCAGCTGGCCGTTTACGTCCGGACCGGAGCGTCCCCGACGCTGGCCGAAGACGCGCGGATCCGGCTTTACCTGACCACTGCCCACAGCCTGACGCGCATCCTGCCGTTCTTCCACAACCTCGGCCTGGAGGTGCTGAACCAGCGGCCATTCGACGTGATGCGCGGGAGCAGCCGGCCGTTGTTCCTCTATGAC
The DNA here is from genome assembly GCF_000685965.1 of Arthrobacter sp. UNC362MFTsu5.1. Classification (GTDB taxonomy): domain Bacteria; phylum Actinomycetota; class Actinomycetes; order Actinomycetales; family Micrococcaceae; genus Arthrobacter. The sequence goes on along the minus strand of NZ_JMLE01000014.1, from coordinate 70,984 downwards.
CTTGGCGTCCGTTACCCCGCCGGCGTGGATCCGGCCGGGACCAGCGGGCTGCTGGCGGACGCTTTTGGGGCGGCGATGCGCGGCGACTCGGAATCGGACCGGTTTGACGGCCTCGTCCTCCGCGAAGGCATCGAATGGCGTCAGGCGGCCATTCTTCGCAGCTATGCCAAGTACCTCCAGCAACTGGGCACCACCAACTCATACGGCTTCATGGCCGACACCCTGCTGGCCAACGTCCGGGCAACCCACGGGCTCCTGGCCCTGTTTCAGGCAAAGTTTGATCCGGACCTGGACGTGCCTGGCCGGTTCCGTGATGCCGACGCCGTCCGGAAAGACCTGCTGGCGGCGATCGAGGACATTCCCGTCCTGGACGCCGACCGGCTGTTGCGCACCTTCATGAACCTGGTGGAATCCACGCTGCGGACCAACTACTTCCAAGGGAAACCCCATCTGAGCTTCAAGCTGAACCCCGCCGCCATCGCGAACGCACCGTTTCCCCGCCCCAAGTACGAAATCTGGGTGTATTCGCCCCGGGTTGAAGGCGTCCACCTGCGCTTCGGGCCACTGGCCCGCGGCGGGCTGCGCTGGTCGGACCGAAGCGAGGACTTCCGCACCGAGGTCCTGGGCCTGGTCAAGGCCCAGAACGTGAAGAACTCAGTGATCGTGCCCACCGGCGCCAAAGGCGGTTTCTACCCCAAACAGCTGCCGGACCCGTCCGTGGACCGCGAAGCCTGGCTGACCGAGGGCCTGGAATGCTACCGGATCTTCGTCCGCGGGCTGCTGGACCTCACCGACAATCTGGTCGCAACGGCGCACGGCGAAACAGTGGTGCCGCCCGAGCGGGTGGTGCGTCACGACGTCGACGATTACTACCTTGTGGTGGCGGCGGACAAGGGAACAGCATCCTTTTCCGACGCCGCGAACGCCGTGGCCGGGGAATACGGCTTCTGGTTGGGCGATGCCTTCGCCTCCGGCGGCTCCGTGGGCTACGACCACAAGCAGATGGGGATCACGGCCCGCGGGGCCTGGGAATCGGTGAAACACCACTTCCGCGAGCTGGGCGTGGACTGCCAGGCGGAGGACTTCACCGTCGTCGGCATCGGCGATATGAGCGGCGACGTCTTTGGCAACGGCATGCTCCTCTCCCGCCACATCCGCCTGGTGGCCGCCTTCGACCACCGGCACATCTTCCTCGATCCGGACCCCGATGCCGAGGCATCGCTCGAGGAACGGCGGCGGCTCTTTGCCCTGCCACGCTCCTCCTGGGCGGACTACGATCCCGCGCTGATCAGCGAAGGCGGCGGGGTACATTCCCGCCGGGTCAAGGCCATCAGCATCACGGATGAGGTCCGGAGCTCACTCGGCCTTGCCCCGGGCACCCGTTCACTGCCGCCCCATGCGCTCCTGCAGGCCATCCTCCGGGCACCGGTGGACCTGCTGTACAACGGCGGCATCGGAACCTATGTCAAAGCCTCTGCGGAGGGCAACGCGGAGGTAGGCGACAAGGCCAACGACCCCATCAGGATCAACGGCAAGGAGGTGCGGGCGAGGGTTATCGCCGAGGGCGGGAACCTGGGAATCACGCAGCTCGGGCGGATTGAGGCCGCGCTTTCCGGCGTCCTGCTGAACACCGACGCGATCGACAACTCGGCCGGGGTGGACTGCTCGGACCACGAAGTGAACATCAAGATCTTCGTGGACCGGATGATCGCTGCGGGAAAGATGGCAGTACCGGAACGCGCAGCCTTCCTGCATTCCCTCACCGACGAAGTGGCCCGCCTCGTGCTCGCCAACAACACCGACCAGAACGTACTGCTCTTCAACGACCGGCACCTGGTGCGCGAGTGGAGCCCGGGCTTCGAACGGACCATGGACTGGCTCGAGAACGCCACGGACCTGGACCGCCGGCTGGAGGGCCTGCCAAACAACGAGCAACTCGAGGAGCGGCTGCGGTCAGGGAAGACCCTGACCTCGCCGGAACTGGCGGTGCTGGCCGCCTACGCCAAGATCGAACTGGCGGCGGCGCTCAATGCCAGCGACCTCGCCGAGGATCCGTGGTTCCGGCGCGTCCTCAGAGGCTATTTTCCGCGCCAGCTGTCCGAACGGTTCGAGGCGGAGCTGGAGACGCACCCGCTGCACCGCCAGATCGTGTGCACCGTGGTGGCCAACGACATGGTCAACCTCGGCGGCATCACGTTCGCGTTCCGCGCCATCGAGGAAACCACGGCACGGGCCGCAGCCGTGGCCAAGGCCTTTGTCGTGGCACGTGAGGCCTACGACCTGCCGTGGATCGTCAACCGGCTGGCCGCGCTCCCTGCCGGATACCCCAGCGAACACGCCGCCGAAGCGACGCTGCACATGCGCAGGGTCCTGGACCGCGCCACCCGGTGGTACGTCACGCACGACCACCGGGACCAGCCTGTCGCCGAGGCACTGGGACGGATCCTGCCCACGCTGGAAGCCCTGCGCACCCGAACCGTGGACTACCTCCGCGGCTCCGATCTGGACAGGGTGCAGGGCAGGCTCGCCCACTGGGATGCCGTGGGGATGCCCCGGGAGCTTGGCCTGCGCGCCTCGGACCTGCTCGAAAGTTTCGGGCTGCTGGACATTTCCCTGGTTTCCGAACAGGTGCACGAACCGATCGAAACCATCGCCGACGTCTACTACGCGGTGTTCCAGCGGATCGGCGCCGCCAACCTGCTCCTCAGGATCACCGACCTGCCGCGGCAGAGCAAATGGGAGGCACTGGCACGGGCGGCCCTGCGCGATGACGTGTATTCGGCGGTGGCGGACATGACAGTTTCGGTGATGGAGACAACGCAGGTTCCCGACGCCGGCGGTTCCGACTCCGTCGAGCGCATCGTGGCCTGGGAACGCGGGCACCAGGAGCAGCTGGGACGGATCAAGGACACCTTCGCCGAGGTAACCCGGCCGGGCAACGTGGATATCGCTTCCATTTCCGTGGCGCTCAAGCTGCTGAGGACGCTGGTCCGGCGCTGAGTCGCGGCAGACGTCCGTGAATCCACAGTTCTCCGGACGCTTACCCGCAGGAAACACCGCGGAAACCGCCCCCTCTTAGGCTTATTTTGCATAACCCTTCGGCGAATCGAGGCAGAGATGCAGACCAACCCCCGTCTCAACATCAGGCAGGTCACTTGGGCCAACCCCGTGGGCGCCGACCTGCGTGCGGCACAGCAGGCGGAACTGGACGCCCGCTTCGGCACGAAGGACCACGAACCCGGCCCGCCGCCGTCGGAAGTGGACACCGCCGTATTCCTGGTGGCCTACGAGAAGAGCTCCGGGCAGCCGGTGGGCTGCGGCGGCTTGAGGATGCTGGACTCCACGACGGCGGAGATCAAGCGGCTGTACGTCCTGCCCTACACGCGCGGTTCGGGTGTGGCAAGCTCCATCCTCGCCGCACTGGAAGCTCACGCCCACGGCATGGGCGTCACCTCGATCGCCGCCGAAGCCGGCTCCGCCCAGACGGACGGCCGGAACTTTTACCAGAGCTGCGGCTTTGACGAAGTGCCCAACTTCGGGCCGTACATCGGGGTGGAACACTCCTACTGCTACGCGAAGACGATCGATTCGCACAGCGCCGCCCACACGGCCATGGCCTGACGGCGGCAGGAGCCGGCCGCCGTCGTCCCCTGGCGGACCGCACGTGGCGGACCGCGTCTGGCGGACCGTCACACTGCGGCAGGCGGCCCGCCGTCGGCTAATCTCGCATTATGGAATCGGCAGACATCACTTTCCGCACGCGCAAATGGGTGCGTCCTGAAGACCTCAACGCCAACGGCACGCTGTTCGGCGGGAGCCTGCTGAAGTGGATCGATGAGGAAGCGGCGATTTACGCCATCCTGCAGCTCGGCAACGGCCGTGCCGTCACCAAGTACATTTCCGAAATCAACTTCGTCAGCTCGGCGGTCCAGGGCGACCTCATCGAGATGGGGCTGACTGCCACCCGGTTCGGCCGGACATCGCTGACCATGCGCGCCGAGGTGCGGAACATGATCACCCGGCAGAGCATCCTCACCATCGAGGAAATCGTGTTCGTGAACCTCAACCAGCACGGCAAGCCCGAACCGCACGGGTACACCGAGATCACCTACGACCGCGACCGCATCCCCACGCACCACCTGACGGAGACCCTGGAGCAGGACTGACCCTGCGCCAGGGTGTCGACGGCGAGCGGGCTTAGCGGCTGAGCCGCCCGGCCACGCTGAGAATCCTGTCCCTGATCGGCTGGGCGGATTCTGCGAGCACGAGCCTGGTCATTGCCGACGATGCCACCCGCAGGGCCTGGCTGCGCAACACGCGCCGTTTGTCGTACGCCTTGAGCGCCTCCGGGAGCGGCCGGGAATTGAGCAGGTCCGCAAGCGTGACGGAGTCAACCAGGGCTTCGCAGGCTCCGCGCCCAAGATTGGGCGTCATGCCGTGGGCGGCATCTCCCACCAGCACGGAGCCCGCCCGCACGTAGCTGCGCAGGGCAGGCACGGTCCAAATGCGCTGGGCGAGGGTCCCCTCCGGTGTTGCCCCCGCCAGGACACGGACGATTCCGGCCGCTTTTCCGGAAAACCGACGGCGGGTGAGGTCCAGCGCCGCTTCGACGTCGATGCCGCCAGGTCCGAGGTCTGACCGGTAGGAGGCGTACCAGTAGGTCCGCTGCCGGGAAGCCGGCGCGATGCCGAACAATTCGCCGCGGCCCCAGTATTCGCCGCCGCTGTCCGCAGGAACAGGTTCGTTGATGACGCCGCGCAGCGCGAGGTAGGGGCTGAGCCGTTCCCGGGACCGCGGACCCCAGTAGGCCCCGCGGACCACGCTGTGCACGCCGTCGGCCCCGACCAGCAGGCCGCCAGCGGGCAGCGAGGTCACCGCCCCAAACACACGGGTTACCGAATCCGGCACGGCGGCGTCCAGCTGCCGGAGCAGGTCCGCCCGTGAGATGCCGATGACGTCTGGTGCCCCGGCCCGAAGCCACGCTTTCCCGGTGGCATTCCGCAGCGCCATGGCTTCAAAGGCGGACCCTGCCGCCCGGATTTCCGGCAGGATCCCGACGGCTTCGAGGGCCCGCTGGGCCTCGGGCCACATAGCCAGGGACGTTTCCACTGCCGGGAGGACGTTCCGCTGCTCGTGCACGGTGACGTCGAAGCGGTCCGGGTCAAGCGTCGCGGCTAGTGCCAGCCCGGCAATGCCCCCGCCGACGATGGTGATGGCGTCCATTCACCGAGTCTACGGCGAAGGCGTCAGGGTCTACGCCGTACGTGTCAGGCGGACGGCCAGCCGGTGTAGGCCTCGGCCAGGTAGGCCCTGCCATGGCGGGAAGAGACCACCGAGTTGAGTTCGCCCAACTGGCGTGCGCGGGAAAAGTCATCGGCATCCACCGGCGTGTGGAGCATGGAGGTCATCCAGTAGGAGAACTGCTGGGCCTTCCAGACGCGCTCCAGGGCGCGGTCGCTGTAGGCGTCCAGCAGTGCCGTGGAACCTCCCTTGTAGAAGCTTTCCAGCCCTTCGAACAGGACCTTGACGTCGTGGATGGCAAGGTTCAGGCCCTTGGCACCGGTGGGCGGCACGGTGTGGGCGGCATCGCCGGCCAGGAACAGTTTGCCGTGGCGCATGGGGGCGTGGACGAAGCTGCGGAACTTCAGCACCATCTTGTCGATGACCGGGCCCTCCTTGAGCTCGAATCCGTTGCCGTTGACCCGGCTGCGGAAGGCGTCCCAGATGCGGTCCTCGCTCCAGTTGTTCACGTCTTCGTTGGGATCGCACTGGAAGTACATGCGCTGGACGGTCTCGGTCCGCTGGCTGATCAGGGCGAAGCCGTTGTCCGAGTTGGCGTAGATGAGCTCATCGGAGCTGCGGGGCGCCTCAGCCAGGATGCCGAACCAGGCGAAGGGGTATTCGTGGAAGTACCACTTGCGGTCTGCCTCGGGGATCTGGAAGCGGCAGTGGCTGCGGGAACCGTCCGCACCGGTGATGAAGTCGGCCTGCAGCTCGTATTCCACGCCGTCGGAGTCCGTGAACCAGACCTTCGGCGACCCCTCGATGTCGTGGATGGTGGTGTCGGTGACGCTGTAGCGGACGTCGCCGCCGTCGGCCTCACGGCGTGCGGCCAGGTCCATGAACACGTCGGTCTGCGGGTACAGCCACACCGACTCCCCCACCAGGTCCTTGAAGTCGATCCGGTGGCTTTCGCCGTTGAAGCGCAGCTCGATCCCGTCGTGCCGGTCGCCGTCCCGCAGCACCCGGTCCGAGACCCCGCTGTCCACCAGCATGTTCACGGTGCCGTGTTCCAGGATGCCGGCGCGGACCGTCTCCTGGATTTCCTTCCGGCTGCGGATTTCGATGACGGTGGATTCGATGCCGGACTTGGCGAGCAGGTGGGAGAGCATCAGTCCTGCCGGACCGGCACCCAGGATGGCCACTTGGGTGGTGATGATTTTTCGGGCTGCCATGGTGTTTCCTCGCTTCGTTGCGGGGCCCGGCGGGGAGGTGTCCGGGGCCTGTTGGATCGTCTGGCTACAGTGTGCTCCCGCAGGAGTGATCCGCGTTACAAGGATTCCGTTGAATGGAATTCGCCCGGCGAGCCTCTCCTAGTCCCGGACCTTAGTCCCGCCCCTCCGGCAGGCTTTGCGATTCACCGAGGCGTCGCCCGATTCCCCGGGCTGCTGTCTGCAGCGCCGGCACCAGCGCCTGTAGGCGCATCTCGCGCAGTGGAACCACGACGCCGATGGCCGCCACCGTCCGCTTCTTGCGGTTCATCACCGGGACGGCAATGCCCCAGGTGTCCGGATCCACCACGCCGGCGAGCTGGGCGTAGCCCTGGTGCGCGGCCTCCCCCAGCTGGATGCGGAGCTCTTCCACCGTCAGCCTGCCGGCAGGATCCGTAAAGCCTGCCAGGTATTCCGCCTGGACCGCGTGGGGCTGGTTGGCCATCAGGACCAGCCCGGCGGAGGACACATGCACCGGCATCCGACCGGCTACCTGCGCCCGGTTGGCCACGGAGCCGCGCCGCGACAAGCGCTCGACGAAGAGGGCCTCCCAGCCGTCCAGCACGGCGAGGTTCACGTTCTGGTTGAGTACCTGCTGGATGTCCTCCATGAACGGCATGGCAGCCCGGCGCAGTTCGAGTGTGGGCGAATTGCGGTTCACCAGCTCCCACAGCCGCAGCCCGAGCTGCACCGAGCCGCCGGATCCGACATCCAAGAGCCCGTGTCCCGCCAGCTGCCGGACCAGCCGGTGGGCTGTGGTGAGCGGAAGCCCGGCCCGGGCCGCGAGTTCGGAAAGCGGCAGGACGTTGACGCCTTCCGGAAAGGCGGCGATGACGCGGACCACGCGGTCCACCACTGAGTCCCCGGAGCCCGAGTTGGCCACATTTCTCCTTCCATTGAATGGTTTGAAGTGTCCCACACAACAGGGGCCAGTGGTACAAATCTCAGGAGAGGGAACGTTCGGTCCCGGCCGGAGCCACGGAGAAACCAACCGGCAAGAAATCAACTCTGAGGTAGCTATGTCAACGACGTCGTTGGAAAACAAATCACGCTGGCCTGTCTGGCTGTGCTGGCTGGCCATGGTCCTGGACGGCTTTGACCTGGTGGTGCTCGGCACCGTCATCCCGACCCTCATCAAGACCCACGATCTCGGCTTCGATGCCGTCGGCGCCACGTTCGCCGCAACGATCTCACTGGTGGGCGTGGGGCTGGGAGCGCTGTTCATTGCGCCGCTCTCCGACCGCTTCGGCCGACGGAACCTGCTGGTTGCCTGCGTGACGTGGTTCTCCATCTTCACGATTGCCGTGGTCTTTGCTCCTAACGTTGCCGTCTTCAGCATCTTCAGGCTGCTGGCAGGCCTGGGGCTGGGCGCCTGCCTCCCGGCCGCCCTGGCTTACATGAACGACTATGCCCCCGCAGGATCCGCCGGCAAGTCCACCACACGGACCATGACCGGCTACCACGCCGGGGCCGTGGCCACCGCCTTCCTGGCACTGATGGTCATCCCGGACTGGCGCATCATGTTCGTGGTTGGCGGTGTGGCCGGCTTCGTGCTGGTTCCGTTCCTCTGGTTCAGGCTTCCCGAGACGCTGCCGGCCGTTGTATCCCTCCCTGCGCTCTCTCCGGCGTCCGGCACCCATGCCACCAAGGCCGCTGAGCCCGCCGTCGAAGGACGCGCCAGCTTCCGGGACCTCGGCCGGAAACCGTACCCGCTCGTCGCGGCAGGCGTCGCCGTCGCCTCCTTCATGGGCCTGCTGCTGGTGTACGGGCTGAACACCTGGCTGCCGCAACTCATGTCCTCCGCCGGTTACACGCTCAACGCCGGACTCTCCCTGCTGCTCGTTCTTAACGTGGGCGCGGTGGCTGGCCTGGTGGTGGCCGGCATTCTCGCCGACAAGCATGGAACCAAAAAGATAGTGCTTCTCTGGTTCTTCCTCTCCGCCGTCTTCCTCGCAGCGCTCAGCGTCAAGATCCAGAATGAACTGCTCCTGAACGCGGCCGTGTTCGTAACAGGCGTCTTCGTCTTTAGCTCGCAGGTGCTGGTGTACGCCTGGGTCAGCCAGCTGTTCCCGGCCCGGCTGCGCGGCACTGCACTGGGCTTCGCCGCTGGTGTCGGACGCCTTGGCGCCATCCTCGGCCCGGCCGTGACGGGCACCCTGGTGGCCGCCGGAATCGCCTACCCCTGGGGCTTCTACGTCTTCGCCGGCGCGGCCGTCCTCGCGGTGGCGGCCCTCGTCCTGGTGCCGCAGGCGGTCACCGCAGCGGCAGGCAAGCGGACCGCCGTCGGGCCTTCCTAGCGGCCGGGCGCTCCAACCGAGGCGGTCCCAGCGGCGGGCCTTCCTACACGGCTATGCGCCGGGCGTGGTCCCACGCCCGCATCCGCCGCCAAACGGCGGGGGCACTCACAACGGCGATTCCGACGGCGGCGCCGATGACCGTCTCCACGATCCTGTCCCGCAGCAGGACTTCAGGGACAGCGGGCGCCGCCAGCAGCGTGGCACTGAGTGCCAGCGGCGTCACGAATATTTGCGCCAGGACGTACTGGCGGGCGATGAACATCTCGGCGCCGAACTGGCACGCGGCGATCACCAGGACCATCTGCCACGGGGCAGGATTCAGCAGCAGCACACCGGCCAGAACGATCAGGCCCAGCACGGTGCCGATGATTCTCTGGATCCCCCTGGCCACACGGTGTCGGGTGGTCCGGCCCACCAACGGAACGACCGCAGCCACCATGGCCCAGTAGTTGTGGCCGAAGCCGAGCCACTGCCCCACAATGGTGGCCAGCGTGCCGGCAAGCCCCGCCGCCACGACGTAACCCACCGCTTCGAGCCAGGCGGTGCGCTTCTCTTCCTGTGTTAGCCGTGCCGGCGCCGGCATGGCCCAAGGCGTTCGGCGGCTCCGCACCAGGCGTGAGGAAATGCCGATCAGCAGGCAGAAAACGGTGGTGAGAATAGCGACGACCATGCACTGCCAGAGCGGCGGCTGGTTCGGAATCGAAGCAATGGCCGCGAAGGCGAAGATATGGAACAACGAACCCGCCGGCCGGTGGCGCCACAAGGCAATCACCAGCGAACACGCGCCGGCAACCACCGTGGTGGCTGCCACCTGCGTCCAGGTGCTCGCGGTGTCCGACAGCCCCAGGGCCTGGCCGGCGCGGGCAGACAACGTGGCCATGAGGATGACGAGCAGCATGAGGGAACCGGCGCGCATCTGGATGAAGAGCCGCTTCCGGTGGAGCTCCCCGCGACCGTAGATTCCGGTGAAGGCACCGAAGGAGGCAAAGATCGCCAGGTCGCTCCGGCCGATCAGGACCAGGATGATCAGCGGAACAAAGACCCCCACGGCGCAACGGATCGCGACCTGATGGTCGTTATTGCCGGGGGCAATGGTGAACATCTCGGCGAAAAGCTTCAAGGGGGTCACGCCTTTCCGTACGGTGCCAGTCTGATGGCGGCAGCGTTGGCGTCCATTTCAAATCCTACGCCCGGCCGTTCGGCGGCCCCCTTGAAGCGGCCCGGCTCCGGTGGCAAGCTCGCCTCCCCGGGAGCGTCCGGAAGGGCCGGGCTGGTAGTGTCTATGGGTTAAATTACCGACTGAAACGCATACCGGAGGTACCCATGCTCAAAGGATTCAAGGATTTCATCCTTCGCGGCAACGTGATCGAACTGTCCATCGCCGTCGTCGTCGGCACGGCGTTCACGGCGCTCGTCAGCGCGTTCACCACCAACATTGTGAACCCGATCATCGCAGCCGCCGGCGGGGTCCAGACCGAGGGCCTGGGCTTCGCCATCTGGCCCGGCAACAGCAAGACGTTCGTCAATATCGGCGGCGTCATCACCGCGTTCGTGACCTTCCTCATCACTGCCGCCGTGGTCTATTTCATCTTCGTGGCGCCCATGAACAAGATCAATTCGCTGGTGAAGAGCCGGCTGGCGACGGCGGAGCCCGAGGAGGAGCCCATACCCGCGGACACCGCTCTGCTGGCCGAGATCCGGGACCTGCTGACCCAGCTCGCAGGGACCGACAGCGAACTCACCACCGCCGGATCGTCAGCGAAAGAGTCCGAAGGCTCCCGCTGACGATCCGGCCGTCAGGCGCTGGCCGCGTCTGTGCGCCGGAAGCCGCCGTTCCATTTGCCCCGCCGAACGGTGACGGGAATTCCGGCCGCCGCGAGCCGGACCGAACGAAGCACCCTCGACTGCTCGCCGGGGGTCAACTGGTGGTACACCGGCAGGACCACCAGCCGGTCCGCCAACCGCTCGGTGACCGAGAGGTCCGCCACGCCGGTGTCCCGGTCCCAGTACGCCGGCTGCCGATGGACCGCCGTAAGCCCGACGCCGGCAGAAATACCGTCGCGCGCCAGCCGCTCCAGGAGCTCGTCCCGCGGCAAGGCAAATGACGGCAGCACCTCCATCCAGAAGGATTGGAAATTGCTGGTGCCGTAGTCCGGGTCCTTGATGAACCGCAGCCCTGCGATCCGTGCGAGCGCGAGCTGGTAGCTGGCGACAATTTCCCTGCGGTGGGCTACTGCCTCGTGCAGCCGACCCAGCTGGACCAGGCCGATGGCGGCCTGCAGATCTGTCATGCGGTGATCCAACCCCGCGTCACTCCCGGCGTCGTCACGAAGGTCCCGGACCGCGGCGGCCCACGCCTCGTTCCGGGTGGTCAGCATGCCGCCTTCGCCGGTGGTCAGGACCTCACACGAATCGAAGGACCACACGGTCAGCTCGGCGCCGGCACCCACCGGCTGTCCCTGGTAGGTGGAGCCCACGCCGCAGGAAGCGTCCTCGATGACTGTGATGCCTAGCGGATCACACAGCTCGCGTATGGGTTCCAGGTCAACCGGCATGCCGCCCTGGTCCGCCACGATCACCGCCCGGGTTGCCGGTGTCAGGGCCTCCTCGATGGTTTCGCGCGATACATTGCCGGTTCCGGACTCCACATCGGCAAAAACCGTCCGGGCGCCCAGGCGGCTAACGGCGTCGGCGTTCGCAACTGAACAGAACGAGGGCAGAACGACGTCGTCCTGCTGTTGAACCCCGGCCACCCTGAGCGCCAGGTGGAGGGCAGCGGTCCCGCTGGACACTGCGACGGCGTGCGGCGCCTGCTGCGCCGATCCGAACGCCTCTTCAAACTGCCCTACGCGTGGCCCTTGCACCGTCCGGCCCGAAGAAAGCACCTGCACAACGGCGTCCGCTTCCTCCGGTCCGAGCCACGGCCTCATGACACCGATGTGGCTAACCGCACGGTCTTCGCTGATGGTCACCGGGACCTCCCGCTCGTCAAAAAAGAAATGGTATGCCCTTCCATTCAACGCGCCACTCGACGGCGCGGTCACGAGAGTCACGTACGCGCCTTTTCCCGCGGGGCGCCGCCGTCGCAGTGCGTATTACCCGCTTGGGAACCGCGGTGCTGCCCGGCGGGTAGGGCAGTACTTGGATTCCTTGCCGCCGGGCACCCCGGGGTTACTTGTGCGGGGCGTTCCGGAGGGGCGCCGGTCAGGGGCGCCGGGTCCCCGGGGTGCCCGGCGTAGCTCAGGTCCGGCGTTCCCGGTCCGGAACAGGGACCCTGAACGCGTCTTCCAGGAGGCCTTGGTCAGCGGGTGACGGATGGTTGTCAGCGAATTCTCTTGGGCGCCCGGAACTGCGTACCTGCCGTTCGGGCGAGTCCACCTCGGGACCGCCGGCATGTTTTGCCGGCTTTTCCTTGGTCCGCCGGCCGGCGCTGGCCAGCTCGAGGGAACGGGCGATGGAGACTGCTCCGAAGACAAGCACTACCCCGCCAACGCCCACGATGATCAGGGTCCGCAACCGGCTGGAGAACATCTCCTCTGCCTGCCCTGGCCCATCCACCGGAAGCGCCGAAAACAGGTAGCTCTCATCCGCGCCGTTGATCTTCTGCACGTCGTGCAATGTGCTGGTGAGACGGTTACCCAGTGCGACGGCGGTGTCCACCGCCTGTTCGGGCGAGGTACCGGAAGCAGAGAGTTCAAGGAGCATACCGGAGCCTAAGCTGCTGGCGCGAGACACCGAGTATTCAGTACCCAGACCCTGTTCCTGCAGGCTCTTGACTGTTTCCTGGGCACCCAGTTTGGTGATCAGTACCTGGGACAGCAGCGTGCTGTCCGGGCTTCTGAGGTACGGGTTGTCCCCGTTAATCTTGGCCAGCTGAGGGCTCGTTTCCAGTTCGAGAGCCGTGGGCACTTTCGGAGTGATAAGCGCGTAGGTCGTGGTGGCCTGATAGGTGCGCTGGCCGAAGAACATTACGTAGACACAGGCAACTACCGTGAGCACCACCACTGGCATTGCAACCCACTTGTGCCGCCAAAGCGTCTTGATTACGGAAATCGGATCCATGGTTTCTTCCTACCCCCAAGTGACTTTGCCGGTGTTAACCCGGGAGGGGTCGTTCCGGCCTTCGTTCAGTTGATTCTTGACCATCAGCCAGGAGGCTCCTGACAGACCTATGAAAAACGGCACCAGCAATGCGAAGACCTGAAACGACATCGAATCGAAGGTTGCCGACACTATGGTGGCGATGAGCCCGGATGCCGCACAGGCCGCGGCAAGCAACTTCAGCTCGTTGCCCTGCGCGTTCCTTGCTGCCGCCAAACCAGCAAGCGCGGGGACCGCAAGGTACGCCAGCAAAGCACATAGCCCGATTACGCCCATCGTCACAGCAACCAGCAGGTACTCATTGTCGAAGTTGTCTTTCGCCTCGGCTGGAAGCCAAGTCCCGGGGCCGGTGCCGAACAACGGGCGGGCAGAGACCAGGCGGAGTGCGAGCGGGTAGTCGTCGGTGCGGTACGTAATAGATGAGTCCGAGCTGCCTGCCGTACTGGTGTTGAACAGTGTGCTGATCAGTCCAGGAACTCCGACAAATAGACCGGCAGCGCCCACCGGTATGAGGACAGCCGACCAGCGTTTGGCTGTCCTGGGGAGGAATGGGATGGTGATCACTGTTGCGATAACGAGGCCGATGAGTCCTGATCTGGAAACCGTCATGGTATTTGCGAGCACAAGGAGGCACACCAAGATCCAGTGCATTCCCTTCCTGCCCCTCCGGTCGTGCAGGGCGCGCCAGATGGCCAACGGGAGCAGCATGGCGCTGACCACACCCAACTCGATGGGGTGTAGCGTAGTTCCCGCCACCCGCATCAACGCCCCCCGGGATTGAAACGCACTCGGGCTCCCATTTTCAGTAAATCCGACCATCAGCGCCGGCAGCGAGTCCAGCGGATTCCAGCGAGTCGTGAATTGAATCAAGGCAACTACGCAACACACCGCCCCGCCAGCCAGGACCCAACGGACTAGCGCCATGGCATCATCCATGGTGCGGACGGACTCGGTGGTCACAAAGGCAATACCGGCTGCAGCAAACATCAAGAGCATCCAGCGGTCCGCGGCGGCACGGCCTTCGACAGTGCTGGCGCCACTGAGGCCGGCGAAGAGGTGGGCGTAGCTAACGCAGGAAGCCAGCAACAGAAGCAGGACGGCTGCCCTCCCCGGGTGCCGGAACCTCAGCGGATCATGCAGGCCCAACAAAGTAGAGACAGCCCACAGCCCGAACAGCCCAAGGGCCAATAGTTCTGGAAGGCTTCCGCTTGCGCCGACTGGCGCAAGGACCATATAAGGCGGGACGGCCAGAACGCAGAACATGGTCACCTTGAGAAACCGCGGCGGACCTTTTTTCCCAACCGAGACGGCATACGGTGTGTCCTCGAAACTCATGGCCCCGCACTTCCGGTTGGTCCAAGAACGCGGCTGCTTTCGTCCCTTTCCCAGACTCCCGATCCCTTTGCACCTTGGCGGCCAACAATGGCAAGCCCCAGGTATACGGCGGCGTTTGCGGCAGTCAGCGGACCACGGACGGAACGGAGAACTTCCGTCAAGGTCTGCCGTGCCGTAGTGGCCTGTCCCGCGGCCGCATTCTGTTCGGAGTTGCCTCGGTACACCCTGTGAAGCACTGCAATCTGGTCCCTAAGCGTCCGCGGCGGACAAAACACCACCGGCTCCACGTCGAGCACGGACTTTTCTGAGGGTGCAAAAAGGCGGTCAACAAAGAGATCGTCGGCGGTCCGGTCGGGAAAGCGCTTAAACCGCCGATGCCCCATTTCGGACAACCCGTAAACACCGCCGGCCCAGAGCCCGTTTCGGACTGAGGGCAAACGCGAACGCGTCTGATAGTACGAGTGGATTATCGGGTGGGCGCCCCGAAGATCGTAGTGCACGGCCGGACGTGCCGCCAGGGGTCCGCCGGGCACCAGCGCGTTGAACACTCCTCGAAGAGCAGCCGGGCTGATCTGCACGTCCGCGTCCAAGTAAAGCCTGGGCCACAGTGAGGCTGCCGTATCACCGGCGTTTAGGGCTCCAGGTTTGGACGCCTCGCCCGACTCCAGCACGGTTACCCCTTCAAACGTGCGGGCGATTTCCGCAGTGTTATCAGTGCAGCCGTTGCAGGCGACGATCACTTCTATCTGACCCGATGCAGCAAGTGGCGCCAGCGGTGCAAGTGCCCGTGCGATGACGTTGCGTTCGTTGTGGGCGGGGATAATTACCGCGCCCGCGGGGAATTCTGTTGATCTCCTGTCGGTGCTGTCGGACCGGGTTGGACCCGGCAACTGAGGCCAGCTTCCTTCGTCGATCACCGTCTGCAGCACGCCCCGCCGGTCCGATTTCCAGCACCTGAGCGCTTCTGAGAGCACGACGGCGCCGCGGAATGCCGCTGCGTATACCGACGAGTGGTACTTGCGGATGTAGCGGATACGGTTGACGGCGAGCAGTGCGTTTAATTTTGCCGAGCTGCCCGAGCCGCCCCCGTCGTGAACCATGGTGGCCGCCGGCTCATACCAAACGGTGCCTCCCAGCGCCCTCAGCCGTCGGAAAAAATCAGTCTCCTCGGAATAGAGGAAAAACGACTCATCCCATTCAAGCGAATCAGTCAGGTTCCGCCGTACCATCAGCGCGGCACCTGTCGCCCAGTCAACTGTGTGAGGATGGGCATAGCTTTCAGGACTCAAGTCGATGGTTGCCAACCAGCCGGGCCGGTTGGGGGCATGCCGCCCCAGCAGCGCGTCGCCGAAGGCACGTGTGACGCCAGGTTCGCGAAAGAGGGTCCTACTCGTTGCACCGTCAGCGTCAGTCAATCGGGGGACCACGGCTCCGGCACGGGAAGCGCGCAGCCGGTGCAGCATCTTCTGTAGGCTGCCTCGACCCACCCTAAGGTCAGGGTTGAGCACGAGCACTGCCGGTGCGTCGCCGGCGCTTCGCATGGCGATGTTGATGCCGGCTGAATAGCCAAGATTTCCTCCCGTGTCGAGGACGATGGCATCCGGATTGCCCCGCCGTATTATCTCTACAGTGTCGTCACTGGAGGAGTTGTCGGCGACGACGACGCGCAAAGTCAGATCCTCCGTTTCCGCCCGAAGGCTGTCCAGGAGACGGCCGATATTACCGCCGCTGTTATACGTCACGACGACGGCGACGACGTCCGGCGAGCCCTCAAGTCCGGTGAACTGGCCGGGTGTCCGCGGCGCTGGACTGGCCGAGGACGGCCGCTCGCGCACGACAGGCGGTACCGTGCAGGAAGCAGTCCGCAACTTGATGTACGCCTGCGGGCCGTCAATAAGGTAGCGGCTGGCGAGTCGTTTAGGCTCCAGTGCGAGGCGGTAGCCCCATTCCAACCCGTGCTCGCTGGCCCATTGAGGTGCGCGCTGCACCCTCCCTGCCAGGAAGTCGACAGCCGCGCCGAATGCCAGGAGCACTGGCGCCCCGGTGGATGCCCCGTAGCGGTCGATCCACAGCTCTTGGCGGGGCTTGCCGAGCCCGACGTACAGAATCTGGGCGCCGGCGGCCGCAATGTCCTTGGCAATCTGTTCTGAGCGTTCGGCAGAGGCCAGTTCATCCCTGTCCGGCGACCACATCCCGGCCACCAGCAAACGGGGGTGTTCCTCCTCGATCTTCCGGGCCAGCAGCCGCTGGTTTTCCGCGGAGCCACCGAGAAAACCGACCCGAAGGCCCAGTTGCTCAGCCCGCGTCAGCAGCGGCGCGGCGAGGTCACTGCCGGCCAGCCGGGGCCAGCGGTGCCCGGTCAGCCTTTGGGACTGCGACACGAGCGGCGCACCATCGAGCAAATAGAGCCACTCGACCGTGCTGGCTGGATCGGCGTGCAGCGTGCCTTCCCATCGGCCACCGACACCAAAGTGGTGCAGATGGTCGAGATTGACGGAGGCTACACCCATTGGCGGAAGGCCGAGCTCTCCGGCCCGATCCAGGATTAGTTCCAGGGCCGGCTCCGGATCCATCAGATCAACCGGGGTGCCACCCAAGATGACTTTGTTGACATCCAAGTTTTCCATGTCGCCCCCTCAGTTCGTTTGCGCGGGCACGAGCTGCCCGTTGGTTTCGAGGTAACGCCGGCCAGTGACCGGGCAGAGCCAACTGCCGCCGTCGTCCTGCTTGAGCGGGTGGCCCGCTTCGCCCACCCAGCCCATTTGGCGTGCCGGCACGCCAGCCACCACGGCATAGGCCGGGACATCCCTGGTGACGACGGCGCCAGCGGCGACGGTAGCCCACTCGCCGATGGCGATGGGTGCGATACAGACGGCGCGGGCTCCGACGGACGCGCCTTTGCCGACGGTAACGCCGACGGCCACCCAGTCGTCGGCTCCCTTAAGCGTTCCGTCGGGTGTGATTGCCCGCGGGTGCAGGTCGTTGGTGAGCACGGCGGCAGGCCCAATAAAGACACCGTCGGACAGCCGCGCCGGTTCATAGACGAGTGCGTAGTTTTGGAGCTTGCAGTTGTCCCCAAGCCGAACGGCAGGCCCAACGTAGGCGCCGCGGCCGATATTACAGTTGCTGCCCAGGGTGGCCTGTTCCCTAATCTGCGCCAAATGCCAGACCCGGGATCCGTCTCCGATGCTGGCGGACTCTGCCACGTCTGCCGATGGGGCGATGGTGATCATACTGTTCCTTCCAGGAATCACTGAGCCGGCCGCGGCCGGAGTCACTCGGGTCAAATTGCGCGGCGGGCGTGCTGGCACGGTGGCCAGCGCCCCGAGCAGTGCACCCAGCGTGTTGTTGGCCACATCCCTCAGCCCCGCATGGCGCTCGCTCAGCACCAAGAATTGGATGGTTTCCATCCCGGCGGAACAAACCAAGCCGACTGCGACCGCGAGCCACCACCGGCGTGCCGGCAAGAGCAATGCGACAAAAACTCCCAGCGGCACAAACAGAACGACGTTGGCGGCACTTTCCACGTGTCCATAGCGAATATCCGACGTTAGGTCATATTTCTGCAGTGCTGACAAGACCTCATTTACGAAAGTCACCAGGGGCCGGTCCACCGGCGTAGGCCAGAACCCTGTGCAGGCCAAGACTGTTGCGTACAGGGCCAGTAGCGTGAGCAGTATCCAGCGGCGCGCCGTCCCTTTCATCGATTGATCTCCGTCCGCAGCTCGTCCAGCACATGACGGGTGGTTGAATTTGATGTACCGGAGTTGGACTGGATCTGGACGGCGATATCTGAGCTCCCGAATCGCGCAATGAAGTCCTCCAGCCGGCCTCCCGTCAAAGGGCCGCCCTCCCAATAGCTGTGGCACAGGTTGGAAGGTTCGACGAAGGAGCGTTGCTGCTCGGTTCCAAAGTGCTGAACGTAAGTACCGTAAAGAATGAACTCACTGATGTGGAGCTGGGCTCCGACAGCCGTTGCCCACGGCGTTCCCGTAACTGCTTCAATCCGAGCCAGACAGCCGGTGAGCAGCTCGGGGTCCCACGTGACGATGCCAGCCACGTAATCCGGGCGGGCCCCGGGTTCCGGGGCCGGCAGCCCCAAGAGCTTGTGAGCGGTCCGTGTCCACAACACGTGACGGCCCATGTCATCCGTGACGGCATCCGGCTTTTCGTACAAACGCACCGTGCCGTCCTTGAAGAACAGATCCGTGGACATCGTCCGTAGGAGTTCAACGTCGGAGTCGATGATTACCACGGCCCCGCAGCCCAGTTGCCTTGCGGCAGACAGCTTCAGAATCTGTTGAAGGACCCACCCGCGAACAGGAGGCCACGGCCGGCGAAGATTCAGCGCGCTGAACCGCAACATAGCTGGCAGGATTCGAACCCGCTTGACCGCGGCGGCCAGTCCGGCGGTAGGAATAAACCCGTCTGGCAGGAAGTCGGCCTCAGCCCACACGCGCAGCCGGGGCGATGCCAATGAACGGAACAGCTCAAGGTCCCGGCGAGGGACAATCACGTGATGGACAACAGACTCCGCGGTGAATTCCAGCACCGATTGATGCAACCGGACAAAACGCTCGTAGTCGGGCCTGAACGATGGCGTAAGGATCGCGATCGTATTCATCGGACTGCCCCTTTCGTGTTGTGAGCGTCATCGACCCTGCTACCTCCGGTGCCGCGGCCACCCTGGTGGCGGACGGCTCGTTTGAGTGCCCTCGCCAACTGCGGGACGCTGCGGATTGTCAAGAACGGCCGTTCGCATGCGAGAAAGAACGCGTAGGCGGCCAAAAGGGAAGCCGGAATACCCACCGCCAGGAGGATCCAGAACGCCGGGGCACCGCTAAGGCCGGCGGGCTGCACAACATAGCGGCGTAATAGTTCAAGAGCCAGGGCGTGGACGAGGTAGATGCTGAAAGCGAATTCTCCGGTGAATGCCAGAGGCCGCGCGGCCAGTAGTCGGATCAGCCATGCCAAACGGCCCTGGGCTAGGGCGTTGAACAATGCGGCCGCGGCGCCGCCCACAACGAGATCCATCCAAAAATACTGCGAGACAACCCACACAGAACCAGCCAGCGTTGCGGCCGCGACGAATCCCAGAATCAGGACCGCCGCGAGGATGACGCTGGGAGTCGCCAAGAGTCCGCGCCGGGACAACCTCGCTGCGGCCGCGCCGGCCACAAACAGCACCAGGAACGCCGGCGTGAACCGGTCCAATGCACCGATTTCCGGAATGAACTGGCCCGCCACATGCTGAGCAATAGCCAGCAGAGCCACCGCGATCACGGCGACCGCTGTCCTGTACCGTCTGAAGCACAGAAGCACCAGCGGAAACAGAAAATAGATGTGCCATTCAACGGCGATTGACCAGAAAACCCCGTTCGGGGGCGTGCTTCCGATGGCGTCCTGCACCAGCAGAAAATGAACGAGGATGTCTCCCGCAGTCAGGGGGGTGCCAGTCGGGGAACTGATTAGACCGGTCAGGATCAACACAACAGAAATGGCTAGGGCAGCCCAGTATGGGGGGACTATTCGCCAGAATCGCCGGCCAAAAAACTTCCAGGCGCCATCCTTGAGACGCATTCCATGACTGGCTGGTGACAATGTCAACGAAAAACCGGAGACCACAATGAAGACCGAGACCGCCAGGTGACCATAGACCATCCAGTCAGTCAGCCAGGGACCGTTGTTTCCGGGGTAGCCCCCGTAGCTCAAAAGCCAACAGTGGTGGAGCACGACAAACACTGCGGCCAGGGCCCGGAGACCATCAAGCCATTCAACCCGTGCGGCGGGCGCAGTGGGGCCAACTGTCGGAACCGACGTAGCAGAGGTCAGATCTTTCACGAGGCCCCACCTGCAATAATTCGCGCGACCTCGGCCTGCGCCCCTGCCCAGCTTGGTCCCGTATGGGAGGCAGCGCGTATGGAGCGATCAGCCCGATGCGGATCCGTTACGACTGAGCCAAGCGCGCGGGCCAGCTGTGAAGGCGAGGGTGCCGCCCATACTGCTTCGGGGTTGGTCAGGACCTGACGGGAGAACTCGTGGTCATTGAGAACCGCTATATTTCCCGCGGCCAGCATCTCGGCAGCCACCAGGGTGATGTTGGTGAAGGAGAGGGCAAGGCCCGTAATGGTGCGGTTGTATAGCTCGTTCAGTCCGCGTGCGGTCAGCGTCCCGTGCTGGGTGAGGGGAATACCCCAACCCCGGACGCGGGAACCATAAATGTGGATCTCCTGGGCCGGGTGAAGGGCGTGAAACTCCTGCAGCGCCAGCCGCCCCAAGTCATAGCCGCGCCTGTCCGTGTCCGGGCGGGCAAAGAAGACGATGCCCGAGCGTTGCCGTGAACTGATCAAGCGGTAGGCAGACAAGTCGCTCCCAAAAGGGATGACTTCGGAGTCCACGCCTGCTTCGCGGCGCAAGGCGCCTGCGACGAACTGCCCTAATGCGATGTGTGTGAAACCGAAGCGGTAGCTGTCCTCAGCCAGGGCGTAAAGTGAGCCACGGGCGTAGAAGTATGGTTCGTAGTCCTGGATGAAGTAGAACGGCCTGGTCACAGAGCCCGCGGCTATCCGTGAAGCCAACACATGGGCGGTGTCCCAGGAACTGGCAACACAAGAATCAAAACTATCGAGATTGGCCGGGACTGCCTTGATATCGGCCTCTAACTCCGGCCAGTTGGCCCTGATCAGCGCCCGTTGCCTGTCCAGCTCTCCTCCGTGCCGGTCATACAACAGAACTGTGCAGCGGTGCCCGCGTTCTTCCATGCCCCGCACCATCCGGAAGAACGTCGTATGGCCGCCCGATCCGGCCCCCGGGGGCGTGCAGATCCATCCGATGGCTTGGGACTCAGCTAAGGGGGTTCGCTCTGAAGCACGCCCAACTGCCGGGCTGGCTATGTCACCGGCTTCCAATGGGAAGTCCAAGGAACGAAGGTCGAGTCGCTGCTCCAGGCTGTGGTAAACCCGGCGAACCGCTCGCTTGGATGTTTCCTTCAGCCCTCTAGCTCTGGCCCGCGCCAGCACTTCGCGAATATCGATGGCGCTCATCGATTTGCCCCTGTCATGGCATTCCGCAGGCTCGCCACGACGTGCTCCTGCTGACTGACGGTGATGTGCGGGTAGAGGGGCAGCGACAGGATCCGACGGGACGCCGCCTCGGCAACCGGAAAGCTGCCGGATTCCAGCCCCAGCTTCTGCCAAGCTTCAGTACGATGGACCGGGACCGGGTAGTGAACGCCGGTGGACACTCCCGACTGCTGCATGTCTGCCGCAACCCGGTCCCGGTTCTCAAGCCTGACGACGAAAAGGTGCCATACGTCCGAGTTCCCCGGTGCAGATCGGGGCAGCCGGACACCTTCCACATCCGCCAGCAGCTCCTGGTACCGCGCTGCAGCCTGGCAGCGCATTTCGTTCCAGGCATGGAGCCGCTTGAGTTTGGTCAACAGCACCGCGGCCTGGATGGTGTCCAGCCGCGAGTTGCACCCCATCACCTCGTGCTCGTATTTGCGTTCGCTGCCGTGCGCGCCAAGCAGCCGGACCAGGCGGGCGGCATCGTCGTCGTCGGTGATGACTGCACCGGCGTCACCTGCGGCACCAAGGTTCTTTCCCGGGTAGAAGCTGGTGGCCGCTATGTGGCCCAGCGTGCCCGCGGGCCGGCCGAACCGTGCCGCGCCCTGCGCCTGCGCGGCATCCTCAATGATCACCGCGCCGCACTCTTCGGCGATAGGGGTCAGCCGCTCCACAGGGGCAACCTGGCCAAAAAGATGCACAGGAAGGATGGCTGCGGTGCTGCCGGTCACGCGGCGCCGGACCGATTCCGGATCCAGCAGTAGATGCTCTTCGTCCACATCCGCAAGGACGGGCACGGCACCCACGCGTACTACAGCTTCCACACTCGCGATGAAAGTGTTCGCCGGGACGATCACTTCCTGCCCGGGCCGGACGCCTGCGCCCAATAGCGCGAGTTCCAGCGCATCCGTGCCGTTTCCGACGCCTATGCAGTGGCGGGCCCCGAGAAAATCAGCGTACTGCTGCTCGAACAGCTCAACCTCCTTCCCCCCAATGAAGGCGGCTCGCTGCAGGATGTCCTGCAACTGGGGGGCCAGTTCGTCGTGGATTTCCGCCTGCTGAGCGACGAGGTCCACCAAGGGGACTCGTATGTCCGTCGGAAAGGTCATGTTCCGCTCCTTAGTTTCAGTGACTCAGCGTCGCCAGCCTGTGCGTGGTTGCCCGCAGCGTTGGCGGCAGTAAGGGATTTCAGGCTGGCAAGCGATTGCATGGCATAACGACGAGTGAGAAGCACGTACAGCGCAAGTCCCGCGAACCCCCCGGCCACCACGGCGAGGAAGGGCTCGCGAACTGCTCCCGCCACCATCCATCCCAGCAGCCCGGACAGGGCGGCGGCAGCAGCCCTGGGCAGGCATACCAGCAGCATCGCGCCGATCCGTGCGCCCACTGTGCGGCGGACGACGAGGAAGTAGACCGGCAGCACGACAAACCAGATCACCGCTGCCTGGCCTGCGCCGACGCCCGCCAGGCCCCCGTACCGGGCCCCGGCCAGGAGTGCCGGGAGCAGCGTCACGAACCAAACCACCTGGACCCAGAACAGGCCCACTGTCCGCCCGGCTCCGACACACAGGTCAGCCAGCATCTCGGTGAGGATGCGGCCGGCCCCAAAAATGCCCAGTCCGATCATTGCTGCGGCCGCGGCGCTCCATGCCTCACCGTAGAGAACATGGATCAGCGGACCGGACAGACCGACCAGGAGAGCAGAGGCAGGAAGGGCCAGGTAGGCCACGGACCCGAATGCTGCAGGCGCGGCTCCGGCAAGCATGCCCGCTTTGTGGAGACGGCCGAACGTAGGAATGGCAACGGTACGGATCACGGCGGTAATGAGGCTGCTGGGCAGGCTCGCAAGGTTAAACGCCAAAAGGTAGACGCCCAGCTGCGCTGTGCCGAGGGTCCTGCCCACTATGACGTAGTCCAGGTTCAAGGTGGCAAAGACAACGAGGTTTGCCAGGGCCAGCGGCAGGCCCAGTCGGAGCACGTAGGCAGCCTCGGCGCGCCGGAACCCCGGCAGGAAACGCTGGGGCGTCACCCGCCAGTAGCCGATGGTCGTTAGCAGTTGCCCGCCAAGCCTCGACCAGGCCAAAGCGAATGCCCCCCAGCCGTCCAATGCCATCGGAATTGCTAGCGCGAGAGTGCACAGCGCACCCGCGATTTCCACGAGAGCCCGTGGCCGTTGGAGGTAGTTCCGCCAAACCATGGCGGCGGGCACTCCGGACAGGCCGGACAGGAGGATGGTGAAAGCCATGATCTGAACGACAGGTGCCGCAGAAGGATCACCCATTGCTCCTGCGAGTAAGGGTGCGCCGGCAAAGACCGCAGCCGTGATGGCGGCGCTCGTCACCAGGCCGATAGTGAAGATGGTTGGCGCAATCTCAGCTGGATCGCGGTCTGCACGCCCGAGTGCTGCTGTGGCACCCAGCTCCGTGACGTTCATGGCGATGGTCTGCACTACCAGGGCGATGGCGAGAACGCCGAAGTGTTCGGGAGCGAGGATTCGGGCAAGGAGCAGGGTGGTGACGAATTGCAGCACACGGCCTGAGCCGACTCCCACGGCGCCCCACAGAAGCCCGCCCCTGAGACCAGTCCTCACGGTCTCCAGGCCCGCCTCAGCCTTTTCTGGCGCGCTCACGATATGCCTGCTTTTCGCCAGATGGTCCAGCGGACCCTGTCCACCTGGCGCCGGTAGGCTTCGATCATGCCCTGGAAGCCGGTAGGCGCGGCACGCCGTCCGGCGCGGACCAGCCTGTACCGCAGCGCCCTGCCGCGCAGCGTGGACTCCGCCGACGGGCGGGCCAACGTGGCCACGTCCATGAGGGACAGGGACACGGAAACGGCGCCACCCGCGTCGAGGTTCCGTTCCGCCAGCAGGAGCGACTCCCGGCTGACTCCGTGCCGGGCCATCCTGTGCAACCGGGCAGCAGCAGGCAGTTCCGCTGCCAGTTCGGCGGTGGCCAGCACATTGAAGGCGTCCAGCCGATGCTTCAGGTCTACCTGCATGGTGTCGAAGCTGGTCAGGTGCATGTTGTGCCCGTGCACGCGGTAGTAGGCCTGTGCGGGGCCGTTGATCCGGCCGACATCCCAACGCGCGGCAGTCCTGACCCAGTATTCCAAGTCCCCGGAATGCGGCAGTTCGGCGTTGTACGGACCCACTTGGCGCAAGGCGTCGGTGCGCATGACGACTTCCGGGGAGAGGATGAAGCACCGCCCCCGCCAGCATGCCCACCGCAACCACTCCCCGCCGGGCCAGACGGTCCAGCTGCCTCGCCGGCCGGGAGCCGGGATATCGGGCACGCCCTCGTCGTCGTTGAATTCCACGGGCATCCCGTAAACCATGCCTACTCCCGGATGCGCCTTCATCAAGTCCGTGGCCCGCCCCAGCGCACCGGGCGCCAGCAGGTCATCTGCAGAAACGAGTGCCACGAATTCCGTCTCTACGCGCGCCAGGCCGTCGTTGTACGTGGCGATGTGGCCCTGGTTCACTTCATGGCACACGACAGTTATGCGCGGATCCGCGGCGGCCAGCATGCGGGCAACCTCAGCCGACCCGTCCGGAGAGGCGTCGTCCACGATGATCACCCTGGTTGAAACGCGTTCCTGGGACAGCGCGCTGTGCACGACGTCAGCCAGGAAATGCCCGTAGTTGTAGCAGGGCACCACTACGGTGACCCCT
This sequence comes from Arthrobacter sp. UNC362MFTsu5.1, assembly GCF_000685965.1. Classification (GTDB taxonomy): domain Bacteria; phylum Actinomycetota; class Actinomycetes; order Actinomycetales; family Micrococcaceae; genus Arthrobacter. Next base: position 46,026 of record NZ_JMLE01000014.1, on the reverse strand, counting down.
GAGGTACCGGCAAACTGGACGGGTTTGGCGCTACGCATCAGGCCACCGCCATTGCGCGTTTGACGGCCCGCGCCGGAACACCGACCCAGGTTTCTCCGGCCGGAACGTCGGCCAGGACGACGGCCCCCATGCCCACCGTGGCACCGGCGCCGACGGCCGTCCGCTCCCGCACGCAGGAGTTCATGCCGAGATACGCGGCCCGCCCCACCCGGACGCCTCCGCCGAGCGAAACGCCGGCCGCAAACGTGGCAAAATCCTCCACCACATCGTCATGGGTGAGGGTCACTCCGGGCATCACCACCACGTGGTTTCCGATGGTGACGTCGGCCGTCAGGGTGACATGGCCCAGCAGGATGTTGCCGTGGCCGATCCGGCATCCCTCCGGCAGCCGGACCGAGGCGTCAACCACTGTGGCGTACCGCCGGTCGGGGAACCCGAGCCCGGCCAGCCTTTCCACTATCCCGGCCCGCCCGCCGCCTGCTCCGACGCAGACCACCACCTTCGCGTCCGGGTAGTTGAGCGCGTCGCTGACCGGTCCCAGGATGTGCGAGCCGTCCATCGTGGTGCCCGCCCTGCCCGGGTCGTCGTCGAGGATGCCCACAACATCGAACTGGCCGCTGTCGCGCACTGTGGCTAGGACTTCGCGGGCGAGCCCGCTGGCTGCGATGAGAATCAGGTCAGCCACGGTTTCCCTCCCCGCTTGCCAGCCGGATGGACCGCAGCACCCGGGACTGCTCGCCCGGCGTCAGCTGGTGGTACACGGGCAGGATCAGGGTGTTGTCCGTCAGGCGTTCGGTGACGGACAAGTCGGCGTCTCCGGTGTCCCGGCCCGCGTAGGCAGGCTGCCGGTGCGCGGCCATGATTCCGCGGCGGGCGGAGATCCCGTCGCGTGCCATGCGCTCCAGCAGTTCCTCGCGGTTCAGGGGGAAAGAAGGCAAAACCTCCACCCAGAAGGACTGGAAATTGCTTGTGCCGTAGGCGGGGTCGCGGACCAGCCGCAAACCCTCAACGCTTGCCAGGCCGGACTGGTACCCGGCCACTATTTCGCGGCGCCGGGCCACAGCCTCGGCCAGCCGGCCCAGCTGGACCAGTCCCACCGCGGCCTGCATGTCAGTCATCCGGAAGTTGAATCCGGCTTCCAGGTACTCCTCCGCCGGGGCCAGGAGGGCAGCATGGCGGTCGTTGGCCGAGACGCTCATGGCATGTTCACGCAGCCTTCGCGCACGGCCCGCCCACTCGGCGTTCCGGGTGGTCAACATGCCACCCTCACCAGTGGTCAGGATCTTGCGCGGGTGGAAGGACCACGCCGCTAAATCGGCGCCGGCGCCGACGGGACGGCCCTGGTACGTGGAGCCCGCACCGCAGGCTGAATCCTCCACCACCGTGATGCCGAGTGGGTCGCACAGCGCCCGGATCGGATCCAGATCCACCGGCATTCCACCTTGGTCCACCACGATCACAGCTTTTGTGGCCGGCGTCAGGGCGGCGGCGACAGTCTGTGCCGAGACGTTGCCGGTTTCCTCGTCAACGTCGCAGAACACCGTCCGCGCTCCCACATAGCCGGCAGCGTTGGCGGTGGCAATGAAGGAGAAGGACGGCACCACCACGTCGTCGCCCGGACCGAGGCCCGCCACCTTCAGCGCCAGGTGCAGGGCAGTGGTGCAGTTGGAAACCGCGACAGCGTACATCGCCTCCTGCGTGGCGGCGAAGGCCTCCTCGAACTGCACCACCCGGGGCCCCTGGGCCACCCAGCCGGAGGCAATCACCTCAGCGACCGCCTCCGCTTCCTCGATGCCAAGCCAAGGCTTCATCACGTTGATCCGGCTCACGGCCTGATCCTGGCTGACGGTCACCGCACGCCTCCCACCCGGGCGGCGGCAATCTCGCCGCGCAGCGGACGCCACCAGTCCACGAGTTCCCGGAGCCCCTCCTCAAGTCCTGTTTCAGCCGCGAAACCGAGGTCCAGCCGGGCAGCGGAGGTGTCGGCAAGGCGTCGGACAACACCGTTGATGGCGCGGTCCGGGCCGTGCTCCACCTGCAGGTCGGAGTCCATGGCCCTCAACAGTGCTTGGGCAAGTTCCAGCAGGCTGGTCTCTTCACCGCTGGCCACGTTGTAGACGCCCTCGCGGACTCCGCTACCGGCAGCCAGGATGTTGGCGCGGGCGACGTCCCTGGTGTGGATGAAATCCATGGTCTGCCGTCCGTCCCCGAAAATCAGCGGCGGCTGCCCGTCCGCAGTGCGCTCCATCCAGCGGACCAGCACCTCCGTGTAGAGGCCATGGACGTCCATCCGGGGTCCGTAGACGTTGAAGTAACGCAGCAGGACATAGTCCAGGCCTGTCATGGCCCGGAAGCTGCGGGCCATTCCCTCGTTGAAGGACTTCGCGGCGCCGTAGAACGTGTCGTTGTTGTGGTGGTGGTGGCGCTCGGTGGTGGGGAAATCCTCTGCCATCCCGTAGACCGATGCGCTGGATGCTGCCACCAGCTTGCCCACACCGTGCTCGGCTGCCGCTTCAAACACATTGAATGTGCCGTCAACCAGCACTTCGAGGGCCAGCCGCGGCTCCTCCGCGCACTGCGTGATCCGGATGGCCGCCTGATGGAAGACGATGTCTTTGCCGCGGGTGAGGTCATGGACCAGGTCCCGGTCGCGCAGGTCCCCTTCGACGAGTTCGATCCTGCCCGTGGCAGCTGCCTCGTCGAGATTGGCGCGGCGGCCGCGGACCAGGTTGTCCAGGACGGTTATCCGCTCAACTCCTGCGGCGATCAGATGGTCGACAACAGTGGATCCGATGGTGCCGGCCCCGCCTGTGACCAGGACCCGTGCGCCCTGCAGCATGCTCATCGCCGTCCCTCCAGCTGGGTTTCGTTTCCCGTGACGGGGACGGACTGTCCGTCGCCGCTGAGGCTGCGGCTTACCGCTTCCAGTACCGACAGCACCCGAAGGCCGGATGCCCCGCTGGTCCGCGCCGGCCGGTGATGCCAGATGCTGCTGGCAAATTCCGCCACCATCTGGCCAAGGGCCTCATGTTCCGGCAGCGCGGGGGACCAGGTGTCGCCCAACCGGTAGGAAATGGCGAAGGCCTTCTTCTCAGCGGGAGAACGGTATTTCCGGTCCAGACTGACGCCGCGGTCGTACACGCTCAGCCGTTGCTGTGGATTCAGGTCATCCCAGACGAGCGTCCGTTGCGAGCCGCCCACCACCATCTGGCGGATCTTGGTGGGGCTGAGCCAGTTCACGTGCACGTGCGCCATGGCATCGTTCGGCAGGGCAAACGTTAGGTGCCCCACGCAGTCCCGCCCGGTGCCAAGCGGATCCGCGCCGTGGGCCGCCACTTCCGCCGGACGGAGGCCGCCCGGCAGGATGAAGTCGATGATGGCAAGATCGTGCGGAGCAAGGTCCCAGAAAACGTCCACGTCGGGCTGTACCAGACCCAGGTTGATCCGCACCGAGTCGATGAACAGGATCTCGCCCAGGGATCCGTCGGCAATCAGTTCACGAATCTTCAGCACCGCGGGGGTGTAGCAATAGGTATGATCGGCCATCAGGACCAGCCCGCGGTTCTCCGCTTCTTCAACCATCTCCACGCCTTTGGCCCTGCTGTCGGCCAGGGGCTTTTCCACCAGCACGTGCTTTCCGGCCCGCAGTGCTGTCAGGGCGATGCCATGGTGGGTGTGCGCCGGCGTGGCAATGGCCACCGCATCGACGTCGACCGTATCCAGCAGCTCGTCGATGGACTCGCAGACGGGAACGCCGCCGTTCGCTGCCGCGAGCTTGACGGCGCGGTCGCGGTCCATATCCACGATCGCGGCCAGTTTCCAGTCGGGGCTCGCGTTGAAATTCCGGGCGAGGTTAGGCCCCCAGTAGCCGGCTCCGATAACGGCTGCCCGCAGCGGTGCGGCGGATGCCATAAGGTCAAGGTCCCGACGGTAGGACTCCTGTGACGATTCCATATCTGTCCCCTCCACTTAATACGCGCCCGCAGGCATGCACATTGCTTTGAAGGTCCGCCACATGATGATGACGTCCCCCATGATCGACCAGTTTTCGACGTAGTAGAGATCGAGCCGCACTGCCTCATCCCAAGGCAGGTCCGAGCGGCCGTTGACCTGCCAGAGGCCGGTGATTCCGGGCTTGATGAGCAGCCGCCGGTGGGTGTGCCGTTCGTAGGCCTCCACTTCGCGCTGCAGCGGGGGCCGGGGTCCCACCAGGCTCATTTCGCCGGTGAGGACATTCCAGAACTGGGGCAGCTCATCAAGTGAGTAGCGGCGCATCCAGCGCCCGCAGCTGGTCACCCGCGGGTCGTTCTGCATTTTGAACAGCACGCCGGCCCCTTCGTTGCGTGCCATCAGGGCGGCGAGCGACGCCTCAGCGTCGGTCACCATGGAACGGAACTTGATCATCCGGAACGGCCGGCCGGCCTTGCCGACGCGCTCCTGTTTGAAGAACACCGGTCCCGGACCGCTGCGCTTGACGATGACCGCAAGGACCAGGAACAGCGGCGAGAGCAGGACCAGGGCCACCGAGGCGCCCGCGATGTCCAGCAGCCGCTTGAGGACATGCTTGCCGCCGCTGTACTGCGGGACGTCCACGTGCATCAGCGGCAGGCCCTCCACAGGCCGCCAGTGAATCCGCGGCCCGGCCACGTTGGTCAGCGTGGACGCGAGCACGAGTTCGGCGGAGTGCTCCTCCAGCCGCCAGCCCAGCTCCCGGATGTACTGGTTGCCTCCCGGCACCGGGCCCGCCACAATAACGGCCTCGGCTCCGCACTTTCCCACTGTCCGGACAACGTCATCGGTGGAGGACAGCACGGGAACACGGTGCCCGTCGACGTCGAGCGTCATCCCCCGCCGGGCTCCCGGGAGGGACACCCCCAGGATTTCGTAGGCCGCACCGGTCTTCTTGGCGATCCGCCCCAATACGTAGCGGACATCCTCGGGCTGGCCAATGACTACTGCCTTTACCAGGAACTGGCCGTCGGCCTGTTTCCGGTTGTACCAGCGGCGGGTGAACCACCGGTTCCCCACAAGAGCCAGGACACCCAGGGGAAACGACGCGACGTAGAAGGCCCAGGCGGGCTCCAGCCGAAACACCACCAGGAACACTGCCAGCACGCCAAAGACCCGGGTGGTGGCAACGGCAACGCGTTTGTATTCACTGGAACCGACGCCAAGGACCTTCGGGTCCCGTGTCCGATAGAAATGGAGGGCCCCGGTCCATAACACCACGAGGCCTGCGGCCAGCACCGCACCCACAGCGTTGTCCCGGCTTTCCGCAAAGGAGTGGCCGCCGTCGAACCGGATCACGTATCCGATCAGCACCGAAAGAACTACTACCAGGGAGTCGGTCATGCGGAGGAAGCGGGCCAGGAAACGGGCCCATTCGCGGCCGGAAAGCTTGCGTTCTGCCGGTTGCCCTGCCGGGCTTCCGGGGGAACGCCCGACGACGGCGGATCCGGCGGAGGCAGCGGAACCGGCGGGGGATCCGACGGCGCCACGCGGCGGACTGGCGACGGTCCCGGAACTTCCCCCGGGCCCGAGGAATTTCATGACGAACGGGCTGGTCTTGCCCAGTTGACTCATTTCGGCCCCCACACATTTATGGAGGACGAGCGCGATACGCGAGCAGACGACGTCGCCACTGCCTATCCCCCCGACCATTGGTAGGCGGCACCGGATGATGCCTTCCCCAATAAAAGCCGTGGGCCTGTGTCCCCGTCACGAGGGCCACCTACCCGGCTTTGCCCACATGGCGTCGGGGCCATGGACGGGTATTACTCGGACGGATAGCGGCTTGTTAGGTGATGGCGCCGGGAACTACGTGACGCCTCATGACCCGGGACACCCGGGCCTACCTGCGGGCGAGCCGCCGTCCAGGGTCCGGCGGCCCCGCCGGACCTCCCTCCTCCGGCCGGAGCAAGTACTCGGAAAACCGCGCCGTTTCAAGGATGTTGGCGTTCGTGACGCGGTTGCAACGCCGCGGAAACAGGGCCCGGACAAGATGTGAGTATGAAGCGCAAGGCACAGTCACCCGAATCGGCCGACTTGAGCTGCGAAGTTTGCGGACAGATGCCGGAACCCACAAAAACCCGGTTGACCCTGGCGAACATCGCCGTCATGCTGCCGATTGAGCTCCTTGTCCATGCCGCCGTGGTGGAAACGCACCTCCCGTACGTGGCCAAAGTCCTCGTCCTCACCCTGACTGCCACAGTCCTGGTGATCTGGGTGGCTGAGCCTTCCGCGGCCAGGATGCTGAGGAACTGGCTGCACGCTCCTGCCCTCCGGCACCGCAAGCGGCTGAACACTGCACCGGCCCTGTGGCGCGCACGCACAGTGCTGCGCGACGAGCCAGGGTCGCTTCAAAAGATCACGGAGGCCTTGGCCCGGCTGGACACCAACATCCTCAGCATCCACCTCCATCCGGTGCCAGGCGGCGTCATGGACGAGTTCGTCCTGTCCGCACCGGGGCACCTTGGCGAGCGGGAGATTCTCGAGGCACTGCGCGACGGCGGCGGGAGGCACTCCCACCTCTGGCCCACCACGGCCCTTGCCATGGCGGACGGCCAGACCAAGGCGCTGAGCCTTGCCGCGCGGATTGCCGGCAACCCGGATGAGCTCCCACTGGCGGTCGCCGAGCTGCTTTCGGCGAGGATCGTACCCGTGACCGCGGAGGGCCGCGAAGAAACCCCGGCCGTTGCCGACGACGGGACAGTACTTAAGATCCCGACGGCCTGGCACGGTCCCATCACCTTTTACCGCCCGGGTGAGCCCTTTACGCCCGCAGAATCGGCGCGGGCGCACCGGCTGGCTGAGCTGGCCGAGATCCTGGCGCATAGCGACAGCCGGTAGCTGCCCGCAGTCACAATCGGTAAATAGGCTGCCCGGCGGGCATTGCCGAAAAAACCCTTGACAGTGGCAGGGGTCACTTCTATCTTTAATTTTGGGATCCCAAAATGGGATCCCAAAAGTGACCACTCTCCCGGACCTCTGGCCATCCGCATCGCGGACCCAAGATCAGGCCCGGACAGTACGGCCGCCGCCCGATCAGGCCCCGGCCAGCCACAGCACCAGAGTCTTTCCCCTGCCCGCAATCTTCCCCGTGAAGGAGAAGCTGTGTCCCTCCCCAGTACCGAAACCGACCCAACAGTCCAGTCCCCCGAAGGCCAGACCGGCAAGGACGGCGTGCAACGGCGCACCAACGTCCGCTGGAAACTCTTCCTGCTGCTCCTCGTCCTCGTCGCCGTCAACTACATCGACCGGGGCTCCATCTCCGTGGCGCTCCCCATCATCCAGAAGGAATTCAACCTCGCCCCTGAGCTGGTGGGCCTCCTGCTCTCGGCCTTCTTCTGGACCTACGCCCTCATGCAGATCCCTGTCGGCCTGCTGATCGACAAGTTCGGCCCGCGCAAGGTCATGACAGCCTCCTGCGTCGGCTGGGGCGCCGCAACGGCCGCCTCAGGCATGGCCGGCGGCTTCCTGAGCATGTTCATCGCCCGGCTTGGCATCGGCATCACCGAAGCAGGGGTCATGCCCGCCGGCGGCAAGCTCAATGCCATCTGGATGCACAAATCGGAACGCGGCCGCGGCGCCACCATCCTCGACGCCGGAGCTCCCCTCGGCGCCGGGCTGGGCGGCATCCTCATCGCCGGATTGATCGCCGCCACCGGCAGCTGGCGCAGTTCCTTCGTCATCGCCGGTGCCGCCACCGTGCTTATGGGCCTCGCCGTCTGGTGGTATGTCCGGGACAACCCTCGCCAGCACCGCGGCGTCAACGCAGCCGAGGCCGAATACATCGAGGCCTCCCATGCAGCAGAGGATGCCGAGGCCGAACTGGACGGCAGCAAGGGCAAACGCGCCCTGCTCCCCTACCTGAAGTTCCGCTCCTTCTGGGCCATGTGCTTCGGCTGGCTGGGCTTCAACGGCGTGTTCTACGGCCTGCTGACCTGGGGCCCGCTCTACCTTGCCCAGGCAAAGGGCTTCGACCTGAAGACCATCGGCTGGTCCACCTTCGTGATCTTCGGAGCCGGCTTCGTCGGCGAGATCCTCGGCGGCACCCTCGCCGACAAATGGCGGGCAGCCGGCGCCTCGGCCAACCGCGTCATGCGCACCCTGCTGGGAATCTCCAGCGTCGTAGTGGTGGGCGGCCTCATCGGGGTGACCGTCGTGGCGGACCCGACCACCGCCGTCGTACTCCTCTCCGTGGTGATGTTCTTCCTCCGCTGGGTGGGCCTCTTCTGGAGCATCCCGTCCATCCTGGGCGGCCGGACCAACGCCGGTGTGCTGGGCGGCGCGATGAACTTCAGCGGAAACATCTCCGGCTTCGTCACTCCCATTGCCGTCGGCCTGATCGTGGGCGCCACCGGCTCCTACACGTGGGCACTGCTGTACTTCGTGGGATCCGCCATCATCATGGGCGTGTCCGTCCTGATGCTGGACTACAACAAGCGGCTCCCTGTCTAAGCGGCCGGCACACGACCCTGGGCACGCAGCCCTAAGCTAGGCACCGCAGCACCTCTCCCGGCGCCGGGAGCGCACCACCCGTCACGAAAACCCGAATGGAGCACCATGCTTACCGCAGAAGAAACCCAGGACAAGGACCGCCCCCTTCGCGAGACTGTCCGGGACACGCTCCGCACGCGGATTTTCGAAGGGCATTACGCTCCCGGCACCCGGCTGGTTGAACGAGACCTTGCAGCCGAGTTCAACGTGTCGCGGCTGCCGGTCCGGGAGGCGCTGCGGATGCTGCGCCAGGAAGGCCTCCTCAGCGACCGGGGAGCCCGCGGCGCCGAGGTCAGTTCGCTCAGCCCCAAGGACGTGGAGGATCTCTTCGACGTCCGCCAGTCGCTGGAGGTGCTGGCCTGCCGGCTGGCCGCCGTCCGCGCAACACCGGATGACCTGGCCTACCTTGACGGACTGCTGGACGATGCCCAACGATGCCTCGCCAAAGGCGCCGTCATGGAGGCGCACCGGGCCAACAGTGAATTCCACGACGCCATCACCCGGATCGCGGACAACGGCTTCCTCAAGTCAGCCCTGGAACCCCTGCAGGGCCGCATGCACTGGCTGTTCCGGCACGTCAGCGACCTGCCCGAACTGATCCAGGAACACCGGGAGCTCTATGGCGCCATCGCCAGCGGCGACCCCGACCGCGCCGCCGCCCAATCGGCGTCGCACATCGGCAAATACCGCGAACAGTTCCCCGACGACTTCCAGAAAACAGAACCCGCCCTTCACCGGAAGAAAAAATGAAACTCCTTGTCATCAACCCCAACATCAGCGACGACGTCACGGCGCTGATCGAATCGGAAGCCCTGCGCTCCGCCTCACCGGGCACCGAACTGGTGGTCCGCACCGCCGGGCACGGCGTCGAATACATCGAAACCCGCTTCGAATCCCTGATCGCCGCCGGCGCCGTGGCCGAGGTGATGGCCGAATACACCGGAAAGGTGGACGGCGCACCTATCGACGGCGCACCCATCGACGGCGTCGTTGTCGCGGCCTTCGGCGACCCGGGCATGCCCGCACTGAAGGAACTCACGGACGTCCCCGTCATCGGCATCACCGAGGCCGCGCTGTGCGCCGCCGCCCTGCAGGGCCACCGCTTTTCCATCATTGCCATCTCGGACCGGATCCGGCCCTGGTACCGCGACTGCGTGGAGCGCTTCGGCCTCGGCGGCCGGCTGGCCTCCATCCGCTCCATCAACGAAAGCCTTAACGGCATCGGTTCCGTACAGCAGGACTTCAAGGAAACGCTGCTGGCGCTCAGCCGCCAGGCCGTCACCGAGGACGGGGCCGACGTCGTCATCCTCGCAGGTGCGCCCCTCGCCGGCCTGGCCCGCGAACTCCGGGGACAGATCCCGGTTCCGGTGGTGGACGGCATCTCCGCCGGCATCCGCATGGCGGAGGCCGTCGTCGGACTGCAGTCCGGACCGCACCGCGCCGGCGCCTTCGCGCCGCCACCGCTCAAGGCCCGCAAGGGCCTCTCCGAAAACCTCGACGCCGCCCTGGCCGCCGCACAGTCGGCACACACCGCGGCAACAAACGCCGCTTCAACGAACTAGGAGGACAATGATGTCCCGCACTCCAGACCTCGTCATCGCCCACGGCACCGTGGTCAACAGCTTCGGCCGCAGGAACGCCCACGTGGTGGTCCGCGACGGCCGCATCGACCAACTCATCGACGCGACCGAACCCGTCCCCGCCGCTGCCCGGACCATCGACGCCACCGGCCGGCTGGTGGTTCCCGGCGGCGTGGACGGCCATTGCCACGTGGCCCAGGTAACCGGACGCTTCCGGACCCTGGACGACTACCGCACCACCTCCACGGCAGCACTCTGGGGCGGCACCACCACAATCATTGACTTCGGCATTCCCCGCGACGCCCAGGAAACCCCGCTGGCGGCCGTGCTCCACAAGAAGGAACTGGCGTTGGAATCCCGCTGCGACGTCGCCCTGCACGGTGCCGTTGTCAGCTGGGATGAGACCGTGCCCTGGCAGCTGGAGCAGCTGGCAGCCGAAGGTGTCCGCTCGGTGAAGATGTACACCACCAACCGCGGCACCACCATGGCGGACGGGGACACCATCCTGAAGGTCATGCGCGAGATGGTCCGGCTGGACGGCCTGACTTACATCCACGCCGAACACGACCCCATCATCAGCGACTGCACGCAGCAGCACGCCGACGACGGCCGGATCGGCATCGAGCACCTGCACCGGACCCGCCCTGAGCTGGCCGAGGAAATCTCGGTCAAGGAAACCCTGGCAATGGCCGAGTACACCAAAGCCCCCGTGTACTTCGTTCACCAGTCAACCCCGGGCGCCGTCGATCTGGTCACCGAGGCCCGTGCCCGCGGCCAGGAGGCCTACTCCGAGACGTGCCCGCACTACCTGACGCTCGATGACACCGTCTACGGGTCCGCATTCCCGGAGTGGTACGCCTGCTGCCCGCCCATGCGCAGCCCCGAAACCGTCGCCGCCCTCAAGGAACGGCTCGCCGACGGCGCCATCCACACCGTCTCCTCGGACCACTCCTGCTATGACCTGTCGCAGAAGCGTGAACGTACGGACGACGTCCGCGCCATGCCGCACGGCCTTCCGGGGGTGGAAACCCGGATGCCCGTCACCTTCACAGCCATGGCTTCAGCCGGCAGCTCGGTGGAGGCCTTCGTGGAAGTTTTCTCCGCAGGCCCGGCACGCATCAACGCGGTCCCCGGCAAGGGGACCGTCGCCGAGGGCTTCGACGCTGACCTGGTGGTCTTCGACCCCGCCGAAGAACGGACGGTCGACGGCGGTGCGCTGCACATGGGCACTGATTTCTCGCCGTTCGACGGCCGCACGCTCACCGGCTGGCCCGCCGTCGTGGTGTCCGCCGGACGGGTGGTTCTCGACGCTGACGGCTTCCACGATCCAGGCGCCGTGGGGCGTTTCGTGGCCCGCAACGGCTTCCGCGAGCACCTCTCGTCCGGTGCGGGTGCCGCCGCGGATTCGGCCGCAGCCACTCCCGCAACCCTCTCCGCAGCAAAGTAGGAGCCACCATGCCATCCGCAGCACGCAAGACCCGCATCGGCATGATCGTGCCGTCCTCCAACACCTGCCTGGAGCCGCAGAGCTACCGGATCCTCGGCGGCCGGGACGACGTCACCATCCACTTCACCCGGATCCCCGTCACCAGGATCGCCCTCGACGACTCTTCAGACAAGCAGTTTGATCCCGCTGTGATGCGCGCCGCCGCCGAGCTGCTGGCAACGGCAGACGTTGATGTCATCGCCTGGAACGGCACGTCCGGTTCCTGGCTCGGCGCGGACCACGACCGCGAGCTAGTCGGGGAAATCATGGACGCGACGGGCATCCCGGCCACCACGTCCACGCTCGCCTACCTGGCCGCATTCGAGTCCTTCGGCACGGAACGGATCAGTCTCTTCACGCCGTACACGGAGGACGTCAACCGCGCGATCATGGCCTCCTACGAGGCGGACGGCATCAAGACCATCGGCCACCGGGCCCTGGGGCTGAGCGACAACGAGTCGTTCGCCCGGGTCACGGACGATGAGATGCGGCCCGGATCACTGGAGCTGGCCGCAGCCCGCCCGGATGCACTGATCTACCTCTGCACCAACCTGTACGGCGCCAATATCGCCGCGGAAGTGGAGGCAGAAACCGGCGTTCCGGTGCTGGACTCCGTTGCCGTGACGCTGTGGCACTGCCTCAAACTTGCCGGGTCCCCCTTGCTCGCACCGAGGTGGGGCAGGCTGCTGGCGGACTGATTCAGTCAGCCAGAAAGCAGCCCAGGCAAGAACCGACGGCGGCCCCGCCCACTGGGAGCGGGCCGCCGTCGAACCTTTTGTGTCTGTTGTGCGCCTCCGGCTAGGCGTCGGCCGGCGCGTTCATTCGGACGGTCAGCGCACCGGGAAGCATGGTCATGTTGACGTACTTGGTGTCGCCCTCGTGATCGCCGTCGAGCTGGTAGTCGTCGGCATGTTCAAACGTGATTTCGACAGTTTTTCCCTGGAAGAACTCCACGGACGTGTCACGGCCTTTGCCCTTGCCGATCATGCCGGCCACAACGGAGAACCAGCCGAGCTTGCCCCGGGGCGCCAGGACCACCACGTCCAGCAGGCCGTCGTCCACCTTCGCGTCGGGGAAGATTTCCAGGCCGCCCTGGACCTTGCCGCAGTTTCCCACCATGACGCTGCGGACCCGGCGGTGTGCCACCGACTTTCCGTCGATGACGATGTTTGCCTTGACCGGTTTTCCCGGAAGGTTCCGGATCCCCGCGTCCACATAGGCCAGCCAGCCCACTTTGTCCTTCAGGTCCTCGTTGGTGTCCGCCATGATGGTGGCGTCATAGCCCATGCCCGCCATCACCAGGAAGAGCTGCTCCTTCTCCGGATCGCTCCGGACTGCCTGGACAACGTCGATCTTGCGGTCCTCGCCCGTCAGGGCACCCGCCATCGCGCCCTCGATGTCGGTGACGTCCATCCCGAGGTTGCGCGCCAGCAGATTGCCGGTGCCCAGCGGCAGCAGCCCCATCGGGGTGTCCGTGCCCGAAAGGACCTCAGCCACGCACCGCACGGTGCCGTCGCCGCCGGCAGCAATAACGACGTCGGCGCCCCGCTCAAGCGCTTCCTTCGCCTGCCCGACGCCCGGGTCCTCCTTGGTGGTTTCGATCCACAGGGGTTCATCCCAGCCGGCGTCTGCGCAGTGTTTGGCCATCAGGCCCCGGACATCAAAGTCCACCGGCTTGGCGGGATTGATGATGATGGCGGCGCGTTTGTTTTCCTGGGTCATGGCATCCTTCACAGGCAAATGGTCGGGGGTTCTCCCAAAGTGAAGCGTAACTGAAATCCGGGACTTGCTACCCTGCCGCAACGCGGACCGGGCACCTAGGCTCAGCAGCATGAACACGTCTGGGCCGGGGCCGGAAACAAAAGATCTCACCGTTCATGAATGCTGGCAGCACCTTCGTTCCGCGTCCGTGGGAAGGCTGGCGGTCATCAGCGATGCGAAGCCGGAGATCTTTCCGGTCAACTACCTGCCGGACGAAGGTACGGTGCTTTTCCGGACAGGTCACGGAACCAAGCTGGACGCCGTCCTCGCCGGAGAGCCGGTGGTTCTTGAAGCGGACGGGCTGAACATCTACGGGACCATTGCGTGGAGCGTTGTGGTCAAGGGAGTCGCCGAGGCCGTGCAGCCCGGTGAGGACGCCCCCGCCGAGACGCCGTCGCCGTGGCAGGAGGGTGCCAAGGACATCCTGGTCCGCATCACGCCCAGTGAACTGAGCGGGCGCCGGTTTGTCATCGGCCCGCCCACCAAATGGTGGCCGCCCGTGGAACCGGTCACCCTGCCCGGGCACCAGCAGCAGGTCGGGCACCAGCAGTAAAGCGCCCGCCAAGTGAGCCTGCTAGTGCTTGGCTGAGAGGTCCGCGGATATCAGCCGGGCCGTCTCCACCGTTTCCTTTTGCACCATTTCCAGGTAGGCCTTGGGGTCCGGTTTGGTGGCCACCGACTGGGCCTGGAGCGACACGTTGATGGCTGCCACCACCTTGGTGGGGCCGTGGTAGACCGGGGCCGCGATGGACATCAGGCCAAGTTCGAGTTCCTGGTCCAGCAGGCACCAGCCCTGCGCGCGGACCGTGTCCAGCGCTGCCACGAGGTCTTTTTTGGTGCCGATGGCGCGGGGAGTCAGCGGCTTGATCTCGGCCTCGGCAAGGTACTTCTCCAGTGCCGCCGGGGGGAGCGCGGCGAGCAGCACCCGGCCCATGGACGTGGCGTAGGCCGGGAAGCGGGTCCCCACGGTGATGCCGATGTTCATGATCCGGCGGGTGGTGACCCGCGCGATGTAGGCGATGTCCTTCCCGTCCAGCACAGCGGCCGACGTCGACTCTCCCAGCCGCAGCGACAGTTCCTCGAGGTGCGGCTGCGCGAGCTGCGGCAGCGACAGGCCGGACAGGTAGGCGTAGCCGAGCTGCAGCACCTGCGCCGTGAGGGCAAAGGTCTTCCCGTCCGTGCGGACGTAGCCCAGCTCCACGAGCGTGTGCAGGAAGCGGCGGGCGGTGGCGCGGGTCAGGTCGGTCCGGGCGGCGACTTCGGTGAGGGTCATCACCGGGTGGTCGGTATCGAAGGCGCGGATCACGGCCAGCCCGCGGGCGAGGGACTGCACGTACTGGTCACTGGCCTGGGGCGCAGATGAAGGCCTGGGCGCGGTCTCTGCTGCTGCGTCGGTCATGGTTACCAATCCTATTAGCCTGCGCGGCGCCGGTCCCCCACAGCCCTTGAGCGCGAACGGGCAGTTCCGGCCCCGCCCTTGAGCGCGAACGGGCAGATAATGCCCTCAGATCGGGGATTTGAGGGCATCTGCTGCCAGTTCGCGCCGGGGTTTGGGCCTTAGGTGTCCGTTCGCGCTGGGCGCGGTTAGCGTTCGACGGCGGGGGCTGCTGTGAGGGGGACGGGCACCAGGGCCTGGAGTTCCTCAAGGGTGCAGCCGAACGTCTCGCGGACCTGAACGCCGTCCGGACCGGTCAGGAAGACGGCCTTGTCCGTGTACACGCGGGTCACGCAGCCCACGCCGGTGAGCGGGTAGGTGCAGGCCTCCACGATCTTGGACGCGCCGTCGCGGGTCAGGAGCGTCATCATCACAAAGACGTCCTTGGCGCCGGTGGCCAGGTCCATCGCGCCGCCCACGGCGGGGATGGCGTCCGGTGCGCCGGTGTGCCAGTTGGCGAGGTCTCCGGTGGCGGAGACCTGGAACGCGCCGAGGACGCAGATGTCCAGGTGCCCGCCGCGCATGATCGCGAAGGAGTCGGCGTGGTGGAAGTAGGACGCCCCCGGCAGTTCGGTGACGGGGATCTTCCCGGCGTTGATGAGGTCGCCGTCGATCTGGTCCCCTTCAGCCACCGGGCCCATACCGAGCATGCCGTTCTCGGTGTGGAGCGTGATGTTCTGCTCCGGTTCGAGGTAGTTGGACACCAGGGTGGGCTGGCCGATGCCCAGGTTCACGAACGAACCGGGCTTGATGTCGCGGGCCACCAGGCGGGCAAGGTCGTCGCGGCCCAGGGGCGCGTCGGATGTCTGGATGGATGCTGTCTGGATGCTCATCTCAGGCCACCTTCACTGAATTACTAACACGGACAATGCTGTTGACGTAGATGCCGGGGGTCACGACGTTTTCCGGGTCGAGTCCGCCGGTCGGGACGATCTCGGAGACCTGGACGATGGTGTGCTTGGCCGCAGCGGCCATGATCGGGCCGAAGTTGCGTGCCGTCTTGCGGTATACGAGGTTCCCGACGCCGTCGGCCTTGAGCGCCTTGATCAGGGCGACGTCGGCGTGGATGGGGGTCTCGAAGACCTGGCCGCGGCCGTCCAGGATGCGGGTTTCCTTGCCCTCGGCCAGCATGGTGCCGTAGCCGGTGGGGGTGAAGAAGCCGCCGATTCCTGCGCCGGCTGCCCGGATGCGCTCGGCCAGGTTGCCCTGCGGGACCAGTTCGAGTTCGATCTCGCCGGCCTTGTATTTGGCGTCGAAGTGCCAGGAGTCGGACTGTCGAGGGAAGGAGCAGATCATCTTCTTCACCCGGCCTTCCTTGATGAGCAGGGCCAGGCCCTGGTCGCCCTGGCCGGCGTTGTTGTTCACCACGGTCAGGTCCGTGGCGCCGCTGTCCAGCAGCGCGTCGATCAGTTCGAACGGCTGGCCGGCGTTGCCAAAGCCGCCGATCATCACGGTGGAACCGTCCTTGATGCCGGCGACTGCCTCGCCGACGGTGTCAATGAAATTCAGCATGGTTAGCCCTTAACTCCGGAAGTTACGTTTTCGAGGACGACGGCGAGGCCTTGGCCGACGCCGATGCAGATCGCGGCGACGCCCCAGCGTTCACCGGAGGCCTGCAGGGACCGGGCCAGGGTGCCCAGGATCCGGCCGCCGGAGGCACCCAGCGGGTGGCCCATCGCGATCGCGCCGCCGTGCCGGTTCACAATCGAGTGGTCGATGCCCCAGGCGTTGATGCAGGCCAGGGACTGCGCGGCGAACGCTTCGTTCAGTTCGACGGCGCCCACCTGCTCCCAGCTGATGCCCGCCTTCGCGAGGGCCTTGTTCGCCGCCTCCACCGGGGCGTAGCCGAAGTACTGCGGATCGTTCGCGTGCGCGCCGCGCCCGGCGATCCGGGCCAGCGGCGCCATCCCGAGGATCCCGGCCGCGTTCTCACTCCCGATCCAGGCCGCGGACGCCCCGTCCGAGAGCGGGGACGCATTCCCGGCGGTCACGGTGCCGTTCTCGGCCCGGAACACGGTCTTGAGCCCGGCGAGCTTCTCCGCCGAGGACCCGGCCCGGATCCCCTCGTCCCGGACCAGGTCCGTGCCCGGCACCGGCGCCACGAGGTTGTCGTAGAACCCCTCATCCCAGGCCGCGGCGGAGAGGTTGTGGGAGTTGGCCGCGAACTCGTCCTGCTGCTGACGGCTCACCCCGTACTTCTCGGCCAAACGCTCGGTGGCTTCGCCCAGGGAGATGGTCCAGTCCTTCGGCATCGCCTTGTTCACCAGGCGCCAGCCCAGCGTGGTCGAGGCCAGGTTCAGGTCCCCTGCCGGGTAGGGCTTCTCCGTCTTGGGCAGCACCCACGGGGCCCGGGACATCGACTCCGCGCCGCCGATCAGCATCAACTCCGCGTCCCCGGCGTTGACCTGGCGGGAAGCGATGATCGCCGCGTCCAGCGAGGAACCGCAGAGCCGGTTGACCGTGGTGCCCGGGATCGACACCGGCAACCCGGCCAGCAAGGTGCCCATCCGGGCCACGTTCCGGTTCTCCTCGCCGGCGCCGTTCGCGTTCCCGAACACCACCTCGTCGATCCGCTCAACATCGAGCTTCGGAGCCCGCTTCACAATCTCACCGATCACATGCGCGGCAAGATCATCCGGCCGGACACCGGCAAGGCCGGAGCCGAACTTCCCAAACGGGGTGCGCACGGCATCGTACACAAAAGCCTGGTTCATGAGGTTGCATCCATTTCTTTAAAAACCTGTTGCGCGGTCTTGAAGGCGGTGTTCGCGGAGGGGACTCCGCAGTAAATGGCGGTCTGGAGCAGGATTTCCTTGATCTCGTCCCTGCTGAGGCCGTTGGTGATGGCTGCGCGGACGTGCATGGCCAGTTCTTCCCAGTGCCCGTGCGCCACCATCGCGGTGAGGGTGACCGCGGAGCGCATCTGCCGGGTCAGGCCTGGACGGGTCCAGATGCCGCCCCAGGCGATGCGGGTGATCATGTCCTGGAAGTCCTCGGTGAAGGCGTCCTTGTTGGCGTTCGCGCGGTCCACGTGCGCGGCACCCAGCACCTCGCGGCGGACCACCATGCCGCCGTCGTAAATTTCCTGGCTGGTGGCGTCCGGCTGGACCACGCCGTGCCGCTCTGTGCCTGCGCCAGTACCGGTGCCTGTGCCTGTGCCTGTGCCTGACACTTCCGCGCCGCTCACTTGGCTGCTCCGCTGGTTTCGCTCCAGGTAATCAGGCTCTTCAGCAACTCGGCAACGTGGGCGGGCGCCTCGGCCGGAGCCAGGTGTGCCACGCCCTCGAGCGTCACCGCGTTTGCGGTCCCGCCGCCGGCGGTGATGCCGTCCGCGATTTCCTTGGCGAACGGCGGCGGCACCACGGAGTCCTCCGCGCCCGCCACGGCCTGGGTGGGAACCCGGATGCTGCCCAGCTCAGCGCGGACGTCGAATCCGGCCAGGGCTTCGCAGCAGAAGGCGTAGCTGAAGCGGTCGGCGTCGCGCAGGGAGTGCAGCAGGCGGCTGCTGACCTCGGGCTCACGGTCCATGAAACCGGCGGCGAACCAGCGCTGCGCCGAACCCTGGATCATCACTGCGGTGCCCTGGGCGCGGACGGTCTCGGCGCGTTCCAGCCAGCCTTCGGGCGTGCCGATCTTGGCGCCGCTGCACTGCACGGAGAGGCTCTTGAGGCGTTCGCCGTGCTTGATGCCCAGCTGCAGTCCGGTGGCCCCGCCGAGGGACACGCCCGCGTAGTGGAACCTCTCGCCCGGGGCGATTGAGTCGACAAGGTCGACGACGGCGTCAGCCAGTTCGGCGACGTCGAACGTTTCCGTCGCGGCCGGTGAGACGCCGTGGCCGGGCAGGTCCCAGGCGACGACGTCGAAGTCGGTCCCGAGCAGGGCGCCGGCCTGCGTCCACAGCACTGAGGACGTCCCCAGCGACGGCCCCACCACCACGAGGGGCTTGTCCCCCAGCGGTCGCTGCGGGGAGAGCAATACTGCCTTGACTGTGGGTCTAGCCACGGGAGTCTCCGTTCAGGTCTTCTTGGATAGGGGTGCGCGCAAAGTCGGGGTAGGCGGCCAGGATGCGGCGGGAAATTTCGGCGGCCTGCCCCAGGTAGCTGGCAGGATCCAGGAGTTCTTCCAGCCGGTCATCGGACACCGCGCTGGCGGGTACGGTCTCGCGCAGCAGGCGGCGGTACGTTCCGGGCTGTTCTGCGGGCGGAGCCTGGAGCGTCCGGTCCACCACCTCCTGGAGCTGCTGCTTGCCGTTCCTGCCGTCCCGCTCGTCAAGCAGCGGCGCCACGGCGGCGGACACTCCTTCGCTGAGCAGCAGTGGCCCGGACAGCTCCAGGTTGCGGCGCATGGCATCCGGGAAGACCTGGACGCCTTCGGCGAGCTCGCGCAGCTGCCCGGCCGCGCCGAGTGCCAGGCGGAGCAGCTGGCGGAAGGCCGGCCATTCACTGTGCCAGGCGCCGTCGGGACGCTCGTCGTTGAAGTTGGCCGCTGCCAGGTGCAGCTGTGCGGCCAGGTTCGGGGCCTGTAGTGCCGCGCTGCGGACCAGCACGGACAACACCGGGTTCTGCTTCTGCGGCATCGCCGAGGACACTCCGCGGCCGGCAGCCCGGGGTTCGGCGAGCTCGCCCACTTCCGGCCGGCTGAGGAACAGCACGTCGGAGGCCATCTTGCCCAGGGCATCGGTGACGCCGGCCAGGGCATCGCCCAGCGACGTGACGGCCAGCCGGTTGGTGTGCCACGGCCCGGGCGCTGCCGCCAGGCCAAGGTGCGCGGCGAGGTTGCCCGCCAGGTCGAAGGGCGTCTCCACCGAGTCCTTGGTGAGCACTGTTCCGGCCGCCAGCGTGCCCGCGGCGCCGCCGGTCTGCAGCGGCAGCTCCACGGCCTCGAGGCGCCGGGCCGCAGCGGCCAGGCCGTGGAACCATTGCGCCGCCTTCAGCCCGTACGTAAACGGCAGCGAGTGCTGCGTCAGGCTCCTGCCGACGCACAGCGTCTCCGCATGCTGCTCCGCCATGTCCGCCAGCGCCGTCGTGATTCCGCGAAGGTCCGTCACGAGCGCGGCAACGGCGTTCTTTGCCAGCAGCATCAGCGCCGAATCCAGCACGTCCTGGCTGGTCAGCGAGGTGTGAACCGCGCGCAGGGCACCAACACTGCCACCCGGGCCGGCAGCGTCCACGCCATCCGTATCCAGTGCCTTGACCTCGGCACGGAGGTCGGTGAGCAGCGGGATGACCGGGTTGGCGCCGCCCTGTGCGCGGACAGCGATGCCCGCCACGTCATAGCGGTCCACGTCCGCCGCGGAAGCCACGACGGCGGCGGAGCCGGCCGGCGCGAGGCCGGCCTTCTCCAGCACCGATGCCCAGCCGGCCTCGACGGCGAGAATCGCCGCCAGGACAGCCCGGTCCCCCGTCAGCGCCGCCACCGAAGGCGACGCCGACACGGGACTGAGGAGCCCGACGTCGCCGTCGGACAGGTGGGAAGCAGTCACTGGGAGGCGCCCTCGAAGTCGAGGAAAACGGTCTCGCCCTCACCCTGCAGCCGGATGTCCCAGGTGAGTCCACCGTCGGCGTCGCGGCGCGCAATCAGCGTGCTGCGGCGTTCGGGGTCCAGGGAGGAGAGCAGCGGATCAGCTGCCAGTGCTTCCTCGTTCTCCGGCAGGTACACACGGGTGAAGAGCCTGTTCATCAGGCCGCGGGCAAACACTGCCACCGAAATGAACGGAGCCGCCGCTGGTTTTCCGGGGACGGGCTCGGTGGGGCCGGGATTAACCGTGGTGAAGGTGTACACGCCGGTGTTGCCCACCGCGCTCCGCCCGAAGCCGGTGAACGTGTATCCGTCGCGGACCAGTGAGCCGGTGCGGTGCACCACCTTGCCCTCGGAATCCGGCTGCCAGATTTCCAGGATCGCGTCCGGGATGGGGTGTCCGGCGCCGTCGTACACGGTGCCCTGCAGGCGGATGGAGCCCGGTGAACCCGGAGCCAGCAGTTCACGGTCCTTCTCGTACGGGAGGGCGTAGCCGTAGAAGGGGCCAACGGTCTGGCCGGGGGTTGGGGTCAGCTTCGTGGTGTTATTCATCCGACTATTCCTCTTCGCCATCTGTGCCGAAGGCTTCGTTTTCGGTCCAGGTCCGCTTGGAGCCCGTCAGGACGATGTCCCACTTGTAGCCGATGGCCCACTCGGGCTTGGTGAGGTCGTGGTCGTAGGTGGCCACCAGGCGGTCCCGGGCATCCTGGTCCACGATGGACTGGTAGATCGGGTCCAGCGGGAAGAGCTGGTCACCGGGGAAGTACATCTGGGTGACGATGCGCTGGGTGAACTCCTGCCCGAACAGCGAGAAGTGGATGTGCGCAGGCCGCCAGGCGTTGAGGTGGTTCTTCCACGGGTACGCGCCGGGCTTGATGGTGGTGAAGCTGTAGGAGCCGTCGGCCCCGGTGATGCAGCGGCCCACGCCGGTGAAGTTGGGGTCGAGCGGGGCGGGGTGCTGGTCCCGCTTGTGGATGTAGCGGCCGGCGGAGTTGGCCTGCCAGATCTCCACGAGCTGGCCCGCCACGGGACGGCCGTCACCGTCGAGCACACGGCCGGACACCAGGATGCGTTCGCCCAGGGGTTCACCGTTGTGCTGGATGGTCAGGTCCGCTTCCAGCGCGTGCACGTCCATGTGTCCGAAGGCCGGCGAGTACAGCTCGATGGTCTCCGGATCCGCGTGGTGCAGGTCCTTGGTCGGGTGGCGCAGGACGCTGCTGCGGTAAGGTGCGTAGTCCAGCCTGGGCTGGATCTCCGGCTTGGCGCCGTTCTTGAGCGCCGCCGCGTAGGCCTCGCCGATCGACTTCATCTCGGCGCTGAGGTCCGCCTGCGATTCCGCAGCGGCATCAAGCGGCGCGGAGGTCTTCGGTGCGGCTTCGGTTCCGGCCTGGCGCGCCGCGTCCGACACGTCTTCGGTAATCGGGTCGGCGTTGAAAATCTCAAGGTTGATGTCTTCAGGCACAGCAGCCTCCTTTCAGATATTGATGGTTGGAGATGGTTGGTCAGTTCAGGTGGTCCGGCCCTGCTGGTGCAGGTAGTCGTACTGGACGGCGTGCCGCACCGGCGCGTTGGGCGCGCCGTAGCCGTCGTAGCCGCCGCGGCGTTCCACCACTTCGAAGAACACGCTGCCCACGGTGGCGGTGTAGAAGTGCAGGAACTCGCCGTCGGCATCACGGTCGTACAGGAGGTTCAGCTCCCGCAGCGTGGCCAGGAACGCGGGATCGAGGTCGAACCGGGCGTCCAGGTCCTCGTAGTAGTTGGCCGGGATCTGCAGGAAGTCCAGGCCCCGGGCCCGCGCTGAGCGTGCGGTTTCCACGAGGTCGTCCACGGCGAAGGCGATGTGTTCCTGGTAGGTCTTCCGGTGCGCAGTTCCGGCCTCCGCACCGTCCTGCTGGATGACGGGTGCGAGGTTCAGGACCAGGCGCACGGCGCGGTCGGCCGTCAGCATCACCTGGGAGCGCACCAGCCCGCTGGGGCTTGGCACCTCCGCGAACGGCTGCGGTTCCAGTGCCAGGGCGCTGGTGTAGAAGAGCACGGCTTCGTCAAAGTGCTGCCACGGCTGGGCGAGGTTCACGTGGTCAATCACGGCCATGCGTCCGCCGGCGGCCGGAATTTCCAGGCCTTCGCCGAACTCGCGGGGCTCGCCGAATTCGTTGATCCAGGCGGCGGTGCCGTCCGGGCTGCCCTGGCAGAGGAAGATTTCGGTGGAGTCCGGCGCGGCGAAGCCCTGGAAGACTTCTTCGTTGGCCTGGCTCTTGCGGGGCACGGCGGGAGCCTTGAGCTGCTGGGCGCGGGCGGCGGCAATCACGGGCGAATCGACGTCAAAGCCGAGGGCTGCAATCGCGGGTGAAGAGTTAGAGCCGGCCCCGCCGGACGGATCCTGCTCGTTGATGATCACGCGTGCGTGGCCCATGCTCCACAATTGCACGTCTTTGGTGCGGTGTCTGCCGTTGAATTCAAATCCCAGCTGGCCCAGCACCTCCTCGAGGCCTGCAGGGTCGGCAGCTTTGACCTCGGCGAAGTTGAAGCCTGCCGGTTCGGCCACCTGCGGGAGCGTGGCCAGTTCCATGGGATAGCGGCGGCGGCCGGGGGCCGCAGGCCCACCAACAGCTCCGCTGACGCCAGGCCCACCAACAACGGCACTGTCCGTACGGGCGTCGTTGGCGTCCAGCCACTTGGCGCTCTGCTCCTCCAGCCAGATCAGCGACCGCATGGCGTCCACGGCGGTGCGTTCGACGTCGGACTGGCGGAAGACGTCGTTGAACACCTCCAGCGACACCGGTCCGGTGTATCCGGCACGGACCACGTGGCCCATGAATTTGGCGAGCTCAAACTGGCCCTCGCCCGGGAAGACGCGGTAGTGCCGGCTCCAGGACAGCACGTCCATGGAGAGCTTCGGGGCGTCCGCCACCTGCACGAAGAAGATCTTGTCCGCGCTGAACGCTTCAATCGGCGCGGTATCCCAGTCGCGGGAAAGAATGTGGAAGGAGTCCAGGCAGGTGCCCAGGTTCGGGTGGTCCACGGTTTCCACCAGGCGGTGGGCGTGCTCGTAGTCGTTGACGTATTTTCCCCAGGCCAGCGCCTCGTAGGCCACTTTGACGCCGTGGTCCCCGGCGAGTCCGGCCAGCCGGGCGAGCTGTTCGGCGCGCAGGGAATCGTCGTCGACAGTGGCCGTGCCGACGTTGGAGCAGACCAGGATGGTGTCCATGCCCAGGCGGGACATCAGCTTGAACTTGGCCTCCGCCCGGCGCAGGTTGGCAGCGAGGACGTCTTCAGCAACGCTGTCGAAGTCGCGGAACGGCTGGTAGAGGTCCAGCGTCAGGCCCAGGTCTGCGGCCATCTTCCGGATCTCCTCCGGGCTCAAGGAGGACGTCACGAGGTCCTGCTCGAAGATTTCGATGCCGTCGAATCCCGCGATGGCGCAGGCCTGCATTTTTTCCTTCAGCGTGCCGGACAGGCACACCGTTGCGATTCCGGTGCGCATCAGGCAGCAACCTCTTCGGCGGCCACGAGCTCCAGGAAGTGGGCTCGCATGCGGTCCGCGTCCGGCTCCAGCCCGGTGAAGATCCTGAAGGCGTCTGCCGCCTGGCCCACGGCCATGCGTCCGCCGTCCAGGACTTCGCATCCCTTGGCCCGGGCCTCGCGGACCAGCTCGGTTTCGATCGGGCGGTAGACGATGTCCGCCACCCAGTGCCGTGATTCCAGCAGGGACAGGTCCAGCGGAACGCCGGGGTGAGCTGCCATGCCCACGGGGGTGCAGTGCACCAGACCGTCGGCGAGGGGCATCAGCTGCGGGAGCTCCGCCGTCGTGCGTGCGGTGACGGTGCTGTCCGGGAAGAACCCGGCCAGTTCGGCGGCACGCGCGGCGCAGCGGGCGGCGTCCGTATCCACGAGGTCAAGGTGGCGGACGCCGGCGCTGAGGAGGGCGTACGCGACGGCGGATCCCGCGCCTCCCGCGCCCAGCTGGACCACACGGTCAAGCTTGGCGTCCGGGAGGCCGGAGGCGAGGGCGGCCGCGAAGCCGGAGAAGTCCGTGTTGTGGCCGATGAAGCGGCCGTCGCGGATGGTCACGGTGTTGACGGCTCCGAGGCGGCGGGCGTCCGGCGACACTTCGTCGAGGTGGTCCAGGACCAGCTGCTTGCACGGATGCGTGATGTTCAGCCCGTTGAAGCCGAGGCGGTGCGCGCTTTGCAGGAGATCGCCCACGGATTCACCGGGCAGGCCCAGCTCCAGCAGGTCGATGGGGCGGTAGAGGTACCGCAGGCCCTGCACATCGCCTTCGCGCTCGTGCATGTGGGGCGTGAGGGACGGCATGACGCCATCACCCACGAGGCCCACCAGAAAGGACTCTGCTCGATTGCTCATCCGTTTAGCTCCTTTGACAACGGCATCCGGCGGACCGGGGCGCACTGGGCGCCAGCGGTGTGCCGGGTGGTAGGGATTACAGTACAGGAAAAGTTCACATATTGCACCGATGTTCTTATGACGAACAAATTACGACGACGGCGCATGGCCCCGCGGGCGGCGCACCTCATCGCTGCGGCAGCCTTGCGGCCAGTTCGGAAGCGGCTTCCTGGAGTGCGGGAACGAGCGCCACCAGGTCCTCCAGGCTGAGACGGAAGACCGGCACCGCCGTGGCCAGGGACGCAAAGGCGTAACCCTGGGCATTGAAGACGGGGACGGCCACGGCACGCATGCCCAGCTCGTTCTCCTCGTCCATGACGGCGTAGCCGCGCCGGCGGACCTGGTCTATCTCGGCGCGAAAGGCATCCCGGTCCGTAATGGAAAATTCCGTCAGCGGGTCAAGCGGCAGCTCCTCCACCAGCCGCTTCCGCTCGGAGTCCTCGGCAAAAGCCACCAGGGCCTTGCCCACCGACGTGGTGTGAAGAGCGCCAAGATGCCCCGGATCACTCGTCACGCGGAACGTCTGCGGTCCATCCACTTTGTTGACCGTCAGGTGATGGTTTCCGTCGCGGACGGAGAGGATGGTGGCCTCCCCGGTTTTCTCCGTGACCCGGCGGAGGATGGGCAGCGCCGTGCCGGCAAATCCGTGATGGTTGGAGACGCGCTGGCCCAACTGGAAGACGCGCAGGCCCAGGTGGTAGCGGCGGCCGTCCGGCTCATAATCCACAAACCCGTCCCGCGTGAGCGAGCCCAGCAGGCGGTAGGTGGTACTGAAGGGGAGCTCCGCGCGGCGGGACAGCTCCGCCGCACTGGCTCCCCGCGGCTCATCGCCCAGCAGGACGAGAAGGCCCAGGGCCTTGCCCACCATGTCCGTGCGGGAGTCATCCTTGGCGGCCCTGGACGAGTTCGCCTCTTTGGCCATGGCCGGGGCTGCAGCCACTACGCCCTCAGGCTCTGTGTTTTGGTTCACACTCATAGCTCGATGTTGCCACATTGTGAGAGCTATTTCTAGATGGTGATTATTTTTCTTGACAAGTGACAGCCCTCACAGCCATCATTGCTGTATCGCACAAGTAGCTCTCACCATGTGGCTACTCGTCCGGGTCTTCACAAGGACCACCGGCCGCCGCCACGAATGCCTCCGTCAGAGACGGAGGGCTGGAGACAGGCGGCAGCTGCGAAAATCCTGATCCATCCGCGACAATGTCGTCACACAAAGGAACACCATGAGCCAGACACTCCCGTCCACGACGCCGGGCACCGTTGCACCGGCCGGGACCCCGAAGAAGGCAGCCCTCGCCAGCTTCCTGGGAAGCGCCGTCGAGTACTACGACTTCTTCATCTTCGGTTCCGCCGCAGCGCTGATCTTCCCGCACGTGTTTTTTCCCAGTGCTGATGCCAATGCCGCCATCATGTCCTTCGCCACCTTCGGCTTCGCCTATGTGGCACGCCCGGTCGGCGCCGTCGTCCTGGGCCACTTCGGTGACCGTGTGGGCCGGCAGAAGGTCCTTATGTTCACCCTCGTGCTGATGGGAGCCTCCACCTTCCTCATCGGCTGCCTCCCCGCCTTCAACACGGTGGGCTGGTGGGCTCCCGCCCTGCTGGTGCTCGCCCGCCTGTGCCAGGGCCTCTCCGCCGCCGGCGAGCAGGCCGGCGCCTCCTCCATGACCCTGGAACACGCCCCGGACAACCGCCGCTCCTTCTTCACGTCCTGGACCCTCACCGGCACCCAGGGCGGCCAGATCCTCGCCGCGCTGGTCTTCATCCCCGTGCTCGCCCTGCCGGACGAGATCAAGTACGGCATCGGCTGGCGCATCCCGTTCTGGCTCAGCGCCGTGGTGGTCATCGTGGCCTTCTTCATCCGCCGCACCCTGCACGAACCGCCGGCTTTCGCCGAAGCACAGAAGTCCGCCGCCATCTCCAAGCTGCCGGTTGCCGACCTCCTGAAGCACCACTGGCGCGACGTCCTCCGGGTTGTGGCCTGCGCCTTCATCGCCGCCGTGTCCACCGTTTTCGGCACCCTGGCCATCAGCTACGCCAAGACCGTTGCCGGCGTGGACGGCACCACCACCCTGTGGCTTGTGGTCGGCGCCAACTTCGTGGCCCTCGGCACCCAGCCGCTGTTCGGCATGCTGGCGGACAAGATCGGCCGCAAGCCGGTGTTCATTTACGGCGCCGTGGCCAGCGCGATCCTGACTCCGGTCTTCCTGCTGAGCCTCGAGTCAGGCAGCGTCCCGCTGATGTTCCTGGCCGCCATCGGTTTCTTCGCCTTCGGCTACGCAGCCTCCAACGCCGTCTGGCCGTCCTTCTACGCCGAGATGTTCAGCACCAAGGTCCGGTTCTCCGGCCTGGCCATCGGCACCCAGCTCGGCTTCCTGATGGCCGGCTTCGCCCCGGCGATCGTGGCGGCAATGGGCGGCATCAAGCCCGGCGGCTGGGTCCAGATCAGCATCTTCACGGCCGTCATCTGCGGCATCGCAGCAATCTCGGCCCTCACGGCCAAGGAATCCTTCAAGACTCCCACCCGGGAGCTCGGCCTGAAGTAGCAGCGGCAGCGCGGAAGCCGCCGTCGTGACTCTCTATTGATAGTCACAATGGTTCCGACACGGCGATTCCCTGATCTTCCGACCGGATGCACACATAAGAAGGTCACGACTGCGGCCCGTCCCCTTTGGGGGGCGGGCCGCCGCAGTTTGTCCGGGTGTTTGCGGCCGGATCAGGTGGCGAGCACGTCGTCGAGGTTGTACTTCACGGGCTCTTCCAGTTGCTCGTAGGTGCAGGATTCCGGCTCGCGGTCCGGCCGCCAGCGGACGAACTGGGCGGTGTGGCGGAACCGTTCACCTTCCATGTGGTCGTACTTCACTTCCAGCACCCGCTCGGGCCGGAGCGGGATGAACGACAGGTCCTTGCCCGCGCTCCACCGGCTGCCTTCGGCGTTCCGCGGCGTCCGGCTGCCTTCCTCCTGCTTGGCCCAGGCCCAGGGGTGGCCGTCGAAATCCGTCACCAGGGGCTGGAGTTCCTCGAACAGGTCCTTGCGGCGCTGCATCGGGAAAGCGCCCACCACGCCCACGCTCGCCAGGACGCCGTCGCCGTTGTACAACCCCAGCAGCAAGGACCCGATCCGGTCCGGGCCGCTGGTGTGCACGCGGTACCCCGCCAGAACGCAGTCCGCGGTGCGTTCGTGCTTGACCTTCAGCATGACACGCTTGTCAGGCTGGTAGCTGCCGTCGAGGGCCTTGGCCACAATCCCGTCCAGGCCGGCTCCCTCGAACTGGTGGAACCACTGCTGCGCCGTGCCGTTGTCCCGCGTGGTGGCGGTCAGGTGGACCGGCGCGGAACTGTCCGCAAGGGCCTTCTCCAGCATGCTCCGCCGCTCGGAGAACGGCCGCCCGGTGAGGTCCTCGTCGTCAAGCGCCAGCAGGTCGAACGCCACAAACTTTGCCGGCGTCTGCGCCGCCAGGAGCTTCACCCGGCTGGCGGCGGGGTGGATCCGCTGCTGGAGCGCTTCGAAGTCGAGCCGGTCACCGGAGGCACCCACCAGGACGATCTCGCCGTCGAGCACGCAGCGCGGCGGCAGGTTCGCCTTCAGCGCCTCCACCAGTTCGGGGAAGTAGCGGGTCATGGGTTTGCCGTTGCGGCTGCCGATTTCCACCTCGTCGCCGTCCCGGAAAATGATGGACCGGAAGCCGTCCCACTTCGGTTCGAAGCTCCATTTCGGGCCGGAATCCGGGACTTCGGGCAGGGAGCTGACGGCTTTGGCCAGCATGGGCGCGATCGGGGGCATCACCGGCAATTGCATAACGCCCATTCTTACCCGCCGGTACGCGCCGCACCACCCCTTCGGCGGTGTCCGTCGTGCGGCCAGGCTGCTACAGGGCCTTGACCGCCCCAAGTACCTTGGTCAGCGAATCCTTGGCGTCGCCGAACAGCAGGGTGGTCTGCGGTTCGTAGAGCAATTCGTTCTCGATCCCGGCGAAGCCCGGCCGCATGGAACGTTTGAGGAACACCACCTGCCGGGCGTCGGCCACTTCCAGGATTGGCATCCCGTAGATGGGCGAGCCGGAGGACGTCTTCGCCGCCGGGTTGACCACGTCGTTGGCGCCCACCACCAGGGCGACGTCGGCGGTCTTGAACTCCGAGTTGATCTCGGTCATTTCCTTCAGTTCCTCATACGGCACGTTGGCCTCCGCGAGGAGCACGTTCATGTGCCCCGGCATGCGGCCGGCCACGGGGTGGATGGCAAAGTCCACCTGGATTCCGCGGAGCTGCAGGGCCTTGGCCAGTTCCGCCGCGGTGTGCTGGCCCTGGGCTACGGCCAGGCCGTAGCCGGGAACGATGATCACGCGCTGCGCGTAGCCCAGCAGCACGGCGACGTCCTCCGCGCTGGACGAGCGCACCGGCCGCTCACTGACGGCGGTGGATCCCGCCGTCGAGCCTCCCCGGAACGCCCCGAAGAGGATGCCCGCCACGCTGCGGCCCATGGCGGCAGCCATGGCCCGGGTCAGGATGGTACCGGAGGCGCCCACCAGGGTGCCTGCCACGAGCAGCAGCACATTGCCCAGCACCAGGCCGGAGGCCGCGACAGCCAGGCCGGTGAAGGCGTTCAGCAGCGAAATGACGATCGGCACGTCCGCGCCGCCCACGGGCAGCACCAGGAAGATTCCCGCGGCGAGTCCCAGCACCAGCAGCGCCAGCGCCAGGGGCAGCGAACCGGTCAGGACGACGGCGGCCCCGGCACCCGCCGCGGCCAGCAGCACCGCCGCCATGATCACAGGCAGGCCCGGGAAGACCACCGGCCTGGTGGTCATGAGCTCCTGCAGCTTGGCGAAGGTAACGGCGGAGCCGGCGAAGGAGACCGCGCCCACCAGCAACGTGAAGGAGATGGCCAGCCGGACCCAGGCGTCCTCCGTGTGTGCCAGTTCAAGGAGCGCCACAAGGGCAGCGGCGCCGCCGCCCACTCCGTTGAAGGCGGCCACGAGCTGGGGCATCTGGGTCATCTTCACGCGCCGGGCCACGGGGGCGGCCACCGCGGAGCCTACGGCGATTGCGCCGAGGATCCAGGGAATGTTGTCCAGCCGCGCCGAGAGGAACACAGTGGCCACGCCCAGCACGGCTCCCGCGGCACCCACGAGGTTGCCGCGGCGCGCGGTGCGCGGTGAGTTCAGGCCCATGAGGGCGAGGATGAACAACACTGCCGCCAACAGGTAGAGGAGTCCCGTCCAGGCCGGGTCCAGGATGCTCATCGCGGACCCTTCCCGTCCCTGCGGCCGCGGAACATCTCCAGCATCCGGTCCGTCACCACGAAGCCGCCCACCAGGTTGGCGGTGGCCAGGACGACGGCCAGCAGCGCCACGGCCAGTACCCACGGGTCGGCCGCCTGACCGGCCACAATGATGGCGCCCACCAGGATGATGCCGTGGATCGCGTTGGCGCCGGACATCAGCGGTGTGTGCAGCGTGCTGGATACTTTCGAGACCACCTCAAAGCCCACGAAGACCGCCAGTACGGTGATCGTGAGCAGGCTGATGCCGTCCATCAGGCCACCCCCTCGTTGTCGGGCTGTTGGTGCGCGGCAGCGAGGGCTTCCGCCGTGGGCGCGTGCCGGACCTCGCCGTCGTGCGTCAGGCAGGTGCCGGCCACGACTTCGTCGCCGAAGTCCAGGGTGAGCGCGCCGTCGCGGACCACCAGGGCAAGGAGGTTGGCCACGTTCTTGGCATAGAGCCGGGAGGCATCGGCCGGCATGGCCGACGCGGCGTCCTTGAGGCCCACCAGGGTCACGGTGCCCTGGCCGTCGGCGGTATCCACCTGGATCTCCTGGCCGGGGACCGAGCCTTCCACGTTGCCGCCGGATTCGGCGGCGAGGTCCACCACCACGGAGCCGGGCCGCATACCCTGGACCATCTCCCGGCTCACCAGGAGCGGTGCCCGCCGGCCGGGGACGGCCGCCGTCGTAATCAGGACGTCCGCCTGGGCCACATGCGGTGCCAGAAGCTGGCGCTGCAGGGCACCGCGGTCCGCGCTGAGCTCGCGGGCGTAGCCGCCGGACGCTTCGGCTGTTTCCAGATCAAGTTTGATGAAGGTGCCGCCCATCGAGGCGACCTCGTCCGCCGACGCGGGCCGGATGTCGTTCGCCGAAACCCGGGCGCCCAGCCGCTTTGCCGTACCGATGGCCTGCAGGCCCGCAACACCCACGCCGAGTACCAGCACGCGCGCCGGCGGGATGGTTCCGGCGGCTGTCATAAAGAGCGGGAAGAAGCGCGGCAGGCGGATGGCCGCCTCGAGTACGCAGCGGTAGCCGGCCACCAGGGCCTGGGAGGACAGGGCATCCATCGACTGGGCGCGGGAAATCCGCGGCACCAGTTCCAGCGCGAAGGATGTCACCCCGGCGTCCGCCAGGGCCCGCACCGTGGGTAATTCGGACGACGGCGACGCCAGGCCGGCTGTGACGGCACCGCGGCGCAATGCCGCCGCCGTCGTTGCTTCCAGCGGCCGCACGTGGGCGAGGATGTCGAGGGATCCGGGATCCAGTTCGGGGACGATCCGCGCTCCGGCCCGGGCATACTCCGCGTCGCTGTGGCCGGCCGCGGTTCCCGCGCGGGATTCGACCAGGACCTCGAGTCCGAGGCCAATCAATTGCTGGACCGTCTCCGGGGTCGCGGCCACCCGTCGCTCGCCCTCGCGGCGCTCCCGCGTAATGCCCAGTTTCACCCGCCACTCCCTTTCCAGCGTCGTCGCTGTCCGGTGTCCCGCTGTCCCGGGTCGGTATGGCTAGAGTCTATGCAGAAAGAGCCCGCTCCGCCGGTGCTTTCCTCGACACACCTCCGCCGCGCGGGTAGACATGAACGATGGCAACTATCGGTTTTCACGCGTCGCATGAACAGATCAGCCCGGGCCGGCTACTCCAGGACGTCCAGCTTGCCGAGCGGGCGGGCTTCGGTGCCGCAATGTGCTCGGACCACATCGAGCCCTGGTCCGCCCGGCAAGGCCATTCGGGCTTCGCCTGGTCCTGGCTGGGCGCCGCACTGGCCACAACCTCGCTCCGGTTTGGCGTGGTCACAGCACCGGGCCAGCGCTACCACCCGGCCATCATCGCGCACGCCTCGGCCACCCTGGCGGACATGTTCCCCGGGCGGTTCTGGATGGCACCGGGAAGCGGTGAGAACATGAACGAGCACATTACGGGCGATGCGTGGCCGGCCAAGGAAACACGCCAGCAGCGCTTGGAGGAGTGCGTTGACATCATCCGCCGCCTGCACAACGGCGAGGAGGTGACGCACCACGGCCTGGTCACGGTGGAGCAGGCCCGCATCTGGGACGTCCCCGCGACCAAGCCGCCGCTGATCGCGCCGGCGATCAGCGTGCAGACCGCCCGGCGCGCCGCCACCTGGGCTGACGGCCTGGTCACGGTGAACCAGCCGCACGCGAAGCTGAAAGAGATGCTCGACGTCTACCGGGACAACGGCGGCCGGGGGAAGGCCGTGCTGCAGATCCACCTGTCCTGGGCGCCGCGGCAGGAGGATGCGGTTTCGATTGCCCTGGACCAGTGGCGGTCCAACGTTTTCGCCCCGCCCATACCCTGGGACCTGCCCACCGCGGCCCACTTTGACGGCGTCAGCACCGACGTCGGCGAGGACCAGGTCCGGAAGGCGGTCAACATTTCCGCCAGCCTGGACCAGCACGCCACATGGCTGCAGGAGTATGCGGACCTGGGCTTCGATGAGCTCTACCTGCACTTCGTCGGCCAGGAGCAGAAACCCTTCATCGAGGCGTTCGGCGAACACGTCCTGCCCCGGCTGCAGGCCGGCAGTGCGATCCGGGAGGTGACGGCATGAGGATTGCGGAGACGTCCGATCTGTGGTGGAAGAACGCCGTGATCTACTGCCTGGACCCGGAAACCTTTTTCGACGACGACGGCGACGGCACCGGGGATTTCGGCGGCCTGATCCAGCGCGTGGACTACCTGGCGGCCCTGGGGGTCACGTGCATCTGGCTCATGCCGTTCTACCCCTCGCCGGACCGGGACGACGGTTACGACATCACCGACATGTACGGAGTGGACCCGCGCCTCGGCACCATGGGCGATGTGGTGGAGTTTGTCCGGACGGCCAAGGACCGGGGAATGCGGGTGATCGCGGACTTTGTCATCAACCACACGTCGGACAAACACCCCTGGTTCAGGGAATCCCGGAAGTCCGTGGACAACCCCTACCGCGACTACTACGTGTGGCGGAAGGACACTCCCCCGGACACATCGGAGCAGGTGGTGTTTCCCGGCGAGGAAACGTCCATCTGGACCCAGGACAAGGCCACCGGCGAGTGGTATCTGCACATGTTCGCCAAGCATCAGCCGGACCTGAACGTCGCCAACCCGAAGGTCCGGGACGAGATCGCCAAGTCGATGGGTTTCTGGCTGCAGCTGGGGCTGGACGGTTTCCGGCTGGATGCCGTGCCGTTCTTCCTGGAGCTGCAGGGCGTGTCCAAGGAGGACGCGGCGAAGATCGATCCGCACGACTACCTGGCGGCGCTTCGCAGCTTCGTCAACAGGCGGAACGGGAGTGCCGTTCTCCTCGGCGAAGTAAACCTTCCCTATAAGGACCAGCTGAAATACTTCGGCGGCCCGGACGGCAATGAGCTGAACATGCAGTTCGACTTCCTGAGCATGCAAAACCTGTACCTGTCCCTGGCCAGGGAGGACGCCCGCCCGCTGGCCAAGAGCCTCGCCGGCAGGCCGGCGATCCATCCTGACAACCAGTGGGCCATGTTCGTCCGCAACCACGATGAGCTGACGCTGGACAAGCTCACGGACGAGGAAAGGGCCGAGGTCTTCGCGGCCTTCGGGCCGGACCCGGACATGCAGATGTACGGCCGGGGGCTGCGGCGCCGCCTGCCGACGATGCTCGACGGCGATCCCGCCCGGATCCGCATGGTCTATTCCCTGATGTTTTCCCTCCCGGGAACGCCGGTCCTGTTCTACGGCGAGGAGATCGGGATGGGTGAGGATCTGCGTGCCAAGGGCCGCTCCGCGGTGCGCTCCCCCATGCAATGGAATGACACGGCTAACGGCGGATTCTCCACGGCGCCGGCGGACAAGCTGGTGGCCCAGGTGGTTGACGGCTACTTCGGGCCGAAGAACATCAACGCTGCCCACGCCAAGCGGGACCCCGACTCGTTGTGGAATTTCATCGCGGCGCTCATCCGAAGCTACCGCGAAAGCCCGGAGCTGGCCTGGGGCGACTTCGAACTCATTAAGCAGCCCCATCCCGGCGTGCTCCTGCACAGCTGCACCCGCGCCGGTTCCACACTGGTCCTGGCACACAACATGGCAGCACAGCCCGCGTCCGTCACGGCAAAAGTCTCGTCCCCGGAAGATCCTGCGGAGAACTTCGCGGGGGCCACCCTGCTGGACCTGCTCGACGGCGACAACGTTCCGCTGGCGGACGACGGCGGCTTCGAGCTGGAGCTGGAGCGCTACGGCTACCGCTGGTTCAGGATCCAGCACCCCGCCGACCGGCGGATATAGCACAGGCGGATCTAGCACCGGCGGATCTAGCACCGGCGGATAGGTGCCGGTGGGTGCTTTCCGGGCGGAAACAGGGTGGGCGCGGAAAACTAACGCGCACATTACCGGCATGAAACGCGGCGGCAACAATGGCGCAGGACACTGGATGTGCCGGCAATTGCAGGCAACAGCACAAGCTCCAGCTCAGGAGGCCCCGCCATGTTGAAGGAAGCCAAAACCCATGTAACCCGTGTTCGTGCCCTGGACCAGTTGCACCGCGGCGACGAGATTGAAGCCCGCCTGTCCGTGGGCCCCAGCTATGACGACGTGGTGATCCGCCGGGGCCGCGTGCAGGAAACTGCGCCGGGCATCGGCGTCGTGTGGATCATGGACCGTCAGACCGGGATGCGCAAAGCAATCAATACGGATGAATGCAGCGTTTGGCGAGTAGCCTGAGCTCTTCAGCCGCCCGCCACGGACTGGATGATCACCACTTCCTGGCCGGCAGCCACTTCAGTTTCCAATCCCCGCAAGCGCCGGACCTCGTCCCCGTTCACGTAAATATTCACGTAACGGCGCAGGGCACCGGTTTCATCTCTCAACCGCCTCGCAAGGACCGGATAATCACCGGCCAGCGAGTCCAGCAAGATCCCCACAGTCACCGCCCCGTCGGCGGGCGTAGTCAAGATGGACTGCCCGCCGGCGAGCGGCTGGAGGATGCTGGGAAGCACCACGCTGATGTCAGCCACAACGGACCCTTAAGCGGGTACCGGAGCGCCAGGCACCAGGGCCGCGGACACCACGGCCGCGCGGACACACAGGACGTCCGGCAGATGTGACGCCACTTCGGTGAAGTGCTCGCCCTCGTCCGGGCTGGCGTAGACCGAGCCACCGCGCGTTCCGAAGTACACCCCGGCCGGTTCCGCGGAATCCACCGAGGCAGCGTCACGGAGCACCGCGTTGTATTCGCCCTGCGGCAGCCCGGAATCAAGGCGCTTCCACGTCTTCCCGGCATCGTCCGTCCGGTGCACGGCCAGCTTGGCATCCGGCGGGATGCGTTCGCCGTCGGCTTTGAGCGGGACCACCCACGCGGTGCCTGCCCGCCGCGGATGCGTCAGCATCACAAACCCGAAATCTGCCGGAAGGCCTTCCGCGATCGACTCCCAGGTCTCGCCGTTGTCATCGGTGCGGTACACGCCGTGGTGGTTCTGCGCGTAAAGGCGGCCCTCGACGGCGGCATCCGCGGCGATCTTGTGCACGCACTGGCCGAACTCGGGGTTGGGATCCGGCATGAAGTAGGCCGAAATACCCCTGTTCCGGGGCTCCCAGGAGGTTCCGCCGTCGAGCGACCGGTACACGCCGCCCGTGCTCATCGCGACGTGCACGTTCTCCCCGGAGGGATTAACCACGATCGAGTGTGCGGCCGCGCCGCCGTACCCGGCACCCCATTCGCTGCGGTGCGGATGGTCCCAGAGCCCGCGGTTGAGTTCGAAGTGTTCGCCGCCGTCGGTCGATTTCCACACGGAAATGGGCTCGGCGCCGGCCCAGACCACGCCGGGGCGGTCTTCGGCGTCGGGGTAGATCTGCCAGATGCGTTCCACCGCGGCGTCAGTGCCCTCCGGGAACTTGATGGCACCCTGCTCCGGCTCGGTCCAGGTGGCACCGAGGTCATCCGAATGCGCAACGGTGGGTCCCCAGTGCTCGGAGCGGACGCCCACCATGATCCGGGTACGCCCGTTGCGGGTGTCGATGCCGATGCTGGGGACTTCGCTCATCAGAAAATGCGGGCCGGACATGGACCATGCCTGCCGGTCGTGGCTGGTCGCCAGCCACAGCCCTTTTTTGGTTCCGATCGCTAGGACATAACTCTCTTCGGTGGCCATGCACCCCATGCAACCACTCCCGCCCGGAGGCTGCAATGGTTTTGACGCGGGTTTATGCGTGCTGGCGGTCAGTCCACGAATTCAGACTGGGTCTCGATGAAGTCCCAATCCGCGTTCGTGAGGACTCCGGTTGCGGTGTCAGGGTGCGGGCCGCCGGCCTCGGCAATCCCCTGCAGCACAGGCAACGGCAATTCCTCCATCCGCAGGTTCTCGCGCAGCCACTCCTTGCTGGCCAAGTCCAGATCAAGCCACCACATGTAGATTTCCACCGTGGACCACCTCTCCCTATGCCTCAACGTTATTCCGCGGCAAAGGGGTGTACAAGGGCCCAACGGCCGTGGCGCCCGCCTCCCCGGACACGCAGCCGCGCACCCCTTGTGCCGGCAGTCCCGCTGCGCCAATCTTGTCTTGTAGGGCTGTCCGGCACCGGAACAACCGGCACCGAACGACCGGAACCGAACGTCCGCTGTGGGGATGCCGCACTGCGCTGAGAAGGTTGCCATGGACGGTGACATAGAACTCGAACTTGCATCAGGCTCCGAGCGGGGCGAGTACACAGTGCGCGTGGTTCAGGCGCCGGCCGGGGGAAACGCGTCGGGGGTGTTCAGGCTGGACGTGGACCGGATCCTGGCACGCCGCACCGAATTGGAGTCCACCGTCCTGGCTTCCGCCGTGGCTGCCCGGCGCACCACGCCGGTGGCAGAGCTGCCAGTGCGGGGAGTGGGGCAGGAACTCTTCCAGGCCCTGTTTACCCGTGAGGTCTATGGAACTTACCGGGCCAGCCTGGGCGCCGCCCAGCACAGCGGCCAGCAGCTGAGGGTGGTGTTGCGGCTCGCTGCTCCTGAACTGGCGGCGATGCCGTGGGAAATGTTGTTTGATCCGGAAACCGAAAGCTACCTATGCCAGACGGAGCCGCTGCTCCGCCATATTCCCGCACCGGACTATCACCTGAACCCGCTGGAAATCGTCCCTCCGCTGAGGATCCTTGGCCTCATAGCCTCCCCGCGCGACCTTCCGCCGCTGGACGTCGAAGCGGAACGCGACCATCTTGCGGCGGCCTTGGCGGGCCCGGTTTCCGAAGGCAGGATTGAACTCGTGTGGGCGCCGGGCGGTGCGTGGGACGAGATCCAGTCGATGTTGCTGGACGGACCCTGGCACGCAGTCCATTTCATCGGCCACGGTGACTACGACGCCAGGAACGATGAAGGCCGGGTTGCCCTGGTGGGGGCCGACGGCCGGGCCTCGATGGTGCGGGCCATCCGCCTGATGGCCCTGCTGAGTGTTGCCGTACCCCGCCCTCGCCTGGTGGTCCTGAATTCCTGCTCCTCCGGCGAAACCGGCCGGGAGGATCTCTTCTCCGGCACAGCTTCCACCCTCGTCCGCAGCGGCATCAGTGCGGTGGCAGCGATGCAGTTCGCCATCAGCGACGGCGCCGCGATCGCCTTTGCCCAGGGCTTCTATGCCGCGATCGCCAACGGACGCGGCGTGGACGAGGCCGCCCGCGTCGGGCGGATCTCGGTCATGGGAAGCCCTGACGGAACCCTGGAATGGGTGACGCCGGCGCTGTACGTCAGGGGCGGCGACACCGCCCTGTTCAACTTAAAGGCACCGCCCCGCCCCGCCGTGGGGGAAAAGGCCGCAGCGAAGGAGCCGGCCACGGGCACCTCCGCAAACAGCACGGCCGGATCAGCGGAGCCGTCCAGTGCCCGGATCCGGCAGGCGGAGCTCCGCGCGCTGTACGTGCAGGCCTGCGCGGAACTCAGGACCAAGCATTATCCGGTGGCCATCGAGTTGTTCGATGACCTGCTGACGCTTGACGGCAGTTACCGCGACGCGGCCCTGCTCCGCGCTTCCGCTGCGCAGCACTTGGAACATTCCGAGGCGTACCGCCACGCCAGGGAAGCCGAAGACGCCGGAGATTGGACGGCCGCTGCCGACGGTTACGCCGCAGTGCAGGAGGATCCCGACTTCCCCGACGCCGCCGCCCGGGCCCGGGAATGCGCCAAACGGCAGCGGACAGCCGACCTGCAGGGTGAGATGGAGTATCACGCAGGCAGCCGAAACTGGCAGGCCGTTGTGGACGTGGCGGCGGAACTGTATGCCCTGGATCCCGCCGCGTCAGATCCGGCCGGACTGGCGACGAAGGCGCGCAACGAACTGCGCCGCGAAAACGACGCTTTACGGGCCGCGGAGAAAACAGCCCAGCGGACCGCCCGCCAGGCTGCACCGGCCCCGGGCAGCGCAGCCGGCCCTGCACCGGCACCACAGTCGAGGCCCGCGCCGGCGGCCTTGGATTCCAGGTTCCTTGCGGCCGGCGGGATTGTCCTGGCCCTGGCCGGGGCACTCCTGGCAGTCTTCTTCGCCTACCTCAAATGGGTCGACATGGACTGGTGGTATTCCGGCGGGGAAGTCAGCGTGCGTTTCGTCTACGCAATACTGGCGCCAGCGGGTTACCTCCTGCTCCTGCTCGCCGGCCTGCCTGATCGGACCGAAAGGGGGCGCGTGACGCTGGCGGTAGCGGCCGGAGCCGGTGCGCTGCTTGGCGTGGTGGGCGTGGAACCGGACCTTCTATGGGCTGCAACGGCCGCCACGTTGTTCCAAGCACTTTTCGGCGCATGGGCAGGCATTCTGGCCATCCGCGCTGCCAACACACCGGCCCTGGCCGGCTGGCTTCTCCTGGTCTGCCTTGCCACGCTGCCGCTGATGTGGCTCCCGGGCGATGACCTGTCGGCCAGGGCGCTGGTGCTAATGGTGCAGAACGCAACAGTCGCCGCCGGCGGTCTGATTTTCCTGGGACTGGCCCTCAGACAGAATTGGAAGGACGAGAGATGACGCGCCTGGTGGAATTTCCGACGAACGACGGCGGAACCGTGCTCCTGGAAGTTTCAGACAACACCGGCGGGCTGGTGACGCGCGGCGGCGGACAGAGCAGCGTTTTCGCCCGGGCACAGCAGACCTTTGAGCGCGCCCTCAGCAACATCCGGCCGGCGGTCCAAGGCGTCATTGATGAGCTCACAAGCCTTCCCGACAAACCGGACGAGGTCTCGGTCAAGTTCGGCCTGGACCTGCATGCCGAGGCCGGCGCCTTCATTGCCGCGGCCAGCACCAGCTCAAACTTCACGGTAACGCTCACCTGGCGCCGCCCCAAGCCGGCGCGGGAGGCTGCGGACGAGGACGAACCGGACTAAGACCGCCCGGACTGAGGCGGCCCGGACCGGGAACCGTCCGGTGACCCGGCGGCCGGGGATGCTGTTCAAGGGATGCCCCCAGGGTCACAATGGAGTATGTCTCCAGAGCGCTTCAGCGGACCGCCTCCCCTGGTGGTCGGCGTACTGCCGGGCCAGCACGCCGAAGTGCTGCAGTCGGCCACCGGCCTCGCACAAAAGTTGGGCGCCCCCCTGCTGTGCGCCTACGTGGACGAGGCGAGCTACCTCGTCGAGTGGGATCCGGCCCGGTCGGCGCACCGGCTGTCCCTGCACCCGGACAAGGACGACGCCGATGTCCGCGCCGTGAGCCAAGAGCTCCGCGGCCTCGTGGGCGCTGCCTGCGATGCGAAGTCGGTGGAGTGGACGCTGCGGATACTGGCTGGAGACCCTGCCCGCGCCCTGGGCCGCGTGGCAGCGGAGGCAAATGCTTCCATGATCATCGTGGGGACGCCGGAGCGCGGGCTGGGGCACCGGCTCTCGGCAGCCCTCAACGGTTCTGTGGCCGCATGGCTGACCCATCACCAGGACCGGCCCGTCCTGGTGGTACCGGCCCACATGGGCGCCCACCGGGATACGTCCGGGTGAGCGCGGCTCCCGGGACTGTCCAGCACGGTTACGAGCGCAACCTCACGGAACTTGAGCGATGGCTGGCGGATGCATCCGATTCCGATCTGCGCCGCCGCAGCTCGGGCACCCGCTGGACCAACGAGGAACTCCTGTTCCATATGGTTTTCGGCTACATGGTGGTGCAGGCACTGCTTCCCCTGGTCCGCTTGTTCGGAGTCCTGCCGGCTCCGTTCAGCCGCGCGTTTGCGAGGCTGCTTAACGCCGGAACCGCACCGTTCGACGTCGTCAATTACCTGGGATCCAAGGCTGCGGCCCGCGTGTTCAACCGAAAGCGGATGGCGGCGAAACTCCGGCGGGTGACGCGCTCCCTGGAGCGGCGGATGGGCCGTGAGTCGGCCACCGCGATGGCCCGGGGCATGTCCTTTCCTGATCGCTGGGATCCGTTCTTCACGCCGTGGATGTCGCTGGCAGATGTCTACGCCTACCCCATCGAGCATTTCGACTTCCATGCCACCCAGCTCAGTATGGGCACCCGCGGGGCGTTGTAACCAACGGCGCTGTGCATTTACGACGCTATGAATTAACACTGTGAAAAGAGGGCCGAAAGACCCTGTGAAAGTAAAGTGAAAGTAGTTATTCAAGGTGGTGGCGCTCACCGCTACCGCCAAGTAAGCTGGTACTCGCAGGAAGAAGTTGAACCTGCCCCATAAGCTGCTCCGGAGTGCGTATCCCCCAATAACGCACTCCGGAGCTTTTTAATGTCCGGCCGTACGTCAGGAGCGAATTCCGTGACCACAGCGCCAATCCCCACCGCTACCGCCGCCGTCACCGCGCCTCTGTACGCAGCAGGCTTCGTGACAGCCTTCGGCGCGCACAGCATCGCGGCGGGCATGGGTGCCCACAGTGGTGACATCGGATTGAGCCTGCTGAATCTGGGCATCCTGCTGGCTGTTTACGACCTTGCCGAGGTGGTGCTGAAGCCGGTGTTCGGAGCGCTCAGCGACCGTATTGGCGCCAAGCCGGTGGTGGTGGCGGGGCTCCTCGCCTTTGCCCTGATGTCACTGATCGGGCTGTGGGGCGCGAACCCGCT
The DNA here is from genome assembly GCF_000685965.1 of Arthrobacter sp. UNC362MFTsu5.1. GTDB lineage: Bacteria > Actinomycetota > Actinomycetes > Actinomycetales > Micrococcaceae > Arthrobacter. Next base: position 5,099 of record NZ_JMLE01000014.1, on the reverse strand, counting down.
GATGCTCGGCCTCGCCAGGATCGGCCAGGGTGCGGCCGCCTCTGCGTTTTCACCGGCGTCCTCGGCGATGGTGGCGCGGCTCGCGGGCCGCAACGCAGGCACGTACTTTGGCCGATATGGTTCGTGGAAGAGCCTGGGCTACGTTGGCGGTCCCCTGATCGGTGCGGCCCTGATCTTCCTCGGCGGCTTCGCCCTCCTCTTTGCCACCCTGGGCATCCTCGCGGCAGCCACGGCAGTGTGGGCCATGGTGGCCCTGCCGCGGCTGGCCCCCTTGCCACGGCCCCGCTACACGTTGCTGGACCTTTCCCGCCAAGTGACTCACCGCAGCTTCCTCGTTCCTACGCTCGTCCTGGCGGCTGCCACCGGAGCCTTGGGAACGGCAATTGGCTTCCTCCCTGCACTGGCCACCGGGCACGGCCTCGATCCCGTGGCGGCAGTGGCCGCCGTCAGCCTGCTCGCACTCGCATCCGCTGCGACCCAACCCTGGATCGGCCGCCTGCGTGACCGGGGCAGGATCCAGGACGGGCCCGGCATGACGGCCGGCCTGCTGCTGACGGCGGCCGGAATCACCTGCGTGGCGCTGTTTCCCGGGCCCGTCACCATCTTCGGCGCGGCGGCGGCGATCGGTGTGGGGATAGGCACGGCGACACCGCTGGGCTTCGCTCACTTAGCTGCCACCACGCCACCTGAGCGGCTGGGCCGGACCATGGGATCAGCCGAACTGGGACGGGAACTGGGCGATGCCGGTGGCCCCCTCCTGGTGGGTGCCGTGGCCACAGCTTCCGCACTGCCCCTGGGGCTTGGAGTCCTCGCCGCGGCCGTCGCGGCCACGTCCCTGCTCGGCATGGGCAGCGTCAGGCCCGGGCCTCCGTCCCCGGGGCAGCCCGGGGAACGGTAACCGGCACAACGGTAACCCGCACAGCGCAGATACCCCCTAGGGGTACTTGTTTTATACCCCTTAGGGGTATAGGTTGGGGATATGGATTCGCCAACAGACGCTCCCTTGGCCGAGGACGCCGGAACCGCTCCCCGGCACGGTTACAGCTCGAACAAAGACGCATACCTGCGAAGACTCAAACGCATCGAAGGCCAGGTCCGTGGCATCGCACGGATGGTGGACGAGGACAAGTACTGCATCGACATCCTCACCCAGGTCGCCGCGGTAAACAAAGCCCTCCACGCCGTAAGCCTGGGCCTGGTGGAAGAGCACATCGGCCATTGTGTCGTCGGGGCCGCCTCTGAGCCCGACCCGGCCCTCCGCGCGGAAACCATCGATTTCAAAGTCAAAGAGGCTACCGATGCCATCGGGCGCCTCTTGCGGTAGCGGCAATCCCACGCACCACACCATTCAGATGATCCAACCGGATCAATCTGGCAAGATCGGCACCATCGGAACGCCGAAGATCAGGAGCAAACCATGAGCCCCGTATCCACCATCGTGAACGTGTCCGGCATGACCTGCGGACACTGCATTTCCTCCGTGAGCGAGGAACTCGAAGCCCTCGAAGGCGTGGAAGCGGTCGACGTCGACCTCAACGCCGGCGGCATTTCCACCGTCACCATCACCTCAGAAAAGAAGCTCTCCCGCTCCGAGATCGGAGAAGCAGTGGCGGAGGCCGGCTACCTGGTGGTGGCCAACGAAGCCTGAACTCGTCCGCCCGCTGCATCCAGGGGCGGACAGCCAGACCCGCACCATTGACACGCACACCAAGGACACTCCGTGAGTAACGAGCAACTGCTTCACCAGCCGGGAAGCCGGGTGATTGAACTCGACATCGAAGGCATGACGTGCGCTTCGTGCGTGGGCCGGGTGGAACGGAAACTCGGAAAGCTCGAGGGCGTGGAAGCCTCGGTGAACCTGCCCCTGGAGTCGGCCCACGTCACGGTCCCGGCGGGCATCACTGACGAACAGATCACCGCCACCGTGGAAGCGGCAGGCTACAAGGCCAAGGTCCGCCCTCCCCGCTACCCGAACCGGGATGGCGGCGCTGAGACTTCGACCGGCTCAGCCACCGGGTACGGCGAGCTGCCCACCAGCGGCGACGCCGGGGGCATGCGGCAGCAAGCGTCTAAGCGAGGTACGAGCGAGCATGCAGAGCATGTCCCCGGTGGCGCCGCGGCCAAGTTGCGCCCCAGGCTCATCGTCGCTGCCATTCTGACCGTCCCGGTGTTCGCAATTTCGATGCTTCCCTCCTTCCAGTTCCCCGACTGGGGCTGGGTGGCGGGGGTTCTTGCCTTGCCGGTGGTCACGTGGGCGGCCTGGCCGTTCCACCGGGCCGCGGCAGTCAACGCCCGGCACTTCGCCTCAACGATGGACACTTTGGTTTCCATCGGCGTTATTGCCGCGTATCTGTTCTCGGCCTGGCAGTTGTTCGCCGATCCCCGCATGACCCAACACCCCGGCATGGAGATGGGCAGCGGGGGCCTCTACTTCGAGGTGGCCGCGGTGGTCACCACCTTCCTGCTGCTGGGCCGCTACCTTGAGGCCAACGCCAAGCAGAAGGCGGGCGACGCCCTGAAGGCGCTGCTTGACCTGGGCGCAAAGGATGCCACTGTCCTGTCCGGCGGAACAGAGGTAAGGATTCCCGCCGATCAGCTGGCGGTTGGCGACGTTCTGGTGGTCCGCCCCGGGGAGAAGATCGCCACGGACGGCGTGGTGATCGACGGCGCATCGGCCGTTGACGCCTCCCTGGTCACGGGCGAATCTGTCCCTGTTGAGGTGGGTCCGGACAGCTTCGTCATAGGCGCCACCATCAACACTTCCGGCCGCCTGCTGGTTCGCGCCACCCGGGTTGGCTCCGAAACCACGTTGGCCCAGATGGCTCGGCTGGTTTCCCAGGCGCAGACCGGCAAGGCTCCCATCGCCCGGCTCGCGGACCGCATCAGCGCAGTGTTCGTTCCGATTGTGCTCGCGATCGCCGTTGCCACTTTCGCACTCTGGACCATCGTCAGCGGCCCGGTGATTGAGGCTGCCGAAATCCGGGCGGCCTTCACCGCCGCGGTGGCGGTGCTGGTCATCGCCTGCCCCTGCGCCCTGGGACTGGCAACTCCCGTCGGCCTCCTCACCGGCACGGGCCGCGGCGCCCAACTCGGGATCCTGATCAAGGGACCGCAGGTCCTTGAAGACACCCGCACCGTGGACACCATCCTGCTGGACAAGACCGGTACGGTGACCACCGGACACCTTGCCGTGGACAGCACCAGAGCCTTCGGCACGCACACCGACGCCGACGTGCTGCGGCTCGCCGGGGCGGTTGAGGCCGGTTCGGAACACCCCATCGCCCACGCCATTGCGGCCGCCGCGTTGTCCGCAGAGCGCCGGAACGACGACGGCGGGCGGCTGCCCGCCGTCGAACAGTTCCGTTCGGCGCCGGGCGGCGGAGTTTCCGGACACGTCGCCGGCCGGTACATCCTCGCCGGACGGACGGGCTGGCTGCGGGAAAACGGCATAAGTGTCACGCCGGAACAGGAGCAGGCGCTCCAGTCCGCCGAAGAATCCGGTGCCACCGCGATCTGGGTTGCCGTGGACGGCGCGCCGGCAGGCATCGTCTCGCTGCGGGACACCCTCAAGCCGGGTTCGGCTGCCGCGATTTCGCGGCTGAAGCAGCTTGGCCTCCGGCCGATCCTCCTGACCGGGGACAACGCCGCGGTGGCCGCGCAGGTGGCCGCCGCCGTCGGCATTGCGCCGGAAGACGTGTTCGCCGGCGTATTGCCGGAAGGCAAGGTGGAGGCAGTCCGGAAACTGCAGGCAGGCGGCGCCACGGTGGCCATGGCGGGCGACGGCGTGAATGACGCGGCCGCCCTGGCCCAGGCCGATCTTGGCATCGCCATGGGATCGGGCACGGATGTTGCCATCGAGGCCGCGGACCTGACCGTGATGGGCAACGACCTGGGGCAGGTGGCCCAGGCCATCGAGCTGTCCCGGCGCACGCTGGCCACCATCAAGACAAACCTGTTCTGGGCCTTCTTTTACAACGCGGTCGGAATTCCGGTGGCGGCGCTCGGGTTACTGAACCCTATGATCGCCGGCGCTGCCATGGCCGCGAGTTCGGTGCTGGTGGTTGCCAATTCGCTGCGGCTGCGAAGCTTCGGCAAGCCTGCCCCCGCTAGCCGGGCGGCCTAAGCGGCGCCGAACCGGACGGCGGCCTTCGCCCGGGCCTTGGCTGCTTCCTCGTCCCGGTCCTTGGCCGGGGCATGCGTCACCAACGAATCGAGCAGATGCTGGGTGGCATGGGCAATCTCATGCACGGCGCGGTTGAACGCCTCCTCGTTGGCCTTGGACGGCTTGGTGCTGCCGCTGATTTTGCGCACGTACTGCAGTGCAGCGGCTTCCACCTCGGCCGTCGTGGCATGGGGCTCAAAATTATGCAGGGTCCTAATGTTGCGGCACATATTCCCATGCTAGGCTCTGGACCGCCTGGGATCGAGGCTCGAAGCCCGTCCGGTCACCGACACCCTGCAACTGTCCTGCCGTCCTTGCAAGGCAGCGGTGCATGGGGAGCGGTGCCCATCGACGGAACGTCGGGCCGCGGGATAGTTTCTAGGTAATGGATCTTCCGGATGAGCCGGGGGCCGCTGGGGATGCCGATCGGATCGGATCCGTTGACTGAAGGAGAAAACTAATGGCTATTTGGGGTGCAGACATTGTTCAGCTCAAGGCGCTCGGAACCAAGCTTCAGGCTGGTTCGTCGGAGCTTGAGAAGCAGAAGTCGCTGCTGACGAAGGCTCTCAACGGCACGGACTGGAAGGGCCCGGACGCGGAGAAGTTCCGCAGCGAATGGTCCGGTTCGCACGTGACGGCGCTGGCCAAGGTGGCGCAGGCGCTGGAGGAAGCCGGCAAGCAGGCAACCAAGAACGCCGCCCAGCAGGAAGAGGCTTCCCGCTAGGAAAGCCGCCTGCCCGCCAGGGATGGACTTCGGGAAACCACCGTTTCCTGCCGGATGCCCCGGACGCAACCATGCGTCCGGGGCATCCGCGTTTCAACCGGTGATACGGGAATCGTGCGTCCGCTTAGGGAACGGGCTCGACGTCGTTGGCATGGTCCAGCGGCGCCCGCACCGGCACTGCCGGAATGCCGGCGCCGCGAAGCTCGTCAACCC
>NZ_JMLE01000013.1 GCF_000685965.1 Arthrobacter sp. UNC362MFTsu5.1 | reverse complement strand
CCCCACGGGGCCGGCCGGTGCGGAGCAAGGGTTACGGCGGTCATAGCGTGGGGGAAACGCCCGGTCCCATTCCGAACCCGGAAGCTAAGACCCACAGCGCCGATGGTACTGCACCCGGGAGGGTGTGGGAGAGTAGGTCACCGCCGGAACACCATTCAGGTCGAGAGCCCCAACCACACGGTTGGGGCTCTCCCACTTTAACCACCACACACCCAGGCCGAACCCACTCCCGGAACGTGCACCCCCAGGGCAACCCACCCGCACTTCCCGGGCCCCTCAGACGAACCCTCTCGCAGATCCTGCGTTGTTCTGACGAACCCTCTCGCAGATCCTGCGGTGTCACGGCCAACCCTCTCCTACCACCCGCACCGACCGGCCACGCCGGCCAGGCACCCAACCCCAGCCACCGCCGTCGAACCCCCCGGTGAGAGAGCGTTAGGTGGAACCCTCAGGAAGTGAGAGAGCGTTGCCGGGGCGGGCACGAAAGGTGAGCGAGCGTCCGGGTAAAGTTGTTGATCATGGACAACCTCTTTAGCCACGCTTCCCCGGCCGACGAAGCACCGGATCCCGTGGATGCCCTGAGCGCCGTCGTGCACACCGTGGTGGTTCCTGGGCCGGTCTCCAAGGCGTTCATCGGGTTCACCGAACACACCCATCTCTGGTGGCCCCTCGAGGACCACAGCGTGTTCGGCGCGGGGTCCTACGTTGAATTCGAAGAGAACCTGGTGCTGGAAACTGCCGACGATGGGCGTACCGCGGTCTGGGGCAGCATCGATGACTGGCAGCCACCGCTGTCGTTCCACGCCAGCTGGCATCCCGGGACCACGGCGCTGTGGTCCACCGAGCTTCGCGTTGCCTTCAGGGCTGTTGAAGGGGGCACGGAGCTCCGGCTGGTGCACGACGGCTGGGAGGGCGCTGAAGACCCCGCCAGGACCAGGGCCGAATACGATGCAGGCTGGCCGGGCGTACTGGCCCGTTTTGTGCGGTTTATGGGTGGTGCAGTTGGCTAGCGTCCGGCGCATGACTGGGGACGAATGGGTGTCGCTTAGGGCCGTGCGGCTGGACATGCTGGCCGATACGCCCACTGCCTATGTCGAATCCCTGGCGTCGGCCGAGGCGCAGACGGAAGGCCAATGGCGGAGCCGTGCCGCTGCGATGACGGCCCCGGGCAGTGTGACTTTTGTGGCTGAGGACGACTCTGCGGCCAATGGGTTTTGCGGTCTGATGCGGGTGGTTGTTAAGCATCCCCAGGACCCGGGCCGGCCGCGTCAGGCGATGCTGATCAGCGTTTACGTGGCTGCGGCATTCCGCGGCAGCGGGCTTGCGGGCAAGCTGCTGGGCCATTCGGTTGAAGCGGCAGCCAGCGAGCTGGGGGCCGGGCTGTTGCAGCTCGGGGTGCACGAGGACAATACCCGTGCCCTCCGCTTCTACACGCGCCACGGCTTCCGTGACACCGGCCTCAGGGAAGCCTACGCACTGGATCCGGCCAAGAAGGAATTCATCATGGAGCGGGAGCTGTAAGGGAAGTACCTAGCGGACGGGCGCCGTGTCTGCCGGTGGTACGGACGTGCTGGACCTCACCACGAACTTGGTGGGAAACTCCGTGTCCGTTGCACCGCCGTCGGCCGCTTTTTCAAGCCCGGCGAGCAGCAGCCGGACCGCCAATGCTCCCTGGCCCCGGGCGTCCTGGTCGATAGTGGTCAGCCCGAACACCTCACCAAGCTCATGGCCATCAATACCGATGACCGACAAGTCGTACGGAATCCGCAGGCCGAAGTCGCGGGCGGCCAGGATGGTTCCGATGGCCATTTCATCCGAGGCCGCGAACACCGCTGTGGGCCGTTCGGACGCTCCGCCAAGCAGCTGCCGGGCACTCGCATAAGCGCCCTGGATGGTGAAGTCCGCGGAGACCTGCCATTCAGGACGGACTGCAACCCCGGCCGCCGCCATGGCTTTCTCAAAGCCGCCCTGTCGCGTGCCGGGGAGCCGGAAATCCTGCTGGTAGGAGGCGTCGCCGGTCATGTGGGCGATCCGGGTGTGCCCCAGCCTGAGCAGGTGGTTGGTTGCGGCCTCGGCAATGCCGGAGTCGTTGATCCTGATGGTGGAGGCACCAGGCAACGGACCGCCGATTCCCACGATGGGGCGGTGGATGGCGAGCAGCTGCTGTATTTCGGCCTCACTGAGTTCGAGGGACACGGCGATGACCGCATCCACCCGTTTCCGCAAGAGAAAATCGTTCAGCACGCTGTGCCGGCGGTCGGGCCCTTCACTGACGTTATACAGGGTCAGGTCGTAGCCGGCGTCGAGCAATGTCGCGGACACTCCCTCCACCACCGACGAGAAAAACCAGCGGTGGACCGAAGGAACAACCACCCCCACATTGTGGTTCCGGCCTGAAGCCAGGCTGGAGGCGTGGTACGACAATACGAAACCGAGCTCAGCCGCTGCTGTCTGCGCGCGTTCGCGGCTGCGGGGCGAGACGTTGCCTTTGCCGCTCAGCGCCCGCGACACGGTAGCGATGGATAGGCCCGCACGCTCAGCTACGTCCTTGATGCCGGGCATGTTCAGTTCTCCGTGTTCCTCACTGCTAATTCAACGACAGCCGGATCACCCAACTGGGAGGTTCAACCAGACCGTCTCACCCGAGCCTAGCTGATGACCACGGTCGTACGTTTCCGGTGACGCCGAATACTGCTCGGCTGACTCCGGGGAGCTGCGCAGCAGCATCTGCCCCGGCGGGAGATCCAACGGATCCTGCCCCACGTTCATGACCACCAGCGTGGTCCCGTTGACGTAGGCGAGGGACGTATCGCTGCACCAGTCTTCCAGCCAGGCCAGCGAGCCCCGGCCCAGGTCCAGCTGCCTCCGCATGGCCAACATCCGGCGGTAGAGGTTCAGATGCGACGTCGGCTGTTCAGTCTGCACATCGCGTGCCAGTTCGGCGAAGCTCGCCGGCTGCGGCAGCCAAGGGTCCTGGCCGGACCCGAAACCCGTGTGCGGCTCCGCGGCACGCCACGGAAGCGGCACCCTGCAGCCGTCGCGGCCCAGCCGCTCTCCGCCGGTGCGCGCGAAGGTGGGGTCCTGGCGCTGGCTGTCTGGGATGTCGATGCCGTCCGGAAGGCCCAGTTCCTCGCCCTGGTAAAGGTACGCCCCGCCGGGAAGCCCCAGCATGAACATGGAGGCAGCCGCCGCGCGTTTCCTGCCCAGGGCAGAGTCCGGCTGACGGTCAAAGGTGCCGATCCCGTCGCCGTCGCGCGGTGCCGGGCCGTCGTAGCCGAAGCGGGTGGCGTGGCGGACGACGTCGTGGTTGGACAGTACCCAGGTGCTGGGCGCGCCGACGGCGTCCAGCGCCACCAGCGAGTCCGTGATCACGCCGCGCAGGCGGTGAACGTCAAGCCCCGCGTGGAGGTAGGGAAAGTTGAATGCCTGGTGCATTTCGTCCGGACGCACCCAGTCGGCGAGACGGGGCAGCGGGTCCACGTTGGCTTCGGCGCAGAGGATGCGGTCCGGACCGTACTCCGCCAGGATGCGGCGCCAGGCCCGGTAGATGTCATGCAGGGCAGGCTGGCCGAACATCGGGGCGTCGTGGCCGGGGTAGCCGTCACAGCTGTTGCCGTCTGCCCGGCCGCCCCATTCAGGCAGCCCGGGAGCTTTCACCAGGGCATGGGCAACGTCCACGCGGAACCCGGCGACGCCGCGGTCCAGCCAGAAGCGCACCACCCGTTCGAACTCATCGTGGACGGCCTGGTTGTCCCAGTTGAAGTCGGGCTGGGAGGTGTCGAAGAGGTGCAGATACCACTGCCCGGGCTGGCCGTCCGGTTCGGAGATACGTGTCCAGGCCGGTCCGCCAAAGTGGGATTCCCAGTTGTTGGGAGGCTCTTCGCCGAAGGGTCCGCGGCCGTCCCGGAAAATGAACATGTCCCGCTCCGGACTTCCCGCGGGGGCGCCGAGGGCGGCCTGGAAAGCGGCGTGCTGGTCCGAACAGTGATTGGGAACAAGGTCCACGATCACCCGCAGGTTCAGGCGGGCTGCCTGTGCCATCATGGCGTCGAAGTCCGCCAGGGTGCCGAAGAGCGGATCCACGTCGCAGTAATCGCTGACGTCGTAGCCGGCATCTTTCTGCGGTGAGCGGTAGAACGGCGACAGCCAGACGGCATCGACGTCAAGCCGGGCCAGCTGGGGGAGCTCGGCGGTGATGCCGGCCAGATCGCCGATGCCGTCCCCGTTCAGGTCCCGGAAGGAGCGCGGATAAACCTGATAGATCACTGCGGAGCGCCACCAGCCGGCAGCTTCATCTGCAGTGTGGACCAGGGTCAGTGGCCCGGCTGCGATGGCGGGGGCTTTGAGCATTGAGTCAACGGACATGCCGGTAATCGTAGAACGGAATTGTGCCAAATTGAAAACGCTTCCAATTGTGACGTGCGCCTCACTCCTGTCAGAGAACCTTCCGGTTCAGCCCTTGATTGCAGGTGTTTAGCGCCGCCAGCTTCGCGCTGGAGCCGTAGGTCGGAATTTTGCCCGCAGCCCTACTGCCAAGTAGGGTGACTTTCCAACATGGGTCAATCCGTGTACTTTGGAAGCGCTTGCAGCTGTGAGCCACATCACCGACGATGCCACAGGGCCCCAGGGGCCGACGCGTGGATGCAGGATTTTTTTATGAAAGGGACACCAATGAAGGTGCAGAACACCCTCACGAGCGGGACCAGCCGCCGCGTCTTTACGGCGGGCGCGCTCTCCGTCGTTGCAGCCCTGGCGCTCAGCGCCTGCGGCGGCGCATCGGCGACCGCACCGGCGACTGCCACCGCCAAGCCGGATCTGAAGTCCGCCGGTGCCGGCACTATCACCATGTGGGTCGACGCCGAACGCTCACCGGCACTCAAAGACATCACGGCCAAGTTCCAGGCCGATACCGGCATCGAAGTGAAGCTGGTTGTCAAAGACTTCGCCGCTGTCCGCGATGACTTCATCACCCAGGTCCCCACGGGCAAGGGGCCGGACCTGATTGTGGGCCCGCACGACTGGGTGGGCAAGTTCGTCCAGAACGGCGTGATCGCTCCGATCGAACTCGGCGACAAGTCCTCGGCCTTCCAGGAATCCTCCGTCAAGGCCATGACGTTCAACGGCTCCGTCTATGGCGTCCCGTACGCCATCGAGAACATCGCCCTGCTGCGCAACACCGACCTCGTGTCCGACAGCGCGGAAACCCTTGATGAAGTGGTGGCCAACGGCAAGAAGGCCGTGGCGGACGGCAAAGCCAAGTTCCCGTTCCTGGTGGGCATGGATCCCAAACAGGGCGACCCGTACCACCTCTACCCGCTGCAGGCTTCCATGGGTTCGCAGGTCTTCGGCCAGGCGGCCGACGGCGGCTACGACCCCAAGCAGCTCCTGATCGGCGACGCTGCCGGCGTCGAATTCGCCAAGAAGCTCGTGGCCTGGGGCGATACCGGTGAGAAGATCATCAACTCCAACATCACCGGGGACATCGCCAAGGAGAAGTTCCTGGCCGGCGAATCCCCGTACTTCCTGACGGGCCCCTGGAATGTTCCGGATGTCCAGAAGAAGGGCATCAAGTTTGCGGTGGACGCCCTGCCGACCGCCGGTGACAAGCCTGCCCAGCCGTTTATCGGCGTCAACGGCTTCTTCATCAGCGCCAAGAGCGCCAACGCCCTGGCCACCAACGAGTTCGTGACCAACTACCTCACCTCGGAAGCAGCCCAGGATTCCATGTACAAGGCCGGCGGCCGCCCGCCGGCGCTGAAGGCGTCCTTCGAGAAGGCTGCCAGCGACCCCGTCGTGGAAGCGTTCGGCAAGATCGGTGCCACCGGTGTGCCCATGCCCGCCATCCCGGAGATGAGTGCGGTCTGGGCTGACTGGGGAGCCACCGAACTGGCCCTCATCAAGGGCCAGGGCGATCCCGCTGCCGACTGGGCCAAGATGGCCGCCAGCATCAAGGCGAAAATCGCCGGCTGACCAGTCGCCGGTCCACTACCGGCAGCACTGGCCGGGCAGCTTAATGCTGCCCGGCCGGTTGCCGCTCGAACCCGCGCTGACCACCGCTCCCGCGCAGCGCCCGCAATCTCCACGGCCCGCTTCTCCCAAGGACCATAGACAGCCATGCCCAAAACCGATCTTTTCCAGGATTCCCCGCAACCCCCGTCGCCATCATCGTTGCCAGGAGCATCGCCAGCAGCTTCGCCAGCACGGAAGGGCACCACGCCAGACCAGCCGGGCGGGGTGCGTAAAGGCCGCTTCGGCCAGGATTCCACCAAGGGAATCGTCGCCAAGATCGTGCTCCTGGGCCTTGTGGACGCCCTGGCCGTCTATGTCCTGATGATGCTTTTCCTCAGCCAGTCCTGGGGTGCGCTGGGGGTCTCCTCCGCCGTCGTGCTGGCCATTAACTGGATCTACCTCCGCAAGGGGGGACTGCCCGCCAAATACCTGGCCCCGGGCGTGCTGTTCCTGCTGGTGTTCCAGGTCTTCGTGGTGCTGTTCAGCGGATACATCGCCTTCACCAATTACGGCGACGGGCACAACAGCACCAAGGATGACGCCATCGCGGCCATCCAGCTCACCGCGCAGAAGCGCGTTCCGGACTCGCCCGCATACAAGGCAGCGGTGCTCACCAAGGGCAACGACTTCTACCTGCTGTTCACCGATCCGGACGGCAAGGCCACGATCGGCAGCACCGGCACCCCGCTGAAGGAAGTGCCCGACGCCGGAACCGACTCCGCCGGCAAGGCCAACTCCGTCGACGGCTACCAGACGCTGACCTTCCAGGAAATCGTCGCCAACCAGCAGGAGATCCTGGCCATCACCGTACCCGTCTCGGACAACCCGGCTGACGGCACGCTGCGCACGGCAGACGGAAGCAACGCCTACGAGTTCAAACCGGCGCTGACGTATGACGCCGCGGCGGATACCTTCACCGACACCGACACGGGGGCCGTCTACCGCGACAACGGCAAGGGCGCCTTCGCGGACGGCAACGGCGAAACCCTCACCACGGGCTGGAAGATCGACGTCGGCATGGAAAACTTCGCCCGCGCCTTCACCGATCCGAGCCTGCGCGGCCCGCTGCTGGGCGTCATCCTGTGGACGTTCACCTTCGCCGTCACGTCGGTGGCACTGACCTTTGCGCTGGGCCTGTTCCTGGCCGTCACGTTCAACCGCGAGGACCTGCGCGGCAAGAAGGTGTACCGGATCCTGATGATCCTGCCCTATGCGTTCCCCGCCTTCCTGTCCGGCCTGGTCTGGTCCGGCATCCTCAACCCGCAGTTCGGCTGGCTCAACCAGACGCTGCTGGGCGGAGCAACGATCGGCTGGCTCACCGACCCCTTGCTGGCCAAGGTCAGTGTCCTGGTGGTCAACCTCTGGCTCGGCTTCCCGTACATGTTCCTGGTCTGCACCGGCGCCCTCCAGTCGCTGCCCACCGAACTCGACGAAGCCGCCCGGATGGATGGGGCCGGCCCGTGGCGGGTGTTCCGGTCCATCAAGCTGCCCCTCCTGCTGGTCTCCATCGCCCCGCTGCTGATTTCCTCGTTCGCCTTCAATTTCAACAACTTCAATGTGATCTACATGCTCACCGGCGGCGGACCGCGCTTCGCCGACACGGACCGGGACATTGGAGCCACTGACATCCTGATCACCCTCGTGTACAAGGTTGCCTTCGGGCAGGGAACCGGCCGTGACTACGGCCTCGCCAGCGCCCTGGCGATCATCATCTTCATCATCGTGGCCACAGTTTCGGCCATCAGCTTCAAGCAGACCAAAGCACTCGAGGACGTGAACTCATGAACGGGTCAACGGCACGCACACGCACGACGGCGGCACCCGCCGCAGGCTCCACCGTCACCGCTGGTGGCACCGCAGAAGGAGCCACCGATGTCGATCAGCTGAGGCTGCTGCACCGGCGGCGCACGTTCGGGGCCTGGTTCAAGGACAAGGGCTGGCGCCACCTTGTGGGAATCGCGGTCACCATCTTCGCGGTCTTCCCGCTGCTCTATGTCTTGTCCGCCGCGTTCAACTCCACCGGCACCCTCGTGGGCTCGAACGCGCTTTTCAGCAAACTCGACCTCGGCAACTTCACCGCTTTGTTCAACGACCCGTCCCGGCCCTTTGGCCGCTGGTTCGTGAACACCATGGTTGTGGGTGTGGTGACCTCGGCAGCGACGGTGTTCCTGGGGGCAATGGCCGCCTACGCCTTTTCCCGCATGCGGTTCAAGGGTCGCCGGATCGGACTGCTGAGCCTGCTCCTGCTCCAGATGTTCCCGCAACTGCTGGCCGTGGTGGCCATCTTCCTGCTGCTCAGCGGAATCTCCGAGGTCATTCCCGCCCTGGGCCTGGGCAGCCAGCTCGGCCTGATCATGGTGTACCTCGGCGGGGCACTCGGGGTGAACACCTACCTCATGTACGGCTTCTTCAACACCGTTCCGCAGTCCCTGGACGAGGCGGCGAAGATTGACGGCGCCAGTCACGTGCAGATCTTCTTCGGCATCATCCTGCGCCTGGTCACGCCGATCCTCGCAGTGGTGGGGCTGCTCGCCTTCATCGGCATCTCCAGCGAATTCGTGATCGCCAGCGTGGTGCTGACCGATCCGGACAGCCAGACGCTCGCGGTCGGACTCTACTCCTTCGTCGCCCAGCAGCGCTCTGAGAACTGGGGAGTCTTCGCCGCCGGTGCCGTGCTCGCCGCCGTTCCGGTGATGGCACTGTTCCTGTTCCTGCAGCGCTACATCGTCAGCGGCCTCACCCAGGGCTCGGTCAAAGGCTGAGCATGGCGTCATACCTCCAGCCCGGCCCGGCCGCGCACTGCCCCCTCCCGCACCACGACGGTTCGCCGCTGCATGCGCCCCGGCGCACCGCACTGGGCGATACCGCCCGGCTCCGCATCAGGGTCCCCGCAGCGTGGGGGTATGCGGCCCGGGTCTGGGTGCGGTCGGTCCAGGACGGCGAGCCGCGGTACGACGCCGCCCGCAGCCTGGGGGAGTCGGACGGCTGGACCTGGTGGGAATCCGAAATGACAGTCACCAACCCGGTGGCGCGGTACCGGTTCCTGCTGGAAGTCGCGGCCGTCCAGTACGACGGCGGGACGCCTGGTGCCGGGCGTCCCGGAACGGGGACAGCAGCCGTCGGCCAGGGGTACTGGAGCCTCAACGCCCAGGGACTGTTCCGCCGCGACGTCTCCGACTATGCGGACTTCCGGCTGACAGCGTTTCCCGCTGCGCCCCAGTGGCTGCGCCGGGGAACGATGTACCAGGTGTTTCCGGACCGCTTTGCACGCTCCGCGGACGCCGGCTCGCACCCGGCGCCTGACTGGGCCATCCCGTCCGGCTGGGACCACACACCCGTGCAGGGAACCGGGCCGGCCACGCCGTTCCAGTTCTACGGCGGGGACCTCACCGGGGTGGCCGAAAAGCTGGACCATATCCAGGGACTCGGCGCCGACATCATCTACCTGACGCCGTTCTTCCCGGCACGTTCCAACCACCGCTACGACGCCTCCACCTTCGACGCAGTGGATCCCCTGCTTGGCGGGGACGATGCCCTCGTGAAACTGGTGGAAGCGGCACACGCCCGCGGTATCAAAGTGATGGGCGACCTCACCGCCAACCATTCCGGCGATGCCCACGAGTGGTTCCGGCAGGCGCTCGCCGATCCGGCATGCCCTGAATCCGGCTACTACTATTTCACCGGATCCAAGGAACAGGGCAGCGGGCAGCAGGGATCCGGGGAGCAGGGTGCCCGGACCTACGAGGCCTGGTACGGCGTTGCGTCGCTGCCCAAGCTCAACTGGTCCTCCGACGAGCTTAAGCACAAGTTCGTCCTGGATGACGACTCCCCGGTGGCCCGCTGGCTCAGGCCCCCGTTCAACCTGGACGGCTGGCGGATCGACGTCGGCAACATGACCGGCAGGCTGGGCGCCACCGACCTCAACCGGGAGGTGGCCCGGCTGATCGCTGACCGGGTCCGGGACATTAACCCCGAAGCCGCCTTGCTGGCCGAAGCCACCAACGATGCCGCACCGGACTTCACCGGCGAACACTGGCACGGCGCCATGACCTACGCCAATTTCACCCGTCCGCTGTGGTCGTGGCTGGCCGGGGACGCCGCCCACGTCAATTTCTTCGGCACCCCCCTTGCCGGCCCCAACCGGATGGGCGCCGAGGATTTCCTGGCCACCCACCTGGACCTGGCGGCAGCCTTCAGCTGGGACCTCCGGCTCCAGAACATGAACGCCCTGAACAGCCACGACACCGCACGTGCCGCCACAGTGATGATCGACGGCGGGCAGCTGCTCGGGGCCGTCATGATGTTCACCCTTCCCGGTGTTCCTGTGGTCTTCGCGGGGGACGAGTTCGGACTCACGGGACACAACGGCGAAGACGCCAGGACGCCGATGCCGTGGGATGACCCCCGCCGGGTCGAGGCGGACCTCCGCGCCAGCTATTCGTCCCTGGCATCCCTGCGCCGTGGTCAGCCGGCGCTCACCGAGGGCGGCATCCGCTGGCTGTACGCCGACGGCGACGCACTCGCCTATGTACGGGAGACGGCGGAAAGCGCGGTCCTGGTCTTCGTGGCACGCGCAGCCGCCCGGGCGGACCTCGCCGCCGGCGCGCTGTCTCCGGCCCAAGTCGCCGCCCTCGGTGCAGAGGCTGCCTTCAGCACAGGCGAGGTCACCACCGGGGCGGGGAACGCTGGCGTTAGCCTCAGCGCCGGCGACTCCGCGGCCGCGGTCTGGGTGCTTCCGGGGACGGCCGTGCCTGCCGTTTAGACTGGAGGCCGGATTCGACGGACCTGGAGGCCGCATGAGCAACATTGTTGACGAGCTCAAAACCATCCTGGAGCCAGGCAAGCTGGCCGTGGACGAAACGACCTTGGCCCGTTACGCCGTGGACCAGGCACCGGTTGTGGACTACCAGCTGCCGCTGGCCGTCGTCTGGGCCGAAACTGTCGAAGACGTCCAGGCTGTGGTCGGTGCGTGCGCCAAGCACGGTGCGCCCATAGTTGCCCGCGGGGCCGGCACCGGGGTTTCCGGCGGTGCACATGCCAGCCCGGGGTGCATCGTGCTGAGCCTTGAACGCATGAACCGCATCCTCGCCCTGAACCCGGACGACGAGACCGCCGTCGTCGAACCCGGCGTGATCAATGCCGACCTTAACGACGCAGCAGCGGTCCACGGGCTGATGTACGCCCCGGATCCCGCGAGCTTCCGCACATCAACCCTCGGCGGCAACGTTGCCACCAACGCGGGCGGCCTGCGCTGCGCCAAGTACGGCGTCACCCGCGATTCGGTGCTGGCCCTCGACGTGGTCCTGGCGGACGGCTCCCTCATTCACACCGGGCACCAGACATTCAAGGGCGTTGCCGGCTACGACCTGACCGGGCTGTTCGTTGGCTCGGAAGGAACACTCGGCATTGTGGTCGGGGCGACGCTCCGGCTGAAGTACCTGCCCCGCGAAGTGCACACCATCGCCGCGTTCTATCCTGACTTCCGCAGCGCCGCGGCCGGTGTCCTGGCCGTGGGCAAGGCGCGCGTGCAGCCGGCCATCATGGAGCTGCTCGACGGCGGTTCGCTGCATCAGCTCGATGAGATCCATGGCTCGGACCTGA
Source organism: Arthrobacter sp. UNC362MFTsu5.1 (assembly GCF_000685965.1). Lineage (GTDB taxonomy): Bacteria > Actinomycetota > Actinomycetes > Actinomycetales > Micrococcaceae > Arthrobacter. The sequence continues at coordinate 129,613 of NZ_JMLE01000013.1, read as the reverse complement.
GCTCCCGCGGCGCCTCGCTCCTGTTGATCCAGACGGACGGCTTCGGGGCTGCCGCGGAAGCCGATGTGGTCCGCGAGGTCCTTGCCGCCGGCGGAGCCACAGTGACCACCGAAGCCAGCGCGGAAGCCGAACAGCTGGTGGAACTGCGGCGAAACAGCCGCGGCGTTGAAGTGGACGACGAATACCGGGTGGGGGAGGACGTGGCCGTGCCGCGCTCGCGGCTTGTGGACTACATCGGCGAGCTTGAAGCGATGGCCGTGGCCCACGGCGTGCAGCTCAAAGTGGTGGCGCACGCCGGCGACGGCAACCTGCACCCTACCTTCTGGGTGGACCGCGTGGACCACCAGGTGGACGCCGACGCCATGCAGCGGCTGGGCGAATGCCTGGACAGATCAATCACGGTGGCCCTGGCGATGGGCGGAACCATCACCGGCGAGCACGGGATCGGACAGTACAAACTGCGGTGGCTCGGCCTGGAACAGCCCGAACCCGTCAGGGAACTGCAGCGCCGGATCAAACATCTCTTTGATCCGGCCGGCATCCTGAACCCCGGAAAAGCGATCTAGGGGCAGGCCAGCCTAGTCGTCTGAGTCGGGGTACTCGTCGATGTCCTCGTCGCCGTACCGGGACTGCTCGGTTTCCACTTCGAGGATCTTGAGCAGCTCGGTGTCCGGGTTGAGCATGATCGCTGCCTCGTCGCGGCGGTGCCGGAGGATGGAGTCGATGTAGGACTGCACGGCCTCCGCCAGCGGAATGTGCCGTTCCTGCTTCTCGGACATGTACCAGCGGTGTTCCAGCACTTCATGGACTGCTTCCGCCGGTTCCAGCTTGCCTGAGAGGTCGCGCGGAATTGAGCGCACAATGGGCTCGAAGATCTGGCTGACCCACAGGTGGGCGCTGTATTCCTCATCCATCTTCGGGTTGTTGTCCGCGCGGAAGGAGTCCATGTCGTTGAGCAGGCGGCGCGCCTGGTTCTCCTGGGCATCCAGTCCGGTCAGCCGCAGCAGCCGGCGCTGGTGGTGTCCGGCGTCCACCACCTTGGGCTGGAGCTGGATGGTGGTGCCGTTCTGGGTGGTCTTGATGGCGTATTCCTCAACATCGAATCCCAGCTCGTTGAGTTTCCGGATCCGGGCGGCCACACGCCAGCGTTCGCCGATCTCGAAGGATTCCTTCTCGGTAAGCTCGGTCCAGAGGCGCCGGTAGCTGTCCATGATGAGCTCGCTGGTGGCCACCGGGTCCACCTTTTCTTCGATCAGACCGCCGTCCAGCAGGTCCATCAGCTCACCGGCGATGTTGACCCTGGCAATCTCGAGATCGTACTCGCGCTGGCCGGTGGACAGGTCCGGGTACAGCTCGCCCGTCTCGGCGTCCACGAGGTAGGCGGCGAAGGCTCCGGCGTCGCGCCGGAAGAGGGTGTTGGAGAGCGAGACGTCGCCCCAGTAGAAACCGATGAGGTGGAGGCGAACCATCAGCAGCGCCTGGGCGTCGATCAGCCGGGTGAGGGTGTCTTTGCGCAGCATCTGTGAGAACAGCGCCCGGTAGGGCATGGAGAACTTCAGGTGCCGCGTGACCAGCACCGGATTCAGGGGCCTGCCGTCCGGTGTGGTGCGGCCGGTGATAACAGCTACGGGCTCCACGCAGGGCACGTCCAGGCGCGCCAGCTTGCGGAGCATGTGGTACTCGTGGCGGGCCACATGTTCGGAGGTTTCCTTGATGGCGATCACCGAACCGCCCAGGTGGGCGAAGCGCACGATGTGCCGGGAGATGCCCCGGGGGAGCGCTGCGAGGTATTCCGCAGGCCAGTCCTCCAGCGCGATGTGCCAGGGCAGATCCAGGAGTTCGGGATCAGCAGCGGCCGCGGTGATGCTCAGGTTGCTTGAAACGTTGGAACTCTTGTCGTCGTTGGCGCTGGCCGCTTCAAACCGAGGTAGTTTGCCGATCTGGCCGTAGTCGGTGGGTTCGTCGTGCCATTGGGCGTTGCTTTCCTCGGTCATGTGCCAATTCTTCCGTACGTAGGGGCAGGCGGCCTAAACAAACGTCAGGAAACCGCGCTTAAATCACGACGGCGGCCCGTCCAGTGAGGAGGGGCCGCCGCCGTTCAGTGCAAAGGCTAGTCGCCGAGGCGCAGGCCGGTCTTGGTGTCGAACAGGTGCACGTGTCCGGACTGCGGGCGAACGTAGATGGACTCACCCTTCATCGGAGGACGGCGGCCGTCGACGCGTGCCACGATGTCGTGGCTCTTGCCGTCCAGCGTGGTGTGGCCGTAGACGTAGGCGTCGGCGCCGAGTTCTTCGACGACGTCGACCTCAACCTGAAGGCCTTCGCCGGCGGCGACCTGCTCCAGGTCCTCCGGGCGTGAACCGAGGGTGACAGTGGCGCCGTGGGCCTCTTCGAGGATGTTGCGCGGTACCGGGTAGACAGTTCCGCCGAACTGGACGCCGCCGTCGACGACGGGGAGTTCCAGCAGGTTCATGGCAGGGGAGCCGATGAAGCCGGCGACGAAGACGTTCTTGGGCTTGTCGTAGAGGTTGCGCGGGGTGTCAACCTGCATCAGCAGGCCGTCCTTCAGCACAGCCACGCGGTCACCCATGGTCATGGCCTCGACCTGGTCGTGGGTCACGTAGACCGTGGTGACGCCCAGGCGGCGGGTCAGGGATGCGATCTGCGTACGGGTCTGGACGCGGAGCTTGGCGTCAAGGTTTGAGAGCGGCTCGTCCATGAGGAAGACCTGCGGGTTACGCACGATGGCGCGGCCCATGGCAACACGCTGGCGCTGACCGCCGGAGAGTGCCTTCGGCTTGCGGTCCAGGTACGGCTCGAGGTCAAGAAGCTTGGCTGCTTCGCGGACACGCTCGGCGCGCTCTTCCTTGCTGACGCCGGCGATCTTCAGCGCGAAGCCCATGTTGTCCGCAACGGTCATGTGCGGGTACAGGGCGTAGTTCTGGAAGACCATCGCGATGTCGCGGTCCTTCGGCGGAACATCGGTGACGTCGCGGTCTCCAATGAGAATGCGGCCCGCGTTGACGTCCTCAAGACCTGCGAGCATGCGCAGGGAGGTGGACTTGCCGCAGCCGGAGGGTCCAACGAGGACCAGGAATTCGCCATCGGCGATGTCGATGTTGAGCTTATCGACGGCGGGCTTATCGGTGCCCGGGTACAGACGTGTTGCGTTATCAAAAGTAACTGTAGCCACAGTTATCAATCCCTTCACCGGCAGGTACGTGCCGGACGATCCGTTGTGAATGGTTCATGTTTATTCAGTTGTCCACGGTCTTTCAGCCGTGTACTCCCCGGCCGAAGCCGAGGAGTATCGCGTGACGCCGCACGGTGTCTGTGCGCCACATCACAAACAGAGTATGTCAGATTTTATGCAATTGGGTGCAAATGTTACGGGCGTCACATGTGAGATTCGCGACCCCGCCCGTGCCGGGCGGTGGATTTACGACGGTGCTAAGCGGATTCCGCCAGCGCCAGGGTGCGTTCGCGGAGCAGTGTTTCCAGTAGTTCGGCGATGTGCACGGGCGCCTCGACGCGGAACTGCGCCTGCGTGAAATCGAGCCCCACCTTCACGCCCACGTCGCCCGGATACAGCCGTCCCAGGGCGTCTTCATCCGTGGTGTCGTCCCCCGCGAACACCACCGCTGTGGCGTCCGTCGCCTGGCGCAGGAAGGCCATTCCCTCACCCTTGGAAGCGTGGACCACGGACGTCTCCAGTACGCGGTTGCCGTTCTTCAGGTACACGTCCGGCCGGTCCTGCAGGGCAGCGCGGGCAGCGGCGACGGCGTCCTCGGCCACGTCGTCGGCGGCCAGGCGGGTGTGGAGCACCACGCCGGCCGGTTTGTCCTCCAGCAGGGTTCCCGGCGCCTGTTCCACGATCTCTTCCAGGATGTGGCGGACTTCTGCCAGCAGGGTCAGCTGGTCCGGGTCCAGGGTGAGCTCGGAAGAACCCGGCCCCAGCCAGGCCTCGGCACCGTGGCTGCCGATGAGGAGCGTCTCCGGCGGCGGCGAAGCGACCGACCGGAGGCTGGCGAGGGCACGGCCCGAGATGAGTGCCGTCGTCGTTCGCGGGAGGGCGGCCAGGGCGGCGAAGGCGGCCGCGGACCGGGGGAGGGGACGGGCATCAGCCGCGTGGTCAACGAGCGGGGAGATTGTTCCGTCAAAATCCATGGCAACCAGGAGGTGCTCGGTGGCGGCCACTTTCTTGAGGGCCGCCAGGAGTTCCGGCGGAAGCGTGAGGGGCGTCTTGTCCGGGGCTGCCTCAGGTGTCATCACGGACCACTTTCTCTTTGAGCGCTGCAAGGAAATCGGCTGACCAGTGATCGACATCGTGGTCCAGGATCTGCTTGCGCATGGACCGCATCCGGCGGCCCGCCTCGGCCGGTTGCATGTTGACGGCCCGCATGATGGTGTCCTTGAGGCCGTCGATGTCGTGCGGGTTCATCAGCAGGGCCTGCTTGAGCTGGTCCGAGGCGCCGGCGAATTCGCTGAGCACCAGGGCGCCGTCGTTGTTGGTGCGGGCGGTCACGTACTCCTTGGCGACCAGGTTCATGCCGTCACGCAGTGCCGTGACCAGCATGACGTCGGCCGCCAGGTACAGGGCCACCATCTCGTCGATGGGGTAGCTGTGGTGAAGGTAGCGGACCGCCGTGTTTTGCATGGTGTCGTAGGTGCCGTTGATGTGGCCCACGGTGCCCTCCACCTCCTCGCGCAGGAGCCGGTACTGCTCCACCCGCTCCCGGCTGGGGCTCGCCACCTGGATCAGGGCCGCGTCCTCCACCGTAACCTTGCCGTCGGCCAGCAGTTCCTCGTAGGCCTTGAGCCGGTGCCGGATGCCCTTGGTGTAGTCGAGGCGGTCGACTCCGAGGAGGATGGTCTTCGGATTGCCAAGGTCCCGGCGGATCTGGTGGGCGCGCTCGATGATCTCCGGCTGGCGGGCCAGTTCGCTGATCTGCTTGACGTCGATGGAGATGGGGAACGCCTGCGCCCGGGCAATGTGGGTTGTTGCGCCGTCCGGGCCCTTGACATGCACCTGCTGCTGCTTGACGCTGGCGCCGAGGAAGCGGCGGGCTGAACGCATGAAGTTGCCGGCGTCGCTGGGGCGCTGGAAGCCCACCAGGTCGGCCCCGAGGAGGCCGTCAATAATGGCCTGGCGCCACGGGAGCTGTGCGAAGATTTCCGGCGGGGGGAAGGGGATGTGGTTGAAGAACCCGATCTTGAGGTCCGGGCGTGCCTCGCGGAGCATCTTGGGTACCAGCTGCAGCTGGTAGTCCTGCACCCAAACGGTGGCTCCCTGGTCGGCGTGCCGGACCACGGCGTCAGCAAACCGCCGGTTGACCTTCCGGTAGGAATCCCACCAGGTCCGGTGGAATTCCGGCGGCGCAATCACGTCGTGATACAGCGGCCAGAGCGTGGCGTTGGAAAAGCCCTCATAGAAGAGTTCGACGTCGTCCGTGCTCAGCTGGACCGGGACCAGGTCCATGCCTCCATGGCTGAAGGGCTTGACGGTCTCGTCCGGGGCGCCGTGCCAGCCCACCCACGCGCCGTCGGTCTTGGTCATCATCGGAGCCAGGGCGGTCACCAGGCCGCCCGGCGACCGGCGCCAGCCGCCGTCGCAGCCCCTGTCCTCCGGGGCGCAGCGGTCAACCGGGAGCCGGTTGGACACCACCATGAAGTCATACAGCGCGGCAGCCTCGTGGCCATCGCCGTGCGCGGGTTTTCCTGCAGCTGTTGCTTCGGATTTGTCACGGTGCGTAGTGTGCATTGGTGCCCCTTGGGTTGCTAATGGCTCGAAGTCAACCCTAGTCGGCTGGAATCTTCCGTGCTATCCATCCGTTGGGCAGACGGACGGAAACTTGAAGGCGCAAGCTCTCAGGTTTCTCCCCTAAACTGACAAAGTTGCCACTGATGTGGTCCGCACCTGGCCGATCGACCCGAGGAACTGATGAGCGCCGCAAACGAACCCCGCAAGTCCAAAGCAGAACGCACTGCCGAGGCCCGCGAGAAAGCCCGTGAAATCCGTGAGGCGCAGCTGAAGAAGGACAAGCGCAATAAGCTCCTCATCGGCTGGGGCATTGTGGTGGCTGTTGTGGCCATCCTCGCAATCGTTGCACTGGTAGTCAGTTCCAATATCAGGAACAACGCTCCCGTGGCAGACGAAGGCCCCACCCCCGCCAACGGCAACATCCACGGCGGCGTGACGCTGCTGGCAAACTCCGAGGTAGTGAAGTCCGATCCCGCCACGGTCAACGTTAAGGATGTCCCCAGCAAGCCGGAAACCCCGCCTGCAGAGGTCAAGGCACCCGGCGCAGAGGCGGAAGCCGGCAAGCCCGTGAAGGTGGTCGTTTATATCGACTTCATCTGCCCCGTCTGCAAGCGGTTTGAAACCACTTATAACGAACAGCTGACCAGCCTCCGCAACGAAGGCAAGATCTCGCTGGAGTACAGGCCGCTGGGCTTCCTGGACCTGCAGTCCACCACCAACTACTCCTCCCGCGCGGCCAACGCTGCGGCCTGCGTAGTCAACGAATCGCCCGAAAAGTACTCCGACTTCGTCAACGCACTCTTCGAGAAGCAGCCCGCAGAAGGCAGCGCCGGCCTTTCGGACGACGATCTGAAGAAGATGGCCACAGACGTGGGCGCCAAGAGCATCGACACCTGCGTGGAAGAGAGGAAGTACCGGCCATACGTAAAGGTGGCCACGCAGGAAGCTGCTGCCATCGGTGTGACCGGCACTCCGACGGCCTTCGTGGACGGCAAGCAGTGGGGCAAGGGCGACTCCGCCAATACCGACCTGATCCCGTTCATTCAGGCCGCAATGGACGCCAAGGGCTAACGACCACCCTCGCGCATCAGGCCAGTGGCCCGGTTCCGGAAGCATCCGGCACCGGGCCGCTGCCGTTTTTACCAGTGGGGCGTCCTTGGGCTAACCTTATCTAGCACTCCATCCAGTGCCGCCCGTTGCGCCTGATCCGTCAGGCAGTAGCAGGCACGCCTCCTTAGCTCAGTTGGCCAGAGCACCGCTCTTGTAAAGCGGGGGTCGTCGGTTCGAATCCGACAGGGGGCTCCACGAAGGTCCTGATCTGAGGTTTGTCACCCCAGCTCAGGGCCTTTTGCGGTTTAAATGCACGGGTGGCTTTAGGGGGCCGGGTGCCGCACGGCGCCGTTAGGCAGAATCATTGCAAACTTAGGTATGAAACCGACATAATGCTGTTAGTCTGGTTTCCGCACCTAGAGAGAGTGAGCAACGATGCTTCTCGAAAGAGACCTCATCCAGTCCGTCGGCTTCCGCAATGTCACTGAGGGCGGCCGCGTGACCGGCTTCCAGTTCCGGGTCCGGATGCCTTCCTACCGGGGCATGGCGGCGTCCCTCATCGACGGCATCGCCGTTCGGGTGGGCAACGTCGTCGACGTCGGCCCGGGCGTTCCGCTCTGGACCTTCGGGGGCCGGACTTACAGCCTCCAGCAGCTTTGGGACAGCGACGGCGTGCGCTGGCCCCTCGAGGAAGCGGCCGTGGTCACCGTTCCGTTCGACGGAGGCCTGCCGCAGGGTGTCCATCAGATCACCATCGAGCTGCGGCTGCGGATGTCCTACATTCCGGTGGAGCACCAGCCCACCATTCACCGGGTCAGCCGCAACGTGACGCTGGCGCCGGAAGGCGGCGAGGGCACCTTCCGGTACGGCGTTTCCCTCTACAGCTTCATGGGCGACTATGGCACGGTAATGGACTTGGAAACAGCCCTGGCCGCGGTTGCAGATGTGGGCGCCACCGGCGTCGAAATCCTCGGCGAAGGCCACATTCCCAACTATCCGGAACCCTCTGCCGGCTGGACCGATAACTGGTTCAGCCTGCTGGAGAAGTACTCGCTCGAGCCCACCAACTATGGTTCCTGGATCGACACGCGGCTGCACCCGGGCCGGAGCATGACCGTCGCCGAGGGTGCGGCTGCGCTGCAGCGGGACCTGAGGCTCGCCAACCAGCTGGGGTTCGGGTTCGTGCGCCCCAAGATCGGAGTGGTGTCCGGCGACCTGGTTCCGGACCCCATCTGGACCGAATCCGTGGAGCGCTCCCTGGACCTTGCCCACCAGTTGGGGATCATCATCTGCCCTGAGATTCACTCGCCCACCCCCATCAAGCACCCTGTGGTCGATGACTACATCGGCCTGATCGAACGGACCGGCACCAAAAACTTCGGCCTCCTGATCGATACCGGGATCTTCCAGGACCGGCCGATCCCGCTGCGGAAAGGGGAGGCCCGCGAGACGCGGCCCGCCTTCCTTGACGGCATCGGCGTCGATCCTGCCGACTTCGCCGCCATCGCCCAGTACGTGGTGTTTGTCCAAGCCAAGTTCCACGACATCAACGAGCAGCTGGAAGACCAGCAGATTCCCTGGCTGCCCGTACTCAAGGCGCTCAAGGACTCCGGCTACACCGGCTACCTGTCCAGCGAATACGAAGGAGAACGGGAGCCCTGGCGCGCCATCGAACAGGTGCGGCGCCAGCATGCCCTGATCCGCCGCGTCACGTCCGACCTCACCTGACCCATCCCACCTCCCAGCGAAGGGAACACCCATGCCCAACGGACTCCTTGACGATTCAAGCCTCCGCACCCACCCCGAAGGCCTTGCCCTGGCCCTGACACTCCCGTGGTACCGGAGCCTGTGGCTCTCTTCGGTCAGCACCCTCCGGCTCACCGTCAACGGCCAGGACGTCCCCGCCGAGGACCTTTTCCTGGAACTGGGCGGCGTCCGTTACGCACTCGCGGACCTGCCGGCCCAAAGCCAGACCCTCTGGTACCTCCAGGAACACCCGCTGCTGATAGCAAGGCGAGATAACACTGTCTCCCTGGGTGAGAGGGTCCGGGTCCGGCTGATCGGGGAACTGCGCCTGCCCTACATGCAGATTGCCCCGGGCCAGGACGGCGGCCCCGGCATGTACGTCCCCAACTTCGTGGACCAGACACTCGACCTGGCCGTCACGGACAGGGCAGCGCGGGCGCCGGAACTGACCCCGGCAGCCACGCCGGCCCCGCCGAAGGCCGAAGAAGATCCCTTCTCGCTGGGGCTCACCCTCTACTCGGCAAGTGCCGAGTTCCGGGCCGGCTGGTACGACTTCGATGGTCTGCTGAACCGTGTTGCCGAACTGGGCATCGGCCCCGGCATTGAAATCGTGGCATCCCAGGTCCTGCCCACCTATCCGAACGTGACAGACGACTTCGTGCGCTCCTGGCACGCGGCTTTCGACAAACACGGCTTCACTGCTAGCTCCTTTGGCGCCAACCTGGACATGGGCCGCCGCCGGGACCGCGACATGACCCCGGACGAGGAGTACGAGTTCACCGAGACGCTGTTCCACGGCGCCAAAAAGCTCGGCTTCCCGCTGGTCCGGATCCAGAGCGCCAAGCCCGAACTGCTTCGCAGGCTCCTGCCGCTCGCCGAGAACCTGGAACTCAAGCTCGCGTATGAGATCCATGCGCCGCTGGGGCCGAATTCCCCGGAGATCATGAAGGTCCGGGACGTGTACGCGGAGCTGGACTCACCGCTGCTGGGGTTCGTGGCCGACTTCTCCTCCACCATGCACAGCATGTCCCCGACGCTCCTGCGCGCGGTCCGCCGCGCCGGGCTCGACGACGAAGCCATTGAGAAGCTGCAGGCCATCTGGGCCACCGACGCCCCGATGCGGGCACGGCAGGAGGAGTTCATCGGGTACCTGCGGGGACGTGACTTCGACCCCGCGCGCCTTGGTTCCTTCGCACACCTGGCGTTCAACATGCACGGCCACGTCAGCCCGAAGGATTGGGCCGACATCATGCCGCAGATCATGCATGTGCACGCGAAGTTCTACGACATCGACGAGCAGGGGAACGAGCCGGCCATTGACTATCCGGAACTGGTCCGCATTTTCGTCGACGGCGGGTACCGCGGCTACTGGTCAAGCGAGTGGGAGGGCCACGCCTTTGCTGAGCTCGGCGAGGTGGACCCGCTGCTGCTGGTCCGGAAACAGCACGATCTCATCCGTAAGAGCATGCGGGCAGCGTTGACCCCAGCCTGAGCTGCATGACCGAGTAGCGTCGATGCCCGTCCACTCTTGTGGCGGGCATCGAGGTGCTTAACCGGTTTCCTTGGCTGCGGCCGCTGCCACGATGTCCCCGGCCTCCTTGAAGAGGCCCCGCATCCACTCGTGTTCGGAGTCGCGGTTGTGCACCGGGTGCCACCACAAGGCATTGACCAGCGGTGTGGCATCGAAGGGCAGCGGCAGGACCCGCACGCCGCCGACGCGCAGCGCGAACGGTACCAGTGCCGCCTGAATGAGGGCGATCCGGTTGGTTCCCACCACAAAGTGCGGCAAGGACTGGAAACTTTCCACCACCACGTCCACGCGCGGCTCAACGCCAAGCTGCATGATCTGGCGTTCGGCCGACGTCGAGGCTGAGCGCGTCTGGTAGGTCATCACCCAGGGCAGCTCGGCGATGTTCTCCATGGTGATGTGCTCGCCGACGGCGTCATTGGACGTGGAGACGACCGCCACCCACCCGTCCCTCCACAGGTCCAGGTAGGGGAGCCCGGTCAGGAAGCCGTGCGGAATGACCATGCCGTCCACGGAGCGAAGGCGGTTGGCTGCATCCTCCACCACCATTGGATTGTGCAGCATAAAGCGGAACCTGACTCCAGGTGCGCGTTCGGCTGCAAGCTCGGAGGCGACCCGGCCAATGGTCGTAAAGCCGTAATCGGAGCCGTAGATGGAAAACTCCCGTTCGGACTCGGCGGGCTCCCAACTTGCCTGGCTCTCAAAGACGCGCCGTGCCGCTTCGAGTGCAGTAGTGGTGTGCTCCGCCAGCCGCAGGGCGAACGGCGTCAGTTCATAGGCATTCCCGCGGCGGGCCAGGATGGGGTCCCCGAAATGGGAGCGGAGCCGCGCAAGGGAGGCGCTGAGGGCCGGCTGGCTCAGATGAAGCCGCTCCGCCGCCCTCGTGACGCTCCGCTCCGTGATGAGGGCATCCAGCGAGATCAGCAGGTTCAGGTCTAGCCGGGAAAGCAGGACGTGGTTCGTCACGGCGGGCATTCTTTCGACGGTGAACTAAGTTCCCTGAGTGTATCAGTGGCATCGATACATTGAATGATGCACATAACACTCTTCTATGCAAGAGGACTGCTCCGACCCCCGTGAAACTTATGTCTGTCATCGGCAAGACTTATGTGCTTTTTCTACACATCTCCTGCATACTGATGAGTGACCGGGGTCACGGCTCCCGGAATTCTTCGACAATGAAGTCAGAAAGGCTGGACATGACACAGCACCGTCGCTACTCGGGCATAAAGGTCGGCGCCCTCGCCGTCCCAACGATCGCAGCCCTCGTCCTCACAGGCTGCTCGGCCCCCGCCAGCAGCAGTTCACCCGCAGGAGGGGCGCAGGAATTCTCCCTGTCGTTCGCCACCTCGAACACCATCGAGAGCCCGTTCCAGGTACTGGCTGAGAAGTACATGGCGTCGAATCCCAACGTGAAGATCACGTTCAACCCGCAGCCCAATGACTCCTACGACCAGACCCTTCGCACCCAGCTCCAAGCCGGAAACGCGTCCGACGTCGTGGTGACCTCGCCGGGTTCCGGCACCGGCCGCAGCATCCTGCCGCTCGTTCAGGCAGGTTTCCTTGAAGCCTTGGACGAAAGCGCCAAGGAACTGGTCCCCGAGGGCAGCGAAGCGCTCTTCGGAACCGACGGGAAGGTCTACGGCCAGGCGCCGGAGATCACCGTGGTTGGTTTGGTCGCCAATGAAACAGCTGCCACGGCGGCCGGTGGGTCCGGCTTCCCGTCGGACTTCGCCGCCCTCGAGGACCAGTGCAAGTCGCTCGCGTCGTCCGGCAAGTCGTTCATTGCACTGGCCGGATCCGCCGCTCCCAACACCGGCCTGATGGCGATGTCCCTCGCGGCGTCCCGCGTCTACGCCGGGGACCCGAAGTGGAACGAAAAGCGGGCAGCCAAGGAGACCACCTTCGCAGGATCGGACGGCTGGAAGGCATCGCTGGAGGCAGTGACTGCACTCAATGACGCAGGCTGCTTCCAGAAGGGCGCAGCGGGCGCCGGATTCGACGCCATCACCAAGGGCCTTGCCAGCGGAAATTCTGTTGCCGGCTTCATCCCCGGCCCGAGCTGGAAGCAGCTGAAGACCGCAGCTGCCGGTTCCGAATTCAATGTGCGGGCGCTTCCGGCGGAGGCGAGCTCCGAAGGCTTCGTCTACGCCAGCGCCAACTACGCATTTTCCATCAACGCAGCGTCCAAGAACAAGGATGCTGCCAAAGCGTTCCTCGACTGGGCGGCTGAGCCTGAGCAGACCAAGGCCTTCGCGGAAATCGATGGCGCCCTCCCTGTCACCGGCCTCGACAGCTATGACTTCAACGGCGGCGCCTACAAGAACGTCGGCGATCTGATCAAGGACGGCAAGTACGGCCCGCTGCCGAACAGCCAGTGGCCCAACTCCGCCGTGTATGACGCCCTCGCCACCGGCGTCCAGGGCCTCATCACCGGACAGAAAACTGCCGACCAGGTACTCCAGGCCATGGATACAGCCTGGGGACAGTGACAGCTCCGGATCACCACAGTTCCAACGACTCCAAGGGACAAGCAAGGAATACCATGACTGCGACGATGCAACCGAAAAGCGAAGCAGCTAAAGCACCCCTGCGAGGCAGGCGTGCTCCGGGGGAAGGGGAAACCCCCCGTCCCCGGAGCACGGGCCTGCAGTTGGGACATTGGTGGTGGGCGCTGCCCGGGATCGTCCTGGTCATCGCCATCCACTACGTGGCAACGGGTATCGGCGGCTTCTTCGCCTTCACCAACTGGACCGGCATCGGCTCGTTCAAGATTGTGGGCTGGCAGAACTTCGAAGCCATCTTCAAGGACCCCACCAAGCTCGGCGCCCTGACCAATACGCTCTTCCTGGCCTTTGGTTCAGTGCTTCTCGGCAACGTCGGCGGGCTCATCATCGCCCTCGGCCTCAACCGGATGCTGAAGACGCGGTACATCCTCCGCACCCTCTTCTTCATGCCCGTGGTGCTCAGCCCGCTGGCCACTGCCTACGTCTGGAAGTACATCTTCGACTTCGACGGCCCCATCAACGTCTTCCTCACCTCAATAGGCGCCGGCGACCTCGCCAAACCATGGCTCGCCGACCCCCAGTGGGCGGTCTGGACAGTGCTGGTGGTGCTTGTCTGGGGATCCACAGGTTTTGCCATGGTGATCTTCATGGCCGGACTTGCAGGGGTGCCGGTGGAAGTCGAGGAGGCGGCCGCCATCGACGGCGCGAACCTGTGGCAGCGCTTCCGGAACGTCACCCTGCCGGCCATCCGCCCCGCCATTGCAATTGCCACCACGCTGGGAATCGTCCAGGGCCTCCGGGTCTTCGATCCCATCATGGCCCTGACCAACGGTGGACCCGCCGGCGCCACCGAAACCCTGGCCACCCAGGTCTACAAGCAGGCATTCGCACTCGGAAACTTCGGTGGCGGTGCCGCCCTCGCCCTGGTGCTCGCCGCCATCATTCTGTTCTTCGCCGTTATCCAGCAGCGGCTGACGCGATCGAACCCCGAGGACTGACCATGTTCCGCTACACGAAACTCACCCTGCTCCGCGAAATTGGCCTCTGGGCCCTGGCGCTGATCTTCCTCGCCCCGTTCTACTTCCTGGTGACCACCGCCCTGAAGCCGGACAGCGAGATGTACACCACCTCACCCCTGGCGCTCCCGAAAAACCCGGACTTCAGCAACTTCGTGGCCGTCCTGACCGCCACGGGTAACTCCAACGTCGTCCTGGGCCTGGTAAACAGCATCATCATTACCGCGGGGAGCATCGTCGGGCTGATCGCGCTCGGTTCAATCACGGGGTACGTCATTTCCCGCAGCACCCGTCGCTGGAGCAAGGGTGCGTACTACCTTTTCCTGATTGCCATCATCCTTCCCGGCCAGCTCGGCGCCGTGCCCCTCTACATGGGTGCACGCGCCATGGGCCTCACAGGATCCGCGTGGGGCCTGATCGTCCTCTACACCGGCATGCTGCTGCCGCTGTCGATCTTCCTCTACTCCAACTTCTTCCGGGGGCTCGGCACGGACTACGAGGAAGCGGCAACCATTGACGGTGCCAGCAGGTCCCAGATTTTTTCCAAGGTGGTGCTGCCCATGATGGCTCCCGCCACCGGAACTGTCACCATCTTCGCGGGACTCATTGTGTGGAACGACTTCTTCACCTCGCTGATCTTCCTGGGAGGCTCGGCCAACCAGACGCTGCCGGTGGCCATGTACTACTACATCGGGTCCCTGGTTTCAGAGTGGAATTCGATCTTTGCGATCGTGATCGTGTCCATGATTCCCATCCTGGCGCTGTTCCTCTTCGCGCAGAAGCGCTTCATCCAGGGCTTCTCCGGCGGTCTTAAGGGCTGACCTCAACGATTGACTACCGCGCAGCGTCCTGACGCTTCGTGGCGATCCTCCACACCCAAAAACGGTCCGAACCCCCAAGTTTTAGTCCACCCCCTCTACCTCCCAGGAGATACCCATGTATCAACTTGCGCCCAATATCGATCTTTTGTTCTCAGAAGCAGGCGACAGCGCTGCCGACCGGGTCCGCGCCGCGGCCGCCGCCGGCTTCGACGCCGTCGAAATGTGGGGCCCCACGGGCAAGGACATCCCTGCCCTCAAGGACGCCCTGGAGGAAACCGGAATCCAGCTCACGGCCCAACTCGCCGAACCGCGCATGCAGTTCATGATCCCGCCGAGGAACCACGAACCCTTCTACGAAGGCCTCGACGCCGGCGTTGCCGTGGCCCGGCAGCTCGGTTGCCCCCGGATCGTGGTGGGCAGCGGCACCGGTTTCGGTGGGCGAAAGCGCCAGGACCAGCTGGACGAACTGATTGAGATCTTCACCCGCGGCGTGGCACACATCGAGGGTTCCGGCATCACCCTTGTCCTGGAGCCGGTGAATATCAGGGTGGACCACCCCGGGGCGCTCCTCGACCGGACCTCAGAAGCCGTCTACATCGCCAAAGGCGTCAACTCGCCCACCTTCGGTGTCCTTTACGACCTCTACCACTCGACGGTCGAAGGCGAGGATGTAGCCGCCGAGCTCGGCAACGCCGGCAACCTGATCAAGTACGTTCAGATCGCTGATGCGCCCGGACGTGGCGAACCGGGCTCGGGATCCATCGACTGGCCTGCCCGGCTCGCAGACCTGCAGGCCAGCGGCTACGCCGGCCCGATCGGCCTCGAGTATTACCCCACCATCGACTCGGCCAAGTCTGTCCAGTGGATCCAGGAACTGGTGGCGCGGTGAGCCCAACCAGGTACCCCGCCGTCGTCGACGTCGCCATCGTCGGCAGCGGACCCACCGCCTCGGCATACGCGCGGATCCTCAGCGAGGAAGCGCCCGGCGCCACCATCGCCATGTTCGAAGTGGGCCCCACGGTCAGCAGCCCGCCGGGTGCCCACGTCAAGAACATCGAGGATCCTGAGCGCCGCAGCCTCGCCCAGCGCGCATCAGAAGGGCCGGGCGCGGGCGCCGAAACCGTCAACTCGCCCGGCGCCGTCAAGAGCGGGGAGCGCAGGGCCCGGCCCGGAACCTACCTGCTCCCGGACGGCTACGCGTTCCCCGGCGAAGACGGCATGCCCGTGGCGGCAATGTCCAGCAACGTGGGCGGCATGGCCGCCCACTGGACTGCCGCCTGCCCGCGTCCGGGCGGCAGGGAGCGCATCGCGTTCCTGCCCGACCTGGAGGAACTGCTCGACGACGCCGAACGGCTCCTCGGCGTCACCACCCACGCCTTCGACGGCGCCCCGTTCTCCGACCTCGTCCGCGGCCGCCTCGCGTCCGCGGTGGATTCTGGCCGCGGCCCGGCCTTCCGCGCGCAGCCCATGCCGCTCGCTGTGCACCGGCGGGAGGACGGCGGCCTCGTCTGGTCAGGGTCCGACGTCGTGATGGGGGACGTGACCCGGGAGAACCCGGCGTTTGAACTTTTTGATGAGTCGCTGGTGACCCGCGTGCTGGTGGAGGACGGCGTTGCCGCCGGCATCGAGGTCCAGGACCGCCGCAGCGGCGAAACCCACCGGGTGGCGGCCCGATACGTTGTGGTGGGCGCGGACGCCCTGCGCACGCCGCAGCTGCTGTGGGCCTCCGGCATCAGGCCCGCCGCCCTGGGCCGCTACCTCAACGACCAGGCGCAGGTGGTGTTCGCCAGCAGGCTCCGCGACGTCACGGGCGGGGACGCACAGCGGGCAGCGGCCGGTGCCCTCAGCGAGCAAAGCGGCGTGCAGTGGGTTCCGTACACGGATGACGCGCCCTTCCACGGCCAGATCATGCAGCTAGACGCATCCCCGGTTCCGCTGGCGGAGGATGACCCCGTCGTCCCCGGCTCGATCGTGGGGCTGGGCCTGTTCTGCGCCAAGGACCTCCAGCGCGAAGACCGGGTGGCGTTCGACGACGACGCCCGCGACTCGTACGGGATGCCCGCCATGCGCATCCACTACCGCCTTACGGAGCAGGACCACAACGTGCTGGACCGCGCCAGGCAGGAGATTGTGCGGCTCGGCAGGGCCGTGGGCGAGCCGCTCGATGAGCGGCCGTTCGTCCTGCCTCCGGGCTCATCGCTGCATTACCAGGGCACCACACGCATGGGCGCGGCGGACGACGGCGAGAGCGTCTGTTCGCCGGACAGTCAGGTCTGGGAGCTCCCCGGCCTCTTCGTGGCCGGCAACGGGGTCATCCCCACCGCCACCGCCTGCAACCCCACGCTGACGGCCGTGGCGCTCGCCGTACGCGGGGCACGCAGAATCAGCGAAGAACTCACCAGTTCTTTACTTATGTCTGAATCAGACAATAGACTGTCTAAATAATGAAGAAGCAGCAGTTGCCTTCTCCATTCAACGATTTGCTCAAGCACAGGCATTTGTTCAACAGCAGGCAAAGCATGCCGCAGACAAGGAGGTCTCGATGATTGCCGATCGCATTATCGAGCACGGAACACTGACCACCCAGGACGGCCGCACCGCCGTCGAAGTCCGGATCCCGTGGTACCGGGCCCTGCCCGGCTCGTGCATCGCAGGAGCCGCACTGACAGTGGACGGCGTCGCCGCGCCTGAGGGCTCGCTGCGCTGGACCATGAACAACCGCACGTTCAGCTTCGGGGAGCTCGTGGACGAGACCGGCGAATGGTGGTTCCCCCTGGATTCAGCCGTTCTTTCCGGCGACCTTCCCGTAGCGGACGACCAAGCCGAGCACGAGGTCCGCGTGGATCTGAAGCTCTACATTCCGTACATCATCACCGACCACGGCGTGCTGCATATCGAAGAGCACGACACCAAGACCATGAAGGTGGCACAGCGATGACCAGCCTCGGCACGCCGATCCAGGGCGTCACCCTTTACAGCTTCACCCGGGCCTCCCACGCCCGGCAGTACGACCTCGATGGCCTGATTCGCAAAGTGGCGGCCGAAGGCTTCGGCCCGGGCCTTGAGGTCATCGGATTCTCCAGCCTGCGAGGCTTCCCGGACCGGATCGACGACACGTTCGTTGGCCAGTTCCGCGACCTTGTTGCCGAGGTGGACCTGGTTCCCACGTCGCTGGCGGTCAACGTTGACACGGGCATCCGCCGCGACCGGCTCATGAACCACGACGAGCTGGTCGAATACATGGCCAAGCAGATCGAGGTGGCGTCCAGGCTCGGCTTCCCCATTGCCCGGGTGCAGATTTCGCTGACGCCGGACGCGATGGAAAGCCTGCTGCCTGTGGCCGAGAAGTACGGGGTTACCCTTGCCCTCGAAGTCCACGCCGACCAGCACGGCGCGCACGAGCGCGTCCTCGCCCTGCGTGACCGCTACGAAAAACTGGATTCCCCGCTGCTGGGCTTCACCGCCGACTGGGGTGCCACCGTCACCGGCTTCGCACCTTCCCTGCTGGAGGCCTACCGCCGACGCGGCGCTTCGGAGGAACTGCTCCGACAGGTGGTTGACCTGTGGAACGGCTTCTACGCCGAAGGGCCGCCCAACACGCAGAAAGTTCACGGCGAGCGCTTCGGTGCTTTCATTGGCCTGGCAGCCCGCAATGGACGGCCGGACCTGGGCATCGACTTCGCCATCAACGGAACCGGGCTGTTCGGGCCGGCCGCCGTAGACACCTGGCTGGAGATCATGCCGTGGGTGCGCCACGTTCACGGCAAGTTCTTCGGCATCGACGAAAACGGCGAAGAGCCCTCGGTCCCCGTACGTGGTTTGGTTCGCCAGCTCGTGGAGAACGGTTACTCCGGTGCCATCTCCAGCGAATACGAAGGGTGGCACTGGAACAACTGGCAGGACCCGTTCGACATCATCCGCGGCGAGCAGGCCGTCCAGCGTTCCGCCGCAGTCAACGCCGGCTCGGCCATGATCACGGACGCCGCCGAAGCACGCCGCATCCTCAACAGCCACCTCGCCCAGCCCGTCCGCGGCTGAAACAGAAGGAAAACAACATGTCAGAAGGCATCGCAGGCTCGGGCATCGAGCTCGGCATCACCCTCTATTCGCTAACCTCCGAGTTCGCCGCCGGACTCTACACTCCAGAAACGCTGATCAAGGCCGTTGCCGACGAAGGCCTCGGTCCCGGCGTCGAGTTCAACATCGCCCAGATGCTGCGCACTTATCCCGATGTGGACGACGATTTCATCCGCCTGTGGCGCGACAGCATGGACCGTTACGGCCTTACCCCCAGCGCAGTGGGCACCAACCTGGACATGGGCCGCCGCAAGGACCGGGACATGACCCCGGACGAGGAATACGACTTCTTCGCCGCGCAGCTGAACACCGCCAACAAGCTCGGTTTCCACCGCGTGGTGATCCGCTCCGCCGGCAAGGAACTGCTCCGCCGGCTCCTTCCCCTGGCCGAGAAATACGACCAGAAACTCGGCTACGAGATCCACGCGCCGCAGGGCCCCAACGATCCCAAGATCCTGCAGATCCGCGAAATGTACGCGGAGCTGGGCAGCGACCGGCTCGGGTTCACGGCAGACTTCAGCTCCACCATGCACAGCCTCTCCCCGACGCTCTTCCGCACGCTGACGCAGATGGGGCTCCCCGAGGAGCATTTTGCCGTGATGCAGGACATCTGGCGCAAGCCGCTGCCGATGCAGGAGCGCAACCAGGAGTTCGAGGACTACCTCAGCTCGAACAACTTCGACCCCTCCCGACTGGGCCCGTTCACCCGGCTGGCCTTCAACATGCACGGGCTGGTTCCGCCGGAGGAATGGCTGGACATCATGCCGCAGATCTTCCACGTCCACGCGAAGTTCTACGACATCGACGGCAACGGCAACGAACCGGCGATGGACATTCCCCGCATTGTGCGGCAGTTCGTCAAGGGCGGCTACCAGGGCTACCTCTCCAGCGAATGGGAGGGCCACGCCTTCGCCGACCTCGGCGAATCCGACCCGATCGACCTCGTCAAGAAGCAGCACACGCTCATGCGCCGTGCCATCGAAGAAACCGTTGACTCCAACGCAAGCATTTTCCACCCGGCCCTCATCGAGACAGGTAAGTAAGGCCCATGGCAACTCACAATTCGCTGTTCCAGGACGCCGACGTCCGCAGGCACCCCGAAGGCATTGCCGTGTCAGTGCAACTGCCCTGGTACCGCAGCCTGTGGCTGTCCGCCGTTGACGACGTCGTTGCATCCGTCAACGGTGACGAAGTCCCCAAGGAGTCCCTCCGCTTTGAACTGCAGGGAAAGTCCTATTCCGTTGCCGAGCTCCCGGAGCAGTGGGAAACCCTGTGGTTCGTGGCTGACAAGCCGGAGGTCATCATCCCGCTGGACCGCATCCCCGACGCCGGCGAGGAGCTCGACGTTGAGGTCATCCTCACCCTCCGCCTGCTCTACATGCAGATCGCGCCCCAGCGTTATGTGGGCAACCGCGTGGCGGTGGAGCGGAAGGTAGTGCTCGCATGACAACCCTGCGCGTGGCCATGATCGGCCACGGCTTTATGGGTGCCGCACACTCCCAGGGCTGGCGCACGGCCCCCCGGATCTTCGACCTGCCGGCCGAGCCCGAGATGGCAGTCGTGGTGGGCCGGAACGCAGAAGCGGTGGCGGCGGCCGCCCGAAAGTGGGGCTGGGCTGAGTCAGCCACAGACTGGCGCGAAGTAGTCGCCCGGGATGACATCGACGTCGTCGACATTGTCACCCCTGGCGACTCCCACGCCGAGATTGCGATCGCCGCACTGGCGGCGGGGAAGCACGTCCTGTGCGAGAAGCCGCTGGCCAACACGGTGGCGGAGGCCGAAGCGATGGCGGAGGCCGCCGAAAAGGCAGCCGCAAGGGGTATACGCGCGATGGTGGGATTTACCTACCGTCGCGTTCCCGCCGTCACGTTCCTCCGCAACCTCATCGCCCAGGGCGCCGTGGGCCGGATCAATCACGTGCGCGCCGCCTACCGGCAGGACTGGCTGGTTGACCCGGAGATGCCGCTGGCCTGGCGGCTGCAAAAGGAGCACGCCGGGTCCGGTGCCCTCGGGGACATCGGCGCCCATGCGATCGACCTGGCCCAGTTCGTGACCGGCCTGAGGCTGGAGAAGGTGTCCGGCGTCATCGACACCATCGTGAAGGAAAGGCCTCTGCTCGATTCCGGTTCGGGCCTTTCCGGCACTGGGTTGTCCGGCACTGCCGGGGACGGCAAGGGCGAGGTGACCGTGGACGACATTGCCATCTTCACCGGCCGCTTCGAATCCGGGGCGCTGGCATCGTTCGAGGCCTCACGCTTTGCCACCGGCCGGAAGAATGCGCTGGAGATCGAAATCTCCGGGGACAAGGGTGCCCTGGCCTTCGACCTTGAGGACCTGAACAGCGTCCAGTTCTACGACCGGACGGCACCCGCGGACCGCCAGGGCTTCCGGAAAATCCTGGTCACCGAAGCGGAACATCCCTACGTTTCGGGGTGGTGGCCGGCCGGCCACATGCTCGGCTACGAACATGGCTTCTCCCACCAGGTCAAAGACCTCGTGGAGGGCATCGTGGCCGGCATCGACCCGCACCCCACGTTTGCTGACGGACTGGAGGTACAGCGGGTGCTCGACGCCGTCGAACGCAGTTCCGAGAATGATTCCGCCTGGGTGCGCATCGCCGTCCCTGTGCGGGCACTGTAAGGAAGGGAAAGTACGTGGCACGACCAATTACGTTGTTCACGGGCCAATGGGCCGACCTGCCGTTTGAGGAGGTGGCCCGTCTCGCCGGCGAGTGGGGGTACGACGGGCTGGAGATCGCCTGCTGGGGCGACCATCTGGACCCCTGGCGCTGGGACGACGACGCCTACGTGCAGGGCAAGCTGGATATTCTTGAACGCCACGGCCTCAAAGTCTGGACGATCTCGAACCACCTCAAGGGCCAGGCAGTCTGCGACGACCCCATCGACGAACGGCACCGGGGAATCCTGCCGGACGTCGTCTGGGGTGACGGAGATCCCGAAGGGGTCCGCCGCCGCGCCGCCGAGGAACTGAAGAACACCGCCCGGCTCGCGGCCAAACTGGGAGTCAAGACGGTCACCGGGTTTACCGGATCCTCCATCTGGAAGTACGTGGCGATGTTCCCGCCTGCCACCGAAAAGATGGTCGACGCCGGATACCAGGACTTTGCGGACCGGTGGAACCCCATCCTGGACGTCTTTGACGAGGTGGGCGTGCGGTTCGCCCACGAGGTGCACCCGTCCGAGATCGCCTACGACTACTGGACAACGCAGCGCACCCTCGAGGCGATCGGGCACCGCGAGGCCTTTGGGCTGAACTGGGACCCGAGCCACATGGTGTGGCAGGACATCGATCCGGTGGGGTTCCTGTGGGACTTCAAGGACAGGATCTACCACGTGCACTGCAAAGACACGAAGAAGCGGCTGGTCAACGGCCGGAACGGGCGTCTGTCATCCCACCTGCCCTGGGCAGATCCGCGGCGCGGGTGGGACTTCATCTCCACCGGGCATGGCGACGTGCCCTGGGAAGATGCGTTCCGCATGCTCAATGCCATCGACTACCGCGGGCCGCTGTCCGTGGAGTGGGAAGACGCTGGCATGGACCGGCTGGACGGCGCGCCGGAGGCGCTTGCCTTCGTGCGCCGACTCTCCAGCTACGAACCCTCCGCAGCCGCATTCGACGCAGCCTTCAGCACGAAGTAGTACCGCACGAAGTAGCACCAACGCAGAACGGCTGGCCCGCGATTTCCAGGGCCAGCCGTTTTGCTGTGTCAGCCGGTGATTGAGCCTGTCGAAATCAGGTTGTCGACGGGCTGGGCCAAAGCCGTCTCCGCCAGCGCCAGATGCCGCCGCGTCATGTCCGTGGGGTCGTCCTGCAGCCATTCGTGGCCGCCCCACTCGCTGGTCAGCGTGCCGGTGAAACCGTTCCTGCCGAGGAGGCCGCCAAGGTCACGCAGCGGCTGCGAAACCCGGCTGGAGTCGTCGTCCAGGTCCCAGAACTTCAGGTGGAAGGCGCCCACGAGGGGGAGGACGTCCTGAAGGTCGGCGGCGTCGCTGCGGCCAAAGCGGATGAGCAGGTTCATAAAGAGGGTATGGATGCGCGGCGGAACCTGCCCTGAGCGGAGCAGGGCCGTGACTGCGTCATGGGTGGCGGGATCCTGCCAGTCATTTTCCAGGCGCTCCAGAAGGTCCGGGGCAACTCCTCCCCGGCGCAGCTCTTCGAGGTAGCTGACAGGAAGGGCCGGCATCAGCATGCTGATGTCCACGAGGACCCGCACACGATCATCGGCAAGCCCGGCGATCGCCTTCAGTGCTGGAGCAACCGCCGGGTTGCCAGGAGTCTGCTGGCCCTGGATCTCCTCGTAGAGCACCAGGTCGAGCTCATGCAGCAGCGGCTGCACGAGCGCGAGGAGTTCCGTGCCTGCCTGGCCGATCGGCAGCCGGACCCCGATAGCACCCGCGCGGCGCGCGGCCTGGAGCTGGGGGACAAGGAAGTCCAGGCGCTCCTGCAGGGTGCGGCGCCCGGTTGGAGAGGTGAAGTCGTCCAGGCTGGCGCCGACGATGCTGACGCGTCCTCCTTTGGATGCCAGCCCATGGCGCAGTGCGTCAACCTCGCCGTCCTGCGGAGCGGGGAAGGACCGCCACAGCAGTCCGGGTTCGATCTCGATTGTTTTTGTTACTGAGTCCGCGATGCCGGTGACGATGTCCTGGGCCGTTCGGGCGGCGGCGATGATTTCGGGGGTCCAGTTGAACGAGCTGGCGCAGAGGGTCCAGCCGTTGGGAATTTCGAGGGCCATTCGGATGCCTTCCCATTTATGCTTGATAATGACAAACTTATGTCAGTTTTAGGATAAAGGATGAAAGCCATGTTGCACACCGCTTTGCGCCAAGATGCGCTGACGGCCACACCCGGGGGATTTGAGCTTCGTGTTGGCCTTCCCTGGATACGGTCGATGCCCCTGTCCAGCTTCACTGGCCTGGCGGTTGAAGTGGACGGCGTTCCGCTGGCGTCGGGGGAGCTGACGGTGGCGCTGGGGGCCCGCGACGTGCCGGCAGAAGCGCTCCGCGGAGAGTCCGGCTGGTGGTTCGTGCAGGACAGGCTGGTCCTGACGGGCCGGCGCGAGCTCGGTGGTGGCGTCCACGCCGTGGCCGTCGACTTCCAGATGCTGGTGCCCTACCTCCAGTCGGGCCCCGATTCCCCGCTGGTCCTGCCGTTCCACCTGGAGGCCCGGCTGGATCCTGACGGGGCGCCGGTGCCCAGTGTGTCCCGCGACGTCGCCTGAGCGGACCTTGCGGAGCCGGCCTAGGCGGGAACGGCAGTCCGCTCAGGGGAGGGCCGGCCGGCGGCGAACCAGCGGGGGAAGGTGACGTCGAACAGCTGCTCGCGGGCCAGTTCGGCTCCGCCGCGCAACGGTTCGCGCTCATCGTTGACCGAGAGCGTGATGGTGAGGTCGCGCGTGGCAAGTGGAAGTGACAGTTCGTAGACCCGCTGGCGCACCTCGGCCAGGAACACCTCGCCGGCGGATGCAATGGCGCCGCCGATCACGATCACCCCCGGATTGAACATGTTGACCAGGGCTGAAATGGTTTCGCCTGCCACCCGTGCCGACTTTTGAATGAGGGTGATGGCCAGGGAGTCCCCGGCCTGGGCGGCGAGGGTGATGTCTTCAAGCGTCAGTACATCCTTCCCGGCCCGCGCGGCAAGCGAGCTGGGAGCGCCTTCCTTGATGGCTTGTTCGGCATCGCGGACAAGGGCCCAGCCGCCGGCCACCGCTTCCAGGCAGCCGATCTTGCCGCAGCGGCACAGCGCATCCGAGTCGGAGACGCGGACGTGGCCGATATCGCCGGCGGCCCCGTTTGCGCCCCGGTGGATCCTGCCCTTGGACAGCAGGCCGGCGCCAACCCCTGAACCGATCTTGCAGTAGATCAGGTCCGCGTGGGAGTCGCGCCGCCGGGCGCGTTCGCCGAGGGCAAGCAGGTTTGAATCGTTGTCCACCCATACGGGCGCATTGAAGCGCTCTTCAAAGGGGGTGCGGACGTCGTAACCGTTCCACCCCGGCATGATCGGCGGCGCTACGGGCTGTCCGGTGGCGAAGTCCACCGGACCGGGAAGCCCCACCACCACACCCCATACGGGCACAGTGGGGTCTCTCTTCAGCAATTCATCAATCAGGGGCATGACCGCGTCGATGGTCTTCTCCGGGCCCTGCGCGATATCCCAGCTTCGGTGCGTGTGTTCCAGGATGTCCCCGTCGAGCGCGGTGACGCCGACCCTCATATGGGCCGCTCCGAGGGCGCACACCACGATCCGCCCTTGCTCCGCCCGGAAGCGCAGGGTCCGGGGTGCGCGTCCGCCGGATGAGGCCCCGAACTCGCCATCGCCGAGGAAGCCGATCTGGATTGCCTGATCCACGCGCTGGCTGACGACGCCCCTGCCCAGGCCCGTGACCTTGCCGATTTCAGGACGGGTTGTTGCCTCGCCCGTCCGCACCAGGTTGACGATCCGCAGGAGGCTCGTCACTTCATCCGTCTGTGCCCCAAAGCGGAGGGCGGAGTCTGTCGTCATGCTCACAATTCTCACACATTGGGGCCGACTAAAGTGCTAAGGGACGCGACTATAGCCAGAACCAACCTCACTTATGAATAATAGGAACATAAGAGGAGGGGCGACGATGCCTTGGAGCGTAGGAATACTTGGAGCCGGGCCGGGCGTCGCGGCTCTCCATCTGCCGGTGCTGGGAGGGTTGCGGGACCTGTTTCACATACGGCACATTGCCGATGGCGGCAGCGGACGCGCCCGGGAACTGGCCGGGCGCTTGGGTGCCCGCTGGTCGGCGGGGGAGGCGGACCTGCTTGCGGACACAGGCGTTGACGTGGTGGCCGTCTGTAGCCCGCCGGCAGAACATGCCCGCCAAATCCTGGCGGCAGTGGCCGCGGGCAAGCGGGCGGTGTTCTGCGAGAAACCGCTGGCCACCAGCCCGGAAGAGGCCGAAGCGGTCATAGCTGCGTGCAGGGCCGCAGGAACCGTCCTCCTAGTGGGGACCAACCATTTGTTTGATGCGGCGTGGGGGCGCGTACGGCATCACCTGATGGCTCTCGAGGGCCGGATTCAGACAATTTCCGTGACGCTGGCACTCCCGCCCAACGACAGGTACCACGGGCTGGTCGCAGAGGGAGGTCCTTTCCAGGCAGCGCGGCGCGGGCGCCCCGGCGTGGAGGATCCCGCCGTGGCGGCCGAGGTTCTGCGGCAGCTCCTGACGGGCCTGGCGGTCCATGACCTTCCCGCCGTCAGGGACATTGCGCCGGGCATCGATGAGGTTATTTACGCAAGAATCGCTCCGCCGATCGGCTATCTGGTGGGTTACCGGTCAGGCGGCGTCCTTGTCCAGTTGGCGCTCACCATGCTTCCGGAAGGCCCCGATGCCCTGTGGCGGATGACGGTGGCCACCTCGCATGACCGCGTTGAGGTCAATTTCCCGCCGGCCTTCGTCCACGCCGGAAGCGCGTCCACGCGGGTGCGAAGTGTGGACGGACAGTGGACGGAGTACCGGCGGGATCCCGACGACGGCTACGTGGCGGAGTGGCGCCTGCTGTCATCGCTCCTTGAGGGCGTGGCTCCCGTGGAGTATGACGAACTGTTGGCCGACGCATGCTATGCACTCGAGCTCGGCTACGGTGCCGCCGCCAAGGTCCTCGAAGGAGTGTCCCCGTGAGCCTGATGCGCCAAAGGCGTGGCGTCTTAACTGCGTTGCCGGCCTACGCAGCCGCAACGGCGGAACTTCCCCGCACTGCCGCACCGGCCGATGGCGTCCAGGGTGCCGTTGCGGTAGTGCCCGGTTCCGGCGACTGGTGGCAGGGCTTGCTTGCGGCCCGTTCCGGGGGAGCCGTAGCGGTGGTGATCACGGACCCTGGCACGCTCCCGTGGGAAGCCCTGGAAGCCCGCCCCTGGCCCGGCGGCATCCCGGTTATTGTGGAGCGTCCCCGCCTCCGGTCCGACGTTGTTGCTGATGCGGTTCGGGCAAGGCGGGGCAGCCCGGCCCGGATCGTCATCGTTGAGTGCGCTGCCCCCGCTGCCAGCCTTGAAGGGGTCATCCGCGATGGCTTTGGCTGGGCGCGGTCCCTTGGCCAGGGGCCGCTGACGCTGCAGGCGGGCAGTGCCACGACGCAGGGCCGGATCGCATTGCTGAGCTCGGCAGGGACTGCCGGGGCACCAGTGCCCACCACCCTTGCGGCGACCGCGGCAGCCGCAGGCCCGCATGGCGGCGGCCTGCTTCAGGTACTCGCCCTCGGCGAAGTAAGGACTGAAATAACGGTGGACCAGCCCGCCGGGTTGATGCGATTGGAGACGTCCACTGAGGAGGGCATCTTGAGGGCGCCGGAGCGCTACGAATCGTCCGCCCGCCTTGCGCTGCGCCGGGCGCTCGCAGCCTGTTCGTCCGGCGAGCCGGTGGCGGACCTCGATGAGCTGCTCGAGGACATCAGTCTGGCGGCGGCGCTGCTCCGCAGTTAGCCCTCCAGCCTTTCAGGTCGCATTCAGACAATCTTTTGTTGCTTTCTGACTAAAGTGGAGTAGGATGTGTAATGGCGCCGGGGTTCCTACGGACCCGTTCTCCGCCGTGATGGTGCGTCGGAGGCACAATTCGTCGCGTCGACGGCCCGATCGTTCGGGTAGATCACTATGCCACTTTCGCCTTTGAGACTTCGTCTCCTTGTTATGTCCCTGCTCTCGGTCTCCTTCCTTGGGGCCCTGGACCATACGGTGGTGTCCACATCCCTCGCCACGATTGCCGGTGAGCTGGATGCGCTGGCACTGATGAGCTGGGTTGTTGTGGGCTATACCCTGGCCAGTACGGTGCTGCTGCCCGTGCTCGGCAAACTGGGCGATGTCCTGGGAGCCCGCCGAATCTTCGTCGGATCCCTGCTCGTGTTCCTGGCCGCTTCGCTGGCGTGCGGGTTCGCCCAGGACATGGCATGGCTCATCGCCGCCCGCGTCCTGCAGGGAATGAGCTCGGCCGGCCTGCAGCTCATGTCCCAAACGATCATTGCCCGGGTCACGACGCAGCGGGAACGGCCGCGTTACATGGCGATCATTGGCGCCGCTTTCCCCATTGCGATCCTTGTAGGCCCCGTCCTGGGCGGTGCGATCACGGATTACTGGGGCTGGCAGTGGGTCTTCTGGATCAATATCCCCGTTGGCGCCGCAGCCTTGGTTCTCGCGCTGATCGCTGTTCCGCACCTGGAGCCCGGCCCCAGGCCACGCCACTTCGATGTTGCCGGTGCGGCCGTTTTCACCACTGCCCTGGTGGCCGTGGTACTCGCCGTGACGTGGGCTGCAGAGCGGAACGCCGGCATCGCCACAGCCGCGGCGCTCGCGGTCAGCATCGTGGGCTTCGTTGCTTTCTTTCGCATCGAGCGCCGGGCTCCCGAGCCCATCGTGCCGCTCCATTTGTTCACCAACCGCACGATTGCGGCAGGTACCGCGCTGTCGGCGATCATCGGCGTCGGGCTCTTCTCCATCACTGCCTACCTGCCCACGTACTTTCAAATGGCCTACCAAACTACCGCCACCGTGTCCGGGCTCGTACCCATCGCAACAGTGTTCGGCATGCTGATCAGCAACCTGCTCACCGGTTGGCTGGCCAGCCGGACGGGCAGGTACCGGGTCTTCCCGATCCTGGGGACGTCGCTGGGAGCGGCAGGTCTTTTCGTGATGGCCGCGCTGCCCGCGGGCCTCCCGCTTTGGGCACCCATGATTGTGATGGGTGTGGTCGGGATGGGCACCGGTGCCTTTATGAGCCTGATTGTCGCCGTGGTGCAGGGCGCGGCGCCGGCCAGCCAGACCGGAACCATCACGGCAACCATCAACCTGGTGCGGCAGGTGGGGTCAACCGTCGCCACGGCCATCATCGGCGGGGTGATCGGCTTCGGCGTGGCAGCCCTCCTGCCAGCAGGCCTTGACGCGTCCACGTTGACGCCCCAACTGGTCCACGCGGCCGCGCCGGAGGTGCAGGCCAGCGTCGCGCAGGCCTACGGCTCCGTCTTTACGCCTGTCTTCATCGCTTTGGCCGCCACCTACGCCGTGGGCATTGTCGCGGCGCTCCTGCTTCCGCATGGCCGGCTGTCCGACGAACACGTTCCCGCCCCGCAAACAACTTCCGAATCCCTTTCGGCCTGATTTCAAAGGAGACATCATGTCCAACCCCACCATCGCCGTCGTCGGCAGCGGGCCCGTTGGTTCCGCCTATGCACGGGTGATTCTTGAGCAGGTCCCGCATGCCCGGGTGGTGATGTTCGAGGCCGGGCCGCAACTGACGGAAGTTCCCGGTGAGAGCGTCCGGAACATTCCCGACGCCGCCGAAAAGGCCCGCGCACGGGAATTGTCGCAGGGGCCGCAGGCCGGCGCCTACCGCGAGTCGCTCGGCATCCCGGCCGGAACCGTCACCGAGGGAATGTTCACCGCGCGCCAGGGCACCCACCTGCTGGACTTCGGCGGCGCCGGCTCGGCCCACGCGGCAACCTTTCCCGCGGCGGCTGCGGCCACCAACGTCGGCGGCCAGGGGGCGCACTGGACTTGCGCGACGCCGTCGCCCGCCTTCAGCGAGAAGATCCCGTTCATCGCAGACAGCGAATGGGATGCGCTCATCGAGGACGCCAAGCAACTGCTGCATGTGCACAGTGCGGCGTTCGCCGACTCCGCGGTAGGTGAAGCCATCAGGTCCCTCCTTGACGAGGAGTTCGGCCCGGAACTGCCGGACGGCTACGGCGTTGGCACACTGCCGGTTGCCGGCGATCCGCAGCCGGACGGTTCCGTGCGCTGGGCCGGTGCCGACGTTGTCCTCGGCCCCCTCCTCGACCGGGACAGCCCGCTCTCGAAGCAGTTCGAACTCCGTGACCTCACCCTGGTCCGGCGCGTGGAACTGGACGGTCACCGGGTCACCGGAGTCACCGTCCAGGACCTCCGCACAGGGGAGACATCGTTCGTTGCGGCGGACATCGTTGTGGTTGCCGCGGACGCGTTCCGTTCCCCGCAGCTCCTGTGGGCTTCGGGTGTGAGGCCGACGGCGCTCGGGCACTACCTCACGGAGCATCCGGTGGTCATCTCCACCGTCGCGCTGGACGCCGAGAAGATGCGCCGTTTCGCCACCGAAGGGGATCTCGACGCCGAACTGGCCCGACGCGCACTGAACCCCGCGGATCCCGTGGCCGCCGTCAACCGAATCCCGTTTTCCGAGCCGGAACACCCCTTCTCGGTCCAGGTCATGTACTCGGAATCGACTCCGTTCCCTATGGAGCCCGGAACACCGTACGCCGAAAACCGCTGGGGCTACGTCAACATGGGTTACGGCATGCGCAAGCACCCCCGCTACGAGGACGCCGTCACTTTTGACGACAACGAACCGGACTACCGGGGCTTCCCGAACATGACCATCGAGTACGCGCTCACCGAACGGGAAGAGGCGGAGATCGCCGAAGCCACCGAGCGGCTGCGGCGCGCCGGCAAGGCCCTCGGCGCCTTCGTAGCCGAACCCCGCCTGATGCCAAACGGCTCGAGCCTGCACTACCAGGGCACCTTGCGGATGGGCGAGATCGACAACGGCACCTCCGTGGCGGACCCGTGGTCGCGGGTATGGGGCTACGAGAACCTGCTGGTGGGCGGCAACGCGCTCATTCCGACGGCGACAGCCATGAACCCCACCCTGATGAGCGTGGCCATCGCCGTCCGCGGCGCCCGCAAGGTTGCGGAGGAGCTTGGCTTCTGACGAACCGGGGACGGATGGAAGGTGCGGCCGCGGCATGCAGCCGCCTCGAATTCCAGCAGCGCGGCCGCGGCACAGGCATCTGGACGGGAACGCTGTTCATTGGCCAGTTCCTGACCCCCATCGTCCTCGGCGTGGCTTCAGGGGCTTTGGGCGGTCTCAGCCTCGCCCTCGGTGCACTGGGGATCGCCTGTGTGGTGGCATTCCTGGCAGTCCTGGTCCGCGGGCCACGAATCGTGCCCGTCAGTCACTGAAGGGGGGCGGCCTCGCGCCGCGGATAACCTATGGGTATGAAGAACCTGGACCTCAACCTTCTGCCCCAGCTGCAGGTCCTGCTCGAACTGCGGAACGTCTCGCGGGCAGCGGAGCGGCTCCAGCTGAGCCAGCCGGCCACCAGCGCGGCCATGGCCAGGCTCCGGCGTCATTTCGACGACGAACTCCTGGTCCGCAACGGCCGCACGTATGACCTCACGCCCTTTGCACAGTCGCTGGTACCGCTGGTTGATGAAGCCATGCTTCACATCCAGAGGGCCACGCGCGTGCGGTCCGGTTTCGACGCTGCCACGAGCGAGCGCGAGTTCATCATCGCCGCCTCGGACTACGCCGCGGCGCTGATTGTAGGCCCGCTGCGTGGGATCCTGCGCGAGGAGGCACCCGGCGTGGCAGTGGACTTCGTGCCGACGGCGAAGTCCGGCATCCAGGGCCAAATGGCCGACTATTCAAAAATCGACCTGCTGGTGGGGCCGACGGGATACCACATGCAGGGCGCCAGCAAGCAGCTCTTCCGCGACAGCTTCGTGGCTGTCACCGACGACGGGAACCCGCTGCTCCAGCAGCCCAGCCTCACCTTGGCCGACCTCAGCACCGTGCCCCACGCCGTCGGATATTTCGGAGAAGGCATCAGCACCCCGGCGGACAAGCTCTTCGAGTCGCGGGGCATCCAGCGCCGGGTGGCGGCCGTGGTGGCCGGGTTCCTGTCCCTGCCCCTCCTGGTCGAAGGAACTGACCTCGTGGCCCTGGTTCCGGGGATGCTGGCAGCACGTGCCCAGCGCGGCGCTGACATTGCGGTGCTGGAATTCGCCGAAGACGCCGAGGCGTCCCTGGTGGAGGCCATGTACTGGCATCCCTCACAGGCGGAGGACCCGGCCAGCGTCTGGCTGCGATCCGTGGTCCAGCGCGCCTGTGCCCGGCTGCACGAGCTATTCCCGGTCACGGCACACCCGGTCACTATTCGCGCGGCGGATACCACCTAGAACCAAAGCGCCGTTCCCCGTTCTGCCCATCCCTGCGAAAGTCGGAGAAACGAACTTCTCGAAGGGACCTTCCATGCCTGTCTCCAGCCACCGCCTCGCCGGCAAGACCGCCGTCATCACCGGAACGGCCAGCGGCCAGGGCAGGGCGGCCGCGCTCGCTTTTGCGGAGGCGGGTGCGTTCGTGGTGGGCTGCGACATGGACGACGACGGCGCCGCGGCCACCGTCGCGGCGGTCACCGCCGCCGGTGGCAGGATGAGCAGCCACCGGGTTGACCTGACGAACGACGCCGCCGTGGCTGTTTGGGCTTCTGATGTGGCCGCTGCTCACGGCCAGGTGCACATCCTGTACGCCAACGCGGCAGTCACCCGCTTCGCCCCGGTGGAGCAGCTCTCGTTTGCTGACTGGAGGTGGAACGTGGAACACGAGATGGACGTGGTGTTCCTGCCGGTCAAATACTTCTGGCCCCACCTGATCCAGGCACAGAACGCAGCCATCGTGCTGGTGGGGTCCACGGCGGGGGTCACGGGCTCCATGACCAACGGGCGGCTGGCCCACACCGCCACGAAAGGTGCCGTGGTGGCCATGACCAAGCAGCTCGCCGCCGAAGGTGCCCCGCACGGATTGCGGGTAAATACTGTCAGCCCCGGCATGATCCGCACCGCAGCCACCGAGGGCAACCTCCTCGCCGCCGACCACCCCATGCGCACCATCGCCGGCAGCATCCCGCTGGGCCGGATTGGAACTCCGGAGGAAGTGGCCAAGTGCGCACTCTTCCTCGCCTCTGACGAAGCGTCATACGTGACGGGCGCCAACCTGATGGTCGACGGCGGCTGGTCGGCGGTGCTGCCGGGCTAATCCCTGCACGCAGTACCCAACTAGGTAGCAGTAGGTGTCGTTTTGAGCGCTCAAAAGGACATCTACTGCTACCTAGTTGGGGCGGGCGCGGGGGCGGGGGGAGGTCAGCGCAGGGCGTCGGAGACGGACTTGGCTCCGCCGTGGCTGGACTGGCCGCCGTCCACCGGGATCTCGGCACCTGTCACGAAGGACGAGAGCGGGCTGAGGAGGAAGAGCACGACGGCGGCCACCTCCTCCACGCTGCCCGTGCGGCCTAACGGGGTCTCGGCCAGTGTGGCCTGTCTGAATTCCGGCCTGGCGCCCGCCGTCATGGGCGTTTCGATGAAGCCCGGATGGACAGCGTTCACCCGGATCTCCCGCGGGCCAAGTTCCAGGGCAGCCACCTGGGAGAGGCCCCGCAGTGCCCACTTGCTGGCGGTGTACGCGACCGGGTAATGGGCGGTCAGGCCAGCCACGGAGCCCACGTTAACTATCGAGGCACCAGGTCCCATCACCGGCGTGAGAGCCTGGATTCCCAGGAGGCTTCCGGCAACGTTGACCTCGTAGACGCGCTGCAGGTCAACTACTGAGGCATCCAGCAAACGGCTGCGCTGCGTGATGCCGGCATTGTTGACGAGCCCGTCCACCTGCCAGCCTTGGGAACGGATCCAGGAGGCGAGATCGGACCAGCCGGCAGCGTCGGCGACATCCAGCTGCCGGTACACCAGCGCACCGTTCGAAACTGACGGCGAAGGCACGGACGCAAGCCCGGCCGGCATCTCCGCCGCAAGGTCCGTGGCGATGACCCGCGCCCCGGCGTCCACCAACAGCCGTGTTTCGGCAGCACCCTGGCCCTGGCCGGCACCGGTGACCACCACGGTCCGGCCCTCGAGCTGAAGGGAGACCACGCTACGTCCCGGACGTAGCCAAGGGGGCAACCCTGTTGCGCGGCCTGACCCTGGCAGGAATGCGCGTCAAGGCCTCACGCCGGGCACCCACCGTGTTCTCGATGCTGCCGATGCCTTCCACGGTCATGCGGACCACGTCGCCGGTTTTCAGCGGAGGGGGAGTCTTCGAGCCGTTCCGCCCCCAGAGTTCGGCGAGGCAACCGCTGCCGCACGTGCCGGAGCCCAGGACGTCGCCGGGACGCACCACGGAATCCTGCGACGCATAGGCCACCAGTTCTGCGAACGGCCACCCCATATTGGACAACAGGTCCTGGCCGATGGCTTCGCCGTTGACCTCGACGGACATGGAGATCGGCAGGAAACCCTCGGCGTCGTGCCGGTCCTCGAACTCGTCCGCAGTGACAATCCAAGGCCCGAGGGTGTTGGAGAAGTCCTTGCCCTTGCAGGGCCCCAGGCTGACTTTCATCTCGCGGCGCTGCAGGTCCCGCGCCGACCAGTCGTTGAGCACCGTGTAGCCGAAGATGTGCCGGTGCGCCGCCTCGGCTGTCAGGTTCCGGCCGTCGCTTCCGGGGACGCGTCCGACGACGGCGGCCACCTCAGTCTCAAAGTCCAGGTCCTCGCAACCCGCCGGAATGCAGATCACCTCGCCGGTGCCGGTCACCGTGTGGGGATTCGTGAAGTAGAAGGTGGGTGCCTCGTACCATTCGGGGACCACGCCGGCCACACCGTCGATGCTTTTCCGCACGCCTTCGACGTGTTCCTCGAATGCCACGAAGTCCCTGATGGTGGCGGGTACCAGCGGGGCAAGCAGCTGCACCTCCGCCAGCGGAACAGGCGATGTCGAACCGATGACGTCCCCGGCAAAACGCAGGGTTTCGTCCAGTCCGGCGTCGAGCAGCGACTGGACGCTCTGTCCCTCCGGCAGCGGGTAGCAGTGTCCGTCGTCAACGAAGCCGGACTGCGTCCCGCCGTCGTGATTCCAGCGTGCAATCTTGACCATTCGAGAATTCCTATCCGTTGGTGCGGGCGGTGAGGACTGAAGCGGCGGTGATGCCCAGCCTGCGTGCGTTGACGCCCAAAACTTGGTCCTCGTCCTCGGCCGAGAGTCCGGCAGCTTGGACCTCGTCCACCGGAAGGTCGGAGCCCATGTCGAACGGATAGTCCGAGCCGAGCAGCACCTGTTCCGGTCCGGCGGCGGCCACCAGTGCCCGCAGTTCAGTGGCGCTGTGGACCAGGGAGTCGAAGTAGAGCTTTTTCAGGTACGACGACGGCGGTTCGGCGCAGCCGTGCGCCTCCGGCCGGACCCGCCAGGCATGGTCGGACCGGCCCAGGGTGGTGGGAAGGTAGCCGCCGCCGTGCGCTGCCAGGACTTTCAGGTCCGGGTGCCGGTCCAGGACGCCGCTGAAGACCAGGTGGGAAAGTGCCACCGCGTTTTCGGCAGGCTGGGAGACGGTGTTGGCCAGGTAGAACCGGTCCAGCCGCTCATCCAGCGAGCAGCCGAACGGGTGCAGGAACACCAATGCACCCAGCTCCTCGGCACGGCTCCAGAACGGTTCCAGGCGGGCGTCAGAGAGCTCCACAGTGCTGCGCTCAGAATCTCCCGGGGTGGCGGCAAACGAGCCGATTTCCACCCCGAGCAGCCCGCACTCCAGCACGGCGTGCTCCAAGGCTTCCACCATCAAACCGGGATGCTGGAGCGGGACCAGGCCCAGGCCGTTGAGCCGCTCCGGCGCGCGGTCCACGAAGTCGCGGACGGCCTGGTTGGCTGCCCTGGCCAGCTGCAGGGCCAGTTCCGGCCCGGCGAAGTAGTAGAAATGCGACGGCGACGGCGAGACGAGCTGCACGTCTACACCCTGGGCATCCATGTCCGCGAGCCGACGGTCAAGGTCCGTCAGCTGCGGCCACCGTTCCTTGATCATCCGGCCCGAAGCAGCCATCGACTCGGGCCCGTTGCGCCGCACTTCAAGGGCCTGCTGGGCTCCGAAGCCTTCGGGATCGGCCTCGGACACCAGCTGTTGCAGGGCAGGAAGCAGGATATGGGCGTGGACGTCCACCGTGGGATTTTCGCCAGGCCGGGTGCTCATGCGGGTTCCCTGACCAGGCTGGAGACTGAATGCATGAGGCCCGGTACGTTGGCGTCGCGGACGCCGTCGAGCATCCACTGGCCCAGCTGGACGGAGGCCTCGACCACAGCTTTTGCCCGGTCCAGTCGGCGGTCGGTGAATTCCTTCCAGAGTGTTTCGGTGACGTCCTCGGCGCTGACCAGGAGCTCGGCCAGCACTGCCGCATCTTCCATTGCCATGGCGGCACCTTGGGCAATGGTTGGCGGGCAGCTGTGGGCGGCGTCGCCGATGATGACCGTGCGGCCGCGGTTCCACGGGCCGTCAACCAGGTGGGTGGTGAACCACGTGTAGTTGATACGGGCGCTCTGGTCCAGGTTGGCGCGGATCTCATTCCAGGGGCCGCCGTAAGCAGCCGCCAGTTCCGCCATGACGCGCGGACCTTCCCCGTGCGTGCGCTCCTGCGCCTTTTCCACCAGGTACGCGTAAATGGTGTCCGGGCCGGTGGGGCAGTACCCGGCAATAAAGCAAGGGCCGCCGTAGGTGAGGTCGGTGCGGACCACGTCCGCGGGCCGCTCCACGAAGGCACGCCAGATGCCCATGCCGGTGGACTGGGGTTCGGCGTCAATGCCGATCGCCTTGCGGACAGCGGAGTGCAGCCCGTCGGCGCCTATCAGGAGGTCGTAGCGGGCGGTTCCGCCGTCGGCGGTGCTCACGGTGACGGACGCGCCGTCGTCCTTTATTTCAGTGACCGTCTTGGCGTAGCTGATCCGGGCGCCTGCCTGCTCGGCGCGTTCGCGGAGGATGGCGGTGAGGTCGGGGCGGTACATGCCCAGGGTGGCGGGGAGGTCATCGCCGCCGGTTCGCATGTCATCCAACACGGCGATGACGGTGCCTGCAGGATCCGGGGCGCGCAGGCCCAGGGTGCTGAACGCGTAGCCCTCCGCCTCGATCTGATCCCATACGCCGAGCTGGCGAAGGACGCGCAGGGCGTTCCCCTGCAAGGTGATTCCCGAGCCGACGGTCTGCGGAGAATCGGCTTTTTCCAGGATTTCCACATGGATTCCGGCGTCGGCCAGGAGGATGGCTGCGGTCAGACCTGCGGCTCCCGCCCCGACG
This sequence comes from Arthrobacter sp. UNC362MFTsu5.1, assembly GCF_000685965.1. Lineage (GTDB taxonomy): Bacteria > Actinomycetota > Actinomycetes > Actinomycetales > Micrococcaceae > Arthrobacter. The sequence goes on along the minus strand of NZ_JMLE01000013.1, from coordinate 93,219 downwards.
ATTCCGACGTTCTGTACTGCTGCCATCGCTGACTCCTTTGTATTGACGGCGTAACTGCTGGTGGTTTGTTGAAGTGAAAGTTACCGGACTGCGATCGGGTTGACAGGTGAACCGACTGCTCCGGTGATGGGCAGAGGTGCTGCGGTGAGCAGGAAATCGTACCTTCCGTCCGACGCGCACGCTTCCGCCAGGCCGTCCGGGTCCCACATCTCGCCCAGGAACAGCCCGAGGTTGGGGATGGCAATCTGGTGCAAGGGCTGGAAGGCGCCGTCAAACTCGTTGGGCCGGACCTCGAAACCCCACGTATCGGTGGCGATCCCGGCAATTTCGCTCCGGTGCAGCCACGGGGCCGTGCTGAAGGACAACCCCGGGGCTGCGCCACCGGCGTAGTCTCCCCAGCCGTCGCGGCGGACCCGGGTGTGCTGTCCGGTGCGGACCACCACGATGTCGCCCCGGCCCGCCCTGGAGCTGGGCCCCTGGAGTTCAATAGTCCGTTCCAGGTGCTCCGGGGTGATGGCGAAGCCGTCCGGCAGTTCGCCGTCGGTCCTGCCAAGATCGGGGCCGAGCGCACGGCCGACGTCCAGCAGGACACCGCGGGTGACAATCTTGGCGGCGGCTGTCTCGATGCCTGTGACCAGGTCACCTTCGGAGGTAACGACGTCCCCGGCAGCACGGCCGTTCCATGCCTTGCCCTGGTCGAAGATGTGGCCCAGGCCGTCCCACTGGGTGGAGCACTGCAGCGGCATGGCGATCACGTCGTCCGCGCCGCCGAAGCCGTGCGGGAAGCCCTGGTTGCCGCGTTCGGCGTCCACGCCGGTGTCCGTCATGGTGTGGACGGGGTTGGTGCGGCGGCGCCAGCCCTTCTGCGGTCCGTTGGTGTCGAAGGGCTGGGACAGCGAGAATGCCTCGCCCGTCTTCACTAGGGCCGCGGCTTCGACGCGCTTGGCCCCATCGATGAAGTTCAGGGTCCCGAGGACGTCATAGGCACCCCAGCGGCCCCAGTTGTTGTGGGCCGCGGCCATCGCGCGGATGCTGCCGAGCGGGTCCTCACGCCGGATCACCGGGGAATCGGTGGCCGATTCTCCGGTGCCGGCGAAGGGCGCTGTGTACTGCGCGGTCACGACGCGCGACCTTCAGCGTCAGCTTCATCCTTGCAGTGGATCAGCTGGGTACCGAGGCCGGTGATGGTGCCTTCCATGACGTCGCCGTCCTGGAGCAGCCGGCCCCAGTGCTGGCCGTTGCCGGCCGGGCTTCCGGTCAGGACCAGGTCGCCCGGGCGCAACGGCATAATCTGCGACGCTTCGCTGACCAGCTTGGCCACGCCGAAGATCATGTCCTGCGTGGATTCGTCCTGCATGGCCCGGCCGTTGAGCTTTAGGGTCACCCGGACGTCCTGCGGGTCACCAAAGAACTTGGCCGGCACCAGCAGCGGACCTGTGGGCAGGAAGCCGGGGGCGTTCTTGGCGCGGTACCAGTCCGAGCCGATCGCGGGCATGTCCTTGCGGAAGACGTACTCGCGCGTGGTGATGTCGTTGACCATGGTGTAGCCGAAGACGTAGTCCAAAGCCTCCTCGGGGGTGACACGGAACGCTGTCCTGCCGATTACTGCCGCCAGTTCCAGCTCCCAGTCGTGGGAATCGGAGTAGGCAGGCAGGGTGAGGTCGTCCGTGGCGGACGCGATCGCCGTCGGCAGTCCGATGAAGAAGTACGGCGTGCCCTGGCCGGCGCGCTTGTCCATCATGGCGGCCGTCCTGGCGCGCACTTCGTCCTCGTCCTGGCCCGGTTCGCGATGGGCGGCGGCGAGATCGATCACGTGCTTGCGGTAATTCGCACCGGTCTGCAGGACCTGCACCGGCTCCACCGGGGCGAGAATTTCGACGTCGGCCCGGGCCAGGCCGCTGTCCTTGCCTGCCGAGGCGGCGAGGGCGTCAAGCCCGGCCTCGGTGGTGTCCCAATGCTGGATCAGGGAGTTGATGTCCTCATCCAGCGGCAGGACGCGGTCTTCCACCAGCAGGCCCGCACGGGCCTTGCTGTCCCCGGCTTCCTGGAAGCGGATGAGTGCATATTTTGCTTCGGCCATGATTTCTCAGCCCCGGCCCTGCTTGGCGTACGGGTTCAGCAGGGCTTCCTTCATCTCGGGCGAGGCGCCTTCTTCGGTGGCGGTGAAGCCTTCGGCCGGCGGGAAGGATTCCGTCATGGAGTGGGGCATGGCACCGTTCTTGTAGAAGTTGTTGGAGCCTTCGGAAGGCTTCCAGGTGTTGGCCTCCCAGTCCGGCACGTAGTTGCGGTAGCCGCCGGAGTTCAGCTCCACCCGCAGGCCTGACGGTTCACGGAAGTACAGGAAGTTCTGCTCACCTACGCCGTGGATGGAGGGGCCGTATTCCATCGGGGTGCCGTTTTCCATCATCACGTCGGCGGTGCGAAGCAGATCCTCGGTGGAGTCAACCCAGAAGGCAATGTGGTTGACGCGGCCGGGGCGGTTGGAGGTGTCCAGGACAACGCCCAGGTCGTGCGACTTTTCGTTGGTGGTGAGCACGGAGAAGACAGTGATGGGTGCTTCGTCCAGGTCCACAAAGGCCATAACGCGGAAGCCCAGGGCCTCGTTGTACCACTTGGCGAAGCCGCGGACATCCGAGGTGGCGACGGTGACGTGGTCCAGGAAGCGGGGTGCGGCGGCGTGGCTGCTGCGGCGCTCCGGGCGGTCCGGGTAAGTGGACTCAAACCCGGATTCGGCGACGAACTTTTCCACGTCGTAGAAGAGGCGCATGTGGTGGCCGTAGGGACCGGTGAACTCGTAGGCCTTGCCGTAGCCGTGGCCCCCGGCGGTCCAGCTGCCTTGCACACCGGTTGCTTCGATGCGCTGGGCTGCGGCTTCGAGGGCCGCCTGGGAATTGGTGCGCCACGCCATCCGGCCGAGGGATGCTTCCGGTCCTTCGGTGACGACGAGGCTATAGCGGTAGTAGTCGCCCCAGCAGCGCAGGTACACGTTGCCGTCCACCCGGTCAATGATGCGCATGCCGAACTTTTCCTCGTAGAACCGAGCCGAGGCCTCGACGTCCGGGCTGGTGATCTCGAGGTGGGCGAGATGGGAGAGGGGAGTTTCCACGTTGAAGTCCTTCTGGTTACTGGCTGCTGTCGGTTGGGTGCAGGTCCTGTAACTACTGTGAGCGATTTCATGTATCTGAAGAAGGGCCGCTTTCGCATAGGAGCTATCCATGCGGCTGATAGTTGCGGCGTTGGGGCGTTTGACGGGGAACATGGATTACGCGACCGCTCCGGCCTTGTAGCGCCCGGTGCGCATTTGTGCTGTCGGCGCTGAAGAGCGAACCAGCTGGTTAACGTTTTCCGCTTTCAGTGCGGCTTCGCGGGCAAGGTGATGTGCAGCTTCCATTGCAGAGTCCGGCGAATTGTTCACGGCCCGGACTGTCAGCACCCTACCGGCCGTGGGTGGAGACAGGGCATAGACCGATTCCTGTACGCCCGCCAGGTATTCGGCGGTCTTAGGGTCTTCCGGGCCGCCGATGAAAATGAGGGAGGGATTCAGAATGGCGACACAGGCGGCGAGGGCGGCCCCTACACGTCGGCCATCCTCGCGGGTGTCGCGTGTGCCGGGTACATGACCAGCCGGGGATGCATGGCCGCCGGGCGGGTCAGGCGGCAGCGGCAGTGTGCCTGCCAGTCCGCCGGAGCCCCTTTGCACCACGCCGTCGACGACCCAGCTGGCATGCTGCGGCACGTTTTGGTCGACATAGATCACGTTCCGTCCCGCGTGGCCGGCTCCTGCCGCTGCCTGGATGGCGAGGGCGTCGCTCGTCCGGATGACAGCCAGGGGCAGTCCGGCAACCCTCCCGCTGGTCGGGTGCTCCCTCGGCCGCGCCAAGGGCGGGAGCCTTAAGCTTTCGGGGCGTCGCGGCTGGTCATCGATGAGCAGCGTGCCGGCCGCGAGACTCGCACCCGCAGGCGCTGCCTTCCTGACGAGGTCAGCCCACGCTGCTGTAACCGTTGTCACCAGCTCGTCGCAAGCGTTGATCGGCCGCGGACCCACTTCTGCTATCGGTTTTCCCGCAGCGGTTCGCAAGGCAACACGGAGCGTGTTGCCGCTGGCTCGGCCGGTGAGGACGAGGATGTCCGCCCCGGACCTGACGGCATAGCGGGCCGCCGGACGCCCCCCGGATGAGGGAGCGGGGGCGGTCAGCGCAATCAGCCCCGCGCCCTCCAGCTCCCGCAGGCGGTCGCAGATCGTTGAACGGGCGAATCCTGACGCTGTACAGAGCTCGCCAACCGTCTTGGGCTGGCTTCGAAGATATTGCAGGACGTCGCCTGCGCTGGCACCTGCGCGCTGCCCTCTCATGTGCGGCGCCTGCTTCTTTCCATGACACTAAAGTACGCAATGCGCATACTTTTGTACATAACAAACATAAGTGGGATGTTTCCACACCGCATGGAGCCTGGTGTCCTGCCGCTGTTGCCACTGCCAGGCTCCGGGCCGTTCGGCCCTTGGCTGATCCGTTCACACCGCGGAACCTTGGCGTATGAGCCAAGAGAAAAACGGGATCCGGCTAGTCCAGCGCCCCGAGCAACCCACCGCCGTCGTCCGCGAAAAAGTGCCCATGAACGCTCTGCCGGAATTCTTCGGCCGTGCTTATGGCGCCGTTATGGCCGCAGTGCAGAACCAGGCCGTGCAGATTGCTGGGCCGCCTTTTGGCCGGTACCTGAGCATGCCCACAGATACGGTCGATGTCGAGGCAGGATTTCCGGTGGCGGCGCCCTTCACCGGGTCAGGAGAAGTTGCGGCCGGAACACTGCCGGAGTGCCAGGCTTTCGAAGCCACCCACACGGGCCCGTACGACACGTTGAATGCCACGTATGACGCCATCCAGGAGCGGATGAAGGAAGAGGGGTTCAGCCCGGCCGGCTCAATGTGGGAATACTACTTGAGCGACCCCGCCACGGAGCCCGACCCGGCCACCTGGAAAACCCTGGTTGTCTGGCCTGTGGCCTAGGGTCCGTCCCTGGCGGTCGGTGTACGCCGCCTAGTCCTCGGCGTCGATCTTCTCGAGCAGGTCCTTCGCGGCCTTGGCGATGTCATGGTGGTTGTGTTGCGCAGCCCGGCTTTCCAGGGAAATGACCGCGCAGCGGTGGATCTTCTTGAAATCCCCGAAAGGAAAGCTCACGCTGCCTTTGGTTCCCTCCGACTCGTCAGGGTCCAGGCCCAGGTGCCACGTGGCGAAATCCGAAAAGCCGTGCTTGTCGATAAAGGCATTTTCCTGGTCCGCCGACGGCGCGTGCTCGCTCCAGTCGTCGCGGGTGTCGCGGACAACCTTCCCGTCCCTCACCAGGCTGCGGGCGTGTTCCAGGGCCTTCTTGTTCAATTTCGTGGCCATGACATTCCTCCGGAGGTCTCGGATTTGTTGTGCATCAAGGCTAGGACCATGGTTCACGGACCGCCATGGCACTCCCGTCCCGAAATGTAACTCCGTGGAGACTGCGGCGAAACGTGCCCACAACATGGGGCGCCTACTTTTGGGGCTATGACACCACGCCTGTTCACCAGAATCGCTTCATGGTTCGAAGCCCGGACCTTGCCTGCCACTGCATCACCGTCGGGCGACGGCGCCCGCGAACACGGCGCCTGGGAACACGGCGCCTGGGAACAGGGCAACGCCGCGATCGCCGATGTCACCAGGTGGGGCTGGCTGCCGGCACTCAGCGGGGTGTCCATTGCGGCCGATCACGCGGCGGCCGCACACCGGGAGAAGGCTGCCGCGGCAAGCAAGGGATAGCCGCCGGCCTGCCTGTCCAGGGAGCCTCGGGCCGGCCGGTGACGGACGATTTGTCGGGTTGAACACACTTTTCTTCCACAACCGGCATAATGTCCTAAACTGCTTCACTGAGGTGCCTGAAATGGCGCTGCGCAGCAACGAAAGTGAACCACGCCATGGCTACCGATTACGACGCCCCACGCAAGACAGAAGAAGAGTCTCCCGCTGAATCACTGGAGGCCCTTCAGGCGTCCCGCGGCGGCGGAGCCCAGACCGCCGTCATCGACCTTGATGAGAACGATACGGCTGAGGGAATTGACCTTCCCGGGGCGGATCTTTCCGGCGAAGAACTCACGGTCACCGTTGTCCCCGAGCAGTCCGACGAATTCACCTGCTCCTCGTGCTTCCTGGTCCGTCACCGGTCCCAGGTTGCCCGCGAAAAGAACGGCATGAAGTACTGCCGCGACTGCGAAGGCTAGGCAGCCTCCAGCAAGCGTCCCAAATTTCAGATGCACGGCATCGAGAGGCGCCGGCGAGCCGCAAGGCCCGCCGGCGCCTCGTCGTTATCCGGCATTACGGAAGCGGGTCCAATGACCTTCCGGACAGCCCCTGAATGCCGCTAAATGCGCCGCTGAATAACCGTCCCGTAACCTGCGCCGCCGCAATTTAACAGTTGGGCGCCGAAGGGATTTCGGCCCTCGTTTTAGCCTGTCACGGCTCCTACGCTTGAGTTATCTCAACACTTCCGAGGGTGGCTGAAATGAAGAAATTCCAAGTATGGCTGGTGGCAATCCTGATGGCTGCCGGACTCGGCCTGGTGGCCCCGGCGCCTGCATCCGCGTCCTACTGCGGCCTGGTGTGGGGGTCGTTGGCGAAGTCCGAAGCCCCCATGGGAACCGGAAAGGTCACCAATGTGCGGACCGGGCAGCACTACTGCTTCGACCGCCTGGTCGTTGACCTCAACGGTCCGGTGAAGGGCTACACCGTGCGGTACGTTCCCACTGTGGTGCAGGACGGTTCGGGGTTGCCGGTTCCCCTGCGGGGGCGGGCATTCCTCCAGATCACCGTCAATTCACCCGCTTATGACGACGGCGGCAACTCCACGTATAACCCGGCCGACCGGAAAGAACTGACAAACGTTGGCGGCTACCAGACCTTCCGCCAAGTGGCTTGGGCCGGAAGCTTCGAGGGCTACTCGAGCATGGGTCTTGGTGTCCGTGGACGGCTGCCGTTCAGGGTATTCACCCTGGACGGCCCGGGAGCAGGGTCCCGGTTCGTGGTTGACGTTGCCCACTACTGGTGACCTGCACTAGCCAGACGTACGGCAGGCCCCGCTCCGGATCTTCCGGGCGGGGCCTGCAGCCTTGTGGGTCCTCCAACGTCCTGGTCCCTGCGTTACTCCGGGACCACCAGGGCCGGGGTGTCCTTGCGGATGGTTTCGCCGCGGAAGAACCCGGGACGCAGCCTGGCCATGATGAGCATGAACACGGCGCCCAGGGCAAGGATTCCCACCCCGAGGACGAAGACCAGCCCCACACCGAAGATCTCTGATCCGCTGCCGAACTCCGGTGCCCAGCTGTCAGCGGCCGTCTGCAGGAACACCACCAGCAGTCCCAGTCCGCCCAGCAGCGGGCAAAGCAGGCGCAGGACGAAGTTGCGGACGCTGCTGAAGACGCTGTTGCGGAAATACCAGGCGCACGCGAACGCCGTCAGCCCGTAGTAGAAGCAGATCATGAGCCCCAGGGCCAGGATGGTGTCGTTCAGGACGTTTTCGCTGACCACGTGCATCACCGCATAGAACCCCGCGGAGAGGACGCCTGCGGCAACCGTGGCGAAGCCCGGGGTCGCAAACTTCTTGCTCATGTGGCTGAACGGTTTCGGCAGCGCGCCGTAGTGTGCCATGGCCAGCAGGCTGCGGGACGGCGAGGTGAAGGTGGACTGCAGCGACGCCGCCGAGCTGGACAGGACCGCCAGGGACATGAGGATGGCGAACGGGCCCATGATGGGGGAGGCCAGCGCGGTGAAAATGTTCGCGTGGTTCTCTTCATTGTTCAGTCCGACGCCTTCGGTGCCCACGCCTGCGAACATCATGGTGGCGATGGTGACCAGCAGGTAGATGCCCAGGACCACCACCGCGGTGAGGGTGCCGGCGATGCCCGCGGTTTTCTTGCCGTTGGCCGTTTCCTCGTTCACGGTGAGGCAGACATCCCAGCCCCAATAGACAAAGATGGACAGCGAAATTCCGGCGGCAATCTGCCCGAACGTCTCGATCTTCGTGACGTCAAACCATTCCCAGCTGAACGGAATAGCGGTTTCCGAGGACGACCAGTTGGCGAAGGCCATGGCCACGAACAGCCCCAGCACCAGCAGCTGGAACCCCACCAGGCCGTACTGCACGATCTTGGTGGTGTGCAGGCCGCGGTAGCTCACCCAGACGGCCAGGGCCACGAAAACGAAGCATGTGGCAACGTTCAAGGGTTTGTTGGCGGCGAGGTCCGCAAGCTCCGGTGCGCCCGTGAGCTGGGCGAGGAAGAGGTAGAAGAAGTCCACCGCCACAGCTGCCAGGTTGGACAGCACGATGATGTTCGCGGCGAGGAGTCCCCACCCGCCCATCCAGCCCACCCAGGGGCCGAAGGCCTTGGTGACCCAGGTGAAGGTGGTGCCGCTGTCCGGCGAGTCGGCGTTGAGCTCCCGGTAGGCCAGGGACACCAGGATCATGGGGATGAAACCAATGAGGAAAATGACCGGCAGCTGCAGCCCGGCCTCGTTAACGGTGGGACCGAGGGCACTGGTGAGCGTATAGGCCGGTGCGATGGTGGAAATGCCAAGAACGACGACGGCGAGGAGGCCCAGCTGCCCGCCCTTCAGTCCCTTTCCGGTGATGCCGTGCGGGGTCCCGGGCGCGTCGGTGACAGATGCCGCTGTGCCGGCTGCTTGCTCGCCGGCCTGTGAGCCCTGGCGGATGGTTTGGGTCATGTCCGGACCTTTCAGGAAGTCAAAACTCTAGGGGACGCAGCGGGTTGCTGCTGGGTGATGCAGTGGATGCCTCCGCCCCTGGCGAACAGCTCGCGGGCGTCGATGCCCACGATCCGGCGGCCGGGGTAGGCATCGGCGAGGATCCGCAGCGCCTTTTCGTCGTTGGGGTCGGCGAACGTGCAGGCAATCACGCCGCCATTAACCACGAGGTGGTTGATGTAGCTGTAGTCCACGAAACCCTCGTGGTCCCTGAGGGTGACGGGAGCGGGGACCTCGATGATGTTCCACTCGCGGCCGGCGGCGTCCCGGGTGGTGGACAGGAAACTGATGATTTCGCGGCTAACTTCGAAATCCGGATGCTCCGGGTCCTGCTGGGAATGGACCAGCAGCGTGCCGGGCGAGGGGATGGCGGCCACGATGTCCACGTGGCCCCGGGTACCGAACCGCTCCGAGTCCCTGGTCAGGCCGCGCGGCAGCCAGACAGCGTGGGTGGCCCCGATGGTCCGGGCGAGTTCTGCTTCCACCTCGGCCTTGGTGAAGCCCGGGTTGCGGCCCGGATCCAGCTGCACGGTTTCGGTGAGCAGCACTGTCCCCTGGCCGTCCACCTGAATTCCGCCGCCTTCATTGACGAGCCCGGAGGTGATGTGGCGGGCTCCCGAGCGGCCGGCCACCTCCGCGCCGATCAGCGAGTCCTTGTCCCAGCGGGCCCAGTCCTGTCCGCCCCAGCCGTTGAACACCCAGTCGACGGCACCGAGGCGTCCGTCGTCATCGAGGACGAAGGTGGGGCCGATGTCCCGCATCCACGCATCGTTGAGGTCTGCCGTGAGCACCTCGACGGCGGGATCCAGGTAGCGCGCGGCGATCCCGACGTCGTCGGGCGTTACCACCACGGTGACCGGTTCGAATTCGACGGCGGCATTGGCGACCGCCGCCCAGGCGGTCCGCGCGGCGTGCGCCTCCTCCGCCGTGTCGCCGAGAGTGTAGCCGCCCGTGGGGAAGGCCATCCAGACCCGCTCCTGCGGGGCCGTCTCGGCGGGCATGCGCCAGCTGCTCACGCGGTCACCTCCATGTACACGGGGGCGGGACCGCCGAGCGGCTGGTCACGCCGCACCGGTTCGGTGAGCCGTGCATAGGTGTCCGGACGGCGGGTGGCCAGGAACGGGAACAGCGTCAGCCAGTCCCTGCGCTGGTCCAGGTCAAGGTCGGCGACGAGGACGGCGGATTCGTCGCGGGGCGCCTGGGCCAGGATCCGGCCGTAGGGGTCCGAGATGAACGAGGAACCGTAAAAGTTCAACGTTCCTTCGTTTCCCCAGCGGTTCGGGGCCACCATGAACAGTCCGTTGGCGATGCCGTTGCCTACGATCACCTGCTGCCAGAGTGGCTGGGTGTCGAAGTCCGGGTGGTCAGGCTCGGAACCGATCGCCGTGGGGTAGACCAGGAGTTCGGCTCCGCCCAGGGAGTACAGCCGGGCGAGTTCCGGGAACCATTCGTCCCAGCAGGTGGGCATCCCCAGCCTGGCACCGCCGAGTTCGGCGGGGGAGTGGACCTCGTAGGCTTCCGCGGACGCCGGGCCCTGGCGGAAGAACTTGTCCTCGTAGTAGCCGGCTGTCACGGGGATGTGCAGTTTGTGCGTGCGGGCCAGCAGTTCGCCGTCGGGAGACACCAAAATCGCAGTGTTCAATCCGAGGCCGTCGTCGGTGCCCTCGGGATTGTCCGCGCGCTGGTACAGGGACGCGTGGACGGAGATGCCGTGGCGGCGGGCGGCGTCGGCGGCGAAGCGGAACGTGGGCCCCGTCAGCAGGTCCTCAGCGAGGTCCGACGGGCGGGTACGGGCTGCCCAGGAGCGGGCGGTGTCATTTTCCGGGAGGGTGTCCGCCGGGTAGCGGGAGAGCGTCAGTTCCGGCAGGAAGACGACGGTGGCCCCCAGCCGGGCTGCGCGTCCGATGCCCTCGTCCAGTTCTGCGCGAAGCCGGGCAGGGTCGGCGTGCCAGCGGTGCTGGACCACGCCGACCCGCAGCGCGGGACGGGCTGAAGGCTGCGTCCGGGCCAGGGATGCGGGTGGTTCGAGGCAGGTAATTTCAATCATGGCGAATACTCCAGTGAGACGGCGGTCACTAAATGAATGACGTTCATTTAGTATCCACGTCACGCCGCCGCATGGCAAGGAAAAAATGAACAAACATCATTTTGTTAAGCCCCGCGCGAGAATCGGTGGCGCCGCTGTGGCGGCTGGGATAGTTTCGAATTACCCGAGAAACCGCTGACACCAGGAGGATCAATGAAGGCATCACCGACGCTGACCAACAATCTGCAGGCTGTGCTCGCGGACCTGATTGAGCTGCACATCCAAGGCAAACAGGCCCACTGGAACATCGTGGGAACCAACTTCCGCGACCTCCACCTGCAGTTGGACGAAATTATCGATGCCGCCCGGAACTACGCCGACGACATGGCTGAGCGCATGCGGGCACTCCACGCCCTGCCGGACGGCCGCAGCGCCACCGTTGCGGAAACCACCAGCCTGGCGCAGTTCCCGCAGGGGCTCATCAACACCAAGGATGCCGTGGACCGCATCGTCGCGGCGCTCGAAGCGGCCGTGGGCACCATGCGCAAAGTCCACGATGAAGTTGACGAGGAAGACCCCACCACGGCTGACCTGCTTCATGAGTTCATTTCGAAGCTCGAGCAGTACGCCTGGATGGTGGGCGCGGAGAACATGAAGGCGTCGGCCAGCGTGACCACGCCCGACAGTAAATAGGCACAGCAGGTAGGCTCGGCGGCCAAGAGCGCCGCAGCCAGGCGGACCGCGGGGACTCCGGCCGCCCGCCATCGCCAGGGAAGCCCGGCGCCGGACAGTGTTTCCGGCGCCGGGCTTCCCTGCTGCCGCGGGGGCTTCCTTTGGCTGCCCTTCGATCAAGCGCATAACCCTTGACTTCCGGACACTTCGGAGAATACTTAAGTATATGCTTAACAATCGTGAGGCGGGCGGCGCGGAACTCGACGCTATTTTCCAGGCGCTCGCCGACCCCACCCGCAGGGCCATCCTCATCCGGCTCTGCGAGGGACCGGCGTCCGTCTCGGAGCTCGCCAAGCCTTTCGCCATGAGCCTGCCCGCAATCGTTCAGCACCTGCAGGTACTCGAGCACAGCGGCATGGTCCGGACCGAAAAGATCGGCAGGGTCCGCAGCTGCAGCATCGAACCGGCGGCGGTCCGGCTGGCGGAAGACTGGCTGGGCAGGCGCAGGACGGGCCTGGAACGCCGCCTCGACCGGCTGGAAGCCTTCCTCAAGAAGCCCTAGCAACAAGAAACGAAGGAGTACGCCATGGCAACCCCCATCACGCACGCAAGCTTCAGCCTCGAACGCAGGCTGAACGCCCCGCCGTCGCGCGTTTTCCACGCCTTTTCCGATTTTGCGAGCAAGAAAAAGTGGTTCGGCGGCCCGCCTGAATGGACCCAGGGCGAGTCCAGCCTCGATTTCCGCGAGGGCGGCAGGGAAACCGATGTCGGAGGTCCGCCCGGCGGTTTCGTGTCCACCATGAACGCGGTGTACCAGGACATCGTGGAGAACGAACGGATCGTCTTCACCTACGAAATGCTGCTCGACGGACGCCGCATGTCCGTTTCGCTCAGCACGGTGGAACTGGCGCCCGACGGCGACGGCACCCTGCTCACCTTGACGGAGCAGGGTGCCTACTTCACCGAAGAGGACCAGGCCGCGGGCCGGGAGGAAGGGTTCAGCGGCCTGCTGGACGCCCTCCAGGCCTTCGTCGAAGGCTGAAGCGGGCGGTGCTACGCCGCCTTCGGCACTCCGCGGAGTACGACGGCGACAAGGACTGCCGCCCCCGCCATCAGCACCAGCCCGATGGACGCCGTCACGTGGACGCCCGACTCAAAGGCAACCCGGGCGGCGGACGTCAGGGCGTCCGCCAGCGGCCCGGGGAGCGAATGCGCGAGCTCCATGGACCCGGCGAGGGTCTCCCGGGCGTGGGCAATCCCCTCGGCCGCACCTCCGGGGCTGGAAGCAGCGAGTCCCTCCGGCAGGACCAGGTTCCGCTGGTACGACGCGGTCAGGATCGAGCCGAGCACGGCCGTGCCCAGCAGCGAGCCAATCTCGTAGCCGGTCTCTGAGATAGCGGCAGCCGCTCCTGACTTCTCCGGTGGCACGGACCCCAGGATCATGTCGTTGGAAATCGTCTCGGCTGCCCCCACGCCCAGGGCCAGGACCAGGAGCGCACCCAGCAAGAGGGCCGGCCCGCCCGAATGGTCCCCGAACGCCACCATGAAATAGCCGGTGGCGCTCAGGGAAAGGCCGCCGGCCACCACAAAGCCGGGCCGGACTTTCCGCACCAGCGGCACCACCAGCAGGCCGGCAACCACCGTGGCAACCAGTGCGGGGATCATGGCGATCCCGGCCTCCGTGGGCCGCTGGCCCTCCAGCAGCTGGAGGTGCTGGGCCAGGAACAGGATGAAGCCGTTGAACGAAAACAGGGCCAGCACGTTGGCGGTGATGGCCGTGCTGAAAATCCTGTTTCCGAAGAGGCTAATGTCCAGCAGCGGGCTGGTCAGCCTCTTCTGGCGCCGGACAAAGGCATATCCGATCACGAGTCCACCGCCGATGGCCGCGGCCGACGCGGCGCCGAAACCTTCCGTAGCCAATGACTTGATGCCGTAGACCAGCGGAACCATGGTCAGCAGCGAGAGGACGATGCTGGCACCATCCACCGATCCGGGCCGGGGATCCCTGGACTCGGGAATGAGGACGGGGCCGAGGACCAGGATGGGCAGCATGATGGGCACTGCCACCAACAGGATCGCTCCCCACCAGTACTGCTCCACGAGCCAGCCGCCGAAGATCGGTCCCAGTGCGGCGCCGCCGGAGAACCCTGCCGCCCAGATGGCGATCGCCAGCCGGCGCCGGTTTGCGTCCGGGAAGATGTTGCGGATCAGGGACAGGGTGGAAGGCATGAGCATCGCCCCGAAGAAGCCCAGTGCCGCGCGGCCGGCGATCAACATTTCCGCGCTCGGGGCGAATGCAGTGGCAGCGGACACCGCGGCAAAGCCGGTGCTGCCGATCAGCAGGAGCCGGCGGCGGCCGATCCTGTCACCGAAACTCCCCATGGCAACCAGTAGTCCGGCCAGGACCAGCGGGTAGGCATCAACAATCCACAGCAGTTGAACGCCGGTGGGTTCCAGGCTGCGGGCGATGGCAGGCAACGCAAATGTCAGCGCGGTGTTGTCCACGGCAACCAGCAGCACCGGGAACATCAGTAGCGCCAGGGCCAGCCAGTCGCGGCCCCGGTTCGTAGCGGCCGGCCGGCCGCCGGCAGCGGCAGGAGCGGCGGCAGGGTGCCGGGCCGGGCCGGCTGTGAGGTGACGGGTTGCCGGCGTCGAGGTTGAGGATGAGTTTCCCATGCCAATAACTGTACCGTCTGGACGGTATAGTTAAGAAATGAGCCCGGAGCACCGGGCATGATAGGAACCATGGCCAGAAAACCCGTCGCACGCGAAGCCGTGCTCGACGCCTTTGAATCCCTTCTGATCGAAGTGGGCGAGCGCGCCGCCACGCTGGATGCCGTCGCCAGGCGCGCCGGCGTGTCCAAGGGGGGACTGCTGTACCACTTCCCGAACAAGGAAGCCATGATTTCGGCCCTGCTCGAGCGCATGGACGTGCTGGTCGCGCGGGATCTGGACACCATGGCGAAGGCTCCGGAAGGAGCGGCGGCCTACTTCATCAGGTCCTCGCTCTGGGCGGACACTCCGTTGGACCGGGTCTTTGTGGCTGCCACGCGGCTCGCCGAAGTGGCGCACGAGGAGACGCTGCACCGTTTCGCGGCTGTCCAGGGGAGCTGGCTGGAGCTGCTGGCCGGTGACGTCGGCCCGGCCATGGCAAAGGCCGTGCTGTACATGGGTGACGGACTCTATTTCAATGCCATGCTGGCCAGCGGTCCCGGTGCCGCCCCGCCGGAAATGAGTGGCGACGTCGACAGCCTGCTGGCCGCCGTCGAGCGGCTCCGCGGCTGACCGCCGTGCCTGCCGAGGCCGCTGGCGGCCCGCTTCGCAACTCAGGCCGTAACGCGGCGGCGGGCGCGATGCGGAGTTTGCAGACTGGACTCCTACGTAGGACAATTGCAGCTGTGACTGTTGTCACCGCTAACTAAATATGCCTTTGATCTGCGGCGGGAGAGTTCTGCAAGTAGGTACAAGCAGGCGCCGTAGGAGCAAATCCTCCCCAGGAATCTCTCAGGCCCACGTACCGCCGCGGCGAGGCAACTCTGGAAAGCAGCAGGCTGTCCGTTGTGCCCCAACATTTGTTGGAGTCAACAACGCCGGACACGCCCTGCTCACCGACGGTGCAAGCTGAGCCATGCGAAAGCACGGCAATGCGGAAACTCTCAGGTCCAATACAGAGCGGGGAGGAACCCGGACCACTGCGGCGTACCCTGCGCCGCCATTAGTAATGGAGTTCCTTCGTGACGGTTAGTTCAGCCTCCACCACCTTCGTCGATCGGCACATTGGCGCCCGCCGCCAAGCCGACATCGACACCATGCTCAAGTCTGTCGGCTACGACACCGTTGACTCACTGGTAGACACCGCGGTTCCCAACGACATCCGCCAGGATGTTGCCCTCCGCCTGCAGGACGCCCTCAGCGAGGTTGAAGTCCTCGGCGAGCTGCGCAAGCTGGCTGCCAAGAACAAGACGGCCGTGCAGATGATCGGCCAGGGCTACTACGACACCGTGACCCCGCCGGTGATCCGCCGCAACGTCCTGGAATCCCCGGCCTGGTACACCGCCTACACCCCGTACCAGCCGGAAATCTCCCAGGGCCGCCTCGAGGCGCTCCTGAACTTCCAGACCATGGTTCAGGACCTCGTGGGGCTGCCCATCGCCAACGCCTCCCTGCTGGACGAAGCCACCGCTGTGGCCGAAGCCGTGCTGATGATGCGCCGCGCCAACAAGAACAAGACCGCCCACGACGGCAAGACCGTCCTCGACGCCGATGTGCTGCCCCAGACCATCGCCATCGTCAAGGGCCGCGCCGAGGCACTCGGCTTCGAGGTTGAGGTCGCGGACCTGTCCCTGGGCCTTCCCGACGGCGTCATCAACGGCATCGTGCTGCAGCAGCCGGGCGTTTCCGGCCGCGTGTTCGACCACTCCGCCGTCATCGCCGCCGCCAAAGAGCGCGGCGCCCTGGTCACCGTTGCGGCCGACCTGCTCTCCCTGACCCTGATCACGCCTCCGGGCGAGCAGGGTGCGGACATCGCAGTCGGCTCCACGCAGCGCCTGGGTGTGCCGCTGTTCTTCGGCGGCCCGCACGCTGCCTACATGGCTGTGCAGAAGGGCCTCGAACGCTCCATGCCCGGCCGCCTGGTGGGTGTGTCCAAGGACAACGCCGGCACCCCGGCCTACCGCCTGGCACTGCAGACCCGCGAGCAGCACATCCGCCGCGAAAAGGCGACGTCCAACATCTGCACCGCGCAGGCACTGCTGGCCATCGTCTCCTCGATGTACGCCGTCTACCACGGCCCCGACGGACTGAAGGCCATCGCCGAGACCGTCCACAACAGCGCCCGCACCCTGGCAGCATCCCTGAAGGCCGCCGGCCTTGAGGTCCTGCACGGCAGCTTCTTTGACACCATCACCGTCCGTGTTCCGGGCAAGGCCGTTGAAATCATTGCCGCGGCGGAGGCCAAGGGTATCAACCTGCGCGGCATCGACGCCGACACCGTGGGCATCTCCACTGACGAAACCACGACGCCGGAAATTGTCGCCGCTGTGGCTGCCGTCTTCGGTGCCGAGGTTGCCGGCGATGCGGCAGGATTTGCCCTCGAGGCCGCCGTCGAGCGCACCTCGGACTACTTGCAGCACCCGGTGTTCAACACCCACCGCTCCGAAACCCAGCTGCTGCGCTACATCCGCAAGCTCTCGGACCGCGACCTCGCGCTGGACCGCACCATGATCCCGCTCGGTTCCTGCACCATGAAGCTGAACGCCACCGCCGAGATGGAAGCCATCTCCTGGCCGGAGTTCGCCTCCATCCACCCCTTCGCCCCGGATTCCCAGACCGAGGGCTGGCGTGAACTGATCGATGGCCTGGAAGCGGACCTCGCCGAGATCACCGGCTACGACCAGGTCTCCATCCAGCCGAACGCCGGCTCGCAGGGCGAACTCGCGGGCCTGCTCGCGATCCGCGGCTACCACCTGTCCCGCGGTGACGACCAGCGCAACGTCTGCCTGATCCCGGCCTCGGCCCACGGCACCAACGCCGCGTCGGCCGTCCTGGCCGGCATGAAGGTTGTTGTCGTGGCCACCGCTGCCGACGGCACGATCGATCACGCCGACTTCCAGGCGAAGATCGAAACCCACAAGGACGTCCTGTCCGCGATCATGATCACCTACCCGTCCACCCACGGCGTATACGACGCCGACGTGCGCGAGATCTGCGACTCGGTGCACGCCGCCGGCGGCCAGGTCTACGTTGACGGCGCCAACCTGAACGCGCTCGTGGGCCTGGCCCAGCCCGGCAAGTTCGGCGGAGACGTGTCCCACCTGAACCTGCACAAGACCTTCTGCATCCCGCACGGCGGCGGCGGCCCGGGCGTCGGCCCGGTTGCAGCGAAGGCACACCTGGCACCGTTTATGCCGGGCGACGCCAACAAGGCAGCGCACGAAGACGGGCACGGCGTTGCGATCTCCGCTTCGCGCTTCGGCTCCGCCGGTGTGCTGCCGATCTCCTGGGCCTACGTGAAGCTGATGGGCGGCGCAGGCCTGACCGAAGCCACCAAGTCGGCCCTGCTGGCGGCAAACTACATTGCCTCCCGCCTCAACGAGTTCTTCCCGGTGCTGTACACCGGCGAAGGCGGACTCGTGGCGCACGAGTGCATCCTGGACCTGCGTGAACTGACGGCCAGGACCGGCGTCACCGCTGAAGACGTGGCCAAACGCCTCATCGACTTCGGCTTCCACGCCCCCACCCTGGCGTTCCCGGTTGCCGGCACGCTCATGGTGGAGCCCACCGAGTCCGAGGACCTCGTGGAGATCGACCGCTTCATCGACGCGATGATCACCATCCGCCAGGAAATCGACCAGGTGGCCAACGGCGATTTCACCGTGGAGAACTCCCCGCTGCGCAACGCACCGCACACCGCGGCCGCCGTCGTTTCTTCCGACTGGAACCGCGAGTACCCGCGCGAGCAGGCCGCCTTCCCGGTCCACCACCTCAAGCAGGACAAGTACTTCCCGCCCGTGGGCCGCATCGACGGCGCAGCAGGGGACCGCAACCTGATCTGCTCCTGCCCGCCCATCGAAGACTTCGAAAACTAAGGATTCCCCCGATGACTGAGAACTACACCGCGCTCTACGAAGAGCACAAGAAACTGGGCGCATCCTTCACCGACTTCGGTGGCTGGCAGATGCCCCTGAAATACTCCTCCGAGCTGGCCGAACACCACGCCGTCCGCAACGCCGCCGGCCTGTTCGACCTCTCCCACATGGGCGAAGTCTGGGTCACCGGCCCGGACGCCGCAGCGTTCCTGGACTACGCCCTGGTCGGAAAGATCTCCGCCATGTCCGTGGGCAAGGCCAAGTACTCGCTGATCTGCCAGGAAGACGGCGGCATCATCGACGACCTGATCACGTACCGTCGCCCCGCGGCTGAAGATGGCACCGACAAGTTCCTGGTAGTGCCCAACGCCGGCAACGCCGTGGTGGTTGCCGCAGCACTGGCGGAACGGGCAGCGAACTTCGACGTCGTCGTTCAGGACGCGTCCGCCGCGACCTCGCTGGTCGCCGTCCAGGGTCCCAAGGCCGAAGCCATCCTGCTTCGCCTGGTCCCCGCGGCACAGCACGAGCTGGTCACCGGCCTGAAGTACTACGCGGCCGTGGAAGTTCCCTTCATGGTGGCCGGCAGCAGCAAGGACCTCCTGCTGGCCCGCACCGGGTACACCGGTGAAGACGGCTTCGAAATCTTCGTGGACAACGATGACGCCGCCGCCCTGTGGCAGGCCATCGAAGCCGTCGCCGAGGAAGGCGAACTGGTTCCCGCCGGACTGGCGTGCCGCGACTCGCTGCGCCTCGAAGCCGGCATGCCGCTCTACGGCAACGAGCTCTCCCGCGAAGGCAACCCCTACGCAGCAGGCCTCGGCCCGGTTGTCTCGCTCGCCAAGGAAAGCGACTTCGTGGGCCGTGCCGCACTGGAAGCACTCAAGGCGGGCGGTGCCGGCTCCACGAGCGGGCGCAGGCTCGTGGGCCTCAAGGGCCTTGGCCGGCGTGCCGGCCGCGGCCACTACCCGGTCCTCAAGGACGGCAACGTGGTTGGCGAAGTGACCTCCGGCCAGCCGAGCCCCACCCTTGGTTACCCTGTGGCGCTTGCCTATGTCGACGTCGAGCACTCCGAGGTGGGCACCGCCCTGGACATCGACCTGCGCGGCAAGGCAGAGCCGTTCGAAGTTGTCGCACTGCCTTTCTACAAGCGCCAAAAGTAACCCTAGGCTGGCTCCCGGGTCCCGGTGCCGCTCCTGGCTCCGTTTGGCCCGTCGGGGCTGACATCCTCCGCGTGCTCGGTCGCGTAGACGCCCGCTGGGCGGACGTGACGCTCCCTTGGACGCACGCTTCCGGATGCCAGCCCCGAGGGGCCGGAAGCTCTCTTCTGCGGAACCGACACACCCGGACCCGCAACGGGTTCCGGCGCCTTCGCAAGCCAAAGGTGCTGGGGGATGTGCCGCCTGGCAAGCTCGATCATTGGGGGTTGAGCTTGCCGAAACCCGGGCAGCCTGCTTGGTGCTGAACCACTGTTTTATCTTTCAATGCCGTTGGTTCCCCACCGGAACTGACGGCCGGAGACGGCGGGTGAGCGGATTCCGGAAGCGTGCGTCAGAGCGACAAGGAGCAGCACGCGGAGGAATTCGGTCACCCGCCTCCCCACCCGACCACACAAGTAACGAGATTAAGGAACACCATGGCAAAAGTAGCCGCTGAACTGCAGTACTCCGACGAGCACGAGTGGGTTGCCCGCGAGGCCGGCAACCTTGTGTCCATCGGCATTTCCGCCGTGGCCACGGACGCCCTCGGCGACATCGTCTACGTTGACCTGCCCGAGGTCGGCTCCACCGTGACCGCAGGGGAGACCTGCGGCGAGGTCGAGTCCACCAAGTCCGTCTCTGACCTGTACTCCCCGGTCACCGGCGAGGTCACGGAAACCAACTCCGCCGTCGTCGACGACCCCGCACTGATCAACAGCGATCCGTACGGTGCCGGCTGGCTCTTCAAGGTGGCCGCAGACTCCGACGGCCCGCTGCTTTCCGCTGAGGAATACGCTGCCAAGAACGGCGGCGAGCTGTGAGCGGCGCAACGGCCGCTGCAGGCACTGTCGCGTTCGAGCAGGTAGTCTCCCCGTCCCTGGACGCGGACCTGTCCGCCCTGGACCCGGAGATCGCGGCGAAGATCGACGACGAGCTGGGCCGCCAGCGCACCGGCCTGGAAATGATCGCCTCGGAGAATCACACCGCGAAGGCCGTCATGCAGGCGCAAGGTTCGGTCCTTACCAACAAGTACGCAGAGGGCTACCCCGGCAAGCGCTACTACGGCGGCTGCGAGCACGTTGACGTCGTCGAACAGCTGGCCATCGACCGGGTGAAGGCCCTGTTCGGTGCCGAGTACGCGAACGTGCAGCCGCACTCCGGTGCGCAGGCCAACGCCTCGGTGATGCACGCGCTGATCAAGCCGGGGGACACCATCATGGGCCTGAACCTGGCCCACGGCGGTCACCTGACCCACGGCATGCGGATCAACTTCTCCGGCCGCCTGTACAACGTCATCCCGTACCAGGTCCGCGAAGAGGACCACCGGATCGACATGGCCGAGGTGGAGCGCCTGGCCCAGGAGCACAAGCCGCAGCTGATCGTCGCCGGCTGGTCCGCCTACGCCCGGCAGCTGGACTTTGCCGAGTTCCGCCGGATCGCCGACTCCGTGGGCGCCTACCTGATGGTGGACATGGCGCACTTCGCCGGGCTCGTCGCCGCCGGACTGCACCCGTCACCGGTGCCCCACGCCCACGTGGTCACCTCCACCACGCACAAGACCCTCGCCGGTCCGCGCGGCGGCATCATCCTCTCCAACGACGCCGACATCGCCAAGAAGATCAACTCGGCAGTGTTCCCCGGCCAGCAGGGCGGCCCGCTGGAGCACGTCATTGCCGGCAAAGCCGTGGCCTTCAAGATCGCCGCGTCCCCGGAGTTCAAGGAACGCCAGGAACGCGTCCTGGCCGGTGCCCGGATCCTCGCCGACCGCCTGGTCCAGCCGGACGTCACCGCCAAGGGGATTAACGTGATCTCCGGCGGCACCGACGTCCACCTGGTCCTGGTGGACCTGCGCAACTGCGAACTCGACGGCCAGCAGGCGGAGGACCGCCTCGCGGAAATCGACATCACCGTGAACCGCAACGCCGTGCCGTTCGACCCGAGGCCGCCGATGGTCACCTCGGGACTGCGCATCGGCACCCCGGCCCTCGCGACCCGTGGTTTCGGCGAAGCAGCCTTCGCCGAGGTGGCGGACATCATCGCCGAGGCGCTGATTGCCGACGCCGGCGCGGACCTTTCCGGCCTGCGCTCACGGGTGGAGGCCCTCGCCGCCGCCCACCCGCTCTACCCCTCGGTTGCCAACCTCGCCTAGAGGCCGTATTACAGAAGTAGAGATCACGACGCCGGGCGGCCGCCATAAGCTGCCGCCCGTCGTCGTGTATCCGGCAGTGCGCCGCCGACCGGTTGGTGCGCTGCCTTCCGGCAGGACCATCTGCCGGACCACAGTTAGACCTAGTGAGGAACCCCGGCCATGGCTGTTGGTGTGTTTGATCTTTTTTCCATCGGGATTGGGCCGTCGAGTTCGCATACGGTGGGTCCGATGCGTGCTGCGGCGGTGTTCGCCGAGGAGCTTCGGTCCTCCGGTGACCTGGCGAGGGTGGCGGGGTTGCGGGTGGATTTGTATGGCTCGCTCGCCGCGACCGGGCACGGTCATGGGACGATGACGGCGATCCTGCTGGGGTTGGAGGGTTTCCATCCGGAGAAGATCCTGCCGGCGGAGGTGGAGGAGCGGCTGGCGGCGATCGCGGAGTCCGGGAAGCTGCAGCTGGCCGGTGCTGTTGATGGTGGCGGGGTGGCCCTGGAGTACGGGGTGAAGGATATGGTGCTGCGGCCGTTGACGGTCCTGCCGCGGCATACGAACGGGATGACGTTTACGGTCACGGATGCTGCCGGTGAGGTGCTGCATGCGGCGACGTTCTTCTCGGTGGGCGGCGGGTTCATTGTCCGTGAGGGCGAGGAGGACGCGGCGCAGCAGGAGCTGGAGGAGTCGAAGAAGGAGCTGCCGTTGCCGTTCCGTACGGCGGCGGAGTTGCTGGGCCGGTGCCAGTCCAAGGGTTTGTCCATCGGGGAGATCATGTTCGTGAACGAGCGGGCGTCCCGGTCCGAGGAGGAGATCCGGGCGGGGCTGCTGCACATTTACTCCGTGATGGAGGAGTGCGTGGCGGTGTCCCTGAAGCGTGAAGGCCTGCTGCCGGGCGGTTTGAAGGTCCGGCGCCGGGCTCCGGACTGGCACGAACGCCTCCTGAAGGAGACCCGTGACCAGGATGCGGGCCGGCAGGATCCGGAGTACCGGGATCCGAAGTACTGGCAGGAATGGGTGAACCTGATCGCGCTGGCGGTGAATGAGGAGAACGCTTCGGGCGGGCGGGTGGTCACGGCCCCGACGAACGGTGCGGCCGGGATCATTCCGGCGGTGTTGTATTACGCGCTGCATTTCGCGCCGGGGATGGATCAGGCGACGCAGGCGGACCGGGATGATGTGGTGGTGAAGTTCCTGCTGGCCGCGGGTGCGGTGGGGGTGTTGTACAAGGAGCAGGCCTCGATTTCGGGGGCGGAGGTGGGTTGCCAGGGTGAGGTGGGTTCGGCGTCTTCGATGGCCGCTGCCGGTTTGGCGGAGGTGATGGGCGGGACGCCCCAGCAGGTGGAGAACGCGGCGGAGATCGCGATGGAGCACAATCTGGGGCTGACGTGTGATCCGATCGGCGGTTTGGTGCAGATTCCGTGTATTGAGCGGAACGCGATCGCGGCCGCGAAGGCGATCAACGCCGCGAAGATGGCGCTCTGGGGTGACGGGACGCACCGGGTGTCCCTGGACGAGGTGATCGTGACCATGCGCGAGACCGGCAAGGACATGTCCTCCAAATACAAGGAAACCGCGATGGGCGGCCTCGCCGTCAACGTCGTCGAATGCTGAAGCCGTAGTCCGTTGCCCGTAGTCCGTGGCCCGTCGGTCGAGCCCGCCGGGACCTAATTGTGCAGGGCAGCCCACCAGTTCAGGCTCGTGGCGAAAACCAGCCAGGAGATATACGGCAATAGCAGTAAGCCTGCGGTCCGGCTGATGGGGCCGAAGTACAGGACCGTCACTGTGACAGCGATGACCAGGGCGATGATAATGACGAGCCCCAGCCAGAGTGCCGCCGTGCCCATCACCGGATAGAGGCTGAAGAACACCGGCGTCCACGACAGATTGAGCCCCAGCTGGACCCCGTAAGCCGCCAAGGCGGGTCCGGTGCGTTGGGCGCGGCGCCGCCAGACGAGCCAGGCGGCAACGGCCATGGCGGTGTAGAGCAGCGTCCAGACGGGGCCAAACAACCAATTGGGCGGTGACCACGGCGCCTTGTCAGCTGTGGCATACCAGCCGTCAACGTTGTTCAGGGTGGCAAAGGCGCCCAACCAGGCGACCAGGGCGGAAGCACCAAGGAAGACGGCCAGCCCCAGCAGTTGCGCCCGGGCGCTCCGGCGCTCGGCGACGGCGGCGGTCCCGCCGTCGGGGGCTGCTGTGGGCTGTTCGTGAGGTGCCTGCATGCTCCAACCCTTGCCAGTCCGGCATTCCTAGTCAAGCCGGTCTATTCACCCGCAGGGAGCAGTGCCACTATGGAGCTATGACTGGGGGATACGACCGGGACTTTTTGCGGGCACGCCTTGAGCTGCCCAGTCCGCCGGCAGCAACGCTTTTGCTTGACTACATTCATTTTTCCGTCCGGCTGCGCCCGTCACGCAAGCTGGCCGCCGTCGTCGGCGTGAACATCCACGGACGCGAACTGGTGCCGCTGGCCCGCGAAGGAACCTGGCATTTCGATCCCAGGGTCCCGAAGGAACAGCAGGCGGGCCCGGAGGTGTACAAGAACAACGCCTTCGACCGGGGGCATCTGGTCCGGCGGCTGGATCCGGTGTGGGGCGATCCCGAAACGGCCAAGGCCGCCAACCAGGACACTTTTGCCTTCACCAATGCCGCGCCCCAGGTTGATGACTTCAACCAGGGCAAGGAACTCTGGGTGGGGCTGGAGAACCACGTCCTTGACCACGCGGACCTCCACGACGCCAAACTGAGCGTGTTCACGGGGCCGGTCCTCGCCGACGACGACCTGCCGTACCGGGGCGTCCAGATACCGCAGAAGTTCTGGAAGGTCGCAGCCTGGACCACGGACGGAAAGCTCGCGGCCGCAGGATTCGTGCTGGACCAGTCCCCGCTGCTGGGGAAGGTGGACCTCAAAAAGGCTATCCGTGAACGGCTCCTTGCCGATGAACCGCCGCCGCTGGGCCCTTTCCGCACTTTCCAGGTCCCGATTGCCCAAATCGCCGAAATGACCGGGCTGAGCCTGTCCCGGCTGGAAAATGCGGACCGGCTGGTCAAAAGCCAGCGCTCCCTCGGCAAGGAACCCCTGGCCGTGCGCCTCGAGTCCCTGGACCAGATCCGGCTCTGAGCGCCAATGCCGCGACGCCGGTGACCGGTCAGCGTCCTCCTAGGCAGGGCCGATAGACTTGTGGCTTGCATGCCCGGCATGCGACCGAAGCACAGACCGCAAAGATTGGACACCGCGCACTTGCGAGAATTTACTGCCCGCTTTGCCTCCGCCGAGGAGGTCGCCAACTGGGACAACCACGTCACTGCGAACCCGAACGGCGGAAACCTGCTTCAGTCCGAGGCCTTCGCCGAAGTCAAACAACACTTTGGCTGGAAGCCCCTCCACCTGGTCTACGAAACTGCGGACTACACGAGTTATAACCTGGTGCTGGAGAAGTCCTTTCCGGTCCTGGGCAAGCTCTGGTACCTCATCAAGGGACCGGATGTCGCAGCAGTCGAGGATATTCCGGGCATTGCCGCAGCGAACGCCGAATTCGTGAAACGCGCACGGCTGGGCGTCTTTGCCATCAAGATCGAGCCGGACATCATCCTTTCCGAGGACGCACAGCAGGTGATTGAGGGCGCAGGACTGGTCAAGACGCACAACCTGCAGCCCAACGACTCCACCGCCCTGCTGGACATCGCACCGGAGGAAAACCAGCTGCTGCGGAACCTGCACTCCAGGGGACGCAACGCCGTGCGGCGGGCAATCCGCGAGGGAGTGGAAGTCCACAACGTGGAGCCCACGGAGGAGAACTTCCGGGCCATGTATGCGCTGATGACCACCACGGTGGAAGCGAAGTCGCAGGTCAGGGTCCGCGAGTATGAGTATTACCGGCAGTTCTGGACCAACTTCATCAACCGCGGCCAGGGCCGGCTCCTGTTTGTCTACGAAAACGGGGTGCCCTCTGTGGGCGCCTTTGTGATCAACTACGGCCGCAAGGGGACGTACAAGGACGGCGGCTCACTCCAGAAGCGCAGCCAGTACGGTGACTCCCATCTGGTGCAGTGGACTGCCATTAGCCAGGTCAAGGAACTCGGCTGCACGGAGTACGACTTCTGCGGCACCCCGCCGAGCGACAAACTCAAGGACACCTCCAACCCCTTCCACGGGCTGGGGCTGTTCAAGACCAGTTTCAGCAAGACAGTCACCGACTTCGTGGGCTGCTATGACCAGGTTCTCAGCCCGCTGAAATACAAAGCCTGGATGGCCGCCGGCGAACGCGTGG
The DNA here is from genome assembly GCF_000685965.1 of Arthrobacter sp. UNC362MFTsu5.1. Classification (GTDB taxonomy): domain Bacteria; phylum Actinomycetota; class Actinomycetes; order Actinomycetales; family Micrococcaceae; genus Arthrobacter. The sequence continues at coordinate 67,550 of NZ_JMLE01000013.1, read as the reverse complement.
CCCGCCAGCTGTACACACGGCGAACCGGCCAGCAGTTCTACTAAACCTTGTGAAGCCCCAGAGGAGGCCGCAATGACCAAAGCACCCGACGGTCGCCGCAGGCCGCCCACGGCGGCCCTGCCCCCGACCCAACCACTCACCGCCTCCCAGGTGCGGCAGAACGCTGCCGCCAAGCGAATGCTCCGCAGGCTGGTGCAGGGTGAAAACCCGCCCACCGCCCCCATGAGCATCGTGGACAGGCTCGCGGGAAGTCCGTACGCCAACCCCATGATCCAGGTAGGGGGAGTGGACACCTCCGCCCGCAAGACCATTGACTTCGCGCTCCACCTTGCCGAGTCGATGTTCCGCTACGGCGCCGGCGCCCTTGAAGTGGAAACCAGCATCATCGCCGTCACTGCCGCCCTGGGCCTGAAGCACATCGAAGTGGACATCACCAACCAGTCGGTGGCCATCAACTACGCACCGAAGGACCAGACCCCCATTTCGCTGCTCCGGGTGGTGCGGTCGTGGACCAACAACTACGCGGGCCTGGCCCAGGTGCACCAGCTGGTCACGGATATCGTGGCAGGCGGCGTCGGCCGTGACGAGGCAGTCCGCCGGCTGGATGAAATCATCCGCAGCTCCAAGCCGTTTCCGCGCTGGATGGTCACCGTTGCTTTCGCGGTGTTCGCTGCGGTCTTCGTCGGTGTGCTGGGCGGCGGACCGGGCGCTTCGGCCGTGGCGTTCGGCTCGAATATCCTGGTGAGCCTGCTCGCCCGGCAGCTGGGCCGCTGGCGGGTTCCGGACTTCTTCACCACGGCGTCATGCGCGTTCCTGGTCACGTTCATCGCCCTGCTGCTATGGCGATTCGGCAGCCCGGTGGGAATCCAGATTGCGCCCGCGATCGTGGTGGTAGGCGGAATCCTGCTGCTCCTGCCCACCGGCCGCCTCGTTTCGTCCGTACAGGACGCCATCAACGGCTTCCCCGTCACGGCGGCGGGCCGGTTCCTCTCCACCATGCTGACCTTCGGCGCCTTGGTGTCCGGCATCTCCGTCGCTTTTGTGCTCGGCTCGAAAATGGGGATGGAGGAAATCGACGTCACGGAAACATTCCCGCCTGCGTATCCGTTGTGGGCGCTCATCATCCTCGTGGCAATAGCCGTCGTCGCCATCGGCATCACCGAACAGACCGCCTGGAAGCTGCTCCTGCCCACCGCGGCGGTGGGCGTGGTGGGCCATCTTGTGCTGCTCGGCGCGGACCTGATCGGCATGGGGGCCAGGTTTTCCCCGGCCGTGGCCGCGGTGGTAATCGGCCTTTTGGCCAGAGTGGTCGCCTTGAAGATGGGCGCGCCACAGCTGGTGGTGGCCGTCCCCGCTGCCCTCATCCTCTTGCCGGGCCTGACTATATTCCGGTCCATGTATGTTTTGACCATTGAAGAGTCACAGATTCTGATGGGCGCCGGGGGCATGCTGAACGCCGGGGCGATTGTGCTGGGAGTGGCGGCCGGAATCGTCCTCGGCGACACCTTGGCCCGTCCGCTCACGCGGAGCCTGGCCAGCAACGAACGCCGCCGCGCCCGGCGCCGCTAACCGGGGAAGGCTTTCCCGGAACCGGCCGGCTGGCTCCGGCCGGCTAGATCTGACCGGCTAGATCTGGCCGGCTAGATCTGGCCGGCTAGATCTGGCCGATGGGGAGCTTCTTTTCGGCCTGGAAGTCGTCCTCGACACGTCCGGCGGCCCAGTAGCCCGAGAGCGATACCTGCGCCCGTTCGAGGCCGCGCTCACGGAAGAAGACTTCGCGGAGGGACTTCATGTAGCCCCGCTCGCCGTGGGCGAAGACCTGTACCGTGCCCTCCGGCCACTCGGCCTCGCGCACGGCGCTGACCAGGAGACCGCTGGCGCCTGCAGGGGTGCCGTTGCGCGGCAGCCACTCGATCCGCAGGCCGGCCGGGGCCGTGATGGGCTGGATCTCGGCGTTGCTGTCCACTTCCAGGAACGCGAGTCCCCGGGCCTGGGGCGGAAGCGACTCAATGGCGGCGGCGATGGCTGGAAGGGCCGCCTCGTCACCGACGAATAGGTGCCAGTCGGCCGCCGGGTCCGGGTTGTAGCCACCCCCCGGTCCGGTGAGTACCAGGCTGTCGCCGGGACGGGCATTGGCAGCCCAGGGGCCGGCCAGGCCTTCGTCACCGTGGATCACGAAGTCGATGGCCAGTTCACGGGCCGCCTCGTCCACCCAACGAACCGTGTAAGTCCGCGTGTGCGGCCATTGTTCGCGGGGCATGGACTCACGGATGGCCCACAGGTCCAGAGGGAGCGGGTATTCAACGCCCGGCTGCGGGAAGGCGATTTTCACGTAACGGTCGACGTAATCGTTGTTCACATAGCTCGAAAAGCCTTCGCCGCCGGCCACGATCCGCACCATGTGCGGCGAGAGTTCTTCGCGCCGGAGGACCGTAAGGTTCGTCTGGGGGCGCGATTTTCGGCTGGCTGACGTGGCGGCGGGGAGGGAAGTCATGGAAGTAAGCCTAGGCTAAGAGACCGGCGGGAGCTCCCAGTCGACGGGCTCCGCGCCCTGCGAACGGAGCAGTTCGTTGGCCTTGCTGAAGGGGCGGGACCCGAAGAATCCGCGCGCTGCCGACAACGGGCTGGGGTGGGCGCTGGCAAGCACCGGAGCGTCTCCCAGCAGGGGACGGACGCCCCCTGCATCCTTGCCCCACAGCACAGCCACGAGGGGCGCCGGGCTGCCATCAGGAGTGCGGCGCCCGGCAACGGCGGCGATTGCCGCCGTCGTAATCGGTTCCCAGCCCTTGCCCCGGTGGGATCCGGCCGCTCCCGCACGGACTGTCAGGACACGGTTCAGGAGCAGGACGCCCTGATCCGCCCAGCGGGTGAGGTCCCCATGGACGCGGGCGGGAAGATTGAGGTCGGATTCAAGTTCCTTGTAGATATTCGCAAGGCTCCGCGGAATGGGCCGCGTGTGCCCCTCCACTGCGAAGGACAGCCCGATGGGGTGCCCTGGGGTCGGGTACGGATCCTGGCCCACGATGAGGACCTTGACGCCGGCCAGGGGCTGTTGGAAGGCGCGCAGCACGTTCGACGGCGACGGCAGCACCTGGTGCCCGTCGGCCACTTCCGTAGCAAGGTACTCCAGGACGCTGCGCAGCCCGGCTTCGACCGGCGCCAGCGCCGCCGCCCAGTCCGGGGCCATCAGCCGGTCCAGCGGCATCTGAACCATCTCCGCGAAAGCCAAAGCCTCCACGGCAGGCTCCAGCTCGAACAAAGCTTCAGAATCAAACACGAGTCCATTCTCGCAGTGCTGGACTCCAAGAGGCTGGCGGGCCACATTTGCGTAGGCTCCGTTGTTGCGTGAGGAACGAGCGCAGGAGCCGGTGAATGGAGCCTGTCAGCCTCTCCACCCCCGCGTCACAGTGCGTAAATGACAGGCGTGTTATTCGCCCGTACCATGGAAAGAGACTTTGACCGGATCAAGTGAAGGAGTTTGCCGTGGCCGAACCTGTGCACGACGACGTCTCACTTGCGGCTGCCGGCAGCCAGGGCGCGGTGGCGAACGGCTTGGTGCCCGCTCCGCAGCAGGGCTCCGGGCTGAGTGAGCGGGACCAGCAAATGCTGGCCCTCGAGCGGCAGTGGTGGAAGTACGCAGGGGCCAAAGAACAGGCCATTCGTGAGCTGTTCGACCTCTCGGCCACCCACTACTACCAGATCCTCAACACGCTGATTGATACCGAGGACGCCCTGGCCCACGACCCCATGCTCGTGAAGAGATTGCGTAGACTACGTACGTCACGCCAACGGGCACGCACGGCGCGCCGTTTGGGCTCTGACGCCTAACAGTCGGGGCTGGGCAATCAGCAAAACCACCAAGGACATCGTTTTACCATGACCAAATACGCTCGGGATGAATTCGACAGGGTCCCGGAGGCCTCTTCACGACAGGGTGTCCACCGGGTCGCCGCCGATGCCCCCCGGCGCCGGCTGGGACCCATCCTGGCGGTCGGCGTTGTGGCGCTCGCCATCGGCCTGGTTGCCTTCCTTTTCCTGCCCAAGCTGGGGTTCGTTCCCACCGGCACCCCGCTGCTGGCGGCAGGGTCCGCCCAGCAAAGCCCCTCCGCCTCACCGTCCGCCGAGGCCACCCAGGGCGCCGGATCCCCGAGTGCTGCGCCCAGCGCAGAGCCAAGTGCGACGCCCTCTACCACTGAAGCGCTCGCGAACAGCGGCACTCCCTCCGCTGAACCCTCCGCCAACGCGCAGGCTGTTGACAAGACCCAGGCCGTGGCCGTCTACAACGGGACCACCACGGCCGGCCTGGCCGGCCGCGTAAGCGCCACCGTGGCCGGGGACGGATGGGCTTTGGGCCCGGTGGGCAACTGGGGCGGAATGCCGCAGCAGTCGTCGGTGATCTACTACAGCGGGGCTGGGCAAAAAGCGAACGCCGAAGCGCTCGGCGAGCTCCTGAACATCACCTCGCTGGTGGACTCCGCCGAGTTCCAGATACCCGTGGTCGTGGTCCTCGGGCCCGGTTTCCAGTAGGGAATTTCGGTTACGCCTGAATAACTATTAGGGGCTCGCAGGACAGGGTCCTGCCTCCGGCAAACGGCAGTGGCTAAAGTGATTCCGGACGCCGCATTTGGATGCGGACCGTACCGATGGCGCACAGTGACGTGGGCCGAACAGAAGCAACCGAAAGTGGGCACCATGGCATTGGGAACCGTCAAATGGTTCAACGCCGAAAAAGGCTACGGCTTCATCACTGTCGACGACTCCGGAGACGATGTCTTCGTCCACTGGTCGGCCATCGAGGGTGAGGGCTACCGTGCCCTGGATGAAGGGCAGCGGGTGCAGTTCGAAGTCGGCGAAGGTGAGAAGGGTCCCCAGGCAGAGAACGTCCGGCCGGCCTGATGCTGTTCGCGGCAGTGCACGGCCCAGGCGCTCCTGCCCGCTCCGCCCGGGTGCGGCCACGGTTGTTGTCGGCGGCGGTCCTTGGCGCAGCCACGGCGCTGGTCCTGGCCGGCTGCTCCGGCCAGAGCGGCAACGTGCGGGTTGATTCGGTCGACGCCAATGGCGACGGCACACTGCGCATAGGCATCATCCTGGACAACACCGGAAAACAATCCTTCCTGAACGCCTCCCAGCTTGCCGCCGCAAAACTCGCGGTCCAGGAGATTAACGCCGCGGGCGGCCACAAGGGGCGGCCGGTGGAGCTCCTGCCCGAGAAAATCAGCGAAGACACCGCGTCACAGGCCAAGGAACTCGTGGCGGCCAAGGCTGACGTGGTCATCGGTCCCACTGACTCGAGCCGCGCCCCGGGGGCAATAGATGTCCTGTCGCGGGCCAAAGTGGCCATCATTTCTCCGGCGAACGCCGCGCACGGCCTCACACGGTATAAGAGTGGCGGGTACTACTTCCGCACGTCGGCAGCCGACGTGGCCCAGGCGCCAGTGCTGGTCAAGCTGGCCAAGGACAGCGGCGCCCGGACCGTAGCGGTCCTTCACGAGGACAGCCTGTACGGCAAGGACGTCTCTGTGGCCGTGGCCGCCGCGGCCAAGGCAGCAGGCGTAGGCACGGTGGCCGAGGCCGGATTCACAGCCGGCCAGGCACAGCAGGCGGCCGCAGCCGCGAAGGCCGCCGGCCCGGACGCCGTCATTGTCGTTGCCCGCGCCGGCGCCCAGGGCGCCATAGCGGAACTCAACAACGCGGGCCTGGCGGGCAGCAAGCTGATCCTCAGTGACGGCGCCGTCAACCAGTACGGCTCCGCGCTGGGATCCAAGGCCCTTGAGGGTGCCCGCGGAATTCTGCCGGGCGTCTTCCCCTCGGCCCATTTCCAGGGCGAACTGGTGGCGGTTGATCCCGGCCTTAAGGACATGACGTTCGCCGCGGAAACGTACGACGCCGTTAACCTGGCCGCCATCGCGGCCGTCGCGGCGCAGGACGACGCCGGCTCCTCCATCGCTGCCAAGCTGACCGCAGTCTCCGGACCGCAAGGCGCGGGCACGGCTGAACCGTGCAGGAGCTACAAGGACTGTGCCGACGCCCTCAAGGCCGGTAAGCCTGCGGATTACGACGGCGAGTCAGGGCAGATCGGCTTCGATTCCACCGGGGACGTCACCAGCGCCAACTACATGGTGTTCACCTATGCCGCAGATAACAGGGCCAGGATGAGCGGAAGCGAAACCGCCGCCCGTGCCGGCGGCTGATCGCTCCTAGCGTAGCCGGGGCTGCGGCAGGGCCTTTCCGCGCAATGCCTGCTTGCACTCTCCCCGGGGGAGTGCTAATTATTGACTTAGCACTCCCACGGACTGACTGCTAATTCCACGCCCGGTTCCGGCCGGCCGCGGAGAGCGGGAAGGACAAGGAGCGAAAGAAATACCTTGCTGGGGTGAGATCCCATCCGTGCGGCATACAGAGGCCGCCGGTGAAGGGTCGTCCGTCGCGGGCACCGCAGTGAAGGTTCATTCTTAACGACTGTCCCGAAAGGACTACTGCCGTTATGGCCAAGATCATTGCATTTGATGAAGAGGCACGCCGCGGTCTTGAGCGGGGCCTGAACATCCTCGCCGACGCCGTCAAGGTCACCCTCGGCCCGCGTGGACGCAACGTCGTCCTCGAAAAGAAGTGGGGCGCCCCCACGATCACCAACGATGGTGTGTCCATCGCCAAGGAGATCGAGCTGGACGATCCTTACGAAAAGATCGGCGCCGAGCTGGTCAAGGAAGTTGCCAAGAAGACGGATGACGTCGCTGGCGACGGCACCACCACGGCCACCGTGCTCGCACAGGCACTGGTCAAGGAAGGCCTGCGCAACGTCGCAGCCGGCGCTGACCCGCTGTCCCTGAAGCGCGGCATCGAGAAGGCTGTTGAAGCCGTCACCACCGAGCTGCTCGCTTCCGCCAAGGAAATCGAAACCAAGGAAGAGATCGCCGCCACGGCGTCCATCTCTGCCGGTGACGACGAAATCGGCGCGCTGATCGCTGAAGCACTGGACAAGGTCGGCAAGGAAGGTGTTATCACCGTCGAGGAGTCCAACACCTTCGGCCTCGAGCTTGAGCTCACCGAGGGCATGCGCTTCGACAAGGGCTACATCTCCGCTTACTTCGTCACCGACGCTGAGCGTCAGGAAACGGTCCTCGAGGATCCGTACATCCTGATCGTCAACTCCAAGATCTCCAACGTCAAGGAACTGGTTGCTGTCCTCGAAAAGGTCATGCAGTCCTCCAAGCCGCTGCTGATCATTGCCGAAGACATCGAGGGCGAGGCCCTGGCCACCCTGATCGTCAACAAGATCCGTGGCACCTTCAAGTCCGTCGCCGTCAAGGCTCCGGGCTTCGGCGACCGCCGCAAGGCGCAGCTCGCGGACATCGCCATCCTCACCGGTGGCCAGGTCATCTCCGAGGAAGTCGGCCTCAAGCTTGAGACCGCCGGCCTCGAACTCCTGGGCAAGGCACGCAAGGTTGTTGTCACCAAGGACGAGACCACCATCGTCGAAGGTGCCGGCGACGCCGACCAGATCGCCGGCCGCGTTTCCCAGATCCGCGCCGAGATCGAGAACTCCGATTCGGACTACGACCGCGAGAAGCTGCAGGAACGCCTGGCCAAGCTGGCCGGCGGCGTTGCAGTCATCAAGGCCGGTGCCGCAACCGAAGTTGAGCTCAAGGAACGCAAGCACCGCATTGAGGACGCTGTCCGCAACGCGAAGGCTGCCGTTGAAGAAGGCATCGTTGCCGGTGGTGGCGTTGCCCTCATCCAGGCCGGCGCCAAGGCATTCGCCAACCTGCAGCTCGAAGGCGACGAAGCAACGGGCGCCAACATCGTCCGCGTTGCCATCGACGCACCGCTGAAGCAGATCGCGTTCAACGCCGGCCTCGAGCCGGGCGTTGTTGTCGACAAGGTCCGCGGCCTGCCCGCCGGTCACGGTCTGAACGCCGCCACCGGACAGTACGTTGACCTGCTGGCTGCCGGCATCAACGACCCCGTCAAGGTAACGCGCTCTGCCCTGCAGAACGCTGCGTCCATCGCGGGTCTCTTCCTCACCACCGAGGCCGTTGTGGCCGACAAGCCGGAGAAGAACGCTCCGGCCATGGGTGGCGGCGACGAGATGGGCGGCATGGGCGGTTTCTAACCTGCCCAACCGCGCAAAGCGCACCTGAGTGCGGCCCCCTCATTGCGAGGGGGCCGCACTTTTGCGTTCGGAAGGACATTCGCACGGACACTGGTGCAGCCACCGTCCGCCGTGGCCGTGCATCACCGAAAGCCACAATGTCGGGCAGGTCTGGCAGGATAGTGCGGTGACGATTACTGCAGCAGCCGACGGTTCGGCTTTAGGAAATCCCGGCCCGGCCGGATGGGCCTGGTATGTGAACGACGACTGCTGGCGGGCAGGCGGCTGGCCGCACGGCACGAATAACCAGGGCGAGCTGATGGCCGTCCTGGATCTTTTCCGTTGCACCGCGCACCTCCCCGAGGAGGAGCTGCATATTCTTTGCGACAGCCAATACGTCATCAACTCGGTCACCAAGTGGATGCCCGGCTGGAAGCGCAAGGGCTGGCGGAAGGCTGACGGCAAGCCGGTCCTGAACGTGGAGATCCTGCGGGAAATCGACCAGGCGCTGACTGGACGCAAGTACCGCTTCGAATGGGTCCGGGGCCACGCCGGGCACGATCTCAACGAGGCCGCCGACGACCGGGCGCGGGCTGCGGCAACCTCCTATCAGCAGGGCATTGCAGTACGGTCGGGACCGGGTTTTGTCCGTGCCGGCATTGTCCCCGAGGGAGGCGCCTCCACACAGGCCGCGCCCCGGGTGCCGCAGCGCCAGGAATCCCTCACCCTGGCCGGAAGCCGCAACCAGCCGGACCTTTTCACCGAGCCGGACCTATTCAGTGAGCTGGAGACGGACCCCTTCGCGCAGCCGGGGCCGGACGCAGCTCCCGAAGCCGTCGTTGAGGCACTGGAACGGGAACTGCTCAGCCCCGACACCCGCGCCGACATCGGGCGCACCGGCGTGCTGCTGCATCCGGAGTTTACGGAAATCGGCAGCTCGGGCCGGTTCTGGACACGCGATGCCATGATGATGGCCCTCGAGGAGAGCCCGGGCACTGCCGCCGAACTGGAGATCATTGGCGCCGACCGGGTGGGACCGCAGGCGGTCCTGCTGACGTACCGAAGCAAGGACCGGTCGGGATCGTCGCTGCGCAGTTCGCTCTGGGTGCTGGACGGCACCCAGTGGCGCCTGCGCTTCCACCAGGGAACCCCGGAGGCTTAGCCCGCTTCAGCTGAGCCTGTGAATCAGCTGAACCGCTGCGTATTGCCCTGCTCTGCCTGGGCGTAAGTGGCGGCCGCTGACGTCAGGGCCATATTGATCGAGGCGAGCGAAGCCTCCACTTTGCCCTGCGTAATGGTCCACTCGGTGATCAGCGCCTGGAAGTTGGTGGCCGCCGATCCGCGCCAGGTGCCCTGCAGCTCATCCAGCCCCCGCTTCATGGCCTGGACGTCCGCGCTGATGCGGTCAACCGTGGCCTTCACGTTGGCTGATTTGAGCTGGAGCAGTTCGGTATCTACGGAGATGATGCTCATGGTGATTGCCCTTCGACGCTGTTCGCAAGCCGGGTCAAGCCTGCGGACGGACCGGGGTGTTCGGACCGCTACGTCGAGCCTAGGAAACGGGCGGAAAGCCGCGCCACATCCGCTGCCTATATGTGGACAACTTCGCCGGCTTCGCCGCCGTCGTTCCTACTGCCTGAGCCGTCGTTCTTACTGCCTAAATACTCGGCTGCCTCGTCCCGGAACGGCAGGCTGACCACCATCGTGGCGCCGCCGCCGTCCGTGGGGACCATGCGGACGGACCCCGAGTGTGAGCCCACGATGGCAGCAACGATGGCCAGGCCGAGGCCGCTGCCGCCCGTTTCCCGGGTCCGGGAGGTGTCCGCCCGGTAGAAGCGCTCAAAGATCCGTGACGCTTCGTCCTCCGGGATCCCGGCGCCGTGGTCGCGCACCTCGATGACGGAAAACAGTTGGCCCGCCTCGCCGGTGCGCACTCCGACGGCGAGCTCGATGGGCGTCCCGGCCGGGGTGTAGCGCAGGGCGTTTCCCATCAGGTTGCCCACCACCTGGCGCAGCTTGGCCTCATCGCCCAGCATCGGCGCGGGGGAGGGCGGTCCGCCGTCGAGGCCTGTCAGTGAAATCGTCCGGTCCCGGTCGCTGGCCTGGGTGTCCACCACGGCGTCGTTGGCGAGAAGCAGCAGATCCACGGGCTTCTGCTGCAGGGGGCGCTGCTCGTCCAGCCGGGCGAGGAGCAGAAGGTCCTCCACCATGGAGCCCATCCGTTTGGCCTCGCTCTCAATCCGGCCCATGGCCATGGCCACGTCCTCGTCCTTGGTCAGGGCGCCCTGGCGGTAGAGCTCGGAGAACCCCCGGATCGTCACCAGGGGAGTGCGGAGTTCATGGGAAGCGTCGGCGGCAAAGCGGCGCATCCGCTCTTCCGAGGCGAGCCTGGCCGCGAAGGCGGATTCAATGTGGCTGAGCATCGCGTTCAGGGAGCCGCCCAGCCGGCCCACTTCGGTGGCCGGATTCTCCACATCGACGCGGCGGGAAAGGTCACCGGCGGCGATGGCCGCGGCGGTCCTTTCCACGCGGGCCAGCGGACGGAAGGACCTGGACACTGTCCAGGTGGCAATGAAGAAGGCCAGCACCAGGGTCAGGAAGCCCACTCCCACCACCACCAGTGAAGCGTGTTCCACCACCGAGTCCACCGGGGCCAGCGACAGGCCGATGATGACGACGGCGTTGCGCTGGTTGCCGTCAACTACAGGCAGTGCCACGACGCGCCAGTTCCGCCCGTCGGTGCCGCGGACCTGGAACGGGGCGAGGTCGAGCTTGTTGGCTTCGGCCGGGGAGAGGCTTTCGATGTCCGGATGCGAGTCCTTGTTGCCGCCGAACGGGAACGGGTCCTGGTCCGGGCGCAGGAGCATGAGGGAGTAGTCGGTGGGAATGTTCGGATTCTGTTGCAGCAGCTGGTTGAAGGACTGCTGCTGCTTGACCGAATTGACGGCGACCTTGAGCTTGTCGTCCACCTGGCCCTGCAGATAGCTGTGCAGGAGGGTTAGTGTTCCCGAACCGGTCACGGCCAAGGCCACCAGCATAAGCGCCATCATGATGGCCACCAGCTGGGAACGCAGCGAGGCGGACTTCCAACGGTGCAGCAAGGTCAGCGCTTTTCGGCTGTCCGAAGTACGTAGCCCACACCGCGCTTGGTCTGGATGAGCGCCGGGGCATCGGGGTCGATGTCCACTTTGCGCCGCAGGTAGGAGATGTAGGACTCCACGATGGACGCGTCTCCGTTGAAGTCGTATTCCCAGACGTGGTCCAGGATCTGGGACTTGGAGAGGACCCGGTTCGGGTTCAGCATCAGGTAGCGCAGGAGCTTGAACTCCGTGGGGGAGAGCTCAATGACGGTGCCGCCGCGGCGCACCTCGTGGGCGTCGTCGTCGAGCTCGAGGTCGTCCACGCGGATGACGGCGTCGTCGTCGAGCAGGGGCTGGGTGCGCCGCAGCACGGCGCGGATCCGGGCCACCACCTCGTCCAGGCTGAAGGGCTTGGTGACATAGTCGTCGCCGCCGACGGTGAGCCCGGTGACCTTGTCCTCGGTGTCGTCCTTGGCCGTGAGGAACAGGACGGGGAAGTGCTTGCCTGAGGCGCGCAGCCGGCGGGTCACCGTGAAGCCGTCCATGTCCGGGAGCATGACGTCGAGCACCGCAAGGTCGGGGGCGTGGAGCTCGGCGGCGGCGAGGGCGTCGCGTCCGTTGCCGGCCGAGACGACCTCGAAGCCTGCGAACCTCAGGGAGGTGGAGAGCAGCTCGCGGATGTTTGGTTCATCATCGACGACGAGCAGCTTGGCTTCGGGACCGTTCTTTTTCATACCTCCCATGATGCTCCCAGAATCTGGGAGTTTTCTGAATGAATGTTGAGTGTCCCATGTGTGGAACCCGGCACTAGGCTGCCGGTGGCGGCGCAAGCCGGCCAATTTCCTGCAGTGACCGGCGCAGTTCCCGGTACCGCCCGGCCCCCAGCGCCGCCTCCCAGCGCGTTTCGGTCTCGGCAATGATTGCCGTGGAAAGTTCGACGGCGGAGGTCCCCGAAGGCGTCAGCCTTACGATTTTTGCCCGGCTGTCCGAGGGGTCTGGCCGGAGCGCCACGTATCCCAGATTCTCCAGGTACTTCATGAACTGGCCGATTCCGGCCCTGGTGATTGCGGCCCGCTCGGCGAGTTCGGACAACCTCAGGCCGCCGCCCGGAATGAGGGACATAACGCGGTAGTGCGAGGGCCGGAGTCCAGGGAGGGTCCGCGCGTTCAATTCAGCCCGGAGGGCGTCGAAGGCCCCTGCAAGCAGGGCGGCGATGTGCGGGGGAGGCGCGTCTGCCGGGAACTCATTGACATCAATCATAAAGTTACTTTACCATTTTTGGTCTCAGGCCTTTCCAGAGGCCGCCCGGCTACCGAGGGGTAATCCATGAAGGCGCCACTGCTCGAAAACATGGATGCCCTGGGTGCTGCCGGGGCGGAGCCCGCTGACTTGGCACTGCTGGCCGCTGCCGCCCTCGGGGAGCGGGACGTGGAGCTGCTGGGTGCCCGGGCCGACGCAATCGAGTTCCCCATGTTCAACATGACCACCGGAGGGCTCTGGCGGGTCGGCGGAACAGCCCGCACCAGTTGTGCCGGCGCTAGTAACACGGTCGGCGTCGCCCGCTTCAGCATGGTGGTCAAGGTTATCCAGTCGCCGTTGCTGTGGCAGGGCATCGGGCAGGTGCCGCCGCCATTCCGTGCTGCCCTCGCCGCCAACTATCTGTGGCGCACCGAGGCGCAGGTCTACGCTTCGGCGCTCGGCTCGGTGATGCCGCAGGGCGGTCGGCTTCCCGAGGTTTTCAAGATCGCGGAACTCGACAACCAGCGCACGGCGATCTGGATGGAGGACGTCGCCGAGGTCGCGGCGGCCGGCTGGACGGACCGGTGTTTCGTGGATGCAGCCAGATTCCTTGGCAGGCTGTCGGGAAGCTCCGAGGCGAGGGAATGCGTCGCCGCCATCCCGGATGCCAGCACTCCCGGCGCGCTCCGGTTCTTCGTGGAGGGTGTGGGCGCCAACGTCTTCATCCCCGCGATACAGGGCGACTCCCTGTGGCGGCACCCGGCGGTGGCTCCTGCCGCTGATGCCGCTCTGGTCGCGGGCCTTCGTGACCTGGCGGACAGGGCGTTCGCGCTGGTGGACGAAATGACCGCCCTGCCCCAGCTTCCCGCCCATGGTGACGCGAGTCCGCAAAACCTGCTGGTGGAGTCCCTGCCCGCCGGCACCGCCGCGGCGTCGTTCGCGGTTATCGACTGGGGGCGGTTCGGCCTGGCCTGTTGTGGCTTCGACCTGGGCCAGCTGCTCTCCGGCTGGGTCAACCAGGGCGTCATGGGCGGGGCCGAGCTGTACCGGCTGGGACCGCTGTGCCTGGAGGCGTACTGCGCCGGCCTGGCCGATGCCGGGGCTGACGTCGAGGAGGCGTCCGTCAGGCGGGGCCACGCGGCATCGATGGCCGTCTTCACCGGGTTGTCCGCAATCCCCACCCAGAAGCTGGCAGAGCAGGACTCAGACGCGCTCCGGGCCCTGGTGGCCGCGCGTGCGGACATGGCGCGGTTTGTCCTGGACCTGCTCGCGGCCACGGACTGAGGGGAACCCTTTTTGCGGCTAATTCGTTCGGGCCGCGGAGGGTTTCCCCGGCTACCGGCCGGTATTAGAGTGGGCGCACTGAGTCCATGAGGATTCGGGACCAATCGTTCATGCGGCACCCAATGAAGGGGAACAACCACCATGACGGAAATACAAGCGCCCGAGAGTACCCGCACGGCCGACCGCAGCATCCGCGACTGGGCAGACCTGGCTGAGGAAATGTGGTCCTACTTGACCGGCAAGGGCGCCGCGATCAACTACAACTTCATCGACATGACGGTGGAGGTTCCGCGCGACATCGGCCCGGACGCCCCTCGCGCCACCTGGAAGCTCAACGGCAGCCTCCGGGTGACCACCAGTGACAACGATGCCTCGGGGTCAGACGAGAACCGGAGCTGATCCGGACGTGAACGGATTCCGCCTCGACATGGATCTGGACTTTTCCTATACCGATGGGTCCGGAGCCGTAACGCGGGGAACAGCACAGGCCGGCGGCACCGAAGTGCGAATTGCCGTGGACGGCCTTGAGCCGTTCGGTTCCGGCGGCATGCCGTCGCTGGATGACATCCGGCCGCTGGCGAAGACCCTTGCCGAGCGGGGGCTTTCAGTGGTGGTTGACGGTCCGGACGGCCACATCGTGAGCCTCGGAGCCGTCGCCAGCCCGGCGTCGCAGCGGCTCATTACGCGCTCGCCGCACATCAAGCTGGGGAAGCTCGGCGCCCTGGCGCCACTCATGAAACGCGGACGGCGCGCGCCGCGGTTCTCGCTGCTGCCCCCGCAGACTCCGCTGCCGTTGATGCCGACAGTCAGGCGGAGCATCGCCCGCCGTGCCACCACCACCCACCACAGCCGGGGAAGCGGCCGGCCCCGGCTCATCTTCGTCCAGGACTCGGCAACGTGGAACGGCCAGGTGCCCCGCGAATACACACTGAGCAGGGAAATCGTAAGGATCGGCAGTGACGGGTCCTCGGACGTCCAACTGGACGGGCTGGACGGGCTCCATGCGGAAATAGTCCACAACGCGGACGACGAGTACGTACTGGTGCCGCACGGCAGGGTGACAGGCAGTGTCGCATCCACGGGTGAGTCCGTTCTTCGCACGGGCGCCCGGATTCAGATGGGGCAGTGGTGCCTTGCCTATTTCCGGGAGGAGTTCGCGGACCACGGACGTCCGTTCGGTGGCCGCAGCGGCGGCGAACTCGCCTATCAGGCACCGCAGCTTGACCCGCGGACAGGAACCACGGAACGGGACGGATCGTGGGGGATCAGCTGACTGCCACCCGCGGGTGACGTTCGGCCGCGGGACCCTAACGGGACAGGGTTCCGCGGAGGCTGGCGGCTGCCGCATCAGGTGGCCGAAGGATTCCGTCCCACGTCCTTGGCATCCATGATCCGGTAGGCATAGCCCTGCTCGGCCAGGAACCGCTGGCGCTTGGCCGCGAAGTCCTGGTCGAGCGTATCCCGTGCCACCAGTGAGTAGAACCGCGCAGCGCGGCCGTCCTGCTTGGGGCGCAGGAGCCTGCCCAGTCGCTGGGCTTCCTCCTGCCGGGAACCGAATGAGCCGGACACCTGGATGGCCACCGAAGCTTCCGGAAGGTCAATGGAGAAGTTCGCCACCTTGGAAACCACCAGGGTCTTCACTTCGCCTGCCCGGAAGGCTTCGAACAGCTTCTGGCGCTCCTTCACGGACGTGTCGCCCTTGATCACGGGGGCTTGGAGCCGTTCGCCCAGTTCGTCCAGCTGGTCGATGTACTGGCCGATGACCAGGAGCTGCTCACCGCGGTGCTGTTCCACCAGTTGCTCCACCACCGTGGTCTTGGTTTCGGACGTGGCACAGAGCCTGTATTTGTCGGCGTCCTCCGCCATGGCGTACGCAACACGTTCGTCGTGGGGAAGATCCACCCTGACTTCCACGCAGTCAGCCGGGGCGATGTAACCCTGGGCTTCGATGTCCTTCCACGGCGCGTCGTAGCGTTTCGGCCCGATCAGGCTGAAGACTTCGCCTTCGCGGCCGTCCTCGCGCACCAGGGTTGCGGTCAATCCGAGCCGGCGCCGGGCTTGGAGATCGGCCGTCATCCGGAAGATGGGTGCCGGCAGCAGGTGGACCTCGTCGTAGATGATCAGGCCCCAGTCGTGGCCGTCCACCAGTTCCAGGTGGGGGTAGAGCCCGCCGCGTTTCGTGGTCAGGACCTGGTACGTCGCTATGGTGACGGGGCGGACTTCCTTGACCGAGCCGGAGTACTCACCGATCTCGTCCGCCGTCAGCGAGGTCCGCTTGACGAGCTCGTCCTTCCACTGCCGGGCGGACACGGTGTTGGTCACCAGGATCAACGTGGTGGTGGAGCTTGTGGACATGGCTGCCGCACCCACCAGCGTTTTGCCGGCGCCGCAGGGGAGTACGACGACGCCGCTGCCGCCGGCCCAGAAGTTCTCCGTGGCCAGTTTCTGGTACGGCCGGAGCTTCCAGCCGGACTCGTTGAGCATAATGGGGTGCGGCGTGCCGTCCACGTAGCCGGCCAGGTCTTCGGCAGGCCAACCGATCTTGAGGAGCAGCTGCTTCAGCTGCCCGCGCTGCGAGGAATGGACCACGACGGTCTCGCCGTCGATGCGCGGGCCGAGCAGGGGCTGGATCTTCTTGGCACGGCAGACTTCCTCGAGCACGGGGTAATCGCTGGTCCGCATCACCAGCCCGTGCTGCGGGTCTTTTTCCAGCCGCAGCCGGCCGTAGCGGGACATCGTTTCTTCGATGTCGATCAGCAGGGAATGCGGCACCGGGAAGCGCGAATACTTCAACAGGGTGTCCAGCACGCGTTCTGCGTCCAGTCCGGCGGCGCGGGCGTTCCACAGCCCCAGCGGAGTCAGGCGGTAGCTGTGCACGTGTTCCGGCGCGCGCTCCAGCTCGGCGAAGGCGGCGATGGCGTGCCTGGCCTCGGTGGCAAGCTCATGGTCCACTTCGAGCAGGATGGTTTTGTCGCTCTGGACGATCAGTGGCCCGTCGTTCACGGCGCCCAGGCCCTGATGCCGCTGGTTTGTGGGGTGCTGGTCACTGCTGGGATCCCTCTTCCGCCTCAATGTCGATGATCCGGTGGATCGAGAGCACGCGTTCGGTTTCGCGTGCGGGGTCGAAGACCCTCACCCGGCCGCCGTTCACAGAGACCGGAACAACCGTTTCCCTGCTGGAATTCCCTTGGCTGTCCACCACGTTCATTACGACTGCTTGCCGGAGCCGGATGGCCTTTTGCAGGGTTTCGAGCCCGAGCTGCGTTGCTTCCTCTCCCGTTGCCCCCGACGCCGGGCGGTGGCTTCCGTTGCCGTTCGCTCCATGGGCGGCTCCGTGGCTGCGGAGAATCGCCAGCTGGGCGTCGACGTCGGCCTCTGCCGGTGCCGTCCGCGGCGCGCTGTACACAGGACGCCCGCTGCCCGGAACGGCGGTGGTCCGGCGCAGCCGGATCAGCCCTGACTCAGCCTCCTCGACGGCCGGTGACAAACCGAGTGCACGCAGGACCTGGGCGGTTTCCTTGGTTCCCGCGCGGGAAATCAGGACTGTGGGCGCAATGCGGACCAGCCCCAGCCCGGACGCGCTGGATTCCTTGATGAGTTCGAGCAGGGCTTCCTCGTCGTCGCTTTGGATGAAGCTGGACGCCACGCCCACGCGCAGCCTGCCGTGCCTGGCCGCGGTGTCCTCCACGAGGTATTCGAGTGGCTGCGGTACAGCGGTGGCCGAGTGCTCGCGCAGGAAACGCAACATGCTGCCGGCGTCGTGGCCGGCGTCGAGCGCCCGGCGGACGGACGCCACGGAGAACCGGTAGATCGTAGCGGGACCCTGGCCTTCGGCGTCGGCCATCACCAGCAGCTTCTCACTCAACTCGGGCGCCAGGTACCCCGGCGCTACGGCAGTGAGGTCAGCCTGCAGCAACACGTGGTTGAGGGCGGCCGGGAGATGTTCCCCCAGGATATCCAGCGCTTCATCGGGACGCTCCGCGGCGATGGCCGAGCCCAACTGGCTCAGCGCGCCCGAACCGATGAGGCCGAGCATCTCCGCTTCGGCCAGGACGCCGCGGATCAGCGAACTAAAGCGCCGTGCCATCCGGGGCTGGGTCCACTCTGCCCGTTGCAGCACCGCGGCTGCGTCCAGCACCGGCGCCTTGCCGTCGGCCTCAGCGGCCTCGTCCGTCAGTTCGTTGAGGATTTCCAGGATCCTCTTCCGGATGACGGGCGCGTCCGGCCGCTGGGCTTCAGCCGACAGCGCGTTGATGGTGGTGCCCGCCGCCGCACGGTGCGGGGCGGCCCCCGCGCCCGGACCGGTGACTGGCTGGCCCACCAGCGACGGGGCACGTTCGCTGGCCAGCCAGGCATTCACGAGCCAGAGCCATTGTTCCTGGCGCGGCAGCGTAAGCCACTCAAGCTGTTCCGGCTGCACCCAGGCGGAGCTGTCAACGTCCAGCCGGAGAAGGCCGGCCAGGGCGCAGAGTTCAACCAGCAGGCCGGCGGCGCGAAGGTCGATCCGGAGTGCGTCCGCCAGGCGCTTCATCTCGCGGACGCCGACGCCCCCGCTCCGCAACGTGACGAGGGGCTGCTCGCGCACGTTGTACAGGAGCTCTCCCGTCAGGCGGAGGGTTTCGGCAATGGCGCCCAGAGCGGCATTTCGCCGGAGCGCCGCTGTGGTCTGTCCCAGCCTGGGCACCGGGGGAGTCAGCGTGAAGTCCTCGATCACGGCCCCGCCGCGGAGGGCGATCCCCACGCTGTGCGGCAACTCCACGTGGGCGGCGTCCAGCGGTACCAGCAGGCCCCTCGCCAGGAGCCAGTCAACAGGGCCGACGTCGGGGCCCTCATTGAGGACGGAAGCCCGCCGCTGGGCCTGGGGCACCGCGCCCATGGCCCAGTTCCCGAAACGGGCCAGGAGCGCCGTGGTGCGCTCCGGGGCGGTGGCGAGGAGCCGTTCCAGGGCCTCGGGCGTGGCTGTCCAATGCTGCAATGACAGGGCGGCTTCCATAGGTGTTGTGGCGGGATGGATGGAGGCGCCGCTGTGGTGCAGTTCGCCCACCAGTTGCACCACGCGCTGGGCGAAGGCCGGCTGCAGCCGGACAAGTTCCGTGTAACTCCTGCCCAGTCCCGCCGGATATATTCCTACGACGTCACGGAGGCTTCCTACCGGAAGGTAGTAGCGCTGGCGGGCCCCTGCCGGCAGTGCGACACCGTGCGGGGGCTCGGCGCGGTGCACGAGGGCGAGTTCTTCAAGGGAGTGCAGGATCCGTTCGATGGCGGACAGCGATGCGCCGCGGATGAGTTTCTTGAGTCCCGCGGCAGAGGCGCTGTGGGCTGTGTCCGTGTTGGTGCAGAGGTGGAGCGTCTCCAGGACCTGCATCTGCGGCCGGTTCAGGCGCTCCAGTGCGCGCTGCACGCTGACCCTGGCGCTGGCCCGCGCCGCGAGGGCCGCAAAGTCCGGAACGTTGGGTGAGACCAGGTCCGGCCGCGCGGAGAACAGGGCCCGCAACGAGTCGTCGCTGCGTGCCTCCAGTTCCTTGCTGAGCGCGCGAATAAAGGACATCAGTCCAACGTTACCGCCCGCCGGACTTTCCTGCCCGGCGGCGGGCGGCGACGCCGTCGATCACCAGGAATATCATCAGGAGGAACGCCAGCGGCAGGCCGTACAGGGCCAGGGATGTCACCCACACCGGGGCGGCACTGCCGCCAAAGGCGATGGCCATGACGGCGCCCACGGCAGCCAGCGAAAAGACAGCAATAACCGCCGCAACTATCATCAGGGGCCGCCGGTAGCGGGAGGGTGTCATGGAAGTAACGCTAACAGCCCGGCTGAGCCCGTGCCGCAAAGCGGGAATCCGGGTCCCGGCAGGATAACCTTGAAGATACAGACCAACATGGTCCGGGCAGCCATACCCTGAACCCGCATATCAGTGCGGATGCGGTGGCCGCCGGCCGTGTCACAGGAAGTCCAGAACGAAGAAGGTTGATTACGTGCCTACCGGCAAGGTCAAGTGGTATGACAAGGAAAAAGGCTTCGGATTCCTCGCAGGTGAGGACGGCCAGGAAGTATTCCTGCCCAAATCCGCCCTGCCCGAAGGCGTAACGGAGCTCAAAGCCGGCACGCGCGTGGAGTTCGGTGTGGCCGACGGCCGCAAGGGAGCCCAGGCCCTCGGGCTGCGCGTGCTGGACAAGACCCCGTCCATCGCGAAGGCAAAGCGTCCCAGCGCCAAGGACCTGGCGCCACTCGTCCAGGACCTCGTGACCGTGCTGGACAACCTGTCCGGGACGCTGTCCGCCGGAAAGTACCCGGAAGGCAACAAGGCCAAGGCGATTGCAGCCGCCCTCCGTAAGGTTGCCGACGAGCTGGACGCTTAGGCATCCACATGACTTCCCAACCTGACCAGAGCACCCCCAAACCGGCGTCCAAGCCCCGTTCCGGCGTCCCCGTGTGGCGCGTCGGAAAACCGGATGCGGTGCTCGCTGCAGCCGTGGACTTTGCCCGGGCTGCAGTGCAGGGCATCGCCCCGGCCGAACAGATCGGACAGCACCTAGGTGCCAAGAGTGAAGGGGACCGCGTTGTCACTCATCTCTTCGAGTCCAAGCTGGCCGGGTACCAGGGGTGGCAGTGGTACGCGGTGCTCACCCGCAATTCCCGCTCCAAGGTCGTCACGGTGAACGAACTTGGCCTGCTGCCTTCGGAGGATTCCATCCTCGCGCCGGAGTGGGTGCCCTGGGCTGAACGGGTGCGCCCCGAGGATGCCCAGGAAAATGAACAGGACGCGGAGGCGCCTGTTGTGGACGCCGACGCCCAGGACACTGCCCCGGCGGGCTCCGGCGACGGCGCCGCGGTCTCCGTTGACGACGATTCCGACGATTCCGACGACGACACCGACGACGATTCCGACGACGACAGTGACGCACCAGAGGAACAATCCGGCTCCGCCCGCGAGACCGACTAGAGCACTTAACGACGACGGCGCCGTCCGGGACCAAACCCGGACGACGCCGTCGGACGTTAACGCGTCAGCAGCAGCTGACTTCCTACTTCCGCAGTTCTCCCACGACGTAGTCGATGCTGGAGAGGAGGGCCGAAACGTCGTCCGGGTCGATCGCCACGAACGTGGCGATGCGCAGCTGGTTGCGGCCCAGCTTGCGGTACGGTTCGGTATCCACGATGCCGTTGGCGCGCAGGACCTTGGCAATTGCGGCTGCATCGATCGAATCATCGAAGTCGATGGTGGCGATCACGTTGGAGCGGTCTTCTGCCTTGGCAACGAACGGCGTGGCGTATTCGGAGGCCTCCGCCCAGTCATAGATGCGGCCGGCCGAATCGGCGGTCCGTGCCGCGGCAAACTCAAGGCCGCCGCTGGCGTTCAGCCACTGCACCTGGGCGTCCAGGGTCACCAGGGTGGCCAGCGCCGGGGTGTTGTACGTCTGGTTGAGCCGTGAGTTGTCGATGGCGGTCTGCAGGTCCAGGAAATCGGGGATCCACCGGCCGCTTGCCTTGATCCGGGCGGCGCGTTCCAGGGCCGCGGGGGAGAAAAGCCCCAGCCACAGGCCGCCGTCGGATGCGAAGTTCTTCTGCGGGGCGAAGTAGTACACGTCGGCTTCCGAGACATCGACGTCCAGGCCGCCGGCAGCCGAGGTGGCGTCCACCAGGACAAGCGATCCTTCATCCGCGCCGGCAACCCGCTTGACCGGCGCTGCCACGCCTGTGGAGGTCTCATTCTGCGGCCAGGCGTAGACGTCCACGCCCGCCTCCGCGGCGGCTACCGGCCGCGTCCCGGGCTCGGCCTTGATGATGGAGGAGGCGTCCAGGAACGGAGCCTTATTCGTAGCCGAGGCGAACTTGGAGCCGAATTCGCCGAACGAGAGGTGCTGGGCCTTGCTGTCCACCAGTCCGAACGCCGCGACGTCCCAGAACGCCGTTGAGCCGCCCACTCCGAGGATGACTTCGTAGCCTTCGGGGGCGCGGAAAAATTCGCTGAGGCCGCTGCGGACAGATCCCACCAGGTTCTTCACCGGGGCCTGGCGGTGCGACGTGCCGAGGAGGGTGGCAGAGGCGGCAGACAGTGCTTCGATCTGTTCGGGGCGGACCTTTGATGGCCCGGCGCCGAACCGTCCGTCCTTGGGCAGGAGGTTGGCGGGGATAGTGATGCTGGTGTCACTCACAATGGCTCCAATTTATCGGCGTGGACGTGGTTTCCGGCGTGGACGTGGGCCCGGCAGTGCACGGGTTCCTGCAGGGGAATCCCCTATATTCTGCCTGACGTGCCTGCGGGGGAGGGAACGGCATCCGTCATAGTCCAGTCACTGAGACATCCCGGCGGCAGGTCAGAGCGATACGCTGAAGATTATCCGGAGTAATTCAAAATAGGCTAAGCTGGATGCTGTCGTACAGTGGGTCGCGAAGCCGGCCTGGCTGATCCCGTGGGGCTTTTCCCAGCGGCTGGTTGGTGGATGCAGGTCCACCCCGCCGAGGCCAACGTGGAAGCCTTTGCGCGGTACGGTGGGACTGACGCAAGGACTGTGCTCGAGGAGCTGAGCTGGATGACCGATCTGATCGACACCACGGAGATGTATCTTCGGACAATCTTGGAGCTTGAGGAAGAGAACATCGTGGCTCTCCGCGCCCGGATTGCCGAACGGCTGCGCCACTCCGGACCCACCGTTTCGCAGACCATCGGGCGGATGGAGCGTGACGGGCTGGTGGTTGTTTCGGGGGACCGGCACCTTGAGCTGACTGAAACCGGCCGGAAACGCGCCACCGAAGTCATGCGCAAACACCGCCTCGCGGAACGGCTCCTGGCCGATGTGATCGGACTGGACTGGGCATATGTCCATGACGAAGCCTGCCGTTGGGAACACGTCATGAGCGAGCGGGTGGAGCGTCGCATCTTTGAACTCCTCAACCACCCCACCGTTTCCCCCTACGGCAATCCCATTCCGGGACTGGCGGCGCTCGGCGGTCAGCCGACTCCCGCTTTCACCGATGGTGTGGTCAACCTCCTTGAAGCCATGACCGCGTACGGGGCCGACTCACGTATCACCGTGAGCAGGCTGGCCGAACCCATCCAGGTTGAGCCGGAGTTGCTGGTGCAGCTGGATGAAGGCGGAATCCGGCCCGGAGCGTCCCTGGCCCTGGAGCGCGTCGGCGAATACATCTCCGTGCGTGTGCCCGAGATCGAAGGCGCGCTGGAACTGCCGCCCGAGGTTGCGGCCCACGTGTTTGTTACGGTCAGCTAACCGCCTCCTTGTAGGACCACCTACAACGTACTGAGACCCAGATAACGGAATTATTACCGCGCTGATTAATCGCCTATAGTTGAGCACTAGCGCCGATACAAAAGCGTTACCTGATCCGAAGCCGAGCTCTGCCAGCGGATCAGTGTCAGAACCATCTCCTGGCAGAGGCGGAGGAACCACAATCGGCCGTTGAAAACGGCCTTGGGGTGAAGTCCGTCAGCGGCAAGTCACCTCCGACGAAGGATTCCCTAGGGACACCTGTGCCGGATGCCTTGCAATGGCGGACCGGGTCTTTGCACTCTCTGACCCGAATCCGACAGCTAACTTCGCAGGCTCTCCAGAGAGGATAATTCTTGACCACGCAGACCGTCAGGGGCCGCCGCAGGGCGACCGGTCCCGCTTCGGAGTACCCCGTGGCCGAAGCCGTTATGACGGTCAGGCCGCGCGATGCGCACCGTGATGCACGCCGGCGCCGCAGCCTGTTCAGCCAGGTGACGGAGTTCGCTTCGGCGAGCGGCGTGGGTCAGAAGGCCGGCATTGCCCTGGCCGCCACCGGACTGGTGCTCACCGTGACCGTCCCGTCGACAGGCCCCATGATGTCCACTGCGGACACCGGGAATGCCGGCGTGGCCGCTTCGGTTGCAGCGCAGCCGGAGGTTTCCGCCGCTGCCGGCGCCAAAATCGACTTCAACCGCACCTACGTTGCCACCAAGGGCGATCCCGACGGCAAGCTCAAGCAGCTCCTGAGCGCGCAGTCCGCGGGCACCATCACCCGCGCGGCTTCCGCCGGGAGCCTTGGGGCACCGCTGGAACACCTGGTTTCCGCGTCGCCCTTCGGTTTCCGGGTCAGCCCGATAACCGGCGGAGCCGGTGAGTTCCACCGGGGCCAGGACTATGCGGCACAGTGTGGCACCAGCGTCCTGGCTGCCGCCAGCGGAACGGTCACGTTCACCGGCTGGCACCCCTACGGCGGCGGCAACCGCGTGGTGATCGACCACGGCAACGGCCTCGAAACCACGTACAACCATCTTTCGTCGTCAAGCGTCCAGGTCGGCCAGAAGGTCAGCCGAGGCGAGGTTGTGGCCCTCAGCGGGACCACCGGCGCCTCCACCGGCTGCCACCTCCATTTCGAAGTGATGGTCAACGGCGAAGTCGTCGACCCCACCGGCTGGCTCTGACCCAAACGATGGGTCGCTCTCGCATTCCTGTGACATGCCGTGACCTGAATGTGACATTCGTTCGGAATTCCTGTACCGTTTAGAGCACGCCAACTTTTCCGAAGTTGGCGCTCTTGAGTGGATTGCCTAACTCTGCCACCGCTCAAGGTCCGTTCGCATGACATCGTCTGGCAGAGGCGGGGGAACCAATTTTGGTCTTCGCAAGAAGACCTTGGGGTTAAGTCGCAAAAGCTTCCCAGGAAGCCGAGCGGCCGGGTGACTCCCATCCGAATCCGACAGCTCACCTCGTAGGCATTGGGAGAGGCTACCTTCGTGTCTACACGCAACACTTCTGCGCGCCACCGTGCGCAAACGGTTCGTACGAACCCGTTGAACTCCGTGTCCAGGGCTGTTACTGCCAACGCCGGGACCGTAGGTCGCCAGGCGGCTGTGATCGCAGCTGCGTCCGGACTGATCCTCAGTGTTGGCATGCCGGCAAATGCCGCCGATACCAACCTGGGTGTTTCCGCTTCGACGGAGTCCGGCTCTCAGTCAGCCCAGCTGGCCGTAACCGCTGAACCGACAGCGACTGTTTCCTTCGAGCGTCCGTCCGTCACCACGACGGCAGCGCCCAAGATTGAAACCGTCCGGGCACAGTCCACCGGTGCCGACGCCAGCGAGACCTCCGCAGCAGCTGACGGGGAAGCAAAGGCCGGCAAGCTTGCCGACGCCGCCTCCTCTGCAGCAGCATCGGGCCTCGCCGCCATCGCGTACACCGGTATTGGCAGCGCCTACGTCTGGGGCGGCACCACCCCCAGCGGCTGGGACTGCTCAGGCTTCACCCAGTGGGTCTACGCCCAGGCCGGCATCAGCATCCCCCGCACCAATGCATGGACCGCCATGACGCCCACCGCCACCCCGGCGCCGGGCGACCTGGTCATGCAAAACGGCGGTGCGCACGTTGGCATCTACGTCGGCAACGGCATGATGATCAGCGCGCTGAACCCGTCGCAGGGCACGATCCTGCACGCTGTGTCCGCCACGGGCACTTCCGCGTTCTACACGCTTCGCTAGAACACGCGGCGCTTCGCTCCATCACGGGTTTCCCGTCGCTGAAGCGCGCGTTCTTCGCTAAATAAACCTGTTCGGGCCGTTCCGGCTTACCCCCAAGATGCCGGAGCGTCCAAAAACCGCGGCCTGCCACGCAGTCTGAGGAAAACGAAAGAGAGAAATAATGACTACTCGTGCGATCGCACGGCACCGCGCCGAGGTTACCAAAACCAACTCGCTTGCTGTCATTGCCAAGGCTGTCGGCGACAACGCCGGCGGCATGGGCCGTCAGGCTGCGGTTATCGCTGCAGCTTCCGGCCTGGTCCTGACCAGCGGTATCGCAGCCAACGCTGCCGACACCAACGTTCAGCGCGAAGCAACCTCTGCTTCCACCCTGGAAGTGCAGTCCTCTGCTCCGGCCAACATCTCGGCCGCTTCCAGCATCGCCATCTCCTTCGAGAAGCCGGCTGTCTCCACCTCCCCGGCTCCGGTCGTCGAGGCTCCCAAGCCCGTCGTTGAGGTTCAGGAAGCTGCTCCCGAGGCTGCTCCGGTTGCCGTTGCCGCGACCGTGTCGGCCCCGGCCGCCCCTGCAGCTGCAGCCCCCGCCGCCGCCAGCGGAAACGGTGCCGCGATTGCCGCTGCCGCCTACGCCCAGCTGGGTGTCGCACAGGACTGCACCGCCCTCGCCACCAACGCGCTTGCAGCCGTTGGCGTCAACTACCACGGCTGGCCGGCAGGCTACCTGTCCCTGGGCCGCACCGTGAGCGCCGCTGAGGCACAGCCGGGCGACCTCGCGTACTACCAGAACGGCGGCATGGGCATGGCCCACATCGCTGTCTACGTTGGCAACGGCCAGGCCGTCCACGGCGGCTGGAACGGTGGAACCACCTCGCTGTTCAGCGTCAACGTTGGCTCCGGCCCGGTCTTCATCCGCGTCGGCGGCTAATACCCCGGTTCACGCGTAACAAAAGGACCTCTGCCTTCGGGCAGGGGTCCTTTTGCGTTTCCGGCAGGTGAATTTTTGCCGACACGGAGTCTATGGTAATGAGCCGATTCGGCGATAGGCCACTTGAGTGTTTACTCTTGTGTTGTCGATCCATAGCCCGGACAAGCAGAGGGCAGCCGGCCCTCGAGCCCCTGACGGGTGCGGCCGTGAAGAGGTATGTGCATGCGCACTCTCGTTCTTAATGCTGGATATGAACCGCTGGCGGTTGTGACCTTCCGCCGGGCGCTGGTTCTTGTGCTGACCGGAAAAGCTAGCGTAGTGGCCGAAGGCGACGATCCTGTCGTCGGGCCGCAGGAGATCCTGGGCCGTCCGTCCGTGATACTCCTGAACCGCTACATCCGGCCCCGGTACAACACCATCACTGCTGTGAGCCGCCGGGGCGTGTTGCGCCGTGATGGCCACCGCTGCGCCTACTGCGGGAAGGCAGCACACACCATTGACCACGTCCACCCGAAATCGAGGGGCGGTGCCGATTCCTGGGAGAACCTGGTGGCCGCCTGCCTTCGGTGCAACAACGTGAAGGGCGACCACACGCCCGCCGAGATGGGCTGGAAGCTCAGGTTCGTCCCCGCGCCTCCGCACGGCACCATCTGGCAGATCAAGGAACTGGAAAAGCCCACGCCCGCGTGGGACCCTTTCCTCCTGCCCGAATCCGCCGCCTAAGGTTTCACGGTTCCTAAGGCTCCACGGTTCCTAAGGCTGCACGGTTCCTAAGGCTGCACGGTTCCGCGGTGTCGGCCTGCATGGCTAGGCTGGCACTGTGGAGTTTGATGCCTTAATACTGGCCGGCGGGCGGTCATCGCGCCTGGGTGGCGTGCCCAAGTCCCAGTTGGTGTACGACGGCGCCACCCTCCTGTCGCGGTCGCTCGCGGCAGCCGCGGGGGCGGGAGCGGTGGTGGTGGTGGGACCTGATCCCGGCGGACTGCCCGCCGGTGTCCTGTCATGCCGGGAGGAACCCGCGTTTGCCGGGCCGGCGGCGGCCATAGGCGCCGGCCTGGCCGCCCTGGATCGCGCACGCGGTCCGTTGCGCGCGGCGACGACCCTGATCCTGGCGTGTGACATGCCCAAAGCCGACCAGGCCGTTGCCGCACTTCTGCTCGCCCTGGCGGAGGACAGCAGCGGCGCGGCCGGCTCCGCGGGAGTCATGTCCGCTTCGCCTGATGGCCGCAGACAGCCGCTTGCGGGTTTTTATGGCACAGCTGCGCTACAACGTGCCGTGAACGAACTGGGGGAGAGTGGAGGCCTGGCAGGCGCTTCAGTCTTCGCCCTCCTTGCTAGGCTTGACGTGCGGACTGTTACCGTCCCCGCCGGTGCCACGGACGATGTGGATACCTGGGACGATGCCACCGCGCTAGGGGTATCCCGCCAGGGGTCATAAGCCACCGTTGGTGGGACCGGGCGGTGGTACTGCAACTGAATTTGAGTTTGGAGGCAACGGTGAAAAGCCAGGACGAAACGCTGGAGGACTGGTGCCGGGCACTGCTGCAAGCCTTCGAGCTGGAGGACGTCGAAGTGGACGTCAATGAAGTCTTGGCGCTCGCCGGGGTTGCGGCCCACTCTGTGGTCCGTCCTGCGGCGCCGCTGACCACGTTCATCGCCGGCTTCGCGGCGGGTATGGCGTCTGGTTCGGGGCAGGCCCCGGACGCGGTTTCAATGCAGGCCGCCATGGGCGTGGCGCGGGCGCTGGCGATGGATTACGCAGCGGCGGATTCCGCCGCGGCCACGCCGCAGCCCGATGACGGACCGGCCGTCAGCAGCGGGAACCCCGGCGCATGACGGCTGCGCCGCCGGGCGGCGGGGACGCCGCCAGCGACGTGCCTGAAAACGGGGAACCCTCCGAGGGCCCCGGCACCGCGGAAACTGGGACTGCCGAAGCGGGCACTGTTGAAGCGGGGACTGCCGAAGCGGGTACTGCCGACACCGGCCACACCCATTTGGCGCACACCTGGCAGGAGGCGCGGCAGGCGTCATTCGACTCCGCAACACCGATCCCGCCGGGGCCGGTGCCGCTCAGGACCGCGCTCGGCCGGACACTCGCGGAGGACGTCACCGCGCTCCAGGACATGCCGCACTACGCTTCATCGGCCATGGACGGCTGGGCGGTCAACGGAAGCGGGCCGTGGATCCTCGCGGAGCCCGGCCACCGGTTGGCACCCCACCAGGCCAGTCCCATCGTCACCGGCGGCCTGATTCCCCCTGGTGCCAAGGCTGTGCTCCGCAGCGAAAGCGGCGCCATGGCAACGGATGAGGAAGGGCTCCCCGTGCTGGTCCTGGGCGGCGGGGCACGGCCCGGTGAACCGAGGAACGGCCAGCACATCCGGAAAGCCGGCGAGGAAGCAGCGGCAGGCGACGTCCTGATCGCCAGCGGAACTGTACTCAACCCGGCCCACCTGGCCCTCGCGGCGCTTGCCGGCCACGACTCCCTCCACGTCCAGGGAAAACCTGTGGTGCGGATCCTGCTCACGGGCTCCGAGGTGGTCACCTCAGGCCTGCCGGCGCCGGGTAAGGTGCGCGACACCTTCGGACCACAGCTTGGCGCCGTCGTCGAGATGATGGGCGGCATCAGCGCCGGGCAGGACAAAATCGGTGACAGCTACGACGAATGGCTCGCCGCCCTGGAAGACGACGCTGCGGAGGAGGCGCCTGCCGACGTCGTCATCACCACCGGCGGCACCGGCCGGTCCGGGACAGACCACCTCCGCCGCGCGGTCGCGGAACTCGGCGGCCGCCTGTTGATCGACGGCATCGCGATGCGGCCCGGGCACCCGGCAGTCCTCGCCGAACTGCCGGACGGCCGCTTCATCCTTGGACTGCCCGGCAATCCCCTTGCCGCGATGATGGCGCTCTGCACAGTGGGGGCTCCGCTGCTGGCCGCGCTGGGCCACGGGTCGCTGCCGCCGATCAGTGAGGTACCGTGCGGGACGATGATCGACGCTGAACCGGGAAGGACCCGGCTGATGCCTTTCAGGCTGCTCTACGGCATGGCATCACCTGCCCAGCATGCGGGGTCCGGGATGATGCGCGGCCTTGCGGCTGCCGACGGCGTCCTGGTTGTACCTCCGCACGGCATCCAGCTGGGGGAGGCCGCGCCCGCTTTCGCCCTGCCGTGGGGTGCCCCGATCCCGGCGGCTGAACCGGCCGCGGCGAAGGCCAAAGCGGCTCCCCGCAAGACCCCGCGGAAGCCCGCCGCATCAGACGGCCCGGTGGACTGGAGTGCTTTGCTCGGCTAAAACGGTCCCGGCTGGTGAAGGCCGTCCGGGCTTGCAATGATGGTCATATCCCGCACTAAAGAGGAGCGCATCGTGGCCCGCATGACGCAACGCCGCAAAATTCACAAGTTTGTCCTGGACGGTTCGCCGCAGTCCCTCGCATATCCCGTGCGGCACCGGGAAGACGTACTTGCCGTGGAGGAGCCGCTGGAAGTCCGGCTGGGATCCCTCCCGTTTACCGTCACCATGCGCACGCCCGGGGACGATTTTGACCTGGTGGCCGGGTTCCTGGTGTCCGAGGGCATCATCTGGGACCCCGAGCAACTCATCTCCCTGCGGTTTTGCGCGGGTGAGGACGAGGACGGCGTTCAGACCTTCAATGTTGTGGAGGCGCAGTTGCGGCCGGACGTCGTCCTCCCCGAGAGGGGCCGCAACATCTTCACGTCGAGTTCCTGCGGCATCTGCGGCACCGATTCCATCGACGCCGTCCGCAAGTCATCGCATTTCAGCCCTGCCGGTGATCCGCTGACCGTCCCGGTCGTAACGCTCGCCGGGCTCCCGGACGAGCTTCGTAAGGCGCAGGCCGTCTTCGACGCCACCGGAGGGGTCCACGCGGCCGGCCTCTTCAGGATCACCGATGGCGGCGGCACTGAGTTGCTGTGCCTGCGCGAGGACGTGGGACGCCACAACGCCGTGGACAAGGTGGTGGGCTGGGCGCTCCGCGAACGGCTGCTGCCGCTGGCGGGCACCGTGCTGCAGGTTTCCGGCCGTGCCTCCTTCGAACTGGTCCAGAAGGCGGCGCTCGCCGGGATTCCTGTGCTCGCTGCCGTCAGTGCGCCATCCAGCCTGGCCGTAGAACTTGCTGACGCCAGCGGCATGACACTGGCCGGCTTCAGCAGGGGCGCCACCCTCAACGTTTATGCCGGGCAGCACCGGATCCAGGCACCGGCTCCGGTCCCCGGATAGGACAAAGTGCTTGGTTTATCGGGCCTGGCACAGTAGATTTTATCCATCGATTGGACGCGCCGATCCGCTCCTTCGGCAGTGTTCAAGGGCTTGCGCATAAGCTGAAGCCAACGCCAAGGCCAATACCGCGAGCCAGCCGTCAGCTTCCAGACCACAGGTATTAAAGAGGACCACATTGCACGACGACCGCCGCATCACGGAAGTCCGTCTTGACCGCTTCATGCGTGAACGCGTGGACCCCGCGGTGTACACCCGCAGCGTCCCGCTGAACCTGACCAGCTGGGACGTTCCGGACGAGCCTGTTTCCGTCATGGAAGCCCTCCGCCACGACTTCGCCCCGTTGGAACACGGAACTGCCTGGGGTAAGCCATGGAGCACCAAGTGGCTGAGGCTGCAGGGCGAAGTGCCCGATTCCTGGGGGACCGCTCCGGATACCGCGGTGGAGATCGTGGTGGACCTTGGCTTCACCCGCGAACTGCCGGGATTCCAGTGCGAGGGAATTGCGTGGCGGCCGGACGGCACCATCATCAAGGCCATCTCGCCGCGGAACCAGTACATCCCCCTGAAGCTCCTCGGAAGCGGAATGGCAGTGGACTTCTACGTGGAGGCAGCTGCCAACCCGGACGTCGCGCAGGGATGGACCTTCGCAGCCATGCCCTACGGGGACAAGGAAACAGCGGGAAGCGAACCCAAATACCGGCTGGGCACCATCGCCATCGCCGAACTCAACCAGACCGTCTGGGAGCTTCAGCAGGACGTCTGGACGCTCAGCGGGCTCATGCACGAGCTGCCGATGGAACTGCCCCGCCGCCACGAGATCCTGCGCGCCCTGGAGCGGATGCTGGACGTCATGGACCCGGACGATGTCAGCGGCACCGCGTCGGCCGGCCGTGCAGCCCTGGCTGAGGTACTCTCCCGCCCGGCGTACGCCTCGGCCCATCAGCTGGTGGCCACGGGCCATGCGCACATCGACTCGGCCTGGCTGTGGCCCGTCCGGGAAACCATCCGCAAATGTGCACGCACATTCTCCAACGTCGTGGCGCTGATGGACGAGTCTCCCGATTTCGTGTTCTCCTGTTCGTCCGCGCAGCAGCTCGCCTGGATGAAGGAGTTCTATCCGGAGCTGTTCGGCCGCATCCGCGAGAAGGTCAAAGCGGGCCAGTTCGTGCCGGTCGGCGGCATGTGGGTGGAATCGGACACCAACATGCCCGGCGGAGAGGCCATGGCCCGGCAGTTCATCGAAGGCAAGCAGTTCTTCCTGGACGAGTTCGGCGTGGAGTGCCGGGAAGCCTGGCTGCCTGATTCCTTCGGGTACTCCGCCGCCCTGCCGCAGATCGTCAAGGCAGCCGGCAGCAAGTGGTTCCTGACCCAGAAGATCTCCTGGAACCAGGTCAACAGGATGCCGCACCACACGTTCAACTGGGAAGGCATCGACGGCACGCGGCTGTTCACGCACTTCCCGCCGGTTGACACCTACAACTCCGAGCTGAGCGGGCGGGAACTGGCGCATGCGGAGCGGAACTACCGGGACCACGGCCGCGGCACTGTCTCCCTGGTCCCGTTCGGCTACGGCGACGGCGGCGGCGGCCCCACCCGGGAGATGATCGCAGCAGCCCACCGCACGGCCGACCTCGAGGGGTCCCCGAAGGTGCGGATCGGAACGGCCGCGAACTTCTTCAGCCAGGCACAGGCCGAATACACGTCCCTGCCGGTATGGGTGGGGGAGATGTACCTGGAGTTGCACCGCGGAACCTATACCAGCCAGGCCAAGACGAAACGGGGCAACCGGCGAAGCGAGCACCTGCTCCGGGAGGCCGAACTCTGGTGCGCCACCGCGTCCGTCCGTACTGACGGCAGCTTCACCTACCCGGCAGCCGAGCTGAAACGCCTCTGGCGGCTGGTCCTGCTGCAACAGTTCCATGACATCCTGCCCGGCAGTTCCATTGCCTGGGTCCACCAGGACGCGGAGCGGAACTACGCAGCCATCTCGGATGCCCTGGAGTCCATCATTGCCGGCTCTGCCCGTGCCGTTCTCGGCGAGGGCAGCCGCGAGTTCCTGCTCAACGCCGCGCCGCACGAACGCAGCGGCGTGCCTGCACTGGCTGCCGCCGAACCCGTCCGCAGCGACCACCCGGTGACGGTCACCGAATCCGGCGGGGGATACATCCTGGATAACGGCGTGATCCAGGCCGTGCTGGACTCCAACGGACTCCTGACCTCGCTGATCGACCACGCCAGCGGCCGGGAAGCGATTGCCCCCGGCCAGTTCGGGAACCACCTGGAACTCCACCGCGACACGCCCAACGAATGGGACGCGTGGGACATTGACGAGTTCTACCGCCGCAACGTCACCTCACTGACCGAAGCGCATTCGGTGACGCTGGAGCGGGGCGGCTGGGACGCCGTCGTGGTGGTGGAGCGGCTGGCCGGAACATCAGCGATCACCCAGCGGATTTCGCTGGAGGCCGGTTCCGGCTCCCTGGGCATCCTGACCTCCGTTGACTGGCAGGAACGGGAAAAACTGCTCAAGATCGGCTTCCCCCTGGACGTCCGCGCGGACCGATCAGCATCGGAGACGCAGTTCGGGCATGTCTTCCGGCCAACCCACACCAATACGTCCTGGGAAGCGGCCAAGTTCGAAATCTGCGCCCACCGCTGGATCCACGTGGCAGAGCCGGGCTATGGCGTGGCGGTCTCCAACGCCTCCAGCTACGGGCACGATGTCACCCGCAGCGTGAGGGACGACGGCGGCACCACCACCACCGTGCGCACGTCCCTGCTGCGCGCTCCCAAATATCCGGATCCCGGCGCCGACCGCGGGCGGCACGAGCTCCTGGTGACCATCAGGCCCGGGGCGGCCATCGCCGATGCCGTGGAAGAGGGCTACCGGACCAACCTTGCCCCGCGCATCGTGAAGGGCGCCAACGCCGTCAGCCCGCTGTTTACCGTGTTCAACCAGGGAATCGTGGTGGAAGCGGTGAAGCTGGCGGAGGACGGTTCCGGCGACGTCATTGTGCGGCTTTATGAGTCGCTGGGGGAGCGGTCCGAGGGTTTGGTGACGGCAAACTTTGACGCCAGGGAAGTGCAGGCGGTGGACCTGCTGGAGCGTCCGGTTGAGGACCCGGGCGTGACTGCCGGCAAGGACTCCGCAAAGCTGACGCTGCGGCCGTTCCAGCTGGTCACCCTGCGCTTTGCCCGCTAGTACGCCAGGGGTCCAGGGCGCTGGCCCGCGGCCATCCCGCCGTTAAACAGGCTGAGTGGGGGCGGTCCCCAACGGCCCGCCACCACTCATCCCCCCAATAGCGCTCAGTGGCCGGCCGGCGCCGAACGGATTATCCCCATTCACGACCCCAGCCCGCACCCACTTTCACACTTTCATGATTCTCTCACGTTCTAATGATTTTGTGAAAGCACTAAGTCTACTTTGCAGTAGATGACTTCCGGGTGCTCATTTGGGTCGCCCGGACCCGCGCAGCCCAAAAGGCGGCAAGGCCGAGGACAAAGCAGAGCGCGGCCCCGTAATTGATGATGAATCTGAGGAAGTGCCACTGTGCCGGAATGAAGGGGAAAAGCAGGCTTATGGCCAGCGAGATGCCGCCGACAGCCAGCAGAAGCGCCCCTGCCCGGACCAGCACCGGCAGCCGGCTGGCAACGGCCTTCGCCATGGCGGGGAGCAGCACCAGAGAGACATAGGCAGGATAGGCGCGCCCGGCGGCGCCATAATATTCGACGAGCCGGGCATTCCTCTCGCTGCTCTGGGACACAGCCACAAGCCCCGCCGATGAGCCGGACGAATCCATCATGGCGAAGAAGACGACCATGGCGGCAGCAATAACGCCAAGCACCAGCAGCCCGGGCATGCCCAGGAGCCACCGCCGCGCCCCATGGGCGCCGAAGCCCCTGATGAAACGCAGCCCGATGAAGAAGATGACGGCAAAGATGACGAACCGAAGGATGAGGTTGGCGACGTTGGTGCCTCCGAGCAGCCGGTCGATGGCAATGTACGGGCCATCGATGCTCAGGAGGATCGCCAGGGTGGCCAGTACGAAAATATAGAAAAGCGACCTGTTCTCACCCCTGACGGCGCTTGGAATTCGGGCCACGGCGGCGGCACAACAAATTGCCAGCGTGGACCATTGCAGGATCTCGATCATCCGAGGTTCTCCCAGATCGTTTTGGTTTGTTCGTGGTCTTGTTCCTGGCGCTTGAGGGTCTTCCCCAGTGCTTGCAGCCGGTCACCGGCCAGGGCGGCGAGCTCCCCATCGGACAACGCGTCCAGGGCTGCCTGCCGCGCCCCCCGCGGCCAGCCGGCCTCCACCTCGGTGATCATGCCGGTGGCCACCAGCCCGCCGGTCAGGCCGGTGCCGGCCGCCTTGGCCGTGGCGATGGCCAGCTCGGGAGTCAGCCGGTTGGCGGTCAGCTGCGCGGAGTAGTTTTGCGGGGCGATTCCCGTGGCTGCCGACACCCGGTGCCGCAGCTCGCCGTCGTCGATTGCGTCCACCCAGTTCTTCACCGACGTCGCATGCGGAACGGGGGTCAGCGGCGGGGCCGGCTGCGGCTGGTCCGTGTCGCCCGCTCGCGCAGCCTCGGCGGAGCGGGCAATGACTGCCTTCAGCAAATCCATCGTGGCGATCTGGCTGACCAGCTCGGCGGCGGTGGGAAGCAGCGGGCTCCCGCCGAGCTCGCCGAAATTTTCAAAGGTGGCCAGTGCCGCCACGGGGTTGATGTTGAAGGCCCGGCTGATGCTGACAACGGTGCTTTCCGCCACTTTCCCGCGGACCAGCTGCTGCGCCAACGTGGTCCGCTTGACCCCCGAGATCCTGCAGATATCGGCAGTGCTCGCCTGGGGTGCAATTCCGTGAAGCCAGCGTTGGAACGCCTTGGCGGGGAGTGGCATGGATGGCTTCCTGCGGGGTGGGGCGGGCTGGATTCGTCGGTCGATTTTACGGCGGGGGGTATATGAACTATGCTAAATGGTCGAACCCGTTGGTCCGTACACCCCCCAAGTCCGGACCAGCGGGTTCCTCCATGCCCGGCGGGATTTCAGGCCGTTTTGGGCCGCAGTGAGAGGATGGACTAATGACTGCAACCCTAGTTGCCAAAGATCTTTCTGGCGGTCACGACCACCGCACACTCTTCTCAAAACTTTCCCTCACAGTGGCGCCCGGCGACGTCGTGGGCGTCGTTGGAGCGAACGGCGCGGGCAAATCCACCCTGCTGCGGCTCCTGGCCGGTGTGGACCAGCCACTGGCCGGCACGGTGAACCTGGCCCCGGCCGATGCCTTCGTGGGCTGGCTGCCCCAGGAACACGAACGCGTGGACGGGGAAACCGTGGCGGACTACGTTGCACGCCGCACCGGCTGCGCCCAGGCAACGGCGGACATGGAATCCACTGCCGAGGCCCTGGGGTCCGGCGCCCCCGGCGCGGATGACGCCTACTCCCTGGCCTTCGACCGCTGGATGGCCTCCGGCGCGGCCGACCTTGACGAACGGATTGCGCCGGTCCTGGCCGACCTTGGCCTGGACGTGGGACCGGAAGCGCTGATGACCGGACTTTCCGGCGGACAGGCCGCGCGGGTGGCGCTGGCGGCCCTGCTGCTGAGCCGTTTCGATGTGGTCCTGCTCGATGAACCCACCAACGACCTGGACCTCAACGGACTGGCCAAGCTGGAAGCATTCGTCCAGGGCCTCCGTGGCGGTGTGGTCCTGGTGTCCCACGACCGTGAGTTCCTGGCACGGTGTGTCACCACCATCGTGGAACTGGACCTGGCCCAGAATTCCGTGGCTGTTTACGACGGCGGCTACGAGGCGTTCCTGGAGGAACGCGCCGTCGCGCGGCGCCATGCCCGGGAGCGCTACGAGGAGTTTGCGTCCACGAAGGCGGACCTCGTCTCCCGCGCCAGGACCCAGCGCGAATGGAGCTCCCAGGGCGTTCGCAACGCCATGAAGAAGAGCCCCGACAACGACAAGATCCGCCGGGCCGCCTCCACGGAATCGTCGGAGAAGCAGGCCCAAAAGGTGCGCCAGATGGAGTCCCGGATCGCCCGGCTCGATGAGGTCGAGGAACCCCGCAAGGAGTGGCAGCTGCAGTTCAGCATTGGCCAGGCGCCCCGGTCCAGTGCAGTGGTGGCCACGTTGCGGGACGCCGTCGTGCACCAGGGCGATTTCACCCTGGGACCGGTGAACCTGCAGCTCAACGCCGGGGAACGCATCGGTATCACGGGCCCCAACGGGGCCGGCAAGTCGACGCTTCTCCGGCTCCTGCTCGGCATCCGGGAGCCCGATTCCGGCAACGCCGCCATGGGCGCCTCGGTGGCCATCGGCGAAATCGACCAGGCCCGCGGCCTGCTCGCCGGCCACCTCAACCTGGGTGACGCCGTCGAAGCCGTCCTGACGGACCTGACCCCCGCCGAGGTCCGCACCCTGCTCGCCAAATTCGGCCTCAAAGCCGACCACACCTCGCGTCCGGTCGACTCGCTTTCCCCGGGCGAGCGGACCCGCGCTGCGCTGGCGCTCCTGCAGGCCCGCGGCGTGAACCTGCTCGTCCTGGACGAGCCCACCAACCACCTGGACCTGCCCGCGATCGAGCAGCTCGAAGAAGCACTGGAAAGCTACGACGGCGCCCTGCTCCTGGTGACGCATGACCGGCGGCTGCTGGAAAATGTGCGCCTGGACGTCCGGTGGAACGTCGAGGACGGTGTGGTGACCGAACAACTCGCCGGCGCGGGATCGCTGCAAGGCAACGCGGGCCGCGCCAATGAACGTGCCACGAAAGGCCAGTCACGATGAGCATGGACCGGGTAGCGTGGAGCTCCCTTTACAACATCACGCGCGCCTCGAGCGGATCGAAGCCGTTCTCGAAGGCAACGCTCAAGCGGGTGTTCGGCTTCGCCCGTCCGCACAAGGGCAAGCTGATCGCCTTCGTGCTGCTTTCGATCGCCATGGCGGTCCTGGCTGTGGCCACCCCCGTCCTTGCCGGGCAGGTGGTGGATGCCATCATCGCCGGCGTGGGTGCCGACGTCGTGATCCGGCTGGCTGTCCTCATCGCCGTCGTGGCAGTTGCCGAGGCCGGACTGGGCCTGGTGACGCGCTGGCTGTCCTCCACCATCGGTGAGGGCGTCATCGTGGACCTGCGCACCAAGGTGTTCGACCACGTGCAGAAAATGCCGATCGCCTTCTTCACCCGCACCAGGACCGGTGCCCTCGTCAGTCGCCTCAACAATGACGTGATCGGGGCACAGTCCGCCTTCGCAGGGACGCTGTCCGGCGTCGTGAGCAACGTCGTGGCTCTCGCGCTCACCCTCGTTGTGATGCTGGGCAAGTCCTGGCTCGTGACCGTGCTCGCCATGATCCTGCTGCCGATCTTCCTCATCCCCGCCCGCCGGATGGGCTCCAAGCTGGCCGACCTGCGCCGGGAAGCCGCGGAGCACAACGCCTCCATGGGCACCCAGATGACGGAACGCTTCTCCTCCCCCGGAGCCACCCTGGTGAAGCTCTTCGGCCGCCCGGACGAGGAATCCCGGGAATTCGCCGCCCGCGCGGGACGCGTCCGGGATATCGGCGTGCGGACGGCGATGCTGCAGTTCACCTTCGTGACTGCCCTGACGCTCGTCTCGGCACTGGCGCTTGCCCTGGTCTACGGGCTGGGCGGCTTCCTGGCGCTGCAGGGGCAGCTGGCCGCCGGCGACGTCGTGGTGCTCGCGCTGCTCCTCACCCGCCTCTATGCGCCGCTCACCGCCCTCTCCAACGCCCGGGTCGAGATCATGAGCGCCCTGGTCAGTTTTGAACGGGTCTTCGAAATCCTGGACCTCAAGCCGCTCATCCAGCAGAAGCCTGACGCGGTGACATCGCCGGCCGGTCCGCTGTCCGTGGAGTTCGACGACGTCCGCTTCTCCTACCCGTCCGCAGACAAGGTCTCGCTCGCCTCGCTGGAGGACGTGTCCACGCTCGACACCCGCGGCGGCGAAGAGGTGCTCCACGGCATCAGCTTCCGGGTGGAACCCGGCCAGACGGTCGCCCTCGTGGGCTCCTCGGGCGCCGGAAAGTCCACCATCGCGCAACTGCTCTCCCGCCTGTACGACGTCGATTCCGGCGCCGTCCGCTTCGGCGGAACCACTCCGGGGACCGGGGTGGACGTCCGCGACCTCACCTTCGATTCGATGCGGCACACGCTCGGCATGGTGACGCAGGACGGGCACCTGTTCCACGAGAGCATCGCCTCCAACCTGCGCCTGGCCAGGCCGGAGGCCAGCGACGAGCTCATGTGGGATGTGCTGCGGCAGGCCCGGCTCGAAGACATGATCCGGACGCTCCCGGACGGCCTGGACACGGTGGTGGGGGAGCGCGGCTACCGGCTCTCCGGTGGCGAACGCCAGCGCCTCACCATCGCCCGCCTGCTCATTGCCCAACCGCGCGTCGTGATCCTGGACGAGGCCACCGCGGCCCTGGATTCCACCAACGAAGCCGCGGTCCAGGAGGCCCTGGGCGCCGCGCTCGAGGGCCGTACCGCCGTCGTGATCGCCCACCGGTTGTCCACCATCCGCGCCGCGGACATGATCCTGGTGGTGGAGGACGGCACCATCGTGGAGCGCGGTACCCACACCGAACTCCTCGCGGCGGAAGGCCGGTACGCGGAGCTGTACCGCACGCAGTTTGCCGAAGCGAGCGCCGTCGTGGAGGAAGCTGTGCCGGAGTTCTAGCCCGGGAAGCTACCTGCCGCCGGCGGCGAGGGCAGGCAGGACGTGGTCCGTCAACAGGGGCGCAAGATCGGCCGGCAGTTCGCCGGCCAGGTCCAGCCAGCGGATTTCCGCTATCTCGGCGGACGGGTGCGCTTGCCAGGTCCCGGGGGCAGTGAAAACCGTGGCCTCGATATCCGTGGCGGCCTCGTTGGCGGCGTCGGCCAGCCATACGCCCATGAGCTGGAGATGTTCCGGCGCCACGATGATGCCCACTTCTTCCAGCAGTTCACGGGATGCGGCCTGGGCTGCCGTTTCGCCGGGTTCGGGTTTGCCGCCCGGGTGCATGAACTTGTCCGTGCCGCGCTTGCGGACGGTCAGCAGGCGGCCGGCGCGGTCATAGACGCAGACGGCGGACACAACAATGCGGTCTTTCACGGCTACGACCCTAGCCCATCCGCGTCCGGGGCGAGCCGCCGCAGCACTGATTCCAGGAGCAGGTCCTTCCGGGGCCCCTGGACGTCCCAGGAATAGCTGAATTCGTCGGGTCCGCGGAGGGCGTACGTCACGCGGTAGGTGTCCGGATCACACCAATGGTTGTCCTGGCTGGCCGTTTCCCGGAAGCTCATGCGGTGGAACGGCCGTCCGTCGGGGAACGTCATGTCCATCGCGTCGGGGGAATCGGCAGGCTGCAGGATGTAGTTCCGGCTTGCCGGGCCCGTGAACGCGCCGCCGTCCGGAGTAGGCCAGCGCACGGTGCCTTCTTCGTGGAAGTCAAGGCCGTCGTCGTCCGCGGGGGAAAACAGGGCGACGCCGGTGAAGGTCCCCCGGGTTCCGGAACTGCGGTCCCACAAGGTGCGCTCCACGGACCAGCTGCCCAGCAGGTACGCGCGCAGGTGGAAGTTCAAGTGCCCTCGATTGGAATCGAACCAACGACACCGGCTTTAGGAGAGCCGTGCTCTATCCACTGAGCTACGAGGGCGGGCGTCCGAAACGGTTGGCACAGGCCGTCCTGTTCGGGCACGGATACAAGCATACAAGGTACGGGCCCGTACTACGCTCTTGGCATGACTGCAGCAACACCAGCAACGTCCTACCGGGCCGGGTTCCTCCCGGATATCGCCTCCGCCCGGGAGTATTTCGGGGCGTGGGCCAAGCTGAGCGTGCTGCAATACTTCGTGGCGGAATCGGCCGTGATCGCGGCGTGGGCGGGGCCGGAACCCTACGACCGCCGGACCGGCTACATCAGTGACCTTGGGGCCGTGCACTGCGGGATCTACGAGGACCGGGACGTCTGCTCGCCCCTGCACGCGCTGATGAACGCCTCGTTCGTGGTGCAGGGGCTGGGCATGCTCGCGGGGGCATTGCTCCTCAGCTCCGCGCTCTTGTGCGTGGCAGCCCGTCCCGGTATACGGATCGCTTTCGGCCCGGGCCACCGCGCGCCCTGGCTCACCGCCCTCGCTGCCAAGGTCCTGACTTTCACCGCCGGAACCGGGACAATCATCGTGGGGCTGGTGCCCGAAGACGCCGGCTTGTTTGCCGTGCATCTGACCGGCGCCCTGATGTATTTCATCGGGGGCGCGCTGGCACTGCTGCTGCTGGGGGTGCTGTGGCTGCGGCAGTCACCCCTGGGCTGGTTCATCCTCGCCTGCGGCGCAGTTTCCTTCGGTGCCCTGGTGACCGGCGGCGTCACCGGGATGGCCGTGCCCGAGCCGGGCACGCTGGAGCGCTTCATGGGCTACCCGGTGACGGTCGGCCTGGCCACGGCGGGGCTGGTCATCGCCCAGCGGGTGCGGCAGGAGCTGAGGGCGCGGAAGGCGGCGCGGGCCGCTGCCCCGGGAGCTACTTCCGCGGCTTCCGGCCGATAAACACCGCAGCGCCGCTGGCCAGCAGGCTCAGCACGAGCAGCACCCAGCCGGAAACGGTGAGCACGGACGCTAGTGCAACCTGGCCGGCGTCGGCAGTTGACGCGGACATCATCGAATCAATGGCGGCGTTCCCCCACAACCGGACTGCAGCGAACAGCAGCGGGAGCGCCCAGAGCGCCCAGCGTAGGGGTTTGCGCGCAACGTTGGTCCCGATCAGCAGCAGCCAGGTGAAGGCGAAGATCAGCGGAAACAGGGTGCCCGCCGTCTTGTGGAGGTAGTTGAGCTGGCCGCGGGCGTCCTCGTTCATGGCCGCCCTCAACTGCTCCACGAAGCCCTGGTCAAAGCCCCCGATCAGCGAATCGGGCATGGGCAGGCCGCCCGAGAGCTGGGTGAGCTGGTTCAGCGTCAGCAAGTGCAGGTACCAGAACAGGAAGAGGCTGGCCACCACGCCCGCGATCAGGATCAGGCTGCTGTTGCTCTGGGCCTTCTCCGGCGTCCGCCGGGTGGTCGGGTTGATCACCGGCGGCAGATGATGCTGGGGAACGGACGCCCTGGCGCCGTGTTTCTTGATCCGCTGTGCTGGTGTCTTGGCCATGCGTTCATTATCGCTGGTTCTGTTCCTGTTCCTGTCCCTTGCGGGTGGCCCCGGATAGGCTGGGACGCGTGACGGAACTAGGAAGACACAAACTTGGCAGGCACAGCGCGGCTGAACTCAACGCGGGCCTGGACGACTACCAGCTGGCCGAGGCCCTGGTCAGGGAAGCCGGGATGCTGGCGCTCATGATGCGCCAGGGCGGCCTGGAAGGGCAGCAAAAAACGTCGGTTTCCGATGTTGTCACCGCCGCCGACCACGCCGCCGAAGCCTACGTCCTCGACCAGCTGCGCCGCTGCCGGCCGGACGACGGCATCCTGGGGGAGGAAGGGGCGTCCGTCCAGGGCAGCAGCGGCCGGACCTGGGTGATCGACCCCGTGGACGGCACGTACAACTTCCTGCACGGCTCCACGTACTGGTGCTCCGCGCTCGCCCTCAAGGACACTGCCGGGACCGTGCTTGGTGCCATTTTCCAGCCCGAAGAGGACAAGCTGTGGCTCGGCGGAACCACCCGGCCCGCAACCCTCAACGGAGAACGGATCACCTCCTTCCACGAAGACGGCGGGGCCAGGACCCGGAAACCGCTGGCCGAGCAGGGTGCCGCAACCTACATCCACCCGTCCTGGCTCGCGGACCCGCTCTGCGCCATGCCCTGGCACGCCGCGGCCACCGCTGCAGCGGCGCTGCGGATGTTCGGCTCTGGCTCGTGCGACCTGGGCCGGGTGGCCGACGGCGAACTGGACTGCTGGTTCCAGCACAGCTGCCCCGAATGGGACTGGCTCCCCGGCCAGGCGATCGTGATCGCCGCCGGCGGCGCCGCCGAGACAGTCCGTGTGAACGGACTCGAATGGTTCATGGCAGGCGGAACGACGGCGGTCCGGCAGCTCCGTTCGGCCCTCGAAGCCGGCTCGGTGGAGTAAGCCCGGACGTTAGTGTCGGCACCACCGCCTAGACTTATAGCACCATGGATATGTTGTTTGACCCCTACGCTGACGGACCGTTCAAGGCTGCCCCGCGAGCGGCAGCGCTCACTAAGTCGCGCCCCGGGGGCGGGGAAGATCCTGCACGGTACGGGAACGGCGGGCAGGAATCCGGCCGGGAACGGGCGCACCCGCGGCTGCCCGGAGCCGATGAACTGCTGCAGGGCCTCAACCCCCAGCAGGAGGAAGCGGTCAAGCATTCCGGCAGCGCGCTGCTCATCGTTGCCGGAGCCGGATCCGGCAAGACCCGGGTACTCAGCAACCGGATCGCGTACCTCATCGCCACCCGGCAGGCGCATCACGGGGAGATCCTGGCCATCACCTTCACCAACAAGGCGGCCGCGGAAATGCGGGAGCGCATCCAGGCGCTGGTTGGCGGCAAGGCCAAGATCATGTGGATCTCCACGTTCCACTCGTCCTGCGTGCGGATCCTCCGGCAGGAGGCCGCGAACGTCGGACTGAAGTCCAACTTCTCCATCTATGACTCCGCGGACTCCCTCCGCCTCGTGACCCAGGTGTCCAAGAGCCTGGACCTCGATCCCAAGAAGTTCGCGCCCAAGGCCATCCAGCACAAGATCTCGGCGCTGAAGAACGAGCTGATCGACGCCGACTCCTACGCCATGTCGGCCAACCACAACGATCCCTTCGAATCAGCCGTGGCCGATGTCTTCAAGGGCTACACCCAGCGGCTGCGCCAGGCCAACGCCATGGATTTTGACGACCTCATCGCCGAGACCGTCTACATGTTCCGGGCCTTTCCGGCGCTCGCCGAGTCCTACCGGCGGCGCTTCCGGCATGTCCTCGTGGACGAGTACCAGGACACCAACCACGCACAGTACGCACTGGTCCGCGAAATTGTGGGCGAGGGACCCGGGGCCTCCGAACTCACCGTGGTGGGCGACTCGGACCAGTCCATCTACGCCTTCCGCGGCGCCGACATCCGCAACATCGTGGAGTTCGAAAAGGACTACCCGAACGCCCGCACCATCAAGCTGGAACAGAACTACCGCTCCACCCAGAACA
Organism: Arthrobacter sp. UNC362MFTsu5.1; assembly: GCF_000685965.1. Lineage (GTDB taxonomy): Bacteria > Actinomycetota > Actinomycetes > Actinomycetales > Micrococcaceae > Arthrobacter. Next base: position 24,098 of record NZ_JMLE01000013.1, on the reverse strand, counting down.
TCCTCTCCGCCGCCAACTCGGTGATCTCGCGCAACCCCAACCGGCCGGAGAAACGGCTCTGGACCGCCGAGGGCGAGGGCCACAAAATCATCGGCTACGTGGGCGAGAACGAACACGACGAAGCCCAGTTCATCGCCAAGGAAATCGACAGGCTGCAGGACGAGGACAACCTGCGCCCCGGCGACGTCGCCATCTTCTACCGCACCAACGCCCAGTCGCGCTCGATTGAAGACGTCCTGGTGCGCGTCGGGCTGCCGTACAAGGTGGTGGGCGGCACGCGCTTCTACGAGCGCAAGGAAATCAAGGACGCCCTCGCGTACCTGCGCGTCCTGGTCAACCCCGACGACGACGTCAACCTCCGGCGGGTGCTCAACGAGCCCAAGCGCGGCATCGGCGACCGCGCCGAGGGCGCTGTGGCCGCCCTTGCCGAACGCGAACGCACGTCGTTCATGGCCGCCGCCCGCCGCGCGGACCAGGCTCCCGGCATGGCCACCCGCTCGGTCAATGCGGTGCTGGGCTTCGTGAAGCTGCTGGATGACCTCGCGGAGGTGGCCACCGGCTCCGGCGCGGCGGCAGCCCTGGAAGCCGTCCTGGAACAGACCGGCTACCTGGCCGGCCTGCGGTCCAGCACGGATCCCCAGGACGAGTCCCGCGTGGAGAACCTCGCCGAACTCGTCGCCGTCGTGCGCGAATACGAGCAGGAAAACCCGGAAGGATCCCTGGGCGCCTTCCTGGAGCAGGTCTCCCTCGTTGCGGACGCAGACCAGATCCCGGACGCCCCCGGCGCGGATATCGATGCCGCCGTCGCGGAAGCCAAGCGGCTGGGCGTTGTCACGCTGATGACCCTCCACACGGCCAAGGGGCTGGAGTTCCCGGTGGTGTTCCTCACCGGCATGGAGCACGGACTCTTCCCGCACCAGCGGTCCGCCACGGATCCCAAGGAGCTCGCGGAAGAGCGCCGGCTTGCCTACGTGGGCCTGACCCGTGCACGGAAGCGCCTTTACGTGACCCGCTCGGAGGTCCGCAGCATGTGGGGCCAGAGCCAGTACAACCCGGCCAGCCAGTTCATCGAGGAGATCCCGGCCGAACTGGTGGAATGGCGGCGGGAAGGCACCAGCCGCCAGGTCGGCGGCTGGGGGAGCGGCGCCGCCATCGGATCCAGCCGGTACAGCGGCTCGTTCTGGGGCGCCGGCACAGCCCGCGGCAACGCTGCGAGCCCTTCCGCCGGCTTCAACGCCGACGTGCCCGCCGCCGTCGCGAAGAACCGCGTGCAGCCGCAGAAGGAAGTGGTGGCCGTTAGCGTGGGGGACAAGGTCAACCACACAAGTTTCGGCAACGGCACGGTCCTGGCCGTTGAAGGCGCCGGCGACAAGACAGTCGCGAAGGTGAAGTTCAGCGTTGGCGAGAAGCGGCTATTGCTAAGGTACGCGCCGCTGACCAAACTGGACGCATAGCGCCGCAGTCTCGCGGCGCGGAGCCGCTCAGGCTCAAAGCGAGTCCGGGGGGACCATGAAGATCCTGTTCGCCAGCCAGGCCATTGAGGGCCACTTCAATCCGATGACCGGCGTTGCCGTGCGGCTCAGGGAGCGCGGCCACGACGTCGGCTGGTACACAGGACCTGTCTTCGCGGACAAACTGCGCAGGCTCGAGGTTCAGCACTTCCCGTTCCGCCGCGCCATTGAGCACCGGGGCGACAACCTGAACGAGCTGTATCCGGAACGCGCCAGGCTCAAGGGCCCCCGGGCCATCGGCTTCGACGGCGAAAAGATCTTTGCCAGCAACATCAGCCACTTCTTCGAGGACATCCGGGAGCTCCGCGGCGACTTCCCGTTCGACGTGGCCGTGGTGGACAGCTCCATGTTCATCCAGCGGCTGGTTTCCCGGTTGATGAGCACGCCGGTTGTGACGTTTGTGGCGATTCCCAACATGGAAAGCGACCCCCTGGTGCCGCCGCTCTTCTTCGGGTTCAAGCCGTCCCGCAACCTGGCAGAAAAAGCCGCCCAGGCCGCGGCGGGGCTGCTGTCAGACAAGGTCATCCTCCGGCCTGCCAGCCAGAGCTACAGGCGGCAGCACGCGGCGTACGGCCAGGAGGTCCCCCGCCGGGGACGGCTGACCGATGAACCGTACCGCTGCGCGGCTGCCGTCATCCAAACGGGCCCGGAGTCGCTGGACTTCCCGCGCCGGACCGTCAATCCGAAGGTCCATTACGTCGGCGCGCTTCTTCCCTACCGGGCAGCGGAGGCTGTCGGCCCCGGGGCGGAAGGTGCCCGCTCAGCAGAGGTGGTGCCGGGCGACGACGGGGCACGGCCGCGGTCCTACCCGGCCACCATCGTGGTGACGCAGGGAACCGTGGACAACATCGACCAAGGCAAGCTGATCGTCCCTGCGCTCGAAGCCGTGAAGGACCTGGACGCGCTGGTGATCGTTGCCACCGGCGGCCGTGGCACCGAGGAATTGAAGGCCCGGTATCCGCAGCCCAACATCATGGTGCGCGACTACGTGGATTTCGCCAAAGTCTTCGAGCACACCGATGTGTTCATCAGTAACGGCGGTTTTGGCGGCGTGCAGCTGAGCCTGTCCAAGGGCGTTCCGCTGGTGGTGTCCGGCATCAACGAGGGCAAGAGCGACGTCAACGCCCGCGTGGAATACGCCGGCGTGGGCATCAGCCTGCGGACCGAGGCGCCCAGGTCCGGCGACATTGCCCGGGCGGTGGCTGACGTCCTGGGGGATCCTGCCTGGAAAAGGCGGGCGGCGCAGATGCGTGAGCAGTTTGACCAGGCGGACCCCGCCGAGGCGGCTGCCGCCGTCGTCGAAAGTGCAGGACCTGCCGCCGGCTCCTAGCCGGTGACGGCATAATGGAGGCCATGCGACGGACTGTACCGGGGATCCTGGCCGCCCTCATCCTGCTGGCCTGCACTGCGTGCACCATCACCCGGGAGGACCCGGACTACGTCCCGCCGCCGCCGCTTTCCGCGCTGGAACAGCTCAAGCAGGCCCCGGTGGCGGACGCCGCCCCGTTCTCCGCAGGGGAAGGCGTGCTGAGCTTCGTCACTGCCGATCACAGCGCCGTCTGTTCGCTGACGTCGCAACGCGGCGAGCACATCAACCTGCCGTACGAGCAGAACGCCTACAGCGACGCCGCCAACAACAAGCTGGCCATCGTCCCGGTGGCGCACTGCGAACTCGCCGTCTACCCCAAACCCGAAGCCGCCGACGTGACCGACGACTGTGCCGGCACCGGCCTGGGCTACCTCGGCGGCGCCGCGCTGCTCACCCCGGACAAGGCGACGTACGGGGAATGCCGCTCCGGTGTAACCCGGATGGAAGCGGAATTCGGGCCCAAGGGCACCAAAGCCGGCTCCATCTCCCAGCTCCCCGTCCTGGCGGACGGACAGAACCTTGAGCGGAACGGCCTTCGCTGCTCGGCCTACAACAACGGTGTGGCCTGCGGAAACGTCTCGGCCGGCGTTGCTTTCTTCATTTCGCGGGACCATTACGAACTAGTTTCCGGAGCGGGCGCGGACCCCTCCGCAACGCCCTCAGTGGCGCCAAAATCCCCGTAATCTAGGGGTTTTTCTACGCTCCATAGAATAGTGTCCTTACTCACATAACGGGTACTCTGGAACGGGCCGGTCCGAAGAAAGGACTAGAGTTCCGAGAGGAGCATTGCGCCGTGTGGCTCGTTTCCTAACCTGTCGCAGGGTGCGTTTATTCCGCAGCCCGGTAACCACGATTACGTGGGGTCCGGCTGTACAGAAACTACTTCGACGTAGAAGGACACTAAACCGTGGACCTGTTTGAATATCAGGCGCGCGATATGTTCGAGGCGCACGGTGTACCCGTGCTTGCTGGCATCGTGGCGCACACCCCTGAAGAAGCAAAGGCAGCTGCCGAGAAGATCGGCGGCGTAACTGTCGTCAAGGCACAGGTTAAGGTCGGTGGCCGCGGCAAGGCCGGCGGCGTTAAGGTCGCTAAGACCGCCGATGAGGCGCTGGAGCACTCCACCAACATCCTGGGCATGGACATCAAGGGCCACACGGTCAACAAGGTCATGATTGCCCAGGGCGCGGACATCGCCGAGGAATACTACTTCTCCGTCCTCCTGGACCGGGCCAACCGCAACTACCTGGCCATGTGCTCGGTAGAAGGCGGCATGGAAATCGAACAGCTCGCCGTCGAACGCCCCGACGCCCTGGCCAAGGTCGCCATCGATCCCGCAGTGGGCATCGACCAGGCCAAGGCCGACGAAATCGTTGCCGCTGCCGGCTTCGCTGAGGAACTGCGCGGCAAAGTCGCCGACGTCATCCTGAAGCTCTGGGACGTTTTCAAGAAGGAAGACGCCACCCTGGTGGAGGTCAACCCGCTGGTCAAGACCGGCGCCGGCGACATCGTTGCCCTTGACGGCAAGGTGACCCTGGACGAAAACGCCGATTTCCGGCACGCCAAGCACGCACTCCTGGAAGACAAGGACGCTGCTGACCCGCTCGAGGCCAAGGCCAAGGCGCAGGACCTGAACTACGTCAAGCTGGACGGCGAAGTCGGCATCATCGGCAACGGCGCCGGCCTGGTCATGTCCACCCTGGACGTCGTTGCCTACGCCGGTGAAAACCACGGCAACGTCAAGCCGGCCAACTTCCTGGACATCGGCGGCGGAGCCTCCGCCGAGGTCATGGCAGCCGGCCTGGACGTCATCCTGGGCGACGAGCAGGTCAAGTCCGTGTTCGTCAACGTCTTCGGCGGAATCACCGCCTGCGACGCCGTGGCCAAGGGCATCGTCGGAGCACTGGCCGAGCTGGGCCACTCCGCGAACAAGCCGCTGGTCGTCCGCCTCGACGGAAACAACGTCGAGGAAGGCCGCCGCATCCTGGCCGAGGCCAACCACCCGCTGGTTACCCTGGCCGCCACCATGGACGAGGGCGCCGACAAGGCCGCCGAGCTCGCCAACGCAGCTAAGTAAAGGGACGCACCATGTCGATCTATCTGAACAAGGACTCCAAGGTCATCGTCCAGGGCATCACCGGCGGCGAAGGCACCAAGCACACCGCCCTGATGCTCAAGGCCGGCACCAACGTTGTTGGCGGCGTCAACGCACGCAAGGCCGGCACCACGGTCCTGCACGGCGATAACGAAATCACCGTTTTCGGCACCGTCAAGGAAGCCATGGCCGAGACCGGCGCCGACGTCTCCATCGTCTTCGTCCCGCCGGCATTCACCAAGGACGCCGTCGTTGAAGCCATCGAGGCCGGCATCGGCCTGGTCGTCGTCATCACCGAAGGCGTGCCGGTACAGGACTCCGCCGAGTTCTGGGCGCTGGCGCAGGCAACGGTTGACGCCAACGGCAAGCAGATCACCCGCATCATCGGACCGAACTGCCCCGGCATCATCACCCCGGGTGAGGCCCTCGTAGGCATCACCCCGGCAAACATCACGGGCAAGGGCCCCATCGGCCTGGTCTCCAAGTCCGGTACCCTGACCTACCAGATGATGTACGAGCTGCGCGACCTGGGCTTCTCCACCGCCATCGGCATCGGCGGCGACCCCATCATCGGCACCACGCACATCGACGCGCTGGAAGCCTTCGAAGCCGACCCCGAGACCAAGGCGATCGTGATGATCGGCGAGATCGGCGGCGACGCCGAAGAGCGTGCCGCTGACTACATCAAGGCTCACGTCACCAAGCCGGTTGTCGGCTACGTGGCAGGCTTCACCGCTCCGGAAGGCAAGACCATGGGCCACGCAGGCGCCATCGTCTCCGGCTCCGCGGGCACCGCACAGGCCAAGAAGGAAGCCCTCGAGGCTGCCGGCGTCAAGGTCGGCAAGACGCCGTCCGAGACCGCCAAGCTCCTCCGCGAGGTCTTCGCGACCCTCTAGGTCACGCCCCCTGCCCGCAGGAATGTTTTAGAGTACGACGGCGTCCGGCCGCCTTCCCCTTGGAAGGTGACCGGACGCCGTCGTACTTTTCTTTTAAGCGGCGTAAGCGGCTTAAGCGGCGGACCCGGCGGGGGACCGGCCGAGCAGCTCGTCCAGATGGTCGTAGCCGGCGGCGATGCCGGATTCCATGCCGTCGGCAAGGAACCTCTCGCGGGCCTCGACGCTGGGATACACGGAACGGCCGGTGAGCCGGGAGCGTCCGCCCGGCAGATCCTGGAATGTTGCGAATTCCAGGGTCACGGTGTCCGGGTAGCCCTCATACTCAAAGGTCTGCAGCACGAAGGCGTTCTCGCGGACCGTATGGAAGACACCGCGGAACGCGTGCTGGCGGCCGTCCCGCCCCTCCTGCACGAAGCGGTACGTTCCGCCCGGGCGGCAGTCGAAGACGTCGATCCTCGTGCTCAATTCCCGCGGTCCGATCCACTGCCGGAACACCTCCGCATCGGAGTGGGCGCGGAAGACAGCTGCCGCCGGGTAATCGAACTCGCGCTCGGAGTCCACAAACGGCACGTTCTCCGGGGCCAGGAGTTTCAGCGCGTTGCTCATGCCGTCACCTTTCCTGCCTTCCGCTGGCCCGTGCTGGACGTGTCGGTGGCCGCGCCGCTGAGGAGCTCGTCGAGCCGCTCGTAGCCCTCCGTCATGCCGCCTTCCATGCCGGACTGCGCCATGCCGTCGCGGGCCTCCTGGCTGGGGTAGACGGAGTGCCCTGTCAGGCGGCACCGGCCGCCGCCCAGGTCCTCGAAGGTGAGGTACTCGATGCTGACCACGTCCGGATAACCGTCGAATTCGAAGGTCTGGACGGCGAACTCATTGTCCCGGACGGTGTGGAAGATGCCGCTAAAGCCGTAGCTTTGGCCGTCTGGTGCCGTATGCGTGTAGAGGTAGCTTCCGCCCGTGCGGAAATCGTAGTGGTCGATGTCCATCCGGAGTCTGCGGGGGCCCAGCCACTGGGCGATCAGCTCCGGCTCCTTGTGGGCGCGGAAGACATCCGCAACCGGGAAATCGAACTCCCGCTCGTACTCGATGAAGGGCTGCCCCTCCGGAACGGAGAGTTTCAAGGAATTGCTCATCACGAATCCTTTGCCTGAGTGCCGCGTGGAGCGGCGTTTGCGTGGAGCACGGCATCAAGGCTGCGGAACTGCCCCTCGCGGACCAGCCTGTACTGGTCGATCCATGCGGTGAGCGCCTCCAGCCGTGCGGGGTTCAGGTGGACGGGCCGGCGCTGGGCGTCACGCGTGCGGGTGACCAGCTGTGCCTGCTCGAGGACCTGGATGTGCTTCGAGACCGCCTGCTTGGTGATCGCGAAGGGTTCCGCCAGTTCGTTTACGGTGGCCGGGCCCCGGCTGAGCCGGGAGATGATGCGGCGGCGGACCGGGTCGGCCAGGGCCAGGAAGGCTGCGTCGAGCAGTTCGTCGTCGCCGGTGTCCATGGCCTGCCAATCACCCCGTCCGTTGCCAGTTGTCAAAACAGTGAATATGTAATCAATCAATTGCTTTATCAACCTTTTGGTTGTTTAAGGCTACGCCCGGAACGGGATCCGTGGCAAGGGGTCATTTCCGACGGGCCTTGTCCTTCGTGGATGTACTTTGTTAGCATGTCAGGACAAACTACTTAAGGAGCTAATGTGCCGCTGGTACGAATTGATGTGAACCAGGGGCGCAGCCCCGAGGATCTGAGCCGCCTCAGCCGGGGGATCCACGATGCGATCCTGGCCGAGTACGGGATTCCGGAGCGCGACTATTTCCACGTCCTCACCGAACACCCCCGCGGGCAGATCTTCGCCCAGGATGCCGGACTCGGCTTTGAGCGCACGCCGGATGTGGTGATGATCCAGATTTTTACCCAGGGCGGCCGGAGCCAGGATGCGAAGCAGTCCCTCTTTGCGGCCATCGCCGGGAGGCTGGCGGAGCTGGGTGTGGCCGGTGAAGACGTGTTCATCGGGTATGTGGAGAACACTGCCGGCGACTGGTCTTTCGGCTTCGGGCGGGCCCAGTATGTCACCGGCGAACTGGCCGTTCCGCGCAAATAATCGCCGCACTTCAGCCCGCGGGGTGCGGCCCGGAGGCTGCCATTTCACCGCGCTATGCCAAGTTGTAAATATGTCAGTACAAACCTTTGACAGGACAATAATTCTAGGGCAAAGTAGTGGTTGTGGCCCCGCTCACGGGGGTCCGCCAGGAACCGGAGCTCTATCTGTTCAGAGGTACAGAGTTCAAACCAGAAAGGTCCGCGATTACCGTGACCCACGAACTGCTCACGATCGGGCGCATCAGCGTTGATATCTACCCGAATGACATCGGGGTTGATCTGGAGGACGTCACGTCCTTCGGAAAGTACCTCGGTGGATCACCTTCCAACGTGGCTGTCGCAGCCGCCCGGCACGGCCGCCGGACCGGAGTGATCACCCGCACCGGCGATGACGCCTTCGGAAAGTACCTGCACCGCGAACTCCACAAATTTGGTGTTGATGACACGTTCGTTGCACCGGTGAAGGAATGGCCCACCGCGGTGACGTTCTGCGCGATCAAGCCGGCCACGGACGAGTTCCCGCTCTACTTCTACGGACGCTTCCCCACGGCACCGGACCTGCAGATCAAGGCCGACGAGCTGGACCTTGACGCCATCCGGGACGCCGGGATCTTCTGGTCCACCGTCACCGGCCTGTGCCAGGAGCCCAGCCGCGAAGCCCACATCAAAGCCCACGAAGCGCGGGACCGGGACAAGCTGAGGATCGGCCAGTACACCATCCTGGACCTGGACTACCGCCCCATGTTCTGGGCGTCGGAAGAGGAAGCCCGGGCCCAGGTCGCCAGGATCCTGCCGCATGTCACGGTGGCGATCGGCAACGACAAGGAATGCGCCGTGGCTGTGGGTGAGGGCACCCCGGACGAGCAGGCCGACCGGCTCCTGGCTGCCGGCGTCGAAATCGCCGTCGTCAAGCTCGGCCCCGAAGGCGTGATGGCCAAAACCCGCACCGAGCGCGTAGTGTCCGCCCCCGTTCCGGTGGAGACCGTCAACGGCCTAGGTGCCGGTGACTCGTTCGGCGGAGCGTTCTGCCACGGACTACTGTCCGGCTGGAGCCTCGCCGAAGTCCTCGACTACGCGAACGCCGCCGGCGCGATCGTCGCCTCCCGCCTCTCCTGCGCCGACGCCATGCCGACGCCGGAAGAGGTCACCTCACTGCTGGCCGAGCGCGGCCGCCTGGTTCCCGGTCAGTTCGCCACTGAAGGAGCAGCACTGTGACCCTCACACCCATCGCCTCGAACAATGCCCTCGACGACGATCCCCGCCGCTACGCCCACCTGAGCACCATCCGCCTGGAGGACCCGGAGGCTGTGGCCCGCGCCGCCAAGGCCCGGCGCCGGCACCCCGGCCTCAAGTACGGCCGGCAGAACTTCATCGTCGCGGCGGACCACCCGGCCCGCGGCGCCCTCGCCGTCGGCAATGATCCCGTGGCCATGGCGGACCGCCGCCAATTGCTGGACCGGCTGCAGATCGCACTGGCAAACCCGGACGTGGACGGCGTGCTGGCCTCCCCGGACATCATGGACGACCTGCTGCTGTTGGGCGCACTCGACGGCAAGCTGCTCTTCGGATCGATGAACCGCGGCGGGCTCTCCGGCCTGGTCAACGAATTCGATGACCGCTTCACCGGCCACACCGCCGCCGCACTGGAAGCGCTCGGGGCCGACGGCGGCAAGATGCTCACCCGCATCTGCCTCGGCGACACCGACACCGTGGCCCTGCTGGAAGCGACAGCCAAGGCCATCGACTCCCTCGCCGAACGCAAGCTGATCGCCATGGTGGAGCCTTTCCTGTCCGTCCGCGAAAACGGCAAGGTCCGCAACGACCTCTCCACCAACGCCGTCATCAAATCCATCGCCATCGCCGAAGGCCTCGGCTCCACCAGTGCCTACACCTGGATGAAACTCCCCGTGGTGGCCGAGATGGAGCGCGTGATGGCCGCCACCACCATGCCCACCGTGCTGCTGGGCGGAGACCCGGAAGGCACCCAGGACGAAGTGTTCGCCACCTGGGAAGCCGCCCTGGCCCTCCCCGGCGTGCAGGGCCTCACGGTCGGCCGGACCCTCCTGTACCCGCAGGACGGCGATGTTGCCGGCGCCGTGGCCACCGCCGCCTCCCTCCTGCACCACACCGCATCAGCCCACACCGCAGAAGTATCGGAGTAATTCCCATGGGGATCAGAACTGGCAACGCCGCCGGAACCCGTCGAATGACCGTGGCCCAGGCCGTGGTGGAGTACCTTTCCAAGCAGTACACCGTTGATTCCGTCGGCGGGCTGGACTACCGGGAGCGCCTGATCCCCGGAACGTTCGGCATCTTTGGCCATGGCAACGTTGCCGGCGTCGGCCAGGCCCTCAAGCAGTACCAGGCTGCCGACCCGACGATCATGCCGTACTACCAGGGCCGCAACGAGCAGGCGCAGTCCCACCAGGCCGTGGGCTACGCCCGCCACACCCGCCGCCGCCAGACGTTCGCCATCAGCACCTCGATCGGGCCCGGCTCCTCGAACCTGCTGACCGGCGCGGCCCTGGCCACCACCAACCGCCTGCCGGTGCTGCTGCTGCCCAGCGACACCTTCGCCACCCGCGCCGCGGACCCGGTCCTGCAGCAGCTTGAACAGCCCTACGCCTACGACATCACGGTCAATGACGCCTTCCGGCCGCTGTCCAAGTTCTTCGACCGGGTCAACCGGCCCGAACAGCTGTTCTCCGCGTTCCACCACGGTCTCCGCGTCCTGACGGATCCGGCCGAAACCGGCGCCGTCACCATCTCGCTGCCGCAGGACGTCCAGGCCGAAGCCTTTGACGTGCCCGAGGAATTCCTGGCCGAACGCGAATGGCGCATCCGCCGCCCCGACGCCGACGACGAGGACATCCGCCGGGCTGCCGTTGCGATCCGCGCCGCGAAGCGCCCGCTGATCATCGCCGGCGGCGGCGTCCTGTACGCCTTCGCCAACGATGAACTCGCCAAGTTCGCCGACCTCACCGGCATCCCGGTGGGAAACACCCAGGCCGGCGTCGGCGTCCTTCCGTGGGACCACAAGTTCTCCCTCGGAGCCATCGGCTCCACCGGCACGACGGCGGCCAACGCCATCGCGGCCGAGGCGGACCTGATCATCGGGATCGGCACCCGCTACGAGGACTTCACCACCGCATCGCGGACCGCGTTCCAGAACCCGGACGTGAAGTTCATCAACATCAACGTCGCTGCCATCGATGCCTACAAGCACGGCACCACGCTGCCGATCGTGGCCGATGCCCGCAAGGCCCTGATCAAGCTCAACCAGGCGCTGGGCGGCTACCGCGTCGGCGCCGACCTTGAACAGCAGGTCGCTGCGGAGAAGAAGCGCTGGGACGCCACCGTTGACGAAGCGTTCGACACCCGGTTCACGCCGCTGCCGGCCCAGAACGAAATCATCGGAGCCACCAGCCGGGCCATGGATGCCCAGGACGTCGTCATTTGCGCCGCCGGTTCGCTGCCCGGTGACCTGCACAAGATGTGGCGCGTCCGCGACGCCTTCGGCTACCACGTGGAATACGCCTACTCCTGCATGGGCTACGAAATCCCCGGCGGCCTGGGCGTCAAGCGCGCCGCCCTGGCGGAAGCCGCCGCCGGCGGTGCCCAGCGCGACGTCGTCGTGATGGTGGGGGACGGCTCCTACCTGATGATGCACACCGAACTGGTCACCGCCGTCGCCGAGCGGATCAAGCTGATCGTGGTCCTGATCCAGAACCACGGCTACGCCTCCATCGGGTCCCTTTCGGAATCCCTCGGTTCACAGCGCTTCGGCACCCAGTACCGCGCCCTGAACGAGGAACAGCACAGCTTCGACGAAGGCGAAACCCTCCCGGTGGACCTGGCCCTGAACGCCGAAAGCCTCGGCGTGAAGGTGATCCGGATCGAACCGGGGGAGAAAGTCATCGCCGAACTCGAACAGGCCATCCGCGACGCGAAGGCCGCACCGGAGCGCGGCGGACCCATCCTGATCCACGTCGAATCCGACCCCCTGCTGGATGCCCCGAACTCCGAGTCATGGTGGGACGTTCCCGTCTCCCAGGTCTCCGACCTGGACTCCACGCAGCAGGCCTTCAAGACCTACACCGACCACAAGAACCGCCAGCGCAAGCTGCTCGGCTGAATTTCCAGACACGCAGCCCTCTTTCCCCACAGACCAAGGAAGTCCCACACCATGTCAACGACGACCGTCACCACCACGATCAACCACTTCATCAACGGGGCCGAAACCGCCGGCGAAGGCACCCGCACCCAGCCCGTCTACAACCCCGCGACCGGCGCCGTCTCGGCAGAGCTGCGTCTGGCCAACCGGGCGGACCTGGACGCCACCGTGGCCGCGGCCCGCAAGGCCGCCGATTCCTGGGGCGACATCTCCCTGGCCAAGCGCACCGCGGTGCTGTTCAAGTTCCGCGAACTCGTCGCCGCGCATGTGGATGACCTCGCCGAACTGATCACCGCCGAGCACGGCAAGGTGCTCTCCGACGCGAAGGGCGAGATCGGCCGCGGCCTGGAAGTCATCGAGTTCGCGTGCGGCATCCCGCAGCTGCTCAAGGGCGACTACTCGGACCAGGTCTCCACCGGCATCGACGTGTTCTCCTTCCGCGAACCGCTCGGCGTCGTCGCCGGCATCACCCCGTTCAACTTCCCGGTTATGGTGCCGCTGTGGATGGCACCGATGGCCATCGCCACCGGCAACGCCTTCATCCTCAAGCCCTCCGAGCGCGACCCCTCCGCCTCCATGCTGCTGGCCAAGCTGTGGAAGCAGGCCGGCCTGCCCGACGGCGTCTTCCAGGTCCTGCACGGCGACAAGGAAACTGTTGAGGGCCTGCTGACCCACCCGGACGTGGACGGCATCTCCTTCGTCGGCTCCACCCCGATCGCCCAGTACGTCCACGAGACCGCCACCAAGCACGGCAAGCGCGTCCAGGCCCTGGGCGGCGCGAAGAACCACGCCATCGTGATGCCCGACGCCGACCTCGACAACGCCGCCGACCACCTGGCTGCCGCCGCGTTCGGTTCCGCCGGCGAACGCTGCATGGCCATCTCCGTCGCAGTCGCCGTCGGCGATGCCGCCGAACTGCTGGTCAAGAAAGTCGAAGAGCGCGCCCTCGCCGTCAAGGTCAACAACGGCACCGCGCCCGGCGCCGAAATGGGCCCGGTCATCACGCCCGCCTCCAAGGAACGCATCGTCAAGATCGTCACCGAGGCCGAAGCCGCCGGCGCTGCCATGGTGGTGGACGGCCGCGACCTGGTGGTCCCCGGCCACGAGGACGGCTTCTGGGTGGGCCCCACGGTCCTGGACCACGTCAAGACCGAAATGACCGCCTACACCGAGGAAATCTTCGGCCCCGTCCTCGTCGTGGTCCGCGTGGAGGACCTGGACGCCGGCATCGCGCTGATCAACTCCAACCCGTACGGCAACGGCACCGCCATCTTCACCTCCTCCGGAGCCAACGCCCGCAAGTTCCAGCGCTCTGTGACCGTGGGCATGATCGGCATCAACGTGCCGCTGCCCGTCCCGGTGGCCTACCACTCCTTCGGCGGCTGGAAGGCTTCACTGTTCGGCGACAAGCACATCTACGGCCCGGAAGGCGTGTCCTTCTACACCCGTGGCAAGGTAGTCACATCACGCTGGCCGGAGCCCACCCACGCCTCGGGTGCCTCCTACAACTTCCCGTCCAACTAACACCCAGAGAGACAACGCTGTCATGACTGAGAACAAACTGATCATCGGCACCGCACCGGACTCCTGGGGCGTCTGGTTCCCGGACGACCCCAAGCAGACCCCGTGGGAGCGCTTCCTCGACGAAGTGGCCGAATCCGGCTACAAGTGGATCGAACTCGGCCCCTACGGCTACCTGCCGACCGACCCCGCCCGGCTGGCCGAGGAGCTCAAGGCCCGCGACCTGAAGGTCACCGCCGGAACGGTCTTCACCGCCTTCCACCGCGGCCTGAACCAGTGGGAGTCCGCCTGGGAGCCCGCCCGCAAGGTCGCCGAGCTCACCGCTGCCATGGGCGGGGAACACATCGTGGTCATCCCGGCCATGTGGCGCGATGACGTCACCGGTGAAGCCGTGGAAAGCGGCCAGCTCACCGAGAAGGCCTGGAGCGACCTGTTCGCCGGGCACAACCGGCTGGGCAAGACCCTGCTGGAGGACTTCGGCCTCAAGCAGCAGTTCCACTCCCACGCCGATTCCCACGTCGGAGCCCAGGAGGACATCGAAACCCTCCTGGCCGCAACTGACTCGAAGTACCTGAACCTCTGCCTGGACACCGGCCACGCCGAATACTGCGGGGCCTCCAGTTTGGAGCTCATCAAGAACTACCCGGACCGCATCGGCTACCTGCACCTGAAGCAGATCAACCCGGACATCCTCAAGAAGGTCAACGAGGAAAACATGACCTGGGCCGCAGCCAACCTTGCCGGCGTCATGACCGAGCCGCCGAACGGGCTGCCCGACCTGCGCGCCGTCATCGAAGCAGTGGAGGCACTGAACCGGCCCATCTTCGGCATCGTGGAGCAGGACATGTACCCGGTGGCCTTCGACGTCCCCATGCCGATCGCCAAGCGTACCCGCAACTACCTGCTGTCCTGCGGCTCCCGCACGGCAGTCAACTAACCGCCGCCCAGGCACCCGAAACGTAAGGAAAAGAACAATGACTGAAACCCTTCGCGTCGCCGTCATCGGCGCCGGCCGCATGGGCGCGGACCACATCCAGCGCCTCAGCAAGCGCATCCACGGCGCTGAAGTCGCCGCGGTAGTCGACGTCGACCTTGCGCGTGCACAGGCTGCCATCGAAGGCATCCCGGGCGCAGTGGCCCTGGCCGACGCCGACGAAGCCCTCAACAACGGCGACGTCAACGCCGTCCTGATCGCCACGCCGGGCTTCCTGCACGAGGACATCCTGCTGAAGGCCCTCGCCAAGGACATCCCGATCCTCTGCGAAAAGCCGCTCACCCCGGACGCCGCATCAGCATGGAAGATCGTCGAGGCCGAGGAAAAGCTGGGCCACAAGCGCATCCAGGTGGGCTTCATGCGCCGCTTCGACGCCGAATACGCAGCCCTGGGCCAGGTCATCCGCGACCACGAACTCGGCGAACTGCTGATGCTGCACCACCAGCACCGCAACCCCACCACCCCTGCCGGCTTCACCAACGAGATGCTGATCAACGACTCCGTGGTGCACGAATTCGACGCCATCCGGTACTTCACCGGAGAGGAAATCACCAGCGTCCAGGTCCGTCTGGGCAAGGCCACGAAGAACGCTCCGGCCGGCCAGCACGATCCCCAGCACGTCCTGGTGGAAACCGAGTCCGGTGTCCTGGCCGACGTCGAAATCTACGTCAACGCCAAGTTCGGCTACGAAGTGGCCACGCAGGCCTCCTTCGAAGACGGAATCGTCAGCATCGGCGGCGACAAGGGCCCCTACACCCGCAGCGCCGGCCGTTGGGGCGGCAACGTGACCCCCGGCTTCGAAGAGCGCTTCGGCGCGGCCTACGACGTCGAAATCCAGTCCTGGGTGGACGCCGCCCTCCGCGGCGAAATCGGCGGCCCCACCGCCTGGGACGGCTACGCCACCGCAGCATGCTGCGAGGCCGGCGTCGAGGCGCAGAAGAACGGCGAAAAGGTCGCCGTGAAGCTGAACGCCAAGCCCGCCCTCTACAGCTAGGAGGAAAGGGAAGGGGGCCGCGGCTCCCTTCCCTTTCCGTCCCGTCCCTCGCACAACCTGACTCATCCACAATGGAGTGTTCCACGTGAAAATCGCACTTGATCCAACGCCGTTCCACCACTCGCACGGCCTGCTCGAATTTCCCCGGGTGGTGGCGGACCTCGGCTACAAGTACATGCAGATGACCCCGCACGCCGACTTCATCCCGTTCTACAACCACCCGAAGGCCGACGACGAACTGGTGGGCCAGCTGAACAAGGCCTGCAAGGATGTGGGGATCGAAATCGCCTCGGTCCTGCCGGTGCTCCGCTGGTCGGGTCCGGACGAGGATGCCCGCGAAGCCGCCGTCCGTTACTGGAAGCGCGTCATCCAGATCACCGTGGACCTCGGGGTCAGCACCATCAACACCGAGTTCAGCGGACGCCCGGAGAAAGCCGAAGAATCCGAGCGCGCCTTCTACCGCTCCATGGAAGAGCTGCTGCCCATCATCGAACGCGAGGGCATCGACCTGCTGATCGATCCGCACCCGGATGACTTTGTGGAGGAGGGCCTGGCCGCCATCCGCGTCATTCGCGGCCTGAACTCAAAGAACGTGGGCCTGGTCTACGTGGCATCGCACAGCTTCCACATGAAGAACGCACCCCTGGACATCATGCGCGCCGCGGGGGACAAGCTCCGCCTGGTCCACGTGGCAGACACCATGAACCACCACGCCTCGCACGGCCTGCGCTACATCACCAACCCGCCCGGCAACGCGGTCCGCGTCCACCAGCACCTGAAGATCGGCGACGGCGACGTGAACTGGGAAGAATTCTTCGGCGGCCTGCAGGAGATCGGCTTCCTGGACCGCGAAGACACCGTGATGGTGTCCAGCGTGTTCGCCGAGGACGAGAACGCCGCCGAGGTTTCCCGCTACCAGCTGGACACGATGAACAACTACATCGCGAAAGCCCGGTAGCGGCCGCCCTATGAAGCAAACGGAAAATACACTTCCCAGTGCTCCGGCACGGCCGCAGGCCGGCCCGGCGGATTCTGCCGCAGCAACACCCAATCCCAAGGGATTCATGCGGCGGGTGGCCCTGTTTTCGACGTTCGGCGGCCTGCTCTTCGGCTACGACACCGGCGTCATCAACGGTGCCCTGCCGTTCATGCAGCGGGACCTCGGGCTGACCCCTCTGACCGAGGGCCTGGTCACCTCGACCCTGCTGTTCGGCGCGGCGTTCGGCGCCATCACCGCCGGCCGGCTGTCCGACCGGTTCGGCCGCCGCAAGACCATCATGGCGCTGGCGATCATCTTCGCGCTCTCCACCATCGCCTGTTCCCTGGCGCCCACCACCGAACTGCTGGTGCTGGCCCGCACGGTCCTGGGCCTGGCCGTGGGCGGGGCATCGGTGATCGTGCCGGTGTACCTCGCGGAAATGTCGCCGGCCGCCCAGCGCGGCCGGATCGTGACGCAGAACGAGCTTATGATCGTCACGGGACAGTTCCTGGCGTTCACCTTCAACGCAGTCCTGGGCAACGCCTTCCCGGAAGCCTCCCACGTGTGGCGCTGGATGCTGGTCATCGCAACGCTGCCCGCCGTCGTCCTCTGGTTCGGCATGCTCCTCCTCCCCGAGAGCCCCCGCTGGCTGGCGTCCGCCGGACGCTTCGGCGAGGTCCTCGAGGTGCTGCGCAAGACCCGCGCCTCGGCCGACGTCTCCACCGAATTCGATGAGGTGCGGCAGGCGGCCCGCGAGGACTACCAGTCCAAGCTCGGAACGTTCCGGGACCTCACCGTGCCATGGATCCGCAGGATCTTCGTGGTGGGCCTGGGCATGGCGGTGATCAACCAGATCAGCGGCGTCAACGCCATCATGTACTACGGCACGTCCATCCTCTCCAGCTCCGGTTTCGGTGACCAGGGCGCCCTCCTGGCCAACGTGGTCAACGGTGTGACGTCCGTCGTGGCCGTCATCATCGGCATGTCCCTGATGACCAAGGTGCGCCGCAAGTCCATGCTGGTCGTGGGCCTGGCCGGCACGGCATCGTCGCTGCTGGCGATCGGCCTGATCTCCATGCTGATCCCGGAAGGCACGCTCCGCGGCTACCTGGTGCTGCTGTTCATGGTGACCTTCCTGGCTTCCATGCAGTCCTGCATCGGCACGGTGACGTGGCTGACGATGTCCGAAATCTTCCCGCTGCATGTCCGCGGCATCGGCATGGGCATCTGCGTGTTCGTGCTGTGGATGATCAACTTCCTGATCGGGTTCTTCTTCCCGCAGATGGTGGCTTCGATCGGCGTTTCGACCACCTTCTTCATCTTCGTTGCCATCCAGCTGGCGGCCATCGTCTGGGTGAAACGGGTAGTGCCGGAAACCAAGGACAAGAGCCTCGAGGACCTGGAGCACTACTTCAAGAACGCCGCTGCCGAGAAAACGGCGGTCAAGGATCCGGCCGACGTGAAATAAGGCCACGCACGGAAGCAAGGCCACACAGCAAAAGCCCCGCGGGCGCGCTTCGGCGCGGCGCGGGGCTTTTGCGTTGTCTGCCTAGGCGTGTGCGTGCAGCCTGGGCAGGGCGTCGACCAGCGGGGCTAGCTCCGGGATCTCCTGGGCTTCGGCGAGGGCCCGCTCCAGGGTGGCGTCGTGGGCAGGACGTGCCTCGTCCAGCAGCTTGATGCCGCTCTCCGTCAGTTCGGTGTAGATGCCGCGGCGGTCGTCCGCGCACAGGATCCGCGTCAGCAGGCCGCGGTCCTCGAGCCGGTTGACCAGCCGCGTGGTGGCGCTGGCGCTCAGTGCGGTGGCACGGGCCAGCTGCTGCATGCGCATGTGCCAGCCGTCCTGCCGGCTCAAGGCATCGAGCACGGTGTATTCGACGACGGACAGCTGGGCTTCGGCCTGCAGCGAGCGTTCCAGTTCCGACTCGATCAGTCCGTGCAGGGCCGCGAGGGTCCGCCACCCTTGCGCGCGGACTTCAACGGCGTCGTCCTTGATGCCCATGTGTACTTCCCTTCGAAATGGCGTACCCCGCGGACGTGTGAAACGGGGCACAACAAATAATAGTTGCTTGCGCGCTGTATCTGCTTGTGCAACAATAAATAACGCGTCTGCAACTACTAGCTTACGCGCCCTACCCCATTCCGTACAGTTTTGAAGGAGCTTCGCCATGCCTATTGGCCTGTTAGCCCTCGCCCTCGGCGGGTTCGGGATCGGACTCACCGAGTTCGTGATCATGGGCCTGCTGCCCGAGGTTGCTGCCGACTTCGGTGTCAGCGAGGCCACGGCCGGCTGGCTGATCTCCGGCTACGCCCTCGCTGTCGTCGTCGGCGCCCTGCTGCTCACCGCGGCAGTGACGCGCTTTGAACGCAAGCCCGTGCTTGCCGTCCTGCTGGTGCTGTTCATTGCCGGCAACCTGATCTCGGCCATCGCCCCCGGCTACTCCATGATGATGGTCGGCCGGATCGTTGCCGCACTGGCCCACGGTGCGTTCTTCGGTATCGGTGCCGTGGTGGCCGCTGACATGGTTGCCCCCACCAAAAAAGCCGGTGCCATCGCCTTTATGTTCACCGGACTCACGGCCGCCAACGTCCTGGGCGTGCCGTTCGGCACCATGCTGGGGCAGGCCGCGGGCTGGCGCTCCACGTTCTGGGCCATCACGGTCATCGGCGTCCTCGCCCTGATCGGCATCCTGACCCTGGTGCCCAGGACCGGCCACGGCGACGCGGCTGCCCAAGCCTCCTCCGGCGGCCTCCGGGGCGAGCTGCGCGCCTTCCGCTCCGGCCAGGTCTGGCTGTCCATCCTGGTCACCATCCTCGGTTACGGCGGCATGTTCGGCGCCTTCACCTATATCGCCTTCACCCTCACCGAAGTTTCCGGATTCGCAGCCTCCACGGTGCCCTGGCTCCTCATCCTCTTCGGCGTCGGACTGTTCGTCGGCAACACCGTGGGCGGCAAGGCCGCGGACCGCAATGTGGACCGCACCCTGCTGGTTGTCCTTGCGGTGCTGGTGGTGGTCCTCGTGGCCTTCGCCCTGACTGCCGGCAACCAGCCCCTCACCATTGCCTCCATCGTGCTGATGGGCGGCTTCGGATTCGCCACGGTCCCCGGACTCCAGATGCGCGTCATGAAGTACGCCAGCAGCGCCCCCACCCTGGCGTCCGGTGCCAATATCGGTGCCTTCAACGTGGGGAACGCCCTTGGCGCCTGGCTCGGCGGCGTGACCATCACGGCCGGGCTCGGCTACACCTCACCGATCTGGGCCGGTGCGGTGATCACCGTCCTCGGGCTCGGTGTGATGGCTTTCGCCGCCGCCAAGGCCGGCAGGCGCGCCGACAACGGTACGACGGCGGCAGTCCCCGCACCCGCTGGTGGCGACTCACCCGCCGCTGTTGAAGCACCCGCCGGTGTTGAAGCGCCCGCCGGTGCCCGCTGACTTGAAGACCACCAACACAGGAGTAGCCATGACTTCCATACCCTCCGTCACGCTCAACAACGGCGTGGAAATGCCGCAGCTCGGCTTCGGCGTCTTCCAGGTGCCCGACGACGAAACCGCGGCGGCGGTCAGCGCCGCCCTTGCCGCCGGCTACCGAAGCATCGATACGGCGTCCATCTACGGAAACGAGGAAGGCGCCGGCCGCGCGCTGGCTGGGTCCGGCATCACCCGCGAGGAGCTGTTCGTGACCTCCAAGCTCTGGATTGACGACCTCGGCCGCGAGGCCACCCTTGCCGCGTTCGACGCAAGCCTGGCCAGGCTCGGGCTCGATTACCTTGACCTCTATTTGATCCACTGGCCTGCTCCGGAATCCGGCAGGTACGCCGACTCGTGGCTGGCCCTGGAGCAGCTCCTGACGGACGGCAGGGTCCGGGCCATCGGAGTCTCCAACTTCCTCCCTGAGCATCTGCAGCGGGTGATTGAGCTGGGCGGAACAGTTCCTGCGGTCAACCAGGTGGAGCTCCACCCTGCCCTGCAGCAGCGCGACGTCCAGGCGTTCGGTGATGCGCACGGCATAGCCACCGAGGCCTGGAGCCCGCTGGCGCAGGGTGCGGTGCTGGACCACCCCGCCGTCGTCGATATCGCAGCACGGCATGGCCGTAGCCCGGCGCAGGTTGTGCTGCGCTGGCACCTGCAGCAGGGGAGGGTTGTCATTCCCAAATCGGTGACCCCCGCCAGGATCCGGGAGAACCTGGATGTCTTCGGGTTCACCCTCACCGTGGAGGATTTGGAAGCCATTGACGCCCTGGAACGGGACGGGCGCACCGGGCCGCATCCCGCCAGCTTCCACGGCTGAGGAGCGTGCCCCCAGGGCTGATCAAGGGCTCTCACCGCGGCGCCGGGGATGTCGGAATCAGCCGTCATCCCCGGCGTTTTTGGTGTCTTATGCCAGCGTTTCACGTCAAAACATCCTAATGTCAGGACAAACTATTGACATTAGTGAGCTGAATCACCATGATCTAGGTAGACAGTGCTCCGGCGGCTGCAGAGTGGCAGCCCGGAACCTGAGATCAAAGGAGATTAACGTGGCAAAATTTTCCTGGCGCAAGGCGGCTCTCGTTGCGGCGGTGGTGCCGATGATGGCGCTGAGCGCTTGCTCAAGCACGGGCGGAAAGCCTGCCGAGAGCGGTGGCGGCGCAGGCGGCGGCCAGGTGGCCACCACCGAGCGCATCAAGATCGCCCTCATCACCCACGCCGCAGCGGGGGACACCTTCTGGGACATCGTCCGCAAGGGCGCTGAGGAAGCCGCCGCGAAGGACAACGTGGAACTGCTCTACACCTCCGATCCGGAAGGCGGCCGCCAGGCCCAGCTGATCGAACAGGCCGTTGACCAGAAGGTGGACGGCATCGCGGTCACCCTGGCCAAGCCGGACGCCTTGAAGGATGCCCTGAAGAAAGCCACTGACGCCGGCATCCCCGTCGTCAGCCTCAACGCGGGTGAAGACGCTTCCAAGCAGCTCGGAGCCTTCACCCACTTCGGCTCAAACGAAAAGCTCGCCGGACAGGCAGTCGGTGAGAAGCTGGCTTCGCTGAACTTCAAGCACCCCATCTGCATCATCCAGGAGCAGGGCCACGTGGGCCTGGAAGCGCGTTGCGCGGGCGTGAAGGCGAAGGTAGCCGGCACCGAGATCCTGTATGTCAACGGCCGCGACATGACCGAAGTTTCCTCCACCATCACGGCCAAGCTGCAGGCCACCAAGGACGCTGACGCGATCATCGGCCTCGGCGCCCCCATCACCCTGACCGCGCTGAAGTCCATCGCCGACTCCGGCAGCTCCGCGAAGGCGGCGTCGTTCGACATGAATGCCGACCTGGCGCAGAAGATCGTGGACGGAACGGTCCTGTTCACGGTGGACCAGCAGCCCTGGCTGCAGGGATACGGCTCCATCGATGCGCTGTGGCAGTTCAACCGTGGCGGCTTCGAAGTGGGCGGCGGACTGCCTGTCCTGACCGGCCCCACTGTTGTGGACAAGGACTCCGCCGCCGACGTCCTCAAATTCGCCCAGCAGGGCGTCCGCTAACCAGCAGGCATCCCTGGCCGCGGGAGGGCCGGCCATCGGTTCTCCCGCAGCCAGACCAACAAGGAGTTTCCATGACACAGACGTTAGCCAAGCCGGCCCCGCTGGCACCGGATGAGCGGATCGGCCGCCGCAGCCCGTTCCAGAAGCTGCTCGGGCGGCCCGAAGTCGGCGCCCTGGTAGGCGCAATAGTCCTGTTCGTTTTCTTCTCAGTGGTTTCATCCACCTTCATCCAGCCGAGCTCGTTCGCGACTGTGCTGTACGGATCCTCCACCATCGGCATCATGGCGGTGGGCGTGTCACTGCTGATGATCGGCGGCGAGTTCGACCTCTCCACCGGTGTTGCAGTGATCAGCTCCGCACTGACCGCCTCCATGTTTGCGTGGTACTTCTCCCTCAACGTCTGGGTCGGTGTTGCCCTGGCCCTGGTGGTGTCACTCACCATCGGTTTCATCAACGGCTGGATCCTGGTGAAGACCAAGCTGCCCAGCTTTATCGTCACGCTGGCCACGTTCCTGATGCTGACCGGCCTGAACCTGGCCCTGACCCGCATGATCTCCAACGGTGTATCGTCCCCGTCGATCGCGCAGATGGATGGCTTTGCCTCGGCCCGGGCGGTCTTCGCTTCGTCGGTGAACATTGCCGGTGTTGAAGTGAAGATCACCGTGTTCTTCTGGATCGTCCTGGTGGCCGTGGCGTCCTGGGTGCTGCTGCGCACCAAGGTGGGCAACTGGATCTTCGCCGCCGGCGGCGACGCCAACGCCGCCCGCGCCGTGGGTGTTCCGGTCAAAGCCACGAAGATCGGTTTGTTCATGGCGGTCGGTTTCTGCGGCTGGGTCCTGGGCATGCACAACCTCTTCGCGTTCGACGCCGTGCAGTCCGGTGAGGGTGTGGGCAACGAGTTCCTCTACATCATCGCCGCGGTGATCGGCGGCTGCCTGCTGACCGGCGGCTACGGCTCGGCGGTGGGCGGCGCGATCGGCGCGTTCATCTTCGGCATGGCCAACAAAGGCATCGTGTACGCGCAGTGGAACCCGGACTGGTTCAAGTTCTTCCTGGGCCTGATGCTGCTGCTGGCCACCATCGTCAATCTCATCGTCAAGCGCCGCGCGGAACTGAAGTAAAGGGGCCTCCGAGAACATGAATGCCAAAGAGATCGACCAGCAGACCCTGCTGCAGAACGAAACGGACCCGCTGACCCACACCCCGGTGCACCTGCTCGCCCTGGAAAAGGTCGGGAAGAACTACGGCAACATCGTCGCGCTCAGCGATGTGACCATGGCCGTGGACAACGGCCGCGTCACCTGCGTCCTGGGCGACAACGGCGCCGGCAAGTCCACCCTGATCAAGATCATCGCCGGCCTGCACCAGCACGACCACGGCGTCCTGAAGGTCATGGGGGAGGACCGGAAATTCACCTCCCCGCGTGACGCGCTCGATGTCGGCATCGCCACCGTGTACCAGGACCTCGCCGTCGTCCCGTTGATGCCGATCTGGCGGAACTTCTTCCTCGGCTCCGAACTGACCTCCGGGTTCGGGCCGTTCAAGAGCCTGGATGTGCAGCAGATGAAGGACATCACCAAGCATGAACTGGCCGAGATGGGCATCGACCTCCGGGACGTGGAGCAGCCCATCGGCCAGCTCTCCGGCGGTGAACGCCAGTGCGTCGCGATCGCCCGCGCCGTGTACTTCGGCGCGAAGGTCCTGATCCTGGACGAACCCACCGCGGCCCTGGGCGTGAAGCAGTCCGGCGTGGTGCTGCGCTACATCCTGCAGGCCCGCGACCGCGGCCTGGGCGTCATCTTCATCACCCACAACCCGCACCACGCCTTTCCCGTCGGTGACCGGTTCCTGCTCCTCAAACGCGGCAAGTCCATCGGCTACTACGACAAGAAGGACATCACCCTCGACGAGCTCACCGCGCAGATGGCCGGCGGCGCGGAACTGGCCGAACTCGCCCACGAACTC
>NZ_JMLE01000012.1 GCF_000685965.1 Arthrobacter sp. UNC362MFTsu5.1 | reverse complement strand
CCGCGGACCAGGTACATGTTGGAGGACAGCGGCTGGCCGGTGATGGGGAAGTTCTCCACGGCGCGGAGCGTGTGGACACCCCAGTACGCGGCGGCGGGGACGTCGCGGTCACCCAGCAGGTCGTGTTCGGAGCGGGTGTCCAGGGTGGTGGGGGATGTGTTCATTGGGGTCCTCACAGGGCTTCGTTGACGGGCTTGGACGAAAAATTTTGGGCGGTACGGATCTGGGGCCGGGGCAGGCGGGAGTGACGCCTCAGCCTGCACGGTGGCATGGCTATGCCACAGCAAGGAGGCGGGGCGGGGCTTGCCGCGGAAAGGGCAAGCCAGGGGAAGGTGGGTACGGTTCGGGGTTTAGGAGCTAGCGCGTATGGCCGGCCCTGGAGTTCCCGCTTCCGGGGACGATGGTGCCCAGGGCGCATTCCACCCCGTGCAGATGCATTCTCATGGCCTGGGATGCTTCCTCGGCTGATCCGCTCTCGATGGCAGCGAAGATGCGGGCGTGCTCCTCACCCGATTCCTTGCGCCGGTCAGCCACGAGGTTGAGTGTGTTCGACTGGTTGGCCATGGCGTCGCAGATGTCTGAGAGGAACGATTCGAACACGCCATTGCCGCTGCACCGGGCGATGGTCACGTGGAACTCGGTATTCAGAAGCACCCACTGCTGGAGATCGTCCTCCTCGGACATTTCGCGCAGGATCTCCCGGAGGGCTTCCAGGTCCTCGCTGCTGCGGCGTTGCGCAGCAAGCCCAGCGGCAGGCACTTCCACGTGGGGACGTGCCTCCACGAGGGCGCTTGCCGAGTACTTGCCAAGTTTGAGGTCCTGGGCAACTTTGTCAGCAATGACGAAGGTGCCCTTGCCTGTGTGGGTGGCGGTCAGCCCCAATGCGGTGCATGAACGTAGCGCCTCCCTGACCATCGTGCGGCTCACGCCGTACTGCTTTGCAAGGGATGCCTCCGAGTCGAGGCGGGTGCCGACCGGGATCCTGCCGCCTTCGATAGCGCTACGGAGGGATGCGAAGACCGCCTCAGCCGCGCCAACGCGTACAACTCGATCTTGTGCAGCTGTCCAGCTGTCCAACAGGTCCATGCTGAAACTATGGCACCTGTCACACGGCGTGTCAAAGGTGTCCTGAATGTTGCGGTTGCTGTGTCCGCAGAACGGCTCGCCGCAGCCGGGTCAGCCGCGGTAGTCCTCCACCTGCTTGACCGGCCGCGGTGCCGCTTCGTCCGGGTTCTCCCCGTACTGCAGCTTGGCCCGCCGCTGGCGAAGCAGGTCCCAGCACTGGTCCAGGTCCTCTTCGATGCGCTTGAGCCGCGTGCGGTCGGGGGCATGCTCCGGCCCGGGCGCAGCAGATTCCGCATTTTCGCGAAGCTCGCGTTCCTCCTCAACGAGTCCTTGGATGCGTTGCAGGATGTCCTGTTCGTCCACGGTGTCCTTCTTCCTGGCGGGGGTACCAGCCAGCGTAGTGTCGCCCGCGGTGCCTGACCAGAACCTGTCGGCCCGGGTTAGGCCGACTTCCCCAATGTGGCCACGTGCACAGCGACGCCCAGATCCCGGATGTTCTCCTGCATTTCCCCAGAGAGCTGCTCGTCCGTCACCACGGCGTCAAGCTTTTCAAGCGGTGCCACGTTGAACTTGGAAACGGTGCCGAATTTGGTGCTGTCCGCCAGCAGGAAGCACGACGACGAAGCCTCCAGGGCTGCCAGCTTCACTTCCACCTTGTCCATGGACGGCGTCGTGACGCCCCGGGACATGTTCCACGTGCCGGTGCTGAGGAAGAACAAATCGATGTTGATGGACTTGATGGCGTCCGCGGCGATGCGACCGCAGCTGGATGCGCTGGAGGGGTCCACTATGCCGCCGGTATGTATTGTCTCGATGTTCGGATATGCGAAGAGGCTGGTGACCACATAGAAGTCGTTGGTGACCACCGTGAGGTTCTTGTGTCCGCCAAGGTAGGGGACCACGGACTGGCAGGTGGTGCCCGCGTCGAGGAAAATCACCATGTCATCCTCCACGAACCCTGCCGCGAGTTCAGCGATGGCCTGCTTGCGGGGCAGCTCCAGCTGCGCCCTGAACTCGCGTTCCCGAGGCGGCTCTTGGCTGGTCCACTCAGCCAGGCGTACGCCGCCCTGGACGGACACCACTTGGCCCAGGTCCTCCAGCGCCGTGATGTCCCGCCGGACTGTCATGTGGGAGACGTTCATGTAATCCGTGAGGCTGCGGATGCTCAGGACGCCTTCGCGCCGAAGCAGCCGGAGGATCTCCTGGTGGCGCTGCTCGGGGATCAGCGGTCGTGCTGTCGTGCTCACGAGGGGCTCCTTCGGGGATGTCGTCACAACCATCTTAACAACTTTTCACACACTGTTCTGATTTGTGAATATTTGGGGTAATCTCTTAATCGATGTTAAACAAATTTGAGACCCTAGAGACCATCGTCCGAACCGGCGCCCTGCTGATCGCCCGGCTGGATTCGGCCGACGAGGCCTACCGCGTTGCCGAGGCCGCCATCGACGGCGGCATCCGCGCCGTCGAGGTCCCGTTGACTGTTCCCGGTGCGCTCGGCGTCATTGAACGCCTTGTTGACAAGTACGGCGACCAAGGCATTGTGGTGGGAGCAGGTACCGTCCTCGATGCCGAAGCAGCCTTCGCCTCGGTTTCGGCAGGTGCGCGTCTGCTGGTCAGCCCACAGCTGAACCCCAACATGATCGCCACCGCCAACCGGTACCAGGCGGTCACCGCGAGTGGAGCGTTCACCCCCACCGAGGTGCTCAACACGCTCGAAGCCGGCGCCGACATCGTCAAGCTGTTCCCCGCCGAACTCGGCGGACCGGCTTACGTGAAAACAATCATGGCGCCCTTGCCGCAGGCACCCATCATGCCGTCAGGCGGGGTGACCCCGGAGAACGTCGCCGCGTGGTTCGCTGCGGGTGTGACCGCCGTCGGCGTGGGCAGCTTTGTCACCAAAGCTGCCCAGAACGACGGCGATTACGGACTCGTGTCCCAGGCGGCACGGACGTTCCTCGCAGCAATCGACGACGCCCGCCGCTAAGCCCGGGCACCCCCAGAACCGACAGCCACTGTCGCCAGAACACAAAGGAGTGAGCTGCATGAGCCAAGCTTCAGCAGAAATCGATATGTCCCAG
Organism: Arthrobacter sp. UNC362MFTsu5.1; assembly: GCF_000685965.1. Lineage (GTDB taxonomy): Bacteria > Actinomycetota > Actinomycetes > Actinomycetales > Micrococcaceae > Arthrobacter. Next base: position 148,028 of record NZ_JMLE01000012.1, on the reverse strand, counting down.
GAGAAGCCGTTGAAGAGCGTCCGGATCAGGTGGTACCTGATCGCGCTGCTCGTCATCGGCGGCATCGTCAACTACCTGGACCGCAACAACCTCAGCATCGCCAACACCACCATCGCCAAGGAATTCGGCCTCAACACCCTGCAGATGGGCCTGTTGCTTTCGGCGTTCTCCTGGCCTTATGCCATCGCGAACCTTCCCGCCGGCTACCTCGTGGACCGGTTCGGACCGAAGAAGATGTTCGCCTGGGCGGCGGGGCTGTGGTCCATCGTGTCCATGCTGTCGGCGCTGGCCAACTCCTTCGGCTTCCTTTACGCGGCCCGTGTTGCGCTGGGTATCTCCGAGTCCCCGTTCTTTACCTCGGGGCTCAAGGTGGCGGACAAGTGGTTCAATAAGACCGAGCGGGCATTGCCGGTCTCAATCGTTAACACCGGTTCACAGATTGCCAACGCGATTGCGCCGCCGCTGCTGACGTTCCTGATGCTCACCATGACGTGGCGCGGCATGTTCGTCGTTATCGGCGCCTTCGGCATCGTCATTGCCCTGGTCTGGCTGCGGATCTACCGCGACCCCACGATGAAGGAACAGTTCATCATCAAGGGCGCCGAGTTCGAGGAACAGCAGCAGCCGAAGGAAAGGCAGGCCGGCTGGGGCGAACTCCTCAAGCAGAAGAACACCTGGTTCATGGTCCTCGGCGCGTTCGGCATCTTCTACACGGTGTGGGTCTACCTCACCTGGCTGCCCAGCTACCTCCAGACCGCACGCGGCTTCAGCCTGAGTCAGATCGGCTGGCTCGCAGGCCTGCCGTTCCTGTGCGGCGTCATCGGTGTCCTGACCGGCGGCATCCTCTCCGGCAAACTGATCAAACGCGGAGTCCCCACCATCACGGCCCGCAAGATCCCGATCGTGGGTGGTGCACTCCTCGCCGCTGCCGCTGTGCTTCCGGTGGCGTACGTCGAGAACACGGCACTGGCCATCGTGCTGCTGTCCGTCGGCTACTTCGCGGCCCAGGTGCCGATCGGGGTCCTCTGGACACTGGCGTCGGATATCGCGGAATCCAACCAGGTGGCATCCCTGGGCGCGATCCAGAACTTCGGCGGGTTCCTCGGCGCCGCGGTGGCACCGATCGTCACCGGGTTCATCCTGAACGAGACCGGCGGCAACTACACGCTAGTGTTCCTAATCGGCGGCATGCTGCTGATCGTCGGTGCCCTGTCCTACGGCATCTTCGTCAAGGACCGCCGCGCGGCTATCTCGGCCTAGGCACGGCGCGGTACCGGTTCTACGTTTCAAGTTCCACGGTTCGAGGAAGAACAGGCAGTTGACTACCACCATCCCCAAAGTGTTCTTTGTGATCGGCCCGGCCGGTTCCGGAAAGTCCAGCGTTAGCAGGCTCATCGCCCAGCGGTTCGGGGCTGCGTACATCGACAAGGACACCGCCACCATCCGGTTCACCGAGCTGCTGCTGCGGCTCAACGGCTCGGACCCCAACGAGCGGGACAACAACGAGTTCTACCAGAGCACCATCATGCCGCTGGAGTACGCGTCCATCCTGGACCTCACCCGGGACAACCTGATGGCCGGAAACTCCGTGGTGCTGGACGCGCCGTTCGGCAAGTTCTTCACGGACGACGACTACCTGTCCAAGATCCGCTGCCAGCACCAGTGGCCGGAGGCGGAACTGGTGGTTGTCCACGTGAAGCTGGCGGGCGAGGCACTCCGTCAGCGCCTGATTTCCAGGGGCTACCCGCGGGACGAGTGGAAACTCGCCAACTGGGAAACCTTCTGGGCCGGGGCGCAGGCCAATTCCTGCCAATGGAAGGAAGCCCGCCACGTGGACTTCGACAACAGCGCCGCGGCAGCGGACATTACGGACTTCGCGTCGGCGCTGACTGCAGGGGTGGCCTGAGGTCAGAGAACTTCAAGCGATGCTGAGGACGGCGGGATTTCTGCCGTCCTCAGCATCGCTTCTCGATGTGTTACAACTGCGGCACGCACTGGCCGGTGCCCAACACTGCTAGGCCCGCACGGTCGCCGTCGGCAAGGCCAGTCACATTGTTTCCCTCGCCATACATCAATTGGCTGGGGTCATCGACGTGGCTGAGGCCCAGAACGTGTCCGAGTTCGTGAGTGATGACGGCGCGTGCGTGGGCTGATCCCTCCGGCCATTGCATGATCTCCGAGAGAGTCGGGGCATCAAGGCGCACCTGTCCTGCGACCAGCACATAGGGCGAGCCCAAGGCATTGACCATGGTGCTGCCTCCCAGCCCCGCGACTTTTCCGGCGAGCCCAGGTGACTCCTCCGGAGTGGACCACGCGATGAGAACCGGAGCCCAGTGTTGGCCGTAACGGTCCGGCTGGTACGGTTTCCGCTCGTCGCTGGGACCCTCGCTCGTTGCTCCATCGTTCACAAACTGGAGACCGCTTGCGGCGGAAACCTCAGCAACGGCCTCCGCCAACAGCAAATCCGCGCCCGGCGGCGCGTTGTCTGGCCGGACAACATAGTGGACGGGGCGGCAGGGATCATACGCGGCGAATGGCTGGTCTGCATCAGGCGACGGCTGGAGCAAGTATGAGCGCGATCCGGTCGTAGCGGGCGGCCGGCCCAGCGGGGAAGCTGCAGCCTCAAAGCCTGGCGGTGGCACCTTGGAGCCCGGAAGGTACGGCAGAACGGCTGGCAGAACGAACCTTTCCAGCAGCGATGGAGTGAAGTAAAGGCCGACGATGAGTGCGATCGCCAAGCCCGCCGTGGACTTTCTTCTCGCCCTTCGGGTCACGCGGGTCCATGCCGGGCGCCGAAAGAATCCCGGTTTCTTAGCCCGTTGAGGGGACGCGGAGCCCGCACGCCACGGGTCGTTGTCCGTTGCGCGGCCCAGTGCTTCGTCAATTGCCCATTGCGGTATTCTTCCGCTGGCTGAGCGACGGACGGCTGGCGGCAATCCGCTGGCGCTTTGGCGGTTGGCGGGCGGATTGCCCCGCTTAGTGGAAAACGAACGCAACAGTGTCCCCCTGACTGCACGAATTCCGTCGTCCCTGACGGATGATGCCAGCATACGGGCTGCGTCGGTGAATGCGGTCCCGCGCCCCTAGCCCCCGCCCGCGTTCTGTGCTGGACTGGCTGACGGGCCGAGCCTGTGTCAGGCATGGCCCACCAGTCGGCCAGCCGGCTCAGGCCGGCCCAAAGAAGGGATCTGTCGCATGGCAACGTTCAAGATCGGCTACTTCGTAGGAAGCCTGGCCCGCGGCTCCATCAACCGCACACTCGCCAACGCCGTGATCAAACTGGCTCCGGAGGACCTCGAGTTCACCGAGATTCCCATCAAGGACCTCCCGCTCTACAGCTACGACTACGACGCCGATTTTCCCCCGGCCGGACGTGCGCTGAAGGAAGCGATCGAGGGCTCGGACGGCATCCTGTTCGTGTCCCCCGAATACAACCGCTCCATCCCCGGCGCCCTCAAGAACGCCATCGACTGGGGATCCCGCCCCTGGGGCACCAACTCGTTCGCCCGCAAACCGACCGGCATCCTCGGCGCCTCACCGGGCAGCATCGGCACCGCGGTCATGCAGTCCTCCATGCGCGCAGTCCTCAGCTTCCTCGACGCGCCCCAGCTCAACGCCCCCGAGGCCTACCTGAAGTTCAATCCCGCCGACTTCGCCGAGGACGGAACCGTCACCAACCAGGGCACCGCGGACTTCCTGCGCCATTACATGGAGGAATACGGCGCGTTCGTGGAACGGGTCCTCGCCGCCAACGCTCCCGGCCACATCGGCGACCCCAAACCGGACGAGGCCAAGCTCTCGCGTTAGGGAACAAAACGAAAGCGGTCGACGGCGGGAGGTCCCGCCGTCGACCGCTTTGGCATTGCTTCTTAGCCATGTTGTTGAAACTCCCGTCGGTCCTCTGAATACTGGAAGGCAGGCTATTCAGGATCGGCCAGGGGCGGTGTGGACATGACCAGCGAAGGAACCGGCAGCGCGTTCAAGCGCCGCCTGGAACGGGCCGTCGAACTGCGGGCCGTCCGGGCAACCGGCATGACGGCCGCCGAGGAAGCCGAGCTCGCCGCCGCCGAGGCAAAAGAGCGGGAAAAGCGCCGGAAAGTGGACGACGCCAAACGGGCCGAATACCTGATCCGGGACGCCATGGCCCACGGGAAGTTCGACAACCTGAAGTACGCCGGCAAACCCATCCCGGGGCTGGGCGAGGCCTACGATCCCGACTGGTGGGTCAAGGGCCTGATCCAGCGCGAGAACCTCACCGGCATGGGGCCGAAAGCCATCCTCCTGCGGACCGAAGACTCCGAGCTGGACGCCCGGCTCGACGCCCAGTTTGCCGAGAAGCAGGTCCGCGACATCCTGGCGGACTTCAACAAGCGCGTGATCGATGCCCGCCGCCAGCTCCAGGGCGGACCACCCGTCATCACGAAGACCCGTGACATTGATGCTGAAGTGGAGCGCTGGCGCGAACGCCGCGCTGAGCGCACTGCAGCTGCGGCCGCGCAGCCGGCGGAGCCTGAACTGAAGAGATCCTGGTGGCGGCGGATCTGGAACGGGGGGTCGTGACAGGGCCACAATAGAGGGACTATCTCGCGGCCCCTGGAGGTTGGCATGCGCGCGTCGGCATCGTCCCACTTAGCATTGCCTGTCGTTCTCGTCTTCGCCTTCCTGCTGGCCGGCTGCGGCCAGCAACCGGGACCTCCCGGGCCGCCTACGGAATCGGCGAGTGACCTCCCGGCGTCCGCGCCAGCCAGCGCCCCGTCAGGCGCGACGCAAACCCCGGACAACACGAAAACGCCGGCTGCCGGCGGGACCTCCACTGAGCCCGCGGCCCCTGAGTCCGTAGCGTGGACGAGCTACACGACGGCGGACGGCCAGCTCACGTTCGACCTTCCCACCACGTGGAGCGTCAGGGATCCCGCGGGGGAACTGGCGGAGGGCGGAGGCGCCTTCGCGGAGGTCACCAACACTGCAGGAAAACCGTTGGCGACGCTGCGGACCAACATGGCAACAGGGTCCACCTGCGTGGACCGGTACCCGTACTCGGTGCTCGACTCCCAGGACCTGACGGCGCTGACCCTGAAAGGCGCCACGCCGCGGTTCGTCTATGAGACCAGGGGAAACGCCACCGCCCCGGGACCGGCAGACACTCCGGCTGCGGCGTACGGGATCACGTCCGGTCCTCCGCCGGCCGGGGACTCGGCCTGCGCCATCTTCCAGTTCTTCACGTGGCCGCCGAACGCGGCCATGTTCGGGGCCTTCTACGATCCGGCGAACAATGACACTCCCGCGGACGAGTCCCTGCCCTACCTGGAGAAAGCCAAGATCTACCTGGAGACCTCGGAGTACCGCAGCATCAAGCGCATGGTTACCTCCCTGCGGCCCGCGGGATAGCTGCACGGGCCTAGAGCCACTCCTCCTCGAAGTCCGGGTGATCGGCATAGGGCAGCGCCAGCGCCTTCAGCGATCGGGTGGTCCACTCGATGGCTTCGGGGATCCAGCGGGACTCCTCCTCGAAGGGGTCGCTGACCATGGTTGCAAGCGCCGTTTGCCGGGCAGATTCGACGATCCGGATGACCCTCTTCTTCGCCTCGCACTCCAGCAGCAGGCGGTGTTCGTACCATCGCCCTGATTCGGAGACCGTGCGGTCACTGAGGATTTTCCGGGCCGCTGCCTCGTCTTCCCTGATGCGCTCGGACAGGAACTCGACAATGTCCACAACCACTCAGCTTTCGGCGGCTGCCCCGTCTGCAAGGTCGGCGACTGTGATGTCGGCTCCTTCGGCGGGGTCCTGCGAATGGGCCCGGATGTCCCGCGGATCCGCGTTCACGTCGCCTTCGGCCGGAGCCTCGCTGTGGACACGCTCCGACGTCTTTGGATTCTCGCTCATGTCCGCTCCTTTTGCTGCGGTTGCTGTGGTTTCTGCGGTGACGTGGGACCCCCACTACTGATCATCTAGCGCCCGGAGCCGCAGCGCTGTCAAGAACCATTCCGGCCCTGCCGGGGCTGACGGAGTGGGGGACAATGGGTCCATCGGATGACGGCCCAGGCGAAGGAGCAGGACGGTGTCAGAGACAAACGGACCACGGCGCGCGGCGCAGCAGATGCAGGAGGCGGCCCGCTATCTGGCCCGTGCCACCCGGAACCTGGACGCGCCATCGGACAGCCACGAAATCCTCCGCAGCCTCACTGAAACGCAGGGCTCCATCGCGCAGGCCATCCGGGAACTGGCCGCATGGCACAGGGCGGCGGCCGCGGGAACGCATTACTCCCGCCCGCACAACGAAAGCGCCCGCGGCGTGATGATCGCCGTGTCCGAACTGGACCTTGCGGCGCAGGAAGCCGATGCCCTGCAGGAGACGCTTAACCGGGCGCACGGCGGCAGCAGCGTTGTGAACTGGCTGGAAGAGCCCGAACCGGAACCGCCGTCCAGCGATGACTGACGGCGGCTGACACCCGGCGTCCGCCGCGGCTGACTGCAGGCAGCCACTAACGCAAGAGGACGACGGCGGGAAGTCCCGCCGTCGTCCTCTGCTTTCAGTTGCTGCTGTTTGGTCCCTATGCCGGGGGAGTCCCCGCCCCGCTACGCGTGCGAGTACGTCAGGCAGTCCGCATTGTCTGCGCCCGGACCCACATGGACCTCCGGGGCCTTGCACATCAGGTGGTCGTTGTGGACGCATTCGGAGCGCTGGCAGGCTCCGACGTCGGCCAGGACCTTGGGCAGTCCGCCGTGCATGCCGGTGTCGATGAAGGTAGCGCAGGATGCATGGTCCTGGGTCCCGCCGACGGTGATGGCGGCGGCACTGCAATTCGAGTGGTCGTTGAAGGAACAGTTGGAAACACTGCAGTCTGCGACGTGCGTTGTCATAGGAAGATCCTCCGTGGTTCGGCTGCCCGGGCGGGCTGCTCCCTGTGACCCACGGTAAGCCTGCCCGGCCGGATCAAAAAGACCCAAACGTGTGACCTAATTGCCGGGTTCCTGCGACTGGTTAGGGCATTACGGCCTATGGTCCGGCAACGCGCCGCTTCTTATGATGGACGTAGGGCCGACGGCACGACTCCCGGCACGTCCGGGGGGCCTTCCCAAAGACCGCCGCCGGCCCCTCACCTCCCACGGGCTCACCTCTCATAGGCTCACCTGCCAACAGCAAGGCGGCTACACCAGGCTGTCTTGCTTTTCCTGTGCCTGGGCAGTTGCCGGAGCGTTGGTTGTTGCCGGAGCGGGCAGTGCGTGATGGAAAGGGTTGAACCGGCTGCGCGACAGTTCGCCGAATGCGTAGGCCGTCTCGGCATGCTCGGAGAGGTCCACGCCCGCGTTTTCGGCTTCCTCGCTGACCCGGAAACCGACGGTCCTGTGGATAGCGCGGCCGATGACCAACGTGCCCAGGCCGGACAAGGCGATGGTGACGAGGACGGCGACGAGCTGGGCCACGAGCTGCTGTGCACCGCCGCCGTACAGGAGGCCGCCGCCCACACCGTCCACCGGCAGGGCGATGAAGCCAAGGGAGAGCGTGCCGATGACGCCGGCTCCGAAGTGGACACCCACGACGTCCAGCGAATCGTCAAAGCCGAACCGGTATTTCTGGTCGACGAAGACCGCGCAGGCCGCGCCGGCCACGAGGCCCAGGCCCAGGGCTGCGAGGGGGGTGATGTTGGCGCAGGAGGGGGTGATGGCCACCAGGCCGGCAACTACACCTGAAGCGGCGCCGAGGGAGGTGGGGTGCCCGTGGCGGATCTTTTCGGTGACCAGCCAGCTCAGCATGGCCGCGGCCGGTGCCACCAGGGTGTTGACCCAGATGAGGCCGGCCTGCTCGGCAGTGGTGGCGGCACCGCCGTTGAAGCCGAACCAGCCGAACCAGAGGATGGCGGCACCGAGCATGATGAACGGGATGTTGTGCGGCCGGTGGTTGGGGTCCTTGGCGAATCCCTGGCGCTTTCCCACGATCAATGCGAGGACGAAGGCGGCGGTTCCGGAGCTGACCTCGACGACGGCGCCGCCGGCAAAGTCGATCACCTGGCCGAAGATGGCGGTGATGGCGCCGCCGGCGCTCATGAGGCCGCCGCCCCAGATCATGTAGGCCAGCGGGCAGTAAACCAGGGTGATCCAGATGGGCACGAAGAGCGCCCAGGCGCTGAACTTGGCGCGGTCCGCGATGGCGCCGCTGATGAGGGCCACGGTGATGATGGCGAAGGTGGCGCTGAAGGCCGCCTTCATGAGGTCCGGCGAGCCCATCAGGTTCTGCAGGCCAAAGTTGGCGAAGGGGTTGCCGAACAGGCCGAGGATGCCGTCGCCGGTGGTCATGGAGTAGCCCCACAGGACCCACACAACACCGACGATGCCAGCCGAGATGAAGCTCATCATGATCATGTTGAGCGCCGCCTTGGCACGGGTCATGCCGCCGTAGAACAGGCCGAGGCCGGGGGTCATGAACAGCACCATGGCCGACGACAGCATCAGCCAGACGTTTTCCGCAGAGATTTGCACCTGCGTGTCCCTTCTCATCAAGTCTTCCGTACGGGACCTCGAGTGATTCCGGGCCACGCCCCCGCTCAATGTTTCCCCCTTCGTGTTTCCGATAATGGGGCGCTAGGTTGCGGGTAAGTTACAGGAACGGGGCCAGCGTGAAGATCACATGACCGTCTTGTTTCGGGCATGTTAACTGGGGCGCTTCGACGGCGTGACGGGAGGGCGGCTACAGGTTGCGTTTCGGCAAGATGACGGGCGGCTCACCGCAGGCGGAGCGGCCGGCCATGCGGCCAGCCAGGTGGCTGGCCCGCCGGCTGCGTGCTAGCGGAAGGGCGCCGGCGTCGGCCGCTGCGGGACGTACATGGACGGCGGCGGGGCCGGGAAGGGATCTGCCGGGTACAGCCCGGCAACCTCCATCATGTAGTTGGCCCACTGCGGCCCGGCAAGCATGTAGCCGTCAATGGCCTTGTAGAAGTTGCCGTTGATGGTGATGTTCTGGCCGGCCCTCTTTTGGCCCTGCAGGGTGTCGCCGAAGAACGACGCCGTGGCCAGGCCCGAGGTGTAGCCCACCACCCAGGTGGCGCCGTTGTTGTTGGACGTTCCCGTCTTCGCCGCTACCGGAACCCGGCTCTGGACCTTCGGGTTGATGTAGACCCCGGATCCCATCTTCAGGACGTCCTGCAGCACGGCGTTGACCCCGCGGGCCACCTCGGGCTTGACGGCGGCGCGGCACTGCGTGGCCTCGGCCGGATAATGCCGCCCTGCGGTGTCGCTGACGTCCGCGACGCCGATGGGAGTGCAGTACCGGCCGTCATTGGAGAACGTGGCAAAGGCGTTCGCCAGGTGCAGGGGAGCCACCCCGATGGCGCCCAGCAGATTGCCCAGCTGATGCATGTTCACCTGGGCTCCGTCCAGGCCGCTGTGGATCCCCACCGCATCCACCATCTTCTGGATTCCGCAGAAATCCAGCTGCGTGGCGGCGGCGAAGGTTGCCGTGTTGATGGAGTTGTACAGGCCGTAGTTGATGGGCATGGGCCGGTAGTATCCGAGGTCGTTGTTTTGAAGGTCGTCTTCAGCCCCCAGCCCGGCGTTCTTTTCAGCCGTGCTGTAGGCGCCGAGCACCTTGCCGCAGCTGGACCGCCACGGAAAGTTCAGCGGGTAGGTCCGCCGGGACGCATCGATCATCGCGTTCAGGGGTTTTCCCTCATTCAGCCACTCCGCGAACGTGAACGGCTTCATGGTGGATCCGGGCTGGAATCCGCCGGCCCCGTTCAGGTCATTGCCGTTGGCATCCATGGAATCGACGTTGAAGTTCAGCTGGGTGTCGAATTTCCCGTCCGCCGGAAGGAATACGGTGTTCTGGGCCATGGCCAGGATCCGGCCCGATCCGGGCTGGATGGTCACCAAGGCTGCACCCCAGGTGTCCGGGTTGGCTCCCGCGGTGGCATCCACCTGGGCCTGGGCGGCGGCCTGCAGCCTGCTGTCCAGGGTGGTGACGATGGTCAGGCCGCCGCGGTACAGCAGCCTCTCCCGGTCTTTGAGTTCCACACCGTAGGCCGGGTTGTTGAGGATCAGATGGGACACGTAGTCGCAGAAGTACGGTGCGATGACGGCGGCGGCGCAGCCCTGCCTGCCCGGGGTGATCTTCAGGTCCACGCCGGTGGCCACGGCGGCGTCGTGTTCAGCCTGGGTGATCTTCCTCTGTTCCAGCATGTTGCCCAGGACCTGGTTGCGGCGTTGCAGCGAGTTCTCAGGGTGAACGGCGGGGTCATAGAAGCTGGGGCTGTTCACCAGCCCGGCCAGCAGCGCGGCCTGCGGCAGGGTGAGCTCCTTGGCGGACGTGCTGAAGAAGTGCCGTGCCGCGGCCTCGATGCCGTAGGCGTCACGGTTGAAGAACACAATGTTCAGGTAGCCCTCGAGGATCTGGTCCTTTGTGTATTTCTTTTCCAGCTCGATGGCAAGCTTCATCTCCCGAAGCTTGTCGCCAACGCTCTTCTGGCCGCTAAGGATCACCTGCTCGCTTTGGTCCGCGGAAAGGTACGACTCATTGATGACGTTGGTGACGTACTGCTGGGTCAGCGTGGACGCACCCTGCCGGCCGCCCTGGGTGAGGTTGTACGTCAGTGCACGCAGGATGCCCTGGGGGTCGATGCCGGCATGGTCGTAGAAGCGGCTGTCCTCGATCGCGATGATCGCGTCCTTGATGAACGGGGACATCTGGTCCAGGGCGACCCGCACCCGGTTTTCCGCGTAGAACGTGGCGATCGGCTGGCCGTCCGCCGTGACCATCTTGGTGGCCTGCGACGGAACGTTGACCGTGAGGTCGCCGGGCAGGCTGTTGAAGAATGTAATCGAACTGCTGACCGTCACCCCGGCGGCCGCCACGCTCGGAACCACCAGGCTGGCGGCCAGCACTCCGCAGATGGCGCTCACGGCAAAGAATCCGACGAGCCTTCCCAAGGCCGCGGCCAGACGTGAACCCAATCGCTTCTTCGGCGCCATTTTGTCCAGCTATCACGCGAGAGACGTGTGTCCAGAATACGCCGGGCGGCCGCCCGCCAGCCAGAGTCCGGCGGGCGGTCCGTCAGTTCGCGTGGGGGTCGGCGATGCCGATGTACTGGGTGGTGGTGTACTCGGCGATGCCCTCGGAGCCGCCTTCGCGGCCGAGCCCGGAGTGTTTGACGCCGCCGAACGGGGCGGCGGCGTTGGAGATGACGCCGGCGTTGAAGCCCACCATGCCGAATTCGATCTGTTCGACCACGCGCAGGAGCTTGTTGAAGTCGCGGCTGTAGAGGTAGGAGGCCAGGCCGTATTCGCTGGCGTTGGCGAGCCGGATGGCGTCCTCCTCCGTGCTGAAGGTGGTCACCGGGGCGACGGGGCCGAAGATTTCCTGGCGCAGGATCGCGGCGTCGTTCGCCACGTTCGCCAGGACGGTGGGCGGGTAGAAGTACCCGGCGCCCTCTGCCGGGGAACCGCCGGTGACGGCAACTGCTCCGGCGTCGACGGCGGCGGCCACCAGGGCGTGCACGTCGTCGCGGGCGCCGGCGTCGATGAGCGGACCCACCTGGGTGGCCGGTTCGGTGCCGCGGCCGGTGGTGAGTGCGCCCATGGCGGCGGCGAACCTTTCCGTGAACTCGGCGGCGACGGATTCGTGGACGAGGAACCGGTTCGCCGCGGTGCAGGCTTCGCCCATGTTCCGCATCTTCGCGGCCATGGCACCTTCGACGGCCTTGTCCAGGTCGGCGTCCCCGAACACGATGAACGGGGCGTTCCCGCCCAGTTCCATGGAGGTCCGCAGCACGTTCTGCGCGGCGTCGGCCATGAGGCGCTTGCCGACCGGGGTGGAGCCGGTGAAGGAGACCTTGCGGAGCCTTGGGTCGGCGAGCAGCGGGCCGGAAATGCCCGAGGCGCTGGAGGAGGCCACCACGTTCAGGACTCCGGCGGGCAGGCCGGCGTCGAGCATGGTCTGCGCGAAGTACTGGGCGGTCAGCGGGGTGAGCTTGGCCGGCTTGAGGACCATGGTGCAGCCGGCGGCGACGGCCGGGGCAACCTTGCGGGTGGCCATGGCGAGCGGGAAGTTCCACGGCGTGATCAGCAGGCATGGACCCACCGGCTTCTTCTGGACCAGGATCTTGTTCTTGCCCTCGGGTGTGGCGAGGTAGCGGCCGTAATCCCGGACCGTCTCTTCGGAGAACCAGCGCAGGAACTCGGCCCCGTCGGTGACTTCGCCGCGGGCTTCGGCCAGGGGCTTGCCCATTTCCAGGGTCATCAGCAGGGCAAAGTCCTCGGCGCGTTCGGTCACCAGGTCAAAGGCGCGGCGCAGGATCTCGGCGCGTTCCCGCGGTGCCGTGCGCGCCCAGGAAGCCTGCACCTTGTCGGCGGCGTCGAGCGCGGCCAGCGCGTCGGCGCTGGTGGCGGACGCCAGGGTGGCGAGTACCTCCCCGGTGGCGGGATCGTGCACGTCAAACGTGCCGCCGTCGGACGCCTCCGTCCACTGGCCGCCGATCAGCAGCCCGGTGGGGACGGAAGCGAGGAGTGCGGCTTCCCGCTCGGGCGAGATGGCAGGGGAAATGGTCATGGGGCTCCTCAGGAAAGTGTGTGGGAAAGGGTCAGTAGCTGGCGGGGGTTCCGCCGGGCTCAGGCGCCGGAACACTGGGGACGAATTCGGCGGCGAGTGCCTCGGAGCCGCGGGCCAGGAGCGCGACGTCGGCACCCACCAGCACAAACGACGCACCGGCTGCCAGGTAGCTGCGGGCGGTGTCCTTGTTGAACGCGTTGACGCCCGCGGGCTTCCCCGCCGCTGCGGCGGCCGCAAGGCAGCGTTCGACGGCGGCGCGCACCTCGGGGTGTTCCTGCTGTCCCAGCACGCCCATGGACGCGGCGAGGTCGGAGGGCCCCAGGAAGATGGCATCCACGCCGTCCACCGCCAGGATCTCCTCCACCGCTGCAACGGCAGCTTCGGACTCGATCTGGACGGTGACGCTGATGGTTTCGGATGCCCGGCCCAGATAGTCCGGGATGCGGTTCCACCGGGACGCCCTGGCCAGTGCCGAGCCCACGCCGCGGACGCCGTGCGGCGGATACCGGGTGGCCGCCACCGCGGCTGCGGCCTCCGCGGCGGAGTTCACCATGGGCACTAGCAGGTTCTGGACGCCGAGGTCCAGGTACTGCTTGATCACCACAGTGTCGTTGACGGGAGGCCGGACCAGGACCTGGACCGGGTAACCGCGGACGGCCTGCAGCTGGGCCAGGATGGATTCCAACCCGTTGGGGCTGTGCTCGGCGTCAATCAGCAGCCAGTCCAGCCCGGCCCCGGCGCACAGCTCTGCGATCAGCGGGCTGCCGGAACAGACCCACATTCCTGCGAGCGGACGCCCGGCATTGCCGGTTTGGTTGCGGAGTGCGTCCCGGAACGTGGCGTCAGGCTCTACTCGAACCGGCATGTGACAACTCCCAGGGGTCCATAGTCGGCGTGCACGGTGTCGCCCTTATAGACCCAGAGCGGGCGGGTGAAGGAGCCGGCCAAGATGATGTCCCCGGCCTTCATCCCGTCGCCGTGCGCGGCTATCTTGTTGGCCAGCCAGTGCACCCCGTTGGCGGGGTGGTCCAGGACTCCGGCGGCCACGCCGGTCTCTTCCACGGTCTGGTTCTTGTAGAGGATGGCCGAGACCCAGCGGAGGTCGACGGCGTCGGGCTTGACCGGGCGGCCGCCCACCACCATGGCGCCCATCGCGGCGTTGTCCGCGATGGTGTCCACGATGGTCCGGCCCTCCATTTCGATCCTGGAGTCCAGGATCTCGAGGGCCGGAACCACGTAGTCGGTGGCGTTCAAGACGTCGAAGATCGTGCAGCCCGGGCCTTTGAGCGCGTCCTTCAGGACAAACGCCAGCTCCACCTCCACCCGCGGATGCGTGTACCGGTCCCACTCCACCGAGCAGCCCGTTTCCAGGACCATGTCATCGAAGATGGCACCGTAGTCCGGTTCGGTGATGCCGGTGGCGGCCTGCATCGCCTTGGACGTGAGGCCGATCTTGCGGCCCACGAGCTTCCGGCCGGCGTCTTCGTTGCGGTTCCGCCACAGCTGCTGCACGGCGTAGGAATCCTCCACCGTCATCTCCGGGTAGCGGGAGGTCAGCCGGGGCACCGGCTTGCGGTTCCGGCCGGCCTCGAGCAGTTCGTCCGCGATGGCCTCGATCGTCTTGGCATCCAGCATGGCTACAGCTGCGCCCCGAGCTTGAAGCCAGTTTTCTGTTCGACGGCGTCGGCACCTTCTCCTTCTGTTTTACGGGTGTAGGAGAATCCGTCGGCGCCCACGGTCACGGCCATCTCCGAGGCGTCGGTGCGCTGGATGACGGGCTGCGGGTTGCCGTCGAGGTCCAGGACCAGGGAGGCCTCGGTGTACCAGGACGGGACCACGGGGTTGCCCCACCAGTCGCGGCGCTGGTTGTCGTGCACGTCCCAGGTGATGGTGGGGTTGTCCGGGTCGCCGGTGTAGTAGTCCTGGGTGTAGATCTCGACGCGGTGGCCGTCCGGGTCCAGGATGTAGAGGTAGAACGCGTTGGACACGCCGTGCCGGCCGGGACCGCGTTCGATCCGGTCGCTGATGCGCAGGGCGCCCATCTTGTCGCAGATCTGGATGATGTTGTGCTTCTCGTGCGTGGCGAAGGCGACGTGGTGCATGCGCGGGCCGTTGCCCCCGGTGAGGGCGGTGTCGTGGACGGTCTGCTTGCGGTGCATCCACACGGCGTAGGAGACGCCGTCGGAATCCTGGATGTCCTCGGAGACGCGGAAGCCGAGGTCCTCGAGGTACTTGCGGCCGCGGGGCACGTCCGGGGTGACCTGGTTGAAGTGGTCCAGCCGGACGAGTTCCCCGGCAGAGTAGAGGTCGTAGCGCTGGGTGAGGCGTTCCACGTGCTCCACCTCGTAGAAGAACTCATACGGGAAGCCGAGCGGGTCCTCCACGCGGACGGAGTCGCCGACGCCCTTGGTGAAGCCTTCCTTGCGGCGTTCCGTGCGGCAGCCCAGCTCCTTGTAGTAGGCCTCGGCGGCGTCCACTTCGGCGGGGGACTTCACCCGGTAGGCAAAAGCGGCGACGGCGGCGATGGGCCCCTTGCGCAGCACCAGGTTGTGGTGGATGAACTCCTCGAGGGAGCGCAGGTAGATGTTGTTTTCGTCTTCTTCGGTGACGTGCAGGCCCAGGAGGTCAACGTAGAACTCGCGGGACTTGGCGAGGTCGGTGACCACGATTTCCATGTAGGCGCAGCGGACGATGTCCGGAGCGGGGACGGAGGGCTTCGGGATGACGTTGTTCATGGTGTTCTCTCTTCGTTGAAAGGGGTTTCTTTCCCAACTAGGTAGCAGTAAGTGTCGTTTTGGGGGCTCATAACGACAACAATTGCGACCCAGTTGGGCTGCTGGTGGTGACTAGGCGCCGAACTTAGGGGTGTGGACGGAACCGAGCGTGATGTGCACGGCTTGCTGGTCGGTGTAGAAGTCGATGGAGCGGTAGCCGCCCTCGTGGCCCAGGCCCGAGGCCTTGACGCCGCCGAACGGGGTGCGGAGGTCGCGGACGTTGTGGCTGTTCAGCCACACCATGCCGGCCTCCACGTTCTGGGAAAAGTTGTGCGCCCGGGTGAGGTTCTGGGTCCAGATGTAGGCCGCCAGGCCGTACCTGGTGTTGTTCGCCAGGGCGAGGGCCTCGTCGTCGTTCTCGAACGGGGTGATCGCCACCACCGGGCCAAAGATTTCCTCCTGGAAGATCCGCGCGTCAGGGGCGACGTCGGCGAACACCGTGGGGGCAATGTAGTTGCCTTCGGGCAGGCCCTCCGGCCGTCCGCCGCCGGCGAGCAGCCGGCCTTCGGACTTGCCGATCTCCACGTAGGAGGCCACCTTCGCGAAGTGCTCCGGGTGGACCAGGGCCCCCACCTGCGTCTTGGGGTCATGCGGATCGCCGACGACGATGTTCTTGGCGCGGGCGGCGTACTTCTCGCAGAACTCGTCGTAGATGGCGCGTTCCACCAGGATGCGCGAGCCGGCGGTGCAGCGCTCGCCGTTGAGGGAGAAGACCCCGAACAGGGCTGAATCGATCGCTGCATCCAGGTCGGCGTCGGCGAACACCACGCACGGGGACTTGCCGCCGAGCTCCATCGAGAGGCCCTTGAGGTTGGCGGCGGCGTTCCGGAAGATCGTCTGGCCCGTGGTGGTCTCGCCGGTGAACGAGATCAGCGGGACGTCCGGGTGCTTGACCAGCGCGTCGCCGGCTTCCTCGCCGAGGCCGTTGACCAGGTTGAACACCCCGTCCGGCAGGCCGGCGTCCTTGAAGATCTGCGCCCAGAGCGAGGCGGAGAGCGGGGTGAATTCGGCGGGCTTGAGGACCACGGTATTGCCGGTGGCCAGGGCCGGGGCGAGCTTCCAGGACTCCAGCATGAACGGGGTGTTCCACGGCGTGATGAGCCCGGCGACGCCGATCGGCTTGCGGTTCACATAGTTGATCTGCGAGCCCGGGACTTTCATGGCGTCGTCGAACTGGGCCACGATCAGGTCCGCGAAGAAGCGGAAGTTCTCCGCCGCCCGGAGCGCCTGGCCCTTGGCCTGGGTGATCGGCAGGCCGGTGTCGAAGGTCTCGAGTTCGGCCAGGCGCTCCTCCTGGGCTTCGACGGCATCCGCGATTTTGTTCAGGATGCGGGCACGTTCCCGCGGCTTCATCTTCGGCCAGGGCCCGTTCTTGAAGGCTTCGCGGGCCGCGGCAACGGCGAGGTCGATGTCCTCTTTCTGCCCGGCGGCGGCGGTGGCGTAGTTGGTGTTGGACACCGGGTCCAGGACGTCGAAGGTCTTGCCGCCCACCGAATCAACAAATTCACCGTTGATGTAGTGCTGGATGTGGGTGGGCAGGTCCTGCGGAACGTAGTGGGCGGTGGTTTCTGCGGCAGTCGTCATCATTGAGTCCTATCGGTGGTCATTACTGCTTGGTTTGTGCGAGGTAGGCGTCCAGGGTGGCGCTGCGGTGGAGCCGTGCTGCTTTTTCGATGGTGTCGGCGTCGGCACCGGTTTCAATGAGCTTCAGGAGGGCTTCGTGTTCGTCAACCGAGTCGTGGGCCCTGCCGGGTACGAACCGGAAGGTGGAGGAGCGGAGCGACGCAAGCCGGTTCCAGCCGCGGTGGACCAGGTCCAGGATGTGCGGGTTGGGGCAGTGCTCGAACAAAACGCTGTGGAAGTCCTGGTTCAGCCGGGTGAACCGGACGGGGTCGAAATGCTGCAGGCAGTCGCGCATTTCCTCGTTCACGGCCCGGGCCCGGGCCACGTCCGCCGCCCCGATCAGGGGAGCGGAGAGCGCGGTGGCCGCACCTTCGACGATGCTCAGGGTCTGCATCGTGTAGAGGAACTCGGTGGGGTCGATGCCGGATACTGTGGCGCCGACGTTCCGTTCGAACTTCACCAGCCCCTCGGCTTCGAGCCGGCGGATGGCTTCGCGGACCGGGACAACGCTGACGCCCAGGTCTTCGGCGATCTTGGCCAGCACCAGCCGGTAGCCGGGGGAGTAGGTGCCGTCCACGATCCGTGCCTTGACGGCGGCGTACGCCTGCTCGGATTTGCTGCCGGCGGCAATCACCGTCTCAGTCATTGGCTTTGCCTGCTTCCCATTGCTCATACTTGCCCCGCCACTCTGCATTCAGCGGGTAGAGGCCGTCCACGCTGTGGCCCTGTGCCACCATTTCGGCGATGAAGACCTCCTCGCGTTCCTGCGCGATGGAGTCGTCAGCGAGTTCTTCGGCGAGGGCCGGCGGGATGACCAGGATGCCGTCCGAGTCGGCCACGATGATGTCCCCGGGCTGCACGGTGGTGCCGCCGCAGGCGATGGTGATGTCCGTGTCCCACGGGATGTGCCGGCGTCCCAGCACGGCCGGGTGCGGGTTGGCGTAGTAGGTGGGCATGTCCATGGCGGCCACGGCGGCGAAGTCGCGGACACCGCCGTCGGTGATGATGGCTGCGGCGCCGCGGACCTGGGCGCGGAGGGCCAGGATGTCGCCGATGGTGCCCGTGCCCTTTTCGCCGCGGGCCTCCATCACCAGGATCTCGCCCTCGTTGACGGAGTCGATGGCTTTCTTCTGGGCGTTGAATCCGCCGCCGTGGGTCTTGAAGAGGTCTTCGCGGTTGGGCACGTAGCGCAGCGTCCGGGCCAGGCCCACGATCCGCTTCTCCGGCCGGGTGGAGCTGAGGCCGTCGATGCTGACGTTGTTCAGGCCGCGCTTGCGCAGCTGGGAGGACAGGGTGGCGGTGCAGACGCTTTCCAGCTTGGCCTTCAGCTCCGGGGAAAGGACGGGCCCGACGGCGGCGCCCGCCACGGGTGCCAAACCGGCCGCTTCCCGCGAACCGTAGGCCTCCTCCCGCTGGAGATCATCGGTCTTGGGCCGGGCGCCGAAGTCCGCGAACGGCGTCGTGCCTTCCTCCACGGCGGTGACCAGGCGGCCGGTGGTGAGGGCGCCGTCCGGAGTGCTTACTTCAACCTCGACGACGTCGCCCGGCTTGGCGACCGACGCCCCGGCCGGGGTGCCGGTGAGGATGATGTCGCCCTCTTCGAGGGTGAGCAGCTGCGACAGGTCGGCCACGAGCCGCGCGAACGGGAAGAGCAGGTCTTCAGTGGTGTCGTCCTGGACCAGGTTGCCGTTGTGCCAGGTGCGGATGCGCAGTTGTTCGGGAGTAACGGCGTCAGCTGCAATCAGTCCCGGGCCCACCGGGGTGAAGCCGTCCCCGCCCTTGGACCGGAGGTTGGAGCCCTTGTCCGCGTAGCGGAGGTCGTAGACGCCGAGGTCGTTGCTGGCGGTGATCCATTCGACGTGGCTCCAGGCGTCCTCCACGCTGACGCGGCGGGCCGGCTTGCCGATGATCAGGGCGATCTCGCCCTCGTAGCCGAGGAGTTCGCAGCCGGCCGGCCGTTCCACTGTTGAGGGTGCTTCCGCTGAGCCGGTTGCCAGCGAGGACGAGGGCTTCAGGAAGTAGGAGGGCTGCTCCGGAGTGCGGCCGCGCTGGGCTGCCCGGCTGGGGTAGTTGATGTGCACCGCGATGACTTTGCGGGCCGCGGCCAGGAGATGGTCGGTGACCTGTTCCAAGAGTTACTCCTCATCGAGTACGAAATCGTATACGAAAACTATTGCCTACGACGGGCGTAACGTCAACCCCTTGTTTCCGGGTGTTTTCAAGGCACTTGTAACCCGGGTCATATCTGCGTACAGTTTTGAAATGAAGAGCATTTTTCTATTATCGAACTTCAAGTTCTAATATAGAACACAAATCCTGGCGATAGTCAGCCACACAACGAAGTGAGGAAAGCCCGTGCAGTTCCACCACCACGGTTACGTGTCCACCGACCCCAGGGTCCAGCCGGCCGCCGGAGTTGGCATCAACCGGCCCGCGGAACTTCCCGACGAGGTCGACGTCCTGATTGTCGGCACAGGTCCTGCCGGCATGCTCGCCGCCGCCCAGCTGTCCCAGTTCCCGGGCATCACCACACGCATCGTGGAGCGCCGCGCCGGGAGGCTTCCCATCGGCCAGGCGGACGGCATCCAGGCGAGGAGCGTGGAGACCTTCCAGGCCTTCGGTTTCGCCGAGCGGATCATCGCCGAGGCGTACCGGATCACCGAGATGGCGTTCTGGAAGCCGGACCCCGCGGACCATTCACGCATCATCCGCGGCGCCCGTGCCGTCGACGACGAGATGGGCATCAGTGAATTCCCGCACCTCATCGTCAACCAGGCGCGGGTGCTGGACTATTTCGCGGAGTTCATGGCCAATTCACCCACGCGCATGGCTCCCGACTACGGCTTTGAATTCCGCGGACTGGAGGTCGCCGAGGAAGGCGAATACCCCGTCACCGTGACGCTGGTCCACACCGCCGGCCCCGATGAAGGCAAGGAACGCATTGTCCGGGCCAAGTATGTGATCGGCGCCGACGGTGCGCGCAGCAAGGTCCGCGACGCGATCGGCTGCACCCTCGCCGGCGATGCGGCCAACCATGCCTGGGGTGTGATGGACGTCCTCGCCGTCACCGACTTCCCCGATATCCGCACGAAGTGCGCCATCCAGTCCGGCTCCGGTGGCAGCATCCTGCACATTCCCCGCGAGGGCGGATACCTGTTCCGCATGTACGTTGACCTGGGCGAGGTGGACCCGAGCGACAAGGGTGCCGTCCGCAACACCTCCATCGAGGAGATCATCCGCAGGGCGAACGAGATCCTCCGCCCCTACACGCTCGATGTCCGCGACGTCGCCTGGCACAGCGTCTACGAGGTGGGCCACCGCCTCACCGACCGGTTCGACGACGTCCTGCCGGAGCAGCGCGGCACCCGGACGCCCCGCGTGTTCATCACCGGCGATGCCTGCCACACGCACAGCGCCAAGGCAGGCCAGGGCATGAACGTTTCCATGCAGGACGGTTTCAACCTGGCCTGGAAGCTCGGCCACGTCCTCGAGGGCCGCAGCCCCGAGAGCCTGCTGACCACCTACTCGGACGAACGCCAGGTCATCGCCAAGAACCTCATCGACTTCGACAAGGAGTGGTCGACGATGATGGCGAAGAAACCCGAGGAATTCGACAGCCCCTCCGAGCTCGAGGACTTCTACGTGAGCACGGCAGAGTTCCCCGCCGGCTTTATGACCCAGTACGCCCCCTCCATGCTCACCGCCGAAGCCGAACACCAGGCCCTGGCCGCAGGCTTCCCCGTGGGCAAGCGCTTCAAGTCGGCCCCCGTGGTGCGCGTGGGCGACACCAACCCGCTGCACCTGGGCCACCATGCCACGGCGGACGGGCGGTGGCGCATCTACGTCTTCGCTGACGCCGCCCTCCCGGGCGCCGAAAAGCAGGGTGCCGCGTCAGCCGTGGCCGACTTCGCCGAGTGGATCGCGAACTCGCCGGACTCGCCGCTGGCGGCCACGCCGTCGGGCGCTGATCCCGACGCCTGGTTCGACGTGAAGGTGATCTACCAGCAGCCCCATGCGGACATCGACATCAACGCGGTTCCGGCGGTGTTCAAGCCGCAGGTGGGGCCGTTCCAGCTCACGGACTACGAGAAGGTCTACGCCACCGACCCCAAAGCGGACATCTTCGAGCTGCGCGGGCTGGACCGCGGCGGCGTCGTGGTGGTGGTGCGGCCGGACCAGTACGTGGCCGATGTCCTTCCCCTGACCGCGACGGCTGAACTTGGTGCATTCTTCGCGCCCCTCCTGGCCTCCGGCAAGCGCGCGGGGGTCTGACGGCAACGGCCCGGCCGGTGCTGGCCGACGTGCTCAAGGAGTTCACGAAACTGGGCCGCCCGGGAACTCCGTCAGGCAGCGGTGGCCTGCGCCGTCCGGTAGTCTGCGGCGGCGTAGACGCCCAGGATGCGCACCTCGGTAGTGAAGAAGTCCAGTTCCTCCAGGGCGAGCTTCAACGGCAGGTCCTCCGGGTGGCCCTCGACGTCGGCCATGAACATGGTGGCGGCGAACTCATTGCCCACCATGTAGCTTTCCAGCCGCGTCATGTTCACGCCGTTAGTGGCGAACCCGCCGAGCGCCTTGAAGAGTGCAGACGGAACATTGCGGACCCGGAACAGGAAGCTGGTCACAGCCGGTCCGGGCAGATCCTCCCTGGTCGGCAGGTCCTTTTCGGGAGCGAGGACCACGAAGCGGGTGGTGTTGGACGGGTCATCCTCCACCCGTGAGGCCAGCACCTCGAGGCCGTAAATGCTGGCTGCGAGCGGGGGAGCGAGGGACAGTTTGGCGGGGTCGTTCCATTCCCGGACTTCACGGGCGGAACCCGCGGTGTCTCCTGCGATAACGGGGCGCAGCCCGGCTTCGCGGATGAGGCGCCGGCACTGTCCCAGGGCATGGATGTGGCTGTGGACCTCGGTGGCCCCTTCGATGGTGCTGCCGGGGATGCCCAGCAGGTCGAAGTGAATGGGCAGGAAGAACTCGCCCACGATCTGCAGTCGGGACTGCGGCAGCAGGATGTGGATGTCCGCCACCCGGCCGGCGATCGAGTTCTCGATCGGGATCATGGCGAAGTCGGCGGCTCCCGTGGACACCAGTTCGAAGGCATCTTCAAAGCTGGCGCACGGAACGCTTTCCACGCCGGGGAACATCTGCATGCACGCGATATTTGAGTTGGCGCCGGGCTCACCCTGGTACGCAATTTTCTGGGTCACGATCCGTATGGTTTCACGACTCGCGCCCGCCCGCCCAAGTGAGTAGCAGCAGGTGTCGTTTTGACGGCCCAAAACGACACCTGCTGCGACCTAGTTGGGCGGGGCGTCGGGCGGGGCGTTGGGTTGGGCGTTGGGCGGGGCAGGTCAGCCCAGCGCCAGCCGCATCGAGACCTGGTACCGGTCGGAGCGGTACGTCGAGATGGAGTACTCGATAGGTGTGCCCGGGTCTTCCTGGCCGGTAAACGAACGGCGCCTGAAGAGGAGCACCGGCGCCCCGGGCTCGATGTCCAGCAGGGCCGCCGTGTCCTCCGGGGCGGCGGCGGCCTCCACGGTCTGTTCCACATGCTGCACCGGATGGCCGGACGCGGCGAGGACGCGGTAGAGGGACCCCGTCAGGTCCTCCGAGAGCAGGTCCGGCAGGAGTCGGGGCGGGAGCCAGGATTCGTCCACGCTGACGGGTGCCCCGTTGGCCAGGCGCAGCCTGCGGACCTGGTAGGCCTCCTGCCCCGGCGGCAGCCCCAGGTGCTCGGACGCCGCCGCGGGCGGCTCCGCGGTGGAGGCCGTAATGACGCGGGTGCTGGGTTCGAAGCCGGCCGCCCGCATGTCCTCATTGAAGGAGGCCAGGTGCAGGGTCGAACGGACCAGCCCGTGCGAGACGAAGGTCCCCTTGCCCTTGATCCGGACCAGGGCGCCGTCCTGGACGAGGTCCGAGATGGCCCGGCGCACCGTGATGCGCGAGACGCCGAACTGCTCCTCCAACTGGCGTTCGCCCAGCAGGGCGTCCCCGGGCCGCAACGTGGTGGCCACCAGGTCCTGGAGCTGCCTGCGCACCCAGACGTGTTTGAGTTCCCCTGCCGTATCCATGTCCCTATTTTTCCGGAATTTTCCCGGGCAGGCTGAACAGGTACCCACCGGCTTCCACCCGGCCGCCCGGGGCCGGAGGCTCAATGGCGTCCGGTGCGCTGTCCAGGATCACCACGGGACTGCACATGCTGAGGTTTTTCGAGCGGACAAAGGCCACGTCAACGCTGATCATGGGATCGCCGGCGCGGACCTGGTCGCCCTTCTGCGCCAGCACGCTGAAGCCCTCGCCCTTCAGCCCGACCGTATCGATGCCCACGTGGACCAGCACTGCGGGTCCTGAGGCGTGCTGGACGATGTACGCATGCGGCATGACCTTGATGACCTTGCCGTCCAGGGGCGCGACGGCGGTGATCACCCCGGCGTCATCGTCCGGCACGACGGCGGCACCTCCGCCGACGAGTCCCTTGGCGAACACCGGGTCCGGCACCTCGCTGAGCGGGATGAGCCGCCCGGGCAGGGGAGAAGCCACACTGATGGCCCCGGCCGGTGCGGCCGTGCCCACTTCAGGAGCCATGCGTACCTCAGGCGTGCTCACATCAGGTCCTGGATGTCTTCGGCCAGGCTTTCCGCCTCGGGGCCCACCACAACCTGGACCACCGTGCCGGACATCATGACGCCGTGGGCGCCCGCGGCCTTGAGGGCTGCCTCGTCAACCTTTCCCGCATCCACCACTTCGGTGCGCAGGCGGGTGATGCACCCCTCGATCTCTTCAACGTTCTCGGCCCCGCCCAGGGCGGCGAGGATGATTTCTGCTTTGGACATGTCCACTCCTGTTGGTCGTTTTGCGGTGAGTCCGGCCGGTCCTGAAGCATTTTTCCTGCCTGAGGTTGACAACTAAGCCCGGTGCACTTCACAGTGATGATTGTCACTGGTTATAACCAGTTAGCAAAACTCTACTGAATCCCGCATCCCCGCACAAGCACCGCCTTTTCGAAACGAGGAACCCCATGTCCACGGAAAACCCGTCCGCTTCCGCCGCGGCAGGCCCGCTGGCCGCACCGGCCCCGGGCAAGGCCAAGGGCAGCGGCAAAGCGCTGCAGAACCTGCAGCGATTCGGCCGCAGCCTCATGCTCCCCATCGCCGCCCTCCCCGCCGCCGCGCTCCTCCTGCGCCTGGGCCAGGACGACCTGCTGGGCAGGTTCGAAGGCCTCACCACCGTTGCCCAAGTGATCGGCGCCGCCGGCGGCGCCCTGTTCGAGAACCTTCCGCTGCTCTTCGCCGTCGGCATTTCCTTCGGCTTCGCCAAGAAGGGCGACGGATCAACGGCGCTGGCCGCCGTCGTCGGCTTCCTGGTCCTGACCAACGTCTTCAAAGTCATGGCACCGCTGGTGCTGGGCGCCGCCCCGGAGGGCGGCAAGGATCCCGTCATCAACTACGGCGTGCTCGCCGGCATCGTGATGGGCCTGACCACGGCGTGGCTGTGGCAGAAGTTCCACCGGACCACCCTGCCGGACTGGCTCGGATTCTTCGCCGGCCGCCGCCTGGTGCCCATCCTGACCTCCTTTGCCGCCATCATCATCGGCGTGGTCATGGCCCTCATCTACCCGTTCTTCAACTCCGGACTGACGGCCGTGGGCAACACGGTGGCGGACAACACCGTGGTGGGCAGCGGCATTTATGGCACGCTCAACCGGCTGCTCATCCCGCTGGGACTACACCACATCCTGAACTCGATCGTCTGGTTCATCATCGGCGACTACAACGGCGCCCACGGCGACCTGAACCGGTTCTTCGCCGGTGATCCCTCCGCCGGCGTGTTCATGACCGGGTTCTTCCCCATCATGATGTTCGCCCTGCCCGCGGCCGCCCTCGCGATCTGGCACGAGGCCAAGCCGTCCCAGAAGAAGATCGTGGGCGGCGTGATGCTCTCCACCGGCCTCACCGCCTTCCTCACCGGCATCACCGAACCGCTGGAATTCTCCTTCATGTTCGTGGCCTGGCCGCTCTACATCGTCCACGCCGTCCTGACCGGAACGTCCATGATGCTGGTCAATTTCCTGGGCATCCATCACGGATTCGGCTTCTCCGCCGGTGCCATCGACTACGTCCTCAACTTCGGGATCGCGCAGAACCCGCTGTGGCTGGTGCCCATCGGCCTGGGCTACGCGGCCGTGTACTACGTGGTGTTCCGCTTCGTGATCCGGCGCTGGAACCTCCGTACCATGGGCCGCGAAGACGAAACCGACGAGAACGGTTCGATGGCCAAAGCCGATGCAAGCTGAAGCCGGCGCACCGGGGCTGACCCTGCCGGGGCTGCGTGGGCGCCTCGTCACCGGCCGGGCAGGGGACGGCGTGATCGAGGACGGCACCGTGGTGATCGCCGGGGGGAGCATCGAGTGGTGCGGCCCGACGGCGGAACTGCCCGCCGGCGTCGACGTCGAAACAACGCAGGTTCCGGTCATCCTGCCGGGGCTGGTGGACGTGCACTGCCACGGCGCCGTGGGGCACACCTTCTCCGCGGATGCCGACGGCGCCCGCCGGGCGGCGGATTATCACGCCGGGCAGGGTACGACGTCGGTGCTCGCCTCGCTCGTTTCGGCGCCGTCGGAGGTACTGCTCGAGCAGATCACGGCGCTGCGGGAGCTGGTGCAGGACGGCACCCTGGACGGCCTGCACCTGGAAGGACCGTTCATCACCAGGAGCATGTGCGGGGCCCAAGACCCGGCGGCCATCATCGACGGCGACCCGGCGCTGCTGCAGGAGTGGCTTGAAGCGGGGCAGGGAACGGTGCGGTCCATCACGCTGGCACCGGAAACGCCGTACTTTGCCGAACTCGTGGCCCTGTGCCGGGACTATGGCGTGGTTCCGTCCCTTGGCCACACCGGCGCCACGGCGGCGCAGACGCGGGAAGCCCTGGGCTGGGCCTTAGACAGCGACGACGCCGGCCCGCTGGCCGGCGGCGGCGGTCCCTGGTCCGCCACGCACCTGTTCAACCGGATGCCCCCGCTGGGGCACCGGACGCCCGGACCAATCCCCGTCCTGCTACAGGCCGCACGGCAGTCGCCCGGCCGGATGGTCCTGGAACTGGTCGCCGACGGCGTGCACCTGGACCCGGAGATCGTCCGCATGGTCTTTGACCTGGTGGGCCCGGGCTCGGTCGCGCTGATTACGGATGCCATGGCAGCGGCCGGAATGTCCGACGGCCACTACACCCTCGGCAGCCTGGACGTGCTGGTCCGGGACCGGGTGGCGCGCCTGGTCCCCGCGGAAGGCGATGCCCGGCCCGGTGCCATCGCCGGGGCAACCAGCCTGCTGCTGGAAAACGTCCGCCGCTGCGTCGAATGGGGAGTGCCCCTGGCTGATGCTGTCACGGCGGCGTCGGCCACACCCGCCCGCCTGATCGGCCTGGACCGGCCGGGGTCCGGACAGATTGGCTCCCTCACCAGGGGGTACCGCGCCGACATCCTGGTGACCACCGAAAAACTCGAACTGCTGCAGGTCTACCGGGCCGGCACACCACTAACGCAGGAAAGGAAAACGCGTGCAGATTATTCTGTGTGAGTCCGCGGACCACGTAGGGGGCCGGGCCGCTGACATCATCGAAGCCAGGGTCCGCCAGGGCCCGGCCGTCCTCGGGCTGGCCACGGGCGGTTCGCCGAAGTCCACCTACCAGGAACTGATCCGCCGGCACCGCGAAGAGCAGTTGGGCTTCAGCCAGGTCACGGCCTTCACCCTGGATGAGTACGCCGGGCTGCCGCCGGAGCACGAGCAGAGCTACTACTCCACCATCCGGCGGGAATTCGTCGACCACGTGGACCTGCCGCTGGCGCAACTCATGACCCCGCACGGGGATGCTCCGGACCTCGTCGCGGAAGCCGAGCGCTACGACGCAGCCATCACGGCGGCCGGCGGGGTGGACATCCAGATCCTCGGCATCGGCGCGAACGGCCATATCGGGTTCAACGAGCCCACCTCGTCGCTGGTCTCCCGTACCCGGGTGAAGACCCTTGCCGGAGCCACCCGCGCCGACAACGCGCGTTTTTTCCCGGCCGGCGACGTTCCCAGGCTGTGCCTGACCCAGGGGCTCGGGACGATCCGCGAGGCCGGGCTGGCGGTCCTCGTGGCCATGGGGGACAACAAGGCTGATGCCGTCCAGGCCATGGTGGAAGGCCCGGTCAGCGCACACTGCCCGGCGTCGGTGCTGCAGCTTCACCGCCGGGCCGTGGTCATCCTGGATCCGGCGGCCGCGTCCCGCCTGAGCCTGCTGGACTACTACCGCGAAGCCCAGGAGTTCAACGACCAGCTGGGCCAAACGCCCACCCGGCCCTGGCTGCGGCAGCCGGCTTAGGAATACACGCAGCCAGCTCAGGAGAACACAAAGAATCCGAGGCTTGTCCGCGATCGCCTACCTTGACGGTACGGCTTGGCGGACAAGCCTCGGATTCATTACGGGAGCAGCGGCCAACGTCTGTTCCCGCGCTCGGCTCGGGGACCTTAGGCGCGGTGGGGCGAGCCGAGCTCCACGGGCTCTTCGTCGCTGAGGTAGGCGGCCTCGGAGTGCGCGGCGATGTCGATGCCGCGCAGTTCGTCGGCTTCATGGATGCGCAGGCCCATGGTCATGTTGAGGACCTTGGCGATGATCCACGTCACCACGAAGGAGTAGGCGAGCACGGCCAGCGTGGCGATCGTCTGGACCCCGAGGAGCTCAAAGCCGCCGCCGTAGAACAGCCCGTTCACCTTGTTGGGGGCGGCCTCGGTGGCGAAGAAGCCGATCAGGAGGGTTCCCAGGATGCCGCCCACCAGGTGGACGCCCACCACGTCGAGTGAATCGTCGAAGCCGAGCCGGAACTTCAGCTCAATGGCCAGGGAGCACACGGCGCCGGCGATGAGGCCGATGGCCAGGGCGCCCAGGGGGCTGACGGCGCCACAGGCAGGAGTGATGGCAACGAGGGCCGAGATCAGGCCGGAAGCTGCGCCCATGCTGCTGGCGCTGCCCAGGCGGATGCGCTCCACGAGCGTCCAGGCGAGCAGGCCGGCACACGCGGCGACGGCGGTGTTGAGGAATACCACGGACGCGGACTGGCCGGCGGTGAGTGCGGACCCTGCGTTGAAGCCGAACCATCCGGCCCAGAGGAGCCCGGCGCCCACCAGCACCAGCGGACGGCTGTGGGGTTTGGTGTGTTCGCTCTTGGGCCAGCCGGCGCTGCGTCCGAGGACCAGGGCGAGGGCGAGGGCCGCGATTCCCGCGTTCATGTGGACCGCGGTACCGCCGGCGAAGTCGACTGCCTTGAGGCTGTTGACGATCCAGCCGCCGGTCACGGAGCCGTCCGCCGAGGTGAAGGCGAACACCCAGTGGGCGACCGGAAAGTAGACCAGCGTGGCCCAGAGGGCGGCGAAGGTCATCCACGCGCCGAACTTCATTCGTCCGGCGGCAGCGCCGGCGATGATTGCCGTGGTGATCCCGGCAAAGAACAGCTGGAAGGCTGCGAACAGGGCCGTGGGGATGGGCGCGTTCGGGTCCTCGGCCAGTAATTTCTCCATGCCGAAGTACTCGGTGACATCACCGAGGAGTCCGGCGCCACCAATGGAATTGCCGAAGACCATGGAGTAGCCGAACACGGCCCACAGGACGGCCACGATGCTCATTCCGCCGAAGCACATCATCATCATGTTCAGGATCCTGCGGGAACCGACCATGCCTCCGTAGAACAGGGCAAGGCCGGGGATCATGATGCACAGTAGTGCGCCCGCGGCGAGGATCCAGGCGACGTCTCCAGAATTCATGGAACTCCAATCAGAAGGGGGTATCCGCCGGGGAAACGGCGGCACAAAAAAGTAACCGTGGGATGAAACCATGATTCGTGACAGTGAACGATTGTGGGTTTCGCGGGCGTAAATTTCCGGTTGCGATCGCGATTGGCCACGTCACGCCGATTTAACAAGCGGGGCGCACGCCTGTAACATCCATTTGACTACTGTGGTTCAACAACGTTTCCCCTCAGGTAACACCAATTGAACAGGACAGTTCCGATGACCAGTGTCGCAACCCCTGAAGTACCAAGCGCCCCAGCGCTATCTACCGCCCCATTGCCGGCCGAGGCTGACCACATCTCCCTCGCGGACATCGCCAGGGCCCATGACGTGCGGTTCATTCTGGCCACGTTCGTCGACATGACGGGCAAGCCGTGCGCCAAGCTCGTTCCGGTCGAAGCCGCAGACCAGCTTGAGGCCGGCGCCATGGGGTTTGCCGGCTACGCAGCAGGGCTGATCGGGCAGAAGCCGCAGGATTCGGACCTCATTGCCATTCCTGATCTGGCGTCCTTCACCCCCGTGCCGTTCATCAAGGAAGGGCTCGCGGTCATCCACTGCGACCCGCACGTGGACGGCAAGCCCTGGCCCTACGCCCCGCGCGTCATCCTCAAAAACACGCTCGCCCGCCTGGCCGGCCAGGGAATGCAGGCCAAGGTGGGGGCGGAAGTGGAGTACTTCCTCGTCAACAAGAACGCCGACGGTTCCCTGAGCACGGCCGACGCCCGCGATGACTCGCCCCGGCCCTGCTATGACGCGCGCGGCGTCACCCGCATGTATGAGCACCTCACCTCCATCTCGGAGGCGATGAACGGCCTCGGCTGGGGCAACTACGCCAACGACCATGAGGACGCCGCCGGGCAGTTCGAGCAGAACTTCAACTACGCCGACGCCCTCACCACGGCCGACCGCGTGGTCACCCTGCGCTACATCCTGAACGTCCTCGCGGAACAGCGCGGCATGACCGCCACCTTCATGCCCAAGCCCTTCACCGACCGCACGGGCACGGGCCTCCACTTCCACCTGTCGCTGTGGTCCGGCGCCGAGGCGCTGTTCCCGGTTGAGGGTGGAGCGGACGACGGCGGCAGGGGACTTGGGCTTTCGGCCCTCGCCTACTCGTTCATCGGAGGGATTTTGGACCACGCGCCGGCACTGCAGGCGTTCCTGGCCCCCACCGTCAATTCGTACAAGCGCTCCGGAGCCACCACCAGCTCGTCCGGAGCCACCTGGTCTCCCCGGAAGGCCTCGTTCGGGGGCAACGACCGCACCCATATGATCCGCGTGCCGGACAACAAACGGATCGAACTCCGCTCCGGGGACGGTTCAGCCAACCCCTACCTCGCCATTGCCACGGCCATCTCGGCAGGCCTGGACGGCGTGGAAAACTCCGTGGATCCGGGGCACCCGTCGGGCCCGGGCGAGTCCAAACCGGACGCCCACCTGCTGCCGGCCACCCTGCTGCACGCCGTGGAGGCCCTGCGCCGGGACCCGGTGATCCTGGCCAGCCTCAGCGGAGACGCGGAGATCGGCAAGTACTACGCCGACGCCAAGGAAGAGGAATTCCTCAGCTGGCACAACCAGGTCAGCGACTGGGAAGTCCGCACCTACCTCACCTCGATCTAGCAACTCCCACCCAGTAAAGGAATCCCACCATGTGCGGAATCGCCGCGCTGCAGCTGCGCAACCCCCTGCTGCACCCCCAGATGGGCAGCCTGCTGTCCTCGATGATGTGCCAGATCGTGGACCGCGGACCGGACTCAGCCGGCCTCGCCGTCTACAACACCCCGGGCCTGGTCTCGGCCGGAACCTCCACCCTCAGCCTGCTGGGCAAGGACCAGGGCATGGCGCTCCCGGAGGTAAAGGCCTCCCTTGACGCGATGCTTCCGGCCGACGCCGCCGCTGCAGTACGGGTGGTGGGTGACACCACCCTGGTGAGCGCCGCCGTCGGAACCGATCTCCTGGTGAAAGCGGTCAGCGAAACCCTTCCCGGCTCCACCATCATCGGCCGCGGCGAGCACGTGGCCGTGATGAAGAGCGTGGGCCACCCGATGGACATCGCCGCCGAGCACGGGCTCGAGGCCATGTCAGGCAGCCAGGGCCTGTCCCACACCCGGATGGCCACCGAGTCCGCGGTGACCGCCGGCGGCTCCCACCCGTTCTCCGTGGCCGACGACCTGTGCCTGGTCCACAACGGCTCCTTCTCCAACCACGCCACCGTCCGGCGCGACCTGAAACGCGAAGGCGTGGTGTTCGACTCCGAAAACGACACCGAGGTGGGCGCCCGCTACGTGGCTTCCCGCCTGCAGCAGGGCGACACCCTCGAAGAGGCGCTCGTGAACCTGGGCAAGGTGCTGGACGGTTTCTACACCCTGGTGGTCACCACCGCGGACAGCATGGCCGTGGTCCGCGACCCCATCGCCTGCAAGCCCGCCATCATCGCCGAAACGGACGACTACGTGGCCATGGCCTCCGAATACCGTGCCCTGGCGGCCCTGCCCGGCATCGAAAACGCCCGCATCTTTGAACCGGAACCCGGAAAGGTCTACACATGGTCACTCTGACAGCCCCCGAAACCAGCACGGACACGAACGCTGAGGCAGCCCAGCACGCCGCTAGCACTGATTCCTTCAGCGTGGATCTGGCCGGCAGCCCCGTCCGCGAACTCAACCAGGCACTCCACAACGCGGTTGACGGGCAGTCCTGGACCGTCGCCAACCCCGAAGGCAAGCACAGCCTGGCCGTGGGAATCGACGCCCGGGTCAGCGTCACCATCAACGGCCACGCCGGCTACTACGCGGCCGGGATGCACCAAAAAGGCGACGTGACCATCAACGGCAATGCCGGCGTCGGACTGGCCGAGAACATCATGTCCGGCCGCGTCCACGTCAAGGGAGACGCCTCCCAGTCGGCCGCCGCCACCGGGCACGGCGGGCTCGTGGTCATCGACGGCAACGCCAGCGCCCGCTGCGGCATCTCGATGAAGGGCGTGGACATCGTGGTGGGCGGCAACATCGGCCACATGTCCGCGTTTATGGCGCAGGCCGGACGCCTGGTGGTCTGCGGCGACGCCGGCGAAGCGCTGGGCGACTCCATCTACGAAGCCCGGATCTACGTCAAGGGCACCGTGGCCTCGCTCGGCGCTGACTGCATCGAAAAGCCCCTGAAGGAGGAGCACCTGGCCGAACTCGGCGAACTGCTGGCCGCGGCCGGCCGCACCGACAACCCGGCGGACTTCAAGCGCTACGGATCGGCACGGAACCTCTACCACTTCAGCGTCCACAACTCGACGTCGTACTAAGGACAACGCCATGACCATCACCTCACTGCCTGCCCCCGCACAGGCACCCGCCACGCCCGCCCAGCACACTGAGGAGCTCGGCCTGCGTGAATCGGCAACGTTTGACCGCGCCACCATCGCGGACATCCAGCGCGCGGCCGCCACCGGCGTGTACGACATCCGCGGCTGGGGCGCCAAGCGCAAGGTCCCGCACTTCGACGACCTGCTGTTCCTCGGCGCCTCCATGTCCCGCTACCCGCTGGAGGGCTACCGCGAAAAGTGCGATACCGACGTCGTCCTCGGCGACCGGCACGCGAGCCGGCCGCTGCACCTGCAGACCCCGGTGACCATCGCCGGCATGAGCTTCGGCGCGCTTTCGGCAAACGCCAAGGAAGCGCTGGGGCGCGGCGCCAGCGAGGTGGGAACCTCCACCACAACGGGCGACGGCGGCATGACGCCTGAGGAGCGCGGCCAGTCCAAGCACCTCGTGTACCAGTACCTGCCCTCCCGCTACGGCATGAACCCGGACGACCTGCGCAAGGCCGACGCCATCGAGATCGTGCTCGGCCAAGGTGCCAAGCCGGGCGGCGGCGGCATGCTCCTGGGCCAGAAAATCACTGAACGCGTCGCCGGCATGCGCACCCTGCCCGTGGGCATCGACCAGCGCTCCGCCAGCCGCCATCCGGACTGGACCGGCCCGGACGACCTGGAAATCAAGATCGGCGAACTGCGCGAAATCACCGACTGGAAGACGCCCATCTACGTCAAGATCGGCGCGTCCCGCCCGTACTACGACACCGCCCTGGCCGTGAAGGCCGGAGCCGACGTCGTTGTGGTGGACGGGATGCAGGGCGGCACCGCCGCCACGCAGCAGGTGTTCATCGAAAACGTGGGCATCCCCACCCTGGCCGCCATCCCGCAGGCGGTCCAGGCGCTGCAGGAGCTCGGTGTGCACCGGAAGGTCCAGCTCATCGTTTCCGGCGGCATCCGCACGGGCGCCGACGTCGCCAAGGCGATGGCCCTCGGTGCCGACGCGGTGGCCATCGGCACCGCGGCACTGATCGCCCTGGGCGACAACGATCCCCGCTACGCCGCCGAATACGCCGCCCTCGGCTCGGCCGCCGGCTACTACGACGACTTCCAGGACGGCCGCGACCCCGCAGGCATCACCACCCAGGACCCGGAGCTCTCCTCCCGCCTGGACCCGGTGGAGGGCGGCCGACGCCTGGCCAACTACCTGCGCGTCCTGACCATGGAAGCCCAGACCATCGCCCGGGCCTGCGGCAAGTCCCACCTGCACAACCTCGAACCCGAGGACCTGGTGGCGCTGACCATCGAAGCGTCCGCCATGGCGCGCGTACCCCTGGCCGGAACCAGCTGGATCCCCGGCGCGAAGTAAACGGAGCAAAGTGATGACGGAATCATCCGAATACGTGGTGGTGGGCGCCGGGCTGGCCGGCGCCGCCACGGCCTGGCAGCTCGCCGCGCAGGGCCACAACGTCACCATCCTGGAACGCTCAGTCCCGGCAGCCCATGACGGCAGCTCCCACGGCTCGGCGAGGATTTTCCGCTACGCCTACCCGGACGAGTTCTACACGCGGGCGGTCCAGGAGTCGAAGGTCCTCTGGGACGAACTGGACCAGGCCAGCGGGCTGGAACTCATCACCCCGTTCGGCGCGGTGGACTACGGCCCGGAACGGCAGCCGGAGCAGCTCGCCCGGGTCCTCGCCGGCGCCGGCGTGGAGCACGAACTCCTCGGCGCGGCCGAGGCCCGGGAGCGCTGGCCGCAGTTCTCCTTCGACACCCCGGTGCTCTGGCACCCGGGCGCCGGGGTGATCGACGCCGAGAGCTCGGTCAACGCCATGGTCGACCAGGCGGTGAAGCACGGAGCCACGCTGCTGACCGGGTGGAACGTCGCCCGTGTGGAACGGCAGGGCTCCGGCTACCGCGTGCATTCGGCAGCAGGAGAGGTGATCGACGCCGGGAACGTCATCATCGGCGCCGGCGGCTGGCTGCCATCACTGCTGGGACAGCTGGACCTCCCCGCAGGGTTCCTTGCCGCGCTGCCGGAGATCACCGTCCGGCAGGAGCAGGCCTTCCACTTCCGCTACCGCGATCCCGACGGCGCTGCGGCGTGGCCCACGTTTATCCACAAGAGTGCCGCCATCCAGACCTACGGACTGCCCGGCGGACGGGATGCCGGCTTCGCCGGGCAGAAGGTGGCCGAATACAACGGCGGCGGCCTGATCCCGTCCGCCGCCGAGCAAAGCGGCCTGGTGGACCCGGACAACCGGCGCCGGGTGGTGGACTATGTGCAGAAGTACCTCCCCGGCCTCGATCCGGAACCGTATGCCGAGACCACGTGCCTGTTCACCAACACGCCGAACGAGGACTTCCTCATCGACCGGGCGGAGGGCATCACGGTCCTCTCCCCGTGCTCGGGACACGGTGCGAAGTTCGCGCCGCTGATCGGGCAGTGGGCGGCCGGCCTGGCCACCGGCGCCGGCGATGTTCCGGCCCGCTTCCGCCCGGCAACCGCCCGGATCGGCACCCCCTGAGCTGTCGGTGCCGGCTGAACGGCCAGCTCCTGCACCTGCAAACACCTATCGAACGGAACCGCCCGTGACCTCTTCTGCGACCAAACCTGCAACCGACACCGTCTCCGGCCTGATGCGGGACATCTCCGGCGTCGGCACAGACTCGCGCCGCGGCGGATACTCCCGCCCGGTCTTCTCGAACGCCGAAACCGACCTGCGCGGCTGGTTCATCGAGCAGGCCGGGCGGCGCGGGCTGGACGTCAGCACCGACAACAACGGGATCATCTGGGCCTGGTGGGACACTGCCACCGGCACGCGCAGGGACGCCGTCGTCACCGGAAGCCACCTCGATTCCGTCCCCGGCGGCGGCGAGTACGACGGCCCCCTCGGCGTCGCATCGGCGCTGGTCGCCGTCGACATCCTGAAAAGCCGGGGCCTCCGCCCCCGGAAGCCGCTGGCAATCGCCGTCTTTCCCGAGGAGGAAGGCTCCCGCTTCGGCGTCGCCTGCCTGGGCTCCCGGCTGCTCACCGGAGCCCTGGACCCCAACAAGGCGCGCAACCTCAAAGACGCGGACGGCAACACCTACGCCGACGTTGCCGCTGCCAACGGGCAGGACCCCCGGTTCATCGGCGCCGACCACAAAACCCTCCAGCAGCTGGGCATGTTCGTTGAACTCCACGTCGAACAGGGGAGGGGACTGGCCGACCTCCGCCAGCCGGTGGCCATCGGCTCGTCCATCCTGGGCCACGGCCGGTGGAAGCTCTCGGTGACCGGCCAGGGCAACCACGCCGGAACCACGCTGATGAAGGACCGCAGGGACCCGATGATTGCCGCAGCCAAAATCATGATCGGCATCCGGGACACGGCGAGGAACTACAAGGACGCGCGGGCCACCGTCGGCAGGCTGCAGCCCGTGCCCGGCGGGACCAATGTGATCGCCTCCCGGGTGGATCTGTGGATCGACCTGCGGCATCCGCGGGACGAAGTGACCGCGGCCCTGGTGGAATCCATCCACCTCAACGCCCAGGTCATTGCCGCCGAGGAAGGGTGCGCGGTGAGCTTCGGCGTGGAATCGCTGAGCCCCACCGTGCACTTCGACACCGGCCTGCGTGACCGGCTCAGGACCCTGCTCCCGGACGCGCCGGTCCTGGACACCGGGGCAGGCCACGACGCCGGTGTCCTCGCCGGCCACATCCCCACCGCCATGCTGTTCGTCAGGAACCCCACCGGCATCTCACATTCACCCGAGGAACTGGTGGAGGATGCCGATGCGGAAGCAGGAGCCCTGGCCCTGGCGGACACCCTGGCTGGGCTGGTGGGCGAAGCCCGGAGGCTCGGGTAGGAACCGTGCTCGGGTAGGGGCCGGTCAGCCACCTAAGATGGCAGGATGACGAACCAGACTGGCGAAGAGAGAGCCGCAGCCGAGAGGCCTGCGACCGAAGAGGGGCCCGGCAAACTTGAACGGGTCATCGCCGGACAGGTCCGCCACTACCGGACCACGAACGGGCTCTCCTCTGCCGAACTGGCAGCCAGGACCGGACTGTCCAAAGCGATGATCTCCAAAATCGAAACCGCCAGCACGTCCTGTTCGCTGACCACGTTGCAGCGGCTGGCAGATGGGCTGAAGATCCCCGTCACCGCGCTCTTCAGGGGCGCCGACACGGACCGGGATGCCACCTTCACCAAAAGCGGCCAGGGCAGCCTGACCGTCCGGAGCGGAACACAGCACGGCCACGAGTACCGCGTGCTGGGCACCCTCAAGGGCCGCACCGACGCCCTCGAACCCACGCTGGTCACCCTGACGGACGCTTCCGACGTCTTTCCGCTCTTCCAGCACCCGGGCACCGAATTCATCTACATGCTCTCCGGCAGGATGGTCTACGGCCACGGTGCCTACGAATACACCATGGAGGCCGGTGACTCGCTGCTTCTCGACGGCGAAGGCCCCCACGGCCCGCTGGAACTGCTGGACCTGCCCATCAGGTTCCTGGCGATCGCCGCGAAGTAACCGGTTCTCCGTTAAACATCCGAGGCTTGTCCGCCATTCCTAACCTTGATGGTGAGGATCTGCGGACAAGCCCCGGATTCGTGACGGGACAGCCGGACGGCCCGGCCGTGCGCATCAGCCGTTGATCACCTGCGGCACGCCCAGGGCCTTGAGGCCTTCGACGCCGAATTCCAGGCCGTAGCCGGATTGCTTGGCGCCTCCGAACGGGACACGCGGGTCCACGGCGCCGTGTTTGTTGATCCAGACGGTGCCGGCCTCGAGCCGGGCCGCGATTTCGCGTGCCCGCGCCGGGTCGGAGGACCAGACGGAGGCTCCGAGTCCGACGTCGAGCGCGTTGGCCATGGTGACGGCCTCGTCCACGTCGCTGTAGCGGATAATTGGCAGGGCCGGGCCGAACTGTTCCTCGGCCACCAGCGGGTTGTTGTTGTCGATCTCTGCCACGAGGGTGGCGGGGTAGAAGTGGCCGGGCTGGTCCGGGTCCGGGTTGCCGCCGAGCAGGATCCTAGCGCCGGAGTTCCGGGCTGCGTCCACGAGCCGGGCCACGATCTCGTACTGCTGCCGGTTCTGCAGCGGGCCGAGGACGTTGTTTTCGTCCAGGCCGTTGCCCATGGGCATCGCGGCGGCCACGCTGGTGAGTTCCTCGCACACGGCCTCATACAGCGAGTCGTGCACGTAGAGCCGCTTCAGGGCCGCGCAGGTCTGGCCGGTGTTGATGAAGGCTCCCCAGAACAACCCCTCGGCAATGGCTTTCGGGTCGGCGTCGGGCAGGACGATGCCGGCGTCGTTGCCGCCCAGTTCCAGGGTGAGGCGCTTGACCGTATCCGAGGACGAGCGAATGATGGCCTTGCCGGTGGCGGTGGAGCCGGTGAACATGACCTTGCCGATCGCGGGGTGTCCGGCCAGCCGGGCGCCGACGTCGCGCCCGCCGGAGACGACGGTCAGGAGGCCTTCGGGGAGTTCCTCGTTCAGGACCTTGGCCAGGGCCAGGACGGACAGCGGCGTGTATTCGGAGGGCTTGACCACCACGGCGTTGCCCATGCGCAGGGCGGGGGCGATCTGCCAGACGGTGATCATCATGGGCCAGTTCCACGGCCCGATCGCGCCCACGACGCCGATGGGCCGGTAGTGCAGTTCGGCGCGGGTTTCGCCGTCGTCCACCACCACTTCCGCCTCCAGCGGGGTGCCGGCGGCGACGCGCAGCCATGCGGCACAGGCGCCGACTTCGAAGCGGGCGTTGGGGCCGTTCAGCGGTTTGCCCTGCTCGCGGGAGAGCAGCCGGGCGAGTTCTTCGGCGGAACGTTCGACGGCGTCGGCTGCTTTGAGGAGCGCGGCGGACCGGGCGTCGTGGCCCAGTGCTGCCCACGCGGGCTGGGCGGCTGCGGCGGCGGCGATGGCCGCCTCGAGGTCCTCGACGCTGTGGACCGGCGCCTCGCCTACGGGTTCCCCGGTGGCGGGGTCCAGGATGGTCCGGGTTTCGCCGGTGTCCGGGGTGATCGAGGCCAGCAGGGCATCGTAGGTTTCCATGGGGTACTCCACTTCGAGTAGGTCAGAGAACGCGGCCGGAACGGCCTAACAGCGCTGCCTTAAGCGTGCTCCGGCGGGCGGCGCGGGTCTTGTGTATCCGCGTACGGCGCTTGACCGGTGGCGAACAGAACGGCCGGCCCTGAACCACGCTGCGCTCAGGAACAACAACTGATCGCTGCACGACAAGCCGGGTCCGGCGCCGGCTGCCATGCTGGATTACACGGTGCGCATCACCGGCACCTTTGCCCGGGCCCGGCAGCTGTCCCACGAATTTTGCCCCAGCTCTTTTCCCCAGCACTCATGACCGTTAAGAAGGATCCAATGAGTATTTCGAATCCCGAATCCCGAACCGCGGAACCCGGTTCACGCCAGGAACACTCCACCGCCCTGCGCGCAGGAAGCATCGGAGTCCTGGGCATTCTGTTCTTTGTCCTCTCCGCCCAGGCCCCGCTGACCGGCATCGTGGGAGCTGCACCGCTCGCGGCCGCGCTCGGCAACGGCGCCGGCGCACCGGGTGCCTACCTCGTGGTGGGCGTCGTCATTGTCATCTTCGCCGTCGGCTTTGTGGCCATGAGCCGGAAAGTACAGACCAACGGCGCCTTTTACGCCTACGTGACCGCAGCATTCGGGCGCAAGGCCGGTGCCGGAGCGGCCTGGCTTGCCCTGCTCGCCTACAGCACGGTGCAGGCGGCAATGTACGGACTGTACGGCGCGGCCTTCTCCGGCCTGCTGGCATCCGCCGGCATAACTGTTCCCTGGTGGCTGCTCGCCGTCATCACCATGGCTGGCGTCCAGGTCCTGGGATCCAAGAACATCGAACTCGGCGCCCGCGTCCTTGCCGTCCTGGTGGGCCTGGAAGTGGCCATCCTGCTGATGTTCGGATTCTCCGTGCTGTTCAAAGGCGGCGGCCCCGAAGGGCTGGACATCGCCGCGTCGTTCGCGCCGGAAGCCATCGCCAGCGGAGCCCCCGGCGTCGCCATTATGTTCGCGGTGGCCTCCATGTTCGGTTTCGAGTCCACGGCCATCTACTCCGCCGAAGCCAAGGACCCGCACAAGACGGTTGCGCGGGCCACCTATCTGTCCGTGGGCATCATCGCTGTGTTCTTCTCCTTCATCACCTGGATGCTGGTCAGCTTCTACGGGCCGTCCCACGTGGTGGATGCTGCGGGTGCCGCCCTGGAATCGGGGGACGCCACCTCCTTCGTGATCGGCCCCATCGTTGAAATGTTCGGACCCTGGGCAGGGATCACGGCCGGAGTCCTGCTGGTGACCTCGCTGCTGGCCGGCATCATTGCCTTCCACAACGGCATCAACCGCTACCTGCACTCGCTGGCCCTGCGCGGCTCCATGCCGGCAGTCATTGCCCGGACCAACAAGCACCGCGCCCCGGCTGCGGCGGCCTGGATCCAGACCATCGTTGCGGTCCTGCTGGTGGCGCCGTTCGCGCTGCTGGGGCTGGACCCGGTCCTGACCCTCTTCTCCTGGTTCAGCGGCCTCGCCGTCGCGGCGCTGCTGGTGCTGTACATGCTCTCCTCCCTTGCCGTCGTCGCCTACTTCCGCCGGGAAAAGGTGACCGGCCAGCAATGGCAGACATTGATCGCCCCGGTGCTGGCTTCCGTGCTGCTGGCGTGGGTGCTGTACCTGGTGGTCAGCAACTTCACGTCCCTCATCGGAGGCAGCACGGAAACGGCAGTGGGCCTGCTGGTGGCCGTCCCCGCACTGTTCCTGGCCGGTGTCCTGGTGGAGATCCGGGTGGAAAAGCAGATCCGGGCGTCAGCGCTTGAGTTCGCCGGGTAGCGCGCTGGCAGAGACATCAGGACAGGCAACGGAAAGGACGACGGCGGCGCGGGCGGCGGTTTGGCGCCCGCGCCACGCGAGGTAACCGGCCAGCAGCAGAAGCGCGGCCAGGGCCGCCGTGGCGCCCACCGCCGCCGTCGCCGTCGCCGGTGCTTCGGGACCATCGGGCCAGCGCCCGGTGATGCCCAGCAGCGCCGGGACCGTGGCCGATGCCTGGCTCGTGAGGATCAGGGACCAGCCAATGAGCGGCGTGAGCCGTTCAATCCCGAGGGCCAGTTGCAGGAAGAACAGCAGCCACAGGTAGGTCCAGCAGAGCCAGAGCACGGCCAGGAGCGGATCCTCCGCGGACCAGGACGCGGCGAGCAGGAGGCCGCACCCGGCCACCATCCCGCAGAACCAGCCAAGGCCCCGGGACCCCAGTCCCAGGAGGAAATCCAGCCCAACGTAGGCGTAGGTCAGCCCGAAAAGGAACATCCCGGCCGCTCCGAGCAGAATCGCCGTTCCGCCGCCGCCGGCAGTACCGTCACCGCCGCCGGCGGTCCCCAGGTATGCAACGGCGAGGAGCAGCTGGGTGCTGCCGGTGACCAGGCTGAACACGGCCGCGTCCCGGCGGGGGAGGAGATCCAGCGCCGCGAGGCCGTTGAGCAGGAGCGCGGCTCCGGAGAGGAGCAGGCAAATGTGGTTCATCAGAAGTTCCCGGCCGGACGCTGAACCAGGCCTGTAATTTTCGTTTGATGGAAATTGAATGTCACAATACGGAGGTTAGTGGAGGGCTGATTGGTCATGCGAGGCCCGGGCAGTCACAATTGGCTATGTTGAAGTTTCAATAAAAAGGCGCCGGTCCGCGTATGCCGGAGATTTGCCGCGCCCGGTTCGACGTTAGGAATCATCATGGATGCACGGCTCGAGGCCATCAGGGACACCGTCCTGGCCAGGAACCCGGGAGAAGCGGAGTTCCACCAGGCGGTGGTCGAGGTCTTCGAAAGCCTGGGCCCCGTCCATGACCGGCACCCCGAATTCCTTGAAGCGGCCATCCTGGAACGGCTCTGCGAACCCGAACGCCAGATCATCTTCCGGGTGCCGTGGACCGATGACCAGGGCCGCGTGCAGATCAACCGCGGCTTCCGGGTGGAGTTCAACTCCGCACTCGGCCCCTACAAGGGCGGCCTGCGTTTCCACCCGTCCGTCTACCTGGGCATTGTGAAGTTCCTTGGCTTCGAGCAGATCTTCAAGAACGCCCTCACCGGCATGCCCATCGGCGGCGGCAAGGGCGGCTCGGACTTCGACCCCCGCGGCCGCAGCGACGCCGAAGTCATGCGGTTCTGCCAGTCCTTCATGACCGAGCTGTACCGCCACATCGGCGAATACACCGACGTGCCGGCCGGCGACATAGGCGTCGGCGGGCGCGAAATCGGCTATCTCTTCGGCCAGTACAAGCGCATCACCAACCGCTACGAATCCGGCGTCCTGACCGGCAAAGGCATCTCCTGGGGCGGCTCGCTGGTCCGGCCCGAGGCCACCGGCTTCGGCACCGTGATCTTCACCGAGGAGATGCTGAAGACCCGCGGAACGTCCTTCGACGGGCAGCGCGTGGTGGTTTCCGGTTCCGGCAACGTGGCCATCAACGCCGTCGCCAAGGCCCAGTCGCTCGGTGCCACGGTGGTGGCCTGCTCCGACTCTTCCGGCTACATCGTGGACGAGGCGGGCATCGACGTCGGGCTCCTCCGCCAGGTCAAGGAAGTGGAGCGCGGGCGCCTGAAGGATTACGCGCTGCGCCGTTCCGGCGTCGCCTACGTGGAGGCCGGTTCGGTCTGGGACGTCGACGCGACGGTGGCGCTGCCGTGCGCCACGCAGAACGAGCTCGACGGCGATGCTGCCGCGAGGCTGGTCCGCAACGGCCTGGTCGCCATCGGCGAAGGCGCCAACATGCCGTCCACCCGCGAAGCCGTGGCGGTCTTCCAGGAAGCCGGCGTACTGTTCGGCCCGGGCAAGGCAGCCAATGCGGGCGGCGTGGCGACGTCCGCGCTGGAAATGCAGCAGAACGCGAGCCGTGACTCCTGGTCCTTCGAACACACGGAACAGCGGCTCACGGACATCATGGTGGGGATCCACCACCGCTGCGCTTCGACGGCCGACGAATACGGTGAGCCGGGCAACTACGTGCTGGGCGCCAACATCGGCGGCTTCGTCAAGGTGGCCGACGCCATGCTGGCCCAGGGGCTGATCTAGCAGGGGGCTGATCTAGGCGCCGCGGCGCCAGTCGCTGGGGGATTCGCCGTAGGCATCCCGGAACGTGCGGCTGAAATGCGCCGCATCGAGGAACCCCCAGCGGGCGGCGACTGCCCCCACGGAGGTGCTGTGGAGCAGCGGATCCCTCAGGTCGCGGCGGATGCGCTCCAGCCGCTGGCTCCGGATCCAGCTGGCAACAGTGGCGCCCGATTCGTGGAAGATGTTGTGCAGGTGCCGGGTGGAGATGAAGTGTGCCGCCGCAATGCTGGCGGGCGAGAGCTGGGGATCGGCGAGGTTGGCCTCGATGTATTCGCGCACGGACGATGCCAGCAGCACCTGAGGCTTCATGCTCTCCCGCGCCATGTCCAGCTCCGAGTGCAGCATGGTGGACACGAGGTCCAGGGCGTTGGCGGCCAGCCGTGATCCGCTGGGGCCGCTGAGGGCTTCAAGGTTCTCTGCCAGCCGGGCAATGAAGGGGCCTACGATGCCCGCCAGCCCGTGCCCGCCTGCCAGCCGGACGGCCGCGAGCTGCCCGACGTAGTCCGGGGGCAGGGTCAGCGAATCGTGCGGGAACATGACCACCATGACCCGCGCCTGCTCTTCGAACGCCAGCGTGTAGGGGCGGTTGGTGTCGTAAATGGCGAGGTCGCCGGGGCGCAGCACTGCCTCGCGGTTGTCCTGGATGAGGAGTCCGGTGCCCTCCAGCTGGAGATTGAGTTTGAAATAGCGCTGGCCGGGCCGGGCCACCAGGGCCGGTGTGCGGTGGACATTGTGGCCCGAGGCGGACACCTCCACGATGCACAGCCGGTCCAACACCCTGGATCGCATCCGGCCGCGGAAGGTGTCCGGCTGATCCGTGTCGGCGGCCAGCGGCACGAAGGACTCCGCCACAAGGTGCCGCCAGTGGTCGAATGAGGTGGCCACGCTGGAGGTGAGTTCCTGGCCCGCCGGGCGGGCTGTGGTTGCAGACATGGATGTTCCTGACGCCGGATAGCCATCTGAAAGTTGGTCCCCCAGGCTGTGTCCTGCGACACAGTCATTTCAGGTTAGCGGCCACGGCGGGCGTTGTCATCTTTTTTCGCCCATCGTCGAAAAAAGAATTATGAACCCGCCCGAAGGAGGGTCAGGAATGCTTCCAGCTGGTCGCCCAGGCCCAGGTCCGCCTCGTTGTCCGGGGCGAGGGCGGCTGCTATCTGCGCGCCCAGCAGCATGTTCAGCAGGTGGCCGGCAACGGCTGAATCGTCGACGGCGGCACCCACGTCCCCTTGCGTCCTCGCCTCCGCCAGGTGCCCGAGGATCGCGGCGTGCCACTGGTCCATGGACTCGCGGTGGATGGCGGCTTTTTCCGGGTCATTGATGGCCTTCTGCCAGAACGGGACCACAATCCGCGCTTCATTGACCCGCTCGGCGTCCAGCGGCAGCACCTCCACGCAAAACGCCCGGAGTGCTTCAATCCCGGCCTTGCCCGCCGTGACCTCCCGGATGCGCTCGTTGGTCCTGTTGAAGACGTGCCGGAACGCGAACGTCAGCAGCGTGTCCTTGGTGGGGAAGTAGGGCTTCAGTGCGCCGTTGGCAAAGCCGGCCTCGAGGGCGATTTCCCGCATCGTGGCGCCTTCGATGCCCAGCCTGGCGATGATCCGCCAGGTCGCATCCACCAGTTCCAGGCGCCGTTCATCATGGTCAACAATCTTTGGCACTCTGGTGATCCCCCGGAACTTTTTTGTATCGAACCCTTGTGATCCATCTTACGGACCGTTTATTCTCTACAACTATAGAAAATAAAAATCCCGACCCCAACACGGTCCCGGACAAAGGCAGCGCTCATGACACTTGCACCAACTGACACAGCCGCCCCGTACCGCCTGGCAACGGGCGGGGAGATCACCGAAGTCCAGGGCATCCTGCGTGCCGGAGGACTCCTCGGTACGGAAAAGCGGATCGCCTACCTCGGCCTGCTGGACCCGGCGCGGCGCCCGGCACCGCCGGAAACCCCGGGTTCGGAGGACCGGCGCTTCCGGGTGTTCATCCACGACGTGTCCGGGGGCCGTCCCCTCGATGTGACGGTCTCCGCCACCCGCGGCGAGGTGACCTCCGCCGTCGAACTGGACACCGCCGTCGCCGGCGAACTGCCCGTGCTGGAAGAGGA
Source organism: Arthrobacter sp. UNC362MFTsu5.1 (assembly GCF_000685965.1). Lineage (GTDB taxonomy): Bacteria > Actinomycetota > Actinomycetes > Actinomycetales > Micrococcaceae > Arthrobacter. Next base: position 103,761 of record NZ_JMLE01000012.1, on the reverse strand, counting down.
GTTCGAGGTGGTCGAGGAACTCCTGGCCTCCGATGAGCGGTGGCTAAAGGCCCTGGCCGACCGAAACCTGGACGTCAGCAAAGTCCGCGTTGCCCCGCTGTCCGCCGGAGTCTTCGAGTACCCGGAGGAGAAAGGCCGCCGCATCCTCCGTGGCCTGGCCTTCGTGCAGGACTTTCCCGAAGACAGCGCCTGGGCGCATCCCGTGGACGGACTCGTGGCGTACGTCGACGTGGTCAGCAAGGAAGTCACGCAGGTCCTGGATACCGGCGTCGTTCCGGTTCCCGCCGAGCACGGCAACTACACCGATCCCGAGCTCACCGGCCCGCTCCGCACCACCCAGAAGCCGCTCCACATCACCCAGCCCGAGGGTCCCAGCTTCACGGTCACCGGCGGCAACCACGTGGAGTGGGAAAAGTGGAGCGTGGACGTCGGCTTCGATGTCCGCGAGGGTGTGGTGCTGCACAACCTGGCCTTCCAGGACGGCGACCGTCTGCGGCCCATCATCAACCGCGCGTCCATCGCCGAGATGGTGGTTCCCTACGGCGACCCGTCGCCCATCCGGTCCTGGCAGAACTACTTCGACACCGGCGAATACCTGGTGGGCCAATACGCCAACTCGCTCGAACTGGGCTGCGACTGCCTCGGGGAGATCACCTACCTCAGCCCGGTGATCAGCGACGCGTTCGGCAATCCGCGCGAAATCCGTAACGGCATCTGCATGCATGAGGAGGACTGGGGCATCCTGGCCAAGCACTCCGACCTCTGGACGGGCATCAACTACACCCGGCGCAACCGCCGCCTGGTCATCTCCTTCTTCACCACCATCGGCAACTACGACTACGGCTTCTACTGGTACCTGTACCTCGACGGCACCATCGAATTCGAGGCCAAGGCCACCGGCGTCGTCTTCACCAGCGCGTTCCCCGAAGGCGGCTCGGCCAACATCTCCCAGCTGGCCCCCGGGCTCGGCGCGCCGTTCCACCAGCACCTCTTCAGCGCCCGCCTGGACATGGCGATCGACGGCTTCACCAACCGGGTGGAGGAGGAAGACGTGGTCCGCCAGCCCATGGGCGAAGGCAACGAACGCGGCAACGCCTTCTCCCGGAAACGGACCGTCCTGGGCCGGGAGTCCGAAGCCGTCCGGGAAGCCGACGCCCGCAGCGGCCGGACGTGGATCATCTCCAACCCGGAGTCCCGCAACCGCCTGGGCGAACCGGTCGGCTACAAACTGCATGCCCAGGGCCAGCCCACGCTCCTGGCCGATCCGGAGTCCTCCATTGCCCGCCGGGCGGCGTTCGCCACCAAGGACCTGTGGGTCACCCGGTTCGCGGAGGACGAGCGGTACCCCACCGGCGATTTCGTGAACCAGCACTCCGGGGGAGCGGGCCTTCCGGCCTACGTCGCCCAGGACCGCGAGATTGACGGCCAGGACATCGTGGTGTGGCACACCTTCGGCCTGACCCACTTCCCCCGGATCGAGGACTGGCCCATCATGCCGGTGGACACGGTCGGCTTCAAGCTGCGTCCGGAAGGGTTCTTTGACCGCAGCCCCGTGCTGGACGTCCCGGCCAACCCGAACGCCGGGCCCGCCGCCGGCGGACACTGCCACGGCTAGGCAGGAGCCATGACCGCCCTCCGGGGATGGGGCCGGACCGCCGGCCCCATCCTCCACCCCCGCCCCGGTGCACACGTGCGCATCGTGGCCGCGGCGACGGCCGCGTCCAGCCTGGTGCACCTCTGGCTCGTGATGGGAAACCAGCACGGCCTGTGGCTGAACCTGCTGATGCTGGCCATGGTGGGGGTCTGCCTGCCGTGCGCCGTGCACATCTGGCGCGAGGGCCGGGTTGGGTCACTGCGCCAGGTCATGGCGTGCGCGCTGGCCATGACGGCGCTGCACGCTTACCTGTTGCTGGGGACAGCGTCCGGCGCCGGGTCACACGCCCACGGCCACGGAGTCTCCGGGGTGCCGGCTGATGCTGGCTCGTCCGCCGGCGGGCTGCTCGCCGTCCTTGCCCTGGAACTTACGACGGCGCTGCTCGCCGCGACGCTGCTGGCCCGCCTCCGGCGCCCGTAAGGCGCCGGAGGCGGGCCGTTGGCGGTCCTCCGCTAGCGGACCGAGTTTCCCAGTTCGCGCAGCGGGGTCCTGCTGGTCTCGCGGGCCCAGTAGGCACCGGCCACGGCCAGGAGCGAGGAGGCGGCCACGATCCAGGCGGCGGGGCCCCAGTTCGCCTTGTCTGCGCCGACGAGGGCGGTGCCGAGCAGCGGGGTGAAGCCGGCGCACAGGATGCCGACCTGCAGGCCGATGGCCATGCCGGAATAGCGGACCTTGACGTTGAACAGTTCCGAGAACCAGGCCGGGTAGATGGCGTTGGACATGGCGTAGGTGCCTGCGGTGATCAGGGTGCTGGTCAGGAAGATCATGGGGATGTTGCCCGTGGAAATCACGGAGAAGTAGACGAAGATCATCACGCCTGAACCCAGGACGCCGGTGATGAAGATCGGGCGGCGGCCGTACCTGTCGGAGAGCCAGGCCATGAACGGCTGGGATACGACGGCGATGATGTTGCCCGTGATGCTGACCCAGAGCATGGTGGAGGCCGGCACGCCCACGGAAACGGCGTAGGCCAGGCCGAAGGACTGCATAAACGTGTTCGTGACGGTTTCAAAGGACATCAGGGCCACCTGGAAGAACTGTGCCGGGTGGGTCTTGAACATCTTGGCGAAGGGCAGTTTCACCAGTTCGCCGTGATCGTGCTTTTCCTCGAAGACCTCTGGTTCCTCCAGTGAGCGGCGGACAAGGTACGCAACGATCAGCACCACCAGCGAGAGCCAGAACGGGATGCGCCAGCCCCAGGCCAGGCGGTCCGCTTCGCTCATGGCCGCCACGGGGAGGAACGCCAGCGAGGCCAGGACAATGCCGGCGGAGATGCCGCTCATGGCGAAGCTGGCGAAGAAGCCGCGGCGTCCTTCGGGGGCTTCCTCGGTGGACAGTGCCGAGGCGCCCGCGGTTTCGGCCCCGGCAGAGAGGCCCTGCATGAGGCGCAGGAGAACCAGCAGGGCGGGAGCCCAGTAGCCGGCGGTGTTGAAATCGGGCAGCACGCCGATGAGGAACGTGGCCGAACCCATCAGGACCAGCGTCAGCACCAGGGTGTTCTTGCGGCCGATCTTGTCACCCAGGTGCCCGAAGACCACTGCGCCGAAAGGCCGTGCCACATACGCCACGCCGAAGGTGGCGAACGAGGCGATCAGGGCGACCGTGGGGTCGCCCGACGGGAAGAAGATCTTGGAAAAGACCAGCGACGCCGCAGTGGCGTAGATGAAGAAGTCGTAGTACTCAAGGGCGCCGCCGAGGAACGCGGCCAGGGCTGCCTTCTTGGCCCTCTTGAGCTGGCGCTGCTCGGCTCCGATGCCGGCGCCTGTGGCTGTGTTGGTCATGATGCTGGTCCCTCCGCGTTGAAAGACTGTTTGAATTTCTTATTTGTGCGCATTCCGAACAGCTGTGCGGTATGCGATTATGGAATAGAGTACCGCAGAGTGAGGTGCCTCACAACACTTTCCTGACCGGGCAACCCGACTGCGTCTTTCACATGAGAGGGTCACTATGGAGAACCGAACGCCCGCACACCGTTTGTTCCTTATCGGCTCGGCTGCTTCAAGCGCCATGTCGCCCGGGCTGTGGGGCCCGGTCTTCGAGGAGCTCGGGAGCAGCTGGACGTACGAGGCATGGGACGTGCCTGCCGGACAGGACATGTCCGGCGTCCGTGCCGCGATGCTGGAGGCCGACGTCGTGGCCGCCAATGTGACGATGCCCCACAAGCAGTGGGCCGCCGGAACTGCTGACTCCGTCACCGAACCGGTCCGGCTCAGCGGAGCCTCCAACCTCCTGGTCCGGGACGGCCGGAGGCTGAATGCGCACAATACTGACATCACCGCCGTCGTCGAACTCCTGGGTGGCCGGCACCAGCGGCACGCCCTGATGCTCGGGGCGGGCGGCGCCGCACGCGCAACGCTGGTGGCACTCGCGGGGCTGGCTGACCGGGTCACAGTGACGGACAAGGACCCGGGGGCATCGCAGCAGCTGGTGGACCTTGCCACCAGCCTGGGCATAAAAGCCACCGCCGTGTCCTGGGCCGAATCCCGGGACCACGCGCCCGGCGCATCCCTGATCGTCAACGCGACGCCCCTCGGCAAGGGCGCTGATGATGAACCGGCCTGGGGGCAGGCACGGCTCTCCCCGGATGCCTTTGTCTATGACTTCGTCTACGCGGGCCACACCACCGCAACCATCGCCAGCGCCAAGGCGCAGGGGCTGGCGTGCGCCGACGGGTGGGACCACCTTCGGGCGCAGGCGGCGGCCATGATCCCCATTCTTGGCCTGGCGCCGGAGACCGGACAGCTCCTGGGCCGGACACTGACGCATATCCGGGCGGACGGCTGACCGATCCGGGGAAATGACGGAGCTGGCCGGGGGTTGGACCCTGCTGTTTGCGCGGTCGTGCGGCGGTTAGGGGCCGGATATGATCGAAACAAGCCTGCGGCCATGCGTCTGCGGGCGCCGGATGTGAGCTTCAGGAAGGGCAAACGATTCCATGGCGGAACAACCCGCATACTTCGTGAAGTCGGTGGAGAAGGCCTTCGACGTACTGCGTGCCTTCGCTCCGGACGAACCCCGCCTGACGGTGTCCCAGGTCGCCGCGAAATCGGACATGACCAGGGCCTCGGCCCGGAGGTTCCTGATGACGCTCACCGACCTTGGCTATCTTCGCGCCGAGGGGTCCCACTTCGAGCTGACCCCCCGCTCGCTGGACATCGGGCAGTCCTTCCTGGCCAACCTTGCGCTCCCCAGAATCGCCGAGCCGCACTTGAAGTCGCTGGCCGCGGAGCTGAACGAGACAACGTCCCTGTGCATCCTCGACGGCACCGACGTGGTGTATGTCGCGTGCGTTCCGTCGCCCCGCCTCCTGAGCGTCTCCATCAGCGTGGGCACCAGGTTCCCGGCCTGGGCCACGTCCATGGGGCGCGTGCTGCTGGGGGCGTTGTCCGAGACCGAGCTGAAGACCTACTACGACTCCGTCCAGCTGCAGCGGTTCACCGAGCGCTCAATCGGCACGCTCGAACAGCTCCAGGCCGAAGTGGAACAAGCCAGGACCAGGGGTTGGTCCATGGTCTCCCAGGAACTGGAGGAAGGCCTGCGCGGGGTGGCCGTCCCGGTCTGGCGCGGCCACGAGGTCGTGGCCGCGGTCAACGTGTCACTGCAGACCCACCGGGCTCCGGCGGAAGCCATCGAAAAGACCGTGGTCCCGTTCCTGCAGGACGCCGCACAACAGATCGGCCATGACTACGGCGGGCGCGCCACGGCTCCGACCACCACCGCACCATCCGGCGCTGCAGCCGGGGGAGTGCGGTGATCACCCGGTCCGACGTCGACGAAGCCGCCGCCAGGATTGCCGGGCTGGTGCGCCGCACACCCGTAATCGAAGCGGATCCGGACAGCTTCCCCGGGACGGTCTGGCTGAAGTGCGAGTTCATGCAGCACACCGGCACCTTCAAGGCCCGGGGCGCATTCAACCGCGTGCTGGCCTGCCGCGAGCGTGGCGAACTCAAGGAGGACGTCGGCATTGTGGTGGCTTCGGGCGGCAACGCCGGCCTGGCCAACGCCTACGCCGCAGCCCAGGCGGGAGTGCCCGCCGCCGTGTTTGTCCCGGAGACCGCCCCCGCCATGAAGGTGAAGAAACTCCGGGAATCCGGCGCCACGGTGATCCAGCGCGGCGCCGAATATGCCGTGGCCTACGACGCCGCCATCGCCTACGCGGCCGAGACCGGAGCCGTATACTGCCACGCCTACGACCAGCCGGAAATCGCTGCCGGTGCCGGCACGGTCGGTTCGGAGCTGCTGGAACAGCTGGGCGGAGTGGACACCGTACTGGTGGCCGTGGGCGGCGGAGGCCTGATGGCCGGGATTGCAGCCGCCGTCGAAGGCCTGGCCAGGGTGGTGGGAGTGGAACCCGCAACCGCCCCCACCCTGCACGCCGCGCTGACGGCAGGTGAGCCGGTGGATGTTGCGGTTTCCGGGATTGCCGCGGACTCGCTGGGAGCGCGCCGGATCGGCCGGATCGGTTTTGACGTCGCGGTGCGGACCGGCGTGGCGTGCGTGCTGGTGTCCGACGACGAGATTGTCGCCGCGCGCTCGCGGCTGTGGGCCGACTACCGGATTGTGGTGGAGCATGGCGCGGCGGCGGCGTTTGCCGCCCTGACCTCCGGGGCCTACGTCCCGGCTGAAGGCGAGCGCGTGGCCGTGATCCTGTGCGGCGCGAACACGGACCCGTCCACGCTCTGACGGCCTGGCGGTCAGATCGCTGCGCGGCCGCCGGGCCGGGCGGCGATCCGTTTCGGCTCCTTGCGGTCGCGGCGGGCGTAGACGCGGGACCGCTCGCTGGACAGGGCGAGGATCAGCAGGATGTCCAGGGTGAGGCCGGGGAGGTTGGTCTGCAGCGTGATGCCCGGGCCTCCGTGAGCAACGTCAATGACCTGCAGGCCGATCGCGGCGGTGCTCACGGCCATGGCGAGCGTGCGGGCCCAGTTCCGCCCCAGGAACACGAACCCGGCCAGCAGCAGTTCCGCGAGGGCAGAGAGGACAAGCACTGCCACCCCGGCGTAGAGCACCAGCTGAGATTGGCCCTCGCTCAGGTGCTCGGCGGGGAAGAGCAGCACGGACAGGGCCAGTGCCGCCGCGGCGAGTGCCCGGCCGGCCACGAGGGCGGCTCCGATGATGGTGGGCGCAGGGCGCCTGTTCCGGCTGTCGCTCGGGAGCCGCGGAACGGCAACGCCTGGCACCGGCGTTGCCCGCAGGTCAACGATGGGAAGGTCGCCGTCGGTGGCAATTTCATCGCCTCCGCCGTTGCGGGTGTGGTAGCCGGTGGAGAAGTCCCGGATCACCCGGACGTCGGCCGAGGGCTCGGCGGCGGAAATGGACGCGACAATGTGGTCCCGCTCATCGTCCGTGTGTTCGTCGATCTTGTGCGTGATCTGGAGGGTGAACAGCGAGAAGCCGACGCTGCGGTCGTAGGTGCCCGCGGCCAGCCAGTCCGCAGCCACGCCGCCGGGAAGCAGCCAGCCGGGCGGGCACCGCCAGAAGCGGACGTGGTGGCGCTTGCCCGGGGTTCCGTCCACTTCCTGCTGGTAGGCGAAGTCCTGCTGCCGGCCGAAGAGGAACAGCGGACTGACCGGCGCCTCAAGGTAGCTGCGGCGCAGGAGGGTGGAGGTGATGATCCTCCAACTGCTGGCCAGGGTTACGTCGTCCGCTATGGTCCAGCCGGCCCGGCGCATCACGTGGTGGAGCTGGGCTTCGGAACCGAGCAGGGCCACGTTCACCGGATCGCCGAGCAGGCCGTCGCTGGTGCGGGCGCGCCCGATGAAGTAGTCGGGCACATAGACGCGGGTCAGGATCGAGTGGAGCCTGGGCAGGACGAGGTAGGCGAGCATGGCCCAGAAGACGAACGTGAACCAGAGCTGGCCCCAGCCCCACTGGAAGCTGAGCTCAAGGAGAAGATAGGTCAACCACGCGGCGGCGACACCACCGACCAGGAAGAAGATCCGGTCCCATGCGGTATCGAGTGCCGTGCGGGCAACGCCCGCGACGGGAGCCCTCACCACAGGCCTGGTCATGGGCAAAATAATACTGGAGACGGTTGCCGGATCCGTGGGCACAGCGGCCCGGGCTGATATGCATGGTAATCCCCCCGTAAAACGTGTGGTCAGTCCAGCGGAAGCGTGACCGTGACGCAGGTGCCCTCGCCGGGAGCACTGTCTACTGTTGCGGTTCCGCCGGCCTCATGGACTGCGATGGACATCAGGAACAGTCCGAATCCCTGCGGGCGGTTGCCCGTGCGGTCATTGCGGTCGAAGCCTGCCCCGTTGTCAGCCACCGTCAGCCGGATGCCGTGATGCACGGCCGCGAGCCGGACGGTCAGTTCGGTGGCGCCGGCGAATTTGAGCGCATTACTCAGGGCCTCCTGGGCGGCGTGGTACAGCAACCCGGCAGTGCCGGACGGTATCTCGACGCCGTGGTGCGGTGTCTCCCACCGGACCGTGGTTCCCTGTTCCCGCAACGGGGCGGCGAGCCGGTCGATGCAGCCGGCGAGCCCCAGGGCGTGAAAATCCACCGGTGCCTGATCGGTGATGACGCCGTGGATCGCGGCGACCTCATTGGCAGCTTGAGCCTTTTTCATGGCCGTTCCTGCTTCCTTGCAGCCTGTGACGCTTCCTTCTCACGGGTGCTGGGTTCCCGCCTGGATGTATGACTCAAGGGTGGACCGGCGGAATCATGAATGACGCGACTTTGACGCAATTTTGGCTCAAGTTCCCGGAGATTCCGGAGGCGAACTCAAGAGATGCGCAAGATTTGATTCGACGGCAATACGTGCTGTCCCGCCGTGTGTAGGCTCATCATCAACCCCATATGTCCAGTTAGTGGAAATACCCATCCGCGGGCTCCCTGCCGACGAATATGGGGGTGACTGGCTGAACACTATGGGGGCATAGATGGAAGAACGCGGCATTGCCGTTGTAGTAGAGGACGACGACGACGTCAGGAATTCCCTGCGGGAAGTGCTGTCGCAATCAGGGTTCGCCGTCCACGCGACAGCCTCCGGACTCGAAGGTGTTGAGGCGGTCCGCCGGTACAACCCGGTGGTGGTCACCATGGACCTCGGGCTTCCGGACTTTGACGGCCTCGAAGCCTCCCGCCGCATCCGCACGTTCAGCGACGCCTACCTCGTCATTGTGACGGGCCGGGTGGATGAAGCCGACGCGATCATGGGCTTCGAAGCAGGGGCGGATGACTTCCTGACCAAGCCCTTCCGTCCGCGCGAGCTTCGGGCCAGGATCGCGGCCATGCTGCGACGGCCGAGGCGGGCCGCGCACCCGCCGGCGGGACCGGCCGGTGACGGGCGGCGAGCGCAGAACGCTCCGGCCGAGGCCGTGCCCTCTTCCGTCCCGGCTGTGGCGGCACTCCGGCAGGGTGACCCTGCCGATGCGGACCTCGCCGATTTCGAGCACAACGGCCTCACGCTGAGCGAGGGAACCAGGACCGCCGAGTTCGAGGGGCTGCGGATTGAGCTGACCCGGACCCAGTTCGACCTTCTCCTGATGCTGCTGGAAAACGGACGCCTGGTGCAGTCCAAGGCCGATCTGGTCCGCCGGCTGAGGAACGAACCCTATGACACCGGTTCCTACGTGAGCACCGCCGAGGAGCGCACGGTGGAAGTCCACATGGGAAACCTGCGGAAACGGCTGGGAGACGACTCGCGCGCGCCCCGGTGGGTCGAAACCGTGCGGGGAATTGGCTACCGGCTGGCGCCGCCGGTGGCTGCCGAATGAGCTGACGGGCGCCTATCCTTAAGCTTGGCGGAGGGAAGCACCGTGACCCCCAAGCAACTGGTGTTCGTAGTGGCTGCCACCGTGGGCGTCCTGGCCCTGGTGCTGATCTCGATCGACTGGCAGCCGGCGGCCCTGCAGGATCCTGCCCGGACGCTGGGTGTCCTCAACGCCCAGGGGGTCATCCGCTGGGGCGAGAACCCGGACCGGGCTCCATTCTCGGTCTTTGAACTTTCCCTCTTCGTGGCCGTAGGGCTGGCCTTCGTCCTGGCCGGCGTGACCGCCTGGCAGACCCGGCCCAACCGGAATCCCGGCCTGCTGCTGGTGGTGGCCGGCCTGCTGTGGCTGGCGGCCGGCGTGCGGCGGTCCAGTGATCCGGTCCTCTTTACGGTGGGAGTGGGGCTGACCCTGATGTACCAGCCTCCGCTGCTGCAGCTGGCCCTCAGCTTCCCCTCCGGGGTCCTGCGCTCGCGGGCGGAACGGGCGGCCGTTGTCTTCTTCTTCGCCGCCTGGGCGGTGATTGCGGTGGCGAGCTGGGCGTTCTTCGATCCCCGGCTGCACGTCACCGCGGGGGAGTCCACGTCCAAGAACCTGTTCCTCCTGCGGGACAGCCCGGAGCTCACCAGTGCCATCGGCGACGTTGCCCGCATTCTCCAGGTGGGCATCGGCCTGGCAATTGTGGCCGTGCTCGTGGCCCGCTGGCAGTCCGGCTCAGCCGCCTACCGGGCGGCCTTCCTGCCGTTGTGGCTGGCAGTGATCATCAAGACAGCGTCCACCGTCTGGGTGTCCCTTGCCGTGGTCCAGCTGACCGGATCACTGTCCAACGAGGCACTGCTGTGGCAGTACCCGGCGACGGCGATCGTCCCGCTCGCTGTGCTGCTGGGGCTGTGGCGCTACCGGTTCGCCCGCGGCGCGCTCAGCGAGCTGCTGGTGGAGATCGGTGCGGCGCCGGTGAGCGACCGGCTGATCCGCGCCCTCCGCAGGTCGGTCCGGGACCCCACCCTCAGCCTGTGGCGGTGGTCGCCCGCGCTGGCCGGATTCGTGGACGACGACGGCGTGCCCCGCGCCGTCCCGGAGGACGGATCCGGGCGGGCTGCGATGGTGCTGGAGCGCAACGGCACGCCGGTCGGGGCCCTGGTTTTCGACGAAGCGCTCCGGGACCAGCCCCAGCTGCTGGCGGCCGTGCAGAGCGCCACGTCCCTGGCCCTGGACAACCAGAACATGGAGCAGCAGCTGCGGGACCAGCTGATCGAGGTCCGCCGCTCCCGGGAACGGATAGTCACCGCCGGGGACGCCCGGCGTCGTGAACTCGAACGGGACCTCCACGACGGTGCGCAGCAGCGGCTGGTGGGCGTATCCATGGACCTTGCCAGGGCACGGCGTGCCGCGAGCCCCGAGGAGATGAAGGTCCTGGTGGCGCAGGCCAGCGACGAGCTCGCCGTTGCACTGGCGGAACTGCGTGAGCTGGCCCGGGGCGTCTACCCGCCGTCGCTGCGGGAAAGAGGGCTGGGCGGTTCGCTCACGGCATTGGCGGAGCGGTCCCCGCTGCCCATCGAGCTGGACGTTGACCTGCCGCTAAGGCCTCCGCCGCCCGTGGAACTCGCCGCCTATTTCATCTGCGCCGAGGCCGTCACCAATGCCGCCAAGCACGCCCGGGCCTCGAACCTGCAGATCGGCGTCAAAGGCACGGCGGAGGGACTCAGCCTGCACGTGACGGATAACGGGATCGGCGGGGCAAGTCCCGGTGCCGACGGCGGCCTGCTGGGGCTGGCCGACCGGGCCGCGGCCCTGGGCGGCTCCCTGACGGTCACCAGCCCGGCCGGCCGCGGAACAACCGTGGCCGCAACCCTGCCGTTCTCGGCCGACCCGACGGAGGACCTCCCATGACACTGCGCGTCGCCATCGCGGACGACTCGGCGCTGCTCCGCCGCGGCCTTGCCGCGCTGCTCAGCTCCGAAGGGCTGGAGGTGGTCTGCGAGGCCGCGGACGCCCAGGAGCTGCTGGTATGCATCGCAGCGCAGCAGCCTGACGTTGCCATCGTGGACATCCGCATGCCGCCCACCTTCACCACCGAAGGCATCCAGGCCGCCACGGCGATCCGCCGCGACCAGCCGGGGACGGGGGTCCTGCTGCTGTCCCAGTATGTGGAGACGGAGAACGCCATGCAGCTCCTGGGGAACGGTGCGAAAGGGCTGGGCTACCTCCTGAAGGAACGCGTGTCCGACATCGACGACTTCATCGACGCCCTGCACCGGGTGGCGGCGGGCGGGACCGCCGTCGATCCTGAACTGGTGGCCCGGATGGTGGCCCGGCCGCACAACGGCCACCAGGGGGAGGACGAGCTCAGCAGCCGCGAGCGGGACGTCCTGGAACTGATGGCCCAGGGGCGCACCAACCAGGCGATCGGCAAGAGCCTGTTCCTGGGGGAGCGGACGGTGGAGGCGCACATCCGGAGCATCTTCCTGAAGCTGGGGCTGCGGCCGGAACCCGAGGACCACCGACGGGTCCTCGCCGTGCTGACCTACCTGCGCCAGCACTAGCAAAACGGCGGCCGCCCCCTGTGGGGACGGCCGCCGGATTGCCTGCGGGGTGCTCGGGCCCGGATGGTCAGGCCTGGCTGGATACGGAACTAGTTGGACATGGACGTGGTGCCGCTGCCGGTCCAGCCGGTGAACGGCGACCAGACGCCACCCACGCCTTCCTGATGCCGGACCTTCTGGTAGACCTCCTCGTTGCCGATCTCGGTGTTGGTCAGCGTGCGGACGTTGTGGATGGTGTGCCAGCCGTTGGCCGGGCCGAGGTAGCGGCTGAACGAGGAGTTGCCGAGGTGGTCGTCACCGTTGGGCCAGTCGTCGCTTTCCCAGCGCTGCTGCTCGATGTTGACGTAGCGGTTGGCACCGCAGTAAACGTTGATCCGGTAGTCCACCAGTTTGGTGCCGGACGAGTTGAAGCCCGCAAAGATGGGCTTGAGCGGCACCACCTGGCAGGCGTAGTTGGTGGCGGCTGCCTGGGCAGGTGCGGCCAGGGCGACGCCGCCCGCGGCAAGTCCCAGCGTCATTGCTGAGACGAGCGCGATCTTGGCGCGGGACGGACGGGACTTCTTTGTTCCGGCGGTCATGGACATTTTTTTGCTCCTGTTGCGGTGATGGTGGTTTCGGCCAGGAATCCTTTCCTGATGCCGTGTTTCCATGGTCCGCTCGGAGCACTGTCCCTGACTTCCGTGCTAGCACTGTTTAGTGTTAAAGCCGTAGGCATCCGGCAAAGGAGGACATATGTCAGCGCACAATATTGCAGGCAAGAAGGTGGCGTTCCTGCTGACCGACGGCGTGGAGCAGGTGGAGCTCACCAGCCCCTGGAACGCCGTGAAGGAAGCCGGCGGCGAGCCCACGCTGGTGGCGCCCAAGACCGGAAAGCTGCAGGGCTACCACGGCACCGAAAAAGGCGAGAAGTTCGACGTCGACATCGCGGCGGCCAATGCCGACGCCGCTGATTTCGATGCGCTGGTGATCCCGGGCGGAGTGGTCAACGCGGACCACCTTCGCGTGGACAGCGACGCGCAGGCCTTTGCCCGCAGCTTCTTCGAACAGCACAAGCCGGTGGCGTCCATCTGCCACGGCCCCTGGCTGCTCATCGACGCAGGCGTGGTCCGCGGGCGCAGGCTGACCTCGTACCACACGCTCCGGACCGACCTGAAGAACGCGGGCGCCCTCTGGAGTGATGAGGAGGTTGTGGTGGACCAGGGCTTCGTCACCAGCAGACACCCCGGGGACCTCAAGGCCTTCAACGACAAACTGCTGGAAGAGATCGAAGAAGGCGGGCACGCGGGCCGGACTGCCTGACCGGCACAACCCAGTCAGCAACGTGGCCGGGAAAAGCACAAAGACGAGGAGCCCGACGGCGGTAATTGCCGCCGTCGGGCTCCTCGTCTTCGTCGGTGTTTTCTATGTCAGCTGGAGCTGGGTTCGGTGGTGAGGCCCCGGTGGTCCGGCGTTTTGCTGTTCTGTTCCTCGGCCGGTCCCGGGGGTTCGGTGCCATCCGCGCCGGGGCGGGCATCGACAGGACCGGGCCCGGCATGTCGGCCGGACGCCTGGTCCGCCGGCTTGTCCCTCGGCACCGGGTTGGTTTCGTCCTCGACGCCATCGCTCACGATGTCGTCGGCCTCGTTGTGTTCCGTGCTCATCGACTGCTCCTGATCTCGCGGTGTGGTCCCACGCTACAGGCGGGGTGCGGGTGCGTACAGCGGCGGTCCTTGCTGGGCGTGCCTGCCTAGGAGGCGGAAGCCCACTGCCGGAGCTCCCGCGTTTCGCCGTAGGGAACGTCGCGGCTGACGGCCACGGTGTAGGTGGAGTAGCCGGTCTGGGTGACCAGCACGCCGTGGCGGCGTTCCTGCATGGCGTGGCGGAGGGCGATGTCCACGGCGCTGTTGAGGTCGTTTTCGATGGTTGCGGGATCGTGGGCAATGATCTCGAGCAGGATGTCTGAGTGGTGCTTGATCATGGGGTGCTCTCTTTCGCAGGGGTGTGATCGGGGCGGGTGTCCAGGGAAGGTGGCCGGGCCGGGCCGTGTTTCGGTGAGGGGGAATCCGGGGAGGACAAAAAGGGTGCCTTTGAGGCGGGAGGAGATTTGAGCTGAAGGTGATGCGGGGGGCCCGGCATTCTGAGATGGGGCGGGGCCGGTGCGATACTTCCGGCGGAGGGACCGGGAACGTTTTGTCGTTCCTGCGGATCCACCCTAAGTGTGGCCGACCGGGCCGCCGGAAGGCAATCACTTCGGTGGAATTTCTTTTGTGTCCCGCGTCACACGCGCGCAAAGGCGAGGGGCCGACGGCGGAAACTCCCGCCGTCGGCCCCTCGCCTTGGTGTTCTCTTCTCAGCGCTGTCCTTGCTGTTCGTGCTGTCAGTTCTGCCGGCGCCGCGCCAGGTGCTCGCCCACGGCGAAGGCCCGCGTGATGGCGGACCCCAGAGTGGCCCCGCCGCCAGGGTAGTTGTTCCGGAACACACTGGCAGCAACGTTTCCGGCGGCGTAGAGCCCGGGGATCGGGTTCGCCCGGCGGTCCAGCACGCGGCCGTCGAAGTCGGTTTCCAGCCCGCCCGAGGTGCCCAGGACGCCTGCCGAAATCGGCACGGCATGGAACGGGCCGGTGGCCAGAGGAGCCAGGCACGGGTTGGGGGTGTTGCCGGAATCGCCCAGGAAACGGTCCTGGGGTGTGGCGCCGCGGTGGAACTCGGTGTCCACGCCCGCGGCGGCATCTTTGTTGAACCGGGCCACGGTTTCGCGGAGCCCGGCGGGGTCTACTCCGAGCTTTCCGGCCAGTTCCTCCACGGTTCCGGCCGAGGTCATCCATTCCGCCGGTGACCCGGGCGTTGAGCCGGCCACGGGGTACTTGGACAGGTAGGCGGAGTCGAACACCAGCCACGCGGGATTGTTCCGCTGCCGCCCGGTGTGGGGGTCCACCGAGGCGAACACCCGGCAGGCGTCGTGGTAGTTCAGGGCTTCATTGACGAAACGCCTTCCCGCGGCGTTCACGGTGATAGAACCGGGCAGGGTCATCTCCACGTTGCCCATCCGGCCGGACTGCCGGCCGTCATACCGGTGCGCCGGTGCGGCGATCACGGGGACACCCCAGATGGCCGTCATATCAGCCACTGCCGCCCCGGCTTTCAGGCCCAGTTCCAGCCCGTCGCCCTCGTTGGACGGCGCGCTGATGGGCGTCACCGGGAAGGGCAGGAACGCCTGGCGCAGCCGCGGGTTCCATTCGAACCCGCCGGAGGCCAGGACGACGGCGGCGGCCGTGACGGTCCTGCCTGGGCCGGCGGCACTGTCTCCGCCTGGGCCGAGCGTGACCGTCCAGCCGCTCCCCGCGCGGACCAGGTCCTCCACCGGCGCGGCGGCAGCAATGTGGATACCCCGGTCCAGGGCGCTCGCCAGCAGCCGGCCCACCAGCGCGCCGCCCATGGTGCGCACCCCGGTTTTCGCCCGCGTCGCGAGAAGCGCAGGATCGGCGGCGCGGCCGTTGAGCTCGTCCCGTTCCGTCATGGTCAGGAGCGGGAAGTACGACGACGGCCGGATGGCCTCCGCCAGGCCCGGATGGTCCTGCGGATCGAACGCGTTGTTGTCCAGGCCGCGTCCGCCGTCGGCCGCGCCGTTCCACTCCAGGTGGTAATCCGGGCGGGCGATGGGGGTCATGGACACCCTGGTGCTGCCGGTCAGGTATTTGACGGCGCGCGGTGCGGTCCGGACATACCAGTCGATTTCCGCCGCTGACAGGACGTGCCCCGCTGCCTCCGTGAGATATTCGACGGCGAGTTCATGGCTGTCGCTGAAGCCGGCCCGGGCTGCCAGATGGTTGTTCGGAGCCCACATCACCCCGCCGCCGGCGGCCGTGGTGCCCCCCAGCAGGGCGGCCTTCTCGGCCACCAGCACGCTCAGCCCGGCGTCCGCCGCGCGGACCGCCGCCACCAGGCCGGCCGCCCCGCTGCCGGCCACCACGACGTCGTACGCAGGGGCGAGTTCCTCCACCGGCGTGAGCACGCGGATGTTTGCACCCGGGTTCATGCCGGCGCCCCCGCGAATGCCGTTTCCGGTCCGGTGCCTGAGCCCAGGGCGGCCGGCATCTCGATGAGGATCTTGCCCACCTTCTCAGTCCGGCTGCGCATCAATTCGTAGGCCTGCTGCAGGTCCGCGAAGCCGAAACGGTGCGTCATGAGGGCCCTGGCCTGGTCCGGATGGCGCGCCAGGAGGGCCAGTCCGCCGGGGATCAGGTTGAGGCTGTTCCGGCTGCCCAGCAGGTCCAGTTCCTTGAACGGAATGTCCTTCATGGATACCGTGGCCGAGCGCGCTGAAATGCCCACCTGGACGATACGGCCGGCTCCGGCCACGAGGCGTATGGCGTTCTCCAGCGAGGACGGCGCACCGGTTGCCTCCAGCACCAGGCCGGGGCCGTAGCCCTCGGTCAGCCGCCCCAGCCGCGCCGCCTGTTCGGCGTCGGGGAAGCAGGCGGCGGGGTCAACCAGCAGCGTGTCCACAGCTCCGAAGGCGCGTGCCAGCTCCAGGCGGTCAGCCTCCGTGTCAGCGCAGACCACGTCCACGCCCAGGTCGGTCAGGTACAGGGTGGCGAGCAGCCCGATGGGGCCGCTGCCCAGGACGAGCGCGGTTTCCCCGGCAGCGGGGCGGCCGCGGTTCACGGCCTGCATGGCGATGGAGGCGGGCTCGGCCATGGCGGCCAGTTCCAGCGCCAGGCCCTCGGGAACCGGGCACAGCTTGTCCACCGGGACGCTGAGCACTTCCACCAGGGCGCCGTCGGAATAGCAGCCGATGCAACTGATATTGCGGCAGACGTTGAACCTGCCCTGCAAGCATGGCCGGCAGGTTCCGCAGTACGTCATCGGGCTGACGGCAACCCTGTCCCCGGTCCGGATGCCGGCAGCGTTGTGGCCGATTGCTTCGACGACGCCGGAGAACTCGTGACCCTGGACCACCGGCAGTTCGGCCGGGTAGTCGTCCTCCCAGATATGGAGGTCAGTGCCGCAGAGCGTGACGTGGTGGATCCGGACCAGGGCGCGGCCCTGCTCCAGGACAGGCTCGGCCACTTCCTCGTAACTGATGGTTTCCCTGGCAACAGTGCGGGCGGTCAGCATCAGGCGTCCACGCGTTCGGCGCCGAAGAAGATGTTCCATTGCCGGATGGTCCGTTCTTCGATGAGGTTGTTGCTGAAGAACGGATCCAGGTCCATCAGTGCTTCGACGTCGGCCTTGGAATCGCCTTTGAGGATCAGCAGGGCTCCGGGTGATTCCCCGGAGCCGAAGGGGCCGCTCGTCAGCAGCCGGCCGTCGTCGAACTGCGACTTCAGGAATTCAACGTGGCGTGGCCGGTGCTCATCGCGCTCGCCGGCCGTGGCGTCGGAGTAGGCGTAGGTGACGGCGAAAGTTGCCATGGGCGTTGTCCTCTTCGTTGAGTAATTGGTGTCCTTCCATCGTGGGAGCGGGATTGAGACGTGTCCAACACTTATTCGGTCTGGGACTATGTGAGACAACTACATAGTCATCAGCGGTGCTGAGCGGTACGGAGATCCTGGCGAGGCGGCGTGGGCAGCACGGAATCCGCCAGTTCAAGTGCCAGCTTGAGGGCCGGCGACATGAGGTCCGGATTCCAGGCGATCCCGGACTCCAGCAGCGGCACCGCGCCGGAAAGCGGGATGAAGACCGTGCCGCCGGGCATGATTCCGGCCATGGAGTCGGGCATCAGGCTGACGCCCACACCGCCGGCCACCAGGGAAAGGGCCGTGTAGGGATCGGACACCTCCTGCACCACGCGGGGCCGGAACCCGGCAGCCGTGCACGCCGAGAACACGGACTCCCGCAACGTGGACCCCTGCGCTGCGGGCATGGTGACGAAGCCGTCGGCTGCCAGGTCGGCCAGGGCAATCTGTGGCCGGCCGGCCAGCGGATGGTCCACCGGAAGTGCAGCGCCCAGCGGCTCCACGGCAATGCGTCGGGTGGCCAGGGAAGGAGCATCCACCGGCAGCCCGATGAAGGACAGATCCAGGGACCCGTTACGGAGCTGGTCCAGGGCATCCTGGGTGAGCAGTCCGCCGCTGAGGGTCAGGTCCAGATGCGGGTAGCTGCTGCGCAGTGCCCGGGTGAGCGGGGGGAGGGTCCTATGGTTGAGTGCTCCGGAGAAGCCGATGCTGAGCCGGCCGTACACTTCGCCGCTGTCCGCCGTGGCGGCCCGCCGCGCCAGATCCAGCTCCTCCAGGATTTTCCGTGCGTGCGGCAGGAAGGCGTAGCCGGCGGTGGTCAGCGAGACGGCCCTTGTGTTTCGTTCGAAAAGGTCGGCCCCGAGGCTCTTCTCCAGCTTCTTGATCGTCTGGCTTAGCGGGGACTGCGCCATGCGAAGCCGGTGGGCGGCGCGGCCAAAGTGCAGTTCCTCGGCCACAGCCAGGAAAGCCTCGATCTGCCGCAGCTCCACGTTGTTCCTCCCCGCAATGTTCCCTGATGCGTGCTCCTGATGCGTGCCTCCGCGGCTGTCGCCAGGTGCAGGCCCGCCCACCCCTAGGCTACTTCCACGGGCTGCCTCCACCGGACCGCCGTCCTTTCGCGGCAGGGATATATTGGCAGGAGAAAAGCTGGCACAACCGGGAGGAACCATGGCGAACTCCGCATCGGGGGAGTCCGTCATCCAGCGGGTGGTGAAGATCCTGGATGCCTTCTCCCGGGGGCAACCGCGTTTGACGCTCGCGGAGCTGGTCCGCCTCACCGGCATGTCCAGCAGCACCGCGCACCGCCTGGCCAACGACCTCGTCGACAGCGGTCTGCTCAACCGCGGCGCCACCGGGGACTACGGCGTGGGTGTCAAAATGTGGGAGCTTGCCTCACGCAGCAACCCCCTCGAAGAATTCCGGCGCCGCGGGCTTCCCTTCCTGGAAGGTGTCCACGCAGCCGTCCGCGAGAACGTCTCGCTGTCCGTCCCCGACGTCGAGTCCGGAAGCGTCCTGTACCTCGAACGCCTTGACCGGCACGGCACAGTGCTGAACCTTGCCGACGTCGCCGGGCGGCTCGACATCCACAACACCTCCTCGGGCCTCGCCATGATGGCCCACATGCCCCGCCACGTCCAGGAGCGCTTCCTGGCCGGCCCGCTGGAGAAGACCACGCCCAACACGGAAACGGATCCCGTGAAGATCCGCGCGCACCTGGCCCTCATCCGGGAGCGGGGCTATGTCCGGCTGGCCGGCGTCCTGGTCCCCGAAAACACCGCCTACTCCGTACCGGTGTTCGGCGAGGGCAACAGCGTGATCGGTGCCATCGCCGTCGTCGTTCCTACCGCTGAAGAGAAGCCCCAGCTGATCCTGCCCGTGCTGGTGGCCGCCGGCCGCGGCCTCTCCCGGACCATGGGTGCCGAGCGCCGGCCCTACGGCACCAGGCCATGGCTCGAGCCGGGCCGCCAGGCCGCAGGGGACCGGGCCGCGAAGATCTAGCCAGATCCCGCCCGCCCCTGGTGCCGTCCTGTGGTGCTATCCGATGCCGGGCGTCCCGTTGAATGGGATTTGCCGCTGACATCTGTGATGCCGCTCATACAGTTTTGTTCAGGGATCCACACCACCGCCGGCCGGCCGGCGGAGGCTCCCGGCCCCAAAAACTCTTACGGAACGTGCCACCGCAATGTGGCGGCGGCCCCACCACCCTTAACCCGTGACACTCGATGAGGAGACACTATGGGACATGCCCAGCAACCCCCGGCAGGAGACGTCCGGAGCACCGCCGTCCTGGAATCCGACGTCCTGAACCAGGACAACCAGGAAAGCCGTCCGGCAGCGAACCACCCGGCCAAGATGCCCAGGAAAGCGGCACTGGCTTCATTCCTGGGTTCCACCCTGGAGTACTACGACTTCTTCATCTACGGCACCGCCGCAGCCCTCGTTTTCCCCAAGATCTTCTTCCCCGGCGGCGACCCCGTCGTGGCACTGCTCGGAGCGATGGCAACCTTCGGCGTCGGCTACCTGGCCCGGCCGCTGGGCGGCATCGTGATGAGCCACTTCGGTGACAAGGTGGGCCGGAAACAGGCCCTCATGATCACGCTGGTGATCATGGGAGTCGCGTCCATCGGCATCGGCTTCCTCCCCACCTACGGGCAGATCGGCTACTGGGCCACCGCACTGCTGCTGGTCGGCCGCCTGGCGCAGGGCTTCTCCGCCGGCGCGGAAGCCGCCGGCGCGTCAACGCTCACCATGGAGCACTCCCCGGAGGGCCGCCGCGGCTTCTTCACCAGCTTCGTGATGACCGGCTACGCCTCCGGCATGGTGCTGTCCACGGTGGTCTTCATTCCGCTGGCCGCCCTTCCCGAAGACCAGTTGCTCAGCTGGGGCTGGCGTATCCCGTTCTGGCTCTCCGTTGTGGTCCTCGGCGTCGCTTACTGGATCCGCACCCGCCTGGAGGACCCGCCGGTCTTCGAAGAAGCCGTGGATCCGGGCAAGCCGAAGGGCATCCCGGCGGCCGAGGTCCTGAAGACCCAGTGGCGTGACGTCCTGCGGGTTGCCCTCGTCATGCTGTTCTCCGTCATGCAGACCACCTTCACTGTCTACGCCCTGGCCTACGCCACGGGCAGCTCCATCGGGCTGGACCGGACGCTGATGCTCACGGTCAACGCCGTCACCATCGGCCTGTCCATGTTCACCATCCCGCTGGCCGGCATCATTTCGGACAAGTTCGGCCGCAAGAAGGTGCTGCTGGTGGGCGCTCTCGGCTGCGCTGTCACCTCGTTCGGCTACTTCTGGGCGATCAGCGAGCACAACGTTCCCCTGATCTTCGTCTTCGGGTTCTTGAACATGTCCGTGTTCTACTCCTGCTGGAACGGCGTCTGGACGGTCTTCTTCCCCGAGATGTTCCCCGCCCCGGTCCGCTACTCGGGGATGGCCATCGGCAGCCAGGTGGGCCTGATCCTCACCGGCTTCGCCCCCGTCATCGCCACGATGCTCGCCCAGCCAGGCCCCGGCGGCTGGATCCCGGTGGCGAGCTTCACGGTGGTCTGCCTGGTGGTATCCGCGATCGCCATCGCCACGGCGAGGGAAACCCATAAGACCCCGCTCGAAGAACTCGGACTGCCCCGCAAGCGCCGCGTTTCCGCCTAGCGCCCGCCGGGTAGCCTCCAGCACCGTTTGCCGGCCCAGCACCGCCCACGCACCAGAAAGTTGATTCTCCCGTGACTCCATCAGCATCCGCACCCGCCCGCATCTTCCGCGTCGGCATCGTTGGCTGCGGCGCCATCTCCCGCAACCATCTCGAGGCCTTCGGCGCCCTGGACAACGTCCGGATCGTCGGGGTCTGCGACATCGACCTGGACCGGGCCCGTGCCACGGCGGAGACGTGGGATGTGCCGAACGCCGTGAATACGGTGGGCGAGCTGCTGGATCTCGGCGTGGACATCATCTCGGTCTGCACGCCGCACCCCACCCACGAGGAGGTGGTGCTGCAGTCGGCAGCGGCCGGCGTCCACGTGCTCTGCGAGAAGCCGATCGCCACGGACCTGCCCTCGGCCGGGCGGATGGCCGCGGCGTGTGCCGACGCCGGAGTGAAGCTGGGCGTGCTCTTCCAGCGCCGCTTCTGGCCGGGCGCCCAGCGGATCCGGGCAGCGATCGACGACGGCACCCTGGGCCGCCCCGTCATGGGCCAGTGCTCGGTGATGCTCCACCGCGAACCGGAGTACTACTCCAGGGACGCGTGGCGGGGGACCTGGGCCAACGACGGCGGCGGTGTGCTGATGACCCAGGCCATCCACTACATCGACCTGCTGCAGTGGTTCATGGGGGATATCGCCGAGGTGTACGGCAAGATCAACAGCTACAAGCACGGCGCCAACATCGAGGTGGAGGACTCCGCCACGGCGGTCCTGACCTTCACTTCCGGAGCCATGGCAACGCTGGAGGCCTCGACGGCGGTCTCGCCCAGCCTGGGCGTGCAGATCCGGATCACCGGCGAGACCGGTGCCACCGCGTCCCTCACCGAGTTTCCGGAGGGCAGCGACGGCCGGGTGGACCTCTGGGCAGTCGGCGAAACCATCACCACTGAAGCCGTCCACCCCGCCGGCATCCGCCCCAACGTGGACCTGGCCACCATCAACGGCCAGCTCATCCCGCACCACACCAGCCAGGTCCGCGACTTCGTGGCCGCACTGGAAAAAGGCACCGAGCCGGCCATCACCGGCCAGGACGCCACCAAGGCGCTGCGCATCCTGCTGGCCGTGTACGAATCCTCCCGCACCGGCGTCCCCGTCCGCTTCGCCGCGGTGGACCAGCTGGCCATCACCGGCCAGCCCGCCCCGCCGGAAGCCCCGGCAGCCCAACCAACCAGCCGCATTCCGGCAGCACGTTAGGGAAGACGAATGACCACCGAACGCTACGCAGCCCTGCCGCTGACCCTCGGCCGCAACGGCCGCACTCCGCGGACCCTCCGGAACCGCCTCGCGTCCGCCCCGATGGAACGCAATTACGGCACCACTGACGGCCGCATCACGGAGCAGTACATCGACTACCTGGTCACCCGTGCCAAGGCCGGCCTGGGCCTGGTGACCACCGAAGCCACCTACGTCCGCGCCGACGGCAAGGGCCGCACCCACCAGCTGGGCCTGCACACCGACGCCATGGTCCCTGGCCTGCGCAAACTTACCGACGCCCTGCACGCCGAGGGCGCGCTCGCCGCCGTCGAAATCAACCACGGCGGCCGTACGGCGCAGGCCGCGGTGTCCGGATACAAGAACCTGGCGCCGTCACCGGTGCCGTGCGAGGTGGCCGGCGGCGAGGTGCCGCGGGAACTGACCGCCGGGGAATGCCGCGACCTCGTGGCGGCCTACGGACAGGCCGCCCGCCGCGCGGTGGACGCCGGCTTCGACGTCATCAACATCCACGGCGCCCACGGCTACCTGATCCACCAGTTCATGTCCCCGATCTCCAACCACCGCACCGACGAATTCGCCGCCCCGGAACACTTCATGAACCTGGTGATCGACGAAGTCAGGAAGGAGGCCCCCGATGCCATCATCGGCATGCGCGTCTCCGTGGTTGAGGGGCCGGCGGACGGCATCACCGCAGGGCAGCAGCTGGCCATCATCGCCAAGGCCCACCTCGAGCGCCTCGACTTCCTGGACATCTCCGCCGGCAGCTACGAGGCGGGTGAATGGATCGTCCAGTCAGGCGAATGGAAGCCGGGCATCCTGGCCGACTACGCCAAGGCCTACCGGCAGTTCGGCCTCCCCCTGGGCATGGCCGGCCGGCTGAACTCCCCGGCCATCATTGAAGAGGTCCTCCGCGACGGCACCTGCGACTTCGTCAGCCTGGCCCGCGCCATCCACGCCGACCCCGCCTTTGTGGGCGGCGTCCTGCACGGCGGACGCTACCGCCCGTGCATCGCCTGCAACGTCTGCATCGACAACCTGGGACTCGGCCAGGTGACCTGCACCGTCAACCCGGCCGTGGGCCGCTCCCGCGTCCCCGTCCCCACGCCCGCCGTCCGTGACGGGTCCCGTGTTGTGGTGGTGGGAGCCGGCCCCGCAGGCCTCACCGCGGCCCGTGAACTCGCCGAAGCCGGCGCGCAGGTGACAGTGCTCGACGACGGCGCCCGCCCCGGCGGCCAGTTCGCCCTCGCCGAGCGGATGAAGTCCACCCCGGACTTCCACCGTTTCGCCGAATGGTCGGCGGCCGAGAACGCCCGGCTCGGCGTCGACGTCCGGCCGGGCACGCACGTAGACACGAACGACGTCGCCGCGCTGGTCCGCGAAACCGGCGCCGACGCCGTCGTGCTGGCTACGGGCGGGCTGCGCCCGGCTGCCGGGTTCACCGGCGGAGATTCCCCGAACGTCACGGACGTGCGCGAATGGCTCGCCGCCCACCCCGGCGTCCTCGACAGCGGTGCTGCCGCCGGCGAAGTCCCCGCGGCAGTGACCATCTGGGGCGCCGACTCCGTGGCCATGAGCGTGGCGGACACCCTGGCGGACCGCGGCGCCGCCGTGCTGCTGGTGGGGCCGCAGGAGGTCATCGCGCCGGAGTCCGGCCGCCGCGCCAAGATCCTGGCAGTGCCCCGGCTGGAGCAGAACCCGCGGGTCCGGATCCGGCTGGGCAGCTCCATCGAAGAGTACGACGGCGGCCGCGTCCGGCTCAGCAGCGGCGAGTGGCTGGACGCCCCGGGGCCCCTGCTGGTCTCCCGCTCGGTTGCCCCGCTGGACGGCGCCATGCCGGCCCGCGAGCGCGATGCCGCACTGAGCTTCGCGGCCGGGGTTCCCGTGACCCTCGCCGGAACGGTGGTGGACCAGACCCCGGCCATCGCCTCCAACGCCGTGAAGAGCGGGTACGACGCCGCCCAGCGCGTGGCCGCTGCACTGGCCGCCGGCGCCACCGGTGAGCGGGCCCGGGCCACCGGTGATCGGGCCCGTCGAGATCCAGCGAACCTTTCCCTGAACGGAGCAGCATCATGAACACCCCGCCACGCCGCCAGGTGGGCCTGGCCCAGCTTTCCCTCGTAGGAACTGCGCCGCCGGACCTCGTGACCGTCGCCGCCGGGGCGGGATTCGACTTCATCGGCGCCCGGGTGCGGCCGGTTACCGCGGCCGAACGTGCTTATGACCTGCAGCCCGGTTCACCCATGCTGAAGGAAACCCTGGCCCGGATGCGGGACACCGGCGTGACGGTGAAGGACATCGAGTTCCTGCTCCTGGACGGCAGTGACCAGCGCGGGGCCTGGCTGCGGATGATGGAAGCAGGCCAGGCCTTGGGTGCCGGCTCGCTGACCGTTGCCGGTGCCGATCCGGACGCCGCCCGGCTGGCTGACACGCTGGCCCGGATGACGGCGGACGGCCGGGATTTCGGCATCGTGCCCACGCTGGAACCGATCTCCTACCAGGCGGTAGATTCCATCCCCGCCGCGGCGGAACTGGCCCGCGCCGCCGGCTGCAAGATCGTGGTGGACGCCCTGCACTTCAACCGCTTCGGCGGCACGCTCGACCAGCTGGCAGCCAGCGCGGACCTTGTCCCGCTGCTGCAGTTGTGCGACGGCCCGGTGCAGCGGCCCGCCACCCGCGAGGACCTCGTGACAGAGTCGCGCTCCGAACGCGGCGTCCCCGGCGAAGGCGGGTTCGATCTCGCCGCGCTGGTGGCTGCCTTCCCGGCAGGGACGCCCGTGAGCGTCGAGACGCCGTCGGACCGGCGGGTTGCCGAACTCGGTGGACCGGGCTGGGCCCGGAACCTGAAAGCCGCCGCTGACGCCGTACTAGCGGCAGCGGAAAACCTTCAGGAAGCAGGGGCCAAATGAGCGAAGTTCTGGAAAGCACGACGACGGAGCTTGCCCCCGGCGTCCGCGTTCCGCTGATCGGGCTGGGCACCTGGCCGATGGTGGGGGAGGACGCCGCGGATGCCGTGCACCGCGCCATCGCCAACGGTTACCGGCACATCGATACCGCCGAGAACTACGGCAATGAAGAGGCCGTGGGGGAGGGCCTCCGGCGCAGCGGCATCGCCCGGCAGGACATTTTCATCACTACCAAGTTCAACCGGGACTGGCACAGCCGGGACGGCGTCCGAATCGCCTTTGAACGCTCAGCGGCCCGGCTCGGCGTGGAGTACCTGGACCTGTTCCTGGTCCACTGGCCCAACCCCGCGCTGGGCCGGTTCGTCGAGGCCTGCGAAGGCCTCCGGCAGCTGGCGGACGACGGCGCCATCCGCGCCTGGGGCGTCTCCAACTTCAAGCCCGCCCACCTGCTGGCAGTCGAAAGGGCCGGACTCGCCGTGCCGGTCAACCAGGTGCAGGTGGACCCGGCCCACGGCCAGCCCGGACAGCTGGCCTTCCACCGTGAGCACGGCATTGCCACCGGCGCGTACAGCCCGCTTGGCCGCAACGGCGACTTCCTGGCCAGCCCCGCCATCACCGGGCCGGCGGAGGAACTGGGCAGGACGCCCGGACAGATCGTGCTCCGCTGGCATGTCCAGCAGGGCCGCATCGCCACGCCGAAATCCGCCAGCGACGACCGGCAGCGGCAGAACCTGGACATCTTCGGCTTCGAGCTGGCTCCGGAGCAGCTCGCCGCCATTGATGCGCTGGAAACCGGCGCCCCGCCGCGCCTCGATTCAGACACCTTCGGCCACTAACCACTTCGGCCGCTAAGAGACACCCGAGAGAACCACAATGGAGAACCCCATGAACGAGAGCACCGACGCCACACCGGCCCCAACTGAGCAGGACGGCCGGCCTGGCGCCCTGGACTGCGATGTCCTGGTGGTCGGGTCCGGCGCCGGCGGATTGTCCGCCGCCGTCACCGCCGCCTACCACGGCCTCAAAGTCATCGTGGTGGAAAAAGCCGGGGTCTGCGGCGGGGCCACGTCCTGGTCCGGAGGCTGGGCCTGGACCCCCGGCAACCCGCTCGCCAAGGCTGCCGGCGTAAACGAGGACAAGGAAACGTTCCGCACCTATTTGCGCCACACCCTGGGGGAGGAGTACCAGTCGGACAAGGTGGACGCCTTCCTCGAGGCCGTCCCGCACATGGTGGGCTTCTTCCAGGACAAGACGTCCCTGCAGTTCGTCCCGGGAACCAGGATCAATGACATCTACGGCAAGGAGCCGGGCGCAGGCACCGGCAACCGCTCGGTGGGCCCCAAACCGATCAACGCGCGGCGGATCAGGCCGGAACTCCGGGCAAAAATGCGCCACCAGCTCTACGAAACGTCCTTCCTGGGCATGGGCATCATGGCCGGACCGGACCTCAGCAAGTTCCTCTCCGCCTCGCAGGGAAATCCGAAAGGCATCTTCCACGCCGGCTGGCGCATGGGCCTCCACCTCCTGGACCTGCTGATTCACCGCCGCAACATGCAACTGGTCAACGGCACCGCCCTGACCGGACGCCTGCTGAAGTCCGCTGACGATCTCGGCGTGGATATCCGCGTTTCCACTCCCGCGAAACGGCTGCTCACCGACAACACCGGCAAGGTGACCGGCGCCGTCGTCGGCTCCCCGGACGGTGAGCTGCAGATCAACGCTGCACGCGGCGTCGTCCTCGCCGCCGGCGGCTTCCCCCACGACATCCAGCGCCGGAAGGAGCTGTTTCCCCACACCCCCACCGGCCGGGAACACTGGACGCTGGCACCCGCGGAGACCAGCGGCGACGGCATCACCCTGGCCCAGGCGGTGGGTGCCCGGTTCAAGACCGACGTGAAATCCGCCGCCGCGTGGTGCCCCGTGTCGCTGGTGCCGTACCGCAACGGCCGCACCGGCACCTTCCCGCACATCATGGACCGCGCCAAGCCCGGCAGCATCGGCGTCCTCGCAAACGGCAAGCGCTTCGTCAACGAGGCCAACGGCTACTACGACTACGTGGCCGCCATGATGGCCGCCACCCCCGAGGGCGGAACCGCGGAGTCCTGGCAGATTGCCGACAGCCGGTTCGTCCGCAGGTTCCCTCTGGGCATGGCCAAGCCGCTGCCGGTCCCGCTCTTCCCGTACCTGCGCTCCGGCTACCTCACGAAGGGACGGACCATCGAGGAACTCGCGGCGAAGTGCGGAATCGACCCCGCCGGCCTCAAAGCCACCGTGGAGGAGTTCAACCGCAACGCCCGCGACGGCGTGGACCCCGGCTTCGGGCGCGGCGAGACCGCGTTCAACCGGTATGGCGGCGACGCCGGGAACCGGCCCAACCCCTCGCTGGGTCCGCTCGAGAAGGGTCCCTTCTACGCGGTCCGCGTGGTTCCCGGCAGCTTCGGCACCTTCGCCGGACTGGAGGCGGACGGCCGGAGCCGCGTCCTGGACAACGACGGCCGGCCGATCGAAGGGCTCTACGTTGCGGGCAACGACCAGGCCAACGTGATGGGCGGGCACTACCCCGCGGGCGGCATCAACCTGGGACCGGCCCTCACCTTCGGCTACATCGCCGGCCGCGACCTCGCCGGTGCCGGCGCGTACGAGGACGACGGGACAATGCCCGCTGAGCTGCCCGCTGAGGTGTCCGCTGCCGGGCAGCTTTCCACGCGCCGTTGACCGCCTAGGGCGCCGAGCGTATGCTGACGCTCACCTTCCGGGGCCCCCGCTCGGCGGGGGTCCGGGTCTCCTTCTAGAGCACACGCGGCCACCGGGTGCCGAGGTTGTTTCCGGCGGCGCTATTCGGGCTGATCGCCAGGGGGCACAACTTCATGTCTGACATCACCATCAACGGCATCACCATTGATCCGATCAAACAGAACCGTGCCCTGCGTGACGCCGGACTGGTTGCCGAGGACGCCTCGGAGTCGGACCACATCCTCATCCAGACCGCGGAGCCGCTGACGGCGGAACAGCGCGCGGAACTTGCCGGCATCGACGTCGAGATGCAGGAATACGTCTCGGACAACACCTACCTTGCGGCGTTCCCGCCGGCGGACCTGGACCGGGTGCGCGCCCTGCCGTTCGTGAGCTGGGCGGACGTCTACTCCAGGGTCTTCAAGATCCCGCCGCCGCTGCTGCCGCGCGGGGCGGACACCGGCAACGTCCGGTCGCTGGCGGACCACGAACCGCATCCGGACCGCCGGCTGGAAAAGGTGGACCTGCTGCTGCACCCGGGCATCGAGGCCACCCCGGACCTGATCGCCCGGGTTGCCTTGGCGGCCAGGGTGGAGCCGGACGCCGTGGCGGTCACCCCGGGAAAGCTGCGCATCACCACCTCGGTGGACCAGCTCCCGGAACTGGCGAAGATCGACGAGATCCGCGAGATCCACCCGGTCCGCGAGCGCCAGCTCTTCAACAATGTTGCCCGGCAGATTTTGAATGCCGAGGTGCTGGTCAACGGGACAACGTACCGGGGCGACGGGGAAGTGGTGGCCGTGGCGGACACCGGATTCGACACCGGTGACGCCGCCAACCCGCATCCGGCGTTCACCGGACGGGTCCAGACGCTCTATGCGCTGGGCCGCACGGCGCCGGACAAGGCGGACGATCCGCACGGCCACGGCACGCACGTGGCCGGCTCCGTGCTGGGCCGGGGAAACTCGGCCACCATGGGCGGGAACATTGACGGCACGGCACCTGAGGCCCTGCTGATCCTGCAAAGCCTGCTCGACGCCAACGGCGGCCTGGGCGGCATCCCGGTCAACCTGAACGACCTCTTCCAAAAGACGTACGACGACGGCGCCCGCGTGCATACGAACTCGTGGGGGGTGCCCGGACTCAACCTGCCCTATGACTCAAGCTCGCGGGAGATCGACGAGTTCGTGTGGAACCACCCGGACCAGGTGATCTGCTTCGCGGCCGGGAATGACGGCGTGGACGGCAACAGCGACGGTACCGTGGACTCGAACTCCATCGGCTCCCAGTCCGCGGCCAAGAACTGCATCACCGTGGGAGCCAGCGAAAGCCTCCGGAAGGACTTCGCGCCCTCCTACGGCACGTACTGGCCGGGCGACTTCCCCGCGAATCCCGTCAAACGCGACAAGCAGGCCAACAACCCGGACGGGATGGTGGCCTTCTCCAGCCGCGGCCCCACCAAGGAAGGCCGGATCAAGCCCGACGTCGTCGCCCCGGGAACCAGCATCCTGTCCACGCTTTCGCGGAACGCCCCGATGGGCAGCACCTTCGGCACCTCCACCGATCCGTTGTTCTTCTTCGATTCCGGCACGTCCATGGCAACACCGCTGGTTGCCGGCTGCGCGGCGGTGCTGCGGGAAACCCTGGTGAAGAACGGGCTGGCCGCCCCCAGCGCCGCCTTGATCAAGGCCCTGCTGATCAACGGCGCCGACGTGCTGCCGGGACAGTACAATCCCAGCGAAGCCGGGGAGTCCCCGAACGGGAACTCCGGGTGGGGCCGGGTCAACCTGGGCCGGTCCGTGGTCCTTCCCGGGCAGCCTGGCAACGCCGGCCTGGGCGAAGGCGGGCCGCTGGAGCAGGGGGAGGAGGACTCCTTCGCCATCGACATCCCCGCGGAGGTCCCCAAGGTTGCTGCCAAGGGAAGACGGCACGGGGCTCCTGCCGGGGACCCGGAACTCACCGCCGCCGGGGTGACGCTGAAGATCACCCTGGTGTGGTCCGATCCGCCCGGTCCCCAGCTGCAGAACGACCTCGACCTCATTGTGCAGGCAGCGGACGGCAGCGAGCGGCACGGAAATTCCGGAACCTCCGCCGGCTTCGACCACGCGAACAACGTGGAACAGGTCCTGTGGACGGGCATGCCGCCGGGCCCTGCCAAAATCGTGGTCCGGGCGTTCCGGATCACCCAGTTCCCGCAGCCCTACGCCTACGTTTGGCGGCTGTCCTGACGTGCCCGAACTCCACGCGCCGGACTTCGACGTCCAGGGGCATCTGCCCGGGCAAGTGACCATCGCGCACGCCGCGCAGCTTCCCGTGGAAGAGGTCCTGGACCAGTTGAAAACCGGCAGCGCGGGGCTCGCCAGCGGCGAAGCCGCCAGGCGGCTGGCTGCCGTGGGTCCGAACGCGGTGCGAACACACGAGGCCAGCGGGTGGTCGGTGCTGGCGCGGCAGTTGGGCAGCCCCATCCTGATCCTGCTGGCCGTCACTGCCGGGCTCTCCTTATTCCTGGGGGACGCCACGAACTCCATTGTGATCGGCGTGATTCTGCTGGCCAGTGTGGGGCTGGGCTTCGTCAACGAGTTCCGGGCCGAGCGCGCCGCCGAGGCGCTGCATGCACGTGTCACCCACCTGGCCGCGGTTCTCCGCGACGGGATCCTGGGAGAAGTCCGCGTCACAGCCTTGGTGCCCGGCGACGTCGTGCATCTGGCCATCGGCGCGGTGGTCCCGGCGGACATGCGGTTGCTGACGGCCAAAGACTTGCTCTGCGACGAAAGCATCCTGACGGGTGAATCGCTGCCTGTCAGCAAAGATCCGGCGCCGGTCCGCGGCTCCGCTGCACCCGCCGACCTCACTTCCTGCCTGTTTATGGGGACCGTGGTCCAGTCCGGAAGCTGCACCGCCGCGGTGGTGGCCACAGGCGGGCGGGCAGAATTCGGCCGGATCGCTTTGGGGCTCGGCGAGCGGCAGCCGCAGACCGAGTTCCAGCTGGGCCTGAAACGCTTCTCCTTCCTGCTGCTGCAGGTGGCCGTCATCCTCACCACACTGATCTTCGTTGCCAACCTGCTGCTGCAGCGTCCTGTCATCGAATCGCTGCTGTTCTCGCTGGCGATTGCCGTTGGTATTACGCCGCAGCTGTTGCCGGCGGTGGTGAGCACCAGCCTGGCCACGGGAACCCGGCAGTTGGCCAAGCGCAAAGTGCTGGTCAAGCGACTGGTGTGCATTGAGGACCTCGGGGACATGGACGTGCTCGTCACCGATAAGACAGGCACCCTCACCGAGGGCAGGATCAGCTTCACCGCAGCGTTGCCCGCCAGGGACGGAGTGGCCCCCGACTTCCTTTTTACGCTGGGCCTTCTCGCCACGGAAGCGGAGTACACGGAAGCGAAGGTCTCCACAGTGGGACTGAATCCGCTGGACGCTGCCTTGTGGGCTTCCGCCGATGCGGCCGGCTTCGAGCCAGGCCGCTACGAACGCCTGGACGTCATTGATTTCGACCACCTGCGCCGCCGGACCAGCGTGCTGGTCAGGGAACAGGGCGGCGCTGCACAGCTGGTGTCCAAGGGATCGCCGGAAGATGTCCTGGCGCTCTGCGCGGACATCCCGGCAGGTGTGCAGGCGATGCTGGACGAACAGTTCAACGCGGGATCACGCGTGGTGGCCGTAGCCAGCCGGCCGGCCGCAGGGCTGACAGCGATCGGACCGGCCGACGAGAAGGACCTGGTCCTGGAGGGGCTGCTGGTCTTCCTGGACAGGCCCAAAGCCAACGCCAGGGCTTCACTGGACCAGCTCGAAGCGCTCGGCATCACGGTCAAGATCGCCACCGGGGACAACGCCAAGGTTGCCGAGAAGGTCTGTGACGAGCTCGGGGTGCTCTCCGGAGGTACGCTCACCGGCGCCGAGGTGGAATCTTTCTCTGATGCAGAGCTGGCAGCTGCGGCCCGCGAGGCAAGCATCTTCGCCCGTGTCTCGCCGGAACAGAAGGCCCGGATCATCCGGCTGCTGCGCCGGAGCGGTGGTTCCGTCGGGTTCATGGGCGATGGGGTCAATGACGCGCTCGCCTTGCACGCAGCGGACATCGGCATCTCCGTGGACAGCGCCACCGACGTCGCCAAGGACGCGGCCGACGTCGTGCTGCTGGACAAGGACCTGGCAGTGCTGGCCGAGGGCGTGATGGAAGGGCGGCGGATTTTCGCGAACACCATCAAGTACGTGCTGATGGGAACCTCGAGCAACTTCGGCAACATGTTCAGTGCCGCCACGGCATCCGTTGTGCTGAGTTTCCTGCCGATGCTGCCCGGCCAGATCCTGCTGAACAACCTGCTCTATGACAGCGGCCAGCTCGCCATCCCGGGAGACCGCGTGGACAAGGAGCAGCTGCTGGCCCCGTCGCACTGGAACATCGCCTTCATCCGGCGTTTTATGCTCCTCTTCGGGCCCATCAGCTCCCTGTTCGACTTCGCTACCTTCGCCCTGATGCTGTTCGCGTTCCATGCGGTGCCCGGAGAGTTCAGGGCCGGCTGGTTCATCGAGTCGATCGCCACGCAAACGCTCATCATCTTTGCCATCCGCACCCGGCGGGTTCCGTTCCTGCGGAGCCGGCCGTCAGCCGGGCTGCTGGGGGCATCCCTGGGCGTGGTGGTGGTGGGCATCTTCCTGCCGCTATCTCCGCTGGCCGGTGTCCTCGGGTTCGACCCGCTGCCTACGCCCTTCTTCCTGGCTCTCCTGGGCATGATCGTGGTCTACCTGGTCATGGTCGAATTCGCCAAGAGCTGGTTCTTCGCCCGGGCAGCACAGCAACCCCCTGCCCGGCCCGCCGTGATTCCGCGCCGGCAGCCATTGCACCACATTTCCCGCCGCGCGGCCCGGTTCAGCACCGCCGTTGCCCACCCTTTACACGGACAGCTGGTCCGCGGCGGGCGGAAGAGCAAGGCCCGGAGCACGCGAAGCAGCTAGCGTCAGCACAGGCCAAGCAGGGAACCATGGATTCGGCTGCGCAACGGGCGTAACCTGCACCTGTCAGCACTTGGTGATTTTGGCCTGAACCGAGGCACGTGATGAGCGTTGACCCCACTCCGAACACCGCCGGTCGCATCCGCTCCCGGATCAAGGACCGCATGGCCGCGCACCCGGTCGCCGCGTTCCTGCTCCTTGCCATCCCGCTGGCCTGGCTGGCGCAGGTCCTGGCCATCGTCCTGCTGCAGGACGTTACTCCCGGGCTCCTGGTGGAACTGCTGGTCCTGCTGGGAGCAGCCGTCCTGGTGACGGCGGCCGCGGACGGCCGCGCCGGCGTCCGTCGCCTCTTCAGCGGGGTGGTCCGCTGGCGGGTGGGCGCCGGCTGGTACGCCATGGCCTTGCTGGCCCTGCCGCTGCTGACTCTCCTGACCGCCGTCGTGACCGGCACGCTTCGTGAGCCCGGCAGCGGGTGGGCCGCCACCGCGGGGCTGTACCTGCTGAAGGCAGTGGTCATCGGCGCCCTGCTGGGCAACGTCTGGGAGGAACTGGCCTGGGCGGGGGTGGTCCAGCGCCGGCTGATGGACCGGAAGGGCGTGCTCGCGGGCTCACTGCTGACTGCCATTCCCTTCGCCCTCATCCATTTGCCCCAGGCCTTCGCCGCGCGCGGGTTCGCGGACACGCCCTGGGCGGACGTCGCCCTCTCGTGGGGAGTCCTGTTCGGCTTCGCCGCCGTGGCACGTTACCTACTGGGTATGGTGTTCGTGGGGACCGGCGGTAGCATCCTGATTCTGGGGCTCCTGCACGGGTCCATGAACGCCTCCCAAGGCATGGACACGGCGGACTGGTGGCAGTTCATCCCGGCGGTGGCGGTGCTGACAGCGGCAGTGGCGGCGTACCTCGCCGCAAGGTCCCGGACCACCGGCCAGGGCAGCAGCGGACATGCCCTGCGCCGGCGGCGCATCCCGCCCTACCGGGCAGCAAACCCGTAGCCGTCAGCCGTCAGGAGGGACTTGCGGACATGGACGACACCACGAACGACGGCGGGCTCCGCCGCCCCGAGTTGCGGCTGTCCGCCACACTCCTCTTCGCCGGCGTCGTGGCCTCGCTGCTGGCCGGACTCCAGCATCCGGACGCGGCCAGCGCCAACGACCACCCTGCGACATTCGCCGAGTACGCGGCCAGTGACGCCTGGATCGCCGTCCACCTCGGGCAGTTCGTTGGCATGGCGTTGCTCCTCTGCGGACTGCTGGTCCTGGCCTATGCCCTCAACGTCCGTCACGGGGCGGCGGGGTGGGCGGTGCGGCTGGGTGCCGCGGCGGCCATTGCCGCGCTCGCCCTCTACGGCGTCCTGCAGGGTGTGGACGGTGTTGCCCTGAAGCATGCCGTCGATGCCTGGGCAGGCGCGGCCGAAGGGGAGAAGGCGCTGCGCTTCGCGGCCGCGGAGGACATCCGGTGGCTGGAATGGGGAGTCCGGAGCTACCAAAGCTTCATGCTGGGATCAGCGCTCGTCCTGTTCGGCGCCGGCATCGCCGCCACGCGCAGGATCTCCCGGTTCATCGGTTACCTGATGGTGTTGTCCGGAGCATCGTACCTGGCGCAGGGCTGGATCATCGGCGCCGAGGGCTTCTCCGCATCCAACAGCCTGCCCACTCTGGCGGGCATCGTGCTGATCCTCGGATGGACCGGCTGGCTCCTTGCGGCGGCCTGGCGGCGGACAGCGGCCGGCAAGGCCGGCGGGCAGGCTTCCGCCGGCTAGGCTGCTGCCTGCTGGACTTCCGCCCGCTGGACTTCCGCCCGCCCGCAGGTGCGGATAATCTGGGACATGCCAGGATGCTGCACGAACAGCACCCCCAGTTCCTGGCCAAGAGAGGCACGACATGACAGAGAAGCTGCATCTCACCCCGGAAGACGAGTTTCCGGAGGATCTCTCAAAAGTGGACGACAAGGAACTGCAGGTCCTCGACAGCCAGGTCCAGCGCCAGCTGGACTACGAGTACGTGGCCGAGGGAGAACCGAATCCGGAGACCGAGTTCCGGCACTACGACCTCGACGAGGAATTCAGCGAACGGGACAAGCGGGACTAACCGTCCACCGGTATCTCCAGCACGTTCCCTTCCTCCGCCCAGATGCTCCGGGTGCCCAGTTCGGCGCAAAGCCCTTGCATCCGGCCTGCGATCCGGTGTGAACTTCTTCCGGCCAGCCGAGCCTGGAACCCGGTAATGACCGTGGGATGGAGCTGCAGTCGGACGGGCCCGCCGCCAGGCATTTCCAGGCAGAAGACGAACGACTGGTCATTGCGTTCCTCCGGGTCCACGGCATAGTCGTCGATGAAGTCGCCGGCGCTGTAGATCAGGGGCCGGCCGCGGTAGAGCTCCACGCCGCGGAAGATATGGGCCGAATGCCCGAACACGACGTCGGCTCCCGCATCCACCAGCGCCCGCCCCAGGGCGCGGTGGGCGGGCGGCACCTCGGCGCCCCAGTTGCCGCCCCAGTGCGCCGACACGACCAGCAGGTCCGCGCGTGCCCTGGTGCGGCGGACCAGCGCCAGCAGGTCCTGGACCCTCGCGTCGTCCTGGTGCCGCTCGTCCACGGGCACGTAAAACACCCCGGGCCGGTCCGGTGCCGCCTCCCAGTCGGGCTGGTTGTCCGTGAAGGCAATGAGGCCGACGGCGGTGCGGCCCACTCGCCTGATCACCGGCCGGCGCGCCGCCTCCAGGTCCGGGCCGGCTCCGGCGTGGAGGAGTCCAGCGCGGTCCAGCACGGGCAGCATCTCGTGGAAGGCGGCCTCCCCGTAGTCGAGCACATGGTTGTTGGCGAGCGAGACGGCGTCGATGCCCGCCGCGGCCAGGACTGCAACGTTGCTGGTGTCCGAGCGGAAATGGAAGACTTTTCCGGGCTGGGGAGTCCCGCCGTCGGCCAGGACGCATTCGAGGTTGGCGAACCGCATGTCCGCCTGCGCCAGGACCGGAAGCGTATCGCCCCAGGGGTACGCGGGCGGGGCTGACCTGAGCCGCTCGTTCACCAGGCGGCCCAGCATCACGTCACCAAGGAATACCAGCCGCACGGTCCGCCTCCGGCCACTCCAACGTCCCGGCTACTTCTCCGCCGGGCCGGCCACAGCGTGCCGGGAGCCAGCTTTGAGGGCGGTCCTGATGCTGACCTTCGAGGTGTAGGAAATGGACCCGTACTGGAAAAGCCGCACGGCCAACCGGAGCATCACGGCGGCCCCGACGTAGAGGATGGCGATCACCATTGCGGCTTCCAGGACGCCCAGCGATCCGAACGCGTTCCGCAACAGCGCCGTGACGGGCGCGGAGAACGGGAAGTAGGTGAACACCTGAACGATCGGGGAGTGCGGCTCGGAGATCACCAGGCTGACCGAATAGAAGGGGATAAAGATCAGGGCGATCATCACCCCCATGAAATTCCCGGCTTCCTTGGCCGTGGGCATCACGGCGCCGATGGCCACCAGGGTGGTGGTGAACAAGGCGAAGCCGCCCACGAGGATGAGGAATCCGACGGTCATGCGCAGGGGGTCGAAGACCAGCTGGGAAAATTCGAACGCCGGGATGCTCAGGGCATCACGGTAGAAGAGTCCGCCGATCAGGATGGGCGAGGCGAAGACGGCCACCTGCACCAGGCCCACCATGAACAGGGCCAGCACCTTCCCTGTGATCAGGGTGGTGGGCTTGAGCGTCGTGAGGATCATCTCGGTGACCCTGTTCTCCTTTTCCTCCAGCGTGGAGTTAAGCATCTGCCCGGCGAGGAGCACCACCAGCCCGTAGAACACCACCAGGAACGCCATCGGCGGAATCACGGAGTTCATGCCGCCGGCCACCTCGGACCCCTGGTAGGTCACCGTTTCCACCTGCGCCGACCCCGCCGCGAGCCCGGACAACTGGGGCGAACCGATTCTCACGGCCACGGCGCGGGCCAGCATGGCCTGGGCGACGGCGGCGTATTTGCCGTTCTCAAACAACCCCCGGTCCGCGCCGTAGACCTTCACCGCGGCGGACTCGGGATGGGCGGGGAACTCGAAGTAGGCCTCGACTGCACCGGACCGGACGTCCTGTATCCCGGCGTCGGACGAGGCTGCGGGAACGGCGCCGAATGCGGCCGCGTCAGCGGGAGTGATCAGGCCGGAGGCGTCCGTGTAGGAGATGCTGAACTGGGCGTTCTTCTGGGCCTCGGCGGCGGTACTGGTGCTGGTGTTGCTGAGGAAGATCATCCCGAACACCACGGCCATGATGACGGGCACGGACAGGGTGCCGATCCAGAAGCGAAGCTTCGTGACGGTGCGGACGAATTCGAAGCTGATGACAGTTCCAAGGTTGTGCTGGGCCATGGCTACGCACCCCGTGTTGCGGCCAGACGCCCGGGGGCGGGGGACGGGGACTCGTTGTGTTCCCCGTACACGCGGATGAAGATGTCCTCCATCGAGATCTTCGTGGTGGTGAAACTGCGGATGACCATGCCGGCGTCCATGAGTTCGCGCAGGATGGCCGCTTCGTCGGTGTCGTCCGTGATGGAGAGCTCCGCGTAGTTGGTTTCCTCCAGCGTCACCTCATAGTGCGGCGACGGCGGGATGGGCCCGGTGTGCCGGATGCGGACCACCCTCCCGCCGTATTTGTTCTGGACCTCATCGATGGTGCCATAGGCCTCGGACGTGCCGTCCTTGAGCAGGATGATGCGGTCGCACAGCCGCTCCACTTCCTCCATCTGGTGGGTCACCATCACCACCGTGGCACCGTCGTTCTTCTGCTCCGCGATGATGTCCATCAGGAGGCGCCTGTTCACGGGGTCGAACCCCTTGGTGGGTTCGTCCAGGATGAGGAGTTCCGGACGGTTCATGATGGTGACGCCGAGCTGGACCTTCTGCTGCTCGCCGCTGGAGAGCTTGTCCACCTGGGTGGCGGCCTTCCCGGACAGGTCCACGCGGTCCAGGTAGGCCAGTGACCATTGCCGCGCAGAGTGCCGGTCCATTCCCTTGAGCCGGCCGAAGTAGGTCATGACGTCCATGACCTTTTCCTTCTTGTAGAGCCCGCGCTCCTCCGGAAGGTAGCCCAGCCGGCTGCCGTGCTCGGGCTTGAAGGGCCGCCCGTTGATGTGGAGGACGCCGGCCGTGGGCTCGTACAGGCCCAGGAGCGCGCGGATGGTGGTGGTCTTGCCCGAGCCGTTGCTGCCCAGGAAGCCGAAGGTCTCGCCGGCCCGCACGTCGAAGGACAGGTCGCGGACCACGGTGGTGTCCGCGAAGTCCATCCGGAAACCGCTGATGTGCACCACTGGCTCGTCCATGGCTCTCGCCGCCTGTACCGATCATTGCCCGCCGGTGTCGGTTCCCCCGGGGCAGGCTGCCATGTGACCAGAGTGGTTCCCGATGCTCGGAAAAGGAAGGGGCGAAGGTCCCGGCCGTGACGCTGCCATTACTCGTCGGTGATGGTGCCCCCGGCGTCCACGGTCTTCCGCCGGAGCGTCAGACGCTGCGGCGGCGGAACCGGAACACGAGTTCGATGGCGGCACACCCGCCTAGCGCCGCCAGCAGGGCGGCATTGAGAAGCGGGCGTGGCGGCCAGGCCAAGCTGAAAAAGTCTGCGGCGGCCGGAACGATGAGGAGCAGGAGCAGGCCGGCATACATTGCGATGACGATCAGGAGCCGCCAGCGGTTCAGGGGCCGGGAGAGCACCACAAGCACCCAGAGCGCCACGAGGGCGAGCACCATGACCGACCCTGTCCGCACGGAGTCCTCCCCGTACCCGCCGGTAATCGCCGCGTAGGCATTCAGTGCCAGGACCGCGGCGGTGATGATGAGCCCTGCCGGGACGGCAAAAGCCAGGGAGCGTTTGAGGAAGCCTGGCCTGTAGAGCCGGGCATTGGGCATGAGGGCGAGGAAGAAGGCGGGGATGCCAATGGTGAGCCCGTCGGTGGCGGAGAGCTGTCGCGGCAGGAACGGAAAGCCCCACAGCAGCCCGCCGAAGACCACCGAAAGGGCGACGGCGTACGCTGTCTTGGCGAGGAACAGCATGGAGACGCGCTCGATGTTGGCGATCACCCGCCTTCCCTCTGCCACGACGCCGGGGAGCCGGTCGAAGCGGCTGTCCAGCAGCACCAGCCGGGAGACGGCCTTGGTGGCGGCCGCGGCGGAGCCCATGGCAATCCCGATGTCCGCTTCTTTCAGTGCCAGGGCATCATTTACTCCGTCCCCGGTCATGGCCACCACGTGGCCGCGGCTGCGCAGGGCAGCGACCATGGCCTTCTTTTGGGCAGGTGTGACGCGGCCGAAGACCTTGTGGTTCTGCAGGACGTCCGCCATGAGCTCTGGATCTTCGGGCAGCTCGCGGGCATCGTAGCCGCTGGCGGAGTCCAGGCCCACGGCGCGGGCAACAGCCGCCACGGTCCGCGGATCGTCACCGGAAATGACGCGGAGGTCCACTCCCTGCTCCCGGAAGTAGGCGAGGGTGGTGGCGGCGTCGGGCCGTATTCTTTCGCGGAATGTCAGTAGCGCTGCCGGCACCAGAGCCGACGGCAAGGTTGCATCCTCAGTTTCCCCGGCGGCCATGGGACGCACGGCGTGGGCCAGGACCAGGGCGCGGAGACCGGACGATGCCAGCGCCGCTGCCGAGGCCAGGACGGGGACGTTTGCCGGGGTGGTGGCCTCGAGCACCAGTTCCGGTGCGCCCAGCACCCAGGAACCGGGCGCCGATCCCTCGGTGAAGCTGACCGCGCTCCATTTCCGCGACGACGCGAAGGGGACGGAAGATGCGGGGCGGAGGCCGCCGTCGTACTTGTAGACGGCGGCGAGGCAGCGGGCGGTGGCGTTTGCATTGGGGTCGGCCCCCAGCCATCCCAGGGCCTCCTCCCACCCCAGCGCCGGAGTGGTGCCGACGCCGTGCGCGCCGTCGAAAATGATCTTTCCTTCAGTGAGCGTGCCGGTCTTGTCCAGGCAAAGCATGTCCACCCGGGCCAGCCCTTCCACAGCGGCGAGTTCCTGGATGAGGACCTTGTCCCGGGCGAGCCGCAGCCCGCCCAGGGCGAAAGCCACGCTGGCCATGAGCACCAGGCCCAGCGGAACCATGGCGATCACACTTGCCACGGCGCCGACCGCCGCGGTCTTCCAGGTGCCCGTGGCCAGCGCCTGGTCCCAGCCTCCCTGGGCCTGCATCTCGCCGTTGACAACGATGGCCATGACGGGGATGAGGCCCCACGTGATCCAGCGCAGGACCCTGTTCAAGCCGGTGCGGATTTCCGAATGGACCAGGGAAAAACGCTTGGCCGCCACTGTGAGCTTGCCGGCGAAGGAGTCGTCCCCTACCCGGATGACCTGGGCCCGGCCCTGTCCGCCCACAACGGTGGACCCGGCCAGCACCTCGGATCCCGGTGCCTTGTCTACGGGGTTCGATTCGCCGGAGAGCAGGGATTCGTCGATTTCCAGCCCGCGGGCGTCGTAGACCGCGGCGTCCGCGGGTACCTGGTCGCCTGCGAAGAGCAGGATGACGTCATCCAGGACCACCTCCCCCGTGGGAATGTCTTGAATGGCACCGTCCCGCAGAACCCGTGCGTGCGGGGAGTTCAACACCGCAAGACGGTCCAGTGATCTCTTGGCCCGGTGTTCCTGGACCACCCCGATGACGGCGTTGCCGACGGCGGCGAAGCCAAAGAGGGCATCCTGCCACTGCCCCAGCGCCAGGAGCAGCACGAAGCTGCCGGCCACAATGGCATTGAAGAGGGTCAGGACGTTGGCGCGGAGGATGTCCCACAGGCTGCGGCTGGATGCGTCGGAGACCAGGTTGGTCAACCCGCCCCGGACACGTTCGGAGACGTCTTCACTGGACAGGCCGTTACCGCGCCAGCTTTCCCTGCCAAGCCAGTGCGTGCGTTGCCGCGTCACCATGTGTTGCCCCCCTTGGGCATGCGCCGTTCCTGGTCCTTAGTGTGGCACGTCAGCCTCCCCGTTGGCCCTGGGGGCGGCCCGCTGAGGTGGCCCGCAAATGCGCGGGAACGGTACCATCATGACCATGCCCGGAGTTCTCGACATTGCAGGTCCCATCCTGGAAGTGCTGACCTGGATTTGCCTGCCCGCCGGCCTGATCCTCCTGGTGGCCGTGGAAACGATGAGGCGGTTCGAGGATCAGTGGGCCAAGTCCGAGGGCGTCGTATATTCCGATGAGAGCGGCGTGGGTTTCCGCTGGTATGACCACCATCACCAGGTTCACAATGCGCCCATGTCCCCGCATGACATCAGGCACATGGCCCCGGGGGACGCCGTCACCATCCACTACGCGGTGAAGACGCCCACCCGCTGGCGGACCAGTGCGCCGGAAGTGCGCGGCGAGGCAGCCGGGGTCCTGGGCTGGATCCTCAGCGGCATCGGGGCGGCCGCCCTGGTTATCGGCTTCCTGCTGCCGATGTTCTAGCGCGCTTTCTAAGGAGCGGACAACGCGGCCCGGACCGAAGGCCAGGACTTCAGGACTTCCAGCACGCCCGGATCGCGCTCGGCAAGGATAGCCTCGCGGTAGGACTCCTCCAGTAGGGCATCCACGGCCACCCGGGTACCGGTTGAAGCGCTGTGCACTGCAGCCTCCACCATCGCCAGGCTCATGATGTTCCGGTGGACCTGCCCCATGGGTGTGCTGCCGGTCCGGAGCGCTGCTACGAAGTCCCGCAGCGAGCCGGCAATTTCCTGCCCGGGATCGGGGCTTCCAGCCGGGGAGCCGGCTGCCGCCCCGGTGGACTCGATCGTGGGCTCGTTGTCGCCGTCCCACAGCACGGTGCCGTTCCCGCCGCTGATCCGCCACGAAGCGTTCCAGGACGTCTCTTGTCCGGGGCTGCACCAGCTGCCGGTGAATACGAAGCGCTCGCCGCCCGTCATCTCGAAGATGGCACTGGCCCCGGCGTCACCGCGGTACCAGCTCCAGGCCGGGTTGTACTCCTCGCAGAACACTGAAACCGGGTCGGCATCGAGCAGGAACCGGGCCATATCGAACTGGTGGATGGCCATGTCCAACAGGAGCGGGTGGTCCATGGCGTCACGGAAGCCGCCGAAGTGCGGGGCCTTGAAAAACTCTGCCGACACGATCCCGACGGAGCCCAGGGAGGAGGAAAGCCGCTTCGCCTCGAACAGGTGCCGGTTGTAGCGCCGGGACTGGCTGACCATAAACAGCTGTCCGGAGAGTTCCGCGGCGGCGGCAAGGGACAGGCCCTGCACCACCGTGGAGGCCACAGGCTTTTCGCCCAAGACTGGCAGTCCGGCGGCCAGCGCCTCGGTGGTCACCGGATGGTGCGCGGCAGGGACGGTGACGTTGATGACCGCCCGGGCGCCGACGTCGGACGCCAGTGCGGCGGTCCCGGTGCCGATCGGAAGGTCCGGGCGTCCGGCCGCCGCGGCTGCCGCGCGGGCGGCATCAAGGTCAAGGTCCACGATGCCGGCCAGTTCCACCAGCGGCGAGTCTTCCACGGTCCGAAGCCAGGCGCGGCCCATGCCGCCGGCGCCGACGACGACGACGCGCAGCGGAGTTCCGTCGTCGGGGATGGTGGCGAAGGGGGTGCTCACGCGGTGGCCCCCTGGTAGCTCTTGCCGTTGAAGAAATCGTTCGTGTCGTAGCGCAGCAGTTCGGGGTAGGCACGCTCTGGCCGGTCGGTGACCGCCCACTCAACGGCATTGGCGATGACGCGGCGCACGTCCTTGTGGTGGTAGACGGGGTAGTCCTGGTCGCCGGGGCTGAAGAAGAAGATCTTGCCATGGCCGCGGCGGAAGGTGCAGCCGGAGCGGAAGACCTCGCCGCCGCTGAAGGAGCTGATGAACACGAGTTCCTCGGGGGTGGGGATGTCGAAGAATTCGCCGTACATTTCCTGCCGGTCGATCACGATGGGGTGCGGCACGCCTTTGGCGATGGGGTGGGTGGGGTCCACGGTCCAGACCAGTTCGCGGTCCTGTTCGGAGCGCCAGCGCAGTGTGCAGGAGGTGCCCATGAGTTTGGTGAAGATCTTCGACCAGTGCCCGGAGTGCAGCACGATCAGGCCCATGCCGGCGAGGACATGGCGGTGCACGCGCTCCACGATTTCGTCGTCGACGTCGCCGTGGGACATGTGCCCCCACCAGGTCAGGACGTCGGTGTTGGCCAGGACTTCCTCGGTGAGGCCGTGCTCGGGTTCGTCCAGTGTGGCAGTGCGGACGCTTACCTTGGCGCCGAGGTTTTCTTCGATGCCGGACTTGACGGCGCCGTGCATTCCGTCGGGGTAGAGCAGTGCGACGTTCTCGTCGCGCTTTTCGTGCCGGTTCTCGCTCCAGACGGTGACGCGGATGGTTTCAGACATGATTCTCCTTGAAGTTGTGGGTGTGGTTGCACCGGTGCGTTACTTGCCGGCGCTGTTACTTAACGGCTCCGCCGGTTGTGCCCGCCGCGATGTATTTCTGGGCTGCCACCAGAAGGATGATGGCCGGGATGGAGGCGAGCACCGCCGTCGCCATCACCGAACTCCAGTCGTTCACGTAGGCGCCGATGTACTGGAAGATGCCCAGCGTCACCGGCCGGACGGCCTCGGTGGTGGTCAGGGTCAGGGCGAACAGGAAGTCGCTCCAGGCGAACAGGAACGTGAACAGCCCGGCGGTGATGAGCGAGTTCCTGCTCAGCGGCAGCACGATGGACCAGAAGGCACGGATGTGGCCGGCGCCGTCCACCCGGGCGGCCTCGATCACCGACGCCGGCATGCCGTTCATGAAGGCTCGGATGATCAGGATGGCGAACGGGATGCCGTGCGCGGAGTCCGCCAGGATCAGGCCCGGGATGGAGTTGAGCAGGCCCAGGTCGTTGTAGGCGGTGTACAGGGCGTTGGCCACCACGATGCCGGGGATCATCTGGCTGATCAGGATCGCGAACAGCACAATGCTGGCGCCGCGGACCTTGAAGTAGGCCAGGGCGTACGCAGCCGGAGCGGCGATGGCCAGGCTCAGCGCCACGCTGCCGAGCGAAATGACCAGGCTGGTGCCCAGGTTGCCGCCCTGCTCGCTGATGGCGGTGGCGTAACCGGTGAAGTCCGGTTTCAGCGGCAGCCAGGATGTTTCCAGGGTGGTGCCGTTCGGCTGCAGGGAGGCGTTCACCATCCAGTAGACCGGGAACAGCATGATGGCCAGGAAAAGGATGGCCAGCGCCGTGGAACCCCAGTTCTTTCGATCCGGAGCCGGCCCGGTACCGCGTCCCGAACCGCGCCCGGTACCGTTGCCCGAACCGCGGGCGGGTCCGCGGCGGGAGGTGATGGTCGTCGTCATGGTTTCCTCACTCATCTACGGCTCGCCGGCTGGCACGCAGGTACAGGACCGCGAACACCAGCGAAATGATCACCAGGATGTTGCCCAGCGCTGCGCCCTCGCCGAACTTGAACTCCTGGAAGGAGAGCGCGTAGGACTGCGTTGCGATGGTCTGG
Organism: Arthrobacter sp. UNC362MFTsu5.1; assembly: GCF_000685965.1. GTDB lineage: Bacteria > Actinomycetota > Actinomycetes > Actinomycetales > Micrococcaceae > Arthrobacter. The sequence goes on along the minus strand of NZ_JMLE01000012.1, from coordinate 59,491 downwards.
GTCGAGTTTGCGGGGCCGCCGTTGGTCAGGCCCAGGATGATGTCCAGGACCTTGAGCGTGTACACGACGCCGAGCACCAGGACCACGCTCACCACCGGCCGGAGCATGGGCCAGGTGATGTGCCGGAACGCTTTCCAGCCCGTGGCGCCGTCCAGGGAGCCCGCCTCATACAGCTCGTCGGGGATCTCCTGCAGGCCGCCGTAAAGGATGGTCAGGTTGAACGGAATGCCGATCCAGATGTTGACCCCGACGACAGCGATCAGCGCAAGCGACGTGCTGGTCAGCCACGGCACCCCGGTGTCCACAATGCCGAAGTCGCCCAGGAACCGGTTCAGCGCACCGCTATCCTTGTCCAGGATCCAGCGCCACACGGCGCTGGAGACAATCAGCGGCAACAGCCAAGGGAGCAGGAGCAGGCTCCGGAGGATCCCGTTGAGCGGGAATTTCCGCTGGAAGAAGATGGCCAGTGCCAGCCCGATCACGAACTGGCCCAGGATGGACCCCACCGTGAACAGCGCGGTGTTGAGCAGGGAAGTGGAGAACAACGACGACGACAGGACCGTCACGTAGTTGGCCAGCCCCACCCACGGGGCCTCGCCGGTGAAGAACGTGGCGGTGGTGTAGTCCTGGAAGCTCATGACGACGTTCTTGACTACGGGGTAGCCGAAGAACAATGCCATGTAGACGACGGCGGGGACCAGGAACAGCCACTGGAAGAGGCGCTCCCGCCGCTGCCGGCTGCGGCGCCGCGGCGAGGGAACAGCGTCCCCCGCGCCGTCCCCGGAGCCGGCCCGGCCCGGGCCTGGCTTGGCCCCGGCCTTTCCCGGTCCAGGCTTCCCGTTCGGGGGAGTGGATTGCGGCAAATCTGTTGTCAGTGACATGCCCGCCTACTGTCCCTGCGCTTGCTTCAGGGCGTCCGACGGGGAAGCCTTGCCGGTGAGAGCGGTCTGGATGGCGGTGTAGATCTTGGTGGCCTGGGCGGGCCATTCCTCGCCGAGCTGGCCGGTGCGGGCGCGGGCCGTCTTCACCAGTTCGGTGAAGGTGGCAAGTTTGGGGTTCTCGTCGGCGAATTTGGCGGCAAGGGTGGTCTTGGACGGAATGGTGTTCCGGACCTTGGCCATGGCCAGCTGGTTTTCGTCGCTGTTCAGGCAGGCGACCACCTCTGCGGCTTTGGCCTGGCGGGCCTTGTTTCCTGTCTGTGGAACGGTCCAGACTTCGCCGCCGAGCGGGGCAACAGCGGTCTGGCCGGCTTCCCGGACCGGGATCTTCACCACGCCGTACTGCAGTGAGGCCTGCTTATCGAGTGAGGGGATCTGCCACGGACCGTTGACCATCATGGTGGCCTTGCCGGCCAGGAACTGGTCCTTGACGTCAGCCTGTGTCCAGTTAAGGGCCGAGGAGGATACCGAACCGTCCTTCACCAGGTCCGTCCAGAGCTGCAGGGCCTGTGCCGTTTCCTCGGTGTCGATGTTCTTCTCGTTGCCGCCGTTGGACCACATGACGGGGAGGAACTGCCACGTGCCTTCGTACGTGGGGTTGGCGTTGAACGCCAGGCCGTACTGGTCGCCGGAGGTCAGCTTCGTGGCCGCGGCTTTGAGTTCGTCCCACGTGCTGGGCGGGGTGACGCCGGACTTGGCCAGGATGTCCTTGTTGTAGAACAGGGCGATGGTGTTCACAGTCGGTGCCAGCCCATAGACCTTGTCCTTGTAGGTGCCGGCGCTGAGGACGCCGGGGGCGAAGTCGGCCGTGCTGATGTTGAAATCAGCCAGGGGAGCCAGGGCACCCGTGGCCGCAATCTGCTGCAGGTCCGGGTTATCCAGCATCAGGACGTCGGGCAGCGTCTTGGAGGAGGACTGCTGGAGGACCTTGGAGATCAGGGATTTGCCGGGCACCGTCTCGCGCTTGATGGTGACACCGGCCTTGGTGCCGCAAGCGGTGAGGGCATCGCCGATGAAGCTCTTGTCCGGCTCGTTGTTGTAGTAGTCCATCACCGAGATCTCCGAAACGGACTCCGTCGAGGAGGACGACGCGGCGGTGCCGCAGCCTGAGAGCAGGATGGGCAGGCCCACGAGGGCGGTCACGGCCACGGCCAGGGGACGGCTGTTCCTGAGTGCTGACTTCATTGTCTGTTCCTTGTGTTGTTGGGTTTGCGAATTGTCCGAAAAGCGAATCATCGATGCGTATCGACGATGGTGAAATAAAAAGGTGTTGGCAGGGAAAGGTCGTGCTAGGCGCCGTGGGGTGGACGGAGCGTGCTGGAACGGTGCGTGATGACCGTGGGTACCAACTCCAGGGATTCGTGTGGTCCCTGGGAATCGGCTTCGAGGAGCTGGCAGATGATTTTTACTGCTCGGCGGGAAACTTCCGCCGGGCGCAGGTCGATGGTGGAGAGCGGGATGGGCTGGAGGTCGGCAAGGGTGGGGGTGGCGCTGCCGATGACGGAGACGTTCACTCCCGGAGTGAGGCCTCGGGAAGCCAGCGCGCGGCGGAGGATGTCCTGGATGGTGCGGTCGGGGGCAATGAACGCCGGTACGCCCTCGGTTGCGGCCAGGGCCTTGTCCACGGAATCAGCAATCGTCGCCTGGTCCGGGCCGCCGGGCAGGTGCTGCACAGACACTCCCAAAGCGCTGGCGGCCGCGTCGGCACCGCCCATGAACCGGTCCACGTAGTTCACGTGGCGGTTCACCACGGCTGGCTGCCAGTCGATGATCGAGATGACGGAATGCCCCGCGGCGGCGAGGTCCCGGACGCAGTGTTCGCCGGCCATTTCGAAGTCCGCGTCGATGCAGACGAGTCCGGACGGATCGCGGGGGATGCCGATCAGCAGCACCGGGACGTTCAGGGTCCGGGCCACCGGGAGCCGTTCGTCCTCGTCCTCCACCTGCATGAGGATCAGGCCGTCGCAGATCTGCTGGCTCACCACGCGGCGGAGCCCGGCGGCGCCTTCGTCCTCCGTAACCAGAAGGATGTCGTGGTCGTACTGCCGGGCAGTGGAGGCAATCACGGAAACGAATTCCATGATCGAGGCCATCTCGAGTTCAGGAATGAAGGGGATGACCAGGCCGATGACGCGCGTCTTGCGGCTGGCGAGTGCCCGCGCCCCGGCGTTGGGCTGGTAGGTCAGCTGTTCAATTGCAGCCTCGACCTTCTTACGGGTTTTTTCCGAGATGGGCCGCTTGCCGCTCAGGACGTAGGAGACGGTGCTTTGGGCAACGCCGGCCGCCTCCGCGACGTCTTTGCTGGTTGGCATGGCTTTCCCGCCTCTCCTGTGCGATGTGGCCCCGAACTCCCGGCCGTCTGGGCTGCGGGCCATTCAGGGCCGCCGTCGATACGCATCGTCGATGCGTATCGAGGAAAAGTATGGCATGCATCACAGCCGTGTGCAATGGCTACTTTTGGCGTAAGGGGCCGGCTACAGCTCGAAGTGGGTCCTGGCCGGGCCCTGGCCGAGGGAATCGACAATCGCCGCGGCCACGCCGTGCAGTTTGACGTTGCGCGTACTTGAGGCCGCCTTCAGGAGCTCGAAGGCCTCCTCCTGGCTGCACCGGTTCTGGGCCATGATGATGCCGATGGCGACGTCGATCGCGGTGCGGGACTCCAGGGTTGCCTTCAGGTTGGCCGCCGTCTCACTGTAGTGGGCGAACCGCACCGCCAGCCGGAGGGCCAGGGACGTCTGGCTGACGAAGTCCTCGGCGAGTTCCAGGACCTTGCCTTCGAACCGGCCGGGCCGGTGGGAGTAGAGGTTCAGGGCCGCGCGGGTGTCGCCGTCGAGCCGGAATGGCACGGCGAGGATGGACCGGACGCCGTGCCCCAGCACTGTGTCGGAGTACTTGGGCCAGCGTTCATGTGCCCGGAGGTCCTTGATGTGCACGGTCACCTGGTCGCGGGACGCGGTCATGCACGGGCCGTCGCCAAAGTCGTACTGGATTTCGTCCATCGCCTGGGCTTCCGGGCTGCTGCTGGCCACTGTGGCGGCCTTCCGGTGCCGGAGCAGCGTAATCCCGCAGAGGACGGCGTCCCCCGGTTCGGAAAGGCTGCGCGCGGATACCCGGGCGAGTTCGTGAAGGAATTGCTCCACGTCCGAGCTGTTCAACACCATTTCGTGCAGATGCTGGCTGATGGACGTTGCGGTGTGTGCGGTCGACTCGCTGGCCACGATGTTCTTGCTGCCGTTTCGTTCAGGTCAAAACGACCCGGCGGCGCAGGTGCCGGCCGCGTCGGTCACAACGCAGATGGCAGGCAGAGGGCCGGATCGTAGAACTATCCAACGGCTCTCTGCTAAACCGTACCGGGAAATTATATACAGCTGTTGCCGGGCCGCGGACGCATGTGACAACGCGGCCGCGCCTGCCCCGCGCGGAGTGGCCGGAGGCTGCCAACGCCCCGGAATCCGGGCCGAAAGTCCCTCGCAGCGAGCCGCCACCTGCCGGATAGTTGGAGAAGAGCGGCCGCCGACGTCCCATCCCGCATGCCGGGGCGCAAACCCCTGGATTGCCCGGACCGGCACGGCGGCCTTTAGCCACGAGGCGAACGGCTGGCCATGAGCATTTTCGAGGACAGGGTTGAGGCGGGACGGCGGCTGGGGCAGCGCCTCGGATACCTTCGCGGGCAGGACATCGTGATCCTTGGGCTGCCCCGGGGCGGTGTTCCGGTGGCGTTCGAGGTGGCGACGGCGCTGGACGCGCCCCTGGACGTGATCGTGGTGCGGAAGCTGGGAGTGCCGTTCCAGCCCGAGCTGGCCATGGGAGCCATCGGTGAAGGCGGCGCGCGGGTGCTGGACAAGCACATCATCTCCCATGTGCGCGTGACCGAAGCCGAGCTTGCTGCCGTGGAGGAACGGGAGCGCGCCCTGCTCGAGTCGCGGGTGGCCCGGTTCAGGAAAGGGCGGACCCGCACCGACCTGGCGGGCCGCACCGCCGTGATTGTCGACGACGGAATCGCCACCGGGTCCACGGCCCGGGTTGCCTGCCGCATCGCCCGCCAGCTCGGCGCCGCCAAGGTGATTCTGGCGGTGCCGGTGGCCCCGGCTGACACCCTCGCGGACCTCACGGAACCGGATGAAATCGTCTGCCTGGCCACGCCCCGCCAGTTCACCGCCGTCGGCTATCACTACCGTGACTTTTCGCCCACCGGCGACGACGAAGTGGTGCTGTTGCTCGATGCGGCAGCAAAGCGTCTGCACAGTGCCCAGACCGTTGCCAACGGCACGGCCGTGGATGAGGACGTCCAGATCGACGCGGGAGAGGCGCAGCTCCAAGGGCACCTGTTCCTGCCGGCGGCGGGGGCCGCCGTCGTGGTGTTCGCGCACGGAAGCGGCAGCAGCAGGCACAGCCCCCGCAACCGTTTCGTGGCGTCCTTCCTCCAGCGCGCAGGCCTGGGAACCCTGCTGCTGGACCTGCTCACACCGGCCGAGGAACTCAACCGCGCCAACGTGTTCGACATCGGGCTGCTTGCCGGCCGGCTAACTGCCGCGACGGCATGGCTGGCCGGGCGGCCGGACACGGCCAGGAGCCGCATCGGGTACTTCGGTGCCAGCACGGGAGCCGGTGCTGCTTTGTGGGCTGCGGCGGAACCCGGCGCCCGGATTGATGCCGTGGTCTCGCGGGGCGGCCGTCCGGACCTTGCCGGCCAGCGGTTGTCCGCCGTCCGAGCCCCCACGCTCCTGATTGTGGGCGGGGCGGACCGTGAGGTGCTGGAACTCAACCGCTGGGCCCAGGCGCTGCTGCGCTGCCCCAGCCAGCTGTCCGTGGTTCCGGGGGCAACGCACCTTTTCGAGGAGCCCGGAACGTTGTCTGAGGCTGCGGCGCTGGCCAGGGACTGGTTCCTCCGCCACCTTCAGCCAGGCGACGATCAGGCCGGCGGCGTTCAGGCAGGCGGCGACGAGGCCGGGGACTGATCCGGGAGGGTGCCCAATATTTCCTGATAAAGGGAAACATGATCGGCCACCATCCGGCCCACGCTGAAGCGCAGCTCAGCGGCCCGGCGGCAGGCGGCCCGGTCCAGTCCGGGGGCCAGCGCCAGGGCCCCGGCCAGCTGATCGATGCCGGTCCGCAGGTACCCGGTGACGCCGTCGTCCACTATTTCCGGTGCCGCCCCGGAACCCGTGCCCACCACGGGGGTGCCGGCTGCCAGTGCTTCGATCATCACCAGCCCGAAGGGTTCGGGCCACTGGATCGGGTTGAGGAACGCCACGGCGCCGCCCATCAGCTGGTACTTTTCCGCCGCTGTGATTTCTCCGAGGAACTCGACTTCCGGGCCGAGGAGCGGGGCCACCTGGCTGTCGAAATACTCCTGTTCTTCCGGACCCTGGATGCGGGCGGACATCAGAAGCCTGACGCCCGCCTGCCGCGCAATCAGGATGGCTTCCCGCGGCCCCTTGTCCGGGCTCATCCGCCCCAGGAATGCCGCGTAGCCGCCGGCGCCGTCTCCCACCGGCACGGCATCAACGTCGATGCCGTGGTGGATCACCCGGGCGATCGGCACGCCGGCGGCATCCGCGGCCTGGCGATGCGAAATAGCCACCATCGCCACCTCCGGTCCCATCAGCCGGTAGAGGTCGCCCAGCTGCGAGCTGAACGGCCCGTGGTTGGTGGTGACCACCGGCAGCGTGGCCGGGCGGTAGCGGAAGAAGGGGCCGGCCACCGTGTGGTCGTGGACCAGGTCCACGTCCGCCAGGGCGGCATAGGCAAGGGCCACGTGGTAGAGCTCGGCACCCGCGGACCAGGTGGCGGCCGAGCCGGCGCTGGGCGGAGGCATGTCCGGCACCAGGGGGACCGGGCAGGTGCTTCCTGCCGGGGCGGCCAGCAGCACGTCGTGACCCGCAGCAACGAGGCCGCGGGCCAGCCCGTCCACCACCACTTCGGTGCCGCCGTAGCGGGGCGGGGGCACGTGCAGCCAGGGCGGAGCGATCAGTCCGATTCGCACGTTGGGTCATCTCCTCGTATCCCGGGGACGCCGCGTTAATCCGCCCGTTCAGACTGCCAGCCGCGGCAAGTGTTTCCCAGTGCCTTTAGTCCCGTTACGCTGTCCCTTGAGCCACTGTGTCCGTCTTGGTACTGTGTTGATATCAGTCTGGGGTTGATGCATTAGGAACTCGGTGAAGCAGTCCGCCGTTTGTGTCTCGCTGCCTTGGGGAGTCGCATGAGCCCGGACCTTCCGGTATTCGAGCAACGTTTATCACACGAGCCTGCCCGTGGCCGCCTGAGCGGCGATCCCGCTCCAAAAGTGCCAGCCCTCGAAATTTCAAACCCTGTCCGCCGTGAACCTTGCGTATGGTGGCCCTATGTGGCGTGAACCCATCCGGAGGCGCACGGAGGACCTGTTGCGCGACTTCGTGGCCCGCGCAGATGAACTCGTGCGTGCCCAGGACCAGATGCAGGGCCTGCTGGGCGCCGTGGTTTCGCTCACCGAAGACCTCAGCCTTGAAGCTGTCCTGGACCGGGTAGTGCAGTCCGCCTGCGAGCTGGTGGGGGCGCGCTATGGCGCGCTTGGCGTGATCGACGGCGACCATGAGCTGGGACACTTCATTACTGTGGGAATCGACGACGACGGCGTCCGGCTGATCGGCGACCTCCCCACCGGCCGCGGCGTGCTGGGACACTTGATCCGCCGGCCCGAGGCACTGCGGCTCGACGACCTCGGCGGGCACGAAATGGCCAGCGGGTTCCCGCCGAACCACCCCGACATGAAGACATTCCTGGGGGTTCCCGTCAGGGTCCGCGGTTCCGTCTTCGGAAACCTCTACCTGACCGAGAAGCTCGACGGCGGACCGTTCACCGAAGAGGACCAGGAACTCGCTTCGGCGCTGGCGTCTGCCGCCGGCGTCGCCATCGAGAATGCCCGGCTGTACGATGACACGCGCCGGCGGCAGCGCTGGCTTGAGGCCGGGCTGGAAGTCAGCGATCAGCTGAGTTCGGCCTTGTTCCCCGACGAAACCGACAACCTTGACCTGGTTGCCGAACGCGCACTGACCGTCTCGGACTCCATCCTGGCCGTGATTGCCTACCCCGATGCCGAAGGCATCCAGCGCTGCCAAACCATGGTGGGCGTCCAGTCCCTGTCGGCCCGCCAGGAGCTGCCGCCGTCGGACGTCATCGCCGACGTCCTGGAAACTGGAAGCTCCGCCCTGGTCAGGGACCCCAACGAGGTCTTCGGACCCGGCGCCGACGAGAAACTTGGTCCGCTGCTGGTGGCAACGCTCGGACGGCAGAGCAGCGAACGCGGCCTGCTGATCCTGGCGCGCCCCGCCGGCGGACCGCCGTACATCCAGTCCGACCTGCAGTCCAGCGCCGTTTTCGGGTCCCGGGTAGGGCTGGCACTCGGACTGGTCCGGGCCCGGCTGCGGCGGGAAGAGCAGCTGCTCTCCAAGGACCGGGACAGGATCGCACGGGACCTGCACGACCTGGTGATCCAGCGGCTCTTCGGAGCAGGGCTGAGCATGCAGAGCCTGCGCCGGTACGTGCCGGACCCTGTGGCCCAGGAGCGGATCTCTGCAGTGACGGCCGAACTGGACGGCACCATCCACGAGCTCAGGGACACCATCTACTCGATGCGGACCGGCCATGGCCCGAAGGAACCACTCACCGGCCTCATCATGCGGACCATCCACGAGGGGATCCGTAACTCGGACTTTTCACCCAAGGTCCAGCTGACGGGACCGGTGGACGAAGCAGTGCCCGACGCCGTCGTGGAGCAGCTGCTGGCGGTGCTGTCCGAGGGGCTGAGCAACGCGGTGCGGCACTCAGGTGCTGATGAAATCGACATTTCGCTCACCGCCCAGCCGGAGGGCGTGGAACTCAGGATTACGGACAACGGCTGCGGGTTTGAAAACCCGACCCGCATCAGCGGCATCGACAACATGAAGCACCGGGCCATGGCCCTGGGCGGCGAGTGCTCCATCGAAAGCAGCCCCGGCCACGGTACCCAACTGACGTGGACCGCCCCTTCCGTGTGTCCCCGGCAGCCCTGACCCCCGGCAGCCCTGACCCCGGCGCCCGGTGGGCGAACGGTGTCAGCCGCGCAACTCGAAGCCCAGTTTCGTGAGGATTCCCGCCACCTGGAGTGTCACCGTGGCCCGGGCAAAGCGCGTTTCCTCGCTGATCTCGCGGTTGGTCATGCCCTGGCTCATGAGGGTGAGGACCCTGAGTTCCTGTGAGCTCAACCGGCTGTGACGGCGGCTCACCTGCGTTTTGTAGAGGCCTTCCATGACTTTGCGTTCGACGCCGGGCTCCAGCAGCGATTCGCCCGTGGCTACCCGGCGGATGCCCTCCAGGAGTGCGGTCCCGGGCAGCTGCCGGAGCACATAGCCGGCCGCTCCGGCCAGCACCGCGCTGCTGAGCGCGTGGTCGTCGTCGTAACTGCTCAGGAGCAGGCACCGGAGTCCGGGGTTGTCGGAGAGGATTTCCCGGCACACTTCAATGCCGGTGCCGTCCGGGAGATGAGCTCCGATCACCACCAGGTCCGGGCTCAGGGCCGGGATGCGGAGGCTTGCCTCGGAGGCCGACCCGCTCTCGCCGACCACGTCGAAGTGCGCCTCTTCGAGCAGCTCGCGGAGCCCCGTCCGGACCAGCGCGTGGCTGTCCAGGATGTATACGCGCGTCCCCCCAACAACGTCGTTCCCGATTGCTGGGTCAGTGGCCACCGTGAGCATCACCCAGTCCTTGCTTCATCGGATCGGTTATAGCCCCGCCCGTGTGCCCGCGGCCGCTGCGGCGGTTGTGGAAGGCGTAATAGAGCAGGTAGGCGCCGGCCAGCAGCGGCACCACTGCTGTCAGGTACTCCAGGGTGCGGAAGGTGACGGTGGCTTGAATGGCAAAGGCAAGCCCCAGGGTGGCCAGCACGGCGGCCGGGATCAGGGGCCATTTCATCCGCTCCGGGGTGAGCGACACCGTGGCGAAGGTTGCGGCGAGCCCCAGGAACAGCACGGCGGCCACCGGCGTTCCGTCCAGCCCCGGCGGCAATGCCACCATCAAGGCGAGCGTGAGCATGACCCCGCACGGAATCAGGGCCCACCAGTTGGCTGGCTCCCGGAAGTACACCGCCGCGAAGCCGGCGGAGAGGAACAAGAAGAACAATGCGCCCGGCCAGTCGCCCGCTGAACCGGGCCACAGCTGAGTGGTGGTGACCACCGCGGCCAGCCCCAGGAGGGCAAACCCCGGGATGGCCGCCCACCAGTTGGCGCGGTTCCTGGAAAACACCGCCAGGAAAACGGCGCCGGAGGTGCCGAAGATCAGCGGCCACACCAGAAGGGCGGTGTCCAGGACACGCAGGGCGTCCAGCAGCAGCAGGACGCCGGAAAGCAGGAGGACTGCGCCTGCGATGATGCTCGCCGTTGCTGCTTTCATGACGACGCTCCCGGGACTTGGCACGCGGTGATTGCCGCGCTTATGCATTCAGGTTAGGGCTTGCACGAGAACCGGGATTAGGGCACAAAGTCACTGAACGCCCCGGAGTCCCGCGGTGGAGGCGCCCGTCTTCACCCGGACGTCGGACCCGGTTCCGGTTCGGCCACTTTGGTGTCCTGGCCCACCACCAGGACGGGGCAGTGCGCATGCGCGGCGCAGGCTCCGCTGACGGATCCCATGACCTGCGACAGGAAGCCGCCCTCCCCGCGCCGGCCCACCACCAGCAGCCGGGCATGGCGGCTTTCATCCACCAGTGTCTTTGCCGGCGGCCCGAACTTCACCGTGCGGGACAGCTGGGCCGGCGGAGATGCCCCGAAGGCCCTCCCGATGGCCTGGTCCACCAGGCGCTTCGCTGTTTCCTCGAGTTCCTCCATGCTGGGCACGCGCCCGGGCGGCATGTGGGAAGCGAGGTAGAAATCGGAGGTTCCGAGGCAGGTGATGATCTCAAGCGGGGCGTTGAGGCTGCCGGCCATGCGTCCGGCGAGCTGCAGCGCAGCTGTGGAGAATTCGGAGCCGTCCACGCCCACCACAATGCGTTCTTCAGTGTTCATGGGTTCCAGCGTGCGCCTGCCCGGGACCCCCTGCCTAGGGTCCAAAGTCACCGCGATCCGCCCATGACTTTTGGCTCTATTGACTTAACCGCTACATGAACGATCCTTAATATCAATCCGGTTCGGAGGTCAAAGATGCCGCTTTCTGAACATGAAAGGGACGTCCTCAGGCAGATGGAGCAGTCGCTTCACGAGGATGATCCGCAATTCGCCGCGCGCATGGAAGGCCAGTCCTGGTCATTGATGCGGCGGGTGGTCCTCGGTGCCCTGTGCGTGGTCTGCGGGTTCCTTGCGGTGATTGCGGGCGCTGTGGTGCAGCTCGTGTACCTGGGCGTCGCCGGTTTTGCCGTGATGGTTGCCGGCGGCTATTACGCATCCCTTGGTTTCAGTCCGAGCCGGCTTCCGTTCGGGCGCCCGAGCATGGGCCTGCCGGGCCAGTCGCAACACATCTGACGCTCCTTCACCGATGACATCACGCAGCCCGGTGCCCGCAGCCGCCCCGGATTCCGGCGGATCCCTGCCCGGACGCCGGCTTCTGCGCTGGGCCTGGATCGCCGTTGCCGCCATTCCTGCCGCGTTCGTGGCGGGCATGATCATTGGTGAAGGGCTGCTCTCCCTGCAGGGCTACGACGGCGGGGATTCGCTACCGCCGGGCGTCATTGTGAGCGCTGCGGGACCCGCCCTGGTGCTGATCCTGGCCCCGGAGCTGGCTGCGGCCGTCCTCGGGTTCAGGGCGCGTGGCCGCGGCGAGGCGTCAGGGATCATCCCGGCAGTCATTGGCATCGCTGCGGCCGCCTTCACCATCATCACCAACACCCTTCCCCTGTTGCTCCGGCTCGGCTGAAGCCCCCGGCGGGCGGGGGACGTTCTTTCCTAGGACTCAGAGGGCCAGCCAGAAGGGCTGCATCCGAGCGGCCGCGCCCCTAGGGTGGAATGACGACGGCGGCAGGCAGCTACGGACGACCGGCCGCCGACAACTACCCAGAGGAGTTCCTGATGAGAGTTGCTGTGACTGGCGGAAGCGGAAAGCTGGGCAGGAGCGTGGTGCGCCGGCTAACCGAGGACGGCCATGACGTCCTGAACCTGGACCGCACGGGGACCAGGGGCCGCGGCTTCACCGAGGTGGACCTGCGCAACTACGGGCAGGTTTTGGACGTCATCCTGGGCCTCGACGACCGCCACGGGGGCTTTGACGCGATCGTGCACCTCGGAGCCATCCCCGCGCCGGGCCATGCGCCGGATGCGGCCACCTTCGAGAACAACATGCTCGCCACCTACAACGTCTTCCAGGCGGCCCGGCGGGCCGGAATCAAGAAGGTGGTGTACGCCTCCAGCGAGACGGTGCTGGGACTGCCGTTCGACGTCGACCCTCCCTACATCCCGGTGGACGAGGAATATCCGGCCCGCCCGGAAAGCACCTACTCCCTGGTGAAGCACCTGGAGGAGCAGATGGCCATTCAGCTGACCCGCTGGGATCCAAACCTGAGCATCACGGGCCTGCGGTTCTCCAATGTGATGGACCCCGAGGACTACGAGGACTTCCCTTCCTTTGACGCCGATGCCACGTTGCGGAAGTGGAACCTCTGGGGCTACATCGACGGCCGCGACGGTGCGCAGGCGGTGGCCCGCGCACTGGAGAACGGCAAGCCCGGATTCGAAGCGTTCATTATCGCCAACGAGGACACGGTCATGAGCCGGTCCAGTGCCAGCCTCGCCGCCGAAGTCTTCCCCGGCGTCAAGGTGGTCAAGGAACTCGGCGAACACGAAACGATGCTGTCCATCGACAAAGCCAAGCGCCTGCTGGGATTCGCTCCGGAGCACACCTGGCGCAGCTACCACTCGAACCGCACCACGCCCACCGAGGACTGAGGAGAACCATGCAGTACCGCACATTAGGCAACAGCGGCGCCGTCGTTTCCAACTACGCGCTGGGAACCATGACCTTCGGCGCTGAAGCCACCGAGGAGACGTCTTTCGCCATCCTGGACGACTACTTCGCCGCAGGCGGCAACTTCATCGATACCGCTGACGTCTACAGCCAAGGGGTGTCCGAACAGATCATCGGCCGCTGGCTTGCCGCCCGCCCCGAGGTCAGGGACCGCGCTGTCCTGGCAACCAAGGGACGCTTCCCCATGGGCCAGGCCCCCAACGACCTCGGAACCTCCCGACGCCATCTCACCCGCGCCCTCGACGACTCGCTGCGCCGCCTCGGCGTCGAACAGATCGACCTGTACCAGATGCACGCGTGGGACCCCATTACGCCGCTGGAGGAGACGCTGCGCTTCCTGCATGACTCCGTCAGCAGCGGAAAGATCGCGTACTACGGCTTCTCCAACTTCCTGGGCTGGCAGCTGACCAAGGCTGTGCACGTCGCCAAGGCGCACGGCTGGAGCGCGCCGGTGACGCTGCAGCCGCAGTACAGCCTGCTGGTCCGGGAGATTGAGTCGGAGATTGTTCCGGCGTCGCTGGACGCGGGGATCGGCCTGCTCCCGTGGTCCCCGCTGGGCGGCGGCTGGCTCTCCGGGAAGTACAAGCGCGACGAGGCACCGGCGGGGGCCACCCGGCTGGGCGAGAATCCCAAACGCGGCATGGAAGCCTGGCAGGCGCGCAATGACGATCCGCGGACGTGGGAGGTCATCGGAACCGTGGAGAAGATCGCTGCGGACCACGGAGTGAGTCCCTCGCAGGTGGCGCTGGCATGGCTGGCGGACCGCCCCGCGGTGACGTCCGTGATCCTCGGGGCCCGCACCACGGAGCAGCTGGCGGACAACCTCGCCGCTGCGGAGCTTGAACTGACGGAGGAGGAGACCCGGCGGCTGACGGAGGCCAGCCAGCCCCGGGTTGGCGTGTACCCGTACGGTCCGATGGCACAGGAGCAGCGCAGCCGGAAGATCGAAGGCGGCCGCTAGCCGGCGACGGCGGGGCCCCGCCGCTTCGGGGCCCCGCGGGGGGATAGGATCTGTTTACTATTCGCTGGGGGAGGACGGTTAACGTGGCAGGATCGCGGCAGCGGAACGTGGCTATTTTCCTGGACATGGAGAATCTCTTCGGCGGGTACGGGAACGACGTCACATCCGTGCCGCTGGCCACGGTGGTCCGCGCCATTGAAAAGGTCGTGGGGGACACGGGCCTTGGCGGGCGAACGGCGCTGGCGCGGGCATATGCCAACTGGGGACGCCCGGACATGGCCGGGTACCGGAGCCAGCTGCTGGCCCACAACATCAAGCCCGTCCAGATTTTCTCGTTTGACCAGCCCAGCAAGAACGCCGCGGACATCGAGTTGGTGGTCGACGCCCTCGAAGTGGCCGCGGACATGCCATGGATTGAGCTCTTTGTGATCGTCAGCGGCGACGGTGACTTCGTCCCGCTCCTGCGCCGCCTGCATGCGCTGGGAAAGCGGTCACTGGTTGCGACAACCTCCCAGCCGAACGCCGGCGTCGTCAACAAGGTCCTGCAGTCGGTGGCCGACCATTTCCATGTCATCGACATCCCGGCGCCCGCCGTCGTGGTGCCGGTGCCGGCAGTGAAGAAGCCACCGGCGCCCGCCAAGCCGGCGAAAAAGAAAACCGCGCCGCACACCGAACTTGAGCTCTACAAAGCCAGTGTCCACGCTTTCCTCAAGGACGATCCCACCCTCTGGGTGAAGGGCCTGGTCAACGCTCCCCGCCTCGGCCAGCTTCTGCGGGACCGCTGGCCCAACGTCACCTACAAGACCTTCGGCTACAAGACGCTGACGGCATTTGCCGAGCAGGGGTGCGGACTCAAAGTGACCACCGCGCCCGTTGCCAAGGCGGCAAGCAAAGCCCTCAGCTGACGGGAACAACCTGGTAGCCGTCGAACTTGGACACCAGTTGCCGGCCGTGATTGCCGTCGAACCGCAGCCACATGACGGCGGAATCATCGGTGGCGTCCTCCACCTCGCCGGTGCGCACCATCCGGCCGTCGATCCGCAGTTCAACACGGCTGCCAATCAGCTGCTGCCAGTCGTCGGCTGTCTCGGGCTCGGGGAGGGAGGCAGTCATTCCAGGTCCTTCTCTGTGATCGCTAACAGTGATGGAATGCTATCCGCGCCGGCACTGTGAAGCAAATCACATTTCCAGTGCGGGCGGGCTCCGCGGGGGCAGCCGGAGGGCCGCCGGCAAGGCCCGAAGAAGCGGCGGAGGCCGACGGCGGCAGTTGCCTGCCGCCGTCGGCCTCTCTTTGTCAGGAGTTCCGGACGGTGCTTGCCTGCCGGGAGCTGGCGGCCACTGCGACCGGGCGGTCCGCGGCGGTCTCCGTGCTTTCTGCAGCGGCCGGAGGCGTGGTCTTCAGCTTGAACCGCGTGCCGAGGGTGCTTCCTCCTCCGCGGCCGCTGCGGTTCTTGTTGAAGATGTCGAAGCCGACAGCGAGGAGAAGGACCAGGCCCTTGATGAGCTGCTGGTAGTCGGTGCCGAGGCCCAGGATGGACATGCCGTTGTTGAGCACGCCCATGATCAGCCCGCCGATCATGGCGCCGGCCACGGTGCCAATGCCGCCCTGCACCGCGGCGCCGCCGATGAACGCCGCGGCGATGGAGTCCAGTTCGAACCCGGTGCCGCCGGCCGGCTGGGCCGAGTTCAGGCGGGCCGTAAACACGAGGCCCGCGAGGGCCGCCAGAACGCCCATGTTGACGAAGAGCCGGAAGGTGACGGCCTTGGTCTTGATGCCGGAGAGCTCCGCTGCATGCAGGTTCCCGCCGATGGCGTAGGTGTGCCGGCCGAAGATGCTGTTGTTCATCAGGGCGGAGTAGATGATCACCAGGGCCGCGAGCACGATCAGGACGATCGGTGTTCCCCGGTAGCTCGCCAGCAGGAAGGTAATGATGAGCATCAGCAGGGCAATGAACGCGGTCTTTACCGCGAACCAGGCCATGGGTTCGTTCTCTAGGTTGAACTTCCGGCGGACGCGGCGCTCCTTGATGGCCTGGAAGAGGATGGCCGCGGTGCCTCCGACCCCGAGGATGACGGTGAGCCATTCGAGGACGGAGGTGCCCCCGCTGATGTCCGGGAGGAAGCCGCCGCCGAGGGCGCGGAGTTCGTCCGGAAACGGGGTGATCTGCTGGTTCTTGAGGGTGATCAGCGTCAGGCCGCGGAAAATCAGCATGCCGGCGAGGGTGACAATGAAGGCCGGAATGCCGACGTAGGCGATCCAGTATCCCTGCCAGGCACCGACGAGTGCGCCGACCAGGAGGCAGGCGGGGATGGCGATCCACCATGCCCAGCCCCAGTGGACGATCATCACGCCGGATACGGCACCGATGAAGCCCGCGATGGAGCCTACGGACAGGTCGATGTGGCCGGCGATGATGACCATCACCATGCCGATGGCCAGGATCAGGATGTAGCTGTTCTGCACCACGAGGTTGGTGACGTTCTGTGGCTGAAGCAGGATGCCGTCGGTGAGGACCTGGAAGAGCAGGACGATCAGGATCAGGGCGACGAAGATGCCGACCTGGCGGAGGCGGCTTGCGAGGAAGCCGAGGGATTCTCGGAGGGCGGACATGGTCGCTATTCCTTCTCTTTGGTCATAAGGTGCATGAGGGTCTCCTGTGAAGCGTCGGCGATGGGCACTTCGCCGGTGATGTGGCCTGCTGACAGCGTGTAGATCCTGTCGCAGATGCCCAGCAGTTCGGGGAGTTCGGAGGAGATCACGATGACCGCCTTACCCTCTGCCGCGAGCTTGGTGATGATGGTGTAGATCTCGAACTTGGCCCCGACGTCGATGCCGCGGGTGGGTTCGTCCAGGATCAGCACGTCGGGGTCGGAGAACATCCACTTGCTCAGCACGACCTTCTGCTGGTTGCCGCCGGACAGCTTGCCGGTGATCGCAGCCACTGACGGTGCCTTGATGTTCATGCTTTGCCGGTAGCTGTTGGCGACGATGGTTTCCTGGTTCTTGTCCACCCAGCCGCGCTTGGCCAGTTTCCGCAGGGCTGCCATGGAGATGTTCCGCTTGATGTCTTCAATGAGGTTCAGGCCGTAGTGCTTGCGGTCCTCGGTTGCGTAGGCGATGCCGTGCTTGATGGCATCCGAGACGGTGGACGTGTTGATCTCCCGGCCATGCTTGTAGACCTTTCCTGACACGGCGGTGCCGTATGTCCGGCCGAAGACGCTCATGGCCAGTTCGGTCCGGCCGGCGCCCATGAGGCCGGCCAGTCCCACCACCTCGCCTTTTCGGACGTTGAGGCTCGCGTTGGTGACCACCATCCGGGAGTGGTCCTGGGGGTGCCGCACCGACCAGTCCTCGATCCGGAGGACTTCCTCGCCGATCTTCGGGTCGCGGTCCGGATAGAGGCTGTCCAGGTCCCGGCCCACCATGCCGCGGATAATCCGCTCCTGGGTAATTTGGCCCTCGTCCAGACGCAGGGTTTCGATGGTCTTGCCGTCGCGGATAATGGTGACCGCATCCGCCACCTTGCGGATCTCGTTGAGTTTGTGGCTGATGATGATGCTGGTGACGCCCTGGCCTTTCAGGTGGAGGATCAGGTCCAGCAGGTGGCCGGAGTCCTCGTCGTTCAGCGCGGCCGTTGGCTCGTCCAGGATGAGGAGTTTGACCTCTTTGGAGAGTGCCTTCGCGATTTCGACGAGCTGCTGCTTCCCGACGCTGATGTGCTGGACAGGCGTGACGGGATTTTCGCTGAGTCCCACGCGGGCCAGCAGCTTGGCGGCTTCGAGGTTTGTTTTGCGCCAGTCCACCCACCCGTTCTTCGTCAGTTCATTGCCGAGGAAGATGTTTTCGGCAATCGAAAGATAGGGGCTCAGGGCCAGCTCCTGGTGGATGATGACGATGCCGCGCTTCTCGCTGTCGCTGATGCTGTTGAACGTGCACGGTTCGTTTTCGAAGAGGATGTCTCCGTCGAATGAGCTGTGCGGGTAGACCCCTGACAGCACTTTCATGAGGGTGGATTTCCCGGCGCCGTTTTCGCCGCAGATGGCATGCACCTCGCCGCGCTTCACATCCAGCGTGACGTTCTGGAGTGCCTTGACGCCCGGAAAGGTCTTGGTGATTCCTCGCATTTGAAGAATGGGTGTGTTCATCGTCAATTCCCACTGACTGGTCGATCCTGGGCCTTCCTGCGGCTGCAGGGGCCTGCCGGAGGGGTGTGGCCGGACCGGTGACGGCCCGGCCACAACCCTCAACGCGGCTACTTGACGTCGGCGTCGGTGTAGTAGCCCGAGTCGATGAGCTCCTTCTTGTAGTTGTCCGCGGTGATGATCACGGACTCCAGCAGGTAGGACGGGACAACCTTGACCTTGTTGTTGTAGGTCTCCGTGTCGTTGACCTCAGGCTCCTTGCCCTTCAGGACGGCGTCGACCATCTTGACGGCCTGGGCGCCAAGCTGGCGGGTGTCCTTGAAGATGGTGGAATACTGCTCGCCGGCCACGATGGACTTCACTGAGCCCTTCTCGGCATCCTGGCCCGTGACGACAGGCAGGCTTCCCTTGGAGTAGCCGCCGGTGCTGGTCAGCGCGGAGATGATGCCGATGGACAGTCCGTCATAGGGGGACAGCACACCGTCCAGCTTGGTGCCGGAGCTGTAGGCGGCGGTGAGGATGTCCTCCATGCGCTTCTGGGCAACGGGCGCCTGCCAGCGGAGGATGGCGGCCTGTTCGAACTTGGTCTGGCCGCTGGGGACCTTGAGCGTGCCGGCATCCAGGAACGGCTTGAGGGTGTCCATGGCCCCGGTCCAGAAGAAGTTGGCGTTGTTGTCGTCGGGGCTGCCGCCGAACAGTTCGACATTGAACGGACCCTTGCCGTCCACCTTCTTGCCGCTGGCATCCACCAGGCCCAGTCCGGTCAGCAGCGAAGTGGCCTGCTGGACGCCCACGGTGTAGTTGTCGAACGTGGTGTAGAAGTCCACGTTGGGGGTGCCGTTGATGAGGCGGTCGTAGGCGATCACCTTGACGTTCTGCTCCTTGGCCTTGGCCAGGACGTCCGTGAGCGTGGTGCCGTCGATTGCGGCGATGATGAGCGATTTGGCGCCCTTGGTGAGCATGTTTTCGATCTGCGAAACCTGGGTGGGGATGTCGTCGTTGGCGAACTGCAGGTCCGTCTTGTATCCCAGTTCCTTCAGGGACTTCTCGACATTTCCGCCATCGGCGATCCAGCGCTCCGAGGTCTGCGTGGGCATGGAGATGCCCACAAGCGCCCCTGAATTATCCGAGCTGGCGCTCGGGGTGGCGGCGCCGCCCCGGCTGCCGCAGCCTGTGGCCCCCACCGTCACTGCGAGGACGACGGCGAACGCGCCCAGGAGTTTCTTGATTCTCACTATGTTCTCCTTCCGCGGACGGCTCGGTCCGCGAACTGGTGCTAAACCGGAAAGCATCTGCGCTTTGCGGCTGTGGGGCCGGCCGGGAGGATCCGGTCGACTGACGAGGCGGCCCGGAGCCCGCTCATCGGAAGTAAATCTCGCCGGACGGAGCGCAAGGCTCCGGCGCCGGCTGGGTGATGATCGAAATCATAGACCGAGTTGTTAGCGCTAACAACTCGTTGAGCTTAGCTCTCGGTGGATCTGTGAGTCAAATCACATTTTTGTCAGCGGGGAGCAGCCCGCGCCGTTGAATTCCCTGATGCGGTCCGGCGGCGGCTCAGACCTCCACGAGGAACTGCGTATGGGCGTACCGGATGCCGTTGATCTGCAGTTCCAGGGCGTGGCTGCCAGGGTGGTGCACGCGGGTGGTCATCTGGCGGAAGGCGTGCCGTTTGGACATCGTCCGGGTTTCGCCGGGGTCCAGGGTCAGGGCTGTCAGTTTGAAGACCTTTTCTGCCTGGGAGCCGTTCGCCTTCATGTAGTGGACGATGTAGTCCACTGCGAGCCTGGCCGGAGCGGCCCCCGTGTTGGAGATCTCGAATTCGAAGGCGAGGTCCGCAGGCAGCGCCACGGTGTCCCGGTCCAGCCTGGGCGGGGACACCGAGAGCGACGCCGGAGCGAACCCCTGGAGGGCGAGGGCGCCAGGGTGGGCCTTCTTGATCAGCGTGCGCAGTCCGTGGCGGACCACCCACGGCGTATTGGCATCCGGTGCTGCTGTCCATGCTGCGGCCGCGGCCACGACTTCCTCAGGAGAGTGGCGCGCCAGGTCATTGAGGTGGTTCGCCACCGAACGGCGAACGTATTCGTGCGGATCCCGGTAGAGGGCGTCGAGGATGGGAATCGTGGCCTCAGGGCGCTGGATCAGGCCCGGGACCCGGACGGCCCAGGGGAGGTACGGGCGGGTCCCCTCGCTGGCGAGCCGGCGCACATGCGCGTCAGGGTGGGCGGTCCAGGTCAGCACGACGGCGAGGGCACGGTCCAGGTCGGCGGCCAGCAGCCGCCGGATGGCGAATTCCCCGGTCAGCCGCGGAGTCAGCTCGGCGAGAAGCTGAAGGCAGTCTTCAAAATCGGCGGATCCGGATGAATCGAGGGCGAGCGTTACTGCTGTTTCCGTCACCGGCCAGATGGTCCAGCCGGTGAAGTCGGGGTCCGTGAGGGCGCGGCGGAAGAGGTGCGCCGCCGTCGGATAGTCCCCGGGATTTCCGTCGGCCGCCAAATCCGCGAGCAGCCCCCGGCTCACGTGGTCGGTCCGTTCCCGGAGGCTGAGGTCCGCGAGCGAGGCCCCGGCAGCTTCGACGCTGGGCCAGGACGTGCCGGGGGCGGCATCCGCGAGTACGCGCAGCAGCCTGCCGACCGCGGCCTGGTCAATAAGTTCGTTCATGGCACCCATGCAGTCAGGCTACCGTTGCAGCCGTCCAGGCCGGGTGCGCCGAGGAGGAAGCGGAACCCGATTCCCGGTTCCGCGAGCCAAAATCGCCGAACCGGGATAATCTCAGCGGACACAAATCTATAAGACTGCATAGGTGGAAGCGGCACATGGCTGAAGATCGATCCCGGAAATCGCCTCACTGGTGGCGGGTTTTCCATGACAAATTCGTCGTCGAAGAACGGTACATGAGCGCTGCGTCCCGTAAGAACCTCTACCGCGTCGCCGTGATCCTGATGATCCTGGGTACCGGACTCTTCCTGTTGACCTTGACGGACGTCCTGGGGCGGGACGGCCTGACCGGTTTGGATGAACCCGCGCGGTCCTGGCTGGTCACCCAGCGGTCGGAGCCGATCACGGCCTTGATGATTTTCCTCGCGATTGTCTTCGGGCCCATTGCCCTGCCGATCATCGTGCTGGTGGTCACCGTGGTGTGGGGCATCGCCGCCAAGCATGCCTGGCGGCCGCTGCTGCTGGCAGGCGCCATGCTCACCGGAGTGGCGCTCGCACAAATCATCGGCCGGTCGGTCGGCCGCCAGCGTCCGCCCCTGGACCTCATGCTTTTCGGCCCCGACGTCACGTTCTCCTTCCCCTCGGGGCATGTACTCGGTGCCTGCGATTTCCTGCTGGTTACCACGTTCCTGATCTTCTCTCGCCGCCAAAGCACATGGCCGGCAGTGGCTGGCTTCGCCGCCGCCGTCTTCGGGATTTTCCTGGCCTCAATCAGCAGGCTCTACCTCGGCTACCACTGGGTCAGTGATGCACTGGCCTCCCTGTTCATTTCCTTCGTGGTCCTGGGCGCCGTCATTGCCCTGGACACGTGGCGAACGGCCCGCATCCCGGGAGAACAAATCACCGGCGAACTGTCCAAGGCCGATACGGCCGAAAGCTAGCCACGGGTGGCCGCCGACGAAGGGGACGTCCGCCGCATCTGCCTGTCGCTGCCCGGCGTCACGGAGCGGCCCAGCTGGAACCAGCCTGCGTGGTTCGCTCGGACCCTGATGGCCAGGATCTGGGAGGACGGCGTCCTCACGGTCAAGACCCGTGAGCGGGAAGCGCTGGCCGGAACTAACCCGGACACGTATTTCTGGACCCCGCACCATGAGCGGTCACCGCAGCTGGTGCTGGTCCGGCTGGACCGGATCGACGTGCAGGAGCTGGCTGAGCTTCTCGAGGAGTCCTACCTGATTGCCGGCGGCCGGCCCTGATCCTCCCTGCCCCGGGGGTCAGCCCCGCTGCCCTGATCCTCCCTGCCCTGAGCCGCGGCTCAGCCCCGCGGCCCAGCCCCGCCGGCCAGCCCTGTTGACCGGTCGCGCAGGCGTGAGCGGGCCCTTTTCAGTTCGACCCTGAGCCTGGTGTTGGCCGCCTCGAGTTCCAGCACCTTGGCCACGCCGGCCAGGTTGAGCCCGTCGTCCAGCAGTTCGCCGATGCGTTTCAGCACGGCGAGGTCCGCGTCGCTGTATTGCCGGGTCCCGCCGGAGGTGCGGTCCGGGGTGAGTAGGCCTTTCCGCTCGTAAAGCCTGATGTTCTGCTGGCCCGTTCCCACCAGGTGGGCCACCACGGAGATCGCGTACAGGCCTGTCTCCGCACTGCGCTCGGCCATGATCCTCCATAGAATTTTCGTGCCGGATGCCCTTGCCACAGTTTCTCACCGGTGCTATAAAAAATCTATACCAGCCACCATAGATATTGGCGGGTAGCTAGAAGGAAATGGAACAACCACAAGGTGAAGGAGTGGGAAATGATGTTGATGCGTACGGACCCGTTCCGTGAACTGGACAGGCTTACCCAGCAGGTGTTTGGAACCGCGGCGCGGCCCGCGGCCATGCCGATGGATGCCTGGCAGGAGGACGGGGAGTTCGTCGTCGCGTTCGATCTGCCGGGAGTCGACGTGGACTCTGTGGACCTCAATGTTGAGCGGAACGTTTTGACTGTGCGGGCTGAACGGCGCGATCAAACCCAGCCCAACGTGGAATTGGTCGTTTCGGAGCGGCCCCGCGGTGTCTTCAGCCGCCAACTGATCCTCGGTGACACCCTCGACACGGAGAACGTCAAGGCCAGCTACGACGCCGGCGTGCTGACCCTCCGCATTCCTGTTGCCGAACAGGCGAAGCCGCGCAAGATCGAAATCGAAACCAAGCACGACAAGATGCACGAGATCAGCACCTAGCCGCTGAACGGGCGTCCGGGGCGGCAGCCGGTCGGTGCCGGCCGCTGCCCCGGCACGCAGCCGCAGCCCCGCGACGAGGCAGGCAGTGTGAACGCGATGACCAACCAGTTGCCTGACTACTACGGCGTACTGAACGTGGCCAGGACGGCCACGCGCCAGGAGATTGCGCGTGCCTACCGGGCCCTGATGCGGCTCCATCATCCCGATCTCGAAGACGGGTCCGGCAAACCGGACTGGTCCGGTGAAGATGCCGGCGCCGCCGTGGCCGGCCGGCGCAGCGGATCCAACAGCGGGCTGCTGGGCATCATGGAAGCCTTCGCAGTGCTGAGTGATGCGAAAACGCGCGCTGAATACGACCGTGCGCTGTCCGTTCCGCATATCACCCGCGACCTTAACCCCGGCGATCTTAGCCGCAGCGGGCCCCGCGAGGTGCCGGTCCGCCGGGTACACACTCCGCAGCCCCCGCTGCTGCGGGTCACACCAGTGCTTTGGGAGCGCGGCCCCTGGCCGGGCACCGGATAAGTAGAAGAGGAGCAGTCCATGAGCGCCTGGCGCCGTTTTGATTCGCATCTGATTCCGGCGTTCCACGAACGCTTCGAGCAACGCTGGGGTGTGGGCACAGCCCCGTTCCTGGATCCCGAGGCCCACGAGGAACCGCTCCCGCGGGCCCAGTGGATCCATCCCGAGACAGGGGCGGCTCTGGCGGTGGTCCCCATCTGGACACCGGATGACAGCCAGCACCGGTCCTTCGGGGTGTTCTACCTCCCGCCGGGCGGCGACATCTGGGTGCTGCGTCCCGGGTTCACCGGTTACCTCGAACCGGCAGCCGATGACACGGAACACCTCATTACCCTTCGCAACGATGCTTTCAAAAAAGCGCTGGCGCATGCCAAGGAATTCCTCTTCGGCTCCGACGCGGCGGTGCACTAAAATCAGTCCACCACCCGAAACTACATAAGGGATCAAGCAGATGAACTACTCCGCCAAAGACCTGGCTGCCACGATCCCGCCGTCCTTCACGCTGGGCGTCGCAACGGCCGCCTTCCAAATCGAGGGTGCCTTGGACGAGGACGGCCGCGGACCATCCGGGTGGGATGTGTTTGCGCGGAAACCCGGGGCGATCGTGGACGACCACAGCCCCGTCACGGCCTGTGACCATTACCACCGGATGCCCGAAGACGTCGCGCTGATGAAGGACCTGGGCATCGACTCCTACCGGTTCTCGCTGTCCTGGTCCCGCATCCAGCCCGGCGGCAGCGGCCCGGTCAATCCCAAGGGCCTGGACTTCTACGACCGGCTGCTGGACCAGTTGCTGGCCAGCGGTATTTCCCCGATGGTCACGCTCTACCACTGGGACACACCGCTGCCGCTCGACGAAGCCGGCGGCTGGATGAACCGCGATACGGCCTACCGGCTCGGCGAGTTCGCCTCCATTGCGGCAGCAGCCTTCGGCGACCGGGTAGCCCGGTGGTGTACCGTCAACGAACCTGCCACGGTAACAACCAACGGCTATGCCCTGGGCCTCCACGCGCCCGGCGAAGCGCAGTTGCTCAAGGCGCTGCCCACCGTGCACCACCAGCTCCTCGGCCACGGCCTGGCCATGCAGGCACTGCGTGCCGCCAACGTCCCCGGCGAGGTCGGGATCACCAACGTCTACTCACCCATGATTCCGGCCTCGATCAACCCGCTGGACAAGCTGAGCTCAGCGCTCATGGATGTTTTCCAGAACAGGCTGTTCGCGGATCCCGTCTTGCTCGGGAAGTACCCGGACGTCGTTCGGGCCGCCACGTTCTTCAGTTCGTTCAGCCCCTCCGACGAGGACCTGCAACTGATCTCGCAGCCGTTGGATTTCTACGGGCTCAACTACTACATGCCTACGATGGTCGCCGCCGGGCCCGGCGACGGCGCCGTTCCTCCCGGGATGGCGGAGGCCATGGGGGATGACCTCAGCGGCAGCGCTCCCGGCGCGCCCTTCCACATCACCGAGTTTCCCGACGCCGAGACCACGGCATACGGGTGGCCCATCAGGCCCGACTACATGCCGGTGGCGCTTGCCGAAATGGCCGAACGCTATCCGGACCTGCCGCCGGTCTTCATCACCGAAGGCGGGGCGAGCTTTGAGGACCTGGTGGTGCGGGACAAGGCCGGGGACCGGATTATCATTCCGGACGAGCGCCGCCTGCGCTATCTCGCCGAGCACATTTCCAGCGCGGTGGAGGCCACAAGCCCCGGAGGCCCCGCGGAATCCGTTGACTTGCGCGGCTATTACGTCTGGTCCCTGCTGGACAACTTCGAGTGGTCCGCGGGCTACAAGCAGCCGTTCGGCCTCCTGCATGTCGACTTTGAGACGCTTACCAGGACGCCCAAAGCCTCCTACTACTGGCTCCAGGAGCTGCAGGAAGCCCGCAAGAACGGAGCCGCCGCCGCAGTCGATTCGAGTGCGGCCGGTGAGCCGGAGCCGGTGGCATGACGCCTCACGCGTGGCCGGCCACTGACCGGCCACGCGTTCGCCGGCTACACGATTTTGAGGTCGGCGAGGCCCTTGGTGATGCCTGCGCCGTCGGGGGAGTAGATCCACGGGACCTTTGAGCCCGTGTGGTCACCGTTCTCCGAGTGGCCGCCGGCCAGGACAGACTCGCCCACCGACAGCTGGCGGATGGCGATGGCGGCCACACGGTCGCCGTGATCCCGGGCAAACCTGGAGTAGATCTGCTCGTCGTGCTGGCCGTTGTCGCCGATCAGCAGCCAGCGCATATCGGGGAATTCCTTGGCGAGCCGGTCCAGGTTGCCGTTCTTGTGCTCCTGGCCGCTGCGGAACCAGCGGTCCTGGGTCAGCCCCCAGTCCGTCAGCAGGAGGGGACCGGCGGGGTACATGTTGCGGGTCAGGAACCGTGCCAGCGTGGGTGCGGCATTCCAGGGTCCGGTGGACAGGTAGATCACCGGCGCATCGGGGTGTTCCACCACCAGGCGGTCCATGAGCACCGGCATTCCGGGCGTGGCCATGCGTGCCCTCTCACTGAGCACGAAGGTGTTCCACAGGGCAAGGAACGGCCTGGGCAGTGCAGTGACCATCACGGTGTCGTCGATGTCTGAGACGATGCCGAACTTGGTGTCGGGACCTATCACGATGATGTTCGCCTGCACGGCCTCGGTTCCGACGGCCCGCAGCGTCGCGGTGTGCCAGCCCGGGGAGAGTGCTACCTCCACCACGGTGTCCACGAGGCCGCCGCGGTCCGCCTTGACGCGGGTGGTCACGCCCTCGATTTCGATGTCCACCTCGGTGAACTGCAGCGGGACGCTGGTGAATGCACGCCAGCCGCGGATGTTCTGGTTTCCGTTCTTCGCGGCGTGCTCGGCGCGGCTTCCCGGCTTGGGCTTGGTGGTCAGCACCACCCGGCCGAGGACACGCACCCACGAGGTCGACCCGTACCCTTGGTAGGCGACGGTCTGCGGAACAAAATTCCAGCGCCTGGCCAGCGTGATGCGGACGGTGTTGACCGTGTCCGAGACCTTGTGGGCCGCCCGGAGCGCGTGGGTTCCGGGCAACGATGATTCCTGCGGCGCCAATTCCATGCTTCCACTCTGCCACAACGGCGCCCGTCGGCACCGGCGTGCTGGTACTAAGGCGCCGCACCGTAACAAGCCGCACCGTACAAGCTGTACCGGGCGTCAGCCTTCCCCGAGGAGCCACCGCAAGGTGTCGGCGTTCCGCACGGCGTTGCCGCCGCCGTCGTTATTGAAATAGGCAAACACGTCCCTGCCCTGGCCTTTCCACTCCCGGATCCGTTCAGCCCACCATCGGAGGTCCTCCTCCGAATACGAACCCCCGTAGAGGTACTCGTGGTCCGGCCCGTGCAGGCGGACGTACACGAACGGCGCCGTGGCCCGCAGGATGCAGGGCAGGTTGGCGCCGCTCATGATGCAATAGGCGGCTCCGTGGCGCTCCAGCAGCGCATACACCTCGGGGTGGTCCCAGCTGGTGTGGCGGAATTCCACTGCCACGCGCACCCACCACGGCAGGGCCGCCAGGAAGTAGTCAAGACGGGCGTCGTCGCGGCCCAGGCCCGGCGGAAGCTGGACCAGCAGTACCGCCCGCTTGTCGCCCAGCTCATGCCAGCACCTGGTGATGCGCTCCACCCACGCGTCGGGCCCATAGAGCTTCTTCGCATGGGTGAGCCCGCGCGGGGCCTTGACGGACATCATGAAGCCCTCCGGAAGGCGCCGGCGCCAGCTGGCGAAGGATGATTCCCGGGGCCAGCGGTAGAAGCTTGCGTTCAGCTCCACCGTGCCGAACCGCGCCACGTAGTGGGCCAGCCGGTCGCGCGCCGGAAGTCCCGGCGGGTAGAGCACGTTCTCCCAATGGTCGTAGCTCCAGCCGGACGTCCCGATATGGATCCCCATGGTGTCCTTGGACCTCAGTCAGTCCGCGCCGGGCCCGGACCGCGCCGGGAGCGTTCCCTGCCAGGAGCAGACCCGCCGGGAGTTTCCGAAGTTCCGTTGCAGCATGCCTTGGATAGTAGTCGGCCCGGAGCGGTTGTGGCACTGTAAGGACCATGGCACGCATAGAGGACTACGCCGTGGTGGGCGATCTGCACACGGCTGCCCTGATCAGCACCGGGGGCTCCATCGACTGGCTGTGCCTGCCGAGGTTTGATTCGCCGGCCTGCTTCAACGCCCTGCTGGACACGCCGAGGGCCGGGCGGTGGCTGTTGGCGCCTGCCGACGGCGGGGAATGCACCCGCCGCCACTACCGAAAGGGGACCCTCATCCTGGAAACGGAGTGGGAAACTCCCGGTGGCAAGGTCAAGGTCATCGACTTCATGCCGCCGCGCGACAGTGTGGCGGACATTGTGCGGATCGTCGTCGGCGTCCGCGGTTCGGTGCGGATGCGCGGCGAACTCACGCTGCGGTTCGACTACGGCCACATCGTGCCGTGGGTCCGGCACGACAACCACGGCATCCACGCCATCGCCGGCCCGGATGCAGCCTACCTGGTCACCGAAGCCCCGCTGCGGGGCGAACGCATGCACACTGTCAGCGACTTCACGGTCCACGCAGGCGAGCGGATTCCTTTCGTACTGACCTGGACCCCGAGCCACCTGCCCCGGCCCCGGTCCATCGACCCGGAGGCATACCTGGACTCAACGGAGTCCTTCTGGCGCGAATGGTCCGCCAAGTGCAAGATCACCGGACCGTACCGGGAGGCCATCCAGCGCTCGCTGATCACCCTGAAAGCCCTGACCTACGCCCCGACCGGAGGCATTGTGGCGGCGGTGACCACGTCCCTGCCCGAACAGCTGGGCGGCCCGCGCAACTGGGATTACCGCTACTGCTGGCTGCGGGACGCCACGCTGACGCTGCAGGCGCTGCTGGCCGCCGGCTACACCGACGAAGCCGCCTCCTGGCGGGACTGGCTGCTGCGGGCAGTGGCCGGGGACCCGGCGGACCTGCAGATCATGTACGGCATCCACGGCGAGCGGCGGCTGCCGGAGATGGAGCTGCCGTGGCTCGAGGGATATGAAAAATCAGCACCCGTCCGGATCGGCAACGGAGCCGCGCGCCAGCTCCAGCTGGACGTCTGGGGCGAGGTGCTGGACTGCCTGGCCCTGACCCGGCACTCGCTGCTGAAGCACAGCGACGAAGCCTGGGACGTCCAGGTTGCCCTCATGGAACACCTCGAAGGTGCCTGGCAGCAGCCGGACAACGGCTTGTGGGAAATGCGTGGCCCGCGGCGCCATTTCACGCACTCCAAGGTGATGGCCTGGGTCGCCGCGGACCGGATGGTCAAGGGCGTGCGGGACTTCGGCCTGGTGGGGCCCGCGGACCGCTGGGAAGCCCTGCGCGACAGGATCCATGCCGACGTCATGGCGAACGGCTTCGACGCGGAGCGCAACACCTTTGTCCAGTCCTATGGGCGCCCGGAGCTGGACGCGAGCCTGCTGCTGATTCCGCGCGTCGGCTTCCTGCCGCCGGATGACCCCAGGGTGCTGGGCACCGTCGAGGCGGTGCAGCGCGAACTCACCCACGACGGCTTCGTGCTGCGGTACCGCCCGGAAGAAGCGGACGACGGGCTGCCCGGTGACGAAGGCGTCTTCCTGGCCTGTTCCTTCTGGCTGGTGGAAGCACTCATCGGCGTGGGCCGGCGCCGCGAAGCCAAGGAGCTTTTTGAACGGCTCCTGGCACTGCGCAACGATGTGGGCCTCCTGAGCGAGGAGTGGGGCGTGGAGTCGGGCCGACAGCTGGGGAACACGCCGCAGGCATTCAGTCACTTCGCGCTGGTTATGAGCGCCATGGAGCTCTACGAGGACAGTGTCCAGCGCAGCGACGCCCCCGTGCACGGGCACTGACCTCCGCCCCCGGCCGGTCACATTTGGTTCAGCTGGGGGCAGCTGCCGGCTGCATGGTTCCATGGTCACGGAACCTATTGGAACAGGCACGAAGGAGTGTGGACCGGTGAAATTTGCGCGTCTCGGAGATCCGGGCAGGGAACAGCCGGCCGTTCAGCCGGAGGGCCCTGAATCCAACGGAAAGTGGTATTCGCTCGCCGGCGTTGCCGCTGACATCGACGGTGCGTTCCTGGAAGCCGGAGGCGTCGCCCGGGTCCGCGATGCCCTTGCGGCCGGGAGCCTGGCTGAAATCCCCGACGCCGGTACGCTGCGCTTCGGCGCACCGCTGGCCCGGCCGGGGGCCGTCGTGGGGATCGGCCTGAACTACGCCGGTCATGCCGCGGAGTCCGCGGCGGCCGTCCCGGAGGTTCCGGTGGTGTTCCTGAAGCCCAGCAACACCGTGGCCGGTCCGTTCGACGACGCCCCCATCCCGCCGCTGTCCCGCAAGTACGACTGGGAAGTGGAGTTGGCTGTTGTGATCGGGCGCCGGGCCTCCTACCTGGCCTCGACGGACGAAGCCGCGGAATGTGTGGCGGGTTACGTGGTCGCCAACGACCTGTCGGAGCGGGAATACCAGCTGCCCGGCGCCGCAGGACAGTGGGTGAAGGGAAAGTCGCTCCCCGGCTCCACTCCGCTGGGCCCGTGGTTTGTACCGGCCGGCGCCCTGGATGCATCGGCGCTGCGGCTGCAGACCTGGGTGAATGGCGAAGTGCGCCAGGACTCGTCCACGGCGGACCTGATCTTCGACGTCCCGGCCGTGGTGCACCACCTGAGCCAGTTCATGGTGCTGGAGGCCGGCGATGTCATCCTGACCGGCACCCCCGAGGGAGTGGCCCTCTCCGGGCGCTTCCCCTACCTGCAAGACGGCGACGTCCTGGAACTCGAAGTCGAGGGACTGGGCCGCCAGCGCCAGGTTCTTCGCCGGACCCCGGCCGTCTGACGGCCAAGCCGGAACCCCTCGCCAAGGGCGCCGGCTTGTGGCACGCTGGGCCGTATCCAACAGATTCCGGGCCCGAGGAGAGTGCCATGTTCAAGCCAAAGGACGCCTTTTCCAGCTTCAGCGTTGATGATCTGGAAAAGGCCAGGACGTTTTACGGCGAGACACTGGGACTGGACGTCTCCGACGGCGGGATGGGAACCCTCCAGGTGCAGCTCCCGTCGGGTTCCCGGGTCATGATCTACCCGAAGGACAACCACGAGGCCGCGACCTTCACGGTGCTGAACCTTGTCGCCGAGGATGTGGAACAGGCCGTGGACGAGTTGAACGGCCTGGGCGTCCAAACCAAAATCTACGATGACCCTGCCATGCCCACTGATGCCAAGGGGATCATGAAGGAGGGCGGGATGGCGATTGCGTGGTTCAAGGACCCGGCCGGCAACGTGCTCTCGGTGGTCAGCGCCTGACCAGGCCGTGCCTGAACAGGACAGCAGGTCTTCCGTTACCCGCGGAGGTAAGTATACTTACTAATACCTCAGGTTGGGGTTGAAGCGGAGGAACTGCAATGGCTGGACATTTCGAACTGGTTGATGCGCCCGACGGCGGATACCGCGTCAAGCTCATTGACGGAAACGGAACGCTGATGGCGATCTCAGTGACCTTCCCCACCAAGCGTGCCGCAGCGGCCGGCGTGGCCAAGGCCCGCGAAATCGCAGGCACCGGGCTGATCCGGGACCTCAGCGAGAGCCAGGACTCCGAACCGTTGAAGCAACCGCCTGTGCGGCAGCACGTCAAGGCGCCGAAGAACATCGGCGTGCTGGGGTCCGGCAGGCCAACGGGGGCCACGGGTATCAAACGTGCCCGCACGCACTACTGAAACAGGGCAGGCCATGTCACCCAACACGTATGTCGCCTAACGGCTATGACGCCTAGCGGGCCGGGCGGCCGGAAGCACGGCGTTCTGTTCGACGTCGACGGGACCCTGGTTGATTCCTGCTACCTGCATACGTTCGCCTGGTGGCAGGCGTTCCGGGAGGCGGGGCTAGACGTCCCGATGTCGGCCATCCACCGCTCCGTAGGCATGGGTGGTGCGGAACTGCTGGACCACCTCCTGCCGGCAGGCCGCGACAAATCGGGCGACGCCTCCATCAAGTCCTCCCACGGCGCGATTTTCGCCACCTTCTGGCCCGCGCTCCGTCCGCTGGACGGGGCGCGGGACCTCCTGGCCCAGTGCTATGAGAGCGGATTCGCCGTGGCGCTGGCGTCCTCCGCGCGGAAGCAGGACCTTGACGCCCTGCGGTCAACATTGCGGGCCGATTCCTATCTGCACGCCGCGACCTGTGCCAACGATGCCAAGGCCGGGAAACCCGCTCCGGACATCCTCCAGGCAGCCCTGGATGCGGTGGGCCTGCAGGCAGGTGACGTGGTCTACGTGGGAGATGCCGTCTGGGACGTCTACGCCGCCGGCCGGCTTGGCATTCCCACCATCGGGCTCACGTGCGGCGGAACCTCTGCCGCCGAACTGCTGGAGGCCGGCGCCGTGGAAACATACGAGAATCCACGGGATCTCCTGGCGAACCTGCGCGACAGCGCTATTGGCAGGCTCGCCAGGAGCTCCTAACGATCAGGGAAGCCCCTTAGCGACGGGAGGCCTTAGGCATCTGCGATGGCGCCCTTGTTCCAGGAGACCGCGACGCTGACCGAACCGTCGTCGTCCCGTTCAACTTCGGTGATGACATCGGCGGGCCCTGCCCCCATTTCCATCAGCTTGGCGCGGTACGACGTGACCAGTTCTTCAAGGCTGGATTCCGTCCACTCGCCGGGACGCATGCGCGTTGAAATCTCCACCGGCTCTGGTTGATACAGCGTCATTTCGTTGCCTTTCCTCGATGCTCGGATTCTTCAACGCTAGGGTCCGCGGCGTCAGCATGCAAGGGAATTGCTCAGTGTGCTTAGCTTGTCGCCGCCCTCGCCGTGCTGGCGGCGCCGGTCCCACGGAGCGAGTCCTAACAGCTTGAGTTGAGGGCTTCCTCCAGGACGTCGACGAGGTCCTCCGCCAATCCGTTGCCTTTTAGGCTGAAGGGCTGCGGCGGGGCAGCCAGGGAGACCGATGCCTGCCGGGTTCCGTCGGCGCTGGACATCGAAATAGTGCCGTAGCCGGCTGAATCACCGGCGCGGCCGTAGTAAAAGTTGTTGGTGCAGGTGTCGTTCCAGCGCTGGATCCCCATCCCGTACCGGGCGTAAGGCGGGGTCTGCATGTCCGTGACCATGGACCGCGGGATCAGGCGGCCCTCGAGCAGCGCGGCGTAGAAGGTGTTCAGGTCGGCGACTGTGGACACCAGGCCCACGGCAGGGTCGCCTGCGCGGACTGCGGGGTAGCTGACATCGAGGCGCTCGCCGGAACTGGTGACGTAGCCGTGGACCAGTGCGGGAGGTGCGGGGCCGCGTTCGGTCATCCGCGTGGCGGTGAGGCCGAGCGGTTCCGTCACGTCGGATCGCAGGACGTCGCTAATCGGCAACCCTCGAAGCCGTTCCACGATCATGCCCAGCACGACGTAGTCCGAACCCGAGTACTCGTAACCCTGCGCCAGCCGCGGCTCCCACTTGCGGGTCGCGGCCAGGGTGAGGAGCTCCCGGTGGCTGCGGCCGGCGGCCAGCACCTCGCCCAGGCTACCCTGCTGAAGCAGCGGGACGAGGTAGTCCGGCATCCCGGACTCGTGCTGCAGGAGCCGCCGAACCGTGACCGGCCCCGGCGGGTGCATGATGCTCTCGAAGTCCGGCAAATGCCGGCTGACAGGGTCCTCAAGGCCCAGCCTGCCTTCAACCGCGAGTTTGAGCACGGACACTGCAATGAAGGACTCGGTGACCCGTCCGACGGGCACGGGATCGTCAACCTCCAGCGGTTCCCTGCCTTCGAGGCTTCTCACCCCGGAAGCGCGTGACCATTCTTCACCCCGCACTTTGGCCTGCATCAGGACGGCGGGGGCGCCGTCGTCGAGCATTTCGTTGCCAAACTCTTCCAGCGCTGCCGCCAGCCGTGCCAGCGACGAGGGCTGCTCCGGCGGTTCCGGAGCCGCAGTGCAGCCGCCCAGTGCGGCGACCAGCACGGCGACGGTCGCCGCGGCCGCGGTCCGGAACGGCAGTGCGCGAATCCGTGCCACGGAACTCATGTTCCTCAGGGCTTTCAGACGCGTCAATAGCCGTCGGCCGCGGCCGCGAAGCCGGTCAGGTCAGGCGGATCTGGCGGTTCATGTCCTTGTACAGCAGGTAGCGGAACTCGCCCGGGCCGCCGGCGTAGCAGGCCTGCGGGCAGAAGGCGCGCAGCCACATGAAGTCGCCGGCCTCCACCTCAACCCAGTCGTTGTTGAGCAGATACATGGCCTTGCCTTCGAGGACATACAGGCCGTGCTCCATGACGTGGGTCTCCGGGAACGGGATGACCCCGCCCGGCTGGAACGTCACGATGTTCACCTGCATGTCGTGGGCCAGGTCGCTGGAATCCGTGAAGCGGGTGGTCTTCCAGGCGCCGTTGGTATCCGGCATGGCGGTGGGTTCCACTTCGGCGTCACTGGTGACGAAGGACTTTGCCTCGTAGCCCTCAAGGCGCTCGTAGGCCTTGCGGATCCACTGGAAGGAGACAATGTCATCCGAGACGTTCTCCAGGCCCCAGGCGGATCCGGCGGCCAGGTAGGCGTAGCCGCCTTCCTCAAGCTGGTGGAGTTCGCCGTCGAGGGTCAGGTTGACCTTGCCCTTGGTGACGAAAACGACGCCTTCGACGCCGGGCTCAAACTCGGCCTTGGGAGCGCCGCCGCCGGGGCCGATCTCCACGATGAGCTGCGAGAACGTGGTGGCAAACCCGGCAATCGGGCGGGCCAGGATCCAGGAGCGCGTGTTGGAGAACCCCGGCAGGGTGCTGGTCACGATGTCGGTCATGACGCCCTTGGGGATGACCGTGTAGGCCTCCGTGACGATGGCCCGTTCCGTGGTGAGGTGGGTCTGCGGCGGCAGGCCGCCCTGGGGGTAGTAATACTTTCCCATCATTGGATCCTTACTTCGAAGTGGAGTGGGCCAGCCGCGGGTGCGCAAGGCCGGTCAACTGGGGGATTCCGACGCCGGCAAGCGCCTGGACGTCTTCGGCGCCGACGGCTCCGCACTGGACGCCGCGCAGCACGAACGCGGCCAGCGCGCGGGCGGTGGCGGGTTCGTCCATGACCCCGCCCTCGGTCCGGTCCACGTAGTTGCGCAGCCGTGCCGCCGCGGCGGGCAGGCCCTGGCGGTAGAAAGCATAGGTGGCCGCGAAGCGGCTGGGCAGCTGGGCCGGGTGCAGGTCCCAGCCCTGGTAGTAGCCGCGCTCCAGGGAGCGCCGCACCAGCCGGCCGTGCAGCTGCCACGCGTTTTCGACGTTGTCGCCCACGGGGATGATGTTGGTGGAGCCGTCCGACAAGCGGATGCCCGTCCCGGCCACCGCCAGCTGCATGACTTCCTTGGCGAAGTCCGCCACCGGATGTTCCATGGACTGGTATTCCGCGGAGATCTGCAACGAGGCGGAGTAGTCGTACGTGCCGTAGTGCAGGCCGCTGATCCGTCCCGGGACCGCGTGCGGCAGCTGCGCCACCGGCGATGTTCCTTCCGGGCCGAGGATGAGCTGCGGCGTTTCCACCTGCACCTCGAACCGCAGCCGGCCGGCGGGCAGCGAGTGCGCTTCCTCCAGCCGGGACACGGCGAAGTCCATGGCCTTCACCTGCGCCACGGTGGTGACTTTGGGAAGGGTGAGGATCAGGCCCTGCGGCAGCTCGCCCGCTGCGGCCAGTCCGGAGACGAACAGGTCCAGGGTGCGCAGGCCGCGGGCACGGGTGGCCGCCTCGAAGCACTTGAACCGGATGCCGATGAACGGGGGCGCTGAGCCGGCCGCGACTGCCGCGGCCACGGCGGAAGCCGCCGCAACAGCGGCCGCGTCCTCGGCGTCGTCGCCCCTCTCCCCGAAACCGTCTTCGAAGTCCAGGCGCAGGTCCTCAACCGGTTCGCTTTCCAGTTTCGCCTGGACTCGCGCGGCCACGGCTTCGGCAAGTTCGGCGTCCTGGCCGAGCAGGTGGCCCAGACGGGCCAGGCCGCCGTGGGCTTCCGCCGCGGCCAGTGCCGTAGCCCCCCACTCAGCGGAGAACGACGGCGTGAAACGGTCCGCCGGTACATACACGGTATGTACCGGCTGGCGGGTGCCGTCGTCGCCCGGGTAGTTGCGCTCCAGCAGCCGGTCGGTGTCGGCCAGCTGTGCGTCGATCTGCGCGAGATCGTGCGCGCTGAGGGAGCCGGAGGGTACCGCCATGCCTCAGCCCACCAGTTCGTAGGCCGGAGTGGTGAGGAAGTCGGTGTAATCCTCGGACAGGCAGATGTCCCCGATCAGGTCGCTGGCCGGCTTGTAGTACTTGACGAATGACTCCTCGCCCACTTCGCCGCGGAGCTTTTCGGTCTCCTCGGCCAGGATGGTGCTGACCAGTTCACGTGTGACCGCGTTTCCGGTATCGGCCAGGACCACGCTGTTGCGGATCTGCTGCCAGACCTGCGAACGGGAGATTTCGGCCGTGGCGGCGTCCTCCATCAGGTTGTGGATGGCCACCGCGCCGTTGCCGGAGATCCACACGGCCGTGTATGCGACCGCGACGTAGAGGTTCAGGCGAAGCCCGGCCTCGGTGACCTTGCCGTCGGCCGAGGCGATGTCCAGGAGCTGGTCCGCCGTGACGCTGACCTCCGGGCGCTGCTTGTCCAGCTGGTTGGGCCGCTCGCCCAGGACGGAATCGAACACTTCCTGGCAGACCGGCACCAGGTCCGGGTGGGCCACCCAGGAGCCGTCGAAGCCGTCGTTGGCCTCGCGCGTCTTGTCCGCACGGACCTTCTCGAACGCCTGGGCGGTGACCTCGGGCTGCTTGCGGTTGGGGATGACGGCCGCCATGCCGCCCATGGCAAAGGCGCCGCGGTGGTGGCACGTCTTGACCAGCAGCTCCGTGTAGGCGCGCATGAACGGTGCCGTCATGGCCACGGTGGCGCGGTCCGGCAGCACAAAGCTGGCGCCGGCGTCGCGGAAGTACTTGATGATGCTGAACAGGTAGTCCCAGCGGCCGGCGTTAAGCCCTGCGGCGTGGTCGCGGAGCTCGTACAGGATCTCGTCCATCTCGAAAGCTGCCGGGATGGTCTCAATCAGCACGGTGGCCTTGATGGTGCCCTGCGGGATGCCCAGGAAGTCCTGCGCGAAGACGAACACCTCGTTCCAGAGCCTGGCCTCGAGGTGGCTCTCCATCTTCGGCAGGTAGTAGTACGGGCCCTGGCCGTTGAGGAGGAGCTGCTTGGCGGTGTGGAAGAAGTGCAGGCCGAAGTCCACCAGCGCACCCACGGTGTGTTCGCCGTCGAGCAGGAGGTGGCGCTCATCCATGTGCCAGCCGCGGGGACGGGCCACCACGACGGCGAGCGGCGCGTCGGTGCGGAGCCGGTATTCCTTGCCCTCGGGGGAGGTGTAGCTCAGGGTCCCCGCGGCGGCATCGCGGAGGTTCAGGATCGCGTCGATGACGTTGGCCCAGGTGGGGGTGCTGGCGTCCTCGAGGTCGGCCAGCCACACCTTGGCACCGGAGTTGAGGGCGTTGATGGCCATCTTGGCCGGCGAGGCAGGGCCGGTCATTTCCACGCGGCGGTCCTGCAGCGCGGCCGGTGCCGGCGCCACCTTCCAGTCGCCCGCGCGGACATCCTTGGTTTCGGGCAGGAAATCAAGCTTTCCGGTCCGGGCCACCTGCTCGCGCTTGGCCACGCGGGCTTTGAGGAGTTCGGCGCGGGTGCCCGCAAACCGCTTGTGGAGCTCCTCGACGAAGGCCAGGGCCTTCGGGGTGAGGATTTCCTCTGCTCGTGCAATCGGCTGCGGGTCTGTGACTGAGAGAGCCATTGTCCGGGTCCTTTCTGGGCTGCGAATCAGGCGTTGGCGGGTTCTAGGGCTGCGTTTGCTGCGGCTGACGGGGCTGCGGCGGCCTTGGCTGCGTGCGCCGCGTTGGCTACAGTCGTGGCCACGTCGGCGGCAACGTGCGGGTCGAAAACGCTGGGGATGATGTAGCTGGCATTGAGTTCGTCGTCAGCCACGCGGTTGGCGATGGCTTCGGCTGCGGCCACCAGCATGTCCGGCGTGATGTCCGAGGCGCCGGCGTCGAGCAGCCCGCGGAAGAAGCCCGGGAATGCCAGGACGTTGTTGATCTGGTTGGGGAAGTCGCTGCGCCCCGTAGCCACCACTGCCGCATGCTTCGACGCTACCACCGGGTCGATTTCCGGGGTGGGGTTGGCCATGGCGAAAACGATCGCATCCTTGGCCATGGCGGCCACCTGCTCCTCGCCGATGACGTGCGGGGCGCTGACGCCGATGAAGACGTCCGCCCCGACGAGTGCCTCGTGCAGCGTGCCGGAGAAGCCTTCTTCGTTGGTGTTGGCCGCGATCCAGCTGCGGTGTTCGTCGCTGTATTCCTCGCCGGAGTGGATGGCTCCGGAGCGGCCGGCGGCGACGATGTGCTGGGCGCCCTGGGCCTTGAGGAGCTGGATGATGGCCGAGCCTGCGGCGCCGACACCGGACACCACGATCCTGACGTCGGCGAGCTTCTTGCCCACCACGCGGAGGGCGTTGACGAGTGCGGCCAGGGTGACGATTGCCGTGCCGTGCTGGTCGTCGTGGAACACCGGGATGTCCAGTTCCTCGCGGAGGCGGTTTTCGATCTCGAAGCAGCGCGGGGCGGCGATGTCTTCGAGGTTGATGCCGCCGTAGACCGGGGCCATGGCCTTGGCGATCATAATGATTTCTTCGGTGTCCTGGGTGTCGAGGCAGACCGGCCAGGCATCAACGTTGGCGAACTGTTTGAACAGGGCGGCCTTGCCTTCCATGACGGGCAGGGCAGCGGCCGGGCCAATGTTCCCCAGGCCAAGGACGGCCGACCCGTCGGTAAGGACGGCGATGGTGTTGCGCTTGACCGTCAGGTTGCGGGCCGCTGAGGGGTCCTCCGCGATGGCCAGGCAGACGCGGGCGACGCCGGGGGTGTAGGCGCGGGAGAGGTCGTCGCGGTTGCGGAGGGCAACCTTCGGGACAACCTCGAGCTTGCCGCCGAGGTGCATCAGGAAGGTGCGGTCGGAGACGTGCTGGACCGTGACGCCGTCGAGTGCGTTCAGGGCATCCTTGACGCGGGCGGCATGTTCGTCGTCGGTGGTGTTGCAGGTGACGTCCACAACCAGGGTCTCGTGGTGGGACTCGGTGACGTCCAGGGCGGTGATGGCTGCGCCGGCAGCTCCGACGGCGGCGGCCAGTTCGCTGGTCGCAGTGAAGCTGGACGGCGCCTCAACGCGCAGGGTGATCGAATTTCCGGGGCTCGGGTTCGCCATTGAATGTTCCTCCTCGTCGGGCCCGGACGCTGAGTGCCTCCGGGCGTACTGCTCAATCAGATGTTTTCGTATTATGGATATTATTATCTACTTTGTGGAAACACAAGCCCTGAAGGTGCATCGACGGAGCCTTGCGCGTGCTGTATCTTGGGTCTTCTAAGCAATTTTTTTCACGATGTGGATAAGAGTTGTCGGAACCGATACCGCAGGAGACCACGGTTATGGCTGAAAAAGCCCCGGGAGGCGTGCAGTCCGTTGAGCGCGTCTTCGAACTTTTGGAACTGATCACTGATGCCGGCGGAGACGTCACGCTCAGCGAGCTCTCGTCCTCCACTGACCTGCCGCTTCCCACCATCCACCGCCTGCTGCGCACGCTGGTCACCCTGGGCTACATCCGCCAGCTGCCCAACCGCCGCTACGCCCTCGGCCCGCGGCTCATCCGGCTCGGCGAAGGCGCCAACAAGCAGCTCGGCGCACTCGCCCGTCCGCAGCTCAAGTCCCTCGTGGACCGGCTGGGGGAGACGTCCAACATGGCGGTGCTGGACTCGGACATGGTCATATACGTGGCCCAGGTGCCGTCCCTGCACTCCATGCGCATGTTCACCGAGGTGGGCCGCCGCGCCCACACCCACGCCACCGGCGTGGGCAAGGCGATCCTGGCCCAGCTGGATGACGAGACCGTCCGCGGGATCGTCCAGCGCAGCGGCATGCCGACGCCCACCCCCAAGAGCATCGGCGACATCGACTCCCTGCTCCTGGACCTGAAGCTCATCCGTGAACGCGGCTACTCCATCGATGAGGAGGAGCAGGAGATCGGCGTCCGCTGCTTTGCGATGGCAGTCCCCAACGCGCCGACGCCCACGGCCATTTCCGTGTCCGGGCCGGTGTCCCGCGTGGACCAGTCCTTCGCCGAACGCGCCGTGCCGCTGCTGCGCGAAGCAGCCCAGGCGATCTCGGACGAGCTCAACCAAAACTGACCCCCGCCGTCGTACTTCCAGCGCGAACGGACACTTAAGCCCCCTCCTCCCAGCGCGAACGGACACTTGCGGCCCGTCTTCCTGACGGAAGGGGGCCGCAAGTGTCCGTTCGCGCTTGGACAACGTGAGGGTTCAGGATTCGGGGTTCGACGGCGGCGGGTGCTAAGCCAGCGTGCCGTCGCTGACCGCGCCGCTGTCCACGCCGGCGGGCTCGAGCGAGATCATCGGGGACTTGCGCTCCAGCGCCCTGAAGACGAGGAAGCCGAGCGCGCAGCCGAGGAACCAGCTGTAGTTGCCGATCCAGGTCGCGTTCACTGCGGTGGCACCGGTGTCGAGCAGGATCTTGGGGATCACCACGGACGCGATGGAGATGGCGCCGCTGATGGCCACCGCCTTGACCGCGTTCGGGTTGTAGCCGTTCCGGAACCAGTACCGGCCGGTGGTCTTCAGCGTGTACATGTCGTCCACCCAGACCTTCTGCCGGCTCACCACGTAGTACCCGGCGATCAGGATGCCGAAGAGCGGGCCGATCAGGGCGCCCAGGACGCCGAGGGTGTAGTGGATGGCGTCGTTGTTGGAGTACCAGTTCCACGGGGTCAGGATGACGGAGCCGACGGCGGCAATCATGCCGCCTGCGCGCCAGCTGATTTTCTGCGGGCTGACGTTGGAGAAGTCGAACGCGGGCGAGATGAAGTTGGCCACGATGTTGATGCCCACGGTGGCGATGACGAAGGTCAGTCCGCCCAGCAGCACCGCGAAGACGGTGTCGATTTCCTGGACCGTCTTGACCGGGTCCGTGATGAGGCGCCCGAACACCGGGATGGTGGCCGACGCCGTGATGACGGTCAGGAGCGAGAAGAACAGGAAGTTCACCGGCAGCCCCAGGAGGTTGCCCTTTTTGACCGCCTTGTAGCTCTTGCCGTAGCGGGCGAAGTCGCCGAAGTTGAGCATCGGGCCGGAGAAGTAGGAGACCACCAGGGCGATCGCGGAGATCATCACGGGGATGGAGGCGGCAAAGTCCAGGGGCGGACCGCTGGAAAGATTCAGGCTGATGTTGCCGATGCCGGCCTTGGACACCAGGTAGATGGCCAGGACCAGCATCACCACGTAGACGGCGGGACCGGCGAAGTCGATGAATTTGCGGATGCTTTCCATGCCGTTCCAGAACAGCGCAGCCTGGGCCACCCAGAGGATGCCGTAGCAGATCCAGCCCAGGGCGGAGAGTCCCAGGAAGCCGTTCTGTTCGACGTCGTACAGCGGTGCCATGCCGGGGAAGAACTTGAGGAAGACAATCACCAGGGCCTCGGAGGCAAGGAACGTCTGGACGCCGTACCAGGCAACCGCGATCAGTCCCCGGATGATGGCCGGGATGTTGGCGCCCTTGACGCCGAAGACGGCCCGGTTGATGACCGGGTACGGGACGCCGGTCAGCTGGCTGGGCTTGGCCACGAGGTTGCAGAAGATGTTGACGATCACAATGCCCGCCAGCAGTGCCACGAGGACCTGCCAGCTGGCCAGGCCCAGGGCGAAGAGGCTGCCTGCCGTGACGTAGCCGCCGATGCTGTGGACGTCTGACATCCAGAACGCGAACAGGTTGTAGCTGGTCCAGCGCTGGTTCTTCAGCGGGACCAGGTCCTCGTTGCTGAGCCGGGGATCGTAGTCGGGGAGCTGGCCGGTGCGGGCGGGCGCTTCAACCCGGGGTGCGGCCATCGCGGAGTCTGTCATGGTTTCCTCTGAAAGATTGGGACAGCCGCCGATCCGGCCGTTTCACGCTTTCAATTAGATGGAACCAATGTTTCAGTGCTGTTTCTGGTGCAACAATTCCTGTTTACGTCGCCTCTTGGCCTCGACCTACTTCGCTTCGATCTCGCCCAGGGCGTCGAACTGGGCCGTGACCTCGCGGACGCGCTCGCGGCCGGGACGTCCCGAGGCTATGAGGACGCCGTTCGCGAGGACGCTGACCAGGCTCATGGCAGCGGCGTAGCTGTCAAAGGCCTGCGCGCCGTCCACCGGGCACTCGAGCCACAGCGTGGCGTCCGCGGCCAGCCGGCGCGCGCTCGGGTCCCCGATCAGAACCGTGGTTGCCCCGGTGGCGGACGCTGCCTGGAGGACTTTACTGAACCCGGCAGGCCGCCGTCGGAAGCCGAACAGCACCACCGCGTCCCCCGCGCCCAGGCCGGCGAGCTCTTCGCCGATGCTCTGCCCGGGCTGCGGCGCCACGGCCACGGCCGGGCGGCACTGGAGGAGCTGCTGCCGGAAGTGCAGCGCCACGGGAAAACTGTTGCGGAAGCCGAGCAGCAGCACGGTTCCGGCGCCGGCGAGCTTGCCGCTGGCCTCCGAGAGTTTGTCCTCGTCAAGTGATTCGGCCAGGCGGCGCAGGTTTTCCTGTTCCTGCCCGAAATGGGCGGCCAGGCCGCCGTCGGACGACTGCGGACCCAACGGCATGCCGCTGGAACGGATGGACCGGGTGTGTTCCTTGACCTCGTTGAAATCCTCAAAGCCGAGCCGCCGGAACAGCCGGCTCATGGTTGCCTTGGAGACCCCGCTGAGGCGTGCAAGTTCCGCGGCGTTGTAGACGGCGAGGTCGCCGAGGCGGTCCAGGAGCGTGTCCGCCGCCTTCTGCTCCTGGGGGCTCAGCTCTGCATAGTGCCGTTCGATCCGTTCATCGATCCTCATGAAACA
Organism: Arthrobacter sp. UNC362MFTsu5.1; assembly: GCF_000685965.1. GTDB lineage: Bacteria > Actinomycetota > Actinomycetes > Actinomycetales > Micrococcaceae > Arthrobacter. The sequence continues at coordinate 17,236 of NZ_JMLE01000012.1, read as the reverse complement.
ACCGTCTCACAGGACAGGCAAAGCGCGAACGGACAGTTGCGGCCCTTCGGAAAGGGGCCGCAACTGTCCGCTCGCGCTTCTTGGGTCGCCTGCGGGCTTAGTGGTCAGATTTCGACGCCGACTCCACCGGGACTTCCTTGCCGTCGCAGTCGATCAGCTTGCCGCCCTCGTAACGGTCGCCGTCGGCCAGGCACTTGAGGTCCTCTTCGCGGACCACGCGGCCGGTGCCGGCCACGAAGACGGACTGGTTCTCGGAATTGCCGGCCTTGAGGTGGTTGAAGAGCAGGTTCAGCAGGATGGCCATGACCGCGGCCGAGCTGATGCCCGAGTGGAAGATGGTGCCGAACCAGGACGGGAACTTGTCGTAGAACGCCGGCGCAGCGATCGGGATCATGCCGAAGCCCACGGACGCCGCCACGATGATCAGGTTCATGTTGTTCCGGTACTCCACTTTGGCAAGGGTCCGGATGCCGCTGGCGGCAACAGTTCCAAAGAGTACGACGCCGGCGCCGCCCAGGACGGGCGTCGGCACCGCTGCGACCACCCGGCCAAGAACCGGCAGGAGGCCCAGGATCACCAGGATCAGGCCGCCGGCGCTGACCACGAAGCGGCTCTTGACGCCCGTGATGGCAACGAGGCCCACGTTCTGGGCGAAGGCGCTCTGGGTGAAGGAGTTGAACAGCGGGGAGATGGCGCTGGAGAGCATGTCCGCCCGCAGGCCGTCGCCGATGCGCTTGGAGTCAACCTTGGTGCCCACGATCTCGCCCACGGCGATGATGTCCGCAGAGGTCTCGGTGAGCGTCACCAGGATGACGATCAGCATGGAGATGATCGCGGCGATTTCGAACGTGGGCGGGCCGAACGCGAACGGGGTGGGGAACGCGACGATTTCGCCCTGGCCCACCTTGGAGAAATCGGCCATGCCAAAGACGAACGCAATCCCCGTGCCGAGCACCATGGCCAGCAGGATGGAAAGCCGGGAGATGGCGGCGTTGCCCACTTTGCTCAGCAGCAGCACAATCGCCATGGTGGCTGCGGCAAGGCCGATGTTGGCCATGCTGCCGTAGTTCGGCGCCTTGTTGTTGCCGCCCATGGCCCAGTTGGCCGCGACCGGCATCAGCGTCAGGCCGATGGTGGTGATGACGGTGCCCGTGACCACCGGCGGGAAGAAGCGGATGATCTTCGAAAACAGGGGGGTGATGAGCAGGCCGATCAGCGAAGCCGCAATCACCGAGCCAAACACCGCCTGGATCCCGCCGCCGCCGTGGACGATCGCCACCATCGTGGAAACACCGGCGAAGGACACGCCCTGGACCAGGGGCAGCTGGGATCCGAAGAACCTGATGCCGACCGTCTGGAGAATGGTGGCCAGGCCGCCGACGAAAAGGCAGGCGGCGATCAGCAGGCCGATGTCCTGGGACGACATGCCGGCGGCTGCGCCGATGATCAGCGGCGGGGCGATGATGCCGCCGTACATGGTGAGCACGTGCTGGAAGCCGTAGGCGAACGTGCTTCCGAGGGGCAGCCGCTGGTCTTCGGGGCGGTCGGACTGCTTGCGGCCGGTGGCGGCCGTTGCAGCGCCGGATTTCTTCTTGGTGTTCATGGCAGACTTTCTTGGTTCATGGCAGACGTCTTTGTCTGGCTAACGGTGTCTGGCTAACAGTTGTGGATCGTTGGTGGGTTTCGACGGGCTCACTCAACGAATGCCCGGTGGTTGAGCCTGTCGAAACCGGGGGTCCCGACAGGCTCAACCACCGAGGTGCGGCTTAGCAGAAGCCGGCGATACCGGACCAGGCGATGTCCGCCGGGGCGGCGTCCTCGCGCTGGACGGTGGCCTCGATCAGGCCGTACGGGCGGTCGGCGGCAAAGAAGACCTCGTTGGGGTTGTCGAGGCCGAACGGCGAGAGGTCCACCAGGAAGTGGTGCTTGTTGGGCATCGAGAACTTGATTTCGTCGATCTCGCTGTGTGCTTCCAGGACCTTGGCGCCCATATCGAACAGGGTCTGCTGAAGGGCGTGGGAGTACTTCTCGGTGAAGCCTTCCAGCAGCAGGCTCTTGACGTCTTCGTAGCTCTTGTTGAAGTCGAGCGAGCTGTAGTCGGTGTTGGCGTTGAAGCGCCAGCGGGCGGAAACATCCGTGGCCAGGATGCGGTCCGTGGTTTCCGGCAGGGTGGTGTACTTGTCCCGCGGGTAGCCGACGAAGCCGGACTGGGTGGATTTGAGGACGGTGAGGTCCTTCAGGCCCGAGATGAGGTGTGCTGCCGCGCCGTCGCGGACCAGGACGGCCGTGCGGACTTCCTGGCCCTTCCGCACGAAGGAGTGGTCGTGCTCGGCACCGTGGGCCTGGATCCGCTCCCAGCTGTAGGACTCGGCTTCCCAGCGGCCGCCGGTGACCCAGTCGAAGCTGGACGTGAAGTGCTCGCCCAGCCGCAGGAGGAAGGCCTCCGGTGAGCCGACGCCTTCACGGGCAAACGCGTAGATGGTGTTCTTCTGCGTGTCCGTGGCAACGACGTGGCTGTTGTCGCCTTCGAGGTGGGCGGCGGCGAAGTCCCCGCGCAGCTGCGAGGTGACGTTCAGGTCTTCGATCTCGTGGCGGTCGGTGTCGCGAGTGATTTTTACAACCCGGACTTCGGCCTTGCCGTACTGGTTCTGGCCGAGGATGATTTTGCTGCTCATGGTCTGTTCCCAACTTCCGTGATGTGGAACCTAGGTTCCATCATTGAAATTAAGCGCGTGTTTCGCACGCGTTTCTGATGGAGCCGACCCAACAAAAAAGAGCCGGCATCCAATGACGCCAGCTCATTACGACCCTGCCTGCTGCTCCCAGGTTACGTGACCTACGCCACGAGTTGACTTAAAGCGTAGCCGAGCTTTGCCGTGGTGTACATCACTCCTTGAAAAATCCGATTGTGACCGACGATGCCCGGAACCATTGACGAACGGCCAGGGGGCGTTCTACGCTATTTCGCATAGCAAAAGTTATTTTCCATTTTGTGGAAATTCGAAGAACGCTATCAACCACCTTGGAGGAGGATCAGATGTACCAGCAGGACACGACGCCGGTTGCACCGGCACAGACGGCGGCACCCTCAGTCCAGGAGTTCTACCTCCCCCTCGGAGGCGGAACGGATCCGGACTTCTACCTGCCCGCAGACCGGGAGCACGTCCCGGGCCGGTTCTCGCGCTGGGTCCACGGCCTGCCGGGCTTCGGCGGCCCGCGTCGCCGGCCATAGCGGCGGACCTCAGGACTCGGTACGCCCCGGCCACACCTTGCCCGCCCAGGGGTCGTAGTCGGCGATGAGTTCCTCCTGCGGCGGACGCTCCGCCTCCGGAACGTGCTGAAGATTCACCCGCACCCGGTACCAGAGCGAGCTTGAGCCGCGCATTCCATCGACCAGTACGTCGGCCGGATGCAGGTCCGGGACAACGTCCGCATGCCGGGCCTTCCACTCGTCCAGCGCGGCAAGCGCCTCGGACTTGGTCCTGGTCCGGGCCACCTCGATCAGCGGCATCACCGACTGCCGGCGGCCTGCGGCGTCTCCGCTGCGCGGCGCTTTCTCGGCCGGGCCGAGCTGTGCTGCCAGCGCCAGAAGCCCGTCGAGTGAACCCGCCGCGTCGTCGATCCCGGCGTGCGGGTCGCCCACCGCTGCGAACCGCTCCGGCACGGTGAGCACCGTGAACTGTTCCGGCCGCGTGGTGCGGACCTCGTCCCAGGTGAGCGGCGTCGAAACCCGGGCATCGGGCAGCGGCCGGACCGAGTACGCCGATGCCACTGTGCGGTCCTTGGCGTTCTGGTTGAAATCGACAAACACGCTCTCGCCGCGCTCCTCCTTCCACCACCGCGCGGTGGCGAGTCCGGGAGCGCGGTTCTCCACCTCGCGGGCGAGCGTCTCTGCGGCGAGCCGCACGTCGCGGTATGACCACTGCGGTGCGATGCGCACCAGGATGTGGAGCCCGCGCGACCCGCTCGTCTTCGGCCACCCGACCAGCCCCGCGTCGTCGAGCACCTCACGCGCCACATAGGCGACGTCGACCAGTTGCGACCAGCCGACCCCGGGCATCGGATCGAGGTCCACCCGGAGCTCGTCGGGATGTTCGAGGTCCTCGGCGCGCACGGGATGCGGATTGAGGTCGAGGCAGCCAAGGTTCACCACCCAGGCAAGGCCTGCGGCATCCCGGATGACGGCCTCTTCGGCCGATGTCCCGGACGCATAGTGCAGTGTTGCCGTCTCGATGAAACCGGGATGGTTTTCCGGCACGCGCTTCTGGAAGAACGGCTCGGCGTCGATGCCCTTCGGGAAGCGCTTGAGCACCATGGGCCGGCCGCCCGCGCCGCGCAGTGCACCATCCGCGACCGCGAGGTAGTAGCGCACCAGGTCGAGCTTCGTCAGCCCCGGCTCGGGGAACACCACCTTGTCGGGGCTCGAGATGCGAACCTCGGTGCCGTCAATCGCCAGGATCTCGGCCGGAGTCTTCGACGGGTTCATTCCGTCACGCTAGCAACGAACGGATGCCCGGGCATAGGGCCCCTACCCGTTCACCAGCTTCCGCGCCGCAGCCGAGTGCTTCGCAATCAACGAAGAAAGATCCAGTCCCGGAATCTGCCCGTCCACCACCCGCCACTGGCCGCCCACCATCACCCGGTCTGCCCGGTCTGCCGCGCACAGCAGGAGCGCGGCCACCGGATCGTGGCTGCCGGAGAACCGCAGCTCGTCGAGTCTGAACAGGGCCAGGTCCGCCTGCATCCCCGGCGCCAGCTGCCCCAGATCACCGCGGCCCAGTACCGCCGCCGAGCCCCGCGTCGCCCAGCCCAGCGCACGCTCCACCGGCACCTGCGCGCCGTAGCGCAGCCGCTGCAGGTACAGCGCCTGCCGCGCCTCCAGGATCATGTTGGAGGCATCGTTCGACGCCGATCCGTCCACTCCCAGCCCCACCGGGACTCCAGCGTCCTCCAGTTCCAGCACACGCGCCGTGCCTGAGGCCAGCCGCATGTTGGAGGTGGGGCAATGCGCGACGGCGGTGCCCGCGGCTCCCAGCGCGGCGATTTCCGCGTCGCTGAAATGAATGCCGTGGCCCAGCCAGGTCCGGTCCGTCAGCCAGCCCACGCTCTCCAGGTACTCCACCGTGCGCAGGCCGAACATCTCCCGGCAGAAGTCCTCCTCGTCCAGGGTTTCGGCCAGGTGCGTGTGCAGCCGGACGTCGTGCCGCTCGGCGAGCAAGGCGCTCTCGGCCATGATCTCTTTCGTCACGGAAAACGGTGAACACGGGGCCAGGGCAATCTGGATCACGGCGCCGTCGCCGCGCTCGTGGTACTCGCGGATCAGCCGCTCGCTGTCGGCCAGGATGACCTCCGGCGCCTGGACGGTGGACTGCGGCGGCAGCCCGCCGTCGTCCTCCCCGAGCGTCATGGAGCCGCGGGTGAGCGTGGCCCGCATGCCCAGCTCCCGCACCGCGCGGACCTCGATGTCGATGGCGTCCTCCATGCCGTCCGGGAAAAGGTAGTGGTGGTCCGCTGCGGTGGTGCAGCCGGAGAGCAGCAGCTCCGCGAGCGCAACAGTGGTGGCCAGTTCCAGGTCCCGCGGCGTCAGCCGCGCCCAGACCGGGTACAGGTTCTGCAACCACGGGAACAGCGGGGCGTTGGCCACCGGACCCCAGGCACGCGTAAGCGTTTGGTAAAAGTGGTGGTGCGTGTTGATCAGGCCGGGCAGCAGGACGTGGCTGCCGGCGTCGAACGTTTCCTGGCAGGGCGCGGACGGTAGCTGGCCGGCGGCAAGCACTTCCGTGATGACTCCGCCGCTCACCACGATGCCGCCGGAGGCGTCCAGGGTGTTGGCGGTAAAGGCCGCGAGCGGATTCCGGATCCAGAGCCGGTGTGCGGAGGGTTGGGTAGCCATAAACGGGATTCCTGTCTGAGCGTGCGGATGAAATGCCAGCTCAGTGAGGGCCTGTCTGCTGATCCAGGCTCCCGGCGCAGGCTAAAGCGGGCGCCGGTTGGGCATCAGCGTAGGACGGCGGGAAGCGCCGCGTCAACGCACTGGATTGTGACAGCCTGCGGCCCCTTCCGGGGCCCCGCCAGGCCGACGCAATTTCACATCACGAAATTAACTTTCCAAAACCTATGGCGCAGCTCACGTTCCGGTGCTAATCTCGATTTTGCCAAAGGCGGGCCCCCGGACTCCGGGGAAGCTATCTACCAGGCGCAACTTAACCTTCAAAAGCACATGCTGAAGCCTGGTAACCGTCGCATCTGGCCATTTCGTCCCACCTCGGCGTACCGGCTTCCCAGCAAAGGGAGTCGCATCATGAGTACCACCGTCACGGCCCAGGATTACCTGGCCAAATCAATCAGGTTGGCCACGGCCAACGTCCTGAACAGCGGCGGCCCGTTCGGCGCCGTCATCGTCACGGCAGACGGAAAAACGTTCGGCGGCGTCAACCGCGTCACCGCCACGAATGACCCCACAGCCCACGCCGAAGTCACGGCCATCCGCCGCGCCTGCAGCGAGCTGGGCACGTTCGACCTCACCGGCGCAACCCTCTACACCAGCTGCGAGCCGTGCCCCATGTGCCTGGCGTCAGCGCTGTGGGCCAGGGTGGAGCGGGTGGTGTTTGCGGCGGACCGGCACGACGCCGCGTCCGTGGGTTTCGACGACGCCGTGTTCTACGAGTACTTCGAAAACGGCGGGCGCGACGCGCTCATGCCGGTGGCCAAGCTGGAACTCGACGACCCGCAGGCACCGCCGATCCTCGAACCCTTCAACACCTGGAATACGCTCGACTCCAGGATTGACTACTAGGGCCGGTGGCTGAGATGACAATCCTGGACACCACCACGGGCGGACATCCGCAAGGCAACGGGCAACAGCCTGCCGCCCCCAAGCGCCCGCAGCCGACGAACGCTTTCCTGGACCGTTTCTTCGACATCACCAAGCGCGGTTCCACTGTGGCCCGCGAGGTGCGCGGCGGCCTGGTCACGTTCTTCACCATGGCCTACATCGTCATCCTGAACCCGCTGATCCTTGGCGGCTTCAGCGCGGACAACGCCCCCACCGATGTTGCCGGCGGCTGGCTGTCCGCAGCACAGGTGGGTGCCGTCACCGGCCTCACCGCCGGCGTTATGACCATCCTGTTCGGGCTGATCGCCAACCTGCCCTTCGGGCTCGCGGCCGGGCTGGGCATCAACTCCTTCCTGGCCGTGGCCGTGATCCAGGAGGTTACCTGGGCCGAGGCCATGGGCCTGGTGGTCATCAACGGCATCCTGATCGTCCTGTTCGGTGTCACCGGCGCCCGGACGGCCATCTTCCGGGCAGTCCCCAAGGAACTGAAGGCCGCCATCACGGTGGGCATCGGCCTGTTCATCGCCTTCATCGGATTCGTGGATTCCGGCTTTGTCCGGGCCACCACGGCCGGTCCTCCGGTCCAGCTGGGCGACAACGGATCCATCACCTCGGTTCCCACCCTGGTGTTCATTGTGGGCCTGCTGGTCATGGGAGTCCTCGTGGCCCGGAAGGTGCAGGGAGGCCTGCTGATCGGCATCGTGGCCACCACCGCACTGGCGGCCGTGGTTGAGGCCGTGATGAAGATCGGCCCCGGCAGCGCGGGCAACCCCGGCGGCTGGCACCTGAACACCCCTGTCCTCTCCGGCCACCTGGTGTCCGCCCCGGACCTGTCCCTGGTGGGCCAGTTCGACCTGTTCGGCGCCTTCGGCCGGATCGGCGGGCTCGCCGCGACCATGCTGGTGTTCACGCTGGTGTTCACCAACTTCTTCGACGCCATGGGCACCATGACCGGCCTGGCCAAGAGCGCCGGCGTGGCGCACAAGGACGGCACGTTCCCGCGGCTGAAGTCGGCCTTTATTGTCGAAGGCCTGGGAGCCGTCGCCGGCGGCGCGACGTCCGGTTCGTCCAACACCGTGTACATCGATTCCGCGGCGGGCATCGGGGAGGGCGCCCGCACCGGGCTGGCCTCCGTGGTGACGGGCGTGCTGTTCCTGGGCTCGATGTTCCTGACCCCGCTCACCTCCGTGGTGCCGCTGGAAGTTGCTGCCGCCGCCCTGGTGGTGGTGGGCGCGATGATGATGGCCCAGATCCGCGAGATCAAGTTCAGCAAGTTCTCCGTGGCGCTGCCGGCGTTCCTGACCATTGTCACGATGCCGCTGAGCTACTCCATCGCGAACGGCATCGGCGTCGGCTTCATCTCCTGGGCGGTCATCAGCGCCTGCTCGGGGAAGATCCGGAAGGTGCACCCGCTGATGTGGGTGGTCACCGCCGGCTTCCTGGTGTACTTCGCCCGCGGTCCCATCAACGCCCTGCTGGGTGCGTAGCACTCCGGGCGCAGGAACCCGCGCGTAGGAACACCCTTAGACCGGACCGGGGCAGGCAGATGGGGCCGGCCCCGGTCCACCAAAATGCCGGTCCACCAAACCGCAGCGAAAACTGCAACGAAACTGACGCAGGCGCAACAACTGCCGGTGCTTCCCCCGGCGCAGGATAGGAACGAGAATATGGACACCATCGCCGCACAGGAAAAGGGAGTGCAGCAATGTTGGATCTGATGCCCTCACTCAGGGAGTGGCAGCCGGCCGTTACCGGCCAGCGCTGCGCAGTGGCCACCGTGGTGGGCGCCGGCGGATCCGTGCCGAGGCCGCTGGGCACGTCCATGCTCGTGTCCGAGGCCGGCGACGTGCTGGGCAGCCTGTCCGGCGGCTGCGTTGAAGGCGCCGTGGTGGAGGCGGCTTTGCAGGCAATGCACGACGGCGGCACGCGCCGTGAGTTTTTCGGCTACAGCGCCGAGGACGCGTTCGCCGTCGGGCTGACCTGCGGCGGTGAGCTGGAGATCCATATCGAGCCGCTGGGCTCGGCGCCCGGCGGGCTCCGGCTGGAGAACCTGCGGACCCTGGCCGGTCCCGGACCCGCGAGCGCCCTCGCGCTGATCCGGCGGGTGGACGCCAACGGGGGCGGCGCCGTCGTGATCCCGGATCCGGCAAGCTTCCGGGCGGATTCTTCGGCCGAACTTGCAGCGTTGCTGGGGCTGGCCTCCACCGGTGCGCCGGAGGCCGGACGCCTGGCACGGGCTGCTGCTGCCCAGCTGGAACCGCTACTGCGCGGCGGGCGCACCGGCCTGGTGCGGCTTGCCCCGCCGGAGGGGTGCCTTTCCGGCACAACCGTGCCACAAAAAGCAGGGACCGGCCCGGCCACCGGCCCGGAACCGATCACCCTGCTGGTGGAGAGCCGGCTGCCACCCGCCCGGCTGCTGATCTTCGGCGCCAACGACTTCGGTGCCGCCCTGCTGCCCGCCGCACAGTTGCTCGGCTACCACGTGACCCTGTGCGACGCCCGGCCGGCTTTCGCAAGCCAGGCACGGTTCGCCGGTGCGGAGCAGGTGGTCACCGCCTGGCCGCACCGGTACCTGGCCGAGGAAGCAGCGGCCGGACGGATCGACGCCCGGACCGTGGCGTGCGTCCTGACCCATGATCCCAAGTTTGACATTCCGCTGCTCCGCACAGCGCTGGGCCTGGACCTGGCCTACGTGGGCGCCATGGGATCGCGCCGCAGCCACCGCCAGCGCGTCGACTCACTGCTTGCCGCCGGAGTCAGCACCGAAGACCTCTCCCGGCTGCATTCGCCCATCGGACTGGACCTCGGCGCGGTCACCCCGGCCGAAGTGGCGGTGTCCATCACCGCCGAACTCGTGGCCAGCCGCAGCCGCTCCGCCGGTGCATCCGTCCAGGCTTCATCGCTGAAGGACGGCACCGGCCCGATCCACGCCGGGTCTCATCACACCGGACCCCTTCAGGCCGTCACAACTCAGAACCTCAACACCCCGCAACACCAGGAGACCCCATGGACATGAACACCATCGAGGCCGTGGTCCGCACCCAGGACCCGGCAGAATGGCGCGACGGCGATGCCTGGCTCGCCGGCGGGACAGTCCTCTTCTCCTACGGGAGCCTCGCCTTCGGCAAGGAGCCGCTCCGGCGGCTGCTGGACCTTGGCGACGCCGGCTGGCCCGCCGTCACGGTGACGGACGCCGGCATCGAGCTTGCGGCAACCTGCACGGTGGCCGAACTCTATGCCCTGCCGGAGTCCGAGGCCGTGGCGACCGCCGCCGGGTCCGCCTCCGCCAGCCGTGACAAGGCAGCCTCCTGGCCCGCCCTGGACCTCATCCGGCCGTGCTGCGACTCCTTCGTGGCCTCCTTCAAGGTGTGGAACATGTCCACGGTGGGCGGCAACCTCTGCACTTCGTTGCCGGCCGGGCCGATGATCTCGATGTGCGCCGCCCTCGACGGCCAGGCCACGGTTCTGGGCCCGGGCGGTGCCAGCCGCACGGTTCCTGTGGCCGCCTTCGTCACCGGGGACGGCAAAAACTGCCTGGCACCCGGTGAGCTCCTGCGCAGCATCCGCCTCCCGGCGTCGGCGCTGGCGTCCCGGGTGGCATTCCGGCGCCTGTCGCTGAGCAACCTGGGACGGTCCGGGGTGCTGCTGATCGGAAGGCTCGACGCCGACGGCACCCTGGTCCTCACCGTCACCGCCGCCACCAAGCGGCCCGTGCAGCTGCGCTTTCCCGCCGCGACGCGGGCCGGTGTCCCGACGCGGGATCAGGCCTCTGCGGCGGTTTCCGCGGCCGCGCTCGTCGACGCGCTCGACGCCGCCATTCCGGCGGAGCTGTACCACGACGACATCCACGGCCTGCCCGCCTGGCGGAAGGACATGACCTACCGTCTCGCGGAGGAAATCAGGGCGGAACTGGCAGCCCCTGCGGGGGTTCCGCCGGTCCGGGTCTCCGGGGACTTCTGGCCGCCGCAGCCACAACCGCCCCAGCGCAAGTCGCCCCAGCAAATCGCTTCGCCCCGGCACGGTTCACCACAACAAACGTCTTCACCGCAGGCTTCGCCACAGCAGGAAGGGGCCTGAGCATGGCCAACCAGACCACCCGCGCCATTGAAATCAACGGCGTCCCGGCCGACGCCGAGCCGCGTCCCGGCCAGTGCCTGCGCACCTTCCTGCGAGAGCAGGGCAACTTCGGCGTCAAGAAAGGCTGCGACGGCGGCGACTGCGGCGCCTGCACGGTCCACGTGGACGGCACTCCCGTTCACAGCTGCATCTACCCTGCCGTCCGGGCTGAGGGGCACTCCGTCACTACTGTCGAGGGGCTCGCCGGCACCTGCGGAACCGCCGGCGAGCTCCACCCGATGCAGCAGCAGTTCCTGGAGCGCCAGGGATTCCAGTGCGGATTCTGTACCGCCGGCATGGTGATGACGGCCGCGACCTTCGACGAGGAGCAGACGGAGAACCTGGCCCGGAACCTCAAGGGCAACCTCTGCCGCTGCACCGGATACCGGGCCATCGAGGACGCCGTCTGCGGCCGTGAAGGACACCCGGACCCCAAGGGCCCCGGTTCGGGGATCGCCGGCGAAGGGCAGCCGGAGCCCAAGCCGGGCCAGCTGGGTGACGACGTTCCCGCCCCGGCGAGCCTCGCCGTCGTGACAGGAAAGGCCCGCTACACCCTGGACGTCCCCGCCGAGGAACTGCCCGGGCTGCTGCACCTGAAACTCGCGCGGTCGCCGCACGCCCATGCCCGGGTGCTGTCCATCGACTCAACTGCCGCACTGGAGATCCCGGGAGTGGTGGCCGTCTTCACCCATGAGGACGCGCCGGCGCAGTTGTTCTCCACGGCCCAGCACGAGCTGTACACCGACGATCCGGACGATACGCGCGTCCTGGACGACGTCGTCCGGTTCATCGGGCAGAAGGTTGCCGCCGTCGTCGCCGATTCCGTGGCGGCGGCGGAAGCCGGCGTGCGCGCCCTCGACGTCGAGTACGAGGTGCTGGACGCGGTCTTCACGCCGGAGGAAGCCATGCGCCCCGGAGCCCCGGCGGTCCACGGCGAAAAGGACGCGGCCGCGGCGCGCATCAGCCGGCCCGAACAGAACGTCGTGGCGGAGCTGCACTCGGAACTGGGCAGCGTTGCCGCCGGGTTTGCCGAGGCCGACTTCATCCATGAACAGACTTACCGGACCCACCGCGTGCAGCATACTGCGCTGGAAACGCATGCCGCGATCGCCTCCGTGGACCACGACGGGCGGCTCCAGGTCCGTACCTCCAGCCAGGTCCCGTTCCTGGTCCGGCGCACGCTGTCCCGGGTCTTTGGCCTGCCGGAGGAGCAGATCCGCGTGGTGGCCGGCCGGGTGGGCGGCGGCTTCGGCGGCAAGCAGGAGGTGCTCACCGAGGACGTCGTGGCCCTTGCCGCGCTGAAACTGAAGCGACCGGTGCAGCTCGAATTCACCCGGACCGAACAGTTCACGGCCGCCACCACCCGGCACCCGTTCACCATCCACCTCAAAGCCGGTGCCAGCAGGGACGGCAGGCTCACCGCGCTGCAGCTGGACGTGCTCACCAACACCGGCGCCTACGGCAACCACGCCCCGGGCGTGATGTTCCACGGCTGCGGCGAATCCCTGGGCGTGTACAAGTGCGCGAACAAGAAGGTGGACGCCCACGCGGTGTACACCAACACGGTGCCGTCCGGGGCGTTCCGCGGCTACGGGCTGAGCCAGATGATCTTCGCCATCGAGTCCGGCATCGACGAGCTCGCCACCGGAATCGGGATGGATCCGCTGGAGTTCCGCCGCCGCAACATGGTCCTCGAAGGCGACGACATGCTCTCCACGCACTCCGAACCGGAAGAGGACGTGCACTACGGCAGCTACGGCCTGGACCAGTGCACCAGCCTGGTCCAGGACGCCCTAGCCCGCGGACTCGAGCGGTACCGGGCCGCCGGCCTCGATGACCTGGGCCCGGACTGGGTCACGGGGGAGGGGACTGCGCTGTCCATGATCGACACGGTCCCGCCGCGCGGCCACTTTGCCCACTCCAGGCTCCGGCTCCTCAAAGACGGAACGTACGCCGCCGACGTCGGGACCGCCGAATTCGGCAACGGCACCACCACCGTGCACGCGCAGCTCGCGGCCACCGCGCTGTCCACGACAGCGGGGCGGATCACGGTGCGGCAGTCGGACACCGACCTGGTGCAGCACGATACTGGCGCCTTCGGCTCCGCCGGAACCGTGGTGGCCGGCAAGGCCACGCTGGCTGCGGCGGAAGAACTCGCCATCCGGATCCGGGCGTTCGCCGCGGGCATCCGCCAGGTGCAGGCCTCCGGCGTCGTGCTGGAGGAGGACGCCGTGGTGTGCGAAGGAGCCCGGGTGCCGCTGACGGATATTTTCGACGCCGCCGAAGCCGCCGGCGTCGAGCTCGCCACCGAGGGGCACTGGGGCGGGACACCGCGATCGGTGGCGTTCAACGTCCAGGGTTTCCGGGTGGCAGTCAACACCGGCACCGGCGAACTGAAGATCCTGCAGAGCGTGCAGGCCGCCGACGCCGGCGTGGTGGTCAACCCGCGGCAGTGCCGCGGCCAGATCGAAGGCGGGATCGCGCAGGCCCTCGGCGCGGCGCTGTACGAGGAAGTGAAAGTGGACGACGGCGGGAAGGTCACCACGGACATCCTGCGGCAGTACCACATCCCCACCTTCGCGGACGTGCCCCGCAGCGAGGTCTATTTCGCCGAGACCAGCGACAAACTGGGCCCGCTCGGGGCGAAATCGATGAGCGAGAGCCCGTTCAATCCCGTGGCCCCGGCGCTCGCCAACGCTATCCGGAACGCCACGGGGGTGAGGTTTGCCGAGCTCCCCATCGCACGGGACAAGATCTACCTGGGGCTGAAGGAAGCGGGACTGACTCCGCGCCTTGAGAGCGCTAACGGCCTATAGTCGGATGATGGAAAAGCGATTGTTGGGCAAGACCGGACGGAACGTCTCCATCGTTGGACTGGGGACCTGGCAGCTCGGGGCGGACTGGGGCAACGTGGACCCCGCACAGGCGCAGGCCATCCTGGCCGCCTCCGTGGAAGAGGGCGTTACGTTCTTCGACACGGCGGACGTCTATGGCGACGGCCGCAGCGAGCAGGCCGTCGGCGCGTTCCTGGCGGACAACCCCGGCCTGGACATCACGGTGGCCACCAAGATGGGCCGCCGGATGGAGCAGCAGCCGGAGAACTACAACCTCGCCAACTTCCGCGAGTGGACCGACCGGTCCCGGCGCAACCTGGGCGTCGAGCAGTTGGACCTGGTCCAGCTGCACTGCCCGCCCACCGCCGTGTACAGCAACGCCGAGGTCTATGACGCACTGGACACGCTCGTGGCCGAAGGTGCCATCCGGAACTACGGCGTCAGCGTGGAGCGGACCGAGGAAGCCCTCGAGGCCATGCGCCACGACGGCACGGCCACCGTGCAGATCATCCTCAACGCCTTCCGGCTCAAGCCGCTGGACGAAGTGCTGCCCGCGGCCGAGGCAGCCGGGGTGGGCATCATTGCCCGGGTCCCGCTCGCCTCGGGCCTGCTCTCCGGCAAGTACACCGCGGACACGTCCTTCGCGGCGGACGACCACCGGAACTACAACCGCACCGGCTCCGCGTTCGACGTCGGGGAGACCTTCTCCGGCGTCGACTTCGGGCAGGGACTCAAGGCGGTGGCCGAGTTCGAGGAACTGGTACCCGACGGCGTCAGCACCGCCCAGGCGGCGATCGCCTGGATCGCTGCGCAGGACGGCGTCAGCACGGTGATCCCCGGCGCGCGCAACGTGGAACAGGCCCGCTCCAATGCCGCCGCCGCGGCCGTCAGCGGCATTGACGCAACGTTCGACGTCGGCGTCCACGAAATCTACGACCGCTACTTCCGCGAGTCGATCCACCCGCGCTGGTAGCCGGTCACTCACTTGAGCGCGAACGGGCAGATAATGACCCCAAACCGGCGGTTTGCGGGCATTATCTGCCCGTTCGCGCTTGGGCGGGGGCTAGTGTGAGCACGCGGTCCGTTGAGGCGTTCATTGAGCGGCTCGCAGCCGTGGCCACAGGCCCGGGGTGCAACAATTTCTTCGATCACGCCGTACCGGAAAATGCGCAGCGCCGACGCAACCTGGAGCTGTATCTGGGCGAAATGCTGGAGCGGCGTCCGAGGGTGCTGCTGGTGGGTGAGGCTCCCGGTTTCAGGGGCATGCGGATCACCGGTGTTCCCTTCACCAGCCGCACCATGTTCGAGGGCCCGGCCAACAGCTTCGGGTTGTTCGGTCCGGGGAAGGGCTACGTGCTGCCGCCGGATGCCGCGGGGATTCCTGCGGAGCCCACGGCCACGGTGATGTGGGAGGTGCTGGCCGAGCTGGATTTCCTGCCCGTGCTGTGGAGCGCCTGCCCGTGGCACACCCACGTACCCGGGCGTCCCCTGTCCAACCGGACGCCCACGGCCGCCGAGGCAATCCTGGGGACTCCGTTTTGGCAGGCGCTGACGGAGCTGTTTCCCATTGAAACCGTGGTGGCAGTGGGCAACGTGGCGCACCGCAGCCTGCAACGGTCCGGACTGGACGTGCCGAAGATCAGGCATCCCGCACACGGCGGCCGGTCCGGGTTCAAGCGCGGATTGGAGGAGCTGCTCGCGGCCGGGGTGCGGGCCTGAGTGAATGCGGGTTTGGGGATTGCCGGCCGGGGCTATTGGCCGAGCAGCCCCAGCTGGTCCGTTGAGTCCAGGTCGTCGCCGCCGGACTGGTCGCTGCAGTCCACCAGGTCGATAAGTTCCGGGTGCGCCTTGAGGAAGAACCGTGCGCCGGCGTCGCCCCTTGCTGATTCCGCCGCTTCGGTACGCAAGGCGGCGTCCAGCAGCAGCGGATGACCCCGTTCCAGGGACCCGTCCGGCGCGCGGTAGGCGGCGGCAGTCACCCGGCCCGGCCGGTGCGCTGCCAAGAGCCGGGACACCGTTTCCGGAGTCAGGCCGGGCTGGTCGACAAGCGCGATCAGCACGTGGTCCCCGGCTGGCGCAGCCCCCACACCTACGCGGAACGAACCGCCCATCCCGGACTCCCAATCGGGGTTTTCGACGACGGTATAACGGCCCAGATCCGCGGTTTCTGCGACTCCCGCCCCGTCGGCGCCGAGGACGATCACGACCTCGCGGCAGCCGCCGTCGAGCAGAACCCCGGCGAGCACTTCCACCAGGGTGCCGCCGCGGAACGGCAGCAGGGCCTTGGGTCCCCGTCCCAAACGGGTGCCCGCCCCGGCGGCGAGCAGCACCGCCGTCGTGCGCGGTTCCAGTGAGTCAGCCATCGCCCCAGCCTATCCAGCGACATGACAGGTGACGGCAGTGTGCCGCGGGAACACTGCCGTCATCTGTCATGTGGATTCGCAGGTCAGGCGTCGCCGCCCGCTCCGCCGGTGGTCCCGGCGTTGACGTCCAGGAGCTTGTAGCGGTCCATGGCGTACGACGGCGCGCCCTCCTCCACGTCGCCCCTCGCCGCGAGCATTTGCAGCGTCTTCACCACGATGGAGTGGGTGTCGTTCTTGAAGAAGCGGCGGGCCGCGGCGCGGGTGTCGGAGAAGCCGAAGCCGTCCGCGCCGAGCGAGGCGAACTGATGCGGCAGGAATTGCCGGATCTGGTCCGGGACGGCCTTCATGTAGTCCGAGACCGCCACCACGGGGCCCTGCGCATCGGCCAGCTGCTGGGCTACAAAGGGGATCCGGGCCGGTTCGCCGGGGTTCAGGAAGGCCTCCTCCTCGGCCGCCAGGCCGTCACGGCGGAGCTCGTTCCAGGACGTGACGGACCAGACGTCGGCGGAGACGCCCCAGTCCTCGGCCAGGATCCGCTGGGCTTCCAGCGCCCACGGGACCGAAACGCCTGACGCCAGGATCTGGCTCCTCGGACCCTCAGCGTCCGACGCCGACACCCGGTAAATGCCTTTCAGGACGCCGGTGACGTCGAGGTTCTCCGGTTCGTTGGGCTGGGTGATGGGTTCGTTGTAGACGGTGATGTAGTACATCAGGTTGCGGTCAGCAGCTGAACCGGTTCCGTTGTTTCCTTCGGAAGCCGGTCCGTACATGCGTTCGATGCCGTCGCGGACGATGTGGCCCATTTCGTAGCCGTAGGCGGGGTCGTAGGTGACCACTGCCGGGTTGGTGGCGGCGAGGATGGGGGAGTGGCCGTCGGCGTGCTGGAGGCCTTCGCCGGTGAGGGTGGTCCGTCCTGCGGTGGCGCCGATGATGAAGCCGCGGGTCATTTGGTCCGCGGCTGCCCAGAAGGCGTCGCCGGTGCGCTGGAAGCCGAACATGGAGTAGAACACGTAGACCGGGATCAGCGGCACGCCGTGGGTGGCGTAGGCGGTGCCGGCGGCGGTGAAGGCTGCGACGGCGCCGGCTTC
>NZ_JMLE01000011.1 GCF_000685965.1 Arthrobacter sp. UNC362MFTsu5.1 | reverse complement strand
GGCCGTTGTAGCCGATGGCGGTGAGGGCGCGGAAGGACGATTCCCAGGGCACGTCGCCGCGTCCGGCGGAGACGAAGTCCCAGCCGCGGCGCGGGTCGCCCCAGGGCAGGTGGGAGCCCATGACGGTGTTCCGGCCGGTGGGGCGGAGCTTGGTGTCCTTGCAGTCCACGTGGTAGATCCGGTCCTTGAAGTCCCAGATGAAGGAAACGGGGTCGATGCCCTGCCACATGAAGTGGGACGGGTCCCAGTTCAGCCCGAACGCCGGACGGTGGCCGATCGCTTCGAGGGTGCGGACGGTGGTCCAGTAGTCGTAGGCGATTTCGGACGGGTGGACTTCGTGGGCGAAGCGGACCCCGCATTCGTCGAAGACGTCCAGGATGGGGTTCCAGCGGTCCGCGAAGTCCTGGTAGCCGGCCTCGATGACTTTCTCCGGCACCGGCGGGAACATGGCGACGTACTGCCAGATGGAGGAGCCGGTGAACCCGACGACCGTGTCCACGCCGAGTGCTTTGGCGAGGCGGGCGGTGTGTTTCATTTCCTCGGCGGCGCGCTGGCGGACGCCCTCGGGGTCCCCGTCGCCCCAGACCTTGGACCCGACGATGGCTTCGTGGCGGAAGTCGATCGGGTCATCGCAGACGGCCTGGCCCTTGAGGTGGTTGGAGATGGCCCAGACCTTCAGGTTGTACTTCTCCAGGACTGCGAGTTTGGCTTCGACGTAGCCGGGTTCGTCCCAGCGCCAGGCGTCCAGGTGGTCCCCGGAGACGGCGATTTCGAGGCCGTCGTAGCCCCAGCCTGAGGCAAGGCGCGCGACTTCCTCGAAGGGGAGGTCGGCCCACTGGCCGGTGAACAGGGTGTACGGGCGGGGCATGTCAGGCTCCTTCAATGGCGGGGACGGGGGAAGCAGTGAGCTGGATGATGGAGGACTTGGCGTTTGCGGATTCTTCGATGGCGGCCAGCACCCGCTGCACGGCCAGGCCCTCATCGAACGACGGCGAGGGCGCCGTGCCGCCGTCGATTGCGGCAAGGAAGTCGCGGATTTCGTGCGTGAAGGTGTGCTCCCAGCCGATCACGTGCCCCTGCGGCCACCAGGCGGCCATGTACGGGTGCTCGGGTTCGTTGACCAGGATGCGGCGGAACCCCTGTTCGCGGACCGGGAGGGTGGCGTCCAGGAAACCGAGTTCGTTGATGGTTTCCAGGTCGAACAGGAGGGAGCCCTTGTCCCCGTAGATTTCCAGCTTCAGGGAGTTCTTCTGGCCCGTCGCCATGCGGGAGACCTCCACTGAGGCGATGGTCCCGGAGTCCAGGGTCAGCGTGGCCCAGGCGGCGTCGTCGACCGTTACCTCTTCGGGGCCGTCCGCCCCCGGGCGGCTGTTCACGAAGGTGTGCAGCCGGCCCGAAACCTCCGTGACGGTGCCGCCGAGCAGGAACATGACCTGGTCGATGGCGTGCGAGGCGATGTCGCCCAGCGCGCCGGACCCGGCGGTTTCCTTGTTCAGCCGCCACGTCATCGGGGAGTCCGGGTCCACCAGCCAGTCCTGCAGGTACGCGGCGCGGACGTGCCGGACGGTACCGAGCCGGCCTTCGGCGATGAGCTCTTTCGCGAGGGCCAGGGCCGGGACACGGCGGTAGTTGAAGCCGATCATGGACTGCACACCGCGTTCCCGGGCGGACCGGGCGGCATCCGCCATGGCTTCAGCCTCGGCCAGGGTGTTGGCCAGGGGCTTCTCGACCAGGACGTGCTTGCCGGCCTCCAGCGCCGCAACGGCGATCTCGGCGTGCATCCAGCCCGGGGCGCAGATGTCCACGATGTGAATGTCGTCCCGCTCCAGGACCGAGCGCCAGTCGGTCGCTGTTTCCGCCCAGCCGTATTTCTCGGCCGCGGCCGCGACCTGCCCGGCGTCCCGGCCCACGAGCACTTTCTGCTCGAAGGCCGGGACGTCGAAGTAGGACGCGACGTTCCGCCAGGCGTTCGAGTGGGCCTTGCCCATAAACGCGTAGCCGATCATCGCCACACCCAGCGGTGGGTTGTCGGGATTGGTGCCGTCCGTGCTTTCGGGGGAGTTCATTGCCTGGTTCCTAGAGGGTGGAAGCGGTGGGGTCCCAGTCCTCGGGGAGGGCAGGGGACGCGGGCGCGGAGCTTTCGACGTTGACAAAGGCGCCGGACTCAACGGATTCGGAAATCGAGACCATGGTGTCCAGCACGTGGTAGGCCAGGTTGCCCGTGGCGCGGTGCGGAACCCCGGCCCGGATGGAGCGGGCCATGTCCAGCACGCCCATGCCGCGGCCGTTGGACGGTCCCGTTGCGGGGACGACGGTCCACTCCTCGTCGCCCGCGCGCCAGAGCCGCACGTCGCCGTCGAAATAGTTCGGGTCCGGGAGGGAGATGGTGGCTTCCGTGCCGGTGATCTCCACGAAGCCCATCCGCTGGCGGGGTGACTCGAACGAAAAAACGCTGTGCGAGGACTGGCCGCCCTCGAACTGGGCCATCGCGGACACGTGGGTGGGGACCTCCACGGTGAACTCCTCGCCCAGCTTGGGTCCGGACCCGATGACGCGGACTTCCTTGGCTTTGGAACCGATGGCCGCCACGCGGCGCACGGACCCGAAGGTCTGGACCAGCGCGGTGAGGTAGTAGGGGCCCATGTCGAACAGGGGGCCGGCGCCGTACTGGAAGAGGAACGCCGGATTCGGGTGCCAGGATTCCGGTCCCGGGGTCTGGAACGTGGTCATCGCGGTCAGCGGGGTGCCGATGTCGCCGCGTTCAATCAGCCGCCGGGCGGTCTGCAGCCCCGCGCCGAGGAACGTGTCCGGGGCGCAGCCGAGCCGCAGCCCCGCAGCGTCGGCTGCTTTGAGCAGCCCCAGCCCCGATTCGCGGTCCAGCGAGAACGGCTTTTCGGTCCACACGTGCTTGCCTGCGTTGACGGCGGCCGTTGCCACCTCCACGTGCGCCGCCGGGATGGTCAGGTTGACGATGATTTCGACGTCGGGATGGTTCAGTGCCGCGTCCACCCCGCCGGATTCGGCGATCCCGTATTCCTTTGCCCGGGCGGCCGCGGCATCCTCGAACAGGTCGGCGATGACGTGGACCTTGAGGTCCGGGAAGGTGGTCAGGTTGTCCAGGTACTGCTTGCTGATGTTGCCGGCGCCGATGACGGCGACGCCCACCGGACCTCGCTTCGTGGAGGGGGTGCTCATGCCCGTGCTCCTTCACTTGCTTCGGTGTTTGCTTCGGTGTTCAGGAACGCCAGGGACTGGGCGATGCCGTCGAAGATGTCGCCGGAGTAGTCGTCGAACTCCACGACGCCCACTTCGAGGGACTTGGCGGCCCCGATGACGTCCCACACGGCGATCTTGCCCTGGCCGGCGGGCTGCTGGGCCTTGGTGTCGGTGGTGGCCGGGCCGTCCTTGATGTGGATGAACTTCACCCGGTCGCCGAGTTTGGCGAGGATGTCCACGGGATCCTGGCCGCCGACGGCAACCCAGTACGTGTCCACTTCCAGGACCAGTTCGGGGTCCAGGAGGTCAGCGAAGTATTCCAGTGCCGTACGGCCGTCGATGATGGACTCCAGCTCCCAGGCGTGGTTGTGGTATCCGACGCGGATGCCGTATTCGGCGCCTTTCTTGGCTGCAGCGTTGAGCTTTGCGGCGGTGGCCTGGATGTCCTCGGCCTTCTGCCAGTGCTCGGCCGGCAGGTACGGATCGATGACGGTGCTGATGCCCAGTTCCCTGGCAGCTGCAAAGATTTCGTCCTGGTCCTGGCTGAGCAGGGGTGCGTGGCCGGACGGTGCGGTGAGGCCGTTCTCCTTGAGCGCGGCACCGAGTTCGGCTGACGTGGCCACGAAGTTGTACGGCTCAACCTGGGTGAAGCCGATCTCAGCTACCTTCCTGATGGTGCCGGGCAGGTCTTCCTGGATGGCATTGCGCAGGGTGTACAGCTGAAGCGAGTAAGACATGATGGTTCCTTTGCGGGAGTTTTCTTTTCGGAAGTGCGGTTCTGGGGGAGGGCCTGGACCTAGCGGCCGGCGAGGGATCCGCCGATGCCGCCGACGCTGAAGTACTTGTTCAGGGTGGCGAAGACGATGATGGGCGGAAGCATCATGACCACGGCGAGTGCCATGACTGAGGTCCAGTCGGTGGCGTTCTGCTGGAAGAAGGACTGCACGCCCATGGGGAGGGTGAAGATCTCGTTGGAGCGCAGGAACACGATGGCTACGAGGTAGTCGTTCCAGGCCAGCAGGAAGGCGAAGATCGCGGTGGAGAGGATGCCGGGAAGCGAGTTGCGGAGTACCACCTTGGTGAACGATCCGAAGACGGAGCAGCCATCGATCCAGGAGGCTTCCTCCAGGCTGATGGGAATGGAGTCGAAGTAGGCAGCCATCATCCACGTCGCGACGGTCATGGTGGAGCCGACATAAATGATGGTGATGCCCAGCAGGTTGTCCACCAGTCCCATGGCTGCGAAGAGGATGAACAGCGGCACCACTGAGGTGATGATCGGCAGGGACTGCATGACGAACAGGAGCAGGGAGTAGCCGGAGACTGCTTTGGACCGGCCACGGGAAAGGACATAGCCGGCGGGTGCGGCCACGGCTACTGATACCAACACTGTGGACAGGGTGGTGATCAGGCTGTTCTGCAGCCAGGTGGCGGCAAGGGTCTTCGAGAAGACGTTGCTGAGGTTCTCGAAGGTCAGGCCGGTGGCGGTGCTGGTGGGCCCGGGGGTGAAGGCGAGCACCACCGTGACCATGATCGGCACGAGGACTATCGCAGTGATGATCAGGATGGCGGTGAACCGCCACCAGCGGCCGCGATCGCCCGCTTCGGAGAGGACGCGCTTGTTCTTGGCCGGTCCGGCGACGCCGAGGACGGGCCCGGACTGGGGATGGGCGTGGACTACTGCGCTCATTATTCGACGCTCGACTTTCGGATCTGGCGGTACAGAAGAACGGAGATGACAACCAGGGTCATGGTCATGAGGAAGGCGATGGCCACGCCGGGTCCGGTGGCGAAGTCCTGGAAGACCGTACGGTAGGCCAGGACCACCAACGAGGTGGTGGCGTTGACCGGGCCGCCGCCTGTCAGCAGGTAGATGGTGGGGAAGTCATTGACGCAGAAGATGGTCATCAAGATCCAGGAGATATACGTGGACCGGGCGATCAAGGGAAGCGTGATCTGGCTGAACTGCTGCCAGCGCGTGGCGCCGTCCATGCTGGCCGCTTCGTAGACGGTGCTGTCCACAGAGGCGAGGGCTGCCGAGATCATCATCATCATGAACGGGAAGCTGACCCAGACCTTGAACACCATGACGGTGATGGCCGCGAGGTTGGGATCGGCGAGGAACAGCGGAGTGCCAAGCCCCAGATTGCGGAACAGGGACGGAATCAGGCTGTCCGGGGTTGCCACCAGCCAGTTCCATGCGGTGGACGACACCACGATCGGCACCACCCAGGGCAGCAGGAGGAGGACCTTGAAGGTGCCGCCGGCGGGGATCTTCGTCCGCAGGAGGAGAGCGAGTCCAAGGCCGACCAGCCACGATCCGAAGACACCCACGATGGTGAACATCAGGGTGAATTGCGCCGCTTTCCAGAATGCCGGGGAGGACAGGACCTTGGCGAAGTTATCGCCTGCGACGAAGTCTCCAGTTTGCAGGAGGTCTCCGTCATGCGTGGCCTGGACTGCCGCGTAGATAAGGGGATAACCGTGGATCAGGACCAGCAGGACCACGGACGGGAGCAGGAGCCAGAAGAAGGTCCTGGTGGTTTGAGCGGACAGCTTGCTCTTGCGGTTGCCGCTCCCGGTCCCGCCGGGAGCGATTCCCTTGCGGGCCCGGCTAAGTCCGGACTGCGCTGTGGTGGTTGTCATGGACGGGCCGCTCTACTTTTTCAGGACCGATTCGAGGGCGGACTGGAAAGTTTGCAGCGCGGTCTTGGCATCAGACTTGCCAGTAATGATTGTCTGTGTGAACTGGTTCAGCGCCTGGCCGCCGTCGAGGGCTGCGAGGTTCGCGTTCAGCGTGTTGCCCTGGGAAGCGAAGGTCTTGGCGATGGGCTGCCAATCCTTGACGATCTTGACGTTGTTGGGGTCCGAGGCAAACTCGGGCAGCTCGGTGATGGACTTGAAGACCGGAAGGGCGGACATGAGCTTCTGGCGCCACAGTTCCTTGAGCTGGCCCAGGTAGTAGACCAGGAACGCCTCGGAGGCCTCCTGCGACGGGGTGTTCGTGTACATCATGATGTTGTTCGGGAAAACGATGGTTGCCTTGTCCCCGTGCGGGCCTGTGATGGGGTCCGCGACGAGCAGATCACCGGAGGTGTCGCCGACGCGCTGCGGGACATTGGCCTGGAACAGGCCGTATCCGGCCTTGCCGTCCTTCCACTGGGCGGACATGTTGTCGGTGGTGTAGCTGACGGCAGCGGGATCGACGATTCCGTTGGACACCAGTTCCAGGACGAATTCCATGGCTTCGACGTTGCGGTCGTTCATCAGGTCAAGTTCGCCGTCCTTGGTGAAGACACCGCCGCCGTTGTTGACCATCATCATGATCATGGAGTGGTTGGCGTAGTTGTTTCCTGACCCGGCACCGGTGGTGAAGCCGAACGCGCCGACCTTCTTGAGTGCCTTGCCGGCTTCGAGGAGGGACGGCCAGTCGGTCGGAAGGGCCACGTTGGCCTTCTCGAACAGCGACTTGCGGTACCAGAACACCCGCATGTCCAGCTGCCACGGAACGGCTACGTACCCCTTGTCTGACTTGAACGGGTCCAGCACACCCGGCAGGAAGTCGTCGAACTGGCCGTTCTTCTTCAGCGTCTCGATGACCTTGTCCGCGTAGGCAATCTGGCCCTGCTTCTCGAACTGGAAGGCCTGGAAGCCGCCGCCGGTGGACACCGCGGGGCCGGTCTTGGACGCGATCGCCGAGGAGAACGTCTGGTAGAAGTTGTTCCACTGGATGATCTGGTAGCTGGCCTTGCTGTTGGCTCCGGAGAAGCCCTCGGCGATCTTCTTGGCGGCGTCGTTGTAGGCGGGGGTGGCCCACGGCATGTCCCAGAACTTGATGGTTCCGCCGGCTCCGCCGCCTCCGCCCTGCGAAGCTGAACCGCCGCCACAGGCGGCGAGGAGGGGAACGGAGGCCGCGGCGGCAGCGAAGCCCAGGAACCCCCTCCGGGAGAAGGCGGAAGATGCGATGGAGGGTTTGGTAGACACGATTTTTTCCTTTCAGGGCCCGGAGTGACTGAATGCCCGGGCCCTTCTCGACAATGAGTGGATGCTGACTGGAAGAGCGGGAACTGCTGGTGGTTCGGTAAGGCTGTCTAGCTGGTGAGTTGGCTGACGAGGGACAAGACAGTGGAGAACTGGACCAGGTCGGTGGCCGGGATCCCGGACGAAAGATGCGAGTGGACCCTCGACCAGCTGGTCCGGTGGGACGATTCGTACAGGGTGGGAAGCGCCGTTGCTCCTTCTTTGGTGACTGCCCGGACCACGGCCGGCCACGCCGCTGCGGGGTCCGGCAGCACGACGTCGGCACGGCCGGTTGAGGTGAGGATCGAGACACTGGCGGTGGCCGGCAGCGCGGAGGTGAGGATGCCCTGCAAAGCGACCGGTGCGCCGCTGGCCAGGACTCCGGCAACCGTGTAGCCGTTTGCGTTGCGCTGTACCATCCGCACGTTCTGCACCGCTATCCCGCATTGGACCAGCACGGAGAACTGTTCCGTCAGCAGGTCCCGGGGGTCCGTTCCGGGTACCCCGATGGCAACCGAGTCGAGCAGGACGGCATCCTCGAGGGCAGCGGCGATGACGCCGTGCACGTTCTCGCGGGAGCCGGCCAGCGCCAGGTTGCCGGCCCACGGCTGGTCGAGCACCACCACGGAGCCGGCGGCTTCGGCGACACCGATCAGTGCGGCGGGATCTTCAGCCACCGGCCCGGACACCACAATGCCCTTGGCTCCCTTGCGGACCGCGGCGGCCGCCCGTTCGGTCCAGCCCGCATGGCCCGAGACCGCGGTGATGTCCGGCGCGGAAGCTGCCGGCACTGAAGCTGCCGGGGCGGCGGGGCCGGCGGGGGCAAAGGACAAGGGCAGGGAAGCGACGACGGCGGACACCGCACCTGCTGCTTCAGCCTGCGGATCCGCATACACGGACAGCTGCGTGGTCATGCGTTGACCTCCTGGTCTTCTGTTGTCCCGCTGGCGGCGCTGCCAGCATCAACCCGGCCTGTATCAACCCGGCCTGTATCTACCTGGCCTGCGGCCGCTTCGGCGATTGCCAGTGCAAACTCAAGGTCATGGATCAGGGTCTCGGCGGACGGGGGCTGGCCGGTGCCGCCGGCCAGTTCGGCCAGTTTTCGCCACTCGCCCTCGTAGCCGTTGTGGCCGAAGGGGCCAAGGACCGTGGTGCGCCCGGCCGTCCGGATCCGGGCGGTTGCCGAGCCGGCCTGGACGTAGGACGGGGTGAAGTCGATTTTCAGGGCCGCGTCGTCGCCGATGGCCTCAAACTCCCAGGCGGGCTCCCACGTGGCGTTCATGGCTGCACGGAGCTCGATGGTTACGTTTCCGGCCCGCAGGGAGATGACGTAGCCGAAAGGCCGGACGATTTCAGCATGCAGGACCTCCACGTCAGCGAAGTCCGGGGTGAAGCGGCGGACCAGCGGAAGGTCGTGGATGGCCAGGCCCATCACCCCGCCTGTGAGCATGGCCTTGATGACTTCCGGGTCGGTCGGGTCACTGGACGGCAGGGACACGCGGCCCACGATCTCCGTGGCAAAGTCTTCGAAGCGAGGGTTCGGCGGAAGGACGATGGAGGACCGGACGGTGTGCACCTGTTCCGGCAGGTCGCCCCAGGCACCTTCCGCCGCGAGCCAGCCGGGATCGAAGGTGTGCATGGCTCCGACGATGATGGGGACGCCGGTCTCGGCTGATACAGCGGAGATTGCGGCGGCCTCTTCGCCGTTCATGGCAAACGGCTTTTCGCACAGGACGGCCTTCTTGCCCGCCCGGCAGGCCGCGATGACCTGGGCTGCGTGGAACTGGTGCGGGCTGCAGATGGCCACGATGTCCACGGCGGTGTCTGCGAGGAGTTCCTCCATGCTGGTGCTGAAGCGTGCTCCTACCCTGCCTGCCACCGATGCTGCCACTGCGGGGTCGACGTCCATGATGTGGCGGACTTCCAGGATGTTCCCCAACCGTGCAAGCGACGGCAGGTGGATGGCCTGGGTAACTGGTCCGGCGCCCAGAATGCCGACGCCCAGGAGGGCCGGTGATGCCTGTGCTTGGCTCGACAAGTTGCTTACCTCTTTGTAGTAGCTGGAGCGTGGTGGCCGGCGTCCGCTTTCAGTGACACCGCTCACAGATCAAGCTAGAACTACTTTTGTCGATCGTCAAGCAAAAGTTGAAAAGTTCCCGACAATCTTTCGGCGGCGTGACATGCATAAGAGCTTCGTGCTATCACTGACTCATGAATCCCACGCCTGGAAAAGAGTCCGGCACCGAAGCAGGACCGGACGCCGCCCCCGATGGTGCGGGCAGTCTTTCCCGGGCCGGCGACCTCTTCCAGCTGCTCCGCGACGGCAAAGCCCGCACCCGGGCCGAACTGGCCCTGACCACCGGGCTGGCGCGGTCCACCGTGGCCGCCCGCATCGACGCCCTGATCTCCTCCGGGCTGGTGGGCCCCGCCGGTGAGGCGAGCTCCAGCGGCGGCAGGCCGCCGTCGCGCTTTGCCTTCAATCCCGCCGCCCGCGCCGTCCTGGCGGTCGACGTCGGGGCCACGCACGTGATCGTTGCCGTCACCGACCTTGGCGGCAATGTGCTGTCCGAACGCCGCCTGGCCCAGGACGTCGCCGACGGCCCGGAAGCAGTCCTGGGCCGGGTGGTCGAGGAGGGCAAGGCACTCCTCGGTGAAGCCGGCAGGACCACCGCGGACCTCGCCGGCATCGGGATCGGGCTGCCGGGCCCAGTGGAGCATGCCACCGGGATGCCGGTGAAGCCGCCCATCATGCCCGGCTGGGACGGGTTCGACGTGGTCCGCTACGTCCAGCGCTCGCTGCCGGTTCCGGTGCTGGTGGACAACGACGTCAACATCATGGCCCTTGGCGAACGCACCGCCTATTGGCCAGATCACGACAACTTCCTCTTCATCAAAGTGGCCACGGGCATCGGCGCGGGCATCATCAGCAGCGGGGAACTCCAGCGCGGCGCCAACGGAACAGCAGGAGACCTGGGGCACGTGCGCGTTCCGCGCGGCGACGATGTCCTGTGCCGCTGCGGCAACTACGGCTGCCTCGAAGCGCTGGCATCCGGCCCCGCCGTCGCCCGGGAACTGGCACGCCAGGGCCTTCCGGCTGAAAAGGGCGGCGATGTCCTGCGGCTCGTCGGCGAGGGCAACCTCCAGGCGATCCAGGCGCTCCGCCAGGCCGGCAGGGACGTGGGGGATGTGCTGGCCATGGTGGTCAACCTGCTGAATCCGTCGGTGATCGTGATCGGCGGCAGCCTCGGCCAGGCCGGCGACCACCTGATGGCCGGAGTCCGCGAGGTGGTTTACCGGCGGTCCCTGCCGCTGGCCACGTCACACCTGCGGATAGCGCTCGCGATGGCCGGCGACCAGGCGGCGATCCTCGGTGCCAGCCAAATGGTCACCCAACATGTGTTGTCTCCTGCCGTGATCGAGGCCACCCTGCAGGCAACGGGATAACGCCCGTCATCTTGCCGCGGGCATGATAGCAATGAATGGATGAAACCGATTTCCAGCTTCCGCACCCAGCCGCAGCCCGCCTTATGACGGCGAATTTCCTGGCCAGGGTTCCGCGCGGCTGGATCCTGCTGGCGAGCATCGGACTCATCGCACTGAACATGCGGGGCCCGTTCGTGGCGGTTGCCCCCGTGGTGGGCCCGATGCAGCAGGACCTTGGGTTCTCGCCGGTGGAACTGGGGCTGCTGACCGGCATTCCGGTGCTGTGCTTTTCCCTCGCGGCGCCCCTCGCGTCTTTCGCGGGCAGGAAATTCGGGGCTGAGTTCGCCATCATGCTCACCCTCCTGGGTGTGCTGGCCGGCGTCATCGTCCGCTCCGCCGGCAACGGCGTCCTGGTGCTGTTCGGCACCGCGATCATCGGCCTGGCCATCACCATCGGCAACATCGCCGTGCCCCTGATCATCCGGCGCGACTTCTCGCCGCGGCGCCAGGGGACTGCCATGGGCATCTACACCGCGGCACTGAACATCGGATCGTTCCTGACCTCGGTGGTCACCGCGCCGCTGGCCGAGCTGGCCGGGTGGCGGCTCTCGCTGGCGGCCAGCGGGCTGTTCGCCGTCGCCGCCATCGTTTTCTGGGTGCTGGCCGCCGGCCGGCAGGCTTTCGTGCCTGCCGCCGTCGAGGACTCCGACCCCCGTCCGGCCGGCGGCAGGCCGGCGTCGCGCTGGATCACTGTGGGGCTCACGGCCGGTTTTGCCGGGCAGGCGTTCTCCTACTACGGCGTCACGGCCTGGCTGCCCACCTTCCTGATCGACGAACTGGGCATGGCGCCCTCCGCCGCCGGTGCAGGGTCCTCGCTCTTCCAGATCCTCGCCATTGTGGGCGGCCTCGGCGTGCCGATGGTGGCCAGGTTTGCCAGTACGACGGCGGTGGCGGTCACCTTGGGCGTTATGTGGCTGACCGTTCCCCTTGGCCTCCTGCTGGCGCCGGAACTGTGGTGGCTCTGGTCCTCCCTGGGCGGCGCGGCGCAGGGCGGCGGCATCACCGTCATTTTCATTGCCATCATCAGACTGGCCCGCGACCAGGCGTCCGCGGGCCGGATGTCCGCGGTGGTCCAGGGCGTGGGCTACTCCGTTGGCGCCACTGCGCCGACGCTCCTCGGCTACGTCCACGGGCTGTCCGGATCATGGACCAACCCGCTGCTGCTGATCCTCGGCTCGGTGGCGGCGTTCTTCCTGGGCACCACCCTCTCCGTGCGGAAGGTGCCGAAGACCCGCTAACGGGTCGCGCCGTCGTCGTACTCCCTGTTATGCGTCCCCACGCGCGAACGTACACTTAAGCCCCACGCAAAAGCGCGAACGGACAGTTGTGGCCCCTTGAACAAGGGCCGCAACTGTCCGTTCGCGCTTAATGGTGCTTCCGTTGCCGGGCCGCCGCCCCGGATTTCGGGGGTGCCTGTTGCGAAGGGCGTGGTTGCCCGGCGAACGGAAATCTCGGCTGGACTACCGCGGGGTTAGGCGGCCACCAGCGCCGCGTCCTCGACGGGGTCCTCTGACCGGTCCCGAGCCTCGTGCAGGAAGCGGGCGTAGGCAGGCAGGGTCAGGAACGTGGGGAACGCGTCGGCCAGGGTGACTTCCTCGAAGATGTCACGCGCGTCGGCGAAGCGGTCGCCTTCGAAGCGTTCCAGCCGGGTGAACTCCTCGTCCAGCAGGTCCTCCACCCACTCGCGGGTGATGATTTCGCCGTGGTCGGTGATGGCGTGGGAGTAGATCCACTGCCACAGCTGCGAGCGGGAGATCTCCGCCGTGGCGGCGTCCTCCATGAGGTTGTGGATGGCCACAGCCCCGTTGCCGCGCAGCCAGGACTCGATGTAGCGGATGCCCACCTCGATGTTGTTCCGGATGCCCTGCTCGGTGATGGTGCCCGTGGTGGAGGCAATGTCCAGCAGCGCGCGGTCGTCAGGGGTGACGTCCTCGCGGAGGCGGTCCAGCTGGTTCGGGCGGTCGCCGAGGACGCCGTCGAACACTTCGCGGCACACCGGAACCAGGTCCGGGTGGGCCACCCAGGAGCCGTCAAAGCCGTCGCCTGCCTCGCGGGTCTTGTCCGCGCGGACCTTCTCAAAGGCGATCGCGTTGGCTTCCTCGTCCTTGCGGTTGGGGACAGCTGCGGCCATGCCGCCGATTGCCATGGCGCCGCGCTTGTGGCAGGCCCGGACCAGCTGCTCGGTGTAGGCGCGCATGAAGGGGGCCGTCATGGTCACCTGGACGCGGTCCGGCAGGACGAAGCGGGGGCCGCGGGTGCGGAAGTTCTTGATCATCGAGAAGATGTAGTCCCAGCGTCCGGCATTCAGGCCGGCCGCGTGGTCGCGGAGCTCGTAGAGGATCTCTTCCATCTCGAAGGAGGCCGTGATGGTCTCGATCAGCACGGTGGCGCGGATGGTGCCCTGCGGGATGCCCAGCAGGTCCTGCGCCAGGATGAAGATGTCGTTCCAGAGGCGTGCCTCGAGGTGGTTTTCGATCTTCGGCAGGTAGAAGTACGGGCCCTTGCCCTGGGCCAGCAGGCGGCGGGCATTGTGGAAGAAGTACAGGCCGAAGTCCACGATGCCGCCGGCGATCGGGGTCCCGTCGATCAGCATGTGCTTTTCCGGCAGGTGCCAGCCGCGGGGGCGGACCACGATGGTGGGCAGTTCGTCCGCCGGACGCAGCTTGTAGTCCTTGCCCTCCGGGGAGGTGAAATCGATCCGGCGTTCCAGGGCATCGGTGAGGTTCAGCTGGCCCTGGATGACGTTGCGCCACGACGGGGTGGAGGAGTCCTCCATGTCGGCCAGCCACACCTTGGCGCCCGAGTTCAGCGCGTTGATGGTCATCTTCTTGTCCACCGGGCCGGTGATCTCCACGCGGCGGTCCTCGAGGCCCGGGGCCGGGGGAGCGACGCGCCAGTTCGGATCGTTCCGGACGGACTCGGTCTCGCGGAGGAACCGCGGGTCCAGTCCCTTGGCGATGTCCGCACGGCGGGACCGCCGGGCCTGCAGCAGCTCCTGGCGCCGCGCCGCCGTCGCACGGTGCAGCTTGGCCACAAAAGCCAGGGCGTCCGGAGTAAGAACCTCGCCCTGCCGGCAAATAGGCTGCGCGGTCAGCGTGATCCCGTTGATAGTGAAGTTGTCAGTGAAGCTGTTCATGAGAGTTCTCCTGGTGCAAGGCCCAACTGAGTCGCAGTAGGTGTCGTTTTGAGCCTCCAAAACGACACCTACTGCTATCTAGTTGGGGAAGAATTAGTGGAACTGGCCCTCTTCGGTCGATCCGACCAGGGCGAGGGTGGATGCGTTCGGGTTGAGCGCAGTGGCGATGTCGTCGAAGTAGCCGGTGCCGACTTCGCGCTGGTGCTTGGTCGCGGTGTAGCCGCGGGACTCGGAGGCGAATTCCTTCTCCTGGAGCTCGACGTAGGCGCTCATGCCTTCACGGGCGTAGCCGTGGGCGAGGTCGAACATCGAGTAGTTCAGGGCGTGGAAGCCGGCCAGGGTGATGAACTGGAACGTGAAGCCCATGGCGCCGAGTTCACGCTGGAACTTGGCGATGGTGGCGTCGTCCAGGTGCTTGCGCCAGTTGAACGACGGCGAGCAGTTGTAGGAGAGCATCTGGTCCGGGAACTCGGCCTTGACGGCCTCGGCGAACTTCTTGGCAAGCTCGAGGTCCGGGGTGCCCGTTTCCATCCAGATGAGGTCGGAGTACGGGGCGTAGGCCTTGGCGCGGGCGATGCAGGGTTCGATGCCGTTGCGGACCTTGTAGAAGCCTTCGGCCGTACGCTCGCCGGTGATGAATTCCTGGTCGCGCTCGTCGACGTCGGAGGTGATCAGGGTTGCGGCTTCGGCGTCAGTGCGGGCGATGACCACTGACGGGGTGCCGGCGACGTCGGCGGCCAGGCGGGCCGCGTTCAGGGTGCGGACGTGCTGCTGGGTGGGGATGAGCACCTTGCCGCCGAGGTGGCCGCACTTCTTCTCCGATGCGAGCTGGTCCTCCCAGTGAACGCCTGAGGCGCCGGCCTGGATCATGGACTTCATCAGCTCGTAGGCGTTCAGCGGACCGCCGAAGCCGGCCTCGGCGTCGGCGACGATCGGCACCATCCAGTCCTCGACGGTCTGGATGCCTTCGGAGAACTCGATCTGGTCGGCGCGGAGGAGGGCGTTGTTGATGCGGCGGACCACGGTGGGAACGGAGTTGGCCGGGTAGAGCGACTGGTCCGGGTAGGTGTGGCCGGAGTTGTTGGCATCGGCGGCCACCTGCCAGCCGGAGAGGTAGATGGCGCGGAGGCCGGCCTTGACCTGCTGCACGGCCTGGTTGCCGGTGAGGGCGCCGAGGGCGTTGGTGTAGCCGCCGGTCTTGTGCTCTTCGGTGAGCTGCTTCCAGAGCTTCTCGGAACCGCGGCGGGCCAGCGTGTGCTCTTCGGAGACGCGGCCGCGGAGGCGGACGACGTCCGTTGCCTTGTAGTCACGGGTCACACCTTCCCAGCGCGGGTTGGCGGCCCACTCGAGCTCCAGTGCGGCGGCCTGCTCTTCGGGCGTCTGCTGGGTGGGCTCAAATGCTGCAGTCATCTTTGTCTCCTTGTTTGTGCTCCGGATGTCCTGGCCGGTCCCCTTC
Organism: Arthrobacter sp. UNC362MFTsu5.1; assembly: GCF_000685965.1. Taxonomy (GTDB): domain Bacteria; phylum Actinomycetota; class Actinomycetes; order Actinomycetales; family Micrococcaceae; genus Arthrobacter. Next base: position 147,332 of record NZ_JMLE01000011.1, on the reverse strand, counting down.
CCTGCGCCGTTGCAGTTGGGGGACCGGTTGGACCGGTGCGGTGTTTCTTTCCGTGAGATCTACTTTTCTGCACTTTCAAGAGGGTTGCTAGAGAAAAAGTCTGGAAAGAAATGCACTTCTTCGCGTATTCTCAATAAATGTCGCCTACGAGCTGGAATCGCACCGCCGCCACCCCGCCGTCGTCCCCTTCGGTCCCCGAACTTGACGTCATCAGCCTGGGCCGCCGCGTCCGCCACCTGCGTAAAGCGGCGGCCATGACCCTCGATGACCTGAGTGCCGCCGTCGGGACCGCGCCGAGCCAGCTGAGCCTGATCGAGAACGGGAAGCGGGAGCCCAAACTGGGGCTGCTCCAGCAGCTGGCGGCCGCCCTCAATGTCAGCATCGACCAGTTGCTCGGGGCGGAGCCGCCGAACCGTCGTGCGGCGCTGGAGATCGAGCTGGAACGTTACCAGCGGAGCCCCCTCTACGAGTCCCTGAACCTGCCGAAAATCCGCATCAGCTCGCGGCTTCCGATGGATGTGCTGGAGTCCATGGTGGGCCTGCAGCACGAGCTGGAGCGCCGGCTCAATGAGCAGGCGGCGACGCCGGAAGAGGCCCGCCGTGCCAACGGCGCGCTGCGTGCCATGATGCGCGAGCGGAACAACTATTTCCCGGAGTACGAGGCGGAGGCGCAGAAGGTCCTGGCGTCGGTGGGTCACACCAGCGGTCCGCTGTCCCACCACGTCATCGCGGACATCGCCGGGCACCTCGGTTTCAGCCTCCACCACGTGGGCGACCTGCCGCATTCCACCCGTTCGGTGACGGATCTTAAGAACCGCAGAATTTACCTCACGCAGAACCAGCGCACCGATCACGACCCCCGTTCGGTGCTGCTGCAGGCGCTGGGACACTACGTCCTGGGCCACCAGACGCCGTCCAACTACGGGGACTTCCTGATGCAGCGGGTGGCCACGAACTACTTCGCTGCGGCGCTGATGCTGCCGGAGCAGGCCACCGTGGAGTTCCTGCAGAAGGCCAAGCAGGCCAAGGAAATCGCCGTCGAGGACATCCGGGACGCCTTCGCCGTGTCCTACGAGACCGCCGCACACCGGTTCACGAACCTGGCCACGCAGCACCTGGACATCCGCACGCACTTCCAGAAGACGCACAAGAGCGGCATCATCTACAAGGCCTACGAGAACGACGGCGTGACGTTCCCGCAGGATCATACCGGCGCCATTGAGGGCCAGCCGTCGTGCAAGAACTGGACGTCGCGGGTGGTTTTCGACGTGCCGGACAAGTTCAGTGCCTACAGCCAGTACACGGACACGCCCTCGGGGACCTACTGGTGCACCGCGCGGACGGAGCGCTCCGCCACCGGCGAGTTTTCCCTCTCCGTTGGCGTCCCGTACGCCCAGGTGAAGTGGTTCCGCGGACGGGAAACCACGGAGCGGTCCAAGTCCACCTGCCCCGATGAGAACTGCTGCCGCCGGCCGCCGGCTTCGCTGACCTCCGAGTGGGCGGGCAATGCCTGGCCGTCGGCGCGGGCGCACTCGCACCTGCTGGCCGCCATGCCGCCGGGCGCTTTCCCCGGCGTGGACGAGACCGAGGTGTACAGCTTCCTGCAGGCGCACTCGGGGAGCTAACCTTACCGGGACGCTCTCTCACCTAATGCGGGTTTCTCCAGGACGCTCTCTCACTCTCTTGAGGAAAGTGAGAGAGGGTTGCCGCGTTTGTTGCATTAAGTGAGAGAGCGTTGCCTAGCCGTGCAGTTTCCGGTAAGCGGCGGCGGCGGCCGGGTGCAACGGCAGTCCGGCGGTGTTGATCAGCGATTCGGGGCTCAGGAACTGGACTCCCAGGCTGGAGCGAGGTATCAGTTCCTCGGCATGGCCCACCAGCAGTTCGACCGTCCTCTTCACGGTGCGCTCATCCAGGTCACTGCGGCACAGGAGCAGGTTGGCCACACCCACCGCCCAGACAGCCGGGATGCCCTCATAGGCGCCTTCCGGGATCAGCACCCTGTCGTAGAACGCGCCGTACTTGGTGCGGAGCTTCGGGAGCAGCGGGGAGAGGTCCAGGAATCCGAGCCCGACCTGGTTGTTGGTGGCGGCAATGGCGGCTGTGGGCACACCGCCGGACCAGAACAACGCATCCACTGACCCGTTCTGCAGGGCCGCAAGCCCCGCGTTGAGTCCGAGGTTCATCACGGTGACCGTTTTTTCGACGCCGGCGGCGGGGGAGGCGCCCACAGCCACAGACGCCAGCCCGGCAGCCTCAATCAGGCGCGGAGTGGTCAGCGAGGTCCCGGAACCAGGCTCACCGACAGCCACGGTCCTGCCGGCCAGTTCCGTGAGATCGCGGATGCCGCTGGCCTTCCGGACCACGCAGTGGACGTAGTTTTCGTACACTCGTCCGAGGGCCGTGATGCCACCCTTTGATGAGCTGTTCCCTTCACTGGTTTGAGCCGCGGCATCCGCCAGTGCGACAGCCAGCGTGGCCTGCCCGGTCAGAAGCTGCGCCAGGTTGTCCAGGCTGCCGCCGGTTGTCAGCGCTGTAGCGTGGCCGGCTACGCCGTGGCGCTGGAGGGACTCCGCCAGCAGCGTTGCGAATTCAAGATAGAAGCCGCCCGGTTCGCCTCCGGCAACCGTCACGGTGCCGGGCCTGTCCTCAGTGGTGCAGGCGTTGAGGGCCGGGATGAGCAGCCCGGCCAGCCCGGCGGCCAGCCCGGCTTTGAGGGCGGCCCTCCTCGGCGGAAGGGCTGCTGTCAGGTCAGCCCTGCCGGTCATGAAAGGGCCTCCGGCCCGTCGTCGTGATCCAGCCCGTCGTCATGATCCGGCCCGTGGCCATGGAAAACACGCGGAAACTCGAGGCCCGCCATCAGGCCGTGCGGCGAGGCTTCCGTCAGCAGCAGGCGGCCCCCGTTGGCTCCCGCCAGTTTGTCGACGATGGTCATGCCCAGGCCGTTGCCGCGGATCTCCCGGGCCTGCGGGGAGCGCCAGAACCGGCTGGTGGCAGCTGCCCGTTCCTCGGCTGAAAGCCCGGGGCCGTCGTCGGAGATTTCCACGGTGACCGTGTCCGGACGTTCGCGGACTGCCACGGAGATCCGGGCGCGGGGTGCGTATTTGATGGCGTTGTTGATCAGTTCCCCCACCATCTGGGCGAGTTCGGCGGCATTGCAGGCAATGTGCACCGCCGGGTCCGGCGGGTCCGCCAGCAGGATCGTCGAGCCGCTGCGCCTCGCGGCGGGTCCCGCCCGTTCGGTTTCCTCCTGCAGGACCGGGTATGGATCGATGACGCCGGGGCGCCCGCGGGAAGGGGTCCCCAGCGGCCCTCCGGCGGAGTCTTCGAAGGCCCGGTGCTCGGCGGTCGCGAGCCTCAAGACGCCGTCCAGGATTTCTTCCACCCGTTCCAGCTCCGCGAGAACGCCCGCCGCCGCTTTGTGTTCCCGGGCGGTCTGCAATTCAAGCTGCAGCAGGTCGATCCTCAGCCGCAGTGCGCCCACGGGATTCCGCAACTGATGCGACGTGTCGGCAATGAGCTGGCGCTGGGAGTCGATGCTGGCGCTGACTGTCCGGGCCATCCGGGTGAAGGAACGGCTCAGTTCCCTCAGTTCCGGCGGGCCGTCCTCCGGTAGCTGGCCGGTCCGGCCCGTCGCCTCAAGCTCCGTCACGGCGGCATTCAGGCGGTGGACGGGACGCAGCACCCAGCCTGTCACTCGGGCGGCACCGAGTAGGAGTACCGCAGTCAGCACGGCCGCAGCCAGTCCGACGAGGAGCCACCGTTCCCGCAGTTTCTGCCGGGCCGCGTCCAGGTTGACCTCCAGGACCGCTTCGCCAAGGACCTGGCTTGCACTGCCGAAGGAACGTGAAATCACCTCGGAACCGGTGCCGAACGGCTGGAGCGGGCTGAGGGTGGTGTCATTCAGGTTCAGCTTTGCCCGGGCAACTGCATCGCGGACGTCCGCCCTGTCCTCGCTCAGGCCGCCCGAGCGCAGGGTGCCCTGCTGGAGGCCGATCAGTACCCCCTCACCGTAGAGTTCCGAGTATCTGTCCATCTCCGCCTGCAGCTGCGTGGATTCCCCGTCGGTCGCGGCGTCGAACGCCACCTGCGCCAGCCTGTTGAGGGCGGCCGCCCTGTTGATCTGGAGTTCCTGGGTGAGCTCCCGGCTGGCGGAGGTCAGGATGGCGGTGGAAGCGAAGATGACGATGAGGACGGACAGCACACTCAGGATTCCGAGGACACGCAGCTTCACGCCGGATCCGCCTCGACCCGGTAGCCCACGCCGCGCACGTTGATGATGAAACCGGGAAGTTGGAGCTTGGCCCGGAGGCCGGTCAGATGCACGTCAAGGGACCGCGACGAGGCCACGAAGGCGTCTCCCCAGAGCGCGTCCAGGATCTGTTCCCGGGTGACCACCGACCCCGCGTGCTTGGCCAGAAGGGCGAGGAGGTCGAACTCGGTGGCCGTCAGGGGCAGGACCTTGGGGCCGACGGCGGCCACTCGCCGTTCGAGGTCCACCTCGAGTTCCCCCAGCACTATGCTCTGCTGACGGCTGTCCTTTGCACGGCCCGAACGCCGCGTCACAGCCTCGATGCGGGCCAGCAGCTCAACCAGTTTCACCGGTTTGACGAGGTAGTCATCGGCTCCGGACCGCAGGCCAAGGACCACGCTTCGCTCGTCGTCGCGGGCGGTGAGGATCAGGATCGGGACCGGGGTAACCTGGCGGAGCTTCCGCAGCACGTCGAGGCCGTCCATGTCCGGAAGCCCCAGGTCCAGCAGGATGACCTCGAACCGGCGGTGCTCCAGGAGCGCGTCAGCCCCGCGGGCAACCCGGGACGCCGTGTGTCCGGCGGAAACCACTGCTGCGTCGAGGGCGGACGCCATGGCGTCGTCGTCCTCGACGATGAGCACATCCATTGCCTGGTCCTGTTCGTTGACGGGGCATCTTCGATCTGCCCGCTGTGGAGATTATCCCTTGTCCCGGCGAAACCTAAGGAAGTGTTAGGAATTCCCCTTTCACGTAGGTAGTGGGGTGGATCACCCATAGCGTGGATGGGTCCTCGGCTTTCGGAGGACCGTCAATGTCGAGGAGGAACCATGAGCAATGTTGCCATGGACAGCACAGGAATATGCCCGGAACGGTTCCCGGGAGCACAGTCAAGCGAGGTTCAGCGATGAGCACCCAGCAAGCCGAAATCCAGAGTGAGTCAGCCCAGACCCGCCGCGCCGTGAGCAACATCCTCAAAGGCTCTGCCGGCAACCTGGTGGAGTGGTACGACCTCTACGTCTACACAGTTTTTGCCGCCTACTTCCAGTCCCACTTCTTCAACTCCAAGGACGAGCTGCAGGCCGGCCTGGAAGCGATGGCCGTCTTCTCGACGTCGTTCCTGATGCGCCCCATCGGCGCCTGGTTCTTCGGCCGCTACGCGGACCGCAAGGGCCGCAAGGCCGCGCTGACGCTCAGCGTCACTCTGATGTCCGCGGGCTCCTTCGCCATTGCGCTCCTGCCCACAACGCAGCAGGTCGGCGTCTGGGCCCTGGTGCTGCTGATCCTCATCCGCCTGATCCAGGGGTTCTCCGTGGGCGGCGAATACGGCACCAGCGCCACCTACATGTCCGAGGCCGCCACGTCCAAGCGCCGCGGCTTCTTCTCGAGCTTCCAGTACGTCACCCTGATCGGCGGCCAGATGCTGGCCCTGCTGGTCCTGGTCATCCTGCAGAACGTCATGCCCAAGGGCGACCTGACCGAGTGGGGCTGGCGCATTCCGTTCGCGATCGGCGGCGTGGCTGCGCTCGTGGTCCTGTGGCTGCGGCGCTCGATGGAAGAAACCGTATCGGCCGAGCAGGTCCAGGCTGCCAAGGCACCGGTCACGGCCGGCGAAGCACAGCCTGGCACCATGAAGCTGCTGTTCACGCAGTACTGGAAGCCGCTGCTGATCTGCATCGGCGTCACACTCGGCGGCACCGTGGCGTTCTACACGTACACCAACTTCATCCTGAAGTTCATGAACGATACGTCCGGCATCGCCAAGACCGACACCTCGGTGATCAACTTCTGGGCCCTCTTCATCTTCATGCTGCTCCAGCCCGTCTACGGCCTGATCTCGGACAAGGTGGGCCGCAAGCCGCTGCTGCTGTGGTTCGGCATCACCGGTGTCCTCTTCACCTGGCCGCTGCTGTCCACGCTCTCCAACACCAAGGACCCGTTCACGGCGTTCCTGCTCATGATGGGCGGCCTGCTCATCGTTGGCGGGTACACCTCCATCAACGCCCTGGTGAAGGCCGAGCTGTTCCCCGCGTCCATCCGGGCACTCGGCGTCGGGCTGGGCTACGCGATCGCCAACTCGCTTTTCGGCGGCACGGTCCCGCTGATCGGCGCCGCGTTCCAGAAGGCCGAGCGGGTGGACCTGTTCTTCACCTACGTCACGGTGGCCATTGCCATCTCGCTGGTGGTCTACATCTTCGCGCTGAAGAATAAGAAATCCACGCATCTTGATCACGAACAGGGCCACGCCTGGTCGCAGACCCGCAAGGACGACGACAAGGACAAGGACCTCCTGAACGTCTGATCCCGGTTCAGTCCGGTAAGAGTACGACGGCGGCTGGCCGGCCCGGCGGTGACCTTCCGGTCCCCGGGGCGGCGGCCGCCGTCGTCGTTCCCGTCCAAAACCTGGGAACGGCGCCAAGGTGGGCGGACTATATTGGCCCTGTCAGCTCATCGGACCCGATCGCGGGAGTGTGCACTCATGGCCAAGGAACTCGCCACCCAGCTCGTTGAACAACTCCAGGCTGCCGGAGTGCAGCGCATCTACGGGATCGTGGGCGACAGCCTCAACCCGATAGTCGATGCGGTCCGAAAAACCGGCGGCTCACAGCAGGGCGGCATCGACTGGATCCACGTCCGCCACGAAGAGGCAGCTGCCTTCGCCGCCGCCGCCGAAGCCCAGCTGACCGGAAAGCTGGCCGTCTGCGCGGGATCCTGCGGCCCCGGCAACCTGCACCTGATCAACGGCCTGTACGACGCGAACCGCTCAGGGGCACCCGTCCTGGCGATCGCCTCGCACATTCCGAGCAAGCAGATCGGCAGCGGATTCTTCCAGGAAACCCATCCGGACCGGCTCTTCAACGAGTGCTCGGTGTACTCGGAGCTGATCAGCACGGCAGAACAGGCGCCCCGGGTCATGCACAGCGCCATCCAGCACGCCGTCGGGCTCGGGGGAGTCGCCGTCGTTACGCTTCCCGGCGACATCGCCGGACTGGAAGCCACCGGCGAAACGCCGCTGCCGGCAACGTTCCGGCGCGCCACGCTGACTCCGGACGCTGCGAGCGTCCGGGAGCTGGCTGACGCGATCAACGCTGCCAACAAGGTCGCCATTTTCGCCGGTGCGGGAACGCAGGGTGCCCACGACGAGGTGGTGGCGCTCGCCGAAGTGATCGGCGCCCCGATCGGCCACTCGCTGCGGGGCAAGGACTTCATGCAGTACGACAACCCGTACGACATCGGCATGACCGGGCTGCTCGGCTACGGCGCCGCGGCCGAGGGCATCGAGGACGCCGACCTGCTGATCCTGCTCGGCACGGATTTCCCGTACGATCAGTTCCTTCCCGGCACGCGCACAGCCCAGGTGGACCGCGCCGCGCACAAGCTGGGGAGGCGGACCGACGTCGACATCGCCGTCCATGGCGACGTGCTGCCCACGCTCGCCGCGTTGAAGCCGCTGGTCGCAGCGAAGAAGAGCCGCCGGTTCCTTGACCAGATGCTCAAGAAGCATGACCGGCTTATGAACAAGGCAGTGGGCGCCTACACCCGCAAGGTGGAAAAGAAGCAGCCGATCCACCCGGAGTACGCCGCATCGGTGCTGGACCAGGTAGCCGCGGAGGATGCCGTTTTCACCGCGGATACGGGCATGTGCAACGTCTGGACTGCCCGGTACATCAATCCGCTGGGCACGCGCAGGCTGATCGGGTCGTACCTGCACGGCTCCATGGCCAACGCCCTGCCGCACGCGATCGGCGCCCAGCTGGCCTTTCCCGGCCGCCAGGTCATTTCGGTGTCCGGAGACGGCGGGCTGTCCATGCTTCTTGGCGAACTGATCACCGTTGCCGCGCACCGGCTCCCGGTGAACGTGGTGGTCTTCAATAACTCAACACTGGGCATGGTCAAACTGGAGATGCTGGTGGACGGGCTGCCTGATTTTGGCGTGGACGTGCCCGACGCCGATTACGCGGCCGTCGCCCGCGCGCTCGGCTTCCACTCGGTCCGGGTCACGGATCCTGCCCGGATCGAGGGCGCTTACCGGGAGGCTTTCGCCCACCCGGGGCCGTCGCTGGTGGAGCTCATCACGGATCCGAAGGCACTGTCGATCCCGCCGAAAATCACGGGTTCGCAGGTCCTCGGCTTCGCGACCGCCATGTCGAAGGTGGTCCTGAACCGGGGCGCCGGCGAGGCCGTGAGCATGGCCAGGAGCAACCTGCGCAACATCCCGCGGCGGTAGTTTTCTGACGACAACGACGACAACGACGACGACGACGGCGGCGGGCGGCCGCCGTCGTCCGCTCGCTATGTGGGTGGGGAACCGCGGCGCTCAGCCGCAAGCAGCGCCGCGGTTTTTTCGATGAGTTCGTAAGGAACCGGCTTGCCCAGCGGGAATTTCAACGTTCCCTTGGCCGAGCGGTACGGGTCGATGTCAGCCTGGAAAGCGGGATCGCCTGACGGCACCGGATACACGGAAATGTGGTGCGCCCAGCCGGCAAAATACACCACGTACTTTCCGTTCAGTGTGACCGTGGGAATGCCGTAGCTCATCATCTCGCCGGAGTCCGGCACGGCGGCCCTGCACCGGCGCCGGACCTCCCGGAGGATGACCTGCACCTCGGCGGGGAAGGACGTGATGTACTCCTCGACGCTTGTAAACCTCTGTACCATCCGTGCTCCTTCGACGTGTCTTGAGGATACGCCGCGGCCGTCCGTGCGTGAGCGTTTCCCGAAACGTTGCAGCAATAGAGAGAGGGTTCCCCAGGCGAGACCAAAACGACGGCAAACCGTGACCCTACGGGCATCGTGCTGCAGCGGGCAGGCTGGTTGACTGAAGGGGAAAGGCGGATTCCCGCCGAGTGCCAGCATGGCATTTCCAAGGGGGAAACATGAAAACGTTCCGCGTGGCCCGGCTCGCGACGGCAGGTGCGCTGGTGGCGCTCACCGCGTGCTCGGCGTCGTCGTCTCCGGAGATCCTGAAGGCCGACGGTGTGCAGCGGGTTTCGGTGGACGGTGCGGCGTACGCCGCTGAACTGCGCTCCTTCCGCACCTCCGCTTTCGGGCTCGGCGAAGCCCTGCTGGCCGACGGCGGCGACGGCGCCCAAGGGAACGTGGTGTCCTCGCCCGGGAGCCTGCTGATAGCCCTGGCCATGCTTCGAGCCGGTGCTACCGGCGCTACGGCCGCGGAGATGGATGCTGTCCTGAAACTCCCCACCGAGAACCGCGACGAGGCGATGAACGCGCTGCTCGCATCACTGGAGAAGTTCGACGGCGATCCGGGCGCGGTGGACGAGGAGAACCCGCCGCGAAAGCCCGTGATGCACGCCGCCAACGGCCTGTTTGTGGACAAGGGCGTCCCCACTGGTAAGCCGTTCCTGGACACACTGGCCCGGCACTACGGAACCGGGGTGTACCCCGTGGACTTCAAGGACGAGGGCGCAACGAAGCCCGCCATCGATGCCTGGGTCAACAGGAACACCGGCGGCCGGATTAAGCAAGCCCCGGCAAAATACGACCGGGACAACACGTTCAGCCTGCTCAACTCCCTGTACTTCGCGTCCGCCTGGAGCGCGCCGTTCGACCCGAATGACACGTCGGATCTGCCCTTCACCACGGCCGCCGGCGAGGAAATCGAGGCACCGGCAATGCACAACGAGCTGAAAATGAAGTATGCGGAAGGGACCGCGTGGCAGGGCGTGGACCTTCCGTATGCCGACGGCTTTGTCATGCGTCTGGTTCTGCCGGAGGCCGGCGCGGACGCCGCATTGGGTGCTGCAGCACTCACGGACATCGCGGACGCGCTGGACAGCGCCCCGCTGGAGACCGTGCAGATCCAGCTGCCGCGCTGGGACCACAAGTGCAGCTTCGACCTGCGCAAGGTGTTTGAATCGCTCGGCCTCCGGAAAACCCTCGCCACCACCGAGGACTTCAACAACATCCAGCCCAGGATGATGATCACCCAGGCCGCGCAGGCAGCCAACATCACTGTTGCCGAAAAGGGCACCGTCGCCGCGGCGGTGACGCAGATCAACGGAGCTGTCACCAGTGCGCCGCCGGAGCCTGAACGGACCATCACCTTCGACCGGCCGTTCCACTACCAGATCGTGCACGTGGAAACCGGGCTGCCGCTCTTCATGGGACGGGTGGCCGACCCCCGCTCCTAACACCACGGCTTGGCGGGGGTTAGCGCGGCCCGCCCTGCCAGAGGGCGTCGAACGGTGCGCCGGAGGCCACGCGGTTGCGGATTCCGGCGGTGACGAAGGCCTTGGCCGTGCGCGCAGCCTCGAGCGGGGTCGCGCCCTTGGCCAGTTCGGCCGTCACTGCGGCAGCGAGGGAACACCCGGCACCGGACACGGCCACTTCGCCCACCTTGGGGGCGGAGAGGATTTCCAGGGTGTCGCCGTCGTAGTAGACGTCGACGGCGTCGGGCCCGGCCAGGCGCACGCCGCCCTTGGCCAGCACCGCCGCGCCGCTCAGCTCATGGATACGGACGGCCGCGGCCTTGAGGGACTCGACGTCGGTGATCTCCAGCCCGGACAGCGACTCCGCCTCGAAATGGTTGGGCGTGACGAAAGTGGCCAGCGGCAGGATTTGGGCCTTGAGTGCCTGGTCCGTGTCCAGTGCGTGGCCCGGCTCCTGCCCCTTGCAGATCAGCACGGGATCAAGCACCACGTTGGTGAACCCGCCGTCGGCCAGGGCGGAGGCCACGGTCGAAATGGTGGCAGGGCTGCCCAGCATGCCGATCTTCACGGTGTCCAGCACGGACGGTGCGCCGGAAGCGGCACCGTAGGCCGCCGTCGTCGCTTCCAACTGATCCGCGATGACCTGCTGGTCTACCGGGACGAAACGGTGGTTCCAGTTGTCGTTCGGGTTGAAGGAGACGATGCAGGTCAGGTTGGCGATGCCGAAGACGCCAAGTTCCTGGAAGGTCTTCAGATCGGCCTGTGCGCCTGCGCCGCCCGTCGCCTCGGAACCGGCAATGGTCAGGGCAACGGCGGGGAACGTGTCAACAGCTGCAGAAGTCATCCACCCATACTGCCACCGCCGCCGAACGGGCCGCATTGTGCGGATGACCAATGTGAACGCATGCTTCGGGCAGGGCCCGCCTGCCCGAAGCATGCGTTCCGCCAGCGGGGTTGTATTGGTGCGAGAATGGGAGACGGTTCCGGCGGAAGCACTTCGCGGGGGCCGTCTCCCAGTGCTAATACAGCCGGCCGCCGCCGCGGTTCATCACCGCGACTGACCGTGCAGCCGAGCGAACCACTCCGAATGGATCACCCATGACCTCCGCCAAGACTTTCCCGGCCTCCGCGGCGCCGAAATTCGCTTCGATCGGTTCCCCCTATTTCGGCATCATGCTGGCCTGCATGGCCGTGGTGCTGATCCTGTCCAATATTGGGGCATCCAAAGGCGTGGCGATCGGTCCGATCATCACCGACGGCGGATTCTTCCTCTTCCCGCTGGCCTACATCCTGGGCGACGTCATCAGCGAGGTCTACGGGTTCAAGGTGGCACGCAAGGCCATCATCACCACGTTTGCCCTGTCCGTGTTCGCCTCCCTCTGCTACTGGGTGATCATCGCGCTGCCCGGGTTCGACGACGAGTTCGGTGCCTCCAAGCAGGCCGCCCTCGAAGGGGCGCTGGGGCCGGTTCCGCAGATTGTGCTGGCCTCGCTGCTCGCATTCTTCGCCGGGCAGACCATCAACTCCTGGATCCTGGTCCGGATGAAGGCGCGCACCGGCGAGAAGTCGCTGTGGGCGCGCATCATGGGCTCGTCGGTGGCCGGTGAGTTCGTGGACACGCTCATCTTCTGCAGCATCGCGGCGTCCGTCATCGGCATCACGGACTTTGGCACGTTCGTGAACTACGTGCTGGTGGGCTTCCTCTACAAGACCCTGGTGGAGTTCCTCTTTGTGCCCGTGACCGCCCTGGCCATCGGCTGGATCAAGAAGCGCGAACCGAGCTACGGTGCCCCGACGGCAGCGGTGACGAACGTCGCGTAGCTGCCGCCCGGCGTCGTACCTTATAGCAGCAACCGATGGGGCTGCCCGCGGAACGTCAGCCCTTGAGCGTCCCGTCGAGGAGGTTGCGAAGCTCGCGGAAGTGCCGCTCCGTGGCTTCCGGGTGGAACGCCGAAGTATCCGCCATCGAATAGCCGTGCGGTGCGCCCGCGTAGATCTCGTTGGCAGCCTCGAGCCCGGCGGCGCCAAGAGCATGGCCCAGGCGGGCAACGGCGTCGGGATCCATGCTCCGATCGTGATCCGCGTGGCCGAACACGAACCGGGCCCGGGCGTTGCCGAGTCCGAGATGAGGGCTGTCGGGAGCCTCGCTCGCCAGGCCGCCGCCGTGGAAGCCACCGCAGGCTGCCACCGCTTCACCGTGGGAGGTTGCCGTGCGCACGGCAAGGCGTGCGCCCATGCAGTAGCCGACCGTGCCGATCGGCCCGGGCGCTACGCCGTCCAGCTTCCTCAGCGCATCCACCCAGGCATCGATGTCCGGCAGCACTTTGTCCGTAGTAAGCCGGCCCACCCGCGGGAACGCGGCCGCGCCGGCGGCTTCGCGGCCGGCCGGAGTGGTCATGTCCGTTTCCGGCGCCAGCTCCTCTGCCGTTCCTTCGCGGTAGAAGACGTTCGGGGCCAGGACAATGTAGCCCCAGTCGGCGATTCGCTGCGCCATGTCGTGGATCCGGGGGCGCAGGCCGAAGGCGTCCATGTAGAGCAGGACGCCCGGGAACGGACCCGCGCCGGTGGACGGGCGGGCGACGACGGCTTCGGCAACGCCTTCTGCGGCCGGGATCTCGATGAGCATCCGGTCAGGATATCGGAGGACGACGGCGGGAGGCGCCTTTTCGACGACGGCGCCCCCGGCCGGTGCCCCGACGGCGCCCGGCGGCGCGGCTCAGGCGTAGTAGCGCCCCAGGGTCTCGGCCTTGAACTCGAAGAAGTTGCCGGCCTCGATGGCGAGCCGGGCGTCGTCGACCATCTTCACCACAAAGCGCTCGTTGTGGATGGAGATCAGCGTGGCCGAGACCATCTCCTTGGCCTTGAACAGGTGGTGGATGTAGGCGCGCGAGTAGTTCAGGCAGGCGTAGCAGTCGCAGCCTTCCTGCAGCGGGCCGAAGTCGCGCTTGTATTTGGCCCCGGACAGGTTGAACCGGCCGTCGGGGTGGTAGAAGGCCGAGTTGCGGGCCACCCGGGTGGGGGAGACGCAGTCGAAAGTGTCCGCGCCGTTCTCGATGGCGGTGAAGATGTCGTCCGGCTCGGAGATGCCCAGCAGGTGCCGCGGCTTGTCCTCCGGCAGTTCCTCATTGCACCAGCGCACGATCGTGCCGAGGTTCTCCTTCTCCAGTGCACCGCCGATGCCGAAGCCGTCGAAGTTCATGGCGCCGAGGTCCCGGCAGGCCTTGCGGCGCAGGTCCTCGTACTGGGCGCCCTGGATCACGCCGAACAGCGCCTGGTACGGCTTGCCGGTGCGCTCGGACGTCAGCCGGAAGTGCTCGGTGATGCAGCGTTCGGCCCAGCGGCGGGTGCGTTCCAGCGACTCCTCCTGGTAGCCGCGGGAGTTCTGCAGCGTGGTCAGCTCGTCGAAGGCGAACATGATGTCCGCACCGATCTGGTGCTGCACACGCATCGAAATCTCCGGCGAAAAGCGGTGCCGGTCCCCGTTCAGGTGCGATTTGAACCAGACGCCGTCCTCGTCCACGTGGGCCAGCCGCTCCTTGCCGGGTGCCACGGCGTCGTCCGGGCCGGAGGAGTCAACAGACTTCATGTCGATGACCTTCTTGAACCCGGAGCCAAGGCTCATTACCTGGAACCCGCCGGAATCGGTGAAGGTGGGCCCGCGCCAGTTCATGAAGGCGCCCAGCCCGCCGGCTTCGTCCAGGATGTCCGCCCCCGGCTGGAGGTACAGATGGTACGCGTTGGCCAGGACCGCCTGCGCACCAAGCTCGGCGACGGACTCGGGCAGCACGGATTTCACCGTGGCCTTGGTGCCGACGGCGATGAAGGCGGGAGTCTGGATCTCGCCGTGCGGGGTGCTGATGGTGCCGGTCCTGCCCAGGAAGCTACCGCCGTTGGCGGCTACCTGCTCCGGCGTCGGAGAGCAGGTTTCACTCAGCCGCTTGCCCACGGTGAAGGAAAACTCGGACTGCAGGGCTGCGGCACCGGGCTCGAGAGGCGAGAGTGAAGGTTCAGTATTGGCTGGCACGGTTCAAGTGTGCCAGCTTGGCTCCCGGAAACTTAGCCGGCGGTCAGTGCACGGGGTCCGATGTGGGATAGTTCTCAGCCCGCCAGTTGTCCCAGCCGGTGCGGATTTCCTCCAGCCGGTGCGCCCCCAGGTCGTAGGTTGAGATGATCACCATCGACCCGCCGTCGGGCCTTACCTCGGCAATGGGCGGCTGGTCGGCCACAATCAGCAGGCCGTCGCCGTGCTCGGCGTAGCTGTGGACCGTGAGCCCCACCTGGTGGTTGGTCCGGTACCAGACCTTGCCGGAGATCTCCTCGCCGGTTGGAAGCGTCAGCGAGTACGGCTCACCCCGTTTGGGAAGATCCGCCAGGCCGAGCTTGTCGATCGCGGAGCCGTCCCCGCCCGGAACGGAAAAGAAGGCAGTGCGGCGTTTACCGTGCGGGTGGTGTTCCAATGCGAACCGGAGCTGCTGGAGGAAAGTCAGCCAGCTTTGGGTGATGTCCTCGTCCCAGGCGGCCCACTCCGAATTGTGGTCCAGGGCGGCCCGTGTCACGCTGACTTCGGTGCCGCTGGGAACGGGTTTCAGGTTGAACTCGTCCCCGCCGTCCACGGTCAGGCTGGTGTGGTCCGGACCTTCGACCACGGTGTCCTTGAAGTAGATTTCGTTGATTTCGGCGGCAAGGTCGTCGGCCTCCCAGCCGTGCCACTGGGCCACCTTGGCCGGTTCACGCAGCATTGTCCAAACCTGCTGCGCATCGGAATTAATCACAACGCTCAGATTGTTCGTCATGGGGTGAATCTACAACTCCCGGAGCCCGCGGGGTAGGGCCTAACGGGTGGCGCACAGCCCTCAAGCCCGCACGGACTCCAGTTCGTTGCCGATCCGGCGGTCCAGTTCCTTGAGCCCGATCGTTTCGGAGCCGCCGTGCGCCCGCAGGAACATCAGGGCCTCAAGCCGCAGCAGCCGCCATTCGCGTTCGGCGTCCGGGTTGGAATTGTCGATGGCCCGGAAGATTTCCTTGTCATACAGGTTGGGCTCATTCAGCGAGCGCTGGCGGACCTTGGCGTTCATCCGGGCTTTGAAGGGGTCTGTTTCCATCGCTTCGGGGGCCCGGAGGAGCTTTTCGTACACGTCGGCACGGTCCTCCTGCCCGGTCTGCCGGCAGATGTAGCTGGACAGGGAAAGCGCCGCTTCGACCGACGTCCACCGGCCCGGATTGCCATCGAAGGGCAGGACGTTGAGGAGGTCCGCAACGGCCAGGGCGTTCTCGGCGTCCTTGAGGACGACGAACAGTTCGTGGGCGAGGTCGTTGAGGTCCTTGAGGCAGCTGCCGGACTTGGTGTTGATGCCCTTGGCCAGCCGGTCGCTGAGTAGCATCACGCCGAGCGCGTCCGGATGGGCGGCCGCGGCTGCCTCCACCACCGACTCGGGCGTTCCCGACGGCGCCGGGATCAGCGCCAGCTCTTCCTCGCTCGGGCCGGCCGGGACGGCCGCTGCGGCCGGGGTGGTGGCCGGGAGGGGAGGAACGACGACGGCGGGAGTCGCCGGGGCGGCGCCCTCCCCGGCAGACTCTGCCCCGGCGGCGGGGGACTCAACCAGCTGAAGGGAGGCGGCGCCGTCGGACTCTTCGGAAACTGCTGTTTGTTCGGGACCGCCGCTGACAACGGCAGTGTCGGGGGAGGCCGCCTCCACGCCCTCACCGGGGCCTGCCACGAGGACCGTGGACCCGGCCGCGATGCGCAGGATCCCGCCGCCGGTGAGCGTTGCCAGGACCACAGCCGGAGTGCCGAAATCGTCCTCCTCAACGAGGACGCTCTGGATTTCGGCGGACCGTTCGCCGTCGGGGAGCAGCAGCAGGTGGCCGGTCTGCAGAGAGCCAGCCTTGAGCTCGCTGTAGTGCTGGGCGGCTGGGCGGTGGGTCATCGGGAGTCCTTAAGTTCTCTTGCGGTCCGCCCTACAGTCTACAAAGGAGCCTGCCGAAAATCGGGGACGCCCGGGTTCCTTCGAGCGTCCCCGGCGAAGCCCGGGGAACTTAGCTGCCGACGCCCGCGAACGCGAGAGCCTGCCGGACCAGCGCGCCGCGGCCGCCGCTGAATTCCAGCTGCACATCCGGGCTCAGGACCTCTTCCGGCGTCATCCACGTGAGCTCCAGGGCGTCCTGGCGGGGTTCGCATTCGCCCGTGACCGGGATGATGTAGGCCAGCGAAACAGCATGCTGGCGGTCGTCCGTGAAGCCCGTGTGGGACGGCGCCGGGAAGTACTCGGCCACGGTGAACGGCACCGGGCTGATGGGCAGCTGCGGGAACGCCAGCGGGCCGAGGTCCTTCTCCATGTGGCGGAGCAGGGCGGCCCGGATGGTCTCGCGGTAGAGGACGCGGCCGGACACGAGGGAGCGGACCATGGTGCCGTCCTCGTCGGCCTGCAGCAGCGTGCCCACTTCGTTCACGAACCCGAGGGGATCAAGGCGGACGGGTACGGCTTCCACATAAACCATGGGAAGCCGGCCCCGGGCTTCGAAGAGGTCCTCATCGGACAGCCAGCCGGGATTCGGGTCAGGAGTGCGCACGTTCATGCTTAAGTTCTACCCCATCCCTGCCCGAACCCCGCGCCGGACCTTCACGCGTCCCGAATGCTGGCCCCGCAACCACGCCCCCGTCAGTGCCGCGAAGAAACCCAAAGCGCAGGAACGTCCCCGCCTGCGGCGTCGGGGTTGGCCACATGCAGGGTCCGGCCGAAGGCCTCTTCCGTCATGGTCACTTTGGTGCCCGCTGCGTCCAGCCGGTCCCGCAGCACCGAAAGCTCGCCCGTGTACTCGAATCCCAGCCCGGTCCGCGGAGCGCCGCTGGCGGGGCGCACCATCAGCACGCCGCCGTTCTTGGCGGTGAAATCCGCCGTTTCGTCGTCATCCGGCACCGGCCGGAGCCGCGCGCCCATGTTCCGCAGGGTCTGCGCCGCGGCCGTTGCGTCCGGCGTGAACCAGACTTCGACGACGGCGAGTCCCGGATCGGCGTCCGCGCACTGGGCGCCGTGGGCGGCTTTGTCCGCGAAGAAGCTGAAACCGTCCTCGCCGGTGATCCGGCAGGAGCCCCCGTGGTCCGCGTCGACCAGCTCGGCCGGCATGTTCCCGTCCTCCACGGAGGCCGCGTTGGTCCGCCGGGCGAATTCGGCGAGGTCGCCCACTTCGACGCCGAACGCCGTCGTGCCGTCCTCGGCGGAACCGGCTTCGGCGGCGTGCAGCGCCAGGCGGCCCGAACCGGCGTCGTACTCTTTCCAGGGACCGTCATCGACGGTCTTCACCATTCCCAGCAGCGTGAGGAGCTGCTCCCACTGGTCCGGACGGGACGTGAAATGGACGGGACGGACACGCAGCATGGGACACTCCTGGGTTGGCTTTGCGATGGCGTTGACGGCGACACTGCCATGATGCCACGCCTTGATTAAGGAATCCCGGGTAGCAGAATGGTGCCATGGCCATCGAACTTGAAGAACTGCTGGTGAAGGACGCCGCCGAGTGGCGCAGCTGGCTGGAACAGCACCACGCCACCAGTCCGGGGGTCTGGCTGGTGCTGCACAAGAAGGGCGGCAACACCACAGAGCTGGACTACGAGGCAGCGCTGCAGGAGGCGCTGTGCTTCGGATGGATCGACGGCCAGGGCAAAAGGCGCGACGACGACAGCTCCTTCCAGCGGATGACGCGCCGGGGCCCCAAGAGCGTATGGTCGGCGCGGAACGTGGACCGGATCGAAAAACTCGAAGCAGCAGGCAGGATGACCGCGGCCGGCCGGGCCGTCGTCGAGGCCGCCAAAGCGGACGGACGCTGGGAGTCGGCCTATTCCGGAGCGGCTTCCGCCGAAGTCCCAGCGGACCTGGCAGCTGCCATCGCCGCCGAACCGCGGGCGCAGGCCATGTTCGATGTGCTGACGTCGGTGAACCGCTTCGCCCTGATCTACCGCACCAACTCGGTCAAGCAGGCTGCCACCCGGGAACGCAAGATCGCCGGATTCGTGGAGATGCTGGCCCGCGGCGAAACCCCGTACCCGCAGAAGAAGCGCCCCGCGGAGTAGCAGGCCTCAGGCGGTGGCGTCCTCGTCCATCGGGAAGGCCACGGCTTCGCCCACCACGCGCAGGCAGAGCTCCATGCCCGGCCGCGCGATGGAGGCGTTCCAGTGCCGGATGGTGATCACTTCGCCGCCGCCCGGGAAACGGTGGTCCGGGATGGCGCCGGCGGCCAGTTCCGGCGGCACGGCCAGTTTCAGGCGGACCGTGGTTTCCGGGCCGAAGTAGTCCGTGTCAACCACCACGCCGCGGATGGGGCCGTCCTCCGCGATGCGGATCTGCTCGGGCCGCAGCATGAGCTGCACGCGGCCCTGCGCCGGGGGCCTGCGGACCGGGATGCCGCCCAGCGAACACGTGGCCAGGGAACCTTCCATCCAGGCGTCCAGGATGACGGCGTCGCCCAGGAACTCCGCCGTTGCCCGGTCCGCGGGGCGGGTGTAGACCACGAAGGGGTTGCCGATCTGGGCCAGCCTGCCGCCGCGCATCACGGCTACCTGGTCCGCGAAGGAGAGCGCCTCGGCCTGGTCGTGCGTGACAAGGATGGTGGTCACCCCGGCTTCGCTGAGGACCTTGGCCACGGCGCGGCGGGTGGCCACGCGGAGGCCGGCGTCCAGTGCGGAGAAGGGCTCGTCCAGGAGCATCAGCTCCGGCTCGCGGGCCAGGGCACGGGCCAGGGCAACGCGCTGCTGCTGACCGCCGGAAAGCTGGTGCGGCCGGCGCTTGGCCATGGACGGATCGAGGGAGACCATCTCCAGGAGCTCGCCCACCCGGGCCGCGATCTCGCGGCGCCCGCCGGACAGGTGGCTGGCGCTGAGGCCGAAGGAGACGTTCTGGCCAACGGTGAGGTGCGGGAACAGGGCGCCGTCCTGGGCGACGTAGCCGACGTGGCGTTTGTGCGCCGGCACCCAGAAGCCCTCGCCGGCCACCTTGGTGCCGTTGAGCGAAATGCTGCCGGTATCCGGATGCTCGAAGCCTGCGATCAGCCGCAGCAGGGTGGTCTTGCC
The DNA here is from genome assembly GCF_000685965.1 of Arthrobacter sp. UNC362MFTsu5.1. GTDB lineage: Bacteria > Actinomycetota > Actinomycetes > Actinomycetales > Micrococcaceae > Arthrobacter. Next base: position 127,852 of record NZ_JMLE01000011.1, on the reverse strand, counting down.
GGAGCCGGAAGGACCGACGATCGCGGTGGTTCCGCCCTTGGCCACGGACAGGTTGACGCCCTTGAGGACCGCCTGGGAACCGAAGTTCTTGGTGACGGCCTCGATCTCCAGGTGGCTGTTGGTGCTGGGCGCCACGGACGCGGCGATCCGCGGTTCCGGAAGCCTGGAGGGGGCATCGCGGGAAGTGTAGGAATCGGTCACTGTCCGGCCACTTTCTTGGACTGCTGGAAAAGGAGGTAGGTCATGGGGGCGGAGATGAGGATCATCAACAGCGCATACGGCGCCGCGCCGGCGTAGTCGATCTCGCTGCTCTTGCTCCAGAATTCGGTGGCAAGGGTGCGTGTGCCGTTGGGCGAAAGCAGCAGGGTGGCGGTGAGTTCGTTGACGATGGCCAGGAACACAAGCGCCGCGCCGCCCGCCGCTGCGGGCGCAGTGAGCCGCAGCGTGACGCGGATGAAGGACACCAGCGGCGGCTTGCCCAGCGCCTGGGCGGCTTCGTCGAGTTCCTTGGGCGCCTGGGCCAGCCCGGCCCGGATGTTCACCAGTGCCCGCGGCAGGAACAGCAGTACATAGGCCGCAATCAGCAGCACCGTGGTCTGGTAGAAGCCGGGCGCGACCCTGATGCTGACGGTCACGAAGGCCAGGCCCACCACGATGCCCGGCATGGAACTGGTGATGTAGTTGGACAGTTCCAGCGCCTTGCTGAACCAGCTGGGGTGCCGCACGGCCAGGTAGGCCATGGGGAAGGCCACCACGGTGGTTGCCAGGGCACCGGTCAGGCCGTATCCCATGGTCTGCAGCAGGGCGGGAAGGAATTCGTCTGCCACCCAGATGTCTGCCCCGCCGGCGAAGATCCAGCGCAGCACGAACATCAGCGGAAGGCCGAACGCCAGGGCGGTGAGGCCGGTCAGGAAGAGCTGCGCCGGAACCTGGTAGGCGTGCAGCGGCAGGCGCAGCGCCCTGGCCTGTGCGCCCGAACCCACCCGGGCGTAGCGTGCGGTGCCGCGGCTTCGCACCTCAACCAGGAGCAGGATCAGGCAGAAGAACACCAGGACGCTGGCCAGCATGTTCCCGGCGGTGCCGTTGAAGGTGGACTGGTACTGCACCATGATCGCGGTGGTGAAGGTGTCGAAGCGGATCATCGCGAATGCGCCGTATTCGGCCAGCAGGTGCAGCGACACCAGCAGCGCCCCGCCGGTCATGGCGATGCGGAGTTGGGGGAGGACCACCCGGAAGAAGGTGCGCCACGCGCCCAGGCCCAGCGACGCCGCGGACTGCTCGATCGCGGGGTCAAGCCGGCTCAGTGTGGCCGCGGCCGGGATATACACCAGCGGGAAGTAGGACAACGTGGCGATCAGGACGCCGGACCAGAGCCCGCCCAGGGACGGCACGGCGGAAACCCAGGCATAGCTGTTGACGAAGGCCGGGATGGCCAGCGGCGCGGCCAGCAGGACGGCCCACCATTTGTGGCCGCGCAGCGTGGTGCGTTCCACCAGCCAGGCTCCGCCCACGCCAAGGACCACGCAGAGCGGCACGGTGATGGCCATCAGCAGCACAGTGTTGAGGAGTAGCTCCCCGACGCGCTCCCGGAAGATGAGCGCGACGGCGGTGTCCCACCCCGTGGCGGCCGTCATCACGATGACGTACCCCAGCGGGATCAGTGAAAACAGGGCAATGAGGACGGCGATGACGGATACTGCGGAAACGCCGAAAGGCGGGCGGGGGCGCTTGCCCCTGCCCGCCGTCGTCGTGCTTCCGGAAGTGTCCGGTGCCGCTAGGTCAGTTGGCACTGATTTACAGGAGTCCTGCCTTGGTCATCAGCTCGGTAACCTTTTCGGAATTGAGCTTGGCCGGGTCAACGGTGGGCGCCTGCAGTTCCGTCAGCGGAACCAGCTTGTCGTTGGCCGGGACATCGGAGGCAATGGCGTACTCGAAGGAAGTGCCCTTCTGCAGGACCTCCTGGCCCTTCTTGCCCGTGATGAATTTCAGGAAGGACTGGGCCGCCGCCGCATTCTTGGAGGACTTCAGCACGCCGCCGCCGGACACGGAGACGAAAGCGCCCGGGTCCTGGTTCTTGAAGTAGTACGGCGTGACGTTCTTGGAGTTCTCGCCGGTCTTGGCCTGGTCGCCGTAGTAGTAGTAGTGGTAGATCAGGGCGGCGTCGACTTCGCCGGCGTTGACGGCCTTCATGGCCGTGCTGTTGCCCTTGTAGGCCTTGAAGTTTTCCTTCATTCCCTTGAGCCATTCCTCGGCTGCGGCTTCGCCCTTGAGCTCAAGCAGCGCGGAAACGATGGCCTGGAAGTCGGCGCCGGACGGTGAAGCGGCCCACTTGCCCTTCCACTCCGGCTTGGCCAGGTCCAGCATGGACTTGGGCAGCTTGTCTTCGCTCAGCTTGGCCTTGTCGTAGACCAGGACCGTGGAGCGCGCGGCAATGCCGGTCCATTTGCCGGTGGAGGGGCGGAAGTCGGCAGGCACCTGGTCGATGGTGGCCTTGTCCACGTCAGCGAACAGTCCGGCGTTCTCGACCTGCGCCATTGCGGGTGAGTTTTCCGTCAGGAACACGTCGGCCGGGGAGGCTGCGCCTTCCTGGATGATCTGGTTGGACATTTCCGTGTCCGAGCCCTGGCGCAGGGTGACCTTGACGCCGGTCTCCGCCGTGAAAGCGTCGATCCATTCCTTGGTGAGGCTTTCGTGCTGGGCGTTGTAGACGGTGATTTCGCCGGCAGCCTTGCCGTCCGCTGCCGCAGTGCTGGCGGCGGGGGTGGAGCTTCCGGAGCCGCAGGCGGCCAGGCCGAGGGCTGCGGTGGCGGCGAGTGCGATTCCCGCCAGCGCGTTGGTGCGGATCTTCATGGGGGCTTCTTTCTGGAAAAAAGTCTTGGTGGACCGGAGTCCGCGTGAGGGGGAAGTTAGGGCATGCTCACTGCCAAAAACTGTAGGTTAGCCAAACCTAAGAGACCAAGTCGAAGCGGCCTTAAGTGATCAGGATCACATCAATTACGGAACTTTTACGTGACTTAATTCTGGATGGCCCATACGGCGGCGGCGGCTTCCAGGATCATCCAGGCCTGCAGCTGGGTGGAAAGTTCGACGGCGGCACCGGCCGGATAGGAGCCGCTCGCCGGCGTCTCGGGAAACACCGGGAACACGAGGTGCGCACCGTGGCGCGCCAGTGGCTCCCCGGTTCCCACCGTGCGGCGCCCCTCCCAGAGTGCCTGCGCGGTTTCGATGACCAGGGCTGCCGCGGTGGCCCTCGTCCGGTCGGACAGCCGTCCGTCCACTGCCGCCAGCGCAAGGTATCGCGCCAGGATTCCGGTGAACAGGCCGCCGTCGCCCGTTCCGTCACAGCGGAGCACGGCGGCGGTCTTGCCGGAGGCCAGGAGGGCGGGGCGGGTCAGGTTGCGGGACACGGCGTCCACCAGGCTGGCCGCCCGGTCAAGGTTCGGCTGGCCGCCGAGCTCCAGCAGCGCCCCCAGCACGGGTCCCTGGTTGTACGTGTAGATGGCGGCTTCCAGCACCACCGCACCGCCGGGGCCGATCCGCAGGCCGTCCTGGTACATGCCCTGGGCGGGGTCGAACAGTTTGGCGTGAAGCCAGTCCACCAAGGCCTGCGCCTTGGCCGTGTTCCCCGTGCGGGCGTAGTAGAGCGCCACCGGCGCCGTGGCAGGGGTGTTCTTGAAGTCCCGCTTGGTGCTCCAGAAGGTGCCGCCGCCCAGGTCATCCGTGGACGCGGAATCGAACTGCAGCGTGAGGCTTTTCCGGATCCGGGCGTGGCGGCGGGCGCCGGGCTTGCGTGTCTGTTCGGCGAGCTTCGCCAGCCGGAGGGTGGATAGGGCGAGCCAGGCCATGTCGTCGTAGTAGTTGTTGACCACGGTCAGGAAGTTGCGCAGCCGGATGCCGGTGACCAGCCGGGAGGCCAGCCGTCCGGCGCTGGGCCGGCTCCCGCCGTCGAACCGTGCGCCTTTCGCCAGCTCCCGGCGTCCGGCATCCACCAGGCAGTCCACGTAGTGGGCCTGCCACCAGTAGTGCCAGGGACGCCTCAGGTTCTTCAGCCCGCCGGAGGGGCGTTCAATGGCCGCGATATGCGTTCCGGGCAGGAAGAACAGCCGTTGCCCGAACATCCTGGTCACGGACCGGGCGGCCTCGTCGGCGCGGGCAGACCAGTCCGCGGTGGTGGCGTCGTCCGGGGAGATCATGGTGCCAGCCTAGCCCGGAGTCCGATCGGGGCGCAGGCGGGATGACCGCGCGGGGCGCGTCCGGGGCGGCGGCCGGGTGTGCGGTTTGCTTTCATTCCAGTTAACATTCATTAACTAGCGTTACGCCGGGGTTCCGGTTCCACATCAAGGAGGATGCATGGACATCAAAGGTACTGTCGCGCTCATTACGGGCGGGGCCTCCGGGCTGGGCGCCGCAACGGCACGGCGCCTGTTCGACGCCGGAGCCTCGGTGGTGCTGGTGGACCTGCCGTCCTCGCGGGGCATGGAGTTTGCAGCCGAGCTGAACGGCCTCGGCGGGGCCGGAACGGCTGTTTTTGTTCCGGCCGACGTCACCAGCGAGGACCAGGTGCAGGCCGCCGTCGACGCCGCCGTTGCGCTGGGGCCGCTGCGCATTGTGGTGAACTGCGCGGGCATCGCCACACCGGGGAAGGTCCTGGGCCGTGACGGCGTGCTGCCGCTGGACACCTTCAGCCGCGTCATCCAGATCAACCTGGTGGGCACCTTCAACGTGATCCGCCTGGCGGCCGCTGCCATGGCCGCCACCGAGCCCGTCTCGACCGACCTTGGCGGACCGGAGCGCGGCGTCATCATCAACACCGCCTCCGTGGCCGCATTCGACGGCCAGATCGGCCAGCCCGCCTACGCCGCTTCGAAGGGGGCCGTGGCGGCGATGACCCTGCCGATCGCCCGCGAACTGGCCCGCTCCCTGATCCGCGTGGTCACCATCGCGCCGGGCATCTTCGAAACGCCCATGATGGCCGGACTGCCGCAGGACGCCCAGGATTCGCTGGGAAAGCAGGTCCCGCATCCGTCCCGGCTGGGCCGGCCGGCCGAATACGCCAGCCTGGCCGCGCACATCGTGGACAACGCCATGCTCAACGGCGAGACCATCCGCCTCGACGGCGCCATCCGGATGGGGCCGAAATGATGCCGGCAGCCATGCCGGGAGTGCCGGCTGCGAACGCGCTGGATTCACTGCCTACGGCCGACTTCTTCGGGTTCGAATCGCTGCTCAGCGAACGGGAACGGCTGAAACTGCAGGAGCTGCGGGAATTCCTGGCGGTCGAGATCGCGCCATTCGCCACAGAGTGGTGGAACAACGCCGAATTTCCAGCCCACCTCCTGCCCAAGCTGGCGGCCCTGGAACTGAGCGCACCGGCCCAGCGCGGCTACAGCCACCTGTTCGCGGGCCTGGTGATTGCCGAGATCACCCGGGTGGACACCTCCATTGCCACGTTCTTCCTGGTGCACCATGACCTCTTCGTGGAGTCGCTGTACGGATTCGGCTCCGACGAGCAGAAAGCCCGCCTGCTCGACGACGCCGCCAACCTCCGCACCACCGGCGCCTTCGCGCTGACCGAGCCGGACCACGGCTCCGACGTGGCTGGCGGAATGGAAACACGGGCCCGCCGCGTGTCCGGCTCGACGGGAGCTGCCGACGGCGGCGGGGACGTCTGGATCCTCAACGGAGCCAAACGCTGGATCGGCAACGGGACGTTCTGCGACTACATGCTCGTCTGGGCTAGGGACGAGGCCGACGGCGCCATCCGGGGATTCATCGTGGACGCGGCGCTGCCCGGGGTGAGCCGGAGCCGGATCGAGAACAAGATCGCCCTGCGCACGGTGCAGAACGCGGACATCGTTTTCCGGGATGTGCGGGTGGCGGAGGCAGACCGCTTCGCCGGCATCGGAAGCTTCGAGGACACCAATGAACTGCTCCGCGGCTCCCGGATCATGGTGGCATGGCAGGCGGTGGGCCAGCAGCTGGCGGCGTTCGACGTCGCCCGGCAGCACGCCGTCGAACGCCAGCAGTTCGGCCGCCCGCTGGCCAAATTCCAGCTGATCCAGCAGCAGCTGGTGACCATGCTGGGAAACGCCGTGGCCAGCATGGGCATGATGGTCCGGATCGCCCAGCTGCAGCAGGAAGGCAAGGCGGACATGGCTCAAGTGGCGCTGGCGAAGTCCTACACGAGCGCCCGGATGCGCGAAACCGTGGCCATGGGACGGTCCATCCTGGGCGGCAACGGGATTGTGTCCGATTTCCGGATGGCCAAGATCTTCGCCGACGCCGAGGCCATTTACACCTATGAGGGGTCGTTCGAGATCAACACGCTGATCGTGGGCCGCGCCGTCACCGGGGTCTCCGCGATCGTCTAGGTGCCTCCCGGTCAGTCGGCGATCATCGGGTCCTTCTCGCCGGCTTCGATCCGGTAGTCCAGGCTGTTGTTCTTCACCGGCATGGGGCAGGTCCCGAAGGGCGTGAAGGCGCTCGGGTAGTTGATGGCGCGGTTGAAGTCGAGGACCACGGAGCCGTCCGGGCGGGGTCTGGCAGTGGACACCTTGCGCCAGTCGTCCGTTGAGTCCCCGTTGGTTTCATCGTGGAACGTGACGGTCAGGGCGCCGAGCTTCTCTTCTTCGGCCTGCAGGTGGAACTCGTGGTCCTTGCCGGGCAGCCGGAACACCAGTTCGCCCACGGTCCGGTGCACGCCGTCCACCAGCGGATTCGCGGTGCCGATCGGGACGTCCACGGGCTCCGGATAGGCGCGGAAACGTGCTTCGACCACCAGGTCGGGGCGGTACTCAAAGGTGGGCACGCCGTCGAACTCGGTAAACACCGGCGACATCGAATCCCTGGTGCGGATGGCGTACTTGTCCGCCCGCATGGCCAGTTCCACCACCACCTGCTTGCCGTCGTCGCCGCCGAACTGCACCCACATCAGCGACTCCTCGTCCGCCAGCACGGCGGAAATAGTGCCGTCTACCGGCTGCCCGGAGTCCACCAGCGTCAGTCCGTCCGCCGCCGCGGCGGTGAGGAACGCCGTCGTGCCGTCCGTTGACCAGAGTCCCGGGACGAGGTCGACGGCGGCGGGCTGGCTTTCCAGCCACTGGAACGACGTGAGCGTCAACCAGCCGTAGTCGCCGGCCAGAGCCTTGTTGCGGTTGGCGCGGAACCGGTTCCAGCGTTCCACGAGGGCGTCAGGGGCAGTGGTCATTGTTCCTCCAAAGCGGGCGCGGGCGTCGCGGCAACCTTACTCCGCGGTGCCCAAGCTTGCAGCTATCAGGCGGGAGGCGGCATCCCGGGCCGTCTCGGCGGCCTCCGGGTCACCGTCCAGCACGCCGCTGGCCAGGCCGCCGTCGAGGATCAAGGAGAGGCTCCGTGCGAGCCGGTCCGGACGCGCGGCGCCCGCCTCGGCAGCCAGCCCCTGCATCCACGCCAGCACAGCCCTCTTGTGCGCAACCGTGCGTTCGTGAACAGGAGTCCCCGATGCCGACTCGGCCGCAGCGTTGATGAAGGCGCAGCCCCGGTAGCCGTCACGGCGGCAGGCTGAGGTGAGGGCATCGAACAGCCCGACGAGCTGCGCCGCCGGGTCCGGTCCTGCGGCCTCCGCGGCAGCGTGGAGCTGGCCGGTCCAGATGGCGTCGACCCTGTCCAGATAGGTGAGGATCAGTTCGTCCTTCGCCGGAAAGTACTTGTAGAACGTGGCCTTGGAGATCCCGGACTCGGCGATGATGGTGTCAATGCCGGCGGCGCGCAGGCCGTGCGCATAGAACAGCCTGAAGGCGGTGGCCAGGATCTTCTCCCTGGCGGGGCCGGCGGAAGTTCGGGCAGCCTGCGGTGCAGAGGCTGCTGGCGTCGTCATACGCCAATGGTACACAGACAAGTCTGTCTCACGCCGGGTGGCCCGGGTCAGGAGCGGATCAGACCGGGTCAGGGGCTGGTACCCAGGCCGTTCACCAGCAGCTTCCACACCGCCGTCAAATCGTCGTGGATCGCCGGATCCGCCCACTCCGCGGCGTGCAGCGGGTGGTGGAAGCGGGCGGTGGCGTACAGGACCGCGCGGCCGGCAGTGACCGCGTCCGTCCGGGCGAACTCGCCGGTTTCGATGCCGTCCGCGATGATTTGGGTCAGCTGCGCGGCGAGGTGATCCACGTGGGCGGCCACCACTTCCCTGGCTTCTGCGGTCAGCTGGCTGAAGGTCGCGAACAGTTCAGGATCTTCCAGGGCCATGCCCTGTTTGATGGCCGCGAGCCGCTGAAGCCAGCGAAGGAGGCGCTCGGCAGCCGGGCCGGCGGTGTCCAGCGACGGATCCAGGGGTTTGATGATCCGGTCAAGCCACCGCCTTGCCACCGCGTCCCGGAGGGCCACTTTCGTGGGGAAGTGCCGGTAGACGCTGCCGTGGCTCACGCGGAGGACCTTGGCAACGTCCACCACGGTGGCCTTGGCCAGGCCGAAGCGGCGGAGGACGTCCTCGGCGGCGTCCAGGATGCGTTCTTCCGTCAGTACGACGGCGGCAGGGCTCACTTCCGCTCGCTGTCGAGCATGGCCATCTGGCCTGCGTCGTAGCGGGTGCCGGCTGCGGCGTCCGCGGGAACGGCCGCTTCGATGTCGGCGAGATCCTGGCCGGAGAGGGTCAGCGCGGCGGCGCCGAGGGACTCGGCCAGCCGGTCGCGGCGGCGGGCGCCCACCAGGGGAACGATGTCCTCGCCGCGCGAGAGCACCCAGGCGATGGCCACCTGGGCCACGGTGGCATCCTTGCTGTCGGCAATAAGGCGCAGCCGCTCCACGAGCTCGAGGTTGCGCTGCAGGTTTTCGCCGGAGAACCGGGGGAGATGGGCGCGGAAGTCCCGGCGGTTGCCCTCGGCCTGGGCGGGCCAGTGACCGGAGACGAGGCCGCGGGACAGGACGCCGTAGGCGGTGATTCCGATTCCCAGTTCACGGGCTGCGGGCAGGATGTCTTTTTCGAGGCCGCGGGAAATCAGTGAGTATTCGATCTGCAGGTCTGAGACCGGGTGCACGGCGTGCGCGCGCCGCAGCGTTTCAGCCCCCACCTCGGATAGCCCGATGTGGCGGATGAGGCCCTGTTTCACGAGCTCGGCCAGCGCGCCCATCGTTTCTTCGACGGGGACGGCGGGATCGAGGCGGGCGGGCCGGTAGATGTCGATGTAGTCGGTACCGAGGCGGCGCAGCGAGTAGGCGAGGAAGTTCTTGATGGCTGCCGGCCGGGTGTCGACGCCGTTCCAGCCGCCGCGCGCGTCCCGCAGGACGCCGAACTTGACGCTGATCTGCACGTCTTCGCGGCTCCGGCCGCGGATGGCATCGCGGAGCAGGAGCTCGTTGTGCCCCATGCCATAGAAGTCGCCCGTATCCAGCAGGGTGACGCCTGCGTCGAGGGCGGCCTGAATCGTGGCGACGCTCTCGGCGTCGTCCGCGGGTCCGTAGAGGTCGGACATGCCCATGAGGCCCAGTCCGATGGGGGCGGTGGCGGGTCCTGCGGAGCCGAGGGTGCGGCGGGACGCCTGCATGGAAGTGGTCATAAAACGAGAATACAACAATCAGCTGACAGATTTCAATAATTGTCAGCCAATACCACTTTGCCTTCAGTCGATCCCTTGCGGTGCTCAGGTGGGCCTGATAGCGTCAGGCCCAGCGGTAGACGGACCTGTCTACCCCGAGATCCCAAATGCCCAGAGGATGAGGACGCCATGCAAATTGCTGTACTAGGAACCGGGACCGTTGGCCGGACCATGGCCGGAGCGCTGGCAGGCCTCGGCCACGAAATCGTCATCGGAACCCGCGATCCGAAGGCGACCCTGGCCCGCACGGAGCCGGACTCCATGGGTGCGGCTCCCTTCAGCACGTGGCTCCAGGAGCACCCCCACGTCCACCTGGCTGCCTACGCAGACGTGGCCGCCGGGGCGGAGCTGGTGGTCAACGCAACTGAAGGCGCAAGTTCCCTCGCTGCGCTTGCTGCCGCCGGTGCGGAGAATCTTGCCGGCAAGATTCTCGTGGACATCTCGAATCCCCTGGATTTCTCCCATGGCATGCCGCCGACGCTCAACCCGGTCAACACGGACAGCCTGGGCGAGCAGATCCAGCGGAAGTTCCCCGACGCCAAAGTGGTCAAGACCCTCAATACGATGAACGCGAGCCTGATGGTTGACCCCGGCCGCGCGGCGGGAGGGGACCATTCCGTGTTCGTCTCGGGCAACGATGCCGACGCCAAGCACGAAGTGGTCACGCTCCTCAAGAGCCTTGGGCATCAGGACGTGATTGACCTGGGCGACATCACCACGGCACGCGGCACCGAAATGCTCCTGCCGGTCTGGATCCGGCTCTGGGGGGCGCTGGGTACCGCAAACTTCAATTTCAAGATCGCACGCTGAGTCAGGGGCGGGGCATGGATGCACTACTCACCGTAGTGGCCTGCCTCGCGCTTGTTGCCGGGTTCACCCTGGCGGGGATGTCCGTCTTGAAGCGTCGCGGAAGCGCCAAGGGGGCACCGGGAACGCTGGGCAGCGTGCTGGGCATCCTTGATGCCACCGGAGCCCCCACCCGCACGGAATCTGCGGCCGCCAGGGAAGAGCTGAAACAGCGGCGGCACGAGTCCGCGCAGTCCGGTAAGGGTCCCGACCACAACGAGGCCTACACCGGAAAAATCACCATCAGGGCTGTCCGGCCGCCCGCGGCGGCACCTGATAGCCCCGCGGCGGTGCCTAATAAAACAGGGGCTGCCGCGGACGTCAAGGGCACGAACACTATCTGAGACAAATTCCCACGCCGCAACAGTGCCGGGTAACATCCCATAGGAACACGTAACCCGGCTCACAGTATCCAGCGCAGTGTACGAGCCAAGTCCGAACCCTCGAAAGATAGTTTCCATGGCTGACACTGCAGTAAATCCAGGCTCCCATCTCGCAGCAGGCGCTGACCCGGCAGGCTCCGATGCCAGCAGCGATCTTGCGTCCGAACTCCGGGCGGATGTCCGCCGCGTCTCCACCCTGCTGGGCGAATCGCTGGTCCGCCAGCACGGGCCCGAGCTCCTCGACCTTGTGGAGCAGGTCCGCCTCCTGACCAAGGAATCCAAGGAAGCCGCCCGCGGCGGAGCCGATGCCACCGGCCCCTGGAGCTCGCACGACGTCGTCGCCCAGGTCCGCGAGCTGCTCGGTTCCCTGCCGATTGACCAGGCCACCGACCTGGTCCGCGCCTTTGCGTTCTACTTCCACCTGGCCAACGCCGCCGAGCAGGTCCACCGGGTCCGCGGACTGCGGACCCGCCAGGAAAAGGACGGCTGGCTGGCCAAGGCCGTGGAGGAGATTTCCGGCCAGGCCGGACCGGCCGTGCTCCAGGAAGTGGTCAACGAGCTGGATGTCCGTCCCATCTTCACAGCCCACCCCACCGAAGCGTCCCGCCGCTCCGTCCTGGACAAGATCCGCCGGCTGTCCGACGTCCTGGCAGTTTCCACCGAGGAAGGCACCTCGGCCCGCCGCCGCCAGGACCGCCAGCTCGCCGAAGTGATCGACCAGATGTGGCAGACGGACGAGCTCCGCCAGGTCCGGCCCACCCCGGTGGATGAGGCCCGCAACGCCATCTACTACCTCAACAGCATCCTCACCGACGCCATGCCGGAGATGCTCTCCGACCTCTCCGAGCTGCTGGCCGACCACGGAGTCACGCTGCCGTCGCAGAAGGCCCCCATCCGCTTCGGCTCCTGGATCGGCGGCGACCGCGACGGCAACCCGAACGTCACCGCCGCCGTCACGCGCGAGATCCTCCAGATCCAGAACCAGCACGCCGTCCGGATCAGCATCGCCATGATCGACGAGCTCATCGCCATCCTGTCCAACTCCACGGCACTGGCCGGGGCGGACCAGGAACTGCTCGACTCGATCGACACTGACCTCAAGAACCTGCCGGGCCTGGACCGCCGGGTGCTGGAACTCAATGCCCAGGAGCCCTACCGGCTCAAGCTCACCTGCATCAAGGCCAAGTTGCTCAACACGGCCAAGCGCGTCGCGGCAGGCTCCGCGCACGAGCCGGGCCGGGATTACACCTCAACCGCGGGTGTCCTCGCGGAGCTTGGCCTGCTGGAGGAATCCCTCCGCAACCACCACGCCGGACTGGCTGCCGACGGTGCCCTGGCGAGGGTGCGCCGCGCCATCGCCTCCTTCGGGCTGCACCTGGCCACCCTGGACATCCGCGAGCACGCCGACCACCACCATGACGCCGTCGGGCAGTTGATGGACCGCCTGGGCGGCCCCGGCGTGCGGTACTCCGAACTCAGCCGCGCCGAACGCCTGGAAGTGCTGGGGGCGGAACTGGGCTCCCGCCGTCCGCTGTCCGGCCACCCGATCAAGCTCGACGGCGTCGCTGACGGCACGTACGACGTCTTCCGTGAGATCCGCCGCGCCCTGAAGACCTACGGCCCGGACGTCATCGAGACGTACATCATTTCGATGACCCGCGGTGCGGACGACGTCCTGGCCGCTGCGGTGCTGGCCCGCGAAGCAGGGCTGGTCAGCCTCTTCGGTGAGGCGCCGTACGCGAAGATCGGTTTTGCGCCGCTGCTGGAAACGGTGGAGGAGCTGCGGGCTTCGGCGGAGATCGTGGACCAGCTGCTGTCCGATCCGTCCTACCGGGAACTCGTCCGGCTGCGCGGCGACGTGCAGGAAATCATGCTTGGCTACTCGGACTCGAACAAGGAATCCGGCGTGATGACCAGCCAGTGGGAGATCCACAAGACCCAGCGGAAGCTGCGTGACGTCGCGGCCAAGCATGGCGTGCGGGTGCGCCTCTTCCACGGCCGCGGCGGATCCGTGGGCCGCGGCGGCGGGCCCACCTACGATGCGATCATGGCCCAGCCGAACGGTGTCCTCGAAGGTGAAATCAAGTTCACCGAGCAGGGCGAAGTCATCTCGGACAAGTACTCGCTGCCCGAGTTGTCACGCGAAAACCTGGAGCTTTCGCTCGCCGCCGTCATGCAGGGTTCTGCGCTGCACCGGACCCCGCGCACCTCCGAGGACCAGCGCGAGCGCTACGGCCACGTCATGGAGACCATTTCCGACGCCGCCTTCGCCCGGTACCGCTCGCTTATTGACGACCCGGACCTGCCGGCCTACTTCATGGCCTCCACCCCCGTGGAACAGCTCGGCTCGCTGAACATCGGCTCGCGTCCGTCCAAGCGGCCGGACTCGGGCGCCGGGCTGGGCGGGCTGCGCGCCATCCCGTGGGTCTTCGGCTGGACCCAGTCGCGGCAGATTGTGCCGGGCTGGTTCGGTGTAGGTTCCGGGCTGAAGGCCGCCCGCGAAGCAGGCAACACGGAACAGCTCGTGGAAATGATGGAGGGGTGGCACTTCTTCCGCTCGGTCCTGTCCAACGTGGAAATGACGCTGGCCAAGACGGACATGGACATTGCCGGCTACTACGTTTCCACGCTGGTCCCGGAAGAGCTGCACCACCTGTTCCGGGCCATTCGGGACGAATACGAACTCACCGTCACCGAGATCCAGAACCTCACCGGCGAGCACGTGCTCCTCGACGCGCAGCCCACCCTCAAGCGCTCCCTGGAGATCCGCGACCAGTACCTGGACCCCATCAGCTACCTGCAGGTGGAACTGATGCGCCGCATCCGGGCCGAAGGTTCCGAGGGCGAGGGCATCTCCGGTGCAGAGATTGACGAGCGCCTGCAGCGGGCCATGCTCATCACCGTCAACGGTGTAGCGGCCGGCCTCCGCAACACCGGATAACGCCCAACGCTCTTTCACTTCCTGCGGGGTTTCCCCCTACGCTCTCTCCACGGTGAGAGAGCGTTGGGGGAAAAGCCCCGAAAAGTGAGAGAGCGTCGTGGGGTGAGGTTAGGGTTGCATTCATGCCTTCGTTCCAGACCAGACTGAAGATCACCGGGCTGAAGCCTGGCAACGCTCCCGAGGCCGTGATGGCTGCCGCCGTCGAAGCCCTCGCAACAAGGCACCACGTGGAATCCAACCAGCTGCAGATCGCCGGCGGAGTGCCGGAACTGAACCTCCGCTTCCTGGTGGAGGCGACCGGGTGCACCGGGGAGAACAACCAGGCGCGGGAATCGGCAGCGATGATGCGCGACGCCGTCGAACGCGTTGCGGTGGCCGGTGCGCTTCTGGTGCTCCGCCGCAGCCGCGGCCGCTGGGCTCCCATCTGACCCGGGCTCCCGTCTGACCTGGGCTCCCGTCTAGCCCGAAGGCGCCGTGTCCGGGCTGGGGTCCTCCGCCGGCTCGTCCACCGGGGACCGGCTGCCGCGGCGGCGGGTGACAATCATGCCCACCACCGCTCCGATCACCAGTCCGAGGGCGACGCCGATCAGCGAGCTTGCCCAGAACGGCAGCTTGGTGGCGGAGCCGGTGAAGTAGCCGAGCCCCGTGAGCCAGGTGCCCCAGAGAACTCCGCCCACGGCCGCGCAGAAGCTGAACGCGCGGGTGGTGACGTCGGCGATGCCGGCAGCGGCCGACGTCGCCAGCCGGCCGCCCGGAATGAACCGGACGCCGATGATGGCCCCGTAGGTGGTGGAACGGCCTGCCTTGGCGATGGCCGCGTGGATGCCGCGGTGGAATTTGCGGCCCCACCGCCACCGGTCCAGGACATGGCCCAGGCGGCGCTTGAACAGCTGGAACACCACTACATCGCCGATCCACGACGCCAGCGCGGCAAGGAAGCCCACCAGCAGGAAATTGGCCCGGCCTTCGGCGGACAGAGCTCCGCCCGTGATCACCACCATTTCGGAGGGGACGGGCGGGAAAATGGCGTCGCCAAGGACGATGGGGATGATCCAGAAATAGATCGCGGCGCCCCAGGTGTCAGCGTTGGCGAGGTCCATGGGCACAAGGTACCTCATTTTTGCGCCTCGGGCGGGCCGGGGAGGTCTTACTACGCCAGTCTTGGGCCGGGCCTACGCAGGAGCTTCGCTCAGCCGGAGCCGGCTGCGGTATTCCACCGGCTGCTTGGTGATGGGGTCCACGAAACGGATCCCGCGGGCCAGCAGCTGGAGCGGCCTGGTGTAGTCGTCCGGAGCCTTGTCCAGCAGGTCCGGGTAGAACGCATCGTTGACGATCCCCAGCCCCAGCGACGCCATGTGCACCCTGAGCTGGTGGGTCTTTCCGGAGTGCGGTTCAAGCCGGTACAGTGCGCGCCGTTCCGGGGCACGTACTGAACCCGCGGCACCTGCTGAAGTGCCGGCGTCGAACGTTTTCATCACGTCAATGCGGGTTTCCGCGTTGGGTTCGCCGTCGATGACTTCGGCGAGCAGGTAGCTGCGGGACTTGGTCATGCGGTTCCGCACCACCACCGGGAAGTCGACGGCGGGATGTCCCGCTGCCGGTTCGGCGGCGGACACGCACTCGTACTCCTTCTGGACCTGGCGCTTTTCGAACAGCACCTGGTACCTGCCGCGGGTGTCCGGGTTGGTGGAGAGCAGCAGGATGCCGGCCGTCATCCGGTCCAGGCGGTGCATGGGGATCAGGTCCGGGAGGTCCAACTGGTTCCGGAGCCGGACCAGGGCCGACTCCTGGATGTAGGTGCCGCCCGGGGTGGTGGGCAGGAAGTGTGGCTTGTCCACCACCAGGATGTGGTCGTCCTGGTGCAGGATGCTGAGCTCAACCGGCAGCCGCGTCTCCGGCGGCAGCGTGCGGTAGTACCAGATGAAGGTGTGGTCCTCGAGCCTGGTCCGCCTGTCCAGGGGGACGCCGCCCTCGCCCACAATCTCGCCGGCGTCGAACCGGTCCTCGATGCGCTGCGGGTCGATGTGGCCCCAGCGGTGCATCATGTAGTCCATCGCGGTGTCCCACGGCCCCTCGTCCGGGAGGCGCAGGCGGGTCGCGTTCACGCCGTCGCGCACGGGGAGGGGGGATTGCATCACCGGTCCATTCTACTTGGCTGCCTTCCCGGCGCCGACGGTAAAAAAGTTCTTGACAAATAAAATTGTCGGTGACGATACTTAAACCATGTTGGACATCGAAGTGATCGAGGACCCGGCGGCGGCGGAAGCCTCGCTGGACCCCATCCGGACCCGCATCCTCCAGGAGCTTGCGGAGCCCGGCTCGGCCACCCAGCTCGCCGCGAAAGTGGGGCTGCCGCGGCAGAAGGTGAACTACCACCTCAAGGCGCTGGAGCGGCACGGCCTGGTGGAGCTGGTGGAGGAGCGCCGTAAGGGCAACGTCACCGAACGGGTGCTCCAGGCCACGGCCGCTTCCTACCTGATTTCGCCGGTGGCGCTGGCCTCCGTGGCCCCGGATCCGCACCGTTTCGCGGACCGGTTCTCCGCCTTCTGGCTGCTGGCGCTCGCCGGGCGCATGGTCCAGGAAGTGGGGAAGCTCATCGCCGGGGCCGCGGCCGCACGGCAGAAACTCGCCACGTTCGCGATCGACGGCGAAATCACCTTCCGCACCGCCGCGGACCGGGCAGCGTTCGCCGAAGAGCTCGGCGTCGCCGTCACCCGGCTCGTGGACAAGTACCACGACGGCGGCGGGACGGGCGGGCGGAAGCACCGGCTCGTCGTCGCGCTTCACCCGGCACTCAAAGAACCAAAACAAACCACCCCGTCCGGGGATAAGGAACAGGAGCAGGACAATGACTGACAACCGGAAATTCGAGATTGTTTACGACACCGAGCTGCCCGGCACCCCCGAGCGCGTCTGGGAAGCCGTTACCAACGGGACGCCCGGCTGGATGTTCCCCACGGACCAGTGGCCGGCCGTGAAAACCGTGGAGGAGTATCCGCAGCACCTGGTCTCGCGCATGGACGGGCCGGACGGCTGGTTCAACCAGCTGGAGCACGTCCTGGAACCGCTCGACGGCGGCCGGGCCAGGCTGCATTACGTGCACAGCGGCATCTTCGCCGACAACTGGGACGGGCAGTACGACGGCGCCAGCAAGCACACCGAGTTCTACCTCCACACCCTGGGCCAGTACCTGGAATACTTCGACGGCCGGCCCGTGGTGTTCACGGACATCCAGGGCCCTGAGGCCTCACAGGTCCCGGACGGCTTCGTGCAGCTGAAGAAGGCGCTGGGCGTCGACGCCGCATCGCAAGGGGACACCTTTGATGTGGAGCTCGACGGCGTCGGGCGGCTGACGGGGCAGGTTGACTTCGCCAACGAGAACTTCCTGGGCCTGCGCACCGCCGACACCATGTACCGCTTCTTCGGCCGCAACGCCTTTGGCGCACCGGTGGGCATGACCGTCCACGATTTCAGCGGCCGCGGGGATTCCGAAGCCACAGCGAAGGCCTGGGGAGACTACCTCGGGAAGGTCTACGCGTAGGCGGCACGTCGACGCGCAGGACGCGACGCGCAAACTGGCTGACGCTACGCAAAGTGCCTGACGCTACCGGAATACGGGCCGCGTCAGGCATTTTGCGCGTCGTCAATGGATGCCCGCTCAGGCGATGGCTACGGCGGGTGTCTGCCGGAGGGTGCGCCGGAGCTGCGGTGCGGCGTCGAGCTTTTCCTGGGCCGAGCGGAGGGCCCGCACCGCCGTCTCCAATTGCCCGGGCGGAAGCGTGAAGGGAATGCGCAGGTAGTGCTCGAAAGCACCGCCCACGCCGAACCGGGGTCCGGCCGCGAGGCGCACCCCGAAATCCGGGCCGATGACCGTCAGGGCGGTGCTGATCGGCGCCGGGAGCCGGCACCACACGCTCAGCCCGCCGTCGGGCCGTTCCGGCTGCCAGTCGGGGAGGATGCCGCCGATCAGGTCCAGCAGCGCGGCCCGGTTTTCGCGAAGGTCTGCCAGCCGGGCCGGGAGCGGCTCGTCGAGGGACCGGACCAGGTGGGCCGCGGCCAGTTGTTCCACCACGGGTCCGCCCAGGTCCATGGTGGTGCGGGCAGCGGCGAAGCGCCGGATCAGCGAACTGCCTGCCCGGATCCAGCCGGTCCGCAGCCCCGCCCAATGCGACTTGCTCAGGGAGCCGATGGTGACCACTTCCGGGCTGAAGGCCGCCAGCGGGGCGGTACCCACGGCGTCGAGGTTAAGTTCGCGAAGTGTCTCGTCCACCACCAGCACCGTCCCCGCCGCGGCCGCGGCCCGGACCAGGCGCCGGCGCTGCGGATCGGACATCAGCCGGCCCGTCGGGTTGTGGAAGTCCGGCACCACGTAGGCCATCTTGGGGCGCTGCTGCATCATGGCGGCTTCCATGCCGGACACGTCCCAGCCGCGGCCGTGGGGGAGGGCGACCGGCACGGGCCTGCAGCCGCTGGCCCGGATGGCATCGAGGGCGTGCGGGTACGTGGGGTGGTCCACCAGTACTTTGTCCTGCCGGCCTGCCAGGGTGCGGAGCACGATGTTCAGGGCATGCTGCGCGCCCGACGTCACCAGGATCTGGTCCGCCGTGGTGGGGACGCCGGCTTCCATGTATCGGGCAGCGATCGCCTCGCGAAGGGGTGCGATGCCGATGGCGTCATAACCGAACCCCGGCAGCAGGGCCGGTAGTTCCGTGAGTGCGGCGGCGAAGGCGCGGTGCACCACCTCGCCGCTGGCCGGCAGGGAAGCGTAGGCGAGATCGAGCAGGCCCGGCGGCGCCGCCAGTCCCGGCGCACCGGCCAGGGCGGTGGGGCTGATCAGCTCGGTGGCTCCCGGCCCGCCCGCGCCCGCGGGAATCTGCCGGGGGATGCAGGTCCGGCCGCGGCTGCCTTGGCGGCTGCTCAGGAACCCCTGCTCACGGAGGCTCGCATAGGCGGCCGTCACCGTGGTCCGGCTGACTCCCAGTGTTTCGGCCAGGGCGCGCTCGCTGGGCAGCGCCATATCCAGGGGGACGCGTCCGTCCAGAACCAGGAGGCGTACGACGTCGGCCAGTTCCCGGTACGCCGGGGCGGCGCCCCGGTTCCATCCGCCCAAGAGACGCATCAAGGCGGTGGGGTTCAGGGAGCCGGACATGTAGCCAGTATCTCAAACTGGATATGGATTGCAAGGCCAGTTCTGGCGGAGGATGGATTTCATGATGACTCGCAGACTCCTCCAACTGTTCACCGGCCTGGCCATGTACGGCATCTCGCTGGCTATGTTCATCCGCGCCGGCCTGGGCCTCGATCCCTGGGATGTCTTCCACCAGGGTCTGGCAGGAAAGACGGGCCTCTCCATTGGAGCGGTGGTGGTCATCGTGAGCTTCCTTGTCCTGCTCCTATGGATTCCGCTCCGCCAGTGGCCCGGGTTCGGCACCTTGTGCAACGCCGTGCTGGTGGGTGTCTTCGCTGATGTGGGGCTTGCGCTGATTCCGGAGTTCTCACATCTGGGCGGCCAGATCGGCATGCTGGCGGGGGCCGTGCTGCTCAACGGGATCGCGTCGGCCTGCTACATCGGCGCACGCTTCGGCCCGGGCGCCCGCGACGGCCTC
Source organism: Arthrobacter sp. UNC362MFTsu5.1 (assembly GCF_000685965.1). Taxonomy (GTDB): domain Bacteria; phylum Actinomycetota; class Actinomycetes; order Actinomycetales; family Micrococcaceae; genus Arthrobacter. Next base: position 108,507 of record NZ_JMLE01000011.1, on the reverse strand, counting down.
ATGACCGGCCTGGCGCGGCGGACCGGGTGGTCAGTGCGGACGTCCCGGACGGGCATCGAAATCGTTGTCCTGGCGACAGGCTGGCTGCTGGGCGGATCCGTCGGTGTGGGCACGGTGGTCTACGCCTTGGCCATCGGCCCCCTGGTGCAGCTGCTGCTGCCGCGGTTCACGGTGCCGGAGGCTTCCCGCCCGCTGCCGCCCGGGTCAGGCCCGGATCAGCCGGTTCACGCAGGTGGCGGCTGGCAGCTCGGGCACCAGTAGATGTCCCGTTCCTCGGTGCCGGCCTGGGTGGCCAGTACGCCGTGGCGGATGGGTGTGCGGCATTTCAGGCACGGCTGGTGCTCACGACCGTATACCCAGTATCCAGGCCGGCCGGACATCCGGCCCACCGGCGTTCCGCGCGGGCTGAGGACGGTGGTGCGGCGGCCCGGTCCGAGGTTGGCCTCCAGCAACTGTTTGGCGGTGGCCATCATGGCGGGCAGGTCGGTCACGTGGGAGACCGGCGCGGCGGGGTGGATGCCGGACAGGAAACAGGCCTCGCAGCGGTAGATGTTGCCGATGCCGGCGAGGTTGCGCTGGTCCAGCAGGGCTACGCCGATGGCAACGTCCGGCGCCGCGCGCAGCCGCCGTTCGGCCTCCTCCATGTCCCAGTCCGGGCCCAGGAGATCCGGCCCGAGATGGCCGACGACGGAATCCTCGTCAGCGGTCCGGACCACCTCCAGGATGCCGAGGGAAAAGCCGACGGCGTCCGCGGTGGCAGTGCGGAGCACGCACCGGGCAGTGAACCCCGGTTTACGCCACCGTCCGCCGGGCGGGTAGACCTGCCACGCACCCTCCATCTTCAGGTGCGAATGGATGGTCAGCCGTTCGTCAGCGGGGCTTCGAAGGCGCATGAGGAGGTGCTTGCCGCGGGGCACCACCTCGTCCACGGTCCAGCCTGCCAGCTTCAGGGTGGCGAACCGGGGCACGCGGAAATCGGAGGCTGTGAGCTGTTGCCCGGCCAGGGCGGCGTGAAGCTGCGCGGCCGCCCGCCAGACGGAGTCGCCTTCAGGCACGGATTCTCAGTCCTTTCGGAGTGGAATAAGCGCCGGCGTGCGTCAGTGCGGCGGCAACGGGCGTGTCCAGGATGCCGTGGCCGTTGACCTTCTCCATGATGAGCTTGTCCACGGCACCGCGCTGGACTACGCCGACCAGCGCGGCCGCGGCGGCGGCCAGTACCTCCGGTACGTCGTCGAAGGCGAGCAGCGTCTTGCCGCCGCGTTCCACGTAAAGTGCCAACGCGCCGTCGACCATCACCACCAGGGCACCGGCCTTCCTGCCAGGGCGGTGGCCGCTGCCGGCTTCGACATTGAGGGCTGGCCACGGCAGGGCCGCGCCGTAGGGGTTGGCGGGGTCCGTCGCCGCCAGCGCCAGCGCCACGGGCTCCGGCTTCGCCAGCTGGGAGTCATCCGAGTACGACCGCAGCCGGTCCACCGTGGCCGGAACAGCAAACTGGGCGGCGCCGAGGTGTTCAATGAAATAGCCCCGGCGGCAGCGCCCGGCCTCTTCCAGCCTGGCGAGGACTTTGTACATCAGGCCGAATCCACCCAGGATGTTTTCCGCCATGACGGAACCGCGCGTCACGACGCCGTACCGGTCCAGCAGCAGTTCGGCCGTGGCACGGGCATGGATGGTGGGGTCCAGTTCCGGAGACGGGAGGGCCGACCACCTTCCGGCTGCCAGCGGCGGGGTGGGAGCGGCGCCGGTCACGGACCCGTAGCGTCCGCCGGTCAGCCCGGCGGATCCCATCAGGCCCGTGCCGTGGGCGCGTCCCAGCCTGCTCAGGCGTGGTGCGCGGGCCCGCGGCGTCCGGGCTACCTGCCGGTGCGCCGTGTGGCCGCCGGCGATCATGGCACGGACCGGAGCGAAGGTATCGCCGGTGATGCGGCCCGCCCAGGCGAGGTCCCAGAGGGCGGCCACCACATCCTGGTCGCTCAGCACCGAGTCCATGCCGCCGGCAATGTCCTTCAGCTGGCGGAAGAAATAGCCGCCGCCGTTGTCCTGCAGGTGCTCCAGCAGCCGCTTCTGAGCGTCCCCGGGCTCGTAGTCCGGTGCAGGGTTGAGGGTGAGTTCGGCGGAGTCCGCGAGGTGCAGGCTCACCCAGCCGTCATTGCCGGGCAGTGCGCCGGCGCCGGACCAGAGGACTTCTCCGGCGGCCATCAGTTCATCCAGCATGGCGGGCTGGTAGTCACTGACGCGGCTGGCGAGGATCAGCGGTTCCCACGCGGAGGCCGGAACCGGTACACCGGAGAGCTGGTCGACGGCAGTAATGATGCCGTCCAGACCCCGCAGGGCGGACTGGCCCCGGCCGCGTCCGGGGATCCGGACGTTTTGCCAGGCCGGGAGGAACCGTCCGTAGGCGGCGCCGTCCACCGGCTCCACTTCGGCCCGCAGCGCGGCCAGCGAGCGGCGGCGCAGTTTTCGCAGCACCTCGGCGTCGCACCATTCACTGGTGCCGGCCAGCGTGGTGACGGAGGCTGGCGGCGCGGCAGGGACCGCAGCCTCGCCTGGTACTTCGGTTTCGACGGCGGGGGCGGTGGCCTGTCCGGACTGTTGTTCCGGCAGCTGTTCCGGCAGCGGGGCATGCGGGCGGAACTCGCCTTCCACCGCGCGGCCGTCCGCGGCCAGCCGCTTGAGCGCGGTGCCGACGACGGCGACGCCGAGTCCCAGCCGGGCCGCGGCTTCCGCCGCGGTGAACGGCCCGTGGGTGCGGGCGTAGCGGGAGACGAGGTCCCCCAGGGGGTCAGCCACAGGCTCGATGAACGCGAGCGGCACGCCCATGGGCAGCGGCACTCCGATGGCGTCCCGCAGGCGGGCGGCGTCCTCCACGGCCGCAAAGCGTTCGACGCCGCCGATGTTCACCTTGAGTGCGCGGTTGGCCCGTTGCAGCGCGGTGAGGTGGGCGACGGCGTCCGCCACCGGGGCGGGCGCAACACCAGGGGTCTCGGCAGGCTCGACCACCGCGGCAGGCTCGACCACCGGGACAGGCTCAACCGCCGGCTCCAGCCGGGCAGCAACCTCCTCCGGCGTCAGCGGTCCGAGCAGGCGCAGCAGGTCCGCGACGCCTTCCATTCCGCGCACACGGCGGTCCGGGGCCAGCCGCTGCAGTTCACGCTCGGTGGCTTCGATGACCTTGGCGTCCAGCAGTTCGCGCAGCTCCACCCGGCCCAGGAGTTCGTTGAGCAGGGTCGAATCCAGGGCCAGCGCCGCAGCCCGGCGCTCCGCGAGCGGCGAGTCGCCCTCGTACAGGAACTGGGCCACGTAGCCGAACAGCAGGGACTTCGCGAACGGGGAAGGCTGCTGGGTGGTGGTCTCCAGGATCCGCAGTTCGCGCCGCTCAATGGACGCCGCGATGTCCTTCAGCGCCGGGAGGTCGTAGACGTCCTGCAGGCACTCGCGCACTGTTTCCAGCACGATGGGGAACGTTGGATATTTCCGTGCCACGTCCAGCAACTGTGCGGACCGTTGGCGCTGCTGCCACAGGGGCTGCCGCTTCCCGGGGTTCTGCCGCGGCAGCAGCAGCGCCCGGGCGGCGCACTCGCGGAAGCGCGAGGCGAAGAGCGCACTGCCGCCCACCTCCGCCGTCACGATCTGCTCCAGCTCGTCGGGTTCGAAGAGGAACAGCTCGGCGCCCGGCGGCTCGTCCTCCATCATGGGCACCCGCAGCACAATGCCGTCGTCCGCGGCCATGGCGGAGCCGTCCATCCCGTAGCGTTGGTGCAGCCGCTGGCCCACGGCGAGCGCCCAGGGTGCGTGCACCGGCATGCCGAAGGGGCTGTGCAGCACCACCCGCCAGTCGCCCAGTTCGTCATGGAACCGCTCCACCACCAGGGTGGTGTCGCTGGGGACCACTTCGGTGGCGAGCTTCTGTTCGGCGAGGTACTGGATCAGGTTGTTGGCGGCGAAGTCGTCCAGGCCGCTGGCCTTGCAGCGCTCGGTGGCGGGGCCGACGTCGGACGCGGACAGTTCGCGGACGAACGCGCCGAGGGCCCGGCCCAGGTCAACCGGCCGGCCCAGCGAATCACCCTTCCAGAAGGGGAGCTTGCCCGGCTGCCCGAAGGCCGGGGAAACGAGGACGCGGTCGTGCGTGATGTCCTCGATCTTCCAGCTGGTGGCGCCCAGGGCAAAGATGTCGCCCACCCGGGACTCGTAGACCATTTCCTCGTCGAGTTCGCCCACGCGCCGCCCGCCCTTGGCGGCCGAAGCACCCGGGCTGGCGGCTTTGCCCTCGGTGGAGCGCGACGCGGAGCCTTCCACCTCGGTACCGATGATGTAGACGCCGAACAGCCCGCGGTCCGGAATGGTGCCGCCGGAGGTCACGGCGAGCCGCTGCGCCCCCGGCCGGCCTTCGATGGTGCCGGCATTGCGGTCCCAGATGATCCGCGGCCGCAGCTCGGCGAATTCGTCGGACGGGTAGCGGCCGGCCAGCAGGTCCAGAGTGGCCTCGAATGCGGAGCGGGGGAGGGACGCGAACGGTGCCGAGCGGCGGACGGTGGAGAACCATTCCTCCACGTCGATGGAGCCCAGCGCAGTGGCGGCCACGGTCTGCTGTGCCAGGATGTCCAGCGGGTTGGCGGGAACGCTGAGCCGTTCGATCTTGCCGCCCAGCATGCGTTCCACGGTGATGGCGGTGTGCACGAGGTCGGCGCGGTGCTTGGGGAACAGGACGCCCTGCGAGACTTCACCTACTTGGTGACCGGCGCGGCCCACCCGCTGCAGCCCGCTGGCCACGGACGGGGGCGACTCCACCTGGACTACCAGGTCCACAGCGCCCATGTCGATGCCAAGCTCCAGGGAGGACGTGGCAACAACGCACCGCAGCCGGCCCGACTTGAGGTCGTCCTCGATCAGCGCACGCTGGTCCTTCGAGACGGAGCCGTGGTGTGCCCGCGCCAGGACGGGGTCGGCGCCCGCGGTGCTGCCTGCCTGTGCCATCATGTGCGCGGGCGTTGCCGTGGACGTCGGCATGCCGGCCCCCGCCGATGGCCGTCCGGCCGGCACCGCTTCGAAATCCGGGGCCCCGGCGCCGAATTCACTCCAGCCGCCCGCCGCCACCAGCTGGCGTTCGGCGTGGATCTCGTTGAGGCGGGCGGTCAGCCGTTCAGCCAGGCGCCGCGAGTTGGCGAACACGATGGTGGACTGGTTGGCCATCACCAGGTCCACTATCTTTTCTTCGACATGCGGCCAGATGGAGGCCTGCGGCTGCAGCCCGGAGGCAGGACCGGAATCGAAGGCGCCGGCGGCCCCCTGCAGATCGGACATGTCCTCCACCGGCACGGAGACCGTCAGGTCCCAGTTCTTTTTCGACGGCGGTGCCACGATTTCCACCGGGGCCGAACCTGCCAGGAACTGGGCCACGAGTTCGCGGGGTTCCACTGTGGCCGAGAGGCCGATCCGCTGCGCCGGCTTGGGCAGCAGCGCATCCAGGCGTTCCAGCGAGACAGCCAGGTGCGCGCCGCGCTTGGTGCCGGCGACGGCGTGGACTTCGTCCACGATGATGGTGTCCACCTCGGCCAGTGTTTCCCGGGCCCTGGACGTGAGCATCAGGAACAGGGATTCCGGGGTGGTGATGAGGATGTCCGGCGGGTGGCTGAGCAGCGCGCGGCGGTCCGCCGTCGTCGTATCTCCTGAACGTACGCCTACGGTGATGAGCGGGGCTGGCAGGCCCAGCCTTTTGGCGGTCTGGGTGATCCCGATAAGCGGCGCACGGAGGTTGCGTTCGACGTCGACGCCAAGCGCCTTGAGCGGCGAAATGTACAGGACGCGTGTTTTCCGCTTGGGGGCCTTCGGTTTCCTGCCTTTTGCTGCCGGGTCGAGGCCCGGCAGGGCGTCCGGTTCGGCGGGAGCGGATGACTGGAGGCGGTCGAGCGCCCAGAGGAATGCAGCGAGGGTTTTGCCGGAGCCCGTCGGGGCGACCACCAGAGCGTGGGAACCGGAGGAGATGGCCTGCCAGGCGCCGATTTGCGCGGGAGTGGGCGCGGAAAAGGCGCCGAGGAACCATTCCCGGGTGGACTGGCTGAACCTGTCCATGGTCCGCGCGGATGAAGGCGCGCCGGCCGGCGTTCCTGATGGTGTGCCGCCTGATGGCGTTGCCCCCGGTGTCTCACCGGATGCGTCCCCGGCGGGCTCCTTCCCCTGCATTCCTCCATCATGCCTTACACCACTGACACTCTTGGCGGCACCCCCAGCGGGCTCGGGTGCCGCTCCCGCCGGGTCAGTCAATCTGGCGGAGGTTCCGGGTGGCTGGTCCTTCCAGCACCGTCCCGTCGCTGCTGAAGCGGGAGCCGTGCAAGGGGCAGTCCCAGGACTTCTCGCTGTCGTTCCAGCGCACGATGCCGCCCAGATGGGTGCAGACGGCGGACAGTGTGCAGCGGGCGCCGTCCACGGTGGATACGGCCACGGGCTTCCGGCCGCGGCGGGTCACCAGGCCTGCCCCTTCGGACGGCTGCTCGAGGGACTCATCCAGGCGCTTGAGTCCCACCTGACCCCAGTCTTTTGCCACGGTGGCCGCAACGGCAGCATTAAGGGAGACGGCGGAGGCTGCCCCGGCCGGGGACGTGACCCGGTGGTGGATGATGCTGGCCCAGGGGAGCCGCGAGCCGAGGATGTCGGCGGTGATGTCCAGAGCCGCGCCGACGGCGTTGGCCATGCCCCATTTGTTGTAACCGGTGGCGAAATAGACCCGGCCCTGCCCGCGCGGCAGCTTGCCGAAGAACGGCATCAGGTTGGTTGCCTGGTAGTCCTGCGCGGACCACGAGTGGGTGAGGCTGGCACCCGGGAACTGGGCCGTCGTCCATTCGACCAGGGTGTCGAGGTAGGCCTGTGCTGACCTGGCGCGGCCCACAGGGTGCCCGTTGCCACCGACCAGGAGGAGCCGGCGGCCGTCGCCGGGGTAGTCGCGCAGGGAACGGACCGGCTGCTCAACCGAAAGGAACATGCCGTCCGGGACGGCGGTTGTGCCCGGCAGTTCGAATGCCGCCGCATAGGACCGCAGGGCTTTGAGCTTGGCGAAATAGAGCCCGCGGTCCAGGACAGGTGTGCCGGTGGCGAGCACCACCTCCCGGGCGCGAACGGGGCCGTGGTCGGTCTGGACCACCGCCGGACCGGGCCCCGTCAGTCCACGGAGCCCGTTCAACCGCACGCCGGAGACGATCTGTCCGCCGTGCGAGCGTACGTCGTCCACGAGGGCATCGATGACCTCCAGGGGATGAATCTGGGCCTGTCCGGGAAGGCGGATGGCACCTTTGACCGGGAAAGGCAGTCCGGGATCGGTAACGTACTCGGCCTCCAGTCCGGCGGCCCGGGCAGCGGCCAATTCGAGGCGGAGGGTTTCGGTTCCGTCCGTTGAGGTGGCATAGGTGTAGGCGTCGCGATGCTGGAACGGCACACCCCGCTCCGCCAGGTACCGCAGCAGCCACGCCTGGCCTTCGCGGTTCATCTCGACGTAGGCGCCCACGACCTTCTCTGAATACTGCTGGCGCAATGCCGAGAGCACCGTTCCCTGCAGCAGGGAAACCTTCGCTGTGGTGTTGCCGGTGGTGACGGCGCCCGGACTCCGGGCTTCGACAACCAGCACTTTCTTGCCGGACCGGGCCAACAGCAACGCGGTCACCAGTCCGGTCAGCCCGGCCCCTGCCACCACCGTGTCAACCGTGCTGCGGGGGTGGAACTGGTCGCTGCGGAAGGCGTGGTCACGGTCCAACCAAAGCGAGATCACAGTCCTGCCTGCCTTTCCCGGTCCCGCGAAGGCCCGTGCCGTTGCGCTGCCGGCGGGACTCCGAAGGGGTTCGTAAGTAGACTTATCATGTCATGAGCAGCTTGACCGGGGAACAGGAGCGGCACCATGAAATCATCCGAAGCCGCCAGGGCCCGATTCGGCCTGCGGAAGAACGTCCAGAAGTCATCACTTCTCGCCGGAGCGGCGGTATTTGTGCTGGGCGTGCTGGGGTTCATTCCGGGCGTCACCGCAAACTACGGCACGCTGGCGTTTGCCGGACACGGCTCGGAGGCAATGCTCCTTGGGGTCTTCCAGGTGTCCGTGCTCCACAACCTCATCCACTTGCTGTCAGGAGTGGCAGGCGTGCTGATGTCACGGCGTCCGCTGCCGGCCCGGAATTTCCTCATCGGCGCCGGGGTCACCTACATGGTCCTTTGGAGTGTGGGGCAGTTCCTGGCACTGGACTCGCCGGTGAACATCCTTCCCGTGAACAGCGCCGACAACTGGCTGCACCTTTTTCTGGGCATGGCGCTGATCGGGTTCGGGGTTGCGTTCTCCCGCGATGCGCCCGCAAGATTACGGGAATCCCGGGCGTAAGGCCGGCAAGTCCCGGCAGGGCCTACGCGGCGTGGAATGCCCCGATGGTCAGCAGTTCGATCGCCTCGTTGCCGCACGCGGTCCGGGGTTCGGCGAGGAACAGCGACGCGGTCTCCTCCGGCGGATAGACCCGGTAACCTGCAGCCTGGGTGGGGCTGCAGTCGCTGTAGTTTCCTGCCTGCGTGTAGCGCATTTCGGCGGCTCCCGCCTGCCCCGGAGCGAGGAGGACGTCCGCAACGGGCGAGGACCCGTCCTGCCGGGCGGGGGCCCCTATCGGGGCGCCGTTGGCGTCCGCGGTGAGGGATACTCCCGGGAAGCCCCGCAGAAGGCAGGCCTCGGTGCCCGAGTTGGTAAGGATGAGCTTGGAGTACACGCTGCCGGCGGCGCCGCCGCCGGCGGAATCCGAGGACACCGTCAGGTTGGCTGCCTTGCACCGTGACGGTCCCGCGGACGACGGCGGCGTTGACGACGAAGACGACGCCGGGGTGCTGGCCGCCTCGCTGCCGGCCGGGGTGGACGTGGCGGGAGCGGCGCTGGACGTGGCGGCGCCCGCGGAGGTTCCCTGGGGCTGCGGCTGGCTGGGCCCGCAGGCGGTGAGCAGGAAGGCGGCGGCCGCAACCGCCGTCGTGATGGCAAGTCCGTTTTTGAATGGCTGAGACCTCATGGGTCACACTTTATGCCCGCCGTTGCCTGAGTCAACGATGCCACGACCGCTGCCGCGGATTGATGCCCGGATTGTGATTTCCGGGCATCAATCCGGTGCGCTATTTTCGGGGTTCCGAAGAGGTTTCTGCGACGGCGGCCTCGGCGGGTTTCCGGCTCCGGCTGCGCATCAGCGCCACCCCGCCCAGGGCGAGTCCGCCGACGCCTGCCACCAGGCCGGCCCAGCTGCGCGCCTGGGATCCGTCGTCCGAGCCCGTCACCGAGGAGGCCTGGGCGGTGCCTGCCGCTGTGTCCGTCTCCGCCGACGCATGGCTGCCGTGTCCGTCCGCGGCGGCGGCCGTGACGGTGAGCGAGGGCGCAGGCGCCTCGAGCGAGTGCGGGTCCTGGCCGTCCTTGGCGATCTCGGACCAGTCCGTCTGCCCCTGCTCACAGTTCTGCAAGGTGGGGAAATGGAGGGTCTTGCCGGCGGCGTCGGGAAGCTTGACCGAGAGCACCAGGGCGTCCCGCAGTTCGGGGTCCAGCGGAGCCTTGGCGGTGTAGACGATCTTGTTGGTCCGCTTGGTGATGGTGGCGCCGTCGGCCAGCTTTTTCGGTTCGGACAGCTGCTCCACCACTTTCTCCACGGTCCAGTTCGGATTCACCGTGGGCTGGGCGTCGTTGAGCTCTTCGGGCAGCGTGATGGTCACCTTGGTGGTGCCCGATTCATCGCAGCCGTGCGGAATCCCGAAGGTGAGCAGTGCGTAGGAGTTGGCGTCGGTCTTGTCCGGCGTGACGCCGACGTGTGCGGAGGCGGCCGCGACTCCCGCCAGCATGAGGGCTGCGGTGCCGCCGGCCGCAGCCGTAACGGAGAGGGCACGGCGGAAGGGCATGCGTGATGACTTTTTCAATGGGGGGCCTTTCAGGGGTGCACGTCGCGCAAACGGCGGTGCACAAAACGATTGATGGGGCGTCCGGGCGCCGGGCCGATACCGCCCGTAACGTGCGGATCAGCAGGCAGGCCGGAGCCGGGAAAGAGTGTCAGGAATGTGAAAGCACGACGACGGCGGGCGGGCCCCGCGGGCAGTCAGCCCTGAGGTTTCGCCAGGGGAGGGGAGCCGAATCGGACGGCCGGCCGGCGGCGGCAGGTGCCGCGACGACGTCGGGCATGGCCGCTTCGGGAAGTTGAATGAGTGGCCGGAGCCAGGCTGCGAGCGACCACAGGGCAGCTTCGCCTTTGGCCAGCAGGAGGGCGCACGCGAGGGTGGCAAGGGCGTGTCCGCCGAGCATGAGGCCGGCGGCCCAGGCGGAATCGAACTGGTGCAGGTGGCCGGCGGTGCCGCCGGCGGCGTCCAGCCGGATGCCCGGCGGCCAGGCCGCGGAGTGGTGCCCCGGTGCGCCTGATAGTCCGGTGCCGGCGGGAGAGCTGAAGGCGCTGAACGCCTCGTGGAGGACAAGTTGCCCGGTCCCCAGCAGCGACGCCATCGCGGGGAAGTTCAGTTTGAGCCGGGTAGCCGCAGTGGCCGCCATGACGGTGAGGGCCAGCACGGCTGCCATGATGACCGGGGCGGGCAGTTCGCCACCGCCAAAAACGTGGGCCGAAGCTGCGAGGGTCACCATCGTCACGGCGACCATGGCCGCGCGGACGGAATGGAAAGGAGTCCGGGCGTTGTGAGTGCGCACGGAGTCCTCCCTCGGTTCGGTTCGTTGCCTGTAATTCTAGCGGGGAGAAGTGCTGGCCCGGTTAGTCCGTTTCGGGGCCCGAACAATAGTGGCAGTCGTCCTCGCAGTGCGTGGTGCCGGAGGCGGGCTGCCGCGGGGCGTCCAAGGCTGGAGTGCTGCTCACCAAATTGTCCTGCAAAGTCACGATGGTCCCCGATGCCGTTTCTGAAGCCTGGTTGAATTCCGGTGCCGTCGACTGGTGGTCAGCGCCGACCTGATCCATCTAAGCGGCCGGCCGCGGACGCGCTCAATGGATGAAGTGCTGAGGCGGACGGGAGCGGATTGTGCACGCGCCCAGCAGCACTATCCCGCGCCGGGAGCCCGGCCTAGACTGCTGGCATACGCAGCCAACCTCCAGGAGGCAACCATGGACTATGCAGGTACGGGCAACGAGAAAGCCGTTGCGGCGGGAGAGCTTAACCGGACACACATCGGGCACACGGTCAGTTTCCAGCCGGACGAGTTCACGCTGGTGTTCGGCCGGATCGGGGCCATTGCGCGCAAAGAGGGCGGAGTAACCATCGCGCTGGACGGCGTTGAGGGTGCGGGAGGCCTGCAGTCCCATTACAGCCTGCCCCCCACGCAGACTGTCTACGTCCAGCCGGACATGCTCACGAATACGGAGTCCACCATCAAGGATCTGTTCGGCAAGGTCCAGGACAACCTGCGCGGACACAAGGGGGACCAGCGCCCGGACGCTCCGTAGCCGCCGGACGCCCCGTAACGGCCGGCGCCGCTCAGTCCGGGGTAGCGGGGCCCGCATCGGCGACGGCGGCGGGGAACGAGGTGCGGAGCGCCGCCAGCAACTGGCTGAAAACCTCGTCTTCGGTGCCCGTGCCGTCCACGCTCAGGAGGATTCCGCGTTCTGAGTACATCTCGGCCACCGGTTCGGTCTCCCGGTAGTACAGCTTCAGGCGGTGCCGGATGACTTCCTCGGTATCGTCACTGCGTCCGGTAACGGTGGCGCGTTGGAGGACCCGGCGGACCAGCTCGGCGTCGTCGGCCGTCAATTGCAGTGCGACGTCCAATGACTGCCCGGCGGCGGTAAGCATCGTGTCCAGTTCAGCCAACTGGGCCGTATTGCGGGGATATCCGTCCAGCAGGAAGCCGTCCCGCACGTCGTCCTGGTCAAGGCGGTCCCGCACCATGCGGTTTGTCAGGCTGTCGGGGACCAGATCGCCGCCGTCCAGGTGCTCCTTGACTTCTTGACCAAGCGGCGTCAGGTTTTTCACATGTTCCCGGAAGACATCACCGGTGGACACTCCGGGAATCCCGAGGTGCCGGGACAAGCGGTCCGCCTGCGTACCTTTTCCGCAGCCCGGAGGACCAATTATCAGCATTCGCAACATTGAGCCCGCTCCCTGGTGCCGTCGAAAGGTGTCCCACTATGGTGTCCGCACGGTGGCGGCAGCACAAGGGTCGTACGCGGCAGCACGCGGCAGCATTAAGGTCCGCGGCGGGGCGCGACGCCTGTTCCGTGTCCCAATTGTGAGCAAATCTTTCGGCGATCCTGCGCCGGGCGGACGTTTGCATGGGTAGCTTCGGTACACCACTAGATGGAAGGTGTACCGAAATGACGATCACTGACTACTTCTCAGGCGTAGCCATCATGCTTGGATCCCTGCTAGCCGCTGCGGGGCTATCGGCCGGGATCATCCGCGCCAGGTCCCACCACTAGGCGAGTCTCCCTGTCCGTCGCCATCGGGCGGGAAGAGCATCTGCCGAGGGGCAATCCAGGCAAAGCAAAGGCCCCGGGTTTTCATCGAAGAAAACCCGGGGCCTTGCTACTTGGCGGTGACGGTGGGATTTGAACCCACGTTGGCTTTGACACCAAACAACATTTCGAGTGTTGCACCTTCGGCCGCTCGGACACGTCACCAACCTGAATAGGTTACCGGAGCAAGGCGCCCTTCCCCAAAACGAGGGCGCGCCGGGCAGCCAACGTCTTCCCCGCGCCCGCGCCGGGGACTAGATTCGTAAGCAAGATGATCAACTCCCAGCAGCACTCACAAGCCGGTTCCCAGGCCCGCGCCTATTGGACCGTCGGCCACGAAAAAGGCGAGCTCCGCACTGAGGACCTGCCCGCGCCGGGCCCCGGTGAAGCCCTTGTCCGTGCCCTGTATTCGGGAATCAGCAAAGGCACCGAAACAGTGGTCCACTGCGGCCACGTGCCGCCACGGGTCGCCGAAAACATGCGGGCGCCGCTTCAGGAGGGCTCCTTCCCCTCGCCGGTGAAGTTCGGCTACCTCTCCGTGGGAATCGTGGAAGCCGGCCCCGACGAATGGGTGGGCCGCATGGTGTTCTGCCTGCACCCGCACCAGGACCGCTACGTTGTTCCTGTCGAGTCCCTGACCGTGGTCCCGGAGAATGTTCCGGCCCGCCGCGCCGTCCTCACCGGAACTGTGGAAACCGCCGTCAACGCCCTCTGGGAAGCCGGACCTCGCCTGGGCGACCGTGTCGCCGTCGTTGGTGCCGGCCTGGTGGGCGGCATGGTGGCCACACTGCTGCGGACGTTCCCGCTGCAACGGCTCCAGCTCATCGACGTCGATCCCGGGAAGCGCGCTTTCGCCGACGCCCTCGGCGTGGAATTCAGCCACCCCGACGACGCCCTGGCGGACTGCGACATCGTCATCCACTGTTCAGCATCCCAGGAAGGGCTCGAACGGAGCCTGCAGCTGGTGGGCGACGAAGGGGACGTCATCGAGATGTCCTGGTACGCCGACCGCAAAGTCACCATCCCGCTGGGGGAGGACTTCCACGCCCGCCGGCTTTCCATCCGCGCCAGCCAGGTGGGCGTGGTGGCCCGCGCCCGCCGCCACCGACGTACCAGCGCGGACCGCCTCGCGCTCGCCGTGTCCCTGCTCAGCGATCCCGTCTACGACACGTTCCTGACGGGGACGTCCCCCTTTGCGGAACTTCCCGCCGTCGTCCACGAACTGGCCGACGGGCGCCTGGACGCGCTCTGCCACGTCATCGAATACCCGGCCGAAAACCCTGCCGAACATCCCGACAAAGACACGAGGTAGCCCTTGTTCAGCCTGACCGTCCGCCGCCACTTCATGATTGCCCACAGCCTTCCCCGCGCGGTCTTCGGACCCGCCCAGGGCCTGCACGGTGCCACCTTCGTGGCGGAGGTGACCTTCCGCCGTCGGGCGCTGAACGACGACTCAATCGTCCTGGACATCGGCGCGGCCGGCGGGCTCATTGAAGAAGTGCTGGCCGGCCTCAACTACAAGAACCTGGACGAGCACACTGACTTTGCCGGGAAGCTGAGCACCACCGAGGCGCTGGCGCAGTACATTGCCGAAGCCGTCGCAGCCAAAGTCCGTGGCGGCGCGGACGGGCGGGAACTGGCCGGCCTGGCCGTCACCCTGCGCGAGAACCCGGATGCCTGGGCGTCGTTCTCCCTCGACTTCGACGCCTGACCGTGCGCCGCGTCCGGCTGCTTGTTCCCGGCAATATCCGCCACAGCTCCGGCGGCAACGTCTACAACGCGCACCTGGTTGACGGCCTGAAGGCACTCGGGGAGGACGTGGAGGTCACCGCGGTTGAAGGCGCGTGGCCCGATGCCAGTGCGCATGAACGACGCCGTCTGGGGAGCCTGCTCGGGGCATGGGAACCGGGGGACCGTCCCGGGCCAGTCGTAGTGGACGGACTAATAGCCGTAGGTGCCGCCGACGAACTGGAGTTCGCGGCAAAGGCCGGGCGGCAGACCTGGATCCTGGTGCACATGCCGTTGCCGGATACCTCATTGGCCGCTTCGCTAAGGAGGGAGGCACGAGCCCTTCGCTCCGCAACCGGGGTGATCTGCACGAGTTCCACGGCGGCAACCACGCTCGCGGCGCGCGGCCTGGAGGGCGTCCTGGTAGCGCTGCCCGGCACGTCCGCGGCTGCGCTTGCCTCCGGATCTGACCCGCTTCACCTGGTAGCCGTTGCAGCCCTGCTCCCGAACAAGGACCAGCTCCTGCTCCTGGAGGCGCTCGCCGGGATCAGGGACCTGCCCTGGACCGCGTCCCTGGTGGGATCCGATTCGGCCGATCCCACCTATGCGGAGGCTGTCAGGGGCGCCATCATCAGGCTGGGGCTCACGGACCGGGTCTCGGTCCGTGGGGAGCTCAGCGGGCAGACTCTCGACGCGGAGTGGGACCGGGCGGATCTCAGCCTGCTCATGTCACAGGCGGAAGCGTACGGGATGGTGGTCACCGAATCCCTGGCCCGCGGGATCCCGGCAGTGGTCCGGGACGGCACCGGCGCTGTCGAAGCGCTCGCGGCGGGGTCGCCCGCCGGATCGGAAGCTCCCGACGCCGGCGGCCCGCCCGCCCTGCCGGGCGCCGCCGTCGTGCTCGGCACGGACCCCGCCCCGCTGGAATCTGCCCTGCGCACCTGGCTGACGGATCCCGGGCTTCGCGCCCGTTGGCATGACGCGGCGCTGGCTGCGCGGACACGGCTGCCGGGCTGGGACGTCACGGCCAGGACCGTGCTGGACGCCATTGCCTTAAAGGCACCCGGAAATTGAATGGTCCCTCCTCATTCCGTTGACGCACCGGCTGATGGACAATGGCCGCTATGACCAGCGAGCCGCTCACTGTCGAGACTCCGCCTGCACGGACGCTCACCGCGGAACGCCTCCGCGCCTGGACCTGGCACCGGCAAGGACTCGACGGCAGCCTCGCCGGCGAGAGCCCTGCAGGGGTGCTGGCCAGGGCCGGCTGGGCACGTTCCCTGGGCGGCGCCAACCCCTACCTCACGATGTTCGCCCGTGCCGGAATCCGCCGCGAACAGGTTGATGCCGACGTCCTGGCGCTGCGGATCTCCGAACTCCCCAGCGCACGCGGGTGCACTTACATCCTGGGCGCCGAGGACTTCGCCTGGGCGTTGCAGCTGGGCAAGGTGTCCGCCGAGGTGTTCAAAGTGCTTGGCAGGCTGGGGGTGGACCGCGCTGAACTCATGCTGCTCGAGGAGCAGGTGCTGCATGCCCTGGCCGAGGCTGGCCGTCCGCTGGATCCCAAGCAGCTCAAGGACGAACTGGGTGATTCCGTCCGGAGCCTGGGCGAGGAAGGGAAGAGGCAGGGTCTATCCACCACCCTCCCCACCGCCCTTGGCCTGCTCCAGCGCGACGGCCGGATCCGCCGCGTCCCCGCCAACGGACGCCTCGACCAGCAGCGCTACGCCTACACTCTCTGGGACCTGCCGCCCAGCCCGTTGGACATCGATTCCGCCCGCACTGAGCTGATCCGCAAGTACCTGGGCTGGACCGGCGGCGCCACGCTCAAGCAGTCGCAGTGGTTCTCCGGGTTCACGGTCGCCCAGAGCAAAGCGGCGCTGGCCGCCGTCGGCGCAGTGGAACTGCCCGCCGTTCACCCTGCCGCCAGGGGCGAAGCGCTGTGGATGCTGCCCGACGACGTCGAGCGCCTCGCCGCTTTCGAGGTCCCGGCGGAGGAACAGATCCAGCTCCTCGCCGGGACGGACTCGCTCGTCATGCAGCGGCGGAACGCCGGGGAATTGTTCGCGGGCGGCGACGGGGATGCGGAACTGCTCGGCGCAACCCTGGCGCAGCAGGCAGACCTGCCGGACCACCCGATCCTGGACCGCGGCCGGATCATCGGGCTCTGGCAGTACGATCCCGCGGGGCAGCGGATCGCCCACTGGCTGTTCGCCGGCCCCACGCCCGGCGTGCTGCAGCGGATCGAGGACGTGGAGTCCTGGATCCGCGCGGACCTGGGTGATTTCCGGGCCTTCAGCCTCGACTCGCCGGCGTCGCGGCAGGAGCGGATTGACGCCCTGGACGCGGCAAATGCCGGCTAGCTGACCTACCGGTGTCCGGCGAAGAAATCCCGGAGCAGGGTGGCGCACTCCTGCTCGCGGACTCCGGCGTAGACCTCAACCCAGTGATTGAGGCGGCGTTCGCGAAGGATGTCGAACACCGATCCCGCAGCCCCCGCCTTCTCGTCCCATGCCCCGAACACCACCCGTGGAATCCGGGCCAGTACGATCGCGCCGGCGCACATGGCGCAGGGCTCCAGGGTCACTACGAGGGTGCAGTCCGCCAGCCGCCAGCCGTCGCCTCCGCCGCCGGTTGCCTGTCCCCGTACCTGGAGCTTGGCGGCTGCCTCGCGGATAGCCACCATCTCGGCGTGCGCGGTGGGATCACCGTGAGCCTCCCGTTCGTTCCTCCCTGTACCCAGGACTTCGCCGTCAGGACCGATCACGACGGCGCCGATGGGCACGTCTTCGGTGCCCAGAGCGCGCCGTGCCTCGGCGAGGGCAAGGCCCATCCATTGGGCATGGCGCGGCTCCGGGGAAGTCATGGCTCAATGATAGTTTCGAAGATACGGCAGGCGCAGACGACGGATGAGCTCGGGAGACGCAGTGAAAACCTTGACTGACCGCATTACCGACCGGTGGGGGCGGTGGGTTGTGCCGTACGCAGCCCTCTGGATCACCATGCTGATTGGCGGCGTGATCGTGGTGGCGCTCGCAGTGATGGGCGCCGAAGTTTACGACAACGTGGTGGACGACGCAGGCCTGGCCAACCTGGACAAGCCTGCGCTGGCGCTCTCTGAGGACCTCCGGACCCCTTGGCTCAATTCCGCCGTCACGGCCTTCACCAATATCGGCGGCGGGATCGGGATGCCGATCGTCGGCAGCATCCTGACTGCGTGGCTGACGTGGGCGGGGCGCACCTGGCGGCCCCTCATCCTGGTGGGCGGCGCCGCGGCTGTTTCGGTCTCCGCGACCACCTTTGGCAAGAAACTCTTTGGCCGCACCCGGCCGGACCATGCAGACGCTGTTCCGCCCTATGAATCCTCGCCCTCGTTCCCCAGCGGGCACACACTCAACACCACTGTCGTGATCGGACTGGTGGTCTATCTGGCCTGCCTGCAGATCCAGCGGACCGTGGCGCGGGTGTCCATCATTACGGCTGGTTCGATCTTCATCATTGCCATGGGTCTGAGCCGGGTATTCCTCGGGCATCACTGGCTGACCGACGTCATCGCCGGGTGGCTCCTGGGCCTCGCCTGGGTGGGAATCGTGATCCTGGCCCACAGGCTCTTCCACGTGATGCGGCACCGCGAGCATGCCGGGCCCGCCCCGACGTTCGACCACCCGGTGCTTCGGGAGGAACTTGGCGCCCACCTTGGCGCCCACCGGGGCGAGGGCCATCCGGAGGAGCCCCGTGGATCGCGGGGCCGGGACACCACCTCCGGGTGATAGTTTTGACGCATGCGCACACTCGTCGTGGACCACCCGCTGGTCGCTCACAAGCTCACCGTTCTGCGGGACAAGAACACCCCTTCTCCGGTCTTCCGGCAGCTCACCGAGGAACTCGTCACCCTTCTCGCCTATGAGGCAACCCGGGACGTCCGCACCGAGCCCGTGACCATCGAAACGCCCGTCAGCACCACCGTCGGCACCGCGTTCACCAAGCCCACGCCCCTGGTGGTCCCCATCCTCCGCGCCGGCCTCGGCATGCTCGAGGGCATGACCAAGCTTGTGCCCACGGCCGAGGTCGGTTTCCTGGGCATGGCCCGTGACGAGGAAACCCTGGACATCATCACGTATGCGGAGCGCCTGCCGGAGAACCTGACGGACCGGCAGATCTTTGTCCTGGACCCCATGCTCGCCACTGGCGGTACATTGCGCGAAGCCATCAAGTTCCTCTTCAAGCGCGGCGCCTCGGACGTCACGTGCATCTGCCTGCTGGCAGCGCCGGAGGGCCTGGCCAAGCTGGAGGAAGAACTCGCGGACGCGAACGTGACCATCGTCCTGGCATCCATTGACGAGAAACTCAACGAGAAGTCCTACATCGTGCCCGGACTCGGGGACGCAGGCGACCGCCTCTACGGCATCGCCGGCTAACGGCAGAGCTGGTTCTTCACTACGTGGGTGCGGGCCGGGGGCGGCGTCCCGAAACGCAGCCCCCGGCCCGCACCCACGTTCTCGCGAGGCGATTGCCCCCTTCCGGTTTTCGGCGGCCGCAGCTAGCCTGTGGCCCATGGACTGGAAACTTGAACTGGTGTTTGTCCCTTTGTCCGATGTGGACCGGGCCAAGGATTTTTATGTCAACAAGGTGGGCTTCAATGCTGACTACGACGAGCGGCCCACGGAAGGCATCCGCTTCGTCCAGCTGACCCCGCCGGGATCGGCCTGTTCCATCGCCATTGGCGAGGGCCTGAACGATGCCCCTCCCGGCAGCGCCCCGAGCTTGCAGGTCGTGGTCAGTGACATTCAGGCCGCGCACAAGCAGCTCAAGGACAATGGCGTCGACGTCAGCGACATCGACGTCCAGGACTGGGGTCACTTCGTGTACTTCGCGGACCCGGACGGCAACAAGTGGGCGGTGCAGTACCTCCCCCAAAGGCCGAACGGCTAAGTCACAAAATCCTTCGCCTCCCCGGCGTGGGGCAGGATGGAAGCATGAGCTTCCACCCAGACGCCGCCGTATCGCCCATCGCCGCGTCGTCGGTCTCCACTGTTTCCGCCAGAGCCGTACTTTTCGACATGGACGGCACCCTGGTTGATTCCACGGCGATTGTGGAGCAGGTATGGGGCGAGTTTGCGGCCCGTTACGGACTGGACATCGCCGAGATCCTCCGCACCTCGCACGGCGTGCAGGCAGGGGACACGGTGCGCCGGTTTGCTCCCGCCGGCACCGACGTGGTGGCCCTGACCGAGGAACTGGGCGCCATGGAGCGGGTCCGGACGGAAGGGATTGTCGCCTTGCCCGGGGCCGCTGAACTTCTGCGCAGCCTCCCGGCGGATGCCGTGGCGCTGGTGACTTCCGCCGACCGGATCCTTGCCGATATCCGGATGGGCGCAGCCGGGCTGGCCATGCCGGCCACCGCTGTCACGGCCGACCTTGTCACCCGGGGCAAGCCGCACCCGGAAGGCTACCTCCGGGCCGCCGAACTGCTCGGTGTGGATCCGGCCGACGCGCTGGTCTTTGAGGATGCCCCAGCTGGCATTGCGGCCGGGCTGGCCGCCGGGATCCGGACCGTTGCCATCGGGCCCAACACCGGCCCCCTGCCGGACGGCGTTCTGCACCTTGCGGACTACTCCGGCGTG
Source organism: Arthrobacter sp. UNC362MFTsu5.1 (assembly GCF_000685965.1). GTDB lineage: Bacteria > Actinomycetota > Actinomycetes > Actinomycetales > Micrococcaceae > Arthrobacter. The sequence goes on along the minus strand of NZ_JMLE01000011.1, from coordinate 88,727 downwards.
TCCGTGACCACGGACGTGGACGATTCCGGTGCCAGGAGGATTTCCTTCCGGTTCTGACCCCAAACCGGTTTTCGGTCCAGTAGTCTCGGGAGGGACGTCTGAAACTATCTTGGGGGGATAGGATGACCGAAATCCCGATTGCCGGCAATAGAGGTATCGTTCAGCTGCGCACCGGAGTTTTGCATGTGCAATGGATTCCAGGCCTGGCTATTTGCGAGGAAGCTGCCCTGGCTGTCATGGCCGCTGTCAACGACCTGAGCGGCGGGCGGTCGTTTCCGATGCTGGTGGATATGGCCGCGACGGCGTCCATGAGCCGCGGGGCCCGGCGGGTCTTTGCCAGTCCCAGCACCGTGGCAAGGGTGGCGCTCCTCGGATCGTCCCCGGTGGACCGGGCCATGGCCAATTTCTTCCTCAGCATTAACGCTCCTGCCGCCCCAACGCGCTATTTCACCTGCCCCAAGGCAGCCATGGCGTGGCTCAGGGAAGCGTAGCCGTCGCAGTAACGGGAGCTAAACCCGGGCGAGATCGGCGCGAAGCTCCCGCACGGGAATGCGGCCCGTCGCAAGGTCGCGGGTCAGGCGGCCCATGCCGCGGAGGTCTGCGATGGCCGTTTGCATCAGATCCACGCCCGCGTCGGCACCGCTCGTCCAGTCAACCGGGACCTCGTGCACGCGGAGTCTGCATCGTTCCGCCATGATCAGCAGCTCGGTGTCGAAAAACCACTCATTGTCTGCGGTGTGCGGAAGAAGGCGGCGGGCCACGTCTGCGCGAATTGCTTTGAATCCGCACTGCGCATCGCTGAAATGTGCCCCCATCAGCGTGCGCAGCAGGAGATTGTAGCCGCGTGAAATGAACTCGCGCCAGGGGCTGCGGACCACCCGGGAACCGCGCGCCAGCCGGGTTCCGATGGCCAGATCGGAGTGCCCGGACATGAGAGGCGCTACCAACGGAGCCAGCGCAGCGAGGTCCGTGGAAAGACTCACGTCCATGTAGGCAAGAACGGGTGACGGCGACGCCAGCCAAACGCTGCGAAGGGCGTTGCCGCGCCCCTTCGCGGGCAGCCGGACCACGGTGACTTCGCGGAGCTCACGGGCTATGCGTTCAGCTGCTTTGAGCGTGCCGTCGGTGCTGGCGTTGTCGGCCACGGTAATCCGGAACGCGTGCGGGAAGGTGCCGAGCAGATAAGCGTGCAGGTGCCGCAGGGATCGCTCCAGGTCCCGCTCCTCGTTGTAGACCGGGATGACAACATCCAGGACGGGGATGGCAGTTCCTGCATCCCCCGGGGTTCTGGTGTCGATGGGTGCGCGGCGGGTGTGCCCCGTGGCGGGCAGCGAAACGCTGCCTGACGGAATGTCGACGGCGGACCGTGGCTGCGATTGCGGTTGGAGTATGGATCCCGCGGCCTGGTCTGTGAGCGTCATGGTTCCACTATGCGACCGGCGGATATGAAGGATTTAGGCCACAGCTGTGTAGCTCCTGTGGGATCTTGCCGTGGTCTGGAAACGGGCAAGGAGACGGCGGCGGTGCGCCCACCGTCATTGGTGGACGCACCGCCGCCGCGGATGGTGCGTCAGGGCCCCAACAGCGAGCAGATGTTCGTTGCCGTGCCGGCCCCGGAGAATCTCCGCAATTCGTTGCCGTCGGAGTCCACGGAGAAGTTGACATTCCCCCGCGTGAGGACGAGCCCGTCAGGGGAGGGGAGTTGGAGGAGGTTATTGCCGGTCGCTCTCACTTCGACCACATTCTCGCTGGGGAACGAAAAGAAGAGGACTCCGGTGATGACCAATTTCAGGGGCTTTCCGTTTGGCCCCGTCAGGGTGATCTTCAGCCCGGGAGAAGTGCTGATGATGTCCCCTGAGGGAGTCGTGATGTTTTTGGCCTTACCGGTGACTTCACCGGTGACGAGAAAACCACAGTTCATGAATGAAGCGGGTCCGTCCACAGTGATCGGCGGGCCGGAAGGGGCTGCAACGGCCGGACTGGCAGCCGCGAAGATTGAGGCCAGGACGGCCGTCGGAACTAACCATTTTTTCATTGTTGTGCTCCCTGCATCTTGACGACGGCCCGGGGGCCGGCCGCCGCTTGGAAGACGATGGAAAGCGGCGGCGACCCAGAGTCACTCCACAACCTTGTGAAAACCTTGTGGCCCCGGGAACGGGGGGATCCGGATCCCGATAAAAAGCCGAAGGCCCCGAATCACGTGGATTCGGGGCCTTCGGCTCATGCGGACCAAGTCCGGCGAGGGTGCGCCGGCTTAGTACCAGTTGTTTGCGTAGTGGAAGTTCAGGGCGCCACAGGGGGAACCGTACCGTTCCTTCACGTAGTTCAAGCCCCAATTGATCTGGGTACGGAAGTTGGTCAGGTAGTCGGATCCGGCGCTGGCCATCTTCTCGGCCGGCAGGGACTGGACAATGCCGTACGCGCCACTGCTGGCGTTCGTGGCTGTGGTCTTCCAGTCGGATTCCTTGGTCCACAGGGTGGTCAGGCACTGCATCTGGTCGGCCGCCCAGCCGTAGGTACCGAGCTGCGAGGCGGCATACGCCTGGGCAGCTGCGGGGTCGTCCACGGCTACTGGCGGTGCCGGGGCAGGAGCCGGTGCCGGGGCCGCAGCAGGTGCGGGTGCAGGTGCAGGCGCGGGTGCCGGTGCTTCCGGTGCGGACTTCTCCTCCGGTGCCGGCTGCACGTCGGACGACTGAGCTGCCAGGCTGACGGACGCCGGGGCGGGCATGGCGGATACCAGGATTTTTTCGAACGCGAGCTTCGACTCGGCGTTTGCGGTTGCGGCGCTGGCTTCGCCGGTTGCAGACGTAGCCGGGGCTGCAGGTTCTGAAGCCTGGCCGGCGGCGCCGACTCCGATCAGGACGGCGCAGGCCGTGGCTACTACAGCGGCGCGGCGGCCGGAACCCTGCAGTCCGGCAGCAAGCCGGGCCAATGGGGATGCGGTGGTGGCTGGCTCGGCGCGGTGGCGCGAACGTTCCGCAGGCGTCGTGGACTCGTCGGAAGCGCGCTCCGGACGTACTTCTAGCGTGGATTTAGTCATGGTTGCCTCTCGATGCCGGCGGAGTTAGCTGTCGGGTTCGGATGAGGTCATCCGGCCGCACGGAACTTCACGTGTCGGCTTCACCCCGAGGGCGGCTGTGCAAGATGCCCGGAGACCTGGGTCCCCCGCCTCTGCCTAATCATGAGGAAATCCGGGTAGCGGCAGAGTTTGGCGTCCATCCGGATATGCGGCTAGAACGGTGGCCGCACTCTAAAAACGGTACAGGAGTATCGCGCTTAAGTCACATTTCGGTAACGAGGATCACGACGGCGGCGCGTTGACTTGCGCCGGAACGGCTGGCTCGCCGCTCCGGAACCGGAGTTAGGCTGCCGGCGGCTCGCAGGGCAGGCGGAGGGCGAACTCGGTGCGGCCCGGGCGGGAATTTACCTCGACGGTTCCGCCGTGCGCTTCCACGATGGACTGCACGATCGACAGGCCCAGTCCGCTGGTTCCTTCGGACGCGGCTGCGCCGCCGGCGGCCGCACCTGAAGCGGAGCGGGCCGGACTGGTGCGGGCGGCGTCCGCCCTGGCAAAGCGGGCAAAGACCCGGTCGACGAACTCCGGCGGTATCCCCGCACCGTTGTCCGTCACGGTCACCACGGCACTGCCGTCGGCGGACCGCATCACGCCGGTGACCACGGTGGTTCCGGGGTCCGTGTGCTTGCGGGCATTGGAGAGGAGATTGGCCAGCACCTGGTGCAGCTGCTTGGCGTCGCCGCGGATCACAACGGGCTCGTCCGGCAGTTCAAGCTGCCAGACGCGGTCCGGCGCCATGACCTTCTCGTCGCTGACGGTTTCCACCACCAGTTGCGTCAGGTCCACATCGCTGATCTTGAGCGGCTGGCCTTCGTCCAACCGGGCCAGCAGCAGGAGATCCTCCACCAGGGTGGTCATCCGTTCCGACTGGCTCTGTACCCTGGCGAGGGATTTCTTGCCGTCAGGCGTGAAGTCCTCGGTCATCCGCATCAGTTCTGTGTAGCCGCGGATGGCAGTGAGCGGCGTGCGCAGCTCGTGCGAAGCGTCCGCCACGAACTGGCGCACCTTCGTCTCACTCTGCTGCCGGGCCTCGAGTGCCTTGGACACGTTGTCCAGCATGAGGTTGAGGGCGTGGCCCACGCTGCCCACTTCAGTTCCGGGGTGCGCGTTCGACGGCGGTACCCGGACCGCCAGTGCCACTTCGCCGGCGTCGAGCGGCATGTTCGAAACCTGCGTGGCCACCTCAGACAGCTGCTCGAGCGGTTTCATGGTGCGGCGGATGAGGACCGTTCCGGCCAGGCCGATCAGGACCAGCCCTCCCATCGACACGATCACCATGGTCCACACCAGAGAGTTGAGCGTGTTTTGCTTTTCATCGAGGGGGAGCCCGGTGACGATCACGTCCCCGTACTGCGCTTCCACGGCAACCAGGCGGTAGGAGCCGGTGGACAGTGTCCGGTCAACCGGGCTTGCGTCGTGCCGGAGGGCCAATAGGACCTGGTCGTCCTCGGCCGAGAGCGATGCGGTCGTGGCGTCGTTGGCCAGGAACCCGGCGGTGCTGACATTTCCGTTGTCGATCCGGGCAATGAGGGTTCCGATTCCTTGGCCCTTGCCCTCCAGCGGGTCGGGCCTGCCGGCCGGGTTGCCGAGCCGTGGCCTGCCCGCTTCGTTGGAGAGCCTTGAGGCCTGGCTTAAGCGATCGTCGAGCTGCTTGGTCAGGAAGGAATCCATGGACGCGTAGCTGAACAGGCCAATGGCGCCGCAGATGGCCACCAGCAACGCCATGGCCACGAGCACCAGCCGGGTGCGGAGGTGCCACGTGGACGGATCGAGCCAGCGGCGGCGGTCCTTGCGGATCTCGCCGGAAAGCGTGGGCACTTCAGTCCGCCGGTTTGATGACGTAGCCTGCGCCGCGGACGGTGTGGATCATGGGCGGGTGCGTGGCATCCACCTTCTTGCGCAGGTAGGAAATATAGAGCTCCACGATATTGGCCTGGCCGCCAAAGTCGTAGTCCCACACACGGTCCAGGATCTGGGCCTTGCTGACCACGCGCTTGGGGTTTTCCATGAGGTAACGGAGGAGTTCAAACTGCGTGGCCGTCAGCTGCAGTTCCTCGCCGGCGCGGGTCACTTCACGAGTGTCGATGTTGAGGACGAGGTCGCCCACCACCAGTTCGGCGGTGTCCATGGCGGCCACCCCGGAGCGCTGGACCAGCCGGTGCAGGCGAAGGAGCACCTCCTCCATGCTGAAGGGCTTGGTGACGTAATCGTCGCCGCCGGCGGCCAGGCCGAGGATGCGGTCCTGGACGGCATCCTTCGCCGTCAGGAAGAGCGCAGGCACCTCAGGCGCGAAGGCTCGGATCCTGGTGAGCAGCTCGACGCCGTCGAACCCCGGGAGCATCACGTCCAGCACCAGGACATCCGGGCGGAACTCCTTGGCCAGCTTCACGGCTTCGGGACCGTCTCCCGCGACGGCTACGGACCAGCCTGCCATCCGCAGGCCCATGCTCATAAGCTCGGAGAGGCTGGGTTCGTCGTCCACCACCAAAGCCCGGATGGGGGAGCCGTCCGGGTGGGTGAGCTGGGGAAGGTTGTTAGTCATGGAGTGCGAAGTGGCCATGGGACAACTCTCCGATCTGCGGTTGAGCCGGCGCTATGGGGATCCTGTGCGCCAGCTGTGAATCCCAGCCTAGCGAGCTGAACGCGCGGACGGGTCCTTGTTTGGCCGACCGGTGCGGATCGGCCGCCTTCGCGAGGCGGAAAGGGGCCTTGGAAAGGTCACAGCTTGACCTCTTGTCCCGCACAGGCCCCGCACAGGAACCCTTCGGAGTCTGGAGTGGACCAAGCCCCCTGCACCAGGAGAACGCCATGAACAACAACCACCCCACGCTTGTACCGGAGAGCGATGCCGACGGGACAACGGAAGGCAAGCCGCTTCAGGATGCCGGCGCTGTGCGCGGCCTTGCCAGCAGCCCCGCGGGTGGCGGGCAGGGCGGTGGGTGGGGAACGCCGTCGTCGGCCGCTGGCTCCGGTTTCCCGCCGGCGGCCGGATGGGGCTCGCCCAGACAGCCCGGCGGCTGGGCTGCCCCGGACGGCACTTCGAAACCGTGGACCATGAAGCGCGGGGTGGTGGTGGCCGGAGCGGCGGCTGTCCTTGCGGGCGGGGCCGGCGTCGGAATCTATGCCTTGACGACCAGTTCCGCGTCGGCCGACGCCGCCGACGGCACGGCCGACGCCGGCGCATTGCAGGAAACGCTGCCGGGCGCCCGTGGCGGGGCGCAGGGCGGGTTTGCCGACGGCGGGATGCCGGCCCAGGGCGGCGGCCCCGGAAACTTCGCCCCGGAAGGCCTCGGTGGAATGGGCAGCGGAGTATCTGCCGCCGTCCACTCCGAGTACGTCATCCTCCAGGACGGCGCCTACGTCACCAAAGTTGAACAGCAGGGGACGGTCACGGAGATCAGTTCCGGCGCCGTGACTGTCAAGAGCACCGACGGGTTCAGCCGCACCTATTCACTGGATTCGGACGTGGCTGTGAGCAATCAGCAACAACGGCGTCAACAGGCTGGCGGGACGTCCGCCAGCACACTGACCGTGGCCGATATCGTGTCCGGCGCCATGGTAAGGATAGTTGCCGCAAAGGATGGTGACAGCTTCCCGGCGGAGTCCGTCCAGCTGGTGGCCGCGACGCTCGCCGGGCAGTCAAACTGACCTGGCATGCTGCGCGGGCAGGAATTTTTCTGCTGGGCCCGGCCAGGGGCTGGACATGTGCCACAAGGGAGCGTTGGTATTTCAGCAATACGGTACGGGCTGAATTTTTGTGCCGAAAAGGTTCGTTTTGAAGAAGAAAATTCGGAATTTCGGGAATTCTGATCGATCGTTCTGAAAAACATCTGTTATTTTATTGGCATTTCAGAATCGTGATTTGGGCCACAATGTGGGCTTTTGTCTCACGATGCGGACGATTCCGTCCATTGTTACTTGCAAGTTTTCATTGTTACGTTGCACACTTCAATTGTGAACAAGAACTCAACAGCACCTGCAGCCGCAGAATCCTGGACCAGCCCACCCGCTGGCGAAGACATGCGCTGTTGTCGAATGCACGCCTAACTTTCCCACCCCGAGAAGTTTTTAGGCATTCGCCCCTAGCCCAGCGTCGGGCGCCCCTCCCCAGATCTCATTGCGGGGAAAGCCAGCATTCGAGCCGCGATGACGGCCATTCACATTGAGGTAAGCATTCCATGTCAGTTGCATCTGGATACGTCCACATCTCCGTCCGAAACGCCAACAAGGGCGGCCAGCCTTCCGGCCTCCGCCAGGGCTTCGGTGCCCGTCCGGCGTTCGCCCCGGCAGCCCCCGGCAACAGCTTCCCGGCCCCCGGCTATGCGCCGCAGGGCTACAACCCGAACTCGTACGGCCAGCTCCGCGCTGTTCCCGCCGCCGAGTCCGCTCCCCAGACGGCGCCCACCCCGGTGATCGCCCCGGCCAACGGCAGCGCCGTCCGCCCCGTCGCCAACGAAAATGTTGCCCGTGGATTTGTGCTCTACATGGGAATCGATGAGGAAACCGCCGCAGCAGCCGGCACCTCAATTGCCAAGCTTGCCCAGGAAATCCGCGCCTACGCCCAGTCCCTCGTCTCCGGCGCGGAGAGCTACGCCGCGGTGGCGGTTGCCCCTGCCAGCGCCCCGGGTTCCGCGCTCGACGTCGTTCGGTCCACCTTCGGTGACCCCACCGTCAACTCCCGCCAGCGCACCGAGACCACCCGGCTGCCGCAGCCGCAGGATCCCCGTCCGTCCGGCGTCCTCATCGACCTGGCCCGCCGCGAGGTCCACCTCGACGGCGAATCCCTGAACCTCACGTTCAAGGAGTTCGAGCTCCTCAACTACCTCGTGGAGAACGGCACCCGCACCGTGGGCCGCGACGAACTCCTCGAGGGCCTGTGGCGCAACGCCGAAGAGGTTCCCAACGAGCGGACCATCGACGTCCACATCCGCCGCCTCCGCTCCAAGCTGGGCCGCCTCGCCAACACCGTGCGCACCGTCCGCGGCCAGGGCTACCGGTTCTACGAGCACCCTGAAGTTGTTGTCTGGGCCGCTCCGGAATACTCCATCTAGTCTTCAATCCTGCGCAAAGCGTCCGTTCCCTTGACTGGGGACGGGCGCTTTCGCTTTCGCGGCACGATCCCTCGGCGCCTGCGCTCGTTCCTCACGCAACAACGGCGCTTTCGGGATGTGCCGCTACGCCGCAGCGCCCTCACTTGGCTGGACGGCTCTTTGCGCGTTCGGACCTCTGTGTATGTGCCTCCGCGGCTTAGTTCATATGGCCCAATGGCCCTGTTGGCCTGGGGTCCGGCGGCGTAGGCTCTGATCGTTTATCCGACTATCAGGAGGAACTATGTCTGTAGCACGCATTACCACCCTGAGCGCAAATTCCAAGACGTCGTTTGATGCCGCCATCAAGGAGGGCATCGAACGCGCCAACAAGACACTTCGGGGTGTCACGGGGGCGTGGGTCAAGGAGCAGAAAGTCGAAATCGCTGACGGCGCCGTCGTCGCCTGGCACGTCGTGCTGGAAGTGACCTTCGTCCTGGACGACTAGACCCTGTGCAGGGCGGCCGTGCCCTGCGGGGCAGGGCCGCCGCACTAGGATTGATGCATGAGCGAGCATCACATCAGGCGTTTGATCCTCATGCGGCACTCCAAGGCAGACTGGCCCGGAGGCGTGCCGGACCACGAGCGTCCGCTCGAAGAGCGCGGACACCGTGAAGCTCCGCTGGCCGGCAAATGGCTGCGCAAGCACGGAGTGATTCCCGATTTCATCCTCTGCTCCAGCGCGCTCCGGACCCGGCAGACGTGCACGTGGGTGTGCGCTGAACTGGGGGACCAAGCCCCGACGCCGAAACTCGAGGACGGCCTCTATGGCGCCTCCGCGTTGCGCATGCTGAAGGTCATCAACCATGTCCCGGACACCGTGACCACGCTGATGGTGATCTCCCACATGCCCGGCGTCCAGGACCTTGCCATGCACCTGGCGTCCCGCGATTCCAACCACGACGCTTACATGGACGCCGCCACCCGGTTTCCCACCAGCGGACTGACCGTGCTGGAAACGGAAAAAACCTGGGCTGAACTGGACGGCCAGGACGCCCGGCTTACGCGGTTCAAGGTGCCCCGGGCGCATTAGGAAAACCCTGCCCGCTGGCGTGCGGTTCATGGCCAGTGCGGGGTTTGTGATGTTTACTGGAGATATTCATCAGTGCCCCGGTTAAGAGGAGAACAACGTGGACTCAGGACAGCTTGTGGGGATCATTATCGGTGTCGTGGTGGTGGCTGCGATCATTGCCGCGGTGCTGTTCTTCAACCGGAAGCGCAAGCTGGAGGCGGACCGGAACCGGGCCGCGGAGATCCGTGAAAAAGCCATGGCCTACGAGCTTGGAGCGCGGGAACGCGAGGCCAAAGCAGCACGTGCCGAAGCCGACGCCAAGCAGGCCGAAGTCGAGGCAGAGCGCCTGCGCCGCGACGCCCGCGAGAAGCAAGCAGAAGCCGAACGCGTGCGGGCCTCGTCGCAGGAGCAGCTGCGTAAAGCCGACGAGGTTGATCCGGACGTAGTCACCGCTGAGCGGCCCGATGCCGACCGGCACGACTCGGACCGGCACGACGCCGACCGTCACGACACGGACCGCCATGACACCGATCGCCATGACGCGGACCGGCACGACGCGGACCGGCACGACGCCGACCGGCACGACGCCGACCGGCACGTTGAGACCACACCTGCCGAGCCGCAGACGCGCGCCGAAGCCGGAACCCGCGGGCGGGGGGACGCCGTCCCCGCCGCCCCGGGCACCACTGAACCGCGCACCACCGAGCCGGGCACACCTGAGACGGGCACCCCTGAGTCGGGAACACCTCGCCAGGGTGAGGCTGCCGACCGTGATGCGACGGAGCGCGATGTTGCCGACCGCGACGCGGCCCGTGACGACGTGCCTGACCGCCGTGGGGACGGGACTCCCGGAGAGCGGCCCCGGAATCTCTGAGAACGAGCCCGGTGACACGGACTTCCTGAACCCGCAGCCCGCAGAGTGAACTTTCGACATTCCGCACTGGCGGTCCTTGTGGCCGTCCTGTGGGGCGCCAATTTCGTTGCGATCGACCTTGGCCTGCACGCAGACGGCATGGAAGTGCCGCCCCTGCTTTTTGTAGCCATGCGCTTCATCCTGGTTGTCTTCCCCTGGATCTTCTTCATCCGCAGGCCCGCTGTCAGTTGGCGGGCCATCCTCGGCGTCGGCCTCTTCATGAGTGCCGGACAATTCGGGCTCCTCTACCTGGCCATGGCGCTGGGCATGCCTGCAGGGCTGGCCTCCCTGGTACTGCAGGCACAGGTGTTGCTTACCGTTCTGCTGGCTGCCGGAATCCTGGGGGAACGTCCCAGCGGCAGGCAGTTCACCGGCGTCGTCCTCGGGGTGGCCGGCCTCGCGGTGGTGGCAGTGGGCCGCAGCATGGTGGCCCCTGTCCTTCCCCTGATCATTGTCCTGGCGGCGGCGCTGTCCTGGGCGGCCGGCAACATCATTGCCCGGCAGGCCAGGGCATCCTCCGGCCTGGGGCTCGTTGTATGGTCCGGAACGGTGGTTCCGCTGCCCCTGATCGGCCTCTCACTGCTGATCGACGGCCCGGCCGCCGTGGGCGGGACCCTGGCCGGCCTGCAAGTGGTCACCATCCTGAGCGCCATCTACACGGCAGTCCTGGGGTCCCTGGTGGGTTACGGAATCTGGAACTGGCTCCTGGGCATGTATCCGTCGTCGGCGGTGGTTCCCTTCACCCTGCTTGTCCCGGTGGTGGGAATGACGACGGCGTGGCTGGTCCTGGGCGAGGTCCCTTCACCGGCCGAGGTGGCTGGCGGACTCCTCCTGCTGGCCGGGGTTGCTATCGCCGTACTCCGGCCGGGCCGGAACGGGGCCACCCCGGGCCAGCGACGATGGCATGCTCAACGCCGTGATGCGGCCTTTGCCGGGGATTTAGGCGACTTGGCCGCCGCCGACGGGGCCCGCTTGGCCGCCGGAGCGCGGGCGGCACCTGAACGGGACGCGGGGACGCGCCCGTAAGTGGTGCCCGCGGCCGGACGGGGCGTCTGCCGGGCCGCTGGCCGCCGGGCAGCGGTTGCGGGCTTGCGCCGGACCGGCTGCGTGCGCCTGGACTGATCGCGGCCGGACCGGAGCCGCTTGCCGGCCGGCCACACAGCGCCGGCGAAGAGCACCAGGAGCGTTCCGACGCCGGAAACAGCGGCGAGGTAGAAGTAGATGTCGGAGTCCTGGGTGGTGACAGCCGCTCCCAGCGAGTCCGGCTCGGCCGTGAACGCCAGTCCCCACATGCGGAGGAAGGCGATGGCGAACCCGATGAACAGGCTGGTCCCGACGCCTCCCGCCAGGAGGGCCAGGTTGCGTCCCCGGGCCACCACCTGGATGACCGAGGCAAGGTATCCCACCGCCACGGCCCCGAGGAACGTGTACAGCACGGCCTCTTCAAGCGTGATCGCGGAGAGCACCAGGAGGACCGCAGCGGCGAAAGCCGCAACGATGGCTGTCCTTCCGCTGTTACCCATGTGGCGCATGTGACTAATCTTCCCCGATCCGGGCTACTTCCGGACGTAGCCACGCATGATTGCCATAATGGCCGCAACACTTTGTTCGCGGGTGCGTTCGGGGTTGTAGGTCTGGCGGTCCAGGCCCACCACGAAGCAGGCGCCGAAGATGGCCGTTTCCAGGCTGCCCCGAGAGATGGATTCATCCACGGGGTACTGCGCCGCGACGCGCTCGATGGCCGCGCCGATCACTTCGAGGAGGCGGCCGCGGAGCTCGGCAAAGGTGTCCTGCCATTCGCTGGGAATCCGCCAGTTCTCACTGACCCAAAGCCGGGCAAAGGACGGGTACTCGGCCATGAAGTCCATGGCCTGGCCGATCATTCCGTCCATGGCCGCCAACGGATCGGCAGAGGAGTCTTGCACGCTCAGCAGCCGGGCATGCAGGATGTCCACGCCGTGGCGCAGCAGCTGGGCGATCAGATCGGACTTGCTGCCGAAGTTGTAGTACACGGTGCCTTTGGAGACGCCTGCTGCCGCCGCGATCTCGTCCACGGTGACCCCGGCCGCGCCACGCTCTCCGATCAGCTCCATGGAGGCATCGAACAACTTCTGCTTGGTGGCATTCGTACGGGCCGGCCGGAGCTTCTTTTCGCCGGCTTCCTGCATGCTCATACGGCGATCTCCGGTTTCAGGGACTTCAAGGTCCAGAACTTGTGCTTGTGGACGGCCAGCGTTGACAGCGCGGCCCCCAGCACAGTGTAGCCAAACAGGCCCGCCACGGTTGGCAGGATCATGGACAGGTCCGCGCCGTAGATCAGGTGCCGCATGCCGGTCACCACGTAGCCCATGGGGAGGATCTCATGCACCACGTGCAGGGGCGGGGGAGTGGTCTGCCAGGGGAAGGTGCCGCCGGATGACACCAGCTGGAGCACCAGCAGGATCAGCACCACCAGCTTCCCCGGGGACCCAAGCAGTGCGACGACGCCCTGGATGATGGCACTGAACGCCATCGCGGCCGCCAGCATGAACAGCCACATCAGCACCGGGTGGGCGGGGTTGAGGCCCAGCGCCACGTCCACCACCAGGGTAAGCAGGCTCGCCTGGACGACCGAGACGGCGAGGAACGGCAGCCAGCCGCCCAGGGCGATCTTCCATGACGGCGCGTTGGACGCCAGCGCCCGCTGCGTAATGGGCCGCATGGCCTGGATGAGCATGAAGATGCCGATCCAGAGGGCAAGGGTAAGGAAGAAGGGCGCCAGGCCTGCCCCGTAGGACCCGGCTTTCGCCTGCGAGATATTGCTGACGGCCACGGGATCGGCCATCACCTTGGACAGGCTGCTCTTCTGCGCGTCATCGGGGTTGGGCACCTGGCCGGCCCCCTTGGCCAGTTCCGAGGCCAGGGTGCCTGCCCCGCTGGCGGCCGTGGCGGCGCCGTCCTCAAGCTGTGCCGCACCGCCGTCGAGCGCGCCGGCACCTTCGGCGAGCTTCGCGGTGCCGTCAACGGCACTTTGTTCGCCGGCCGCCAAGGCGGAAGTCCCGGTATGGAGCTGGTCCGCGCCGGCGGACGCCTGGGCGATGGCGCCGGTCAGGGCGGGCGTGGCCGCTGCCAGTTTGGCGGCACCGGCACTGACGGCGGCGGAGCCGTCCGCGAGCTGCTGGATCTGCGCGGCGTCGGACTGGATCTTCGCCTTGGCGTCAGCCACCGGCCCGGAGGCTGCTGCTGCGTCGAAGTCCGCGAGGATGCTGTCCGCCTGCGTCTGGGTGATGATTCCGGCGGCCAGCAGCCGGCCGTTTGACTCCACTACACGGTTCCGCAGCCCCTGGTCCGCGGCGTTCAATTGACCGACGACGTCCTGCACCTTGGTGTTCAACGTGGCGTTTCCGGCGGCGACCTGCGCGGCACCGTCGGCAAGCTTTTGTGAATCTGCGGGGAGCGAGGCTGTCTTATCTTTCAGTTGCCCGAGTCCGTCGCTGAGCCGGGCCGCGCCGGCGTCCAGCTGGGTGGCGCCGTCGCGGAGCTTAACCTGTCCGGCATAGAGCTCACCGACGCCGGCGCTCAGCTGCGAGGTGCCGTCATGCAGGGTGACCGTGCCGTCGTGGAGCCTGGTCACGCCGTCAGAAAGCTGGCCGGCGCCGTCGGCGGCTTTGACCATCTGCGTGTGGATGGTGCCGAAGCCGGTGAGCAGCTGGTTGGCGCTTTCCTCGCCCACTTCCTTGGCCACGCTTGAGTGGACGGCCGTGGTCAGCTTGTCCACGATGGTGCTCAGGAGGTAGTTGTTGGCGTCGTTGGTGGTCACGTTGAGCATGGCCTGGTTGGCGGCGTCAAAGCTGCCGGGGGAAACGAGGTTGGCGGAGAAATCCTTTGGAATCTTGAGGGCGAAGGCATACTTGCCGCTGCTGACGCCCTGGTCAGCCTGCTCGGCGGAATCCACGGACTGCCAGTTGAACACGTGCCCGTCCACCAGGCTGTCCGCCACGGTCCGGCCAGCCTGCAGCTGCGTCCCGTCGCTGGAGGTGGCGCCGGTGTCTTCCACCACCAGGGCCGCATCGATTTGGTCCAGGTTGCTGTACGGATCCCAGTTGGCATACAGATACACCGCGCCGTACAGGAGCGGAACCATGGTCAGGGCAAGGATGGTCAGCTTGGGCAGCAGCCCGCCGGTCATGCGCTTGAGTTCGGAGCGGGCCAGCCGCAGCACAGTCACTTTGCGTCCTCTGTTTCGTTTTCGGGGCTGGAGTCTTTGTCCGGCACAGCGTTGCCGATCACCGCGCCGGGGCCTGTCCAGGTCTCCGGGAGGGCAGCCACGGTGGCGACGACGGCGAGCGGCCGGCCGCCGTCGTAGGCCAGCTCCCGGAGCCGCGGCAGCCAGTCCGCGGGATCCGCGCTATGGCGGTCGGGGGAGTCCACCACCAGAAGGTCCGTGTGCGGGTTGGCGAGCGCGAGGGCGGTGAGCAGTTCGATGCGCTTGGCCGGGGCCAGCTGTTCCGTCCAGAGCCCGGCGATGTCCTCGAACCGGTTGACCTTGAGCCACGGTTTGCTGAGGAGTGCGCCGCGATAGCGCCGCGGGATCAGCGCAAGGTCTTCCGTGACGAGATCCCGCACGCTCAAGTGCTGTTCCGGTTCGTTGACGCCGGGCGCGTCCACGAGCGAGCTGGCCGCCCGGAGGTGCTTCGTCTTCGCCCGGCCGTCCCACAGGAGCTCGCCGGAGGAGAGTTTCATCCGCCCGCTCAGGGTGAGTGCCAGTGCGGTCCTCTGGTCCTGGCGCGTGCCGGAAACCAGGAGCAGTTCGCCGCGCCGAGCCTGGAGCGACGTGGGAGGGAGCAGATCGTCCAGCCGGCCGTTCACGTGAAGCTGTCGAACCGAGAGCATGGAAGCCTTTCGCAGTGGGTGTCTGCTACAAGGCTAACTAAACTGACTGGTCAGTTCAAATAGATAGGCCGAGGTGTGACCAAACAGTCAGAGTCCGTACTCCTCCAGCAGGCGCAGCCACACTTCGCTGACCGTGGGATAGGACGGCACGGCGTGCCACAGCCGGTCCAGCGGCACCTCGCCCACCACCGCGATGGTGGCGGCGTGCAGGAGTTCCGCCACGTCCGGGCCGGCGAAGGTGGCGCCGAGGAGCACCTTCCGGTCCTCGTCCACCACCAGCTGGGCCCAGCCCTCGTAGTGTTCCGAATGCAGCGAAGACCCCGCGACGCTGATGGGAAGCTCCACTGAGGAGACCCGGTAGCCGTCCTTCTGTGCCTGCTCCGCGGACCGGCCCACGCTGGCCAGCTCAGGGTCGGTGAACACGACGTTGGGCACGGCATGCTCGTTGGCGGTCTGCGCGAAGCGGCTCCACGGCTCCGGCGCCCCCTTCAGCTCGCCTTTGGCCCGCGCCGCGATGGCATCTCCCGTGGCCCGCGCAGAATATTTGCCCTGGTGCGTCAGCATCACCCGGCCGGCCGCGTCCCCCACGGCGTAGAGCCAGCCGCCGTCGCTGTTGCCGTCGCCGTCGGTGCCGGCGCCTTCGTCGATCCCCGCCACCAGGCCCGTGGTGTCCGTACGGAGCGGCGGCACTTTGCCGTCGGTGGAACCAAGCCCCACTGTTTCCAGCCCCAGCCCGTCCAGCGCAGGGTGGCGGCCGGTGGCAACGAGGAGGCGTTCAGCCGTGACGCTGTCGCCGTCGGCCAGGTCAACGGTGAAGGAGCCGCCTCCGCCCTTGCTGACCCGCTCCGTGCCGGTGTTGAGGCGGACGTCCACGCCGTCGGCCCGCAATCCGGCCAGCACCAGGTCTGCGGCGTCCTTGGGATACATGCCGAGCAGCCCGCCGCGCGCCACGAGCGTCACGGCGCAGCCCAGCCGGGCGAAAGCCTGCGCCAGCTCGGCCCCGGCCACCCCGCCGCCGAGGACCACCAGGCTGCGCGGAATGCTGCGTGCGGACGTGGCCTCGCGGGTGGTCCAATATCCCAGCCCTGCCAGGCCGGCCACCGGCGGCGCCGTGGGGGCAGAACCGGTGCAGAGCACGACGGCGTGCCTCGCCGCGAGCTGGTAGCTGACACCGTCGCGCCCGGCCACTTCGACGGCTCGCGGACCGGTAAGGCGGCCGCGGCCCCTGATCAGTTCGATCCCGGTGTCCTCAAGCCATTTGACCTGGCCGTCATCCTGCCAGTTCGACGTGAAATAGTCGCGGCGCTTGAGGACGGCGGAGGCGTCCAGGGTGCGCGTGACGGCCTCCCCGGCACCGGGCACCGTCTGTGCGCCATGGAGGGCCGTCCCCGGGCGCAGCAGCGCCTTGGACGGCATGCAGGCCCAGTAGGAGCATTCGCCGCCCACCAGCTCCGCCTCGATGATGACCGCGGTCAGGCCGCCCTGGACCACGCGGTCCGCGACGTTTTCCCCCACGGCTCCGGCGCCGATCACAATGACATCGAATTCTCGTTCAACTCTGGCCGTCATGGCACCAGACTACGCCCGGCGAAGGCCCCGATCCGCGGGATGAATCGCAGGGGATGGGCGCGGGGAACCGGGACAGTGTTTAGCGCGGGAACTTAACAGAAGGTGGGACATCCAATATTGTTTGCTGTGACCCACTCAGCACAGTGGTTCAGGACACTCGGTTAGGGGAACCATGACTACATCAGGCGTCGCTTCGAAGGCGCGCTTCAGCGCCCAGGCCCGGCTCCGCGCTCTGCAGGCGGACATCATGGACCTCATCCTGGAGCGCGAGCTTGAGGCGGGTGACCCGCTTCCCACCGAAAACGAACTGGCCCTCGCGCTGGGCGTGGGCCGCAATACCCTTCGTGAATCCCTCAAGGTCCTGCAGGCGCTCGGCGTCGTCGAGATCCGCCACGGATTCGGCATGTTTGTGGCACCCAGCAACTTTGATGCGCTGGCGGACGGCATGACATTCCGTGGCAGGCTGTCGCTGCGGCATAAGGGCGATGAGGCGCTGGAGCTGGTGGATGTCCGTCAGGCGCTGGAATCAGGCCTGATCGGCAGCGCGATGGACAAGATGACCGCCGGCCAGCTCGCAGCGGTTGAGGAGTCCGTGACCCGGATGGAGGAACTCGCCGCCGCCGGGGAGCCGTTTGTGGAGGCTGACGCGGAATTTCACCGGCGCTTGTTCGAGCCGCTCAACAACGCCCTGCTGATCAGCCTGCTGGCCGTCTTCTGGAAGGTGTACCGGCAGATCCATCTGGAGGTCGGCACCGGTGCCGAGGACCTCAGCGAGATGGCGGCAGTGCACCGCCGCATCTACGAGGCCGTGGCAGGCGGGGACAAGGCGCTGGCCGCTGAACGGCTTGCCCACCATTTCGACGGCATCCGCCACCGCATCTACGAGGTCATAGAGAAGTAGGCAGCCGGAGGGCGCACCGCCCGCCCTTCGCGCGCAGCGCCCGGCGCATTCCTCCGGGCGCATCACCCGGGGGCCGGCCGCACCGGTCCGCAGCTGAAACAAACGGAAACAAAAAAAAGATCCGCACCGGCGAACCGGTGCGGATCTTTCTTCATTCTGTGCGCCCAAAGGGATTCGAACCCCTGACCTTCTGTTCCGTAGACAGACGCTCTATCCAGCTGAGCTATGGGCGCATTCTCGGCTCCGGGAGTTTTTCGTTCACCCCCGAACCTCGAATTACTTTACGCGAGTTCCGGTGGAGTTCCAAATCGAAACGCGTGTAATCTGCACGACTAGACCGGTCTATGTGACCTTACTCACAAAAAGGGGTGAATTGCTAGATCTGTTTCCTTGATTTTCCGCGGTTTTTGCTTTTTTGCCGCCCGGACATCCCATGTCTGACTCAAAATATGCAGTGGTCTAGAGCCCTAGCATTTAGGACACACCACTGAACCCGAGGAAGGGAACCGCAATGGGCGATCTCGCACGACTGCCGCTGCTTGAGAAAGCACCCACCACACATGCTGGCCTGCTGGCATGGGTCGAAGAGGTTGCAGAACTTACCCAGCCCGACCGGATCCACTGGGTTGACGGAACGGAAGGAGAGAACACCCGGCTGACGGATGAACTCGTGGCGGCGGGAACGCTGACCAGGCTGAACCAGGAGCTGTTCCCGAACTCCTTCGCTGCGTTCTCCGATCCTGCGGACGTGGCACGCGTTGAAGAGCAGACGTTCATCTGCTCCGAGAACAAGCGTGACGCCGGCT
The DNA here is from genome assembly GCF_000685965.1 of Arthrobacter sp. UNC362MFTsu5.1. Lineage (GTDB taxonomy): Bacteria > Actinomycetota > Actinomycetes > Actinomycetales > Micrococcaceae > Arthrobacter. Next base: position 70,491 of record NZ_JMLE01000011.1, on the reverse strand, counting down.
TCACCAATAACTGGATGGCACCGGCCGAAATGAAGCAGAAGCTTCGCGGCCTGTTCGCAGGCTGCATGCGCGGCCGCACCATGTACGTCATCCCCTTCGTTATGGGCCACCTGGATGCCGAAGATCCCAAGTTCGGCGTGGAGATCACGGACAGCGCCTACGTTGTCGCCTCCATGCGCATCATGGCCAACATCGGCACTGAGGTGCTGGACAAGATCACGGCGACGAACGCGTTCTTCGTTCCCGCCCTGCACTCCCTGGGCGCCCCGCTGGCCCCCGGCCAGGCCGACGTCGCGTGGCCCTGCAACCCGGACAAGTGGATCGTGCACTTCCCTGAGGAGCGTTCCATCTGGTCCTTCGGCTCCGGCTACGGCGGCAACGCCCTGCTGGGCAAGAAGTGCTACGCCCTGCGCATCGCCTCCGTGATGGCCCGGGACGAGGGCTGGCTCGCGGAGCACATGCTCATCCTCAAGCTCACCTCGCCGGAGAAGAAGTCGTACTACATGTCCGCGGCCTTCCCCTCGGCCTGCGGCAAAACCAACCTCGCCCTGCTCGATCCGACCATCGAGGGCTGGGAAGTCGAAACCCTTGGCGACGACATCACCTGGATGCGGATCGGCAAGGAAGGCGAACTGCGCGCCACCAACCCGGAGGCGGGCCTGTTCGGCGTAGCCCCGGGCACCGGCTGGGGCACCAACCCCAACGCCATGCGCGCCATCGCCAAGGGCCACAGCATCTTCACCAACGTTGCCCTCACGGACGACGGCGGTGTGTGGTGGGAGGGTATGACCGACGACGTTCCGGCGCACCTGACCGACTGGCAGGGCAACTCCTGGACTCCGGATTCGGACAAGCCGGCCGCCCACCCGAACTCCCGCTTCTGCACGCCGATCTCGCAGATCGACATGCTGGCCGAGGAGTACTTCAGCCCCGAGGGTGTTGAGCTCTCCGCCATCCTCTTCGGCGGCCGCCGCAAGACCACTGTGCCCCTGGTGACCCAGGCTCGCAGCTGGACCAACGGCATCTTCATGGGTTCCACCCTCTCCTCGGAGACCACGGCCGCCGCTGCCGGACAGGTCGGAGTGCTCCGCCGCGACCCCATGGCCATGCTGCCGTTCATCGGCTACGACGCAGGCGATTACCTGAAGCACTGGATCAGCGTCTCAGGCAAGGCCAACCCGGAGCGCCTGCCGCACATCTTCCTGGTCAACTGGTTCCGCCGCACCGCCGATGGCGGATTCGCCTGGCCCGGATTCGGCGACAATGCCCGTGTCCTCAAGTGGGCCATCGAGCGTCTGGAAGGCAAGGCGGACGCCATTGAGACCCCGATCGGCTTTGTGCCGACCGGCGACTCGCTGGACCTCACCGGCCTGGACCTGACCCACGCCCACGTTGAAGACGCCGTCCGCGTCGACCGCGAGGAGTGGGACGCCGAGCTGGCCTCCATCGAAGAGTGGTACGCGAAGTTCGGCGACTCCCTGCCCGAGGCCCTGCGCTCCGAGCTGGAAGGCCTGAAGGAACGCATGGCGGACCACAGCTAATCAGCTGGGGACAAACAGAGACAACGACGGCGGCGCCGCACCTTTTCCGAAAAGGTGCGGCGCCGCCGTCGTTCCCGCCTCTGACTCTAGGAAGCGAGCCAGATGTCCGGGCCGAAGACTTCGTAGTGGATCTTCGTCGCGGGGATGCCGGCGTTGATGGCCTCGTTGCGGATGTGCTTCATGAACGGGAGGGGGCCGCAGAGGTACAGCGAGGCATTGGCGGGCAGGTCCACTTCGCGCAGCGACATAAAGCCGGCGTTCGCACCCGCCTGCGGCTCTTCCAGCCAGAGCTGGAGGTCGGCACCCTCGAGGCGCTCGACGTCGTCCGTCATCTGCCCGCGCAGGGCCCAGCTTTCCAGCGTGCTTTCCGCGTGGAGCACCAGCACCCGGCGGTCGGAACCGGCCTCAGCCAGCGACCGCAGGATGGACGCCGTGGGCGTGCAGCCGATGCCGGCCGAAGCCAGGACCACGGGCCCGTCGCCCTCCTTGAGCGTGATCTCGCCGTAGGGGTTGGAGATCTCCAGGATGTCGCCGACCTCGACGCCGTTGTGCAGCACGGGGGAGACCTCGCCGCCGTCGTCGAGCTTGGTGGTGAAGGTGCGGCTGGTGCCGGCGTCGTCGGAGAGGGAGTACTGGCGGACCTGGCGCAGGCCGTCCGGGAGCTGGACCTTGACGCTGACGTACTGGCCGGGAAGGGCGGGCGTGATCGGGGTGTCGTCGGCCGGTTCCAGGGTGAAGGTCATGGCGCCGGTGCCGGCGGGCGTCTTCGCGGCAACGCGCCACGGGGTCCACATCTTGTCGTTGGCCTGGATGGCGTAGAGGCCCTTTTCGATCTTGATGAGGGCGTCGGCCATGAGCCAGTAGACCTCGGTCCAGGCCTCGGCGATTTCCGGGGTGATTACCTCGGCGAGGTCCTCCGCGATGGCGGCGAAGAGGTGCTCGTATACAACCTGGTACTGGGGTTCGGTGATGCCCAGGGAGGCGTGCTTGTGGGCGATCCGGGAAAGCACGGTTTCCGGGAGGGTTCCGGGGTTGTTCACCAGGTGCGTGGCGAAAGCGGCGATGCTTCCGGCCAGGGCCTGCTGCTGGTTGCCCGACCGCTGGTTGGAACGGCTGAACAGTCCGTCCAGCAGTTCCGGGTGCGCGCCGAAGAGCCGTGCGTAGAACTTGGGGGTGATGTCGCCGATCCGGGATCCGACCAGCGGCAGGGTGGCCTCAATGACAGGGCGGGATTTGTCCGAGAGCATGTGTACTCCTGAGGTAAGGGCCCGGGTCTTTGTCCGGACCGCGATCAATACATGTATTTGAAATACGAGTATTTATACCTAAGTTCTACACGTCGTAGAAAAGAATTCAAAATCGGCGGGGAATCAGAGCCCGGGGCGGAGCCCGATCGCCTGGAAAACCGGCGCCATCTGGCGCGTACCGGGCAGGGCGGACACCACGATGTCGTCGAGTTCGCGGTAGAAAGCCTCGCGTGCCCGTGCCAGGGCGCCGCGAAGCTTGCATTCGTTGATCAGCGGGCAGTCGCCATTCACGGAATGGCAGTCGGCCGGATCGGCCCGGGTATTCAACTGCCGCAGGAGCTGCCCGACGGTGGCCCGCCGTCCGGCGTCATTCAGCCGCGACCCGCCGTTACGTCCCCGTTCGACGTCGATCACGCCAAGTTCGCGGAGCTTCGCCATGGCCTTGCTGACATGGTTGTAGGGCGTTCCTACGGCATCGGCGATGCTCTGCGTGGTCAGCAAGGTGCCCTGCGGGGCCGCCGAGAGCACCATCATGGCGCGCAGGCTTACGTCCGCGAACGCATTGATCTTCATGTCAGCAACCCACTGGAGGTCTAGTCCACCCAGATCGCGGGTTCGCTGGAATCAGCTGCAAGCTGTCCGAACTCCCATTCGTGTGACTCGGCGTTGGGCTCGTAGGGCAGCACCGCGGCGAAAACAGATCCGTCACGGTGCTCGGCCGCCACGTGGATGGCGTCCGTGGCTTCTTCCAGCAGGGTGATGTCACAGACCACCGCCGCGGCCCGGAAGTCGTCCCGGTTCTGCCGGAGCAGTTCCGTGAGGTCGCTGATCATCGTATCGGCGTCGAAGTCGCCCTCGGCACCGTCCTCAGCGTCAGCCGGAGTGACGGCGACCAGGCGGACCTCGCCGTCGTTCTCCACCACCAGGGCGAACGGCAGGAAACCGCCGTTGCGCCCCAGCTGCTCCTGGGCAGCGCCGACGCCGGTGCCCAGCAGGTTTTCCAGGTCGGTGGCCGTAGCTTCTGGCACCGAGTCCCGCCAGGACGTTCCGGAACGTTCAGTCATGCGGGCGGCCTAGCCGTTGACCAGGGCAAGCACGCGGTCGCGGATGCGTTCCATGGTGGGCCGGTCCGTGGCCTCGGCGTTAAGGCGGAGGAACGGTTCGGTGTTGGAAGGGCGCAGGTTGAACCACCAGCTGCCGTCGCGGGCCGTGAAGGTGCTGCCGTCCAGCATGTCGACGTCGACGTCTTCGCCGGCAAAATCGGCGCGGACCCGCTCGACGGCGCCGGCTTTGTCCTCGATTTCGGAGTTGATTTCGCCGGAGGAAATGTAGGGCTCGTACTCGTGGCCGAGTTCGGACAGCGGGCGGTCCTGCTCACCGAGGGCGGCCAGGACGTGCATCGCGGCGAGCATGCCGGTGTCCGCGTTCCAGAAATCGCGGAAGTAGAAGTGCGCGGAGTGCTCGCCGCCGAAGACGGCGCCTTCCTCTGCCATGACTGCCTTGATGAACGAGTGGCCCACGCGAGTGCGGACGGCGCGGCCGCCGTCGTGCGCCACGAGTTCCGGCACCGCCTTGGAGGTCAGCAGGTTGTGGATGATGGTGGGCGTTTCCTCGCCCTGGGCCTTGGCGCGGGCGATCTCGCGGCGGGCCACCATGCCGGTGATGGCCGACGGCGACACGGGGTTGCCCTTCTCGTCGATGACGAAGCAGCGGTCGGCGTCGCCGTCGAAGGCCAGCCCGATGTCCGCACCGTGTTCGACGACGGCGGCCTGCAGGTCCAGCAGGTTTTCCGGCTCGAGCGGGTTGGCCGGGTGGTTCGGGAAGGACCCGTCCAGCTCGAAGTAGAGGGGAATGATGTCGAACGGCAGCTTGGGCAGCAGGGCGTCGCCGAGGACCGCCGGGGTGGTCAGGCCGGCCATGCCGTTACCGGCGTCGACTACCACCTTCAGCGGGCGGGATCCCTTGAGGTCCACCAGCTTGCGGAGGTATTCGGAGTAATCCTTCAGGACATCGTGAACCCCGATGAGGCCGCGCTTGCCTGCGGCCGGGATGGAGCCGGCGTGGAGGTAGTCCTCCGCGCGGGCCTGGATTTCCTTCAGGCCGGATTCCGACGAAATGGGCTGGGCGCCGGCCTTGGACATCTTGATGCCGTTGTATTCGGCGGGGTTGTGGCTGGCGGTGAACGTTGCCCCTGCGGCATTGAGCGCACCGCAGGCGTAGTAGAGCTCGTCGGTGGAGATGAGGTCCAGCAGCTGGACGTTGGCTCCGCGGGTGGCCGCACCGTTGGCGAATGCCTTGCTGAACTCGGGGGAGGAGGGGCGCATGTCGCCGCCCACCAGGACCGTCTGGCCCTCGAGCTTCAGGACATCCACGAATGCGGCGCCTACGGCTTCGACGATTTCGGCGGTGATTGACTCGCCCACAATGCCGCGCACGTCGTAGGCCTTGAACGATGCCGAAAGGTCAAAAGTCTTTGTCTGGTCGCTAGTCACGCGTTCCATCTTACGGTGAAGCGCAAAATGGCTGTGGAGGAGTAGTTGCATTACGCGGGCGCGCCGTCCACATGGCCCGGTACCCGGCTTCGCGGCTGTCGGAGGGGGCTGGGATACTGAATCAATGGCCAATAACCAGAATGCTGCTGTCCTTTCCGCTTCCGTCGATCTCCCCGCGGGTGGACAGGGGACCCATGCCCAGGCCCTGGAAGTTCTTCGCGGCCTCGTAGGACATCCCGAGGCCAGCTTCCATGACGGCCAGTTCGAGGCGATTGAAGCACTGGTTGACGGCGGGCGCCGCGCCCTTGTGGTGCAGCGCACCGGCTGGGGAAAATCGGCCGTCTATTTTGTGGCATCGCTGCTGCTCCGGCGCCGCGGGGCCGGTCCCACGCTGATCGTTTCGCCGCTGCTGGCCCTGATGCGGGACCAGGTGGCGGCAGCTGCCCGGGCAGGAGTCCGTGCAGTTGCCATCAACTCCGCCAACCAGCTCGAATGGGATACCGTCCGCGAGCAGCTGGCCGCGGACCAAGTGGACGTGCTGCTCGTATCCCCGGAGCGGCTCACCAACCCGTCGTTCCGGGAGAACCAGCTGCCCGAACTGATCCGCCGCACCGGGCTCCTGGTGATTGACGAAGCACACTGCATCTCCGACTGGGGCCATGACTTCCGTCCCGACTACCGGCGCATCGCGGACCTCATCACGCAGTTGCCGGACACCGTCCCCGTGCTGGCCACCACAGCCACCGCCAACTCCCGGGTGGTCCATGACATCGAAGAGCAGCTGGGCGACGGCGTGCTGACCATCCGCGGCGCCCTGGGCCGTGAATCGCTCCGGCTCGGCGTGCTGCAGCTGGCGGATTCCCGCGACCGGCTGGGCTGGCTGCTGACCCATCTGGCGGACCTGCCCGGCAGCGGCATCATTTATACCCTGACGGTCTCCGCGGCGGAGGACACCGCCCGGCTGCTCGCCGAAGCCGGCCATGAGGTCCTCGCCTACACCGGCCGCACCGATCCCGCGGACCGCGAACGGGCGGAACAGCTCCTCAAGGACAACCAGGTCAAGGCGCTGGTGGCCACGTCGGCCCTGGGCATGGGATTCGACAAACCGGACCTGGGCTTCGTGGTGCACCTTGGCGCCCCGTCGTCTCCGGTGGCCTACTACCAGCAGGTAGGCCGCGCGGGGCGTGGCGCGGCCAACGCCGACGTCCTGCTGCTGCCCGGCTCCGAGGACCGTGACATCTGGCAGTACTTCGCCACCGCATCCATGCCGTCGGAGGAAAAGGCCGCGGCCGTCCTGACCGCGCTGGCCGAGGCCGGTTCGGCTGTGTCCACAGTGGCCCTCGAAGCGCGCGTGGACCTGCGGCGCACACCGCTGGAACTGCTGCTCAAGGTCCTGTCCGTGGACGGGGCCGTGGAGCGGGTGGGCGGCGGCTGGCGTTCCACCGGCCAGCCCTGGAGCTACGACGCCGACCGGTACACCCGCATCGCCGAGGCCCGTGTGGACGAGCAGGACTCCATGGTGATCTACCAGGACACCGCCGGCTGCCGGATGGAATACATCACCTCCGTCCTGGACGATGAAACAGCCCGTGCGTGCGGCCGCTGTGACAACTGCGCCGGACGCTGGTTCCCGTCCGACATCGCGTCCGCGGCCACAGAAGCGGCCGGCCAGACGCTCAGCCGTGCCGGCATGGCACTGGAACCGCGGCTGCAGTGGCCCAGCGGCATGGACCGGCTCGGGGTCACCGTCAAGGGCAAGATCAAACCGGAGGAGAGCCTCGCCGAGGGCCGCGTGCTGGCCCGCCTGACCGACCTCGGCTGGGGCGGCGCCCTGCGGGAGATCTTTGCCTCCGGCGCGGGGGACCGCGAGGTGGACCCCGCCATGCTGCAGGCCTGCGTGCAGGTGCTCCGCGAATGGGGCGCCGGGAACGGACGCAGCCCCGGCTGGAGCGGCGTCGGACGCCCGGCAGCCATCGTCAGCATTCCGTCGCGCAGCAAGCCGGCCCTGGTCGATTCGCTGGCGCGCGGAATTTCCGGTATCGGCCGCATACCCTACCTGGGCCAGCTGCAGCTGGAACACGGCGGGCCCACCGGCGGACGCGGGGGCAACAGCGCCTACCGGCTGGCCGGAGTCTGGGACCGGCTGGTTGTGGGACCGGAGCTGGAGGCCGCCATGGCCGGCATCCAGGGTCAGAGCATCATGTTGGTGGATGACCTTACGGACAGCCGCTGGACGGTCACGGTTGCAGGCCGGGCACTGCGCCGCGCCGGTGCCGGTGCCGTCCTTCCCCTCGTGCTGGGACAGGCCGGGTAGGCCCCCTCCGGCGGTCCGCGTAAGGGGCGGACTTATTCTGGCACCGTGCCTGGCACGCCTATAGGATCGGCGAATGAGTCCAGGCCAGGAGCCATGAGCGAATCCCAGAGCAGCGCCGCGTCGGCTGTCCGCCAGGAGTGGCAGCCGCGGCTGGCCCTGCTGGTTGCAGCCACGTTCTTCATGGAGTTCCTGGACGGCACGGTGCTGACCACGGCCATCCCCAGCATCGCGGCAGACTTCGCCGTGGCTCCGGCCGACGTCAACATCACCATGACGGCCTACCTGATGACCGTGGCCATGGGCATTCCGGTCAGCGGCTGGCTGGCCGAGCGCGTGGGTGCCCGCCGTGTTTTCTGTGCCGCCATTGCGGTGTTCACCGTCGCCTCGTTCCTGTGCGCGGTGAGCCAGGACCTCACCATGCTCACCGTCAGCCGTGTCCTGCAGGGTGCAGGCGGGGCCATGATGGTGCCGGTGGGCACGCTCGTGGTGCTGCGCAGGACACCCAAGGAGGACCTTCTCCGGGCCACCGCCTACCTTGTGTGGCCCGGGCTGCTGGCGCCGGTCCTGGCGCCGCTGGTGGGCGGGGCGCTAACCACCTTCCTGTCCTGGCACTGGATCTTCCTGATTAACATCCCGCTGGGCCTTGCCGCGTTTATTGCGGCCCTTCGCCTGGTTCCGCAGGGAGCCGGGGACCAGTCCCGCCGCCTTGACTGGGTGGGGCTGCTGCTGACGACGGCCGGTGTCGGGGCCCTGGTGGTGGGGCTCGAACTGGCCACGGCGCACCCCTCCGGACCGTTCGGGGCGATCAGCGTGGCCGCGGGCCTGGTGTTTATCGCCGGGGCAGTCCTGTGGTTGCGGCGCACCACCAATCCGCTGTTCCAGCTGAATGTTTTCGGCACCCGGACGTTCCGCGCAACGTCCACCGGCGGGTTCATTTACCGCCTGACCATCAGCGCGGTTCCGTTCCTGCTGCCGCTGATGTTCCAGGACGGCTTCGGCTGGGATCCGCTGCACGCCGGCGTTATGGTGGCGGCGGTGTTCATCGGCAACATCGGCATCAAACCCGCAACCACGCCGCTGATCCGCAGGTTCGGTTTCAAGCCCGTCCTCGTCTTCGCATCTCTTGCCTCGGCCCTCACTTTTGGCCTGTGCGCGCTGCTGGACGCCGGGACCCCGGAGCCGCTGATCTTCGCCCTGCTGGTCTGCAGCGGCGCGTTCCGTTCCATCGGATTCTCGGCCTACGCCTCCATCCAGTACGCCGACATCGTTCCCGGACAGTTGCCGTCGGCCAACGCCATTTCGGCCACGCTGGTCCAACTGGCGGCCGGTGCGGGCATCGCCGTCGGAGCCTTGTTCCTCCGGCTCTTCGCCGCCCCCGGCGCCTTCGGAGCGGACCCCGTTGCGCCGTACCGCGGCGCGTTCCTGGCCATCGCGGTGCTGATGCTGCTGAGCACCGCGGACAGCCTGGCCCTCCACCGCCAGGCCGGAGCGGACGTCAGCCGCGGGCGTTCAGGCGCACCCAAGCCAGCGAATCCCTAGGACGTCAAACCCTCGGACGCCAAACCCTCGGACGCCAGCGCCAGGGATTCCAGCACGGCCATGGCTGCATTGTGGCCGCCGATGGCGCTCACCGCCCCGCCGCGCCGGGCTCCGGAGCCGCACAGCAGGATGCGGGGATCGTCGGTGGACACGCCCCAGCGCCGGGCGGGAGTGTCCCGCGGGGCGTCGTCCTCCATGAACGGCCAGTCGAGTCCGCCGTGGAAGATGTTGCCGCGCGGCATGCCCACGGCGCGCTGGATATCCAGCGTGGTCCTGGTTTCGATGCACGGCGTTCCGTCGGCGCCGGTCAGCAGCAGATCCTCGATCGGTTCCGCCAGCACAGAGTTGAGGGAATTTACGACGGCGGCCTGCAGCGCCGTCCGCATCGCCTCGTTGTTCTCCGCAGTGACCAGCCTGTCCGGCACGTGGAGTCCGAAGACCGTCAGGGTGTGGGCGCCGGAGGCCTGCAGCTCCGTGGAGAGGATGCTGGGATCGGTCAACGAATGGCAGTAGATTTCGCAGGGCAGCGGGTCCGGGATCGTTCCCTGTTCGGCGGCCCGGTAGGCGTCGTCCAGTTGGGTCCAGGTTTCGTTGATGTGGAAGGTGCCGCCGAAGGCCGCCTCCGGGCCGATGCTGCGGTCCAGCAGCTGAGGCAGGCGCTTCAGCAGGAGGTTTACCTTGACTTGTGAACCCTCGCGGAGGTGGTTGGGGTTCACAGGTGCAACCGCGGCGGCACCGGCACCCGCACCCGCACCGGCACCGGGGCCCGGCATCGGCTCTGGCGAGCGCAGCCGGTCCAGCACCACGGGAGCCACGTTGGAGAGCACCCAATCGGCGGTGGCAGAGCGTTCCTGGCCGTCGTGGCGGTAATGAACTGTGCCGCCGGGCCGGACGCGGGTGACCTCGGCGGCGGTCAGGATGGTGGCGCCGGCCTCGCGGGCGGCCCGCTCCAGTTCGCTGGAGACAGTCCCCATGCCGCCTATGGGCACATCCCAGTCTCCGGTCCCGCCGCCCAGGAGGTGGTACAGGAAGCAGATGTTCTGCTGCAGGTCCGGGCTGTCTGCCCTGGCAAACGTACCGATCAGCGCATCCGTCAGCACCACGCCGCGCACCAGGTCACTTTGCAGGCCGCGGGTGATGGCATCGCCGATGGGCCGCTCGATGACCGACTCCCACACATCATCGGCACCGGCGGCTTCAGCGAGTTGCCGGGCCTCGGAGCGGGTGGGCAGGGGCGACGTCATGGTGGGCCACAGCGCCCCGGTGAGCTTCCGGCACTCCGCATAGAAGCGATCAAAGGCCGCGGCTTCGGCAGCCGGGGCACCCACTGATGCGAAGGACGCCGCCGTGGCCGCCGCATCCCCGTTGTCGATCAGGAGGCCGCGGCCGGGGCTGCCCGGGTCCGGCGTGTAGGACGAGTAGCGGCGCCGCGCCAGCCTGATGCGCAGTCCCAGGTCGTCAATGATTTCTTGCGGCAGCAGGCTCACCAGGTACGAATACCGCGAAAGGCGGGCGTCGACGCCGTCGAACGCCCGGGCGGAGACGGCCGCTCCGCCGGCGTGGTCCAGTTTCTCCAGCAGCAGGACGTCTTGTCCGGCCTTGGCCAGATAGGCGGCAGCCGCCAGGCCGTTGTGTCCGCCACCGATAATGACCACGTCGTGATTGCTGTTCTCCGCCATGGGCCCATCCTGCCACCCCGGCCGGCGCGCATCCGGACACGCAACCCGCCGTAGAAACGCAAAAGGCCCCGGTCCAGGGACCGGGGCCAAACGCGGAGACGGGGGGATTTGAACCCCCGGTGGAGTTGTGCCCCACACTTCATTAGCAGTGAAGCCCATTCGGCCGCTCTGGCACGTCTCCAATTGCTATTCCTAGCCCACCAAGGATACGCAGAACGGGGCAGTCAGTGCAAAACGGTGCTAGTTGTCGGAACGGCCCGCCAGCGAACGCCAGAGGAAATGCTGGCTGCGGCTCTGCAACGCGGCCGCCTGCCGGTTGTCGGAGGCACCGGCGTGCCCGCCCTCCAGCGCCTCGTGGAACCAAACGTTGGGGATGCCCATGGCCTGCATACGGGCCGCCATCTTGCGGGCCTGCACGGGACCCACCCGGTCATCGGACGTTGCGGTCCAGATGAACGTCTCCGGGTAATCCACACCGTCGCGAAGGAGGTGGTACGGCGAGAACGTCCGGATGAACTCCCAGTCCTCGGGCACGTCAGGGTCCCCGTATTCGGCGATCCACGAGTAGCCGGCGGACAGTTTGGTGTAACGGCGCATGTCCAGCAGCGGCACACCGCAGGATACTGCGCCGAACAGTTCGGGGTACCGGGTCAGCATGTTGCCCACCAGCAGCCCGCCGTTGGAGCCGCCTACACAGCCCAGCCGCTCCTTGGAGGTGACTCCCCTGGAGATCAGGTCCCTGGCCACTGCAGCGAAGTCCTCGAACGCGCGGTGGCGCTTTTCCTGCAGCGCGGCGCGGTGCCACGAGGGTCCGTATTCGCCGCCGCCGCGGATGTTCGCCACCACGTAGACGCCGCCGCGGGTGTGCGTGGCGCTGCCTTCACCTTCACCGGCCGCGCCTTCACCGGCCGCGCCCTCACCGGCGCCGCCGCGTTCGCCGCCGGCGTCGGTCCGGCGTTCCAGCCAGGCCCGGCCGATCGCGCCGCTGTAGGCAGGCGTCCGGGAAACCTCGAACCCGCCATAGCCGGACAGTTGCGTGGGGTTCTGGCCGTCAAGCACCAGGTCCTTGGACGCCACCTGGAAGTACGGCACCCGGGTGCCGTCGTCGGACACGGCGAAGTGCTGCTGGACCTCGTAGGCCGAGTCGTCAAAGTAGGACGGCGAGGTGCGGATTACCTCGTGCTCGCTGACCACCTGCCCGACGCTGCCGCGGCGCAGCGTTCCCCGGGTGAGCGTGCTGGGCGTGGTGAAGCCGGTGGCCACGAGCCAGAAGTCGTTCCCCGCGCCGGGGGCTTCCCCTTCCGGCACCGGCACATTGCCGCCGGTACCGTCGTCGTCCATCCCGTCGTCGTCCATGCCCGCTGCCTCGTCCTCGTCGTCAACGGCGAAGGCGTTGACGTCGTGCAGCGGCGGGCAGGCGTCCAGCAGCGTCGAAGCCCATGCGGCCTCTGTTCCGGGCCGTTCCGGATCCAGGACGCGGATCTCCGAGGACACATCCCGCAGGAGGTTGAGCAGCAGGAAGTTGCGGGTCCAGCTCCACGACTGCAGCGACGTGTGCGCGTCCGGGGTGAACAGGACCGCCAGTTCGCGGCTCCCGGCAAGGTAATCCTCGAACCTGGCGGCGAGCAGCGAACCGGCGGCGTACGTGGTTCCGTCGACGTCCCAGTCGCCCTGCGGGCGGAACAGCAGCCACTCCCGGTGCACGCTCAGGTTCACGTCGGTCGGGGCGTCGATGACCACCCAGGATCCGTCCCGCAGGACCGACGTGCTCTTGTTGAAGAAGCTGATCCAGTCCATGGCGAAGGTCCGCTCGAACCCGGGCGTGGAGTCATGCGCCACCAGCGCCATCATGTGGTCTTCGGGGATTTCAAAGAGCCGTTCGGCTGCCGCGAGCGATCCGCCGCGGGCAAGCCGGACGGCGGTGCGCGCGTAGGACGAGGTGGTGCTGGGCAGGCCTTCTGCGGTGGTCGACACCAGCAGCGTGTCCCGGTCCAGCCAGGAAGCGTTGCCCTTCGCCGTGGGCAGGTCGAAGCCTCCCGACGCCGGGTCCACGAACGTCCGGGTCTCGACGTCGAACTCGCGGTAGCGGTTGGCGTCGCCGCCGTCGGGGGAGAGGGCCACCAGCGCCAGCCGGTGCGGTTCGCCGGGCGCAGGGCGGAGGAAATTGGCGCCGTGGAAAACCCACTCTTCGCCTTCGGCGGCGGCCAGCGCGTCGACGTCCAGCAGCACATCCCATTCAGGCTCCCCGCTCCGGTAGCTCTCCCAGGATGTCCGGCGCCACAGCCCCTTGGGGTTCTGGCCGTCCCGCCAGAAGTTGTAATACCAGTCGCCGTGCTTGCCCACCATGGCGATCTTGTCCGTGGAGTCCAGCACCTCCAGGATGCGGCTTTCGAGCGCGGCATAGTCGGCGTCTTCGAGCAGGTCCTCGGTGCGGGCGTTCTGTTCGCGGACCCAGGCCAGCGGCTCCTCGCCGTAGATCTCCTCAAGCCAGATGTTTTCGTCGGTCGGTTCGGGCGCTTTCCCGCCGGGGGAAGAGGCACCGGACACGGGCTGGTGATCAGCTGCTGTGGTGGTCATGGCCCTACGAAACAGCATCCGCGCGCGGCTAGCAAGTCACATGCAGATACTCTGGAGGGCGTGGGCACATCGCAAAGCATCCGGACAGCACTAATAGGGGCCGGACCCCGCGGCACCAGTGTCCTGGAGCGGCTCCTCGCCAACTGGCGGCTCAGGAACCCCTCCGATTCGGCAACTTCGGGGACTTCCGGACCTCATGGCACCGCGAGCCACCCCGCATCCAGCCTCCACATCGACGTGGTGGACCCGTACCCGGCCGGGCCGGGCCACGTGTGGCAGCCCGGCCAGTCGCGGCTGTACCTGATGAACACGCAATCGTTCTATCCCACCGTGATTCCCGAGGACCCTGAGCTGGCGGCACCCGTGGCCGGCAGCACCTTCGAAACATGGCGTGCGGCGCAGCAGGACAGCCCGCACCCTTCGCTGACCGAGGATGAACGCCACGAACTGGCCAGCCTCGGATCCCGGGATTTTCCGAGCCGCGCCCTGTACGGCTGCTACCTCCGCTTCACCCTGGACGAGCTGCTCGCGCACCTTCCGGAAGGCGTCACCGTCCAGTTCCACCGCACCACCGCCACCGCTGTGCGGCCGGCAGGAAACGGAACGTTCGACGTCGAACTCGAGGACGGCGGGCCCCTCACCGTCGGGTCCGTGGTGCTGGCCCTGGGCCACCTTGAGTCCAGGCTCAACGCCGAACAGCGCGAGCTCCAGGCCGGGGCCGGCCAGCTGGGCCTTCTGTACCTGCCCCCTGCGGTCCCCGCCGACGTCGACTGGTCTGTGGTGCCGGCTGGCGAGCCCGTCCTGGTCCGGGGCATGGGCCTGAACTTCTTCGACGTGATGGGCCAGCTGACCGAGGGCCGGGGCGGGAGGTTCGTTGCGGCAGAAGGCGACGGCACGGCGGACGGCGTCCCCGGACAGGGGAAGGCCGGTCTCGAATACGTCCCGTCCGGCAACGAGCCGCTGATCATCGCGGCGTCCCGGCGCGGGACCCCTTACCGGGCCAAAGCGGACCTTGCAGGGTACTACCCGTCCGGCGTGACGCTGCGGTACTGCACCGAGGCCGCCGTCGGAAGGTTCGCGGCCGCGGGAATCACCCCCGCCTTCGACCACGACCTCTGGCCCCTCCTGCAGCGCGACGCGCTCTGGGCCTACTACTCCACCCTGGTTCGGACCCGTCCGGACGCCGTCAACGAGCCCGAGGCGTTCCTGGCCCTGCTCCAGGAGGCGATGCGGCCGCACGCCCACAGCGTCTCCCACTGGGAAGCCGAAGCGGATGACCTGGTGGCCAGGCATGTGGCGCCGGACCAGCGGCTGAACCTCCCGGGCCTGGCAGCTCCCCTGGCCGGCCGGAACTTCGCGTCGCAGGCTGAGGTGGATGCCGCCGTCGTCGACTACCTGCTCGATGACGCCCGGCGTTCGGCACTGGGGGAGGACGACCCCGTGAAAATGACCATCGGGGCGCTGCACCACGGGCGGGCGGTGCTGAAATCGGTGGTGGCCGACGGCGGCATCACCGATGAGTCCTGGGTCGCCGGCCTGCGGGGCTGGTTCGAGTCGTTCGTCGAAGGGCTGGCCAGCGGCCCGCCGGCCATCCGGGCCGAGCAGCTCGCAGCGCTCGCCAGGGCGGGCGTGGTCAGCTTCGTGGGCCCGGATCCGAAGTTTTCGCTCGACCGCGCGGCCGGTTCCTTCAAGGCCGTGTCGCCGTGGGTCAACGGCGGGGCCATCCACGCCCGCACCATGATCGAGGCGCTCGCTCCGGCCAACCGGGTTTCCGTCAATGTGTCGCCGGTGCTGGAGCAGCTGCTCGCCGACGGCCTGGCCCGGCCCCGGCTGATGATGACTGTGGAGGGCGCGCCGGTGGAGACCTCCGGACTTGACGTCAGCCCGCACCCGTACCGGCCGGTGGGCGCCAACGGATCCGTCTCGGAAGGACTGTACGTGCTGGGACTGCAGCTGTCCGCGGCGCAGTGGGGCACGGCCATCGCCGCGGAGGCGAGGCCGCAGGAGGGGCCGGTGTACCGCAGCGGCCAGCGCACCCTCCGCGACGCCGACGAGATAGCCCGCCACATCCTCGACCGCTGACCTCCCGGACACGAAAATGCCCCGCGTCCGGGGCCGGAATCCGAAGGGATTTCCAGCCCCGGGGCGGGGCAAGTTCAGTTACCGTCAGGCCGGGAAACTAGCCTTTCAGGCACTTCTGGTACTGGATCCAGGCCAGGCCGTACTTGATCCAGCCTGCAAAGTCGTACCACTTGGTGGGCGGGACGGGCGCGGTGCAGACCGGCGGCACCGGTCCGCTGGAAGCAACCAGGACCGCCGTTTTGACCACGGTGCCCGATTCAGCAGCGGTGAGCACCAGGGTTCCGGCGCCTGGGGCCACGCCGGCCGGAACCTTCACGTCCACTGCGGCAGCCCCGGCGGACACCGGGATGGTGCCGAGCTGGGTTACGGTGCCCGCAGCGTCCGTGAAGGAGGCCGCCAGCGACGTGTTGACGGGGCTGCCCAGCGACGTGAGATCCAGCTTGGAGACGGCCAGCGTAATGGAGTCGCCGGCCTTGACCTCGGCCGCCGTCGTGTTCACCACGGCAACAGTGCGGCGGGCAAAGTCCGGCGCTGCCGGGTTGTGCTCCTGCAGGTACTTGATCCAGGCGTCGCGGTCCACGAGTCCTGAATCCTTGGTGCCGGTTCCTTCCTTGAAAATCCGGAAGTTGTCGCCGCCGGTTGCGAGGAAGCTGAAGGTGCCGACGCGGTAGGACCTGGCCGGATCGATGAGCGAACCATTGACCCGGATGGAGGTGATGCGGTCACCCGCGGCACGTGCGGCATCGTAGGTGTAGTTGACGTTCTTGGACAATCCCAGCTGCTGGTAGGCGCGGCTTGGGACCGTGCCGTCCGGGTTGGTCTGCCACTGCTGTTCCAGGAGCGTCTTGAACTGTGCCCCGGTCAGGGACGTGGTCCAGAGGTTGTTCACGAACGGAAGCACGGCGTTCGCCTCCGCATAGGTGATGGTTCCGTCCGGCGCGAAGTACAGCTCGTTGCGCAGGCCGCCGGGATTCACGACGCCGATTTCGGCGGCGCCGAGGTCCGGAGCCTTGAGTGCGTCCACCAGTGAGTCCGCCACCAGGTTGCCCAGGGTGGATTCGCCCGCACGGTCGTCACGGGACGCCGGACTTGTTGCCGTGGCGGGCGTGAAAGCCGTGGTGATATCAGCGGTGACCTTGCCGACCGGCTGGTTGCCGATGACGGCAGCGTCGGCGACTGCCTTGTCAACGATTGCCTTCACGGCTGCCACCCGCGGGTACTTGGTCACAAGGTCCGCGGCCGTCTCCGTGGTGGTGGGGACGGTGCGCTTGACGTTGCCCGCTTTGTAGCCGGTCACCTGCATGGTCTTGGTGTCGATCGTCAGCTGGATCTGGCCGATGAACTCGCCGTAGCTGCCGGTCTGGACGATGGGGCGCGTCCTGCCCGTCGGCTGGCCGTTGCCATCCAGCACCGGAGCATCCCAGGCGTACTGCTTGTGGGTGTGGCCGGTGAAGATGGCTTCCACCTCGGGAGAGGTTTCGTTGACGAGTTTGGCGAAGGGGCCGCCGGCTGCGACTTCCTGTTCCAACGTGGAGCCTTCGGGAGCGCCGGACCCGGCGCCGTCGTGGTTTTCCACGATGATGACGTCGGCGAGCTTGTCCGCGGTGATCTTCGCCGCAACGCGGTTGATCGCTTCCACGGAATCACCGAACTCAAGTTCGGTGATTCCGGCAGGCGTGACCAGCGACGGTACTTCCTGGGTGACGGTGCCGATCACGGCCACCTTCACGCCGTTCAGCTCCAGCACCGTGTATTCGGGCAGGGCCGGTTCCGTGGTGCCCTTCTTGTAAACGTTGGCGCCGAGATACGGGAACTTGGCGTTCGTACCGCCGGCGACGACCCGGTCCCGCAGGTCCGTCCAGCCGCCGTCGAACTCGTGGTTGCCCACGGCGGACGTCTGCAGCTCCAGGGCGTTCAGCACATCGATGGTGGGCTGGTCCTTGGCGACGGCGGAAGCGAACAGCGAGGCTCCGATGTTGTCTCCGGCGGACAGGAAAGCCGTGGCGCCCGGCGCCGCGGATTCGCGGAGCTTTTCGATGGTGGCGGCAAACAGGATCGTGTTGGAATCGATGCGGCCGTGGAAATCGTTGATTCCCAGGAAGTTCAGGTCAACGCTCGGCGGCAGGACCGGTGCGGCCGGCAGATCAAGGCCCACCACCACGGGATCGTGGTCGCTTGCCCTGAACTGGTCCGGCGCATAGTAGTTGGTCACATTGTTGTTATACCGGCTGTACTCCAGCGCCACGGACTCCACGGAGTTGATGTTCCAGATGTCGGCACCCGTGACCACCGAATTGGCGGCCGGCGAGGCAAGGACGTGGTCCAGGGAACCCACCAGGCCGCCGAACAGGTAGGAGTGCTTGGCGGAGCCGTCAGCGTTCTTGGCCTTCTCGTCCTGGTTGACGTAACCGGCAGCCGTGAGGACGTTGATGGGGTCTTCCTTGGCGTAGGAATTGAAGTCGCCCAGCAGGAAAACCTTGTCCGTGCCCTTCGAGGACTGAAGGTCGTTCGAGAAGCTGAGAAGTGACTTGGCCTGCTCGGTGCGGGCAAGATTCGAGGCGCCCTGGCCCTGGTCGGTGTCCTCCGGAGTAGCGGCAGAGCCCTTGGACTTGAAGTGGTTGGCGATGGCAATGAACTTCTTGTCATCGGAGGCACCAACCGGCTTGAACACCTGAGCGAGCGGCTTGCGGGCGCTGGCGAAGGCCACGGTGTCGTTGTGGATGATGGATTCGCCCACCGGTTCCGCAGCAGCCTTCTTGTAGATGAACGCGGTCCGGATCATGTCCTCGTCAGCCAGCGGCGGAGCGTTGGCGGGGGTGCGGACGTAGTCCCAGATCCCCGGCGTGGCAATGTTCAGAGCCTCCACCAGCTTTGCCAGGGCGTCGTCGCGGTCTTTGCCGAACTGTGCCGAGTTCTCTACTTCCATCAGGGACACCACGTCGGCGCCGGACTTGCCGATGGCGGCCACGATCTTGTCCTGCTGGCGCTTGAGGTTCTCGGCGTTGGCGGCACCGCGGGCGTCGCACCCGCCGCGGACCGTAATGGGGTTGCCGTCGCGGTCGGTGTAGAAGGTGCAGCCGGCCAGCATGTCGCCGGTGGTGGGGAAGTAGTTCAGCACGTTGAAGGAGGCAATCTTGAGGCTGCCTCCGACGGCGCCGGGGGCCTCGGCGCGGGTGGCGCCGAAGGTGGCCGGCTGGATGATGCCGGCGTTTTCCGGCGTCAGGTGGGTCAGCGGCTGGAACTTCCAGGAGTTGTTGGCGTAGCTGAGCACCACGTCGGTCTGGAACGTCACGGGTGATCCGACGCGGACCGGATCCGACGTGGTCAGGTACGGCAGCACCTGCGCCTTGGTGGCGGCGTCCTTGAGGAAGTTGGTGGTGGCGCCGTCGTCGAGCTTGATGCCGCGGGCGGCGTTGGCGGCAACGGTTGCCGTGTACTCGGCCGAACCGTAAGGTGCCACGGCGGTGGGCTGTTCAAGGGGAGTGGTGCCGCCGGCCAGGCCGATTTCGCCATACTGGTTCAGGGAGTAGTTGTCAGTGACCGTCACCGGTCCCTGCGGTGTCAGCAGCATGCCTTCGAGGGATTCACGGAACGCTTCATCCGCCGGGAGGGAGAAGCCGGTGGACTTCACCTCCGGCGCCGCCTCGGCGAGCTTCGTCAGCCCGGCCGCATCAGCAACACTCACCTGGGTCATGCCGAAGAACTCGCTGACGGTGCCGGTGATTTCGACGTAATCACCGATGGCGACCGAGCCGACTGTTGCGGGCGAAAAGACAAAAACAGCGTCCGACGCCGTGTGGTTGGCTGGCGTCAGATCGCCGCCGGTCCCGGGGGTCTGGACGTAGAAGCCGGAGAAGCCGCCGGTTGGGTACGCCGCGGTCACCTTGCCCCGCGTCGTGACACTGGCGCCGACGAACGGGCTGGCCGCACCGGAGCCCTGGATCTCGGCGATGGTCTTCGTGGCGGGCGCAGGCGGCGGATCCACGGGATCGGGGTCGACAGGCCCGGGGTCCACACTGCCGCCGGCCGCCGTCGGGGTGATGGTGGCGCTAAGGGCGAAGTCGGCCGCGTTGCTGTTGGAGTCCGCTCCGTTGGTGCGGTTCAGGCTCTTGACGTCGGTGTTGCCGGCGGGCGCTGTGGCAGCCTGAGTTTCGAACGTGTTGGACGTGCCGTACCCCAGCAGGTCGGCCACGTTGGCGGGCTCGATTACCGAACCGGTGGCCAGCGAAGTGATCGCAGTGGCCTGCCTGGCCAGGACCAGGGTGCCAGTGGTTCCGGACGGGTTCAAGCCGGTAGCCACCAGGTCCGGAGTGGGCAGGTCGGCGCCGGCGGGGGTGGGCGCTCCGTTCGCCCCGCCCTGGACCAGGTAATAACCCTTCGCCGGGATACTGCCCTTGAGGGCCGCCACTCCGTTGGGTGCGGCCGTTCCCGTGCCCGAGCGGTACTGAAGGGACCAGCCATCCAGCGAAACCGGCGCATCTGACGCGTTGTACAGCTCTACGAATTTGTTCTTGTAGGCCGCTCCGGAGCTGCCTCCGCTGAGGTACGCCTCATTGATGACCACTGGCGACGTGCCCGCAGCGGCTGGTGAGACCTCCACTGCGAACGCCGGGACGGCTGCCAACGGGGCGGCTATAAGCCCCGCTGACAACGCCGTGCCCAGCGTAATTTTCCATGGTGTGCGTTTCATCCGCTCTAACTCTCATTAGGGTGCCCCGGGTAAGGGCTCGGTGGAATGTGTCCGGCTTTGTGGCGCGGACAAAAGGGCCCGGACTTTACTCCTGGTCAAGCAGTTTCCGGCACAGCAAAACAGAGTCGAATGAACGTGTGATTGATTCAGCGTGCATTCTGCGAGACGTCCCCCAGCGAAACGTTCACCGCCGGCCACAGGGCAGCATGGGCCCTGTCCCGGCAACGGTGTTCTGCGGCAGTGCTTTGATTGTGTGCATGTGCCGGCTCACCCCATGTGCCGGACATGGCAAAAGAATACCGGCCAGTAGCTCCGATGGAAGCGGCTGGCCGGTATTTTTTAGATCAATTTACTTAAATGGCATGCTGCGGCTCGTTAAGCCCCGGTGGTGTCTCCTGAGTCGGCCGGATCGCCGGTGCCCTGGCGGGTGTCGGCAACGATCTTGAACATTGCGCCGGTGGGGTCGGCCAGGGTTGCCAGGCGGCCGAACGGGGTGTCGTCCGGTCCGTCGATCACCCGCGCGCCAAGGCTGACGGCTTTTTCAATGGACGCGTCGGCGTCCTCCACGGCGAAGTAGACCTGCCAGTTGGACGGGACTTCCGCCGGGAGGTAGGCGGAGGCATCCATGATGCCCGCCTTGGCTGAGTCTCCCTTGCCCAGGGTGGTGTAGCGGAAATCGGGCGTGTCGCTCATGACGTCCGTGTCCCAGCCGAAGACGTCCTGGTAGAACCTGACGGCGGTGGCGTAGTCCTTGGTGTGGAGTTCGTGCCAGGCCGCGGCGCCGGGCTCGGCCACCAGTTCGAAGCCGGTCATTTCGCGGGGCTGCCAGATGCCGATGGCCGCGCCGGTGGCGTCGCCGAACATGGCCATGTGGCCCTGCTCCGGGACGTCCATCGGCCCCATGAAGACCTGTCCGCCGTGCGCCGTGACAGCTTCGGCGGTGGCGGCGGCGTCGTCTGAACGCAGGTAGGTGGACCAGGCGTCAGGGAAGCCCGCCATCGTTTCATCCTTTTGCATGAGCCCTGCCACGGACTTCCCGTTTTTCGAGGCTGTGATGTAACCGCCGTATTTTTCCTCGTCGCCGGTCTGGAAGTCCCACCCGAACAGTTCTCCGTAGAACTGCTTGGCTTTGGCGGCATCCGATGTCATGAGGTCGATCCAGCAGGGTGCGCCGGGAGTGATGTCAGGGCTGGGCATTGTGGCTCCTGTCGGTGGCCGCGGCAACGGACCGCGGCGGAGGGGTGGTCAGTGAAGACAAACCAGACACTATTCCGGAGCACCGACAGTTTCAATGGTCCCGGCCCGAACAGGCCCTTAACCGGGATTAACGGAAAATGTCCGGGCCCTGATTGCTCAGGACCCGGACATTGTTCGCGGAAGGTAAGAGATTCGAACTCTTGGTACGGGGTTACCGCACACTGGTTTTCAAGACCAGCTCCTTCGGCCGCTCGGACAACCTTCCTTACCGAGTAGTGTTTCATAGGCAGTTGGCTGCGACAAAAACCGTCCGGAGTGTTTGCGGGCACGCGCGGCCGCTGCACACTATTTTTTGTGGCAGGAAGCAGCTAGGAATCGGGAGTTTTCCATGAAGGCCGTCTACGTTAGCGAGGCCGGCGGGCCTGAGGTGCTCGAAGTGCGCGAGGTCCCGGCTCCGGTTCCCGGCCCCGGCGAGGTGCTGATCGACGTTGTCGCCGCGGGACTCAACCGGGCCGATGTCCAGCAGCGCAGGGGTTTCTACCCGCCGCCGCCCGGGGCCTCGGACATCCTTGGCCTGGAAGTTTCCGGCCGGATAGCGGGCTTCGGCCCCGACGTGTCCAAGCCGTTTTCGGTGGGGGACAAGGTGGTGGCACTGCTTTCGGGGGGCGGTTACGCCCAGCAGGTGGCCGTCCCTGCCGAACAGGTCCTGAGGGTTCCCGACGGCGTGGATCTGGTCACTGCCGCGTCCCTCCCCGAAGTGGCGGCCACCGTTTACTCGAACCTGATCATGACGGCGCAGCTTCAGCCGGGTGAGACCGTGCTGGTCCACGGAGCCACGGGCGGAATCGGCACCATGGCCATCCAGTTGGCCAAGGCCTTTGGCGCCACGGTGGCCACTACGGCCGGAACTGCCGAGAAGGTGGGCACCGCCAAAGCCTTCCTCCATGCGGACATCGCCATCAATTACACGGAGGAGGACTTTCCAGAATCCCTCCGTGCGCAAAACGGCGGACACGGTGCCGACGTCATCCTGGACGTTGTAGGCGCCAAATATCTCGGGCAGAACGTTGACGCCCTCGCGGACTACGGCCGGCTGATCGTGATCGGACTCCAGGGCGGCACCAAGGCGGAGCTTGACCTGGGAAAGCTCCTCAGCAAGCGGGCCGCCATCATCGGCACAGCGCTCCGGCCACGGCCGGTGGCGGAGAAGGGCGTGATCATGAATGCCGTCCGGGATGCGGTGTGGCCGCTCCTGGCGGATGGACGCATCCGCCCCCTGGTGGCCAAGACGTTCCCGCTGGACCAGGTGCGGGCGGCCCATGAATACTTCGACTCCGGCGACCATGTGGGGAAAGTACTGCTGGTCATGTAGCCGGACACCGGCGTCGGAATGAATACCCGGTATTGCCTTCGTACCGAAATCACGTTACTGTAATTCCATACGCGGTATGCACGCGTCTTGGGGGCGCGTGTATGCCGTCGTCTTTGCGACATCAGGGGGCAGTATGTCCATTCGCCATAGTCTCCTCGCCCTGCTTCAGGACAAGCCCCGTTACGGGTACCAGTTGAGGGTCGAGTTCGAGGACCGCACCGGCTCTGCCTGGCCGCTGAACATCGGGCAGGTCTACACCACCCTGGACCGGCTGGAACGGGACGGACTCGTCACGAACGATGGCGGCGACGGCGAAGGCCACGTCATCTACAGCATCACCGACGCAGGCCGCAGCGACGTCGCGGACTGGTTCCAGGCCCCGGTGGCCCGCAGCAATCCTCCCCGGAACGAACTCGCCATCAAACTTGCCCTCGCCGTGACCATCCCCGGAGTGGACGTCCCGGCCGTCATCCAGGCCCAGCGCACCGCGTCAGTGAAAGCGCTCCAGGACTACACCAAAACCCGTCGCGAGGCGTCCGCCAGCCTGCGCCGGGCCGACACCGCATGGCTGCTCGTCCTCGATTCACTGATTTTCCAGACCGAAGCGGAGGTCCGGTGGCTGGACCTCTGCGAGGCGCGGATGGCGCAGTTGAACACGCCGGCACCCTAGGCTGCCTGCCGCTCAACGCTCCCGTCCGACCGTTCAGCGAGGGCCTCAAGAGCGGCGCCCCCAAAGCAGTATCCCTGCGTCCGGGGCGTTGATATGGTGCGAAGGGGAGATCACTTTCCAGCTGGGGTTCTCGAGGAGGAGACATGGGCAAAATGCCGGATGGCAAAGCACGGACTGCATTATCGGAGGACGCGCTAGAGCCTGATCCAAAGCTTCCGCCAACGTCGGTGGACGACGCGGTGCGGGAGGCCGAAGAGCGCAAATGGACACCGACGAAGATCGCCATTTGGGCGGCGATTTCGCTGCTAGGCGGGGTCTCCTGGTTCATGCTGGCCATCATCCGAGGCGAAACGGTCAACGCGATCTGGTTTGTGTTCGCCTCGGTCTGCACGTACCTGATCGGCTACCGCTTTTACTCCAAGGTGATCGAGCGGTACATCACCAGGCCCAACGACCGCCGGGCCACTCCCGCCGAGTACAAAGCGGACGGCAAGGACTACGTCCGCACCGACCGCAACGTCCTGTTCGGCCACCACTTTGCCGCCATCGCCGGCGCAGGCCCCCTGGTCGGGCCCGTCATTGCGGCCCAGATGGGTTACCTCCCCGGCACCATCTGGATCATCATCGGCGTCGTACTGGCCGGAGCGGTGCAGGACTACCTCGTCCTGTTCTTCTCCATGCGCCGTGGCGGCCGCTCGCTGGGCCAGATGGCCCGTGAGGAACTCGGCGTGATCGGCGGCACCGCCGCCCTGATTGCCACCCTGCTCATTATGGTGATCATCGTCGCGATCCTGGCCCTCGTCGTCGTGAACGCGCTGGGGGAAAGCCCCTGGGGCGTGTTCTCCGTGGGCATGACCATCCCCATCGCCCTCTTCATGGGCGTTTACCTCCGCTTCATCCGCCCCGGCAAGGTCATGGAAGTGTCGCTGATCGGCTTCGTGCTGCTGATGGCCGCGATCATCGGCGGCGGCGCCGTGGCGGGGACCGAGTGGGGCGCGGCGTTCTTCCACCTGGACAAGGTCACCATCGCCTGGGGCCTCATCGTGTACGGCTTCATCGCCGCCATCCTTCCGGTGTGGCTCCTGCTGGCTCCCCGGGACTACCTCTCCACGTTCATGAAGATCGGCGTGATCGTTATGCTGGCGCTGGCCATCATCGTGGTCCGCCCCGAAATCACCGTGCCGGCCTTCAGCGAATTTGCCAGCAGGGAAAACGGGCCGGTGTTCCCCGGAGCGCTCTTCCCGTTCCTGTTCGTCACCATTGCCTGCGGCGCGCTATCCGGCTTCCACGCCCTGATCTCCTCCGGTACCACCCCGAAGCTGATCGAAAAGGAACGCCAGGCCCGCCTGATCGGCTACGGCGGCATGCTGATGGAGTCCTTCGTGGCCATCATGGCCCTCGTGGCAGCCATCTCCATCGACCGCGGCCTGTACTTCGCCATGAACTCCCCGGCCGCCCTGACCGGCGGCACTGTGCAAACGGCAGCCACCTGGGTCAACAGCCTGGGACTTGCCGGGGTGAACATCACTCCGGACCTCCTGGCCGAGACAGCCAGGAACGTCGGCGAGGAAAGCATTGTGTCCCGTACCGGCGGTGCTCCCACACTGGCCGTCGGCCTTGCCCACATCATGCAGCAGTTCATCGGCGGCACGGCCATGATGGCGTTCTGGTACCACTTCGCCATCATGTTCGAGGCACTGTTCATCCTCACGGCAGTGGACGCCGGCACCCGCGTTGCACGCTTCATGCTGCAGGATTCCATCGGCAACTTCATCCCCAAGTTCAAGGAGCACTCCTGGCGGCCCGGAGCCTGGCTCTGCACGGCCGTTATGGTCCTCGCGTGGGGAGCCGTGCTGCTGATGGGTGTCACGGACCCGTTGGGCGGCATCAACACGCTGTTCCCGCTGTTCGGAATCGCCAACCAGCTGCTCGCAGCCATCGCGCTGTCCGTCTGCCTGGCCATCGCAGCAAGGCGCGCCTCGTTCAAGTACCTATGGATTGTGGCCGTTCCGCTTGCTTTCGCGGCAGTCGTCACCATCACTGCCAGCTTCCAGAAGATCTTTTCGCCGGTTCCGGCAGTGGGTTACTTCGCCAACAACGCGGCCTTCTCCAAAGCCCTTGCAGACGGCAAGACGGAATTTGGCACTGCCAAGACCGTTGCTGCCATGGAGGCCGTGGTCCGCAACACCATGATCCAGGGGTGGCTGTCGGTGATCTTCGTGGTGCTGAGCATCATTGTGATCATCACGGCGATGGTGGCCACGGTGAAGGCGTTCCGGGATGCGAAGCAGGGCGTTGCCCACGCGGACCACGAGGACCCGGCCGTGCCGTCCCGCGCCTACGCGCCTGCGGGATTCATTCCCACGCCTGCTGAGCGGGAACTCGTGGCCGAGTGGAACAAACTCCCCGCCGACCTGCGCCTCGAAAAGTCCGCGCACCACTGATGCGGAGCTGGTCATGAACGCGATACTCGAAGGGTTCCGTGGCTTCGCCCGCTATTTCGGCGGGGTCATGGGAGCGGACGCCTATGCGAAGTACCTGGAGCACCATGAGGCCTCAGGGCATGCGGAAGCGCCCATGACCGAGCGGGAGTTCTGGCGGGACCACACGGACCGCCAGGACAACAATCCCCAAGGCCGCTGCTGCTGAAAGGCCGCGGCCGTTGAAAACACCTGCGCCGGGGGCGCCGTCGGATCTTAGGGTCCGACGGCGCCTCCCGCGTTTTCGGGGCACCGCCGGACCCGCCGGGGTCAACTGGGTTCACGGACTCGCGCCCGGGCTCGCAGCCCGTGAGAGTATGAAGCCATGAGCGATCCGAACGACACTCAGCCAGCTGATGATGCCCCTGTAGAGGGCACCACCCTCGACGACGAGGTCTCTTCCGGTACGGCCCCGAACCACGGCGCGGGAACCCGGCCGAAGGGGAGTAACCTCCAGGACCTGGTGGACGAGCCCGCCAAAGTGATGCGGATCGGCACCATGATCAAGCAGCTGCTGGACGAAGTGAAGTCGGCACCGCTCGATGACGCCGCACGCGGGCGCCTGGCTGCGATCCACGAACGCTCCATCAAGGAACTTGAGGACGGGTTGGCTCCCGAACTCGTCGAGGAGCTGGAACGGATCAGCCTGCCTTTTCCCGCACAGGCTACGCCGTCCGACGCGGAACTCCGGATTGCCCAAGCACAGCTGGTCGGCTGGCTGGAAGGGCTGTTCCACGGCATCCAGACGGCCATCGCAGCCCAGCATGCCGCCCGCGAACACGCGGCGGCACAGCGGCAGCTGCGCCAGCTGCCGCCGGGGACAGTGATAGCTCCGGGTGTGGTGATCGGCGAGGACGGCGAGCCGCAGCGCGCCCGGCTGCCGCATCCCGGCTCAGACAAGCCGGGCGAAGCGGAAGATCCGGACCACGGTCCCGGCCAGTATCTCTAGGGGCGGCGTGGCATTCTTCGCAGCCGCCCGCCAGGGGCGAAAAGACGACGCCGAGCTCGGCAAAGGGCTGTGGCGGCGCGCCCATGACCGTTTCCTTCGCGGGCTTGACCGGTTCCACCAAGTCCTCGAAGGGGTGGAGGACGACGTGCTGTATGCCGAACTGGTGGAGATCGCCAACGACCTTGCCGGCCTCGCCGTCAGGGTCCGGCAGGTGTGCGTCGAAGCCCAGCGGCGTTCGCCCAGTGACGGCCTGGATATCCCGGGCGCATTGGCCGGCGTCCACCGATCGCTGTCCAAAGCTGGCAACTCCCTGGCGACCACCGCGGAGGCGGCCGCGATGTTGCGCCTGGCCGTCGGGCCGGTGCCGGTAGGCGCCGCCTCGGTCCGCCGCAGGGCCGAGTCAGTCTTTGAACAGATCGCCGACGCCGAACGCCGCCTTGCCGAACAGCCGCAGGATTCCTAGCTATTCCCGGTTAAGCGCCTAGCTTAGCCGGCTGTTTTTGCTGGCCGGGCGCTGCCGGCGTTGGCAGTATGAAGTAATGACTTTTTCTCCTGAACTGACTTTCAACGACGGCAACACCATTCCCCAGCTCGGCTACGGAGTGTGGCAGGTTGAGGACGACGTAGCGGAAAAGGTAGTGGTCCAGGCCTTCGAGGCCGGGTTCCGCCACATCGACACCGCCAAGATCTACGGAAACGAAGCAGGCGTAGGCCGCGCCATCGAGCGCTCCGGATTGAAGCCTGAGGACATCTTCATCACCACCAAGCTGTGGAACGCGGACCAGGGGTACGAGTCCACCCTGGCGGCCTTTGATGCGTCCATGGAGCGCCTGGGCCTCGAAACCCTGGACCTGTACCTGATTCACTGGCAGCAGCCGCAGCAGGACAAGTACGTGGACACCTGGAAGGCCCTGATCGAGCTGCAGAAGCGCGGCCGGGTCAAGTCCATCGGCGTCTCCAACTTCACCACCGAGGGACTCCAGCGGATCATCGATGAGACCGGTGTTGTTCCGGCCATCAACCAGGTGGAACTGCACCCGTTCTTCAACCAGGCTGAACTGCGCGAATTCAACGCCTCCAAAGGCATCCTCACGCAGGCATGGTCGCCGCTGGGCCAGGGCGGCGAACTCCTGGAGCACCCGGCCGTCGCGGAGATCGCGGCCAAGCACAGTGCCACCCCGGCGCAGGTGGTCATTGCCTGGCACCTGGCCCTCGGCAACGTGGTGATTCCGAAGTCCGTCACAGAGTCCCGCATCCGCGAAAACTACGCGGCCCTGGACGTGACGCTGGATGAGGCCGACATCGCAGCCATCAACGGGCTGGACCGGACGGCGGAAGGCTCCGGCCGCATCGGCCCGGACCCTGCTGTCTCCGACTTCGCCTAAGCGGCTGCAGAGGCCCCGCACTCACAGAGTGCGGGGCCTCTGGCGTTTTCTCAGGCCGCCAGCCGTCCCTGCTCTGCGGGCACGGCGTCGATAACGGCCCAACCCTGCTCATCGAAAATGCTCCGGTTGGCGAATCGCTCCGCCGCGGGCAGGGAATCGAACGTTTCCGTGCGGATCAGGCCGCAGTCGGTATCAAAATAGGTGACGTGGAATTCCCGGGGCTCCGGTGCGTCGCCGCCGAGGTTTCCCCGCGTGGCCGCCTGGCTGGTGCTGAGGTTCGTATCCATGAATCCAGTGTGCAGCCGGCCTCCGACAGTAAAGGCGACTCAGTCCGGCGTGTTGCGAAGCCGGAGCACTCTCTCCCTCGCGAGCATTTCGGCCCGCTGTCCCTTTTCCGCGGCGCGGGCGGCCAGTTGCATCTGGGCGGCCGCGGACTCCCGCCGCCGCCGTGCAAGCTCGAACTCCTCTTCCACCGTCTTGAGGCGCGCGCGGAGGCTCCGGGCTTCGTCGCCCAGCCGGGTCAGTGCCGTTTCAGCTTCGTCGAAGTCCGCGGTGCGTTGCCGGGCTTCCTCCGCCGCCGACCGGGCGGCTTCTTCCGCCTCGGACAGGCGGGCCGCGGCGCGCTCGACCGCCGACGGCGCGGGAGCCGGCCGTTTCGTCCCGACGGCCTTCAAGCGCGGTCTTTCGGCCGTCCCTACAACAGGCGGGCTGTCCGGCGGCGCGGACTTCGGGACGCCGTGTTTCGGTGTCCCGGGCGCCCCCTGCGCCCCCTGCGCTCCCGCACTCAGTCCACTGCCCGACGTCGGCACTGCCGGCTGCGCGGGCGCGCCGGGGACCGCCACGGCATCCCGCAGGTCCACGCGGTCCACGCCGTCGGCCGACAGTACCCGGAGCAGGCGGCCGCTCCGCACGGCTGACGCCGCACCTTCGTCCACGGTGGCGGCCCGCAACGTGGCTTCAACTTCGGCTGCCACGGCGGCACTTATTTTTCGTCCCTGCTGCTCCGCCACCTCACGTGCTGTTCCCATCACGCGGGTGAGCAGCTGCCGGCGCTCCTGCGAGAGCACGCGGAGGGCGCCGGCGTCGAGCTCTTCCTGGGCGCTGCGCATGGCGGCGCCAAGCGTCTCCAGCTCACTGAGCGCGTCCGGCCGGTGGACCGCCATCATGTTCACCGCCCAGGCCGCGGCCGAGGGCTTGGGCAGCGACCGGACGGAATCGGCGAGATCCCGCCCACTGTCCGCGGCAGCAGTTTTGGCCGCCGCGGTCCTGGCGGCCACGAATCCTTCGAGCGGCAACCGATAAAGCGCGGAGGCAATATCGGCTAATTTTTGCTCTCCCATGCGAGCATCATAGGGGTCCGGTTAACGCGCAGCTGCGTCGGCGTGTCAATCCATCCGTGACCTGATGTTGTAGTGGAGGAAATCGAATGATCGAAATTGCGGGGCTGCCTGCCCACACCCTGCTGATCCACGGCGTCGTCGTACTGTCTCCGCTGGCGGGGATCGCTGCAATCGTCTACGGCGTGTGGCGTGCTGCGCGGGATTACCTGGTGTGGCCGCTGGGCGTGCTTTCCCTCGGTCTGGTCCCGTTGACGCTTATCACCGCACAGGCAGGCGAACAGTTGGAGAAAACACTTCCGGCGTCGCATCTCCTCCACGAGCACGTTGAACAGGGCGACCTGTTGAAGTACCTTGCCGTGGCGTTCTTTGTGGTCATGGCCGTGATGCTGGCTGTCACCCACGAACCCTTTGCGCGGCGGTTGGGATCCATCGGACGGCTGCAGGACAATCGCGCGGTTCGGATCGCCGCGATGACGGTGGGGGCCCTGGCTGGCGCAGCCCTGATCTACCAGAGCATCATCACGGGCCACTCCGGGGCCGCGTCGGTGTGGGCGGGCCGCTGAGCCGACGCCGGACGGGGGCCGTAGGCCCCTTGCGCCGTCCCGCCCGGTGGGCAAGGGTGGGGGCATGTGGGTGACAGCGCCATGACGGATGCCCCTCGACAGGCGGCATCCCCCGATGCCGTCCCCTGGCACCTCCGTGAGGCGGCCGAAGCCGTGGCCGCCTGCGGTGTTGACCCCGCGACCGGCCTTTCCTCGGCGGAAGCCTCCCGCCGGCTTGAGCGAGATGGGCCCAACGAACTCGAGTCCGCGCCGCCGGCACCCTGGTGGCGGCGGGTCGTTTCCCAGTTCCAGGATCCGCTGATTTACCTGTTGCTGGCTGCGATCGCCATTTCAGTTGTAGCCTGGGCAGCGGAGGGTGCCGGCGGAGTTCCGGTCGATGCCGTCGTGATCAGTGCCGTGGTCCTGTTCAACGCGGTGCTGGGCTTTGTCCAGGAGAACAAAGCCGAGACGGCCGTGGCGGCACTGCAGGTCATGACGGCGGCCAACTCCACTGTCCTGCGCGACGGTCAGCTGAAGACGGTGCCCTCAGCGGGGCTTGTTCGCGGCGACATCCTTGTCCTGGGTGAGGGCGATGCCGTAGGCGCGGATGCCCGCCTGGTCACCGCCACGTCGCTTCGTGTCAGCGAAGCCTCGTTGACCGGAGAGAGCGAGCCGGTCTTCAAGAACCCGGGAACCTTGTCCGGTGTTGTTCCTCTGGGCGACCGGCTCAATATGGTGTTCAAGGGCACTGCCGTGGCCCAGGGCGTGGGACGGGCGGTGGTGACCGGAACGGCCATGGACACCGAAGTCGGCAACATCGCCGGGATGCTAGAGCGGACTGTTGCCGAGCCGACGCCGCTGCAGAAGGAAATTGCGGGCGTGAGCCGGCTTCTGGGCACCACGGTGATCGTCATCGCCGTCGTGGTTATGGTCACCGTAGTGGCCGTTAACGGCGTCACCTCACTGAGCGACCTTGTGACCGTCCTGCTGCTCGGTGTGTCGCTCGCCGTGGCGGCAGTCCCGGAGGGGCTGCCCGCCATCCTGTCTGTTGTGCTGGCGTTGGGCGTGCAGCGCATGGCCCGGCGCAACGCCGTCGTGAAGCAGTTGCACTCGGTGGAGACACTCGGCTCCGCCACGGTGATCGCCTCGGACAAGACCGGAACGCTGACGCGGAACGAGATGACTGTGGGCCGGATTGTCACGGCCTCGGGCGAGGTGGAACTAACGGGCGTCGGCTACCGGCCGGAGGGCCGCGCCCGCCAGGAGGGCAGGGACGATATCGATCCGGCCGTGCTGCTGGAGGTGGGCCTCGTCCTTGCCGGCGGCACCTTCGCGAACAACGCCCAGCTGGCAGAGCACGACGGCGAGTGGGAGATTCAGGGGGATCCCACCGAGGCGGCCTTCCTCGTCGCGGCCCGCAAGCTGGAAGGCGTCACGGAGCGCGTCGGCGAATATGAACGTCACGGTGAAGTGCCGTTCACCTCGGAGCGGAAGCTGATGTCAGCGGTGGCGCACCACAAGGAACTGGGCACCCTGTCCCTGGTCACCAAGGGTGCACCGGACGTGCTGCTCGGACGCTGCACCGGTCTGCAGGTGGGTGAAAGCATTGTTCCGATGGACGGGGTGCGCCGTGACCAGGCGCTGGCAGCCGTGGAAGCTTTGTCCGCGCAGGCCTTCCGGACGCTCGGCGTCGCCTACCGCCGCTACGGCGAAGAGGACCGGCACGAACTTGAGGTGCTGGACGAAGCTGATGAAAGCACGCTGGTGTACCTCGGAGTGGTGGGGATCATCGACCCGCCCCGGGAGGAGGCCGCCGCTGCGGTGGCCGCGGCGCAGAATGCCGGAATACGGGTGCTGATGATCACCGGCGACCATCCGCTCAGCGCGGCCCGGATTGCCGGCGACCTGGGGATAGCGGTAGCGGGGGAGCGTGCGGTCACCGGGGCGGAGCTCGATGCGCTGGATGAGGCAGGGCTGCACGCCGTCACGGCCGCCACCTCCGTTTACGCGCGGGTGGCACCGCAGAACAAGCTGCAGATCATTGATGCGCTCCAGGCACAGGGCAACGTGGTGGCCATGACGGGGGACGGAGTCAACGACGCACCGGCGCTGAAGTCGGCGGACATCGGCATTGCCATGGGCATCGCGGGGACAGAGGTCACAAAGGAGGCGTCCAAGATGATTTTGGCCGACGACAACTTCGCCACGATTGTCTCGGCCGTCCGCCAGGGCCGCATCATCTTCGAAAACATCGAAAAATTCCTGCGCTACCTCCTGTCCTCCAACATGGGAGAGGTCTTCACGGTCTTCCTCGGCGTCGTTTTTGCCGGGGCGCTGGGCCTGGCCGGTGCCCCGGGCGAGGCTGTTGCCCTGCCCTTGCTCGCCACCCAGATCCTCTGGATCAACCTGGTGACGGATTCCGGCCCGGCGCTCGCCATGGGGGTGGACCCCGAGATCGACGACGTCATGGCGCGCCAGCCCCGCAGGAGCACCCAGCGGATCATCGGCCGGCGGATGTGGTCCGGGATTCTGTCGGTGGGCCTCGTCATGGGGCTTGCATCCCTGTTCGCCATCGACATCTTCCTCCCGGGCGGGCTGGTGGAAGGCGACGATTCCCTGGAGGTGGCACGGACCGCAGGGTTCACCACCCTCGTGTTCGCCCAGTTGTTCAACGCGTTCAACTCCCGGTCCGAGACTTCCAGCGCGTTCCACCGCCTGTTCGTCAACAAATGGCTGTGGGGTGCCGTCGCGCTGGCTGTGGTCCTGCAGGTAGCCGTGGTTGAGGTGCCATTGCTGCAGCGTGCTTTCGGCACGGCATCCATGGATGCGTACCACTGGGGAGCCTGCGTCCTCCTGGCATCCGCAGTCCTGGCTTTCGGTGAACTCCGGAAACTGTCATTCAGGTTCCGGACCATGGGCGGACTCCGGGGCGGGGCCGGTCCGGCGTGACCTGATCACGGTTGCCAGCAGCAGGACCGTCGCAACCGCCTGCAGGGCGGCCACGGCAGCAATGAGGGCCGGGCGGGAACCGTAGAGCGCGCCGTACAGGGCGCCGCCGGCGAGTGCGCCGCCTCCCTCGAAACCGGCGAAGATTCCGTATGCCGTTCCCTGCTTCTCCGGTACTACCAGATCGGCCACCAGTGCCTTCACCGTGGAGTCCTGGATGCCCGTGGCGGCTCCCCACACGAACACTCCGGCCAGGACCGGTCCCGCCCCCGAGGAGAAAGCCAGTACCGGGATCACGGCCACGAGGGCCGGCAGGACCAGAAGCACAGCGCCGCCGGCGCGGTCGTAGGCGTAGCCGCTGGCGAGGGCTCCCAGGGCGGCGGCTGCCATGCCGCCGGCGTAAACCAGCGGGACGGCGGCCACGGGAACGCCAACAGTGGACGTCAGGTGGAACGCGATGACTCCGAAGGCCACCAGACCGGCGCTCCAGAAGAAGGCGGAAACGGCGAAGAGGACGAATACCGCGGAAAGGCGCTCCTTTTGACGTGCGGCAGAGGCCCCAGCGTCCGAATCTGTCTGCGCGTCCAGCATCCCCGGCACACGTGGTCCGTGTGGATCGGGGATGCGGCGCCGCATCCGGAACAGGAGGGCCATGGCAAACGCGGCAGGAATCGCCAGGACCGCGAACGCCGGCCACAGTGCGCCGGTGGCCGCGATGACAGCGGAGGCGATCAGAGGCCCGGCAAATGCGCCGGCAAGGTCCAGGGACTTGTGCACGGCAAAACCGCGTCCACGCCCGATTGGCTCGGCAACGGCGGCCAGCAGGACGGTCTTCGCCGGGCTGCGGACAGCCTTGCCCACGCGATCGCCAATGATGAGGGCGGAGGCCAGCATGAGCCCCGCGGCACCCAGTGCGGGCGCCACGGCGAGCAGCGGGATGCACAGCGCCGTGAGGGCATAGCCGGCCAGCGTGAACGTCCAGTACTTCCCGGTTCGGTCCGCCCAGGGCCCGAAGACGAGCCGGAGCCCCTGGGCTGCAGCCTCGGCGCCGCCGGTGACCAGCCCGATCACCAAGGCGGAGGCACCCAACTGGGCAAGGAGCGGTCCGGCGAGCGGGCGCGCGCCGTCGGACACGGCATCTACGGCCAGGCTGACCAGCCCGAACCTGAGCACCATGCCCCACGGTGTGGCCGGAGGGGCCCCGCGCCGGGGAGCTGTCCGGCCAGACGAGCCTTGTTCCACAGCTCAAGAGTTTCGGACGGCCTGCCGGATTTCAATAGCGCCGGCTTCCGCTCTGCGGGTGCCCTGCAGCTGCCAGCGGATAAGATCGCAGGGTGACGAACTCACCGGGAGACGAGCGCTACGTTGTCCGCCGGTGGTGGAGGGGGCGGGCGCTGCCTTGGGCAGGGCTGGTCGGCGTTTCCATCATCCTGACAGGCATTTCCTTGGAGCGGACATTGTTGTTCGCCTACGAGCCGGTGCCGGAGTTTGTGGAGCGGCTGCGTGTGGGCCGGCTGTTCATGCTCGCCGGGTCGGCTGCCTCCATTGCAGCGGCGGTCTGGTCCCAGATCAGGCAGTACCCGCTATGGGTGACGCTCTGTGTTGCGGCGCCGGTGGCACTGGTGGGCCTGGCGACCATGATCACCACGCCGCCGTCGTTGATGCCGCAGATCTTTGGTTTGTTCGCCCTGCCGGCCGCGCTCGCAGGGCTCATCGGAGGGGTTACGTTCAAGCGGCGGTGACCGGCGCCTCCCACGGCATCGTCAGGAACCCCGGTCACCAGCCAGCTGTCATACGGCCGTGTAGCCGCCGTCCACCAGGTAGTAGCCGCCCGTCATGAACGACGCTTCCTCGGAGAGGAGGAAGCTGACAAGGTGGGCAACTTCCTCCGCCGTGCCGAGCCGGCCCAAGGAATGCTTTCCCTCAAGGGCCTTCCGGACTTCGGGGCTGAGGCTACTTTCGACAAGCGGTGTCTTGATGTAGCCGGGGCCAACAGAGTTGATGCGCAGACCCTGGGGACCGTACTCGGCGGCGGCGTTCTTCGTGATTCCGACGACGCCGTGCTTGGCTGCGGTGTAAGCGCCGTTGCCCAGTGCCGCGACGGTGCCGTGGATGGAGGCCATGTTCACGATGGCGCAGTTCCCGCCCCCGGCCTCGAGCATCTGCGGGATCTGGTAGCGCATCCCGTAGAGCACGCCGTTGAGGTTGATGCCGATGACCTTGTCCCATTCGTCCAGGTCCGTCTCGCCTGCGGGGGCCTGCTTGCCGCCGATGCCGGCGTTGTTGACCGCGAAGTTCAAAGCTCCGTACGTGTCCACGGCATGGCGGACAACCATCTCGGCGTCCTCCTTTTTTGCCGTGTCCTGCCGCACCGCTGAGGCGGTGCCGCCGGCATCCACAATTTCCCGGGCAACCCGCTGCGCTGCGTCCAGGTTGATATCAGTCACGACAACTTTGGCGCCTTTCGCCGCGAGTTCCTTGCTGATCGCTTCGCCGATGCCTGAGCCGCCTCCGGTGACCAGGGCGACCTTGCCGGTGAACTGAGCCATAGTGGGGTTCCTCTCTGTAACGTGCCGCAGAAATTCCGTCTGTCCCTACAGTCGCTCATCCTACTCATCGGCTTGTTGCGGTTCGCCAAAGAGCATCCGCCGCCGTTGACCAGACCGGCAGACTGCCGTAGCTTATCGATTGTCGTTATTAACGACTGTCGATAACTCATGGGGGAATGATGGAAGCAACGCAAGACCAGGGCAGGCCGCAGCGCGGATGGACGACGATTGTCTCCCGGAAAGAGGCGACCATCGTGATGATCTCCTCGGCCGCTGCCGCAATACTCACAACCGCTCTGTCCGTAGCGGGAATCGTAGGGTATTTCACCGGACCCGTGACACTGGAGCTTCCGCTTGCCGGCGAAGACCAGTTGGTCCCCGGCCTGGAGCTGGAATCTACTGGGCATTACACGTCGCTGGAGGCCACCATTCCCGAACTTCCGGCCGGTCCCGCGGAGCTCCTGGCCTGGGGCGCGGTGCTGAACCAGGTGGGCGTCCTGGCCGTTCTGGCACTGGTGTTCCTGCTGGCCTACCGGCTTCGCAGTGCTGTCCTGTTCACCGCAGAATCGGTCTGGATGGTGGGTGCCGGCGGCGCCCTTCTGGCGCTGGCCGGCACGTTCGGCCAGGTCCTCGACGGGTGGGCGCTGGGCCGGGTGGCGGAGATGATCGCAGCGAACGGGCGCACTCCGGGGCTGTCACACGGTTTCGCGGCGGAGATCAACGCCACCCCGTTGACGATTGGCCTGGTCATGGTGCTGATCGCCGGGGTCTTCCAGTATGGCCGCCGCCTCCAGCAGGACACCGAAGGGCTGGTTTAATGCCGGCCGATGACGAGGGCTCGGATATTCACTGCCGCCTCGATGAACTCCTCGAGGCGCGGGGGATGACCCTGACGGAGCTAAGCAAGCAGGTCGGTGTGAGCCTGGTGAACCTATCAGTGCTCAAGAACGACCGGGCGCGGGCCATCCGGTTTTCCACGCTGACGGCGATCTGTGACGCGCTGGACTGCCAAGTGGGTGACCTGCTGGTGACGGGCAGGGCGTCCTCCTGAGCGGATCAGGAGCATGGCTCCCTGAGTTGCAGTCTGCCGGTGAATTATCCCGCGGCCCAGCATGCATATGCGCGACACTCCTACAGACCATGGATAGTGTTGCCCCCAGACGCGGGAACCCATATTCCCTCGTCCGCCGCCGAGGCCTTACTCAGTGAGGCCGAGGCGGTTGGCTTGTTTCCGCATTGACGAAAGGGCAAGACTATGGCTGTTTCCATTGAACTGGGCAAAGCACTCGACAAGGCGTACGAGAATTCGACGCTGGACGAGGTCCTGGCCGCGCCACCATCGGCCCTGGCCGGCCTCACCGAGAAGCACGACGAACTGCTGGCCGGCCTTGGCATCAACACGGTCCGCGAACTGGGAGGCAACAAGTTCTTCGCCCTGGCAGGTGTCCTGGTGGCACTGTCCGGAAAAGTCGACTGACACCTGACACTGACGTCAGTGAACTAGGCGGCAGAGAGCCCGGTCGGATCTACCCGGCCGGGCTCTGTGCTGCAGTGATGAACCGCATCCAGAAGTGCCCCGCTCAGAACAGGTAATTCTCGACGTGGTCTTGCGTGTCCGGGGGTAGATTCAGGCGGGGGCGACGTGGTGCGCCGAGGAAGGGTTGATATGGGATTCTTGAGGCGCAAGGCCGCTCCGGCCTCCGTACATCCAATTTCAAAATTCTGGCAATGGTGGACATCGAAAGGTGCGGCCCGATTCAGTGCCGCAGCGGCAACCGGTCAATGGGGTGATCTACCCAACGAGATGAGCCAACAACTCGCTGCCATCGACCCGGACCTGGCATGGGACACCGGACCCGGGCGCACGTCCCGCAATCTCCTTGCCGTCAGCTCCGAAGGCGATGCCGCTCTGCGGCGAATCGCGGAACAATGGCTTCGGTCGGCTCCGGCCGCGGATGAATCCTGGGAGTACGCTGCCGCCCGCCAGCCAGCCGAGGGTGTGCTCGGCAACGTCATCGAGATCGATGGCCACCGGCTTCGCCTTGGCGATGTCCGCTTCGGTCTAAAGCTGGACTCCGAAAGTGAATGCCTTGACATAGACGTTCATCACCCGCTCTTTGTGGAAATGACTGAGGACGGGCCCCTCCGGGTATCCTTCCTGCTCCTCGACTGGATTCTCGGCGAGGATGGGGTCGAACGATGGGTGCGCGCCATAGAAATAACCGACAACGGAGAGACGGCCAACGCCACCGCATCAGATCTCACCGCGGCCATCGACGCAATGGCCGCACAAGCGCAGGCGGACAAATGGGTTCTGATGGAGGGAATGACACACGGCGGCGAAAGGGTCATCGTAAGCGCCCGCCGGCCCCTGCGATGGATCGACTACCCTCTCTTCGACCTGCATACCGAAATACGCATCCCGTATGACGACAAGCGGGACGACGGGCTGCCGACGGTGGACTCTCTCGATTCTCTCCGCGGAATCGAGGATGACATCTCCGCGGCACTTGGAGCGCGGGGGATCTTGGTCGCCCATGAGACAGCAGCCGGTGCAAGGCTGCTGCACTACTACTCGGACTCCGAGGACCAAAACGGACGCGACGCCATCGAGACCGCGGCTCGTGTGGCCGGCGGGGCCACCCGCCACGATCCTGACCCCGGGTGGAAGCACGTACGTCGGTTCGCATGACAACTTAGCGCGCCGGGAACAAACATTGGGGGACTCTTTTGACTCATCAGAACTTCGCACGGGAGAGACCGAAGACCAGTCGGGTCAGGGGGACACCCGTCGGCATCGGCGCTCTGGTTGCCACCGCCCTGTCTCTCGTGCTCGTCATGACTTCCTGCGCCAGGGCCTCCATCGAGGAAATGGGACGCAACGCCATCCGACAAGAGGCGGCCAAAGGCAAAGACTGGTTCATCCGGTTCACGGCAGCCACCGATACGAGCAACCGGGACCTGGTGGTCTCCAGACTCGGAGACCTGAGCGACAACCGCGACCCTTACGCCTTCGGCTGGGACACCGAGGGGAATTTCCATACCGATCACTATTACCGTGAGCACCTGACGACCAGCGGAGGCTTCTGGGGCGAGCAACGGACGGTCAGCGCCTGCGTCCGTTTCGAGGTGGACCTGGGTTCGGTGATTGCGACGTCCATCGACTGCCCCGACCGACCTCCGTTCTCCGACTACACCGACGAATGGGTCGTAGTGGCTTGAGCCGGGGTGAACACGTGCACCCCGCGATCGTGAAGGGTTCAAGTCCTCGGCGCTGACCGGCGCAGGCCCATTCTGCGCCTTGCCCCAGTGGGGGTCTTTTGGGCTTAACCAGCGAAAAGACCCCCCAAAAACCTTGGTTTCTAGGGGGTCTATCCCGAGCTTCCTATCAGAATCGAACTGATGACCTTTTCATTACGAGTGAAACGCTCTACCGACTGAGCTAAGGAAGCACCGCACAACAAATCCCGGAAGAACCGGGCGGATCATGCAAGAGACAACTGTAATAGAGTCCCCTGCCCGGGTCAAAATGAGCGGACCGGACGTCCGCAGAATGGCCGTTGCGGACGTTATTTGGATGTTCACCCTGCGGTCGGTGCGGGTTCAGCGCGGGGTCCCGGAGCACCTGCACTGTGGAACGACCAAACGCGGCCGCGTCGGCGGCCGCATGTCAGCGAAGGGGCTTGGCCATGACTCCGGACACAGCAGACGCATCAGCACCGGAAGCCGCTCTCCGCGGCAGCTTTCCCGGCGCCGCCCACGAGGTGCGGCTGGCCGTGCTTGCGATGGTGGGAACAACAGTTTTCGACGGCGGCCTGCTGGAACGCGCCATGACCCGCACCCTGGCGGACCAGGGTGTGGGGGAAGGATCGGCGCAGTTCGAGCGCATGCTTCGCTACGCCAAGGACACGGCAGGCATGTCGAAACTCGCTGTGTTCAGCCAGCTGTTCGAGGACCGGCACCGGGCCGCCGCTGCCAACACCTTTTTCGAACGCAGCTGC
The DNA here is from genome assembly GCF_000685965.1 of Arthrobacter sp. UNC362MFTsu5.1. Lineage (GTDB taxonomy): Bacteria > Actinomycetota > Actinomycetes > Actinomycetales > Micrococcaceae > Arthrobacter. The sequence goes on along the minus strand of NZ_JMLE01000011.1, from coordinate 30,899 downwards.
GACGAGCTGATAGCGGACGGCGTCATCCAGGCGGTTCCCGGCGCGGAAGACGCCATCGCCTGGCTCCGCGAAGCGGGCATCATGGTCTGCCTTGCCACCGGCTTCGGCCGCCACACGCAAAACATGGTGCTGGAGAGCCTGGGCTGGATGGGGCTGGCCGACCTGAGCCTCTGCCCGGCGGACGCCGGGCGGGGCAGGCCCTATCCGGACATGATCCTGACAGCCGTCCTGGCCCTGGACCTGGATGACGTGCGCAAGGTCGCCGTCGTGGGGGACAGCTGTGCGGACATCCAGTCGGGCCTGCGGGCAGGCGCCAGCACAGTGGCCGGTGTCCTCACCGGAGCGCACGGGGAGCCGGCGCTGCGCGCGGCCGGGGCCACCGCCGTCGTACAGTCCATCCGGGACCTGCCGGTGCTGCTGGAGCCCCGGTCCAACTAATCAGGCCTCCGGCCGCCCTAGCACTCCGTGTTGTCCGCGGGCGGCTCTCCGGTCAGGAGGTAGCCGTCCACGGCGTCGGTGACGCAGCTGTTCGAGCGGCCGTAGGCGGTGTGGCCTTCGCCCTTCCACGTCACCAGGGAGGCGTTGCCCAGCTGCTTGCGCAGGGCCCCTGCCCATTCCACGGGGGTCGCGGGGTCGCCGGTGGTGCCCACCACCACGATCGGGGCCGAGCCCGGGTACTCCACGGGTGCCGGTGTGCGGGTGCTCTTGTAGGGCCAGTCCTGGCAGTTCGTGCCGCCGTAGGCGAAGAAGTAGCCCAGGGTGGGGGAGTCCTGCCGCAGCTTCTGCTCTTCGGCCCGCATGGCAGCCGGGTCACTCACCATGGGGTAGTCCAGGCAGTTGATGGCATTGAAGGCGAAGGCGCTGTTGGACGTGTACTTGCCGCTCGGATCGCGGTCGGCGCCGAAGTCTGCCAGCCGCAGCATCGGGGAGGCGTCGCCCTTCAGGGCGGCGTCCAGGGCCTGGGTCAGCAACGGCCAGTTGTCGTCGTTGTACAACGGCAGGATCAGGCCGCTGACAAAGGCCGAACCGGTCACCATCCGGCCGTCCTGGGCACGCCGCGGGTTGGCGTCCACGGACTGGACGACGTCGCGGATCTGCTGGACGCCGCTGTCCACGGTTCCGCTCAGGGGGCAGCCGTTGTCACCGAGGCACTTCTCCACGTAGGCGCGGATGGCCTTCTCAAAGGCGCGGGCCTGGCCGCTGGTGAGCTCCTCATTGCTCAGGGACGGGTCCAGGGCGCCGTCGAGCACCATGCGGCCCACGTTGTCCGGAAACAGCGAAGCATAAGTGGAACCCAGGAACGTGCCGTAGGAGTAGCCGAGGTAGTTCAGTTTGGCGTCGTTGACCACGGCGCGCAGGATGTCCATGTCCTTGGCGGCGCTGACGGTGTCCACGTGTCCCAGCACAGGGCCGGTCTTTTCGGCGCACTTGGCTGCCGTTGCCTTGTTGTCCGCGACAGCGGCCGCCAGTCCGGCGTCCGAGCTGAGGTCATAGTTCTTTGCCCGGGATTCGTCGCGTTCCTGGTCCGTGAGACAGGTGACGGGGGAGGACCGCTTCACTCCGCGGGGGTCGAAGCCCACCAGGTCATAGCTGGCGCGCACTTCACTGGAAATGTTGGTGGCGCCGGCATCCTTGACGAAGTCGTAGCCGGAACCGCCCGGGCCGCCGGGGTTGACCAGCAGGCTGCCGGTCTTTTTGCCCGTTGCCTTCATTTTGAGGGCCGCGATCTCGATGCTGTCGCCGTCGGGCTTGCTGTAGTCCAGGGGCACCTTGATTTTGGCGCATTCGAGCTTGTCCTCGCAGGACGTCCAGGAGACCTCCTGCGAGTAGAAGTTCCGGAGCTCTTCGGGAGCCGCTTCAGCGATCGAAGGGTCAGCCTTGGCGGTGCTGCCGCCGCCCGATCCGCCGTCGGGCTGGCCGAACAGGGTGCAGCCGGTCAGTGCCAGCAATACGGCCAGGGAGCCAGCAGCTGCCTTGGCGGCGGTCGATCCGGACCGTAACCGCAGGGGCAGACGTCGGGCAGGCTTCATGCAGGACTCCTTGAAGGACTTGGCGTGGGCTCGGGCGAACATACGGCGGCGGGACGGGGCTGGGCGGGGCTGCACTAGATCAGGCTCGCGGCCATGGATTCGATCGCCAGCAGGGGTGCAACGTTGGTGGTGGTGATTCGCTGGCGGGCCTTGTTGATCGCATCCATCCGGGCGAGCGTTGCCTCCGCACTGGACCGCCCCGCAAACTCGGCCAGCTCGCTCCTGAGTTCAACGTTTACCAACTCTACGGCGTTCCCCATCTGGATGATGAGGACGTCCCGGTAGAACGAGAGCAGGTCCGTGAGCGTCCGGTCCAGGGAATCGGTGATGGAGCGTTTGGCGCGCCGCTTCTGGTCGTCCTCAAGATGCTTGAGCTGGCTTCTCATGGCGGGCGGCAAGGTGCCGCTTTCGGGCGCGCCAAGGGTGGCCAGCAGGGCTGCCTTTTCCTCGGCGTCACGCACTTCGTTGGAGCTGTTGGCTTCCTCCGTGGCGATCTTCACCAGCTTTTCAGCCATCAGGACCGCTGCCGTGATGCCCCGCAGCCCCAGCGGGAAGCGGACTGTCTCCATGCGCCGTTCGCGGGCGTCGGCGTCCCGGGCGAGCCTGCGGGCAATGCCGACGTGGCTCTGTGCCGCGCGGGCCGCGCGTTCGGCGAGTGCCGGATCCACGCCGTCGCGCCTCACCAGCAGCGCCGCGACGTCGGCAGCCGGCGGAAGCCGCAGCGCCACCGGGCGGCAGCGGGACCGGATGGTAACCAGGACGTCCGCCGGTGAGGGCGCGCACAGCATCCATACGGTGCGGGGAGTGGGCTCTTCAATGGCCTTGAGCAGCACGTTCGTGGTGCGTTCCGCCATGCGGTCGGCGTCTTCCACCACAATGATCCGCCACCGTCCGGAGGAGGGGCGGTTTCCGGCGGTCGAGACCAGGTCACGTGCTTCATCAATGGTGATGGTGACCTTTTCGGTGCGAACGAACGCAACGTCAGAATGTGTTTCGCCCAGGATGGTCAGGCAGGCCGCACATTCGCCGCAGCCGCGCCTGGAAACGTCCTCCTGGTCGCAGTTGAGGGCGGCGGCAAAGGCTTTCGCGGCGTTGGACCGGCCGGATCCGGGCGGGCCGGTAAACAGCCACGCATGCGTCAGGCCTTCGCCCTGGGCGGCCTGGCGGAGCTGGGCGACGACGGCGGGCTGGCCCTGCAGATCGTCCCAGACAGTCACGGGGCCACGCCTTCCCTGGAACCCTGGCGGGACACGCTACTGGAACCCTGCCTGGACCGGATCAGGGTGTCCACCCGGTCCAGGATGAGCCCTGCCAGCTCGGCGACGGGCAGGTGGGCGGCAAGCACCAGGTAATGGTCCGGGCGGTCCGCGGCGAGGTCCAAAAACGCGCCACGGATCTTCGCGTGGAATTCGTCGGCTTCGGATTCCATCCGGTCTTCGGCAGCGTCACCCGCGGTCCGGCGGAGGCGGCCGACGGCGGGGTCGACGTCGAGCAGCACCGTCAGGTCCGGCTGCAGGCCCGAGGTGGCCCATTCGTTCAGGTCCCGCACGGCAGCGGTTCCAAGGCCCCGTCCGGCGCCCTGGTAGGCCACCGAGGAATCGATGTAACGGTCCGTCAGCACGATGTCGCCGCGTTCCAGCGCAGGCAGGATGACCTGGTCCGCGTGGGCCGCGCGGGACGCGGCAAAGATGAGGGCTTCGGTGCGGGCATCGATATGGCCGTGCCCGTGGTCCAGCACCAGGGACCGCAGTTTTTCGCCGATGGGGGTGCCGCCCGGTTCCCGGGTGCGCAGCACGGTGAAGCCGCGCGAATCAAGGGCCCCGGCCAGCGCCGCGGCCTGCGTGGACTTGCCTGCGCCGTCGCCGCCTTCGAAGGCGATGAACAGTCCGGGGTTCTGGGTACTCACTTAACCAGCCTACCGACAATCACTGACACCGCAGGTGCCGGACCGTAACGGCTTTCCTGCCCTGCGGGCCTCCCACGTAGTCTTTGAGCATGAGTCTTTCCGAACAGCAGGCCGCCGCGCTGTCGGCTGAAACGGTGGTTGTGGCCGCCGGCCGGCCGCCCCGCAAACGCGATGCGCCAGTTAACCAGCCCATCGTCCTGTCCTCCACCTACTTCGGGACCGGGCCGCTCGCAGACGGCGACCGTGGCTACGGCCGCTACTCCAATCCCACCTGGGACCCGTTTGAAGAAGCGCTGGGCCAGCTTGAGGGCGCATCCCTTCCCGGCCTGCTGTACGCCTCAGGCCTGGCCGCCGTCAGTTCAGCGCTGTCCCTCATCCCGGCCGGGGGAGTGCTGGTCATGCCCTCGCACAGCTATGCAGGGTCCCTGGTGATGGCCACCGAACTCGCGGAGAAGGGGCTGTTCGAACTCCGCACCGTGGACATCGCGGACACTGACGCCGTGAAGGAGCTGCTGGCTCCGGCGGACGGCAAACCCGCCAGCATGCTCTGGCTGGAAAGCCCCACCAACCCGATGCTCGGGATCGCGGACATCCGCGCCCTCACCGCTGCCGCCCACGACGCCGGAGCGATCGTTGTCACTGACAACACCTTTTCCACGCCCCTGGTCCAGCAGCCGCTGAGCCTCGGGTCCGACGTTGTCCTGCACTCGGTGACCAAATACCTGGCCGGGCATTCCGACGTCGTCCTCGGCGCCCTGGTCACCTCGGACGCCGCGATCCGCGCGACGCTGCTCCACCACCGCATCATCTACGGCGGCATTGCCGGGCCGTTCGAGGCGTGGCTTGCACTCCGCGGACTGCGGACCCTGGCCCTGCGCATCGAACGCTCCCAGGCGTCGGCGGCCGTCCTTGCCGCCCGGCTGAGCGACCACCCCCGGATCGAGAGCATCCGGTTCCCGGGACTGGAAACCGATCCCGGCCACGAACGCGCCAAGTCACAGATGAAGAGCTTCGGTTCGGTGCTGTGCATCCAGATCGCCCCGGCCGGCGGACTCAACGGTGCCGATGCGGCGGACAAGCTGGTCCGTGCGCTGCAGCTGTGGCTTCCCGCCACGTCTTTGGGCGGGGTTGAGTCCCTGATTGAACGACGACGGCGCCACGCGGCTGAGCCGGTCAGCGTGCCGGACAACCTGGTCCGCCTCAGCGTGGGGATTGAAAATGTCGAAGACCTTTGGGCCGATTTGGAGCAGGCACTGGACGCTCTGGGCGGCTAGGCTGGGGACGTGGACGGAAAAGTGTTGATTAACTACGTCGAGACCGGGGTCTATTTCCTCATGGCGCTCGTGGCGTTTGGTCTTGAAGCGTGGGCACTGTTTGATTGCCTTCGCCACAAGGCGAACGCCTTCGAAGCTGTTTCCAAGCGGACCAAGACGTTCTGGCTGGCACTGACCGGCGGGGCCGTGTTCGTTGGCGGCCTGTCACTGTATGGCGCCGCCCAGGCCATGGGCGCCCTGGCCTATGGCGGTGGCGGCGGCGGTTTCGGCACGTTCGGGCTGTTCGGGCTTGCGGCCGTGACCGCAGCCTCCGTCTACCTGGCCGATGTCCGGCCCGCCGTGAAAGACGCCGGCCGCGGCGGCAGCCGCAACATGGGCCCCTACGGCCCCTGGTAACCGGAAAACACCTCTTGCCTGCCGTCGCCGACTGAAGCGGCAGCATTTATCAGGTGGCCGGGGCCACCGCATCCCAGCCCACCGTCAACTCGCCCAGCCGCCAGCGGGACGTTCCGTCCTGGACCGGCCAGCCGCCGTCGAGCATGGACCGGCACATGGCCGTCCACCGTTGTTTGTTCCCGAACGCGGCAAGTGGCGCTGCCTCCAACCAGGCCTTGTCCAGGGCCTGAAGGAAACCGTGGATCCTTTCGCCGGGCACGTTCCGGTGGATCAGGGCCTTCGGCAGCCGTTCGGCGATCTCCGAGGGCAGCGCAAAGCCGCCGAAGCGCATGGAGATGCTCAGGCTCAGCGGGCCTCCGGCGTCGAGGGCCACCCACGTGACGCGCCGTCCGATTTCGTCGCAGGTACCGTCGATGAACAGCCCGTTGGGGCCGAGCCGGCCCCGGACCAGGGTCCAGATCGCCTCCACGTCCGCTTCCTCGTACTGCCGCAGGACGTTGAAGGCGCGGACAATCACCGGCTGCCCGGACACCGGCAGCTCGAAGCCACCCACATGGAAGCTCAGCCCGGTCTCTTCCAGTGCCTTGGCCGCCCGGACGCGTTCGGGTTCGATTTCTATCCCGGCCACCCTGACATCCGGGCGCACAGCAGACAAGCGGTGGAAGAGCTCGACGGCGGTGGCCGGTGAGGCGCCGTAGCCGAGGTCGATGACGAGCGGGTCGGCTGCCCGGCGCAGCCGCCAGGCCTGTGTCCCGGTGAGCCACCGGTCCAGGCGCCGCATCCGGTTGGGGTTGGTGGTGCCGCGGGTCACGTTGCCAACCGGCCTGCCGCTTCTGCCCGCGCTTGCCGCGCCCACCCGTTCCGCTTTTTGCACCACCGGACAAGCTTAACGGTGCGGCCCGGTCCTTAACGGTGCGGCCCGGTGGCCGGGCACTGACCCTTGAGTGAGGGGGAGCGGCAGTGTGATGTAACGCTCGGCGGCACAGCCACCTGCTCGGCTAGGATGAAAACCATGACTTACAAGCTGATTCTGCTGCGCCACGGCCACAGCGAATGGAACGCCAAGAACCTGTTCACCGGCTGGGTGGATGTCGATCTCAACGACCAGGGCCGCGAGGAAGCGGCACGCGGCGGCGAGCTCCTGGTTGAGAACAATGTTCTCCCGGACGTCCTGTACACCTCCCTCCTGAAGCGGGCCATCAACACGGCCAACATCGCCCTGGACAAGGCAGACCGCGGCTGGATCCCGGTCAAGCGCGACTGGCGCCTGAACGAGCGCCACTACGGCGCGCTGCAGGGCAAGGACAAGGCGCAGACGCTGGCCGAATACGGTGAAGAGCAGTTCATGGAGTGGCGCCGTTCTTACGACACCCCGCCGCCGGCCCTGGACGACAGCAGCGAGTTCTCCCAGGCGCACGATCCCCGCTACGCCGGCCTGGGCGACGCCCTCCCGCGCACCGAATGCCTCAAGGACGTCCTGGTCCGCCTGATGCCCTACTGGGAATCGGACATCAAGGAAGACCTCAAGGCGGGCAAGACCGTGCTGGTGACCGCCCACGGCAACTCCCTGCGCGCGCTCGTCAAGCACCTTGACGGCATCAGCGACGAAGCCATCGCCGGCCTGAACATCCCCACCGGCATCCCGCTGGTCTACGATCTCGACGAGAACTTCAAGCCGCTGAACCCGGGCGGCACGTACCTCGACCCCGAGGCCGCTGCCGAGTCCATCAAGGCTGTGGCCAACCAGGGCAAGAAGTAGGGCAACGCTTTAACGAACGACGGCGGGCTGGTCACCAATGGTGACCAGCCCGCCGTCGTTCTTCCGGCGACCGGAAGTCAGCTGATTTCGGTGCTGTGCGGGTGCCACGCGCCGGTGACCAGGTACGTGACCTTCTGGGCTACTGAGACGCCGTGGTCCGCGAACCGTTCAAAGTAGCGGCTGGCCAGGGCAACGTCCACCGTGGTGGCCGGCGACTCGTTCCAGTCGCTGCGCGCGATGGCCTTGAAGACACTCAGGTGCAGGTCGTTGACGGTCGCGTTCGCCTTGAGGATGTCGCGGGCAACTTCCAGATCGCGCGTTTCCAGCAGTTCGGTGAGCTTGTCCGCAATCAGCTGGTCCTGCTCGGCAAAGTTCTTGAACGTGTCCGCGAGCTGCGGCGGAATTACGTTGGCCGGGTAGCGGAGCCGCGCCAGCTGGGCGATGTGCCGGGCGAGGTCTCCCATGCGCTCCAGCGAGGCGCTCATCCGCAGCGAACCCACGATCATCCGAAGGTCGCTGGCCACGGGCCCCTGCAGCGCCAGAATGTCGATGGCCCGCTCGTCCAGGCTGTTCTGCAGGAAGTCGATCCTGGCATCAGCGGCGATGACATCCTGGGCGAGGTCGACGTCGGCCCCTTCGAAGGCCGTCGTGGCCTTGTTGATTGCCTCGCTGACGAGCTTCGAAATCTCGACGAGCTGCTCGCCCACCTGTGTGAGCTCCTCCTGAAAAACCTTGCGCACTACGCGTCCTTTCCTTGGAAATCCGGCCCCACCGGGTGGCGGCCGGATTTCGTGTCACCGCTCTGCAGTCCAACCAATAACTCTGTCAGTGCCCGGTGAACTGTTACGCACCTATAGGTGAACGTTAGCTGAACCCCGCGGTGAATCGCATCAGATTCGCTTCCGGGGCCCGGGCCAGAGCATAAGCTGGAGCCGTGGATCCTATGCTCATCGGTGTCATCGCAGGCCTCGTCGGCCTGTCATTCGGCATCTTTGGCGTGCTCGCGTTCCGGGTCAGCGAACAGCAGCGCAAGCTGGTGGATGTTGAGTTCGACGAACCGGCACTGCCGCCGGGCGCCGCGGAGGTGCTCGCCGTCGTCGGCCGTGCTTTCGTTGTGGTTGACGCGATCGACGGCGTGGTGCGGGCGAGTCCCGCGGCCTACGCTTTCGGCCTGGTCCGGGGCCACACCGTGGTCCACAGACAGCTGCTGGACATGACCGCGAAGGTGCGGCGGGACGGCGTGATCCTCGAGAGTCAGTTTGAACTGCCCCGCGGGCCGCTGGGGCAGGGCACCATCATCGTCCAGGTCCGGGCAGCCATGCTTGGCGAGGAATACATCCTGCTGCTGGCGGACGACCGGACCGAAATCACCCGCACCGAGGAAATCCGGAACGACTTCGTGGCCAACGTCTCCCACGAACTCAAAACGCCCGTGGGTGCCATTTCCCTGCTGGCTGAGGCGCTCGAATCGTCGGCGGACGACGAAGTGGCGGTCCGCCGCTTCGCCCAGCGCATGCAGAAGGAATCAAAGCGGCTCGCGGCGCTGGTGCAGGACATCATCGAGCTGTCCCGGCTGCAGGGCGCCAGCGTTGCGCAGCAGGCGCACCCGGTGGACATCAACTCCGTGGTCACCGAAGCCGTTGACCGTTCGCAGCTGCCCGCCGAAAGCAAGAACATCTCCATTGTGGTGGGCGGCCGCGTGGACGCCATGGTCTACGGCGACCAGGACCTGCTGGTGACCGCCCTTCGAAACCTGATCGACAACGCCATCCGCTACTCCCCGGAGAACACCCGCGTGGGGATCGGCGTGCGCTCCAAGGAGGGCCTGGTCTCCATCTCGGTCACGGATCAGGGGGAGGGCATGAGCCCCGAGGACCAGGAACGGGTTTTTGAACGCTTTTACCGCGTGGACGCCGCCCGGTCCCGGCAAACCGGCGGCACAGGCCTGGGCCTGAGCATCGTGAAGCACGTCATCTCCAACCATGGCGGGGAAGTGACGCTGTGGTCGCAGCCCGGCCAGGGGTCCACCTTCACCATCCGGCTTCCAGAGATGGAAGGGCAGGACGACGGCGACGCCCCCGCGGCGCCGGCAACGGCCGCCCTCAGCAACCCACCACACAGTAACGACGCCACCGGCGTCCATGAGCAAGGAGCCAGCGCTTGAGCAGGATTCTCATAGTCGAGGATGAGGAGTCGTTCAGCGACCCTCTGTCCTACCTTCTGGGCAAGGAAGGATTCGAGGTGGAAGTCGTGGACAACGGCCTGGACGCAATCACGGAATTCGACCGGAACGGCGCCGACCTCGTGCTCCTGGACCTCCAGCTGCCCGGCCAGTCCGGCACCGAGGTCTGCCGGCAGCTGCGCCAGCGCTCCTCTGTGCCGGTCATCATGCTGACGGCCAAGGACGCTGAGATCGACAAGGTGGTGGGGCTGGAACTCGGTGCCGACGACTACGTCACCAAGCCCTATTCGTCCCGGGAACTCGTTGCCCGCGTCAGGGCGGTCCTCCGCCGGCAGGGCGAGCCGGAGGAGCTCATCACCAACACGGTCCAGGCCGGCCCCGTCAGGATGGACGTCGAACGCCACGTGGTGAGCGTCGACGGCGAACAAGTGTCGCTGCCGCTGAAGGAATTCGAACTGCTGGAGATGCTGCTGCGCAATTCAGGCCGCGTATTGACCCGGGGCCAGCTCATCGACCGGGTGTGGGGATCGGACTACGTGGGTGACACCAAAACCCTGGACGTCCACGTCAAGAGGCTCCGCAGCAAGATCGAGCCGGACCCGTCAGCACCGAGGTACCTTGTGACGGTCCGGGGCCTGGGCTACAAGTTCGAGCCGTAGGCCGCACCCCGGCAACACCGGGACATGCCGGGCCGCACGCCCGGTGCGGCAAGCCCGGGACCAAAGAATTCAGACGCAAAAGGAGGGCCCCCGCGCGGCGGGAGCCCTCCTTTTTTGCTGTGCCGGCATTTGCTGTGCCGGCTAGTGGCCCGCGCTGCTCGAAGGCGTCGGCGACGGCGTGGCTGACTCCGAGCCCGTGGGCTCGCTGCCTTCCGGCAGGTACTCCTTGTACTCGGGGAGGGTGGCGTCCAGGACGGGCACCTTGACCTTGGCGGTCTGGTTGGTGCCGTCCTCGGAGATGGTGACCTCGGACAGGGAGCCGGGCTTTGCGCCCGTGCTGCTGAGGATCGCCGGATCCGTGGACTCGTTGAGGAGCGTGTAGGAATTCTTCTTCACGGACACCTCCGTCCGAGAGCCGCCCGCACCGTTGATGGTCAGCTTGACGTCGCTGGAAGAGGAGTTGTACACGGCGCCGACCACGCGGCCCGGCTTGTCCTCGCCAGTGGAAACGATCATGAAGTTACGGATCTGGAGGGGACCGAGGTCTTCCCGGGTTCCGTCCGATGCAGAGTACTGCTCAGAGGTCTGCTGCGGGTTGATGTAGCCGCAGCCGGTCACGGACAGCAGGCCGATGGCAAGTGCTGCCGTTGCCATTGCCAGCTTGCCGCGCTGGCCCCGGTTCATCGCAGTGAAACGCACGTCACGCACTCCTTGAGAGTCTTGAAACATTATTCAGCCATAGCCTATCCTCTTGCGGTCTCAAACAAGGATTCGGGCAGTACACATTCACGTCCGGAAAGCAGTCCCCTCCCGGCCGCTCACTGCATGGCCGGGCGTGCCGGAACCCGGCCGGCGACTGGCCGGACCCGCCCTTGGCACAGCCTTCCTCATGCACTAATATCCGCATCCGTCAAGGGGTTGAAGGGGGTCGATTGGCCCCATTTTCCTTGTATTTCCGCGGTTCGCGGCCCCGATCCGTGCCAGTTGTATGCCTGAATCGTGATAAACTGGTCTGCGGGAAAGGGGAAAGTCCACATGGTTTTTGAGGTCGGCGAGACAGTAGTTTACCCTCACCACGGTGCAGCAAAAATTGAAGAAATCAAGATGCGCACTATCAAGGGCGAAGAGAAGATGTATCTCAAGCTCAAGGTGGCTCAGGGTGATCTGACCATTGAAGTTCCAGCAGAGAACGTTGACCTGGTTGGTGTTCGTGACGTAGTGGGCAAAGAAGGTTTGGAGCATGTCTTTGACGTGCTGCGGGCCGAGTTCACTGAAGAGCCTACCAACTGGTCGCGTCGTTACAAGGCAAATCTGGAGAAGCTTGCTTCCGGGGACGTCATCAAGGTGGCAGAGGTCGTTCGTGACCTGTGGCGCCGTGATCACGACCGCGGCCTTTCCGCAGGTGAGAAGCGTATGCTGGCCAAGGCCCGCCAGATTCTGATTTCAGAACTGGCGCTGGCTGAAAAGACGGATGAAGAGAAGGCTGCAAGCGTTCTCGACGAAGTCTTGGCTTCCTAAGAATTGAACCCCGGTGGCTCAACGGCCGCCGGGGTTTCTTTTTGCCCTTTTTTAGGAGAATGCCGGGATTTTGCCGGGCGCCGCATGCGCGCAGGCACGTAGTGTTGTGCCCATGAGTGCAACAGAATTTTCGGCCGGATCCGGGCCGGAGGCCGGGGCCCGCGCCGTCAGCCCCGTCGTCGCCGTCGTGCTGGTGGCGGCCGGATCAGGGCAGCGGCTTGGTTACGGCATGCCCAAGGCCAGGGTTCCCCTCGGCGGAGAGCCCATCCTGATGCATGCCCTTCGCGGGATAGTGGCGTCCGGCGTCGCGCAGCAGGTCTGCATCGCCCTGCCGGCCGGCGATAGCGCACTGCGGCGCATGTGCGATGACTTCAAGGCCGAACTCGTCGACGGCGGGCCGCTGCTGACGGTCGTCGACGGCGGCGCGACGCGGGCCGACTCCGTGCGGTCCGCATTGGAGGCGCTGGAAGACGGCACCCAGGCGGTGCTGGTCCACGACGCCGCGCGCGCCCTGACGCCCGAGTCCGTTTTCCACCGTGTGGTCGACTCCCTGGCGGCAGGCGCCCTGGCAGTCATCCCGGTGATACCCGTGGTGGACACCGTCAAGACCGTGGAAGCGACGACGGACGAAGATGCCCGGATCGCGCCGGAGGTAGTCGTGGGCACGGCGCCGCGGGAGAAGCTCCGGGCCGTGCAGACGCCGCAGGGATTCGACCTTGCCACGCTGCTGAAGGCGCACCGGGAGGTGGCAGGGTTCGACGAAGCCCAGGCCGCCGCCATCACCGATGACGCCATGCTGGTGGAACGCCTGGGCGTTCCGGTCCATGCCGTCCGCGGCGCCAGCCAGTCACTGAAGATCACCACTCCCTTGGACCTCATCATTGCGGAGGGCCTCCTGGAAGGTCCCCTGGGCGCACGCTGGGTGGAAGGCTGACCATGGCGGCTCCCATCATTCCCAGGACCGGAATCGGCATCGATGTCCACGCCTTCGCTTCCGAAGACAACCCGCGGCAGTTGTGGCTCGGCGGACTGCTGTGGGAGGGCCAGCAGGGCCTGGCCGGACACTCCGACGGCGATCCGGTAGCCCACGCGGCAGCTGACGCACTCTTTTCGGCCGCCGGGATCGGGGATCTCGGCACGCACTTCGGCACGGACCGGCCCGAATTCGCGGGTGCCTCCGGAGTGACCCTCCTGGCCGAGGCTGCCCGCATTGTCCGGACGGAAGGCTTCGAGATCGGCAACATCGCCGTGCAGTTCGTAGGCAACAGGCCAAAATTCGGTCCCCGCCGGGAGGAGTCCCAGGCGGTCCTCACCGCGGCGGCGGGTGCGCCCGTCAGCGTCAGCGCCACCACCAGCGACGGCCTCGGCTTCACCGGCCGCGGCGAAGGCATCTCGGCCCTCGCCACAGCACTGGTGTACCGGGCGGGCTGAGGCGGAGCGCGCGTTTCGCCTAGGCTTAAGGGATCCATTCCTCAGCCGAACACCCAGGAGAACCCTCGTGAAGAAGCCGATTGCCGCCGTCGTACTCGTTGCAGGGTTGCTGCTGAGCGGCTGCGGCACGCCGAAGATGAGCGTCGAGGAAAGCTGTAAATTCCTCAACGGGGACACGTTCGTGCCAACCGGAAACCAGCAGCAGCAGGCTGACCAGATCGCCAAGCATTACCAGGAAGTGGCGGACAAGGTCGCCCCCGAGGTTGCCGAGCCCATCCAGAAAATGGCCGACATCATGAAGAAGGTCGCAAGCACTTCGCTGGGTACCAAGAGCGCCGAACAGACTGCGCAGCTGAGCGAGCAGAACAACAAGATCGGCGAAGTCTGCAAATAGCCCGCGGTGGGCCCCGGCGCGAAGGCCATCGGCTAATCTGGAGCGGTGACCCTGCGCTTTTACGACACAGCATCCGCCGAAGTCCGCGACTTCGTCCCCCTGATCCCGGGCAAGGTGAGCCTGTACTACTGCGGTGCGACGGTGCAGGGCCTGCCGCACGTGGGGCACATCCGGTCCGCCATTGCCTTTGACCAGCTCACCCGCTGGCTGGAATACCGCGGTTTCCGCGTGACGGTGGTCCGCAACGTCACCGACATCGACGACAAGATCCTCGCCAAGTCCGCCCTCTCCTTTGAACAGGACTTCGAGGAAGGCCCGGACGACATCCGCGAAGAGGAGTGGTGGGCACTGGCCTACCGCTACGAGCAGGCGTTCCTCAAGGCCTACGACACCCTGGGCGTGTCCCGACCCACCTACGAGCCGCGCGCCACAGGTCACATTCCGGAGATGCATGCACTGATCCAGCAACTCATCGACCGCGGCCACGCCTACCCTGCCCTCGACGATTCCGGCGACGTCTATTTCGACGTCCGCTCCTGGAACCGCTACGGGTCGCTCACGCGCCAAAAAATCGATGACATGCAGGGAGCTCCCGACGCCGACCCCCGGGGCAAGAAGGACCCGCGGGACTTTGCGCTGTGGAAGGGGCATAAGGAAGGCGAGCCGACGACGGCGAGCTGGGTTTCGCCCTGGGGCACCGGGCGTCCGGGCTGGCACCTGGAGTGCTCGGCCATGGTCACCAAATACCTTGGCACCGAGTTCGACATCCACGGCGGCGGCCTGGACCTCCGCTTCCCGCACCATGAGAACGAGATGGCCCAGTCCCAGGCGGCCGGCCACGCCTTCGCCAACTTCTGGATGCACAACGGCATGGTGACCTACCAGGGCGAGAAGATGTCCAAGTCCATCGGCAACACCGTCAGCCCCGCGGAAATGCTGGAGCTCGCCTCGCCGCGCGTGGTCCGGTACTACCTCGGCCAGGCGCAGTATCGCTCGGTCCTGGACTACCAGCCCACGTCGCTGCAGGAAGCGGCGGCCGCCATGGAGCGGATTGACGGGTTCATCGCCCGCGCAGTGCGTACCTTGTCCGACAGCGTTGGTTCCGGCGCGGCCGGCCTCCTGTTCGGCAGCCACGGCCAAGTGCCGGACGCCTTCGCCGCGGCCATGGACGACGACCTGAACGTTCCGCAGGCGCTGGCTGCCCTGCACGACACCGTGCGTGCCGGGAACACCGCCCTCACCGCCGGCGACAACGCGGCGGCCAGCGCTGCCCTGCATTCCGTCACCGACATGCTGCGCGTCCTGGGCCTCAACGACGTCGCGGCGCCCGCCCGGGACGACCAGGCGGACACAGCCCTGGGCGTCCTCATCGAAGCCCAGCTTGGCGCCCGGGCACAGGCGCGGGCCACCAAGGACTGGGCGGCGTCCGACGCCATCCGGGACACCCTCGCGGCGGCGGGCGTCTTGGTGGAGGACGGCCCGGACGGTGCCAGCTGGAGCCTCAAACGCGGCTGAGCCGCGGCAGGCAGGATGCCCCGCAGGGTGACAACAGAGCGTCGGGCGGGCCCCGGGCGGGCGATTTAACCTGAGTAAGTAGACTGGAGGTCAGACTTACTCAACAAAGCAAGGGTGAAACTCATGGCCAACAACGGTCGCCGGTCGGTCAAAGCGAAGAAGGGCCCCACCATCGGAACGGGTGGCCACGGCCGCAAGGCCCTCGAGGGCAAGGGCCCCACTCCCAAGGCGGAGGACCGCCCGTACCACAAGGCCCACAAGAACAAGCAGCTCGCCGAGCGGTCCGCCGCCAAGCGTCCGGGCGCACCCCGCGGCGCCGGCGCCCGCTCAGGCCCGAAGGGCCGTGCCACGGAGGAAGTCGTCACGGGACGAAACTCCGTTGTTGAAGCGCTGCGCGCCGGAATCCCGGCCAAGGCCCTCCACGTTGCCATCCGCATCGAAATGGACGACCGCGTCAAGGAGTCCCTGAAGCTTGCGGCCGAACGCGGCATTCCGCTGATGGAAACGGGCAAGCCCGAGCTGGACCGGATGACGGACGACGCCATCCACCAGGGCCTTGTGCTGCAGATTCCACCGTACGAGTACCAGGACGCGTACGAGCTCGCCGAGGAAACCGTGGAGGCCTGGAAGAAGGGCCACGTGTCCAACGCGCCGCTCTTCGTCGCCCTGGACGGCATCACGGACCCGCGCAACCTCGGCGCGATCATCCGGTCCGTATCGGCTTTCAGCGGTCACGGCGTCATCGTTCCGGAACGACGCTCAGTCGGCGTCACTGCCTCAGCCTGGAAGACCAGCGCCGGCGCAGCAGTCCGGGTTCCGGTGGCACGTGCCGCCAACCTGAACAACACCCTCAAGGCGTTCAAGAACATGGGCATTTACGTGCTCGGCCTGGACGGCGACGGCGACGTGTCGCTGCCGGACCTCAGCCTGGCCAAGGAACCCGTGTGCATCGTGGTTGGTTCCGAGGGCAAGGGCCTGAGCCGCCTGGTCCGCGAAAACTGCGACCAGATCGTCTCCATCCCGATCGACTCCGCCATGGAATCGCTCAACGCCTCCATGGCCGTCGGCATTTCCCTGTACGAAGTCTCCAGGCAGCGCTCAGCTAAGTAGGCTTTCGGAGGGCGGCACGGCCGCCCAACGCTCTGTCGCCCCCCCGGAACGCTCTCTCATTTCCTGCGGGTCAAACAGCAACGCTCTATCACCTGGTGATAGAGCGTTGCTGTTTTTGTGGCGAAAGGTGAGAGAGCGTTGCTGGTTTTTAGAACGTGTGGCGGTTGGCCAGGACCGGCAGCTTTGCCCGGGCTTCCTTGACGACGGCGGGGTCCAGGTCAGCGAACAGCAGCCCGGTCCCGCCGTCGAGCTCTGCCAGGACCTCACCGAGCGGGGACACGACAGCGGAGTGCCCCACACCGGTGGGCGCGGAGCCTTTGGTTTCGATGCCTTCGGTGGCAGGATCGCCCTGGCCGCAGGCCAGCACATACGTGGTGGTGTCCACGGCGCGGGCGCGTGCCAGGAGGCGCCACTGGTCGACTTTCCCGGGCCCGGATCCCCAGGAAGCGCACACGATATTCGCTTCGGCGCCGCGGTCGGCATTGGCGGTGAACAAGGCCGGGAACCGGATGTCGTAACAGGTGGCCAGGCCGAAACTGATGCCGCCGAGCTCGAACGTCACGGCCCGCGTACCGGCCTCCACGGTGTCTGATTCGGCGAATCCAAAGGCATCGAACAGGTGGATCTTGTCGTAGCTGGCCTCCACGCCCGGACCGGTGGCCAGCAGGGTGTTGCGCACTTTCCTCGTGCTGTCGCCGGAGCCGTCACCTGACTGCCCCGGGGTGAACATGCCCGCCACGATCACGATGCCGATTTCGGCGGCAATGCCGCGCACCCGGGTCGCCCAGGGGCCGTCCAGCGGCTCGGCAATATCCACGAGCGAATTACCGAATGCGCGCATGGTGGCTTCGGGGAAGACCACCAATTCAGCGCCGCCTTTTTTCGCCTTGCGGGCGAAATTTTCCAAAATGTCCAGATTCGCGGAAATATCGCGGCCTGTAACTACCTGAGCAAGTGCAACTCGCACAATTACCTCCAACGTGGCGTCTCACTTCAGTATGCAACCCGGGACGGGACGCTGAACAAGGCCAGCCCTTTTACCGACACATTGCGGAGAATATCGGACATTTGTGTGGCACAGCTAATATTTAAGCAATGGTTATGCCACTCCTAGACACAGCCTCAACCGTGGACGCCTCCAGGCCGTTTCCACTGGGCATCAGCGTTCCGCGCACGGGCTCCCCGGCAACGGACGATCCTCAGAGTGCCTGCGCCAACGTCGCGGTCTACGCGCCCGGGGTGGCCACGCTGGAAATCGCCTACTGCGCGCCGGGCGGAACGTGGCAACTGAAGACCCTCCCGAACATCACCAACGACGTCCACCATGGCATTGTGGACGGCTTCCCGGTGGGTTCGCGTTACGGCTTCCGCTCCTCGTCCGAGGACGATGCCCTGCCGGTGTCAGTGCCAACCGTGGCTTTTGACGACGACGGCGAGCAGCCGCTGCTGCTGGATCCCTACGGCCGGGCAGTTGATCAGAGCGACGGGTTCCTCAGCAATGTGCGCATGTCCAGCGGATTCGACTGGGGCGGGGACCGCAGCCCGCACGTCTCGTGGCGGAACACCATCATTTATGAAGCCCACGTCCGCGGCCAAAGCATGCTGCACCCGGACATTCCCGAGGACCTCCGCGGCACGTACGCCGGGATGGCGCACCCGGCAATGATTGAGCACCTCACGGGACTGGGCATCACCTCGGTCCAGCTGTTGCCTGTCCATTTCCACTTGGACGAACCCCATCTCCAGAACCTGGGCATGACCAATTACTGGGGCTACAACACCGCGGCCTTCTTCGCCCCGCATCCTGACTACGCCACCCAGGCCGCCCAGGCGGCCGGCCCGCAGGCAGTGCAGGATGAATTCAAAGGCATGGTCAAACTCCTGCACGCAGCGGGGCTGGAAGTCATCCTGGACGTTGTGTACAACCACACCGCCGAAGGCGGTCCTGACGGCCAGACGCTCAGCTTCCGCGGGCTGGGGGAGAAGCAGTACTACCGGAACGACGGCCACGGCCGGTACATCGACACCACCGGATGCGGCAACAGCCTGAACTTCGGCCACCCCCGCGTTGTCCAGCTGGTCCTCGACTCGCTGAGGTACTGGGTGGAGGAGTTCCACATCGACGGTTTCCGGTTCGACCTTGCGGTGACACTCTGCCGCAACGCCGCGAACGACTTCGACCCGCACCACCCCTTCCTCGTGGCCATTGCCGCGGATCCGCTCCTGTCCTCCGTCAAACTGATTGCCGAGCCGTGGGATGTGGGTTACGGCGGCTGGCAGACCGGACGCTTCCCGCCCGGCTGGGTGGACTGGAACGACCACTACCGCGACGCGCTGCGCTCGTTCTGGGTAGGGGACCGGGCCGCGATCGACGCAGGTGGCCAGGGCGGCTCCGTCGCCCGCCTCGCCGATTCCATTTCCGGCTCAGCCGGCCTTTTTGCGGAATCGGGACGCTCCCGCATGGCATCGCTCAACTTCTTCACGTCGCACGACGGTTTCACCCTGGCTGACCTCGTGTCCTACGACCGCAAACACAACGAAGCCAACGGCGAGCAGAACCGGGACGGCCACGGCGATAACCGCAGCTACAACCACGGCTTCGAGGGACCGACTGAAGACGAGGAAATCCTGGCGCTCCGGGCGCAGACCAGCCGCAACCTGATGGCCACCCTGATGGTCTCCATGGGCATCCCCATGATCACAGCCGGCGACGAGATCGGCCGGACACAGCAGGGCAACAACAACGCTTATTGCCAGGACAACCCCATCACCTGGCTGGACTGGACCAGCACACCGGAATCCCACGCCATGCTCCGGAGCACCAAGCGGGTCATCCGGCTCCGGAAGGAGTTCCTGGCGGGCCAGCCGCACCACTATCCTTCCCGGGACAAGCAGGCCTACCTGCACTGGTTCGACGAGCACGGCAAGCCCATGTCCATGGACCAGTGGAACGATCCGCAACACCGCGTGGTCCAGCTGCTGCTGGGCTCGGACGACGGCCAGGTGGACGGACTCGTGGTGGTGAACGGCAGCGCCCACGACATTAAAATCACCCTGCCCGACGTCAGTAACGACGACGGCACGGGCAAGCGATTGTTCGAACTTCGATTGACCACCTCCGAACTCCATGACCGCCGTCAAGGGGTCAGGGTAGCCGCCGGCGAACGCGACGTGGCGCAGTCCAACACCATCAGTATCTACCGCACGTAGGGTTCAGCAGATGGGGACGTCATGAGGGGGATCGGGAGGCTCCTGGCGCTGGCCGCGGTCCTGGTGCTGGTGGTCGGCCTGGGCATGGTGCTGTCCAGCACGCAGGAGGGCCTGGTCAGCCCGCCCGTTCCCGCGGGCTCGACGGCGGCCTCCGCGCCCGGGCGTTCGACGGCGGCGTCCGCGCCCGCCGTCGACGGTTCCGGCCTGGAAGCCGTGCCGGCGTCCAGCCTGCCGCCGGAGGCGCGGGAGACGCTGGCCCTGATTGCCCGCGGCGGGCCGTACCCGTATTCGCGTGACGGCGCGGTCTTCAGCAACTTTGAGCGACTGCTGCCCCGGAAACCGGGCGGCTACTACAAAGAATTCACGGTCAGGACCCCCGGCGAATCGGACCGGGGCGCCCGCCGGATCGTGGTGGGTGAAAGCGGCGATAAGTACTACACGCCGGACCACTACGAATCTTTTTTTCATATTCTGGAAGGCAAATAGAGGCACGAATGAAGATTTACTCCGCTGATACCTGGACCATTGATGAGCTCCGCGACCAGGCGTCCGACGCCGGCCGCCGGGTCCTGGTGATCCCCGCCGCCGATACCAAGAAAGCAGTGCTGCAGACGTTCGGGGAAATCCTGGATTTCCCGGAACACTACGGAGTCAACCTTGATGCACTCAACGATTCGCTGCACGACTTCGCGGACACGGTCACGGACGATGGCAAGGAGCCGCTGACGTTCATCTGGCAGGTGCCCGCCGTCTTCCGCTCGGACCGGTCGTTCGGCATCATCTGCGAAATCCTGCAGGACGCGGAGAGCTATGCGGGCAAGAGCCTGTCCGTGATCACCGTCTGCCTCTAACCGGATAACCGGACCCTCTCTCACTTCCCGTCGCGAAAAACCGGACCCTCTCTCACCTTTCGCTTTTAAAGACGTAACGCTCCCTCACTGTGAACTGAGTGAGGGAGCGTTACGGTCGACGGCGGATCAGGCGTTGACGATGAGTCCAAGTTCCGCCCGCGACGCGAGGGCCGGATGCTTGGGCAGGACGCGCACCGTGTAGCCGAAGGACCCTGACCGGTCGATCAGCAGCGAACCGCTGAAGAGGAAGCGCCCCTTGCCGAGGTCCTCCTTGGGCACCAGGTCCGCCACCGTGACGTCGGCCAGTTCGTCGCTTTCCTCGGCGCGGCCGAATGCAACCTCCACGGCGACGTCGTCCGGATCAAGGTTGTGAAGCGCGATGTAGGCGTTCACCTGCAGGGTGTCGCCGATCTGCGGGTCCTCGGACACGCCAACCGAGTCGACGTGCTCCACCTGGATCTGGGGCCACGCGGCACGGATCTGTGACGTCCAGGCCGCCAGGGACTTCGACTGGGCGAAATTGTCCGCGACGGCCCGGCGCCCGGCGATCGCCGCGGGACGGTACAGGATGTTCACGTAGTCGTGGAGCATCCGCTCGGCGGAGACCGCCGGGCCCAGGTGCGCCATGGTGTGCTTGATCATCGATACCCAGTGCGTCGGCACCTTCTGCGGTCCGGGTTCCGAAGGCCCTGCCGCTCCGGCACCGTCGGACACGGTGAGTCCGTAAAACCGCGGAGCCACCTGCGTTTCGAGCAGCTCGTACAGGGCCGCCGCTTCGATGTCATCCCGTTCCTCGGGCGACGCGTTGTTGTTGGCCGTGGGGATGGCCCAGCCGTTTTCGCCGTCGTACATCTCATCCCACCAGCCGTCCAGCACCGAAAGGTTCAGCGAACCGTTGATGGCAGCCTTCATGCCGGAGGTGCCGCAGGCTTCCAGCGGGCGCAGCGGATTGTTCAGCCACACGTCGCAGCCGGGGAAGAGCGTGCGCGCCATGGCGATGTCGTAGTTGGGCAGGAACGCGATCCGGTGGCGCACCTCGGGATCGTCGGTGAACCGGACCAGGTCCTGGATCATCTTCTTGCCGGCATCGTCCGCGGGGTGGGACTTGCCGGCAATCACGAGCTGGATCGGGTGTGTCTCGTGCAGCAGCAGGGCCTTGAGCCGGGCGGGTTCCCGGAGCATCAAGGTAAGCCGCTTGTACGTGGGCACACGCCGGGCGAAGCCGATGGTGAGGACGTCCGGGTCCAGCACGGAGTCGGTCCAACCGAGCTCGGCGTCTGCCGCCCCGCGCTTCTTCCACGCCGCGCGAAGGCGCTTGCGGACGTCCTCCACGAGCGAGACCCGCATTTCCCGGCGGAGCGCCCAGACGTCCTCGTCGCTGACGTTGTAGGCGAGGTCCCAGCGGCCCGTGGCTTCCGCCTCGGCACCGAACTGGTCACGGGCCAGCTTGGAGACACGGCTGTCCACCCAGGTGGGGACGTGCACTCCGTTGGTCACGGAGGTGATGGGAACTTCCGAGTGGTCGAATCCCGGCCAGAGGGCCGAGAACATCCCGCGGGACACCACGCCGTGGAGCTTCGCCACACCGTTGGCCCGCTGTGCCAGCCGCAACCCCATCACGGCCATGTTGAACACTGCGGGATTGCCGTCTGCAAAGTTCTCGCGGCCCAGGTCCAGGATCCGGGACACCGGAACGTCGGGAGCGAGTCCGGCCTCGAAGAAGTGCTGGATCTGGGACACCTCGAACCGGTCGATGCCTGCCGGGACCGGAGTGTGCGTCGTGAAGACCGTGGAGGCACGGCCCGCCGCGAGGGCTTCCTCCCAGGTCAGCGGGCTGTCCGACGACATTAGTTCCTGGATGCGCTCAACGCCGAGGAAACCGGCGTGGCCCTCGTTGGTGTGGAACACCTCCGGTGCCGCGCACCCCGTCAGGTGCTGGTAAACGCGCAGCGCCTTCACTCCGCCCATGCCCAGCAGCAGTTCCTGCTGGAGGCGGTGGTCACCGCCGCCGCCATAGAGCCGGTCGGTGATGCTGCGGGCGGCGTCGTCGTTGCCCGGCACGTTTGAATCGAGCAGCAACAGCGGGACACGCCCGACGTCGGCACGCCAGATGTGTGCCAGCAGCCGGCGGCCGTGGGGGAGCGGCAGCGAGATCTGGATGGGTTTGCCGTTGCCGTCGGGGGCGTCCTCCCGGAGGAGTGTCAGCGGGAGGCCGTCCGGGTCGAGGACCGGGTACGTTTCCTGCTGCCACGCGTCCCTGGACAGGGACTGCTTGAAATAGCCTGCCTGGTAAAGCAGGCCGACGCCGATGAGCGGCACGCCGAGGTCCGATGCAGCCTTAAGGTGGTCGCCCGCCAGAATTCCCAGGCCACCGGAATATTGCGGCAAAACTTCGGTGATTCCGAATTCCGGTGAGAAGTAGGCGATACAGGACGGGGCATCATCACCCAGGCCCTGGTACCAGCGGGGCTGGTCCAGGTAACGGTCCAGGTCTTCAGCGGCAGCGTGCACGCGCCGGACGACGTCCTGGTCCGCGGCCAGCCGCTGCAGCTCCTCGCGGCTCACCAAGCCGAGGAAACTTACGGGATCATGGGCGCTCTCGTCCCAAATTGCGGGGTTCAGTCCCTCAAAAAGCTCCCTGGTGGGGCGGTGCCACGACCACCGCAGGTTAGTGGCCAATCGGGCCAGCGGCCGGATAGATTCCGGAAGTACGGTTCGGACAGTAAATCTGCGGATAGCCTTCACCTGCGTCACACTAACGGACAAGATGGGCCGCAGGAACAGGTTTTGGTTTCTTTTAGGTAAATGACGGATTGCTCGGAGAAAAACGGAAGTTCCCTTAGCAAAACGGGGGATTTCTCGATAACGTCGAGTTTGTGACGACTAATACGCGAACCAGTGCCGGATCCAGCAAAAAGCCTAAGGCCCTGATCACGGAAGGCCTGCGTTTTGGCCGGTTCCCGATCACTGCCGTGCAGCCCGTCGTGGACGGAGGGACGTTTCCGGCGAAGGCGCTGCCGGGTGAAGGGCTCGTCGTAGGAGCGACCGTATTCCGCGAAGGACACGACCAGCTCGGCGTCAGCGCGGTGCTGTTCGATCCGAAGGGCAAGGAACGCCAGCGTGTCAGGCTGGCCCCGCCGCGCGGTGACCGCGGAAAGGGCACGGACCGCTGGGAGGGCATCATTACGCCTGCCGCCACGGGCAACTGGTCGTTTGCCATTGAAGCCTGGCATGACCGGTACGGGACCTGGCACCACAACGCCGAGGTCAAGGTCGAGGCGGGCATCGACGTCGAACTGATGCTGGCCGAAGGCGCGGCACTGCTGTCCCAGGCCGCGGAAGACCCGGCCCGCCCCTCCGCCGACAGGCGGACGCTCCGGACCGCCGTCGTCGTCCTGTCCGACACCTCGCTGTCCCCTGAGGAGCGGCTCGCCGCCGGGTTCGGAACAGAGGTGACGGACGTCGTCGCCCGCCAGCCCATCCGTGAACTCGTCACGGTTTCGGAGCGTTTCCCCCTCTTGGTGGAACGCGATCTGGCCGGCCGCGGGGCCTGGTACGAATTCTTCCCCCGTTCGGAGGGAGCCGTCCGCAACCACGCAACCGGCGAGTGGCAGTCCGGCACCTTCCAGACGGCAGCCAAGCGGCTCGACGCCGTCGCTGAAATGGGCTTCGACGTCATCTACATGCCGCCCATCCACCCGATCGGCATCCAGCACCGCAAGGGGCCCAACAACACGCTTATTGCCGGACCGCACGATCCCGGCTCCCCCTGGGCCATCGGTG
The DNA here is from genome assembly GCF_000685965.1 of Arthrobacter sp. UNC362MFTsu5.1. Lineage (GTDB taxonomy): Bacteria > Actinomycetota > Actinomycetes > Actinomycetales > Micrococcaceae > Arthrobacter. Next base: position 6,881 of record NZ_JMLE01000011.1, on the reverse strand, counting down.
CCAAGGAGGGCGGACATGACGCCATCCATCCGGACCTCGGCACGTTCGAGGACTTCGACGCGTTCGTGGCCCGGGCCCGGGAGCTCGGCCTTGAGGTTGCCCTGGACCTGGCGCTTCAGGCGGCTCCGGACCACCCCTGGGTGACGTCGAACCCGGAATGGTTCACGACACGCGTGGACGGCAGCATTGCCTACGCGGAGAACCCGCCGAAGAAATACCAGGACATCTTCCCGCTGAACTTCGACAACGATCCCGAAGGCCTGTCCAAGGAAATCCTCCGGATCGTGCTGCTCTGGGTCAGCCATGGCGTCAAGATCTTCCGCGTGGACAACCCGCACACCAAGCCGGTGTGGTTCTGGGAGTGGCTGATCGCCAAGGTCAACAAGAAGCACCCCGACGTCGTTTTCCTCGCCGAGGCTTTCACCCGCCCGGCCATGATGCACGCCCTGGGACGTGCCGGTTTCCAGCAGTCCTACACGTACTTCACCTGGCGGAACACCAAGAAGGAACTGGAGGAGTACTTCACCGAGGTCAGCCAGAAGTCCCCGGCCTATTTCCGTCCGAACTTCTTCGTGAACACCCCGGACATCCTTACCGAGTACCTTCAGTTCGGCGGTCCGGCCGCCTTCAAGATCCGTGCCGCGCTCGCAGCGACAGCCAGCCCGCTGTGGGGCGTCTATGCCGGCTACGAACTCTACGAACATGTGGCCCGGCCCGGCGCCGAGGAATACATCGACAACGAAAAATTCGAATACAAGGCACGGGACTGGGACGCCGCTGCCGAATCCGGCCGGACCCTCGCCCCGTACCTGACGAGGCTCAATGAAATCCGCCACACCCACCCGGCGCTGGGGGACTTGCAGAACCTGACGCTGCACCACAGCACCGACGACGCCACGATTGTCTACTCAAAGCACAAGACGCTGCCGGACGGCACCAAGGACACCCTGATCATCGTGGTGAACGTGGATCCGCACAGCACCCGCGAGAGCACCGTCTCCCTGGATCTGGCGGCACTCGAACTCGACCCGGCGGACCTGACGCACAACGGCGGCTTCAGGGTGGATGATTTGCTGACCGGCGAGAGCTGGGAATGGGGCGAATACAACTACGTGCGGCTTGATGCCCACGTGGAGCCGGCACACATCCTGAACATCCGGAGGTAGCATACGTGAGTTTCAGTCCGCAGAACCCGAGCCAGCATTTCACCCCCAAGGGCACATTCGAACTCAACGCCCCCGGTCTGCAACACGATCCCCTGTGGTACCGCAAAGCAGTGTTCTACGAAGTCCTGGTCCGCGGCTTTGCTGACGGAAACGGTGACGGTTCCGGCGACTTCCACGGGCTCATCGAGAAACTGGACTACCTCCAGTGGCTCGGCGTCGACTGCCTGTGGCTGCCGCCGTTCTTCCAGTCTCCGCTCCGCGACGGCGGCTATGACATCTCGGACTACAACTCGGTCCTGGACGAATTCGGCACCATCAGCGACTTCAAGCGGCTGGTTGCCGAAGCCCACGCCCGCGGCGTCCGTGTGATCATCGACCTGCCGCTGAACCACACGTCGGACCAGCACCCGTGGTTCCAGGAGTCCCGCAAGGACCCCGACGGGCCCTTCGGTGACTTCTATGTCTGGAGCGACACGGACGAGAAGTACCAGGATGCCCGCATCATCTTCGTGGACACGGAGGAATCCAACTGGACCTTCGATCCCATCCGGCGGCAGTTCTTCTGGCACCGGTTCTTCAGCCACCAGCCTGACCTGAACTTTGAGAACCCCAAGGTCATCGACGCCCTTTTCGACGTCGTCCGGTTCTGGCTGGACCAGGGCATTGACGGCTTCCGCGCGGACGCTATCCCGTACCTCTTCGAGGAAGAGGGGACCAACTGCGAAAACCTGCCCGCCACTCACGATTTCCTGCGGGCACTGCGGAAAATGGTGGACGAGAACTACCCCGGCAGGGTCATCATCGCCGAGGCCAACCAGCCGCCGGTCGAGGTGGTGGAGTACTTCGGGACCGAAGAGGAACCCGAATGCCACATGGCCTTCCACTTCCCCATCATGCCGCGGCTCTACTACGCGCTGCGGGACCAGAAAGCGGCACCCATCATCGAGACGATGAAGGAAACGCCGGACATTCCGGAGGGCGCCCAGTGGGGCACGTTCCTGCGGAACCACGACGAGCTCACCCTGGAAATGGTCACCGCCGACGAACGCGCGGCCATGCTGGGCTGGTATGCGCCGGACCCCCGCATGCGCGCCAACATCGGTATCCGCCGCCGGCTGGCACCGCTGCTGGACAACTCCCGGTCCGAGATCGAGCTGATCAACGCTCTGCTGCTTTCGCTTCCGGGCAGCCCCTTCCTGTACTACGGGGATGAAATCGGCATGGGCGACAACATCTGGCTCGAAGACCGCGACGCCGTCCGCACACCCATGCAGTGGAACCCGGACCGCAACGCGGGCTTCTCGCACGCTGATCCGGGCAAGCTGTACCTGCCGGTCATCCAGTCGCTCGTGTACAACTACGGCATGGCCAATGTGGAAGCGGAGGCCGCGCATTCCGGGTCGCTGCTGAGATGGACCCGGCAGATCCTTAGCGTCCGGAAGAACCATCCCGCGTTCGGGCTGGGTGCCTTCAAGCATGTCGAAGCAGATCACGACGTCGTCCTGGCCTACCTGCGGGAACTGGCCCCTGACAACGCGGCGGGCGAGGACGCCGAGTCGATACTGTGCGCCTTCAACCTGTCGCAGCACCCCGTGGCCACCACATTGCGGATTCCGCAGTATGCCGGCCGCGGCCTCCGCGACGTTTTCGGTGGCCAGCCGTTCCCGGCCATCGGCGACGACGGCCGGCTCACGCTGACGCTGGGAAGCCACGATTTCTTCTGGCTGCGGATTCGCTCGGCCGCCTCCAACCCGGCGTCGCCGTTTACCCAGGCCCTACCGGTCCTGTCCATCGAAGGCTGAAATGACCCAATCCACGCTCAACCCCTCCCTCTCTGAACTGCTCCGGGCCTGGCTCCCGCGCCAGCGCTGGTTCCCTGTCAAGACAGGCGACTTCACGCTGTCTCCTGTCGGCGGCGTGCGCTTGGACGATGGCAGCGGCGAGGTGGGCATTGAGGTGTTCCTCGCGGCGGTCACCTATCCCACGGCCGACGGCGGCAGCCGCACCGACGTCGTGCAGGTCCCGCTCAGCCACCGGATTGAGCCACTGCCGGGCAAGGAAGCGGCCCTGGTCGGCGAGGGCGGCGACGCCCGCGGGCGCCGGTGGATCTACGATGGCGTCCATGACCCCGTATTCGTGTCGGCCTGGCTGGAATTGATGCGGAGCGGCGGCACTTCGGCGGAAGGAAACGCCGTGGGCCACCTGGTGCCTTCCGACTATCCGCTGCCGACGGCCACCGGGACCGTCAAGGTCCTCTCCGGTGAGCAGTCAAACAGTTCGGTGATAGTGGACGACGGCGGCTCTGCGGCGATCGTCAAGTTCTTCCGTGTGCTGTCCGAAGGACGTAACCCGGAAGTGGAAATCGGCGCTGCCCTGACGCAGGCAAGGACGTCGGAGGTTCCGGCCACGCTCGGCTGGGTCACGGGGGAGTGGCAAGCTCCGCTGGGCGGCGGCGACGATAGGCCGCGGACCGTTCAAGGCGAACTCGCCGTCGCGCATGAGTTCCTGGCCGGCGGCCGCGACGCCTGGCGGCTGGCCGTTGACGCCGCAAGTTCCGGCACGGACTTCTCCGCCGAAGCACATGCCCTCGGCGTGGCGACTGCAACAGTGCACCGGCGGCTGGCCGAGGCGCTCGGCCTTGCGTCGGAATCCGCGCCGGGGAAGGACATCGCCCCCGGAGTAGCCCAGCGCGTCCGGCAGTCCTGGGCGGAAGCAGGCCCCGCCGTCGGGCAGTATGACGACGCCCTGGCCGGCCTGCTCGATCAGCTTGAAGGCAGCAACGCCGGCGCACTGCAGCGGATCCACGGCGACCTCCACCTGGGACAGATCCTGCAGGTGCCGGGGCGCCCGGGGGAGCACGAACGCTGGGCCATCCTGGACTTCGAGGGCGAACCCCTGAGGCCCATCGCGGAACGCAACTTTCCGGACGTGCCGCTGCGCGACGTCGTCGGCATGCTGCGGTCCTTCGACTACGCCGCCGGTGCCGCCGAACGCGAGCGGGAAGGCGTCCACGTCCCCGCCTCGTGGGTGGACGACTGCGCCGAAGCGTTCCTGGCCGGGTACGGCGAAATTACGCCCGGGACCATTGACCGCGGCTCGCCCTTGTTTGTGGCATTGTGGCTGGACAAGGCGTTGTATGAAGTTGTCTATGAGTTGCGCAACAGGCCCGGATGGCTGGACATTCCGGTAAATGCTTCACGGCGTCTCCTCAGCAGTACAGGCTCCGGCGCTTCAGCCGCAGCCGCAGCGGAAGGTAACAAAATGACAGGCTCAGCACGTACAGATCGGCCCGCGCCTCTTCAAGTGGACCCGGAGACGCTTTCGAAGGTGGCATCAGGCGAATATCACGCCCCGCACTCCGTCCTGGGCGCACACCTTGACGACCACGGCCATGTCACCGTCCGCACCGTCAAGCACCTTGCATCGGCTGTGTCGGTTGTGACCGCCGCGGGCTCGGTGCCCATGACGCACGAATCCAACGGTGTGTGGGCCGTCGTGCTCGACCCCCTTCAGCCGGGCCATGTTCCCGACTATCGTCTGGAAGTCACCTACGAGGGAGTGGCCCCGCAGGCGACGGACGATCCGTACCACTACCTGCCCACAGTCGGGGAGGTGGACCTGCACCTGATCGGCGAAGGCCGCCACGAGAAACTGTGGGAAGTGCTGGGCGCGCACGTCCAGCATTACAAGTCTGCACTTGGCGACGTGGACGGCGTCTCGTTCGCGGTGTGGGCGCCCAATGCACAGGCTGTCAGGGTCAAGGGCGACTTCAACGCGTGGGACGGCCGGGAGAACTCAATGCGTTCGCTGGGCTCGTCGGGGGTTTGGGAACTCTTCATCCCGGGCGTTTTAGCAGGGGCGTGCTACAAGTTTGAAATCAAGACCAAAGCTGGCCACTGGGTGGAGAAAGCCGATCCCCTGGCATTCGGAACCGAAGTACCGCCGCTCACCGCATCACGGGTGGTTGAGTCGGCCTACGCCTTCAAAGACGAGGAGTGGATGACAGCCCGCGCCGAGCGGGATCCGCACAATTCGCCCATGAGCGTCTACGAGGTCCACCTTGGCTCCTGGCGCCTCGGACTCGGCTACCGCGAGCTGGCCAAGGAACTGGTGGAGTACGTCAAGTGGCTCGGTTTCACCCACGTGGAGTTCATGCCAGTGGCCGAACACCCCTTCGGCGGGTCATGGGGCTACCAGGTCACGTCCTACTTCGCGCCCACGTCAAGGTTCGGCCACCCGGACGAATTCAGGTTCCTCGTGGATGCGCTGCACCAGGCAGGCATCGGCGTCCTGCTGGACTGGGTGCCGGCGCACTTCCCCAAGGATGCCTGGGCCCTTGCCCAGTTCGACGGCGAGGCCCTGTACGAGCACGCAGACCCGAACCTCGGCGAGCACCCGGACTGGGGCACGCTGATCTTCGACTTCGGCCGGACGGAAGTCCGCAACTTCCTGGTCTCCAACGCCCTCTACTGGCTCGACGAATTCCACATCGACGGCCTCCGGGTGGATGCTGTGGCGTCGATGTTGTACCTCGACTACTCCCGTGAAGAAGGGCAGTGGCAGCCCAACAGGTATGGCGGCCGCGAGAACCTTGAAGCGATCTCCTTCCTGCAGGAGGCCAACGCCACGGTGTACAAGACCCACCCGGGTGCGGTGATGATCGCGGAGGAATCAACGGCATTCCCCGGGGTGACAGCCCCGACGAGTGTTGGCGGCTTGGGCTTCGGCCTGAAATGGAACATGGGCTGGATGCATGACTCGCTCAAGTACGCCTCCGAGGACCCGGTAAACCGCAAGTGGCACCACGGAACCGTCACGTTCTCGATGGTCTACGCCTTTACGGAGAACTTCCTCCTGCCCATCAGCCACGACGAAGTTGTGCACGGCAAGGGCTCCATGCTCCGGAAGATGCCCGGTGACCGCTGGCAGCAGCTGGCCAACCTCCGCGCATTCCTCGCGTACCAGTGGGCCCACCCCGGCAAGCAGCTGATCTTCATGGGTACCGAATTCGGCCAGGAAGCTGAATGGTCCGAACAGCACGGCCTGGACTGGTACCTGGCTGAAATCCCCGCGCACCGCGGCGTCCAGCTGCTCACCAAGGAACTGAACGAGCTCTACGCGTCGACCCCCGCACTCTATGAGCGGGACAACGAACCCGGCGGATTCCAGTGGATCAACGGCGGCGACGCCGACCGCAACGTCCTGTCGTTCATCCGGTGGGATAAGGACGGCAACCCGCTGGTATGCGCCATCAACTTCTCCGGCGGCCCGCACCAGGGATACACCCTCGGGGTTCCTGTGGCCGGCGCCTGGCAGGAGGTCCTCAACACTGACGACTCCAGCTACGGCGGGTCCGGTGTCCTGAACCAGGGTGCGCTCGCCGCCACGACCGAGGGGCAGGACGGCCAACCGGCGACGTTGACCGTCACGCTGCCTCCGTTGGGTGCCGCTTTCTTCAAGCCAGCCAGCTAGCGCCGGCGGCAGGTGTTTCGAAAAAGCCCCGGATCCTTGGGATCCGGGGCTTTTTCGGCCCTCATTTAGGGCCGCTTTGTATCCTCGCAAAAGTGGTGGTAGAGTTTATTTCCGCGCTGCTCCCCGGAGTTGGCCAGCAAAGACTACACGGAATGCCACAGGCAAAGTGAGTCGGGATGGCCGATTTGACTCGGGTGAAGCAAGCGGGTAAGTTTGGAAAGTTGCTCCGGAGCGATCCGCGAC